>NZ_JAIOUV010000009.1 GCF_019931145.1 Marinicella meishanensis | reverse complement strand
GGCTGGGGTGGTGGCGGTGTTGCCGGCCGCATCGGTGGCGGTGGCGGTTTCATCACCGTCCACGCCAGAGACACCCACGGTGCCGGTACAAGACCAGTTACCTCCGCCATTGTCCATACAGGTGTAGCCTGGGATGGTCAAGGTTGAGCCGGCTTCCACACCAGTACAATTGGCGGTGACCACGGTGCCATCATTGGCAGGATCAGGGGTCACGGTACAGGTGCCAATGGTTGGCGGGGTGTTGTCCAAAGTGAAGTTGGCTGGGGTGGTGGCGGTGTTGCCGGCCGCATCGGTGGCGGTGGCGGTTTCATCACCGTCCACGCCAGAGACACCCACGGTGCCGGTACAAGACCAGTTACCTCCGCCATTGTCCATACAGGTGTAGCCTGGGATGGTCAAGGTTGAGCCGGCTTCCACACCGTTACAGGTTGCGGTGACTGTGGTGCCGTTGTTGGCCGGGTCTGGGGTCACAGTACAGGTACCAATGGTGGGCGGTGTGATGTCACTCAACGTGATGGTTGCTGTGTCTTGAAAGGTGAAATCAGTGGTGGGTAACTGGAATGAATTGGCGTTGATGGTGGCGGTGTTGTCAAT
Organism: Marinicella meishanensis; assembly: GCF_019931145.1. Taxonomy (GTDB): domain Bacteria; phylum Pseudomonadota; class Gammaproteobacteria; order Xanthomonadales; family Marinicellaceae; genus Marinicella; species Marinicella meishanensis. The sequence goes on along the minus strand of NZ_JAIOUV010000009.1, from coordinate 215,370 downwards.
GTCGCCAGTGGGTGCTGCCGCATCTATTCGGGCTTGGAATCGAATCACCACAGATTCACCCGGTGCGATGGTGCCGCCATTACTGGCATCGGCGCCATTGCCCACTCGAATGACCACTTGATCATTGCCGGCATCATATTCACCGGCATCATCTCCGGCGCTGTCAGATAAACTGCCGGTCGGTCCGGCATCGGCACTGACGATTTCTAAGGTGCCTGGTTCGTAGGTCATGTTGGCAGGGATTGGATCGGTCACCACGGTGTTGATGGAGCTGTCAGAACCGTCATTGGTGAAACTGATTTCATAGGTGATGAGGTCATTGCGGCCGATGTCACCCCCGTTGACATCGGTGGCGGTTTTGCTCAGCGATGAGCTGTAATCGGGTACATTGAGATCGGTCACAAAGATCAAGTAGTTGGGGTAATAAGAATCACCCGCGGTCACAAAATCAATGGTGGCTTCTGTCTCAGAATTGCCCCAAATGGCCAGAGGGATGTCATGGAAATCAATGTCCATGCCCATTTGATTGACGAAATTGGGGTTTTTGTTGGTGATGTGTGCACCACTTTTGGTGATGGAGCTGTTCCAGAAATTGTTGACCGGATTGATGCCGGTGGTGAACAGGTCGGTGCCTTCAAAGCGGAATTGGTCGCCAGCGATGTTTTGATCACCTTCCCAAACCAAAGCCCCCACGGAAGCGGTCACATCGCCAGAAGCCGGGGTCAGCAAGCCACCAATGGTGACCGAAACGGAGGTGGTGCCGGTGACCCGAGCCGCGCCATCATACAAAGCCAGACGGCGGTATGGCAGGCTGTTGTCCTCATAGACCACCACGATTGACCAGCCGCCATAAAATCCCAATCCATCGGCGCCATTGTTGGCAGACAAACCACCGACAAAATATTCACCGGAGCCATTGGTATCAACGATGGCGGTGATGTCGGCCCGGACTTGGTAAGGTCGGTTGTCGGCAGAGCCTTGGCTGGAAAAATCATCTAAATTGGCACCAGCCACACTGACAGATGTGTAAGTTGCTGCTCCAGGGGGTTTGATGTTAATGGTGCGTCTCGCGTTGGCACCGCCTCCTGAATCGGCGAACCGTCCCCCCCAATACAAACCGGCATACAGCACATCACTGCCGGCTGGTAAGGTGAGGGTGGCACTGGAGGAATTGGTGAAGCCGCCAGCGGGATCTTGGTTGACATAGCGGGTTTGGATGTTGTTATTGCCATTGGTCACGCCACTTTGGATGTCGGCGCAGTTGGCAGTGGTCGCTTCATCACAGGTGATCAGTACATTGCCAATCATTTCAATGCCACCGTTGGTGTCGATGCTGTAACGGCTGGTGAAGTTTCGATCTACCTGGGCCTGTGCAAAACAGGCAAAAATCAACAGTGCAGTGAAAACACTGCCTTTGCTTGGAACGCTCATAGACTCACACACTCATATGTTGGTAATGTGTGATTTATATCACAAAATCCCTTTTATTAAAGATCTGCCAAAGAAAAACTGTGATTCGAATCACAAAATACAGGGGTTCGGGTCTGAATTTGTAACAATTGTTTTGATTTTCATCCAAGCATGGGTGACAACGGACAATTCCTGTCACCCCAAAACAAAAATGAAAATCAGGGGTTTATGGCTGATCTTTCAACTGCTGTGGCACCAACTGAATTTGTTGGCGGTCATAGCCCTCGTCAACAGCGATTTTGATCAAATTTTCCAGCTCCCGCTGATCGATTTGCGGTTTTCTGGCCATGATCCACAGATAGTCCCGTTTGGTGCGGCCAATGATGGTGTATTCATAAGCGGGGTCGACATGAACGATGATGAATTCTGATTTGAACGGCCACAGAAACTGCATTTTCCATTCGGCATTGGAGGGGTCTTCTTGCACCACAAAGCCGGTGGGGTTGTATTCTTTTTTGGGCCCCGTGAAACTGTCTTTGTTGAAGGTGAAACGGGTGTCGATCACATACTCGGATTTTCGGCTGTAGCTTTCAATGGCATTGTGCGCCCCTTTTTCGATGAATGTGGGGATGTTGGCTATCACATACCAATCGCCCATGAACAAGTCCAGATTAACCCGTTCAGCCATGCGGATGGGTGGGCCTTGGCGGCATGATTGAAAGGCAAATAATGACACGATGACAACGACTCCGATGGCAATGTACTTTTTCATGGGACCAACGATGAAACAAAAGCACAGCTTATATATTGTGCTGTGAAAATCCAGTCAATAACCGAGAGTCTGGCCTGCAGCAACAAAAAAGGCGCTGATCACAGCGCCTCTTTGGGTCCATGAAATCAATCCTCAGTTGCCCTCAAATCCACCAGCAAAAATTAAATCTGATTCCACCATTTTGAATTCATCCAAGTGGTACTCAAAAGGGTCGCCGGTGGGGCTGTTGACAATCACCGCACAAAAAGCCGATGCCGTGTTTTCAGGTAACAGCATGCGTCCAGACAGGGTTTGCCATTGCGGGTTGGTGGAGGGTGGCAAAGTGAACGTTTTTGAAAATGGTGTACCACTGTTGCCTATGCAGTCTATTCCATCGGCAAAGGCACACACCAAGTTCAATTCAAGATCGCCAAGCTGCGATGCCACACCCAAGCCCTCAACCGAGAAAGTATGGCTGCCAAATTGTTGAAAATTCACGCATTGTTCGATCAACAAGTCTGGACTTGATACGCTTTGCATCGATACCGAGCCGGACAAATCGGATTGGTCAAAGTCAGGGGTGCTGACTGGAGCAATCAAATCCGGGTTGACGAACAAGGCATTCCAACTGGTCAATGACACCGGATTATCAAGACAGTCATCCAAATGAGCATTATTGAACAAGTTTTCAATATCGATTCGGAATTGTCGTTGTAAATTGCCACCAGGGAAGCCATCGGCATCGCCATCGATGGCATTACCAGCGGCATCGGTGATGTCGTCACAAATCAACAACACATATTGCCCATCAGACAAAGGGGCGTCCAAGGTGAGGGTGGCGTTGGGGTTGGTGGCGGTACCGCCAGGGGTGAAGGTGTTGATGTTGACCAACTGATCATCACCCAAGGCCATGGCGCAAGACTCGGTTTGCAAATCATGGTCGAGGCCGGTGTCAACCAAAGCAAAATTGTTGCTGTCATCGACCCCAATCAAACCCGGGTTGTCATCCTGAAACGACACCACCACTTCCGCAATGCTGGCATCATTCTGGCTGCACGATTCAATTTCAATGATGGAGGGATTGGCATCAATCAAGGTCACACTGGGGATGATCTGATCGACTGGAGTCAGTTCGGTGTCTTGATCAGGGGTCAAGCTGTTGAAGGCGGACAACACCGCGGTGTTGGATAACTCAGTCACGCCAGGATCCAAGCTGTCATCAACTTGGACGGCAAAGAACACCGACTGTTTGCCAGACAGACCTGGCAAGTCACCGACATCAAAGGTGCAGGTAGAGCCGGCCGCATTGTCCGGTGTGCAGACCCAACCGGCGGTGCTGCTCGGCGGATAGAAGGTGGTGTTGTCAGGCACCGTTTCGGAGATTTCAACCAACAAGGCATCCCGATCACCTTCATTGAAGTTGATCAAAGTGTAGTTGATGACTTTACCCAATGCCGCGGTGACGCCACCATCGGTCTTGACAATGCGCAGGTCCACATCGGCATCAATTGGCGTGGTGTCTTGTGCTTGGGTCGTACTGGCATTGCTGGCTGACATCACCACGGTGTTGGTCAGCTGTGAGAATATGCCAGGTACTGGTGTATTCAAGGTCAAGGCAAAATCCACCGAGCCGGCGCTGCCACCACCGACCGTGCCCAGATTCAGGGTGCAGGTGCTGCCCGGGTTGTTGTCCGGCACACAGAGCCAACCGGCGGTGCTGGCAGCGGCATTGAACACCGTCTCAGTCAACACCGTTTCGGTCAGGCTGGTGGTGTCGGCGTCTTGGTCGCCGGTGTTGCCGTAATCAATTTGATACACCACCGTGTTACCGGGTTCCAAGGTGATGTCGCCATCGGTTTTGCTGACACTGAGAACCGCCGATGAGGTCACTGGGGTGTCGTCTGAGGCCTGGACATCACTGGCGTTGTCGGCGCTGAGGGTGACACTGTTACTGATCTGGGTGGTGCCAGCTGGGACCGAACTGATGATTTGCACATCGAAGGTGGTGGCAAAAGCCGTGCTGGCCAAATCCATCGCAGTGGTGGTGCAGGTTGACCCGGCGGTGTTGTCGGGTAAACAAGTCCAATCAAAAGGAGCGGTGGGCACATAGGTGGTGTTGGCCGGAACTGTTTCGGTCAACACCGCGTTGCTGGCTATGCGATCACCGGTGTTGGCTGCGGTGATGTCATAAGACACCGTGTCGCCAGGTACGGCACTGGTCAGGTCGTTGTCGGTCTTGCTGACAAACAAGGTGGCCGCAGCGGTGATCGGCGTGGTGTCGGCTGCGATCACGTCGTTGATGGCGTTATCAGCACTCAGTGTGGCGCTGTTGCTGATTTCGGTCAAGGCGGCCGTGACGTAGGCATCAACTTGGACCGCAAAAGTGGCTGAATCGGCACCGCCTGGGGCCAGTTCAGACGGTGTCAAGGTGCACGTGGAACCGGCGGTGTTGTCCGGCAAACAAGCCCAACCGGCGGTGCTGCTGCCGGGCAAGAAAGTGGTTTCAGCGGGCACGGTTTCGGTCAAGGTGAGACCGGAAGTGGCCCCCGCACCGGCGGCATTGGAATAATTCATGGTGTAGGTGATGGTGTCACCAGGCACCGTGGTGGTGACGCCACCGTCGGATTTGCTCATCGACAACTCAGGTCCCGGCAACACCTCAATGCCGGCATAGCCATTGGTTTGCACCAAACTGGCGTTTTCAATGTTGACATTGCTGCTGGCTTCGGTATTCAAGTCGATGGTGTACATGCTCCACAGATTGGCATTGGCGCCAGTAGAGGGCCGACCAAAGAAAAAATATTGGCTGGTCTGATAATTCAGCGCCGATAAGCCACTGGCGGTGGTGATCGGATCGCCGAAATCAATCTCGATGTTGGTGTTCACTTCGGGTTCACCGCCATCGGAGATGTCGCCTTCGATTTTGGCCAAACTGCGGGCGCCTCCACCGGGGTTGTACAACACCCACAGCCCATCGCTGGATTGGTCCCATTCCAAGCCAAAGATGTTGCTGGGGGTGTAATCGCCCCAAAAATCATCCAAGATCAGGCTGAAATGGGTGTCGGTGCTGGTGGTAGAGACCACATACAATTCGCCATCACCAATGAAAAACACCCGCTCACCGGTGGAGTCACCGGTCAACAAGCCTGAACCCAAAGCCACACCAGAGCCGACGATGGCGCTGTGTTGTTGGGTCACGGCACCCGTCGCGGGGTTGATGATGGCCAACTCCACATCGGTGCCGCGATCGAACAAGGCATACAACGTGGCGTTCGGTTCATCGTACCAGACCCCCCAGTTGTTGGAAGTGGTGTAACCGGCGGTCAAGGCCGGATTGGTGTCGGTGATGCCGGTGTTCAAGTCCACCGTATAGATGCGGTCCACATTCAGGTCATCGCGACCAATGAAATAGGATTTGTTGCTGTTGACATTCAACGCAGTGGCACCGGTGGTCATGTCCAGCATGCCGGTTTCCACCGAGGTGTCGGTGCCCAACAGGGTGATGGCCCCGGTGCCCGGATCCACGGTGCCGATTTGTTTTTCACCCAAATCGGTGGCCGGTGGTAAGCCAAACACGCCATAAATTTCTTGTGAGTGAACACCAAAGCTCAGTAAACAGAACCCTGCCCACAGCCCAATTGACTTTTTCATGATTTTTCCCCGAGAATTGTTACTATGTTTTTATCAGTATAACGCATTCAGAACAACTTTGAATGAATGTCCGATGAAATCGGTCTGCTGTTGCTGAATACCAGGAAAAGTTGTACAAAAGATGATAAAAAAATTCAAAAAATGGCCCAAAAACAAATATTTAAGTGGTTTGCTGCAAAGTCTGTTGCTGCTGGCGCTGGTGGCCTTGGTGCTGTGGTGGACGCAGCGAGGTACGTTGTCCGCAGATGGCCAACAAGCGCCGGATTTTGTGTTGCCAATGCTCAATGGCCCCACCGTGACCCTGTCTGATTATCAGGGCCAGGAGGTGTTGCTGTATTTTTTCGCGCCATGGTGCAGCATCTGTCGGCTGTCGGCAGACAACCTGAATGATTTGCGGGCCGCACGCGACGAGTCTGAATTGGCCATTTTGATGGTGGCTTTGTCCTATCAAAACCGCCAAGAGGTGGTGGATTTTGTGGCCGACCTCGAGCTGCAAGTGCCGGTGCTGTTTGGCCACGAACAACAAATGGCGGATTATCAAATTCAAGGTTTTCCCACCTACTATGTGATCGACAGTGACGGGCGCTTGCAAGCCAAATCATTGGGCTACAGCACCGAATGGGGCATGCGCTTCAGAACCTGGGTCTTCTGACCCCAACAGCGGTGATCCTGTCGGAATGCATTTTCTTTGTCTGCTGGGGTTGTGTGGCTTTACCCGCCACCACTGAGCACGTATAATTTCCGCTTTGATCAACAGCAAAAGGATGCAGGCAAGCCCTGCTTAATCGAATGAGCACTTACAATCCACAAGAAGTCGAACAACACGCCCAAGCGTTGTGGGAAAAACACCAAGCCTTCGAAGTCAAAGCCGACCCCAATCAGGATAAGTTTTATTGCTTGAGCATGTTCCCTTATCCCAGCGGCAAATTGCACATGGGTCATGTGCGCAACTACACCTTGAGTGAAGTGATTGCACGCTACCAAAAAATGCTGGGTAAAAATGTGTTGCATCCGATTGGTTTTGATGCCTTTGGTCTGCCGGCTGAGAATGCTGCGATCAAAAACCAACGGGAACCGGCTGAGTGGACCTACAACAACATGGATGAGATGAGCGCCCAATTCAAACGCTTGGGGTTCGCCTTTGATTGGTCCCGACAGTTGGCCACCTGTCAACCGGAATACTACCGCTGGGAACAATGGATGTTCGTCAAATTGTATGAGCAAGGATTGGTCTACCGCAAAGACGCTGTGGTGAACTGGGACCCAGTGGATCAAACCGTGTTGGCCAACGAACAAGTCGAGAATGGTCGCGGTTGGCGTTCTGGTGCTGAAGTCATCAGAAAGTCGATCCCCCAATGGTTCTTGAAAATCACCGATTACGCTGACGAACTGTTGGCCTCGTTGGATGACATGCCGGGTTGGCCAGATTCGGTGAAAATCATGCAACGCAATTGGATCGGTAAATCCAAAGGTTTGGAGTTGGATTTTGCGGTGCCTGATTTTGGCACCGTGTCGATTTATACCACACGCCCAGACACCTTGTATGGGGTGTCCTACATGGCGGTGGCGCCAGAACACCCACTGGCGGTGCAAGCGGCGGCCAACAATCCGGCATTGGGGGACTTCTTGACCCAATGCAGCAAAGAACAAAGCAACGAAGCGGCCATGGCCACCATGGAGAAAAAGGGCATGTATACCGGCTTGGATGCGGTGCACCCATTGACCGGTGAACCGGTCCCGGTGTGGGTGGCCAATTTCGTGCTGATGACCTATGGCACCGGTGCCGTGATGGCGGTGCCAGGTCATGACCAAAGGGATTATGAATTCGCCCAAAAGTACGACCTGCCAATCACCCAAGTGATTGCCACCGAAGGGGATCTGAGTCAAGCCGCATTGACCGAAAAAGGCCTGTTGATTGAATCCGGCGAATATACTGGGATGGATTTTGATCAAGCTTTTGCTGCCATGGCCCAGCACTTCGAAGCCGCCGGCACCGGTCGGGTGCAGATCAATTACCGCTTGCGTGATTGGGGCGTGTCCCGCCAACGCTATTGGGGCTGTCCCATCCCGATCATTTATTGTGACGCTTGTGGGGCGGTACCGGTGCCTGAAGAGCAACTGCCGGTGGTATTGCCCGAAGAGGTGACCTTTGATGAAACCGGTGGTTCGCCGATCAAGAAGATGCCTGAGTTTTATCAAACCACTTGCCCCCAATGCGGTGGTGAGGCCACCCGCGAAACCGACACGTTTGACACCTTCATGGAGTCTTCCTGGTATTACGCCCGGTACAGCTGTCCTGATTACCATGATGGCATGCTCAGCGAAGAGGCCAATTATTGGCTGCCGGTGGATCAATACATAGGCGGGGTGGAACATGCCATCTTGCATTTGTTGTATGCCCGCTTTTACCACAAGGTGTTGCGTGACCAAGGTCTGGTCAATTCAGACGAACCGTTCACCCATTTGCTGACCCAAGGCATGGTCTTGAAAGACGGCGCCAAAATGTCCAAATCCAAGGGCAACACGGTGGATCCGCAAGAGTTGATTGATCAATACGGGGCCGACACGGTGCGCTTGTTTTCGATGTTTGCCGCCCCACCAGAACAATCCCTGGAGTGGTCAGAAGAGGGGGTGGAAGGGGCCGCCCGGTACCTGAATCGCTTGTGGAATCAGGTTACTGCCTTCTTGGCAGCAGCCGGCAATGAACCGCCAGCCATGCAGGGCGACTTGGACAAAGCCCAACAAGAAATGCGCTGGAAAATTCACCAAACCATCGACAAAGTCAGTACCGACATTGGCGAACGCAAAACCTTCAACACCGCCATCGCCGCGATGATGGAATTGACCAATGCCCTGAGTAAATTTGCCGATGGCACAGACAACGGCATCGCCATCCGCCATGAAGGCTGGTACAACCTGGTGAAAATGATCAGCCCCTTTGCACCACACATGGCCCAGGCCTTGTGGGAACAGCTGGGAGAAACCAGTCTGTTGTGTACCGCTGCCTGGCCGACGGTTGATACATCGGCCCTGGTGCAAGACGAAATCGAAATGGTGGTGCAAGTCAATGGCAAGCTGCGGGGCAAAATTTCGGTGGCCACCAACGCCGCCAAAGATGAGGTCGAAGCCCAGGCCTTGGCTGAACCCAATGTGCACAAATTCGTCGACGGCAAAACCATCCGCAAAGTCATTGTGGTGCCGCAACGACTGGTCAATGTGGTGGTCTCATGAAGCGCTTGATGACCACCAGTCTGTGCCTGTTGATGATGTCGGCTTGTGGCTACCGCTTAAAGACCGCGGTGGCTTTGGATCCGGCTTTTGATCAAACCTATATTGAGCACGCCATCAGCGCCCCCTTGTATCGCCCTTTGGCTTTGGCCATGGCCAATCAAGGGGTGAACCTGGTGGAACAAGCCAGCGCGGCCACGGCCAAAATCATCATCGTCAAAGACGACATGAGCAAACAAATCCAGTCCATTGGCACCAACAACCGGGTGCAGGAATATCGGCTGGACTACGCCGTGACCTTTGCGGTGCATTTTTTGGATGAAATCAAAATTCCTGAACGGACTTTGACCCTGTCCCGAGACTTTGCCTTTGACATTGGGCAAATCACCGGTACCCAGTCAGAAGAGCAGGTGTTGCGCCAACAAATGCATGAAGACATGGCCCAAATGATCATCCGTTCCATCGCCAACCAAGCCGCCAACCAACCGCGCGATTGATGGCCCGGTTGCCGTGAAACTGTACTTCAAACAACTGGCCGGGCAACTCAAACAAGGCTTGAAGCCGGTGTATTTGTTGGTCGGTGATGAACCCTTGCAGCTGCAAGAAGCCGGCGATGCGATCAAGGCCAAAGCCGCGGAACAGGGATTCAGTGAACGGGAAGCGCATTTGGCGGACAAATCCTTCCAATGGCATGAACTGCAAAACAGTGCCGGCAACATGTCCTTGTTTGCCAGCAAACGCCTGATAGATTTGCACCTGCCCAGCGGCAAGCCGGGCACCCAGGGCTCAGCCAGCATCGTGCAATTCATTGAGCTGATGCCCGATGATGTGATGCTGATCATCCGCTGTGACGAATGGAATGCCAGCAACGACAAAACCAAATGGGTCAAAACCATCATCGAGCATGGCGTGTTTCTGCGGGTATATCAGCCCAAAGCCGCGGAATTGCCGCAATGGATCAAACAACGCTGTCAACAAATCGGTTTGCCGGTGGATGACCAAGCGATTGGTTTGCTCAGCATGCGCCTGGAAGGCAATTTACTGGCCGCTGCACAAGAGCTGGAAAAGTTGAAAATGCGCTATGCCAACCAAACCGTGACGGCTCAGGATGTGGCCAGTTTGGTGGCCGACAACGCCCGCTTTGACGTCTTCAGATTGACCGATTCGCTGTTGGAACAGCAGCCCAAACGGGCGATCAGAATTATGCGTTCGTTACAGAAGAATGATTTATCGGCGGTGATCATTCATTGGGCTTTGGAACGGGAAACGCGCAACTTGTGCGAACTCAGCTTCCTCCGCACTCAAGGCAAACAAGCCAGTGCTGCCGATTACCGCAAATTGGGCATTTGGCAAAATCGCCAAGCGGTGTTTCAAAAAAACCTCAATCGACGACCGCTGCCACATTGGTCTGGCCGCATGCAACAGCTGTCTGACATTGATCGCATGATCAAAGGCCGTTTGGCCGGTGACCCCTGGCAAGCCATGGAGCGTTGGATGGTGGCATTCTGTGCCTGATCCAGACGCTGCGCGGGGTGGGTGACCGAACCATCGGCGCCCTGGGTGGTCCAAACCGATCAATCGGGAGAATTTCATGTTGTTCAAAACCGCTTTGTTGTTGCTGGCCAGTTTGATGCCAATTCCCCAAAGCCAACGCGCCAGTCAGGCCATTCAGAACAACCAGCCACTCTTGCAAGCGGCCTTCCATCAACGGCAGTTGACCTGGGGCTCACCGGTGCATCTTCGACTCTACAAAGACTCGGCTGAACTGGAATTGTGGGTCCAAAATGGCCCCCAGTTTACCTTGTTCAAAACCTACCCCATCTGTACCTTCTCTGGGGCTTTGGGGCCCAAATTGCGCGAAGGTGACTGGCAAAGTCCCGAGGGTTTCTATTTTGTCAAGCCCGGCCAGCTCAACCCCCGCAGCCGCTTTCATTTGTCATTCAACCTGGGTTTCCCCAATGCCTATGATCGCCACCACGGACGCACCGGCAGCGCTTTGATGGTCCATGGTGATTGTGTGTCAATCGGCTGCTATGCCATGACCGATCCGCAGATCGAAGAAATTTACACCTTGATGGTCGTGGCTTTCGAGCATGGTCAGCCCTTTGTGCGGGTGCATGCCTTTCCGTTTCGCATGGATGAAGCCAACATGCAAGCACATGCAGGGCACCGGTGGATTGACTATTGGCGCAACCTGAAAGTCGGCCATGATTTTTTCATTGAGCACGGACGACCGCCCAATGTGGAAGTGATGGACGGTCGCTATGTGTTTGATTGATCGGTATTAAGTGGTTTTGACCGCTTCTTGGGTCGCGCCGATTTCAGGGGCATTTTTGCCGTATTGTGTCTTCAGCACAAAGAAACCGATCAAAGCCGAGATCATGGAACCGACAATGATGCCCAAGCGCTCATCGAACACCATGTCAAATTGGGTTTCTTCGTAGGCCAAAGAACCAATGAACAAACTCATGGTGAAGCCAATACCGCACAAGGCCGAGATGCCGTAAATGGCCACCCAATTGCTGCGTTCTGGCATTTTTGCCCAACCCATTTTGATGGCCAGCCAACAAAGGCTGAAGATGCCCACTTGTTTACCCACAACCAAGCCCAAAGCAATGCCCAAAGGCACGGGGTGCAGCAGCTGTTCCAGCCCGATGCCCGATAAATTCAGACCTGAGTTGGCAAAGGCAAAAATCGGCAGGATGATGTAAGCCACCGCCGAATGCAGGTTGTGCTCCAACTCTTTCAACGGCGAATAGCCTTCTTTGATCTTGGACTTGATGGGAATGAACATGGCCAGGATGACGCCAGTCAAGGTGGCGTGAACCCCAGATTTGAGCATCGCCACCCACATCACCACACCAATCATGATGTAGGTACTGGTGGCCTCAATGCCTTTGCGGTTGATCAGCCACAACAGCGGCACGCACACCGCCACCACGATCAAGGCGGTGAAGGAAATCTGTGAGGTGTAGAAAAATGCGATGACCAGGATGGCGCCAATGTCATCAAAAATGGCCAATGAGGTGAGGAATATTTTTAAGCTGGTGGGCACCCGAGGGCCGAGCAATTTCAACACACCCAAGGCAAACGCAATGTCGGTGGCGGCTGGGATGGCCCAGCCTTGTAAGGCCATGGGGTCGTCTTTGTTGAACCAGAAGAACACCAGGGCTGGAAACAGCATGCCACCAATCGCCCCGATGCCTGGCAAGACAATGTTCTTTTTCTCAGACAGTTCACCTTCCACCAGTTCCCGTTTCAATTCCAGGCCCACCAGGAAGAAAAACACCGCCATCAAACCGTCGTTGATCCACAACAACAGTGGTTTGTTGATCGCCAGCGCGCCAATTTGAATGGCCACCGGGGTGTCCAACAACAAATTGTAATAGACCGTTAAAGGTGAATTGGCAATGATCATGGCCAACACGGCAGAAAAGAACAACAAGATTCCGGCAGAGGACTCCATGCGGAAGAAATTTTTGATGAACGAAACGGCGACTTGCGGCATGATTTTCACGAAAATTAGATTGCTTGAAACTATATAATGATTCGGGTGAAATTCAAGTAAAAATCCCCCCCCCTTTTGAAACCGATTTTTGTGAGGTGTTGAAACAATGAATGTGGTTTGGTTCCGCACGGATCTGCGATTGGCAGATCATCCGGCCTTGACAGCAGCGATGCAGTCAGGGCAACCGGTGGTGGCCTTGTTCGTGCTGAACCCGGAACAACACGAAAAACATGGGGAAGCACCACAAAAATTCGAATTCATCAAAGCCCACATCAATGACTTGATCCCCCGCTTGGCGCAGTTCGGGGTGTCCAGCTGGGTGCATGAAGTGCCGACCTTTGCCGAGGTACCGCCGTTGTTTGAACGGTTGATTGAAACACACGAAATCAAGGCAGTGCACTGGCACCGACAACATTGGCCCCATGAAATCGCCCGCGATCAAGCGGTGGCTGAGGTGTTGGATCAAGCGGCTGTGGCGCTGCACCAACACCACAGCAATTACCTGTTGCCACCGGGGCATGTGCGCAAAAACGACGGTGGCATGTACCATGTGTTCACCCCGTACAAGCACAAGTTCATTAAGCACTTGAAAGCGGCCTATGCACCGCCGTTGCCCTTGCCAAAAGCCCATCAGGACCACGCAGTGACCCAGGCCAAACCTGTGCCGGTGGCTTTCGAGTTGGCGGATTGGCCCATCGGTGAGCCAGCCGTGGCGCAGCGGGTCAAAGACTTTTGCCGTGACCAAGACTACGCCGCTGAACGCGATTATCCGGCCGTGTCAGGGACCAGTGGTTTGTCGCCCTATTTGGCCATCGGGGTGATCAGTGCCCGCCAATGTTTGGGCCATGCTTTGAAACAAGACGGGGAGCCGGCCTTCACCAGCACCTGGGTTTCGGAGCTGATCTGGCGTGATTTTTACCACGACCTGATGCACGAATACCCCAGATTGGCCAAGCACCAACCGTTCAAAGCCGATGCGGTGGACCATTGGGTCGATGCCCCGGATTTGTTGGCGGCATGGGAACAAGGACAGACCGGCTTTCCCATCGTCGATGCCGGCATGCGGCAGTTGCTTCAAACCGGCTGGATGCACAACCGGGTGCGGATGATCGTGGCTTCATTTTTGACCAAGCTGTGCCTGGTGGATTGGCGGGCTGGTGAAGCCCATTTCATGGCGCATTTGTTGGACGGCGATTTGGCCTCCAACAACGGTGGTTGGCAATGGTCCTCGGCCACCGGTTGTGATGCCGCCCCGTATTTCCGCATCTTCAACCCAACCACCCAATCGGAGAAATTCGATCCAGACGGTACTTACATCCGCCAATGGGTGCCAGAACTGGCGGCGGTGCCAGGCAAAGAAATCCACAATCCCCAAGCCGCCACCCGAGACGACTTGGGTTACCCGCCACCGATCATTGATTACAAAGCGGCCCGCCAACAAGCCCTGGACTGGTTCAAACGTTGAGTCAGACTCAGCGGTCGACATTGACCCAAGTCAAAAATATCAACAGCGGCCTCAAAAGTCGCCTCAAGCTGGGGTTTTTTTGGTTACAATGATTGGATGACCGGTCGGATGTGGAAGACAAAATGCCCATAAACACCCCCAACACCGAAGAACTGATTGCTTGGTTGGTTAAACAAGTCGGCCACGATTGGGTGGTGGGTACCCCGCTGGGAATCGGCAAACCCAATCCACTGGTCAATGCCGTCTATCAACATGCCAAAACCCACGCCGAGACCAACCTGGAGTTGTTCACCGCCTTGTCCTTGGCCATCCCCAAAGGCAACTCGATCCTGGAGCGGCGCTTTTTACAGGCCTTTACCCAGCGTTTTTTTGGTGACTATCCAGAATTGAGCTACATTGATGACGTGCAACGGGATCAGATGCCACCCAACATCCGGGTGCGTGAGTTTTACATGCAGTCGGGCAAAATGCTGCGCTCAAAATCAGCCCAACAAGCCTACGTCAGCAGCAACTACACCCATGTGGCCCGGGACATGGTTGACCGCCATGTCAACATCATCCTGCAAATGGTGGCGGTTGAACGCACCGACTCAGGCCTGCGCTACAGCCTGTCATGTAATCCGGACTTGACTTTGGACATCATCCGCATTGCCCAAGAAAAAGGCAAGCCCCGGCCTTTGGTGGTGGCCATGGTCAATCAACACCTGCCATTCATGGGCGGCCAAGCCGCGGTGAATGAGGATTTCTTCGACGCCATCTTTGACGATCCCGACGCTTACTTCGAACCTTTTGCCACCCCTGCGCAAGCCATCAGTGCCACCGATTACAGCATCGGCTTGTTGGCCAGTACCCTGCTTAAAGATGGCGGCACCTTACAAATTGGCATTGGCTCTTTGGCCGATGCACTGGTCTACAGCACGGTGTTGCGGCAGAAAAACAACCCCACTTACCATGAGTTGTTACAAAGCTCCGGCATGCTGGATAAATTCGGCACCATGATCAAACAGGTGGGTGATACGCGGCCATTCACCAAGGGGTTGTATGCCGCCAGCGAAATGTTCGTCGAAGGTTTTGCCCATTTGTTCGATGCGCGGATCCTCAAGCGCAAGGTGTATCCCGATGCCGAGATCCAACAATTGGTCAATGATGAAGTGATCGAAGAAACCTTTGAACCGGGCATCTTGGGCACCCTGTTGCAACACCACGTGATTGACGAAGTGATGAGTCTCAGGCAGTTCAAGCGCTTGCAATACCTGGGTGTGCTGCAAGCCGATCTGACCTTTGACCGCGGGGTGATCACCGCTGCCGACGGACAAAGCTTCAGTGCTGATTTGCATGATGCGGATAATTTGGCGGCTTTGGAACAACACGCTGTGGGCCGCCAATTGCAACACGGGGCGGTGTTGCACGCCGCCTTTTTCATGGGCTCCAAACGGTTTTACCATTGGTTGCATGGATTGCGGGCTGAAATCAGACCTTGGTTCCAAATGACCCCGGTCAGTCAAATCAACGAATTGTATGGTGGAGAGGCCTTGGATCGGGTGCAGCGCATCAAAGCCCGCTTCATCAACACCTGCATGAAAGTGGATGTGCTGGGTGCCGCCGCTTCTGATTCCTTAGAAGACCACCAAGTGGTCAGTGGGGTGGGGGGACAATACAATTTTGTGGCCATGGCCCATGCTTTGGCCGACAGCCGTTCGGTGCTGATGCTGCGCAGTGTGCACATCAGCCCAAACAGCATCGAATCCAATGTGGTGTGGAAGTATGGTTATTGCACCATTCCCCGGCACCTCAGGGACATCGTGATCACCGAATATGGCATGGCCGATCTGCGGGGGCAATCCGATGAAACCTGCATTCAGCGCATGATTTGCATTGCAGACAGCCGCTTTCAAGAGTCCTTACGGGCCCAAGCCGTGGCGCACAATAAATTGTCGGCCAACTGGCAAGTGCCAGAACCGTTCCGGCACAACACCCCAGAAAAAATCAAGCAACAACTCACCGAGGTGAAGCAACAAGGCTATTTCCCACCCTTGCCATTCGGCGAAGACTTCACCGCCAAGGAAACAGTCATCATTGAATCGCTGCAGTGGTTGCGCGGTCAAACCAAAAACAAGTATGGCACCTTGCTGACATTGATCAAAGCCATGTGGGCCCGGCCCATGGCCTCCCACCAACCTTATTTGGAACTGATGAACTTGACTGCGCCGCAGCAGTTCAAGGAGAAGTTGGCAGTGAAACTGTTGGTCTTTGCCTTGCGGCACCATGGCCATTAAAAGGTTCCAGATGGCTTGCTGGTGGTCAATGTTGGGTGCCGTGACACCCGCGATGGCGACCACCCAAGCACCCACTTTGCTGATTGCCCATGCCGGTGGCGGTTACCAAGGCCAGGCCTACACCAATTCGATCGAGGCTTTGGAGCACAGTTACCAAGCCGGATTTCGTCACCTGGAGGTGGATTTTTCCTGGACCGCCGATGGGCAGTTGGTGTGCTTGCATGATTGGGACAAGACCTTCAAAAAAATCTTCGGCTTCAAAACCCACGAACCTTTGACCTTGGCCCGGTTCAATGAATTGGCCGAGGCTCACCCTGGGTTTCGATCTTGTGATTTGGCTGCCTTGGCTGCCTGGCTCAAAGACAAGCCCGAAGTCAAAATCATCACCGACATCAAGCATCACAACCTCCAAGGCATCCGTTTCATCTTGGCGCACAATCCGGCCCTCCAGGCAGTGCTGATCCCACAATTTTATCAACCCGAAGAGTACGCCGAACTCAAAGCCATGGGCTTTACACAATTGATCTGGATTTTGTATCAATACCAAGGCTCCAAGCGTTCGGTGGTCGAACTCAGTGCCGAGATGGACCTCTTGGCACTCAGCATGCGTCCTGCACAAGCCAAAAGCCGCACCCTGCAAAAGTTGCGCCATCAACACCGCATTTTTGTCTACACCATCAACAAAGCCCACACCATCCGCCGGCTGCAAGCGAATTACGGCGTCAGCGGTTTTTATACGGATTTCTTGCCGCCTGATTAAACCAAAAACCTTGTAATTGACCCGTGCATCATGTCGCTCGCTTGCAAGTCATCTCGACCGCACGCAGTGAGTGGAGAGATCCCGTGTAGCCCCATAGATCTCTCGGTTGCACTCGAGATGACATTTTCCATAGTCAAACAAAATCCAACGCCGGCCCATGCGGCACCACGCCGGAGGGGTTGATGGTGTCGTGGCTCATGTAATAATGCCGCTTGATGTGGCGGATGTTGATGGTGTCGGCGATGCCGGGGATGGCGGCCAGTTTTTTCACATAGGCACTGATGCTGGGGTATTCGCGGAGGGTTTTCAGGTTGCATTTGAAATGCCCCACGTAGACCGCATCAAAGCGCACCAGTGTGGTGAACAAACGCCAGTCGGCTTCAGTCAACACCTCCCCGGCCAGAAATGTGCGGTCCTGCAGCAAGTCCTCGACCCAGTCCAGTGACTCGAACAATTTCACCACGTGTTTTTCATAGGCCGATTGGCTGGTGGCAAAACCGGCTTTGTACACGCCGTTGTTGATGTCGTGATACACCCGCTCATTGATGTCATCGATTTCAGTCTGCAGCTCCGCTGGATAGAAATCAATGTCGTTTTCAGTCAAGCCAGTAAATGCCGAATTGAACATGCGGATGATGTCGGCCGACTCATTACTGACGATGGTGTTTTGTTGTTTGTCCCACAACACCGGCACCGTGACCCGGCCCGAATATTGGGGATCAGCTGTGGTGTAAACCTGGTGCATGAAGTCGGCGTCATGCAACCGGTCACCGACGAACTCGTCACCGTCATCACTGGCGTTGAAGGTCCAGCCATGCTCGCGCATCAAATAATCCACCACCGACACATCGATGTGATCTTCCAATGCCTTTAATTTTCTGAAAATCAACGTCCGATGGGCCCATGGACATGCCAGAGACACATACAAATGGTAGCGGCCCGATTCGGCTTTGAAGCCACCCGACCCGGTGGGGCCGGGGGCCCCGTCGGCGGTCACAAAATTTCTGAATTGTGATTCCGATCGTTTGAATTCACCGTCGGTGGCATCGGTGTCGTACCATTGATCGCGCCATTCACCTTTCACCAATAAACCCATGTCATGCCTCCTGTTGAGTTAATGTACCGTTTTGATAATCGACAAAGGCTTGTTGTAATTCAGCCTCGGTGTTCATCACAAAGGGGCCGGCCCGCACGATGGGTTCATTCAAAGGTCGGCCCGAGACCACGATGAAGCGGCTGTCTTGGTTGGCCTGGATCAACAATTCTTCACCCGGGCTCAAGATCCCCAACTGACCGGCGTTCAGTTCTTGTTGGTCGGCCAATTGAATCAGGCCTTGATATACGTAAATGAACGCGGTGTGGCTTGGGTTCAAGCGGTCCTGCAGTTGGGTGTCCGCTGGCAGCTTGACGTCCCAATAATTGGGTTCGGTGTGCGGGTTGTCAATGATGCCTTCGGTGCCTTGGGCGGTTTGTCCGGCGATCACTTTCAACGACACACCACCGTCGCGTTGCTCGGTGGGGATCTCATCGGCGTCTTTTTCCTGGTACTTGGGGGCGGTCATTTTTTCACTGGCGGGCAAATTCACCCACAGTTGAAAACCCGACAACACCCCAGCCGTTTGTTCGGGCATTTCTGAATGGATGATGCCACGACCCGCGGTCATCCATTGGATGCCGCCATCGGTTATGACACCGTCGTTGCCGACGCTGTCTTGATGCCGCATTTTGCCTTGTAACATGTAAGTCACGGTCTCAAAACCCCGGTGGGGGTGGGGAGGAAAGCCCGCGATGTAGTCATTGGCTTGGTCGGAACCAAAATGATCCAACAACAAAAACGGATCCAGTTCGCTCAATTGGTGATTGCCAATGATGCGGGTCAATTTCACCCCGGCGCCATCAGAGGCCGGCAGGCCGTTGATGATGCGGTTGATGTGGTTGTGTGTGTTCATGGTTTCATACCTCCGCTGTGGTGGCCTGACGCCAGGTCAGCAGTTGTAGTTTGATGGCTTGCTCATCGCTGCTGTTGGCATCCACCACAGTGATGTCAGTGATGCCAATGAAGCGCATGACTTGTTGTAAGTACGGTGTGGCAAAATCCAGTTCGGAACCGATGGGCACGCCGCCAGAGGCCATCACCAAGATGGCCCGTTTGCCGCGCATCAAGCCCACCGGCCCTGCCTCGGTGTATCGAAACGTAACCCCGGCTCGGGCGATTTGATCGACCCAGGCTTTGAGTGTGGCTGGAATACCAAAATTGTAAATCGGTGAGGCAATCACCAGCACCTCGGCCTGTTGGATTTCATTGACCAAGGCATCGGAAATGCCCAGCTGCTCCAGTTGTGCGGCATTGCGCTGCTCAGCGGCTGTGAAATTGGCCCCAATCCAGGCTTCGTTGACAAAGGGCAGGCCGGCAGCCAAATCCCGCTGCATGACCGCAGCAGGGCTCATTTGCTGCAACTGTTGGACCACCAGGTCGCTGGCATGGCGGGTCACTGAGTCTTGTTGGCGACCGCTGGAGTTGATCAGTAGGATGCGTTGTTGCATGTGGGTTCTCCGGTGAATTGATATTCAGTTATTCGCTCGGTTGTCGATGGCATACCGACCGGGTCCATGGGCCACCAACAGCAAAAAGCCGCCAGCAATGGCCACATTTTTCATGAACATGATGGACTGCGTTTGGTCGGCAAGCTCAAAATGGAACAGCAGGGCGGACAACAGGCTGAAACCCGCCATCAAAAAAGCCACCAGTCGGGTTTTGAAGCCGGCCATGATGGCCAAAGCCCCCAATATTTCGGTGGCAATGACCAACGGCAGCAGGCCGCTGGGCACACCCATGGCCGCCATGTAGCCAGCGGTGCCTTCGTAAGCGGTGATTTTGTTGATGCCTGCCACCAAAAAGATCAGGCTGATGAAAATGCGTCCCACCAGGGCGCTGTATTGTTGGATGAATGACATGTGAGATTCCTCGTCAATGGTTGCAATGGGTCCATTATATTGTTCGCATATTGTTTGAAAAACAGTCCAAATCAGAATATTATGTTCTTTTTATGTGAACAATGCATCAAGCAAGCCAGGCGGCGCACGGCCGCAGGGACGCTGCAAGGTGCGCTGGAGTAGCCATGAATCTGGCCCATGAATTTGGTCCTTGTATTGGACCATTGACAGGCCGTAGACATCAGCGATAATAAGTTTTTTTAAGACTGAGGAATCCATGCTCAATCGCTTTCATTTTCCCATCGTGGTCATCGATGAAGATTTTCGTTCAGAAAACGTTTCTGGTTCTGGTATCCGCAATTTGGCTGAGGCGATCGGGGCCAATGGCATTGAAGTGATTGGCTACACCAGTTATGTGGACTTGACCTCATTTGCCCAGCAGGCCAGTCGCGCTTCCACCTTCATTTTGTCGATTGATGACGAAGAAATCAACTTGTCCAGCGCCGAGGAAGCCGATCGGGCGATCAACGAAATTCGACAATTCATCGAGGCGGTGCGGCGCAGCAATCCAGACATCCCCATTTTCCTGTATGGTGAAACCAAAACCAGTGAGCACATTCCCATGGACATTTTGCGGGAATTGCATGGCTTCATTCACATGTTCGAAGACACCCCCGAATTCGTTGCCCGGCACATCATTCGTGAAGCCAGAAAATACGTCGAATCGGTGGCGCCGCCGTTTTTCAAAGCCTTGATGAACTATGCCGCCGACGGTTCCTATTCCTGGCACACCCCAGGACACTCAGGCGGGGTGGCCTTTTTGAAAAGTCCGGTGGGTCAGATGTTTCATCAGTTTTTCGGAGAAAACATGTTGCGCGCCGACGTCTGCAACGCCGTGGAAGAATTGGGTCAGTTGTTGGATCACAACGGCCCGGTGGCTGCCAGCGAAGAAAATGCCGCCCGCATTTTCAACAGCGACCATTTGTTTTTTGTCACCAATGGCACCTCCACCTCGAACAAAATCGTGTGGAACTCCACCGTGGCGGCTGGCGACATCGTGGTGGTGGACCGCAACTGCCACAAGTCCATCTTGCATGCCATCATCATGACCGACGCCATACCGGTGTTTTTGATGCCCACGCGCAACCACTATGGCATCATTGGGCCGATTCCGAAACACGAATTCTCGGCCGAATCAATCGCCGCCAAGATGGCCAACAACCCGTTCATTGATCCAGACCAAGCCGCCAAGCCGCGCATCTTGTGCATCACCCAAAGCACTTATGATGGGGTGATCTACAACGTCGAAGACATCAAGGACATGTTGGGTGATCGCATCGACACCTTACATTTTGACGAAGCCTGGTTGCCGCATGCGGCGTTCCATGAGTTTTACACCAACATGCACGCCATCGGTGGCAGTGAGCGCCCACGGGCGGAGAATGCCATGGTGTTTGCCACCCAATCGACGCATAAACTGCTGGCCGGCTTGTCACAGGCCTCACAAATTTTGGTGCAAGAACCGGCCAATTCGCATTTCGATATGCATCGGTTCAATGAATCGTTTTTGATGCACACCTCGACCAGCCCCCAATACGCCATCATTGCCTCGTGTGACGTGGCAGCCGCCATGATGGAACAACCGGCCGGTCATGCCTTGGTCGGAGAGTCCTTGCATGAAGCCTTGAATTTCCGTCGGGCCATGCGCAAAGTCGATCAAGAATTTGGGGATGATTGGTGGTTCAAAGTGTGGGGCCCTGACCATTTCAGTGACGGCGATGTGCCAATGCAACATGAATGGATGATCAATCCCAATGAAGAATGGCATGATTTTGACTTGGAGGCCGAAGGTTTCAACATGTTGGACCCAATCAAAGCCACCATCATCACCCCTGGATTGAACGTCAAAGGTGAATTTGACCAATTGGGAATCCCGGCCAACATCGTCACCAAATACCTGTCGGAACACGGCATCATGGTGGAGAAGACCGGTTTGTATTCCTTTTTCATCATGTTCAACATCGGCATCACCAAAGGGCGCTGGAATTCGTTGGTGACCGAGTTGCAACAGTTCAAAGATGATTATGACCAAAACTTGCCGATGTGGCGGGTGATGCCTGAATTCGTCAACAAGAATCCCCAGTATGAGCGCCTGGGTCTGCAGGACCTGTGCACCGCCATCCACCAAATGTACCAACAACACGACGTGGCCAAAATCACCAATGACATGTACTTGTCTGACATTGAACCAGGGATGTTACCCGCCACCGCCTGGAACAAGATGGCACACAACCAAGTCGAGCGCGTCACCATCGATCAATTGGCCGACCGCATCACCGCCATCATGATCACCCCGTACCCTCCTGGCATTCCCTTGATGGTGCCCGGCGAGCGCTTCACCTCACAGGTGATCAAGTATCTGCATTACATCAAACGCTTCAACGATGAGTTTCCTGGCTTTGAATCCGATGTGCATGGTTTGATTTGCAAAAAAATCAACGGTGAAAAGCATTACTTTGTCGATGTGGTGATTGAAGACAGCTGAATCATGGCCACGCTGGAGGACATGTTGGCATTCGTGCGGGTGGTGGAAGCGGGCAGCATCACCCAAGCGGCGGAACAGCTGAACACGGTCAAGTCCGCCATCAGTCAACGTTTGAGTCGGTTGGAGGCCCACCTTGGGTCGCAATTGATCAAACGCACCACGCGGTCACAAACCCTGACCGATTCCGGGCGCTTGTATTACCAATCCTGTGTCCGCATCCTGGAGGAAATCAATGAAGCCGAAGCCCGGATCAAAGACCAGGATCGGGCGTTGGCGGGCCGCATCAAATTGGCGGTGCCGCTGTCCTTTGGTTTGAACCACCTGACCGAACCATTGCGGGCGTTCAACCAACAGCATCCCGAAGTGGTGCTGGATTTGGATTTCAATGACCGACAGGTGGATTTGGTCAATGAGGGCTTTGATCTGGCCATTCGCATCGCCCGCTTGGCCGATTCGACCTTGATGGCCAAGCGGCTGTCATACACCCGTTTGGTGCTGTGTGCCAGTCCTGCCTATCTGGCCCGGCACGGCACCCCGCAACACCCCAACGACCTGAAAACCGGCCACCACAAACTGAAATACGTCACCGCCCCTGAACTGTGGCACTTCAAAGGCGCGGGCAATCAACCCCTCAAAATCAAAGTGCCCAATGTCATGACCTGTAACAACGGTGATTTCATGCGCGATGCCGCCATCGATGGCATGGGTTTGGTGATGATCCCTGATTTTGTTTGTTTTGAGGCGATCAACCAAGGCCAATTGGTCTGCTTGTTGACAGATTTTTGGTTGGACAACACCCTCAACATTTACGCCGTATATCCGCAAAACCGGCACCTGACACAACGGGTCAAGCGCTTGATCGATGCCTGCAAAACACATTTTGGTGACGAGCCCTGTTGGGCCATCAAGCACTGAAACGCTGGCAGGATGGGTTAATTGTGAATTCTGACTCATTTCATGCGCGCCACTTGTGGTTAAATGAAGGGCTGAGTTAACCAGTCCATTAAAGTTTGGAGTCAAGCGATGAGAATGTCTGTGTTTATTTGGTTGGGCGCGCTGTTGTTGTCAGTCGACAACGCCCATGCCCAGCTCAAAGCCTTTCCTGAAGCGGCGGGTTTTGCGGCTTATGTCAGCGGTGGCCGGGGTGGGGATGTGCACATCGTCACCAACCTCAATGATTCAGGCGTGGGTTCTTTGCAATGGGCGGTGTCACAACCGGGTCCCAGAATCGTGGTGTTTGAAGTCTCCGGCTTGATCACCGGTGATTTGCACATCCCGCATGGCGATTTGACCATTGCTGGACAAACCGCACCCGGGGCCGGCATCACCTTGGTGGGTCACTTGTACACCACCTATAATTCGGACACCGGCAACATCATCATCCGTCACCTGCGCATCCGGCCACCCAACCCGGACAGCAATTGGCCAGCCAATCAACACGATGCGATTCAAATGTCGACCGCCAACAACATCATGCTGGACCACATTGATGCGTCGCATGGGGCCGATGAAACCATCGATTTTTGGGGTGGGGCGGCCCACATCACCATCCAAAATTCGCATTTGTCATTCCCCATCTATGACACCAGCAATGGTTGGGATCACAACAAAGGCGTGATCAATCACCGCCCCTGTTTGGACAGCGGCAATTGTCAACCGGGTGATCGCACTGGCGGATACATCTCCATCCTCAACAACGTTTTCACCCATTCCCGGAACCGCACCCCGGCCTTGTCGGTGGGCCCGGCAGAAGTGATCAACAACATCACTTACAACGGTCGCGAGGGCTTTGTGCATCACAATGTCTCAGAAGGCAACTTCAATATCATGGGCAACCAGTACATCGCCGGTCCCAGCATCAGCCTGTCGCCGTTTTGGTTTGACCCGGAAAATGCATCCACCCCCATTCCCACCGCCTATTGGCTGCAAGACAATTGGGTGGAAGTCCCGGGGGAATACATGGGCACGGTGCAAAACCCCTGGAATGACGTGGCTTTTGGCAATGCCTATACCTTTGCCTGCTGTGGCATCAACGCCAACCAATTCAACCAAACCGGGGTGTTTGATTTTTCCGGTGAACCCGGTTATGCCCCATCGGTGATGCGAGATCCAGCCACTTTGGCCGACCGCTTGTTGCCACGCATCGGCGCTTTTCCCCATGACATCGTGGCCCGGCAGTCCATTGAAGAGTTGCAACAACGCAGCGGCAGTTGGCGCAATTACCGCCCAGTCGATTTGATGGCCGGACTCACCCCCGGCACCCCGCCATTGGACAGTGATGATGATGGCATGCCCGATGACTGGGAAAACAGCCGCGGTTTGAATCCCCAAAATGGCAATGACCACACCACCATCATGCCCTCGGGTTACACCGCCATTGAAGAGTACATCAATGGCCTGGCCACGCAGCTGACCGACGACTTGATTTTCATGACGGGCTTTGACCCTAACTGACTGACCGCAGGCCGGTGTCTTAACGCCGCTTGCCATGCAGCCAACCCAACACACAAGCCAGCAGGCCGAGCAACCAGCCGGTCGCAAAGACCCAAGCCATCGACCAGGTCGCCAGTTGTGCAACCACGGTTTGCCAGACCAAGGTTTGGCCCAGGGTGGCATACAACACATACATCAGGATCACCACCATGGCGGCCAAAATCCAAGGCCAGCCATGGGCTTGGTGCTTGAGGTACAGCCACACAGCCAGCAGCAGACTCACCAGCATGCTCAGTTGCAAGCAGTACTCAAACAGGTACAAGGTGTCCGGACCGGTGATCAGCAATCCCGGTACCCAATTGGCGAACAGGCGCGACAACACCGGTGGCAACAAACCCATCACGGTGCTGAGCATCAAGGCACTGTGCAGGTGCACTTGGCGCCAAAATTTCAGGGCCAGGTAAACTTGCAGCGAGGTGGTGAACAACAACAGCACATCGGCCGTCAACAAAGCTTCACCGAACATCAGATAAAACGGGTGTTGATTGACGGCTTTGATGGCCCCTTGCCAAGTGACCAAAGCAAAGGCGCCGCTCATCAACGGCACCAGCACCATCAGCAACCATCCCAGTCGCCGATGCCATAGTCGCTGGCCCCGGTGGATGGTGACACTTTGGGTGGCCATCAGCAGCAGCCAGGCGGTGGCGGTGATGCCATGCCAATGGTGGGCGGCTGGGGCTTGGGCCAAGACCCCAAAATAACTGTTCCAAAAAGCCAGCACGGTGACGGCCAGCAAAGCCATGAGGTACCAATGGGCACGGGCATAAGGCATGTTGTTCTCCCATAATTTCAATGTGATCACCCTTATCAATGCCTCAACCCCTGGAAATAACACAAAAATAATGCCAATGATTTACAATGACGCCCAACTCACAAGCACATGAACCCATGCGATTTTTGTCTTTCCAAAGAATTTTCTGGCTTGGCCTGCTGTGCGTCATCAGCACGGCCCAAGCCACCAAGCAAATTGCCATCACCTTTGATGATGCCCCTCGGCCAAACAGCAGCCTGACCAGTGAACAACGGGCCAAAGCTTTGTTGATTGCCTTGGATGCCAGCGGGGTGGAGCAGGCAATGTTTTTCGTCACCACCAAACACCTGAATGAGCAGACCAAGCCCATATTGGATTTGTATCAGCAAGATGGCCATCTGATTGCCAACCACAGTAATCAGCACCTGTGGTTACATCGCACCGAGTTGGACACCTACCAACAAGATGTGCTGACCGCGGACCAGGCCTTGCGGGATTATCCCCATTTCAAACCCTACTTTCGCTACCCCTATCTGGATGAAGGGCGTGACAAAAAGGTGGTTAAGAAGATGCAAAAATTCCTGCAAAAACTGGGCTATCAAAACGGCTACGTGACGGTCGACAACTACGATTGGTACCTGGAAAAGTTGTATCAGGATGCCGTCAAAGCAGGTGACAAAATCAACCTGGTGCAAATGAAACAGCTGTACATCGATGTGTTGTGGGCCGCGATTGAGCACTCGGATCGAATCGCCGAGCAGTATTTGGGTCGTTCGCCCAAACACGTGTTGTTGTTGCATGACAATGACCTGGCAGCCTATTTCATTGGCGATCTGGTGATGCACCTCAAGGCCCAGGGCTGGGAGATCATCTCGCCCTTGGAAGCCTACCAAGATCCCATCGCCCAGCAGGTCCCCAAGACCTTATTCACCGGTCAGGGCCGGGTGGCGGCCTTGGCTCGCGATGCCGGCGCCAGCCCCCAAGAGTTGGTGCATGTGGCTGAAGATGAGGCCGAATTGCAGCGCTTATTCACTGAGTACCAGGTGGCCACGGCAGTGGGGGCGGCCATGCCTGAGTGGTTCATCGCGGAAATGAACAGCCAAGTGGGGACGTGGCAAACCAGCAATGCACAATACCGTTCGGACAGTGAGCCATATACCGATTACGCCATTGAGTGGACCTGGGGGTTGGGTGAGAACAGCTTGGATGGGCGCTTGTATGGTTTGATCGATGGCAAACCTTCGGATGACTTTTGGACCTACAAATTATTTTGGGATGCCGAGCAGCGGCAAGCCCGCTTGTTGCAATTTGGTTTTGGTGGCCGGGTGGGTGATGGTTTCATCCGGCCGATCGGCCACGGGCAAATCGAAACCATCCAAACCCATTCGGCCCCCGATTTTCCGACCTTCACAGAACGCCATCTGAGGGTGCTGACCCCCGATGGCTTGCTGACCACGTCTTTTCGCCAAAGCGAAGCCGGTGAATGGCAAGGGCGCCGCAGTTACACTTGGATCAAACAGCCCACTGCTGAAGACTGAAATGTGGCCATTACAGAGGCTTGTATGGTGACTGATAAGCGGCTAAACTGAAGGCTTTTTCGCTATGAACATGGGCCTCAACCAAACCCTCATCATCATCGGCATCACCTGCCTGATTTCTTATTTGGCCTGGCAAGACCGCCGTGTCATGGAACGTTTGATTTTTTGGTCGCCGGCGATCAAACAAGGGCAAATTGAGCGCTTCATCACCCATGGTTTCATCCACGCCGATGGCATGCACTTGCTGTTCAATATGTTCACCTTTTATTTTTTTGGTGCCGTGATTGAAGGGGTGTACCGACAATTCTTGGGTGGCGCGGGGTTTGTGGTGTTTTATCTGGGGGCCATTGTGGTGGCCATGATCCCCTCCTTTTTGCAGCACAAGGATGACCGCAATTACATGAGCCTGGGGGCCTCCGGTGCGGTGTCAGCGGTGTTGTTCGCCTTCATCTTTTTGTTTCCCTGGGAGTTGTTGTACCTGTTTGGTGCCATTCCCATCCCGGCCATTTTGTTTGCGGCCGGCTATGTGTGGTACAGCCTCAAAGCCCACCACGCCAACAATGACAACATCAACCACAGTGCCCATTTATACGGCGGCTTGTATGGCATCGCGGTGACCATCCTGATGGAACCGCGACTGGTTGGCCGCTTTTTTCAACAGCTGTTCAATCCCGGCTGGTTTTGAGTCATTTTTTCAGTCAGTTTCACCGAGAATTCAAAAGAGTGTGGTAGTCTGGGATAAAAAGACGGAGTTCACCATGAAAAAAATCTTGATCAGCGTGCTGAGCATATTGCTCATGACCTCGGCCCATGGCTTACCCACCGGCGCTCCGGTGTGTGATGTGTTTGCCGATTACTCGAATGTGACCGGCATGACGAACCGCACCCGCAACCCCAATTCCGGCACCTATCAGCTGACCGCAAATGTCACTGCATACAATCCTTTTGAGCACGTGGAAATCACCATCACTGGCGATTCATTCTTGGGTTTGATGTTCACCGTGGTGGACGAACAAGGCAACAAAGTCGGCACCTTCTCACCCGACACCCAGGTCAGAGACTGTGATGGCCAGGCCATGTCAATCACCCACTCAGACCGTTTGGGCTTGACCAGCAAAACCCTGTTCTGGATTCCACCCAGTGACTATGTGGGCACGGTCTATGTCTTGGGCTATGTGTTGGAAGGGGCCGCGGGCACTGGTGCCGCGCAAAACTTTTATCGGTTTGTGCGCGATGACAACTCGGCCTTGGCCATCCCGGAAAGTGATGTGATCTTTCTCAATTCCTTTGACTAGGACCTGTTAACACCAACTGAAAGGCGACTGCTGGATCGTATTTTTCAGCCATCAAGGCATCAGTCGTGAGGTGTGGTCACTCCACATGAACGAGTGAATAACGCTGAGGGATGAAAAATACGACCCAGCCCCATGGGTTCAGGCTGCAAAGGTCACAATTAAGGCGCGAATCGCGTGGTTTGGTCATTCCAATCGAGCGGTGAGCAACGCAGGGTGTGACCTTTGCAGCCTGAACAGTGGTCTTTCAGTTGGTGTTAACAGGTCCTAGGTCCTATTAACAGGACCTTCTCTGCCAATTGACTGCGACCCCATGGGGCAAGGCAGGCAAGTGAAAGTGTTTGGCCAGGGTTTGTCCCATGTCTGCAAACGATTTTCTGGGGCCGATGTTTTGGCCCTTGATGTCGGGCCCAAAAAACAGCACGGGGACGTGTTCGCGGGTGTGGTCTGAGCCGGGGAAGGTGGGGTCACAACCGTGATCGGCGGTGATCAATGCCACGTCACCGGCTTGCATCATGGCTTCCAGTTCAGGCAACCGCTGATCAAAAGCTTCCAAGGCCTGGGCGTAACCCACCACGTCACGACGATGGCCATAATGGCTGTCAAAATCGACAAAATTCACAAACAACAAGGTGTTATCAACGGCGGTGGCAAAGCGCTGCAACATGGCATCAAACAGAGCCATGTTGTCTTTGGCTTTGATCTGTTCGGTGATGCCACGACCGGCAAAAATGTCGGCAATCTTGCCCACCGATACCACCGTACCGCCAGCTTGTTGCAGGTGGTCGAGCAAGGTGGGGGCGATCGGTGGGGTGGTGAAATCTTTGCGATTGGCGGTGCGTTGAAAAGTGGCGGCATCATCACCGACGAAAGGTCTGGCGATGACCCGGGTGATGTTCCATTCATCGACCAATTGTTTGGCGATTTGGGACACGTCCAGCAGCCGATCCAAGCCAAAATGGGTCTCGTGGGCGGCAATCTGAAACACCGAATCGGCCGAAGTGTAACAGATGGGGCGACCGGTGCGGATGTGTTCGGCCCCCAGGCGCTGGATGATTTCGGTGCCTGAGGCGTGGCAATTGCCCAAAATTCCGGGTAATTTGGCGCGTTTGATCAACTCATCAATCAAGCGTTCAGGAAAACACGGCACCGTGGTGGGGAAGGTGCCCCATTTGAACGGCACCGGCACGCCGGCCATTTCCCAGTGTCCACTGGGGGTGTCTTTGTCCCGGCTTTGCTCTATGGCATAACCATAGGCCGCGGTGACCACATGGCTGGCTTGGCCGGCCAGTTCGGAGCCGCTGCTGGCGGTTTGTGCCGCGGCCAAACCCAGACGGTTCAAGTTGGGTATGCGCAAGGGACCTGAGCGACCACCTGCGACATCGGCCTGGCCTTGGGCGCAGGCCTGGGCGATGTGGCCCAGGGTGTTGGCCCCATCGTCACCATAGGCTGGGGCATCGGCACTGGCACCGATGCCCAAAGAATCAAGGACCAGGATCAGGGCCCGGTTCATGGTTGTGGCTTGGACGGCATGTTCATGCAGATTATTGTAGCCTGCCCTTGATGTCACTGCCAAGACATGCGACATTATTTGCATGTTTGAATTCCTTCGGTTTACCAAGCTGTGTGGCCTGTGCTGTTGGCTTTGGCCACTGTCGGGTGCCGCCAAGCCCAACCTGTTGGCGGACATTGACCGCTTGCGCCAACAACACGACATCGCTGCCGCGGCCGTGGTCTGGGTCACGGCCGATCAGGTGCTGCTCGACCATTACCTGGGGGTGGCCGATCACCGCAGTCAACAAGCTTTGGGTCCACAGTCCCGCTACCGCATCGGCTCCATCAGCAAGTCTTTCGCTGGCCTGTTGGCCCTGCGGCTACAGGCCACTGGTCAACTCGACTTGCACGCACCGGTGGCCGACTATGGCCTCAGCCCATACATAACCAACGGCCATGCTGACAGCCCCATCAGCCTGGCACATTTGTTGGAACACAGCGCCGGCTTGGGTGATTTGTTAAAAGCCGAATGGGACCACAACACCCCCGGTGACGGCCCTTTGCAGCCTCGATTTGAATTGGGTTTGGGCGATCACCGCAGTCACTGGGCTCCCGGCTTGCATGCCTCATACAGCAATGTCGGTTATGGTCTGTTTGGCCTGGCCCTGGAATTGACCGCGAAGCAGACTTACGAAGCCTTGATGCAGCAGCAGGTGTTCAAGCCCCTGCAGATGACGCACAGCGATGTGTTGTTGACCCAGGAAATCAAGCAGCACCTGATCACCGGTTATGACCGCGATGGGGTCACCCCGATTCCGTTTTGGCACAACATCTATCGCCCTTTTGCGGCCATCAACACCAACAATCAGGACATGATTCGCTGGCTGCAAGCCTTGTTGCGAGAGGACCCCGCATGGCTCAGTGCCAAACAATGGCAACGCTGGCGGCAACCGACCACCACCTTGGCGGCGCGCAATGGTTTGACCTTTGGTTATGGTTTGGGCGTTTATCAATGGCAAGTGCAGGGCCATGATTTTTGGGGACATGGTGGAGATGCCGATGGCTACCTGACCCGGTTTGGCCTCCACCCGGCTTCGGGGCAGGCTTATTTCATCATGATCAATGCCTTCAACCACCGCGCCTTGAATGCCATGGTGGATCGGCTGGAAGCGCAGCTCATTGCGGGTTTGCAACCGCCTCCCAAGCCACTGCTGTACCCGGTGGATGGTGCCACTTTGGCGGCCTATGTGGGCTGCTATCGCTCGGTCACCAGCCGCTTCACTGGCCGCCGACCACAGACCTTGGTCATTCGCCGTTCGGGTCAGGGCTTGACCGCGCAGTTGTCCGGTGGGCCAAGCCGTGAACTGTTACCGGTGAGCACTCAACACTTCAGGCGCCCCCATGAAACCACGGCCACCATGGGGTTTTATCGGCATCAAGGGCAGTTGTATTACCAAGGGCATGAAGGTAATTTTGTGCGATTGGCCGCCACTCCAGAAGAATAATACCAGGACCTCTTAACAGGCCTTAGCCGATATTCAATCGGTGTTGACAGGAGCCAGTTTGATGGCTTCGCGCCACTGGTCGATCAGCAGTTGATCGGGGTATTGCCAATAATCACCGGCTTTGAGCTTCAGTTCTTCCATCAGGCTCAAGGCTTCGATGTGCTTGCCTGTTGCCGCCGCGGCCATGGCTTGGTATTTTTGCAGTGGATATATGAACGGTTGGGTGGCGGCGGTACGGTGCAGGTTGGCAGCCAGTTTGTCCGGTTGATGGACCAAGTACAAAGCGTTCAAACGATTCAACACCATGGCCATCTGGTCCAAGCGACCGGTGGGTTCAAGCTGGTCGAGGGCGGCCAGAAAATGCAATTCCGCGGCCTCATGCTTGCCTTGGGCGGCGGCCAAGTCGCCGGCATACACCTCAGTCAGTTCATGTTCAATGATTGCCAATTGCCGCAGGTGGGTGCTGGCCGTCGCCACATCGGCCAGCTTCAAGGCCAACAAAAACTCCGCCTCATGCAGTAAATTTTGGATCTCGGCACGGGGGTGTTCCAAGGCCAATTGGCGCAGCATTTTCAGGTCAATGTCGGCCTGGGCCAAATTGTTTTCGGCAAAATGCAAACGCAGCAGCCACACATAGGCATCGGCGGTGTTGCCATACAATTCCAGCTCGGCATTCATCGCCAACACCTGTTGCCATTGGTCATGGGCCAAGCGGAAACGCCCGGTTTGTTGGTACAAACGGGCCAGTTTGGTGCGGTTGTCACTGATGCCGCGGCGGTGCTGCAGTTGTTCGGCATGAAACAGCGATTCTTTGACCAATTGTTCGGCCTGCGTCCATTGGTTGCGTTGGCGCAGGATGCTGGCCAACACCGTTTTGGCTTGCATCTGATAACGCAAGTCGCCCGATTGTTGGAATGCCTTGATGGCTGCTTGTGCCTTGTCGATGGCCAATTCGGGTTGGTGCATTTCCCGTGCCAGCTTGGCGTAGGTGTTCATGATGGTGCCATACAGCTGTGGTTGGGTGTTGGCATCGGTCACCGCCATGGCTTGTTGCAGGGCTTGTTCGGCTGCTATAAATTGCCCCGTTTTGCGCCACAAAATGGCCTGGCTGATGAGCACCGCAGCCACTTGGCGGTCACGACCGTTGGCTCTGGCCCATTGCAAGGCTTGTCCATAAGCAATTTCGGCGGCACTGAAGTCACCCAAGCTGTCGAGGCATTGGGCTTTGACCAAAGCCACCCGGTAGGCCAAGAACGGGTCATTGGTTTGTAAGGCATTGAGCACGGCCAGGGCTTTGCGGGTGTCGGCTTGGCGGCGCAAAGCCACCGCTTTTTCATACCAAGCCATTTTGAATTCGGGGTCTTGTTCCAGGGCGGCATCGAGGAATTTCAGGGCCTGTTCGCTGTCTCCGGTGGCTTGGGCATGTTGAGCCCGGAAGTGACTTTGCAAAGCAAATTCATCGGAGGTGAAGACGTCGCTGACAGGGCTGGTCTCGGTTTGCTCAAAGCCCAACTGTTGTTGCACCCATGAGACCAATTGGGCCGACAGTTCGGTGATCTGGTGACTTTGGAAGTCTTCAGCGGCCAGCCCCAAATCACTGACCGTCAATTGGGCCTTGATTTGATATTGGGCTGCTTGGTCTGGGTTGGCAGCGGGCGCCTGCACCTGTAAGGCCAGTTGCAACGCTTGCGGATCCGCGGTTTGCACCGTGAACAACAGATCATGTCTCTGTGGATTGTCTGCTTGCAGGTCGACGCTGTTGACGGTGATGGCGGCTTGTTGGTTCAATTGGTACACCAAATAGCCGCGCAAGCCTGTCACCAACCATTGATTGGTTTGGCGGCTGGCTTGGATGCTGGATTGGCTGATCACATCCAGCGCTGGGTTGGGGTTGGTGGCAGGCAGCTCATCGCCAGACCGATCAATCAGCCACATGATCAGCAAGCCCAAACAGGCAGCGGCCAGCCCCACCCAAAAGACCGGATAGCCTGATTGGTTGGCAGCCACACCGTCCACAGTCTCGGCGGTATGGATGGTGGGCAAGAAACGGATGCCTTGTCCATAAACCGATTCGATGTACTCTCCAGGCACGGCTTGGTTGAGGGTCTTGCGCAGTTTGAGGATGCATTGATCGATGGTGTTGTTGGTCACCACCCGGCCATCCCACACGTGATCAATCAACTCATCACGGGAAATCAAGCGTTTGGGGTGGGCCAGTAAGTGACCCAGTAAGGCGTGGTTTTTGCGGGTGAGTTCCAACACCTGTTGACCGTGAAACAACTGCCGTTGCTTGAGGTCGTAGGTGAAGTCAGCAAACTGATAGATCATGGTTGTGGTGTGGATGACTGTGGGTTGTTGGATCAGCAATGATGATAGCAAATAATCGGCTTTGAGTTAATCCCCAATCGGTTGGCAGCCCAGAACTCAGGTTGAAATCAGCCTGGCATCATGATTGCTGTGCCATTCGCATATACCATGAATGGATCTGAAACACAACGAGGAGATGGACGATGAGTAAAGGTGGATGGGTGTTGGTCATATTGGGTGGCTTGTTGATTGGTGTGGGTGCTTGGATGCTGGGCACCGCTTATGCCAGCACCAGTTGGCCGGTGGTGGAAGGTCGGGTGATTGAAAGCAAAGTGGCCACCCGCTTTTCACAAGCCTCAGATCCGGCCAGAAGGCGCTTGGAGTACTACATCAGAATCACTTATGCCTACACTGTGGATGGCCAGGAATATCAGTCCAGTCGCTATTCATTGGGTACCGGCAACACGGTTGAAGGTGGCTTTTATGAACGGGCAGAGGCACGGGAATGGTTACAACAATCACCGTATCAATTGAACCACCCCATCGACGTCTATGTGGCGCCCAAAAACCCCACCAACACCGTGATCAGTGCCGGCATCAGCTTTGCCACTTGGATCCCGGTGATCCTCGGTTTCGTGTTCATTGCTTGTGGTTTTTTGGTCAAGGCCTTGGCCAAACAACTGCCCAAGCCAGCCAAACCAGCACGCTGAGGTCACTCAGTTCACCAGCACCGACTTCATTCGAAGTCGGTGGCAAAGATCAGGTCAGATGCGTGGATGGTCAAGCCGGTGGTGAAAGTGTCGATGCCGCCGTCATCAGTGCCACCATCATCGCGCAAAGAGACGTTGATCACAGCTTCCCCAGTGGCCCCGCTGGCCAACTCAAAAGTTAAAGTACCGGTGCTGGCATCAATGGCCGGTAAGCCGGCAAAAAATCCGCTCGGGGCACTGCTGATGTCGACCACAAAAACCAGGACCTGACTGGCTTCATTGGCCGGCCCTGGGCTGATGTCAGTGGCCCACTGTGGATAGCTCAGGAATTGACCCACTGGGACCACCAAATGGCTTTGGCTGGCCACATAGAATGGCGCGTCATTGACCGGCAACACAGTCAATTCAACCGTGGCTGCTGCGGCATTGAATTGGTCCGATGCGGTGTAGGGGAATTCGGTGGTGCCAAAGGCATCGGCATCGTCGCTGCTGAAGCTGAAAGCGCCATTGGCCCACAAATCAACCGCCCCTTGGACTGGGCTGCCGCTGGAGTCCAGTGCCCCCGCTGAGATCACCACCAAGGCACCGTCATCGCTGTCATTGGCCAACACGCCTTGGGCGGCCGGCACCACCAGCAATCCACCTTCCAACAACGTGTAGGCATCGTCGTTGAGCAGCGGGATGGGGTTGTTGCTGGTGGCATCCAGTTCCACCGCACCGATGTCACAGGTGGTCAAAAAGTCGGTGACGCTTGGCTGGTCAATCGCTCGCAGAGACGTGTTGTCATCGTGATGGCCGCGCTGGTCTGCGGTTTTGTTGTTGCATTTGCCTTGATCCACCGCGACGCTGTTGAGCAAAGGCGGGCGGGTTGGCGTCGGGCCGCCATAATGGGCCAAGGGGTTGACCAGTGGCACGATGGGCACCGGTGGTTCGCCGACAAAGTCATCGTTGATGTTGGGTTGTCCGGCTGGGAAAGTGGTGGCCGAACTGCTGTTGTTGCCAATCAAGTTGTGACCAAAACTCAGGTAACCGCCATCCAAGTCTGGTGCCGGGTTTTGTGCCCGGTCGATGTTACCGGCCACCAATGAGTTGAACAGGTTCACCCCATTGCTGGAGCCGTTGTAAATGGCTCCCCCGCCCGAGTCACCGGTTTGGTCGTCATTGAAGTCCGCTTCGTTGCCAACAAAAGTGCTGTGTTTGATGGTCACTTCGGAGCTCTCATTGGGGTAGCCTGGGCCGCCCATGGCCACCGCGCCACCCACGCCATGGGCCAAATTGTCGGAGAAAGTGCTTTGGTCTATGGTTACGGTGGATACGAAAGCGGTCCCATTGGCACGCACCAGGATGGCGCCACCGGCTGCATCATCCAAGGGGTTGCCACCGGCCAGATTGACCACGGTGTTGTTGGCAAACGTGCTGTTTTCGATCACCACGGTTTGGTTGCCGCCGATGAACAGCGCGCCGCCACCGGCGCCAGTGGTGTTGTTGGCATTGACGCCGTTGCCATCAAACAAGCAGTGGTGGAAGGTGGTGGTGTTGTCAAAACCACCGAACAGACCCACTGCACCGCCACCGCGTTCGGCGAAATTGCGCAGGAATTGCACCCGTTCAAAGGTCAGGCTGGCGCCGTTGAAGTGCTGGGCCCAGACCGCACCGCCATAATCGTTGGGCAAACGAATGTCAAAATCAGCAAACGTCAGGTCGGAAAACGTGAAACTGGCAT
The DNA here is from genome assembly GCF_019931145.1 of Marinicella meishanensis. Lineage (GTDB taxonomy): Bacteria > Pseudomonadota > Gammaproteobacteria > Xanthomonadales > Marinicellaceae > Marinicella > Marinicella meishanensis. The sequence continues at coordinate 179,029 of NZ_JAIOUV010000009.1, read as the reverse complement.
CGGCGGCCAGGTTCATCACATGAAAGGCCCGGTTCAGGGCGATGCCGGTGATGGTCAACAGCTCCTTGGCAGGTCCTGCCACATGCACCGACTCGGTGATGGTGAACGTTTCGAAGGTGGGGATCACCGCCGGCAACATGGCCACATCAAATTCAATCACATCAATGATTGGGTGGGCTTCACCGGCCATGCATTCGCCGCTCACCGCCCCAGAAGGCAGGTTGCTGTTGGCAGCCTCGATGGCCTCTTTCAAATTACACAAGCCGTCGCTGTCTGACTGCACCGTCAGGTCGGCGGTGTTGATGGTGATGGTGGCGGCTTGGGCCCAGCTTAGGACCAACAGCCCCAAACAACAAGCGATGACGCCGCATTGGTTTACCCGCTTCATGATGATTCCCTCGTCAAAAACAAACAGCATAAGCCGGGTCAATCCAGCAATCCTGATGTCACCATGAATTCATTGTTAATTTCAAAATCATGCCCTTCTGTCGGCGGTTGGGGCTGAAGTTGTGGGTGAAAATTGGTAAAATGCCTGGCTCCTGTTTGCTGGACCAAAACACCCATGAATAAACTACACCGCCAACCCTTGCCAGGCACCAATCTGGATTATTTTGACACCCAAGGTGCCGTCAATGCGATCCGTGCCGGCGCCTATGAAGCCTTGCCATTCACCGCCAAAGTGTTGGCCGAAAATTTGGTCCGGCGGTGTCCGCCTGAACAATTGACCGCCTCTTTGCGACAAATCATTGAGCGAAAACGGGACCTGGATTTTCCTTGGTTTCCGGCGCGGGTGGTGTGTCACGACATTTTGGGTCAAACGGCATTTGTGGATTTGGCCGGTTTGCGCGATGCCATTGCGGACAAAGGCGGTGACCCAGCCCAAATCAATCCGGTGGTGCCGACCCAATTGATTGTGGACCATTCATTGGCGGTGGAGCACGCGGGTTTTGAGAAAGACGCTTTTGAAAAGAACCGGGCCATTGAGGACCGCCGCAATGCCGACCGCTTTCGCTTCATCAATTGGTGCAAAACCGCTTTTAAAAACGTCAATGTGGTGCCCCCAGGCAATGGCATCATGCACCAGATCAATCTGGAGCGCATGTCACCGGTGGTGCAAAAACAAGACGGCGTGGCCTTCCCAGACACCTTGGTGGGCACCGACAGCCACACCCCCATGGTCGATGCTTTGGGCGTGATTTCCGTCGGTGTGGGCGGCTTGGAAGCCGAGAGCGTGATGTTGGGTCGGGCCTCTTACATGCGCTTGCCAGACATCATCGGCGTGGAGTTGACCGGTCAAGCCGGTCCTGGCATCACCAGCACCGACATCGTGTTGGCCTTGACCGAGTTTTTGCGCAACGAAAAAGTGGTCTCCAGCTACCTGGAATTCTATGGCACCGGCGCCGATGCCATGACTTTGGGCGAGCGTGCCACCATATCCAACATGACCCCGGAATTTGGGGCCACCGCGGCGATGTTTTACATCGACCAACAAACCATTGATTACCTGCGCCTGACCGGCCGTGATGAGGAACAAGTCAAACTGGTGGAGCTGTATGCCAAGCACACCGGTTTGTGGGCCGATCAAATGACCGGCGCCGAATATGAGCGGGTGCTGACTTTTGACATGTCATCCGTGGAGCGCAACATCGCCGGCCCATCCAACCCGCATGCCCGGGTGTCGGTCAAAGAACTGGCGGCCAAAGGCATCACCGGTGATTACCACAGCCACGATGGTCTGATGCCTGATGGGGCTTGCATCATCGCCGCCATCACCAGTTGCACCAACACCTCCAACCCACGCAACATGATTGCCGCCGGCTTGCTGGCGCGCAATGCCAACCGCTTGGGCCTGACCCGCAAACCCTGGGTCAAAACCTCCTTGGCTCCGGGTTCCAAAGCGGTGACCCTTTATTTGAAAGAAGCCGCATTGTTGCCTGAACTGGAAGACCTCGGTTTTGGTGTGGTGGCCTATGCCTGCACCTCATGCAACGGCATGTCAGGGGCTTTGCAGCCTGAAATCAAACAAGAAATCATCGACCGCAAGCTGTATGCCACGGCGGTGTTGTCAGGCAACCGCAATTTCGATGGCCGCATTCATCCCTATGCCAGTGAAGCCTTTTTGGCCTCACCGCCGCTGGTGGTGGCCTATGCCATTGCCGGATCGATCCGGTTCGACATTGAGAAAGACGTGTTGGGCCTGGATCCGGACGGCAACGAAATTCGCTTGAAGGACATTTGGCCCAGCGATGAAGAAATCAACCAAGTGATTGCCGACAGCGTCAAACCCGAGCATTTCACTCAAGTGTATGAGCCCATGTTCAACATCCAGGACATCATTGCCAAGCACACCCCGCCATTGTATGACTGGGATGAAAAATCGACCTACATCCGCCGCCCGCCTTATTGGGAAGGTGCCCTGGCCGGTGAACGCACCATGCGGGGCATGCGCCCGCTGGCGGTGTTGGGGGATAACATCACCACTGACCATTTGTCGCCGTCCAATGCGATTCAAGCGTCCAGCGCCGCCGGTGCCTACCTGGCCAAAATGGGTTTGCCCGAAGCAGACTTCAATTCCTATGCCACCCACCGCGGTGATCATTTGACCGCGCAACGCGCCACCTTTGCCAACCCCAAGTTGTTGAATGAAATGGTGCGTGATGAGCACGGCGACATCAAGCAAGGCTCATTGGCCCGCCTCGAACCTGAAGGTGAGGTGATGCGCATGTGGGAGACCATTGAAACCTATATGGAGCGCCAACAACCGCTGATCATCATTGCCGGGGCCGATTATGGCCAAGGTTCATCCCGCGACTGGGCCGCCAAAGGCGTGCGCCTGGCCGGGGTTGAAGTGATCGTGGCCGAAGGCTTTGAGCGCATCCACCGCACCAACCTGATCGGCATGGGCGTGTTGCCCCTGGAATTCACCGGCGGTGACACGCGCCAAACCTATGCCATCGATGGCAGCGAAACCTATGATGTCGAAGGCGAGATCAGCCCCGGTTCAGCCATGACGGTGGTGATGACCCGCCGCAATGGTGACCAGGTCCGCATTCCGGTGAAATCCAGACTCGACACCGCCGAGGAGGTATCGATCTATGAAGCCGGCGGTGTGCTGCAGCGCTTTGCCCAGGATTTTTTGGCCAATTCCTGAAGCATAGACCATCCCAGAAAAGGGTCATTGAAGCCTTCGGCTGGCACCCTTAAGTGAGTCCGGCATGCGGGATCATGTCGCTTCTGCTTGTTGGTAAAAGTGCCGAACAATGATGAACACCAGCCAGGGAATCAGCACGGCCTTGGCCAATAAATAGCCCAAGGTTAGCCATTCATTGGGTTCGGTGCGGGCCACTTGATGAAACAACAATTCACCGTAGGGCTGGTTGTGAAAAAACAGTGACAGCGTGAAGTTGGAGCCCACATGCATGCCCAGTGGCATCATCATGGTCCGGGTTTGATGAAAAGCGTAGGCCCATGCCCAACCCATCAAGCCCGTTAACAAGAACACATACAACAATGGAATGACTTTGATTTCCTCGGTCAATAACCCGTATGAAAACCAATGATAGATGCCAAAGGCTACGGCAGAAATCAACATGGCTTTGCTGGGTCCCCACCACTGAATAAGCAGGAACAGCAGGGCCCCTCTGAACATCAAATCTTCGGTGAGGGCTGACTTCAGGAAGTACCCAAAACCCTGTGCCAGCAAATGGGGATCCCGTTGTGCGAGGGCCCAATCAATTTGGAAAAACCAGGTGTCGCTGAGTACCGACAGCCCGGTCAATACCACCAACAGCAACCAACCCAGCACAAACTGCCAAAGCTTGTTGGGTGTCGGCCACAAACCCAAAACCCCCAAGTTGTTGGCTGATGCCACATGCAGCAACAGCCAGGAAATCAATAAAATGACCAGCAAACCTAACATCGAACGGACCCCCTCAAGGCAGCTTGTTGTGTGCCAAAATCCATGCACCCACCATAAGCAGTTGTGAAACAAGGCTGCCATTAAAAGCGGAAACAGCAGACAATGCGTGCCAAATTATGCTTTGGTACTCATTTTTTGCTTGCTTCCAGGTTTTTTTTGAATTGGGTGGGCGTGACACCCACATGACTTTTGAACACGCGATTGAACGTGGTTTTGGAATTAAAGCCTGATTCAAAAGCCATCGAGAGCAAGGTGTGGTCTCTGGATGCTTCACTGTGCAGTTGCTTGATGACTTCAGCCACGCGCCATTGATTGATGCAGTCTGAGAAGGATTGTCCCAGGCCTTCATTGATCACTTTGGAGACGTGATTGGGGTGTAAGTCCAAGGTGGCAGCCAGCGACCTCAATGACAGTTCTGGGTCGAGATACAATTTGTTGGTTTTGATCTGTTGTTGCAACCAAGCAGCCTGGTCTTTGATTGCCTCACTGGGTGGCTCGTCATGGGGGCGGGCTGCAGCGGACGACCTGACTTGCTCCGGGTAGATGATGTCTGGCTGCAAAAAAGCTTCAACACTCAGCCAAATGGAAACCACTGACAACAGCACGTGAAATGGGTCATGACCCACCATTGACGACAGCCCTGCGAACCCAATCACAGCCAGCAAAAAATACACCGTCCAAAAGCTCAAGACCACCAACAACACCAGACTCAAGCGATTGAGCCAATTGAGGTTGTACTTGTGAAAATGGCTGTAATTCTGTTTGACCCAATGGTGGTAGCGCCGAATGCTTTTGTTGGCCAAAATGCTGTAGACCAGAAAAGCGGCAATGGCAACAAATGTCACCACCGGTTGGGTCAACAAGTGGAGTTCAGTTTGAAAAAAAGCCTGGCCTTTTGGCAGGCCTTGAAAAACCGCCGCCAAAAACAGCATCACTTCAACCATGACCGGTATGAAGTGCGGCCAAACGCGACGCTTAGCCAGGTGGTCGGTAGCCGCTGTGCCCTGGACATAAAAATAATAACAAGGCCCCAGGGCCAGGGTGAATGTCATCGGAATCCAGACAATGCCCGCGCCATATTGGAACAGGTTGAATTCCCAAATAAGGACCGATGCATTCCACCATGCGATCACCAGCAGCAGACCAGCCAGGTAGCGATTGGCTTGTTTGGTGGCGCTGCGCTTCAACATCAACAACAAGGCAAAAGTCATCGCAATCACAAAAGCCACCGCAATGGTCAGGCTGTGGCCATTAAAAGTGAGCGTAATCATGTCAAGCGGTCGTCCTCTGATCATCCATCAACTGCACAGTAAACCATGACCTGGCCACAAACGCCAGCAACAAAATGATCGACAGCTGTGGCAGGGCGGCTGTCAACGGGGGTGTGTATAGTTTGCCCAGCTGAGCACAATCAGTGTTTGAGTCCGTTTGGCTTTGGCAGTAAAATAATTGTTCTTCATAGCCAGTAACAGGCCAGCAGATTCCATGTCTTTATTTCAGCCACAGATTCAAATTCCGGCCACCTACATGCGGGGTGGTACCTCCAAAGGGGTGTTTTTTAAGCGCGATGATTTGCCAGCGGCGGCACAGGTGCCCGGGCCGGTTCGCGATCAGTTGTTGCTCAGGGTGATCGGCAGTCCTGATCCCTATGGCAAGCAAACCGATGGCATGGGTGGGGCGACTTCCAGCACCAGCAAAACCGTGATCCTGTCCAAGAGTGATCAGCCAGGGCATGATGTGGACTATTTATTCGGCCAAGTGGCGATTGATCGCCCCTTTGTCGACTGGAGTGGCAATTGTGGCAACTTGACCGCCGCGGTGGGGGCTTTCGCCATCCGCAGTGGCTTGGTCGATGCCGACAAGCTGCCGATCAATGGCGTGGCAGAAATTCAAATTTGGCAGGCCAACATTGAGAAAACCATCGTTGCCCATGTACCGATGACCGATGGTCAGGTGCAGGAAACCGGTGATTTTGAGTTGGATGGGGTGACCTTTCCGGCGGCAGAAGTGCGAATAGATTTCATCGATCCGGTGGGCGATGCCGCCATGTTTCCGACCGGCAATTTGGTGGATGATTTGGAGGTGCCGGGCATCGGCACCTTGAAAGCCACCATGATTGCAGCGGGCATTCCCACAATTTTCTTGAATGCCGCTGACATCGGATTCAATGGCACTGAGTTGCAAGGCGACATCAACGGTGATGACAAGGTGTTGGCGATGTTTGAAACCATACGGGCCCATGGTGCGGTGCGCATGGGTTTGATTGACTCGGTGGCTGATGCCGCTGGCCGCCAGCACACCCCCAAAGTGGCCTTTGTGGCACCACCGCATGATTACACCGCTTCCAGCGGCAAAGCCATTGCCGCCAGTGGTATCGATTTGAATGTCAGGGCCTTGTCCATGGGTTTGTTGCACCACGCCATGATGGGCACGGCGGCGGTGGCGATCGCCACGGCATCGGCCATTCCCGGCACTTTGGTCAATCTGGCGGCCGGCGGTGGACCGCGTGATTCGGTGCGCTTTGGTCACCCTTCGGGCACCTTGAAAGTGGGTGCTGAAGTCGGTACCGTCAATGGCCAATGGCAAGCCCAAAAAGTCAGCATGAGCCGCAGTGCGCGGGTGCTGATGAAGGGTGAGGTATATGTACTGAGCGAAGTGTTGACCGCTTAAGCCATGATCAATCGGTTCCTCAGTTTGCCCTGGGAAGCCCAAGCCATCTTGGGCATCTTTTTAGGACTGGGGGTTTTGCCATTCCTCACCGGTTGGCTGGTGGTGAGGGTCTATCGGCACTTCAAACCCCATGAGGATGAAGATGAAATTGGCTTGGTCACCCATGTGGCCGGCTCTGAAGACGGTTTTTTCAAAAAAATGCTGGTGGGTTGGTTGATCTGGGGACCCATCCTTTGGTGGTTTTATCAAACCCATCTGGCTTGAAACATACCACCAGCGGCAACATGAGGTGAGTTCATGGAGTTGATCATTGTTTGTGCTGTGGCCTTGCTGGCTTCCTTACTGACCCTGTTTTCAGGCTTCGGCCTGGGCACTTTGTTGATGCCGGTGGTGGCTTTGTTTTTTCCCTTGGAAGTGGCGATCGGCATGACCGCTTTGGTGCATTTGGCCAACAACCTGTTTAAAGTGGCTTTGCTGGGTAAACATGCGGTGTGGTCGGTGTTGCTGCGTTTTGGCGTGGCGGCGGTGTTGGCGGCCTTTGTTGGCGCCTGGGTGTTGGGCTGGTTGGCCCAAAGCAGCCAACCATTGAGCTATGAAATGTGGGGCTACCAAGGGCAGACCACCTGGCTCAACGTCATCGTTGGCGGTTTGATCCTGGTGTTTGTGTTGCTGGAATTTTCAAAGACTTTTGCGCACATCAAGCTGGGACCCCAATTCTTGCCATTGGGCGGCACCATCAGTGGCTTTTTTGGTGGTTTGTCCGGCCACCAAGGTGCCTTTCGCAGCATGTTCTTGTTGAAAGCCGGCTTGAGCAAAGAACAGTTTGTCGCCACCGGGGTGATGGTGGCGGTGATGGTTGATGTGGCGCGGTTGACGGTCTATGGTCAAGACCTCGTGGCCAACCATGATCAAGTCGATTGGGTGCTGGTGATCAGTGCCTCATTGGCGGCTTTTGCCGGTGCTTTCATCGGAAAGAAAGTGCTGCAAAAAGTCACCATCAAAACCGTGCATGTGGCTGTGTCCTTGCTGTTGGTGGTGGTGGCCTTGGGCCTGGTCAGTGGCCTGATCTGATTGCAGAATACCAGCTGCACGGTGCGTGGTTCTGCGTTAAGATGGTGTTTTGCGTCCGCTCGGAGAGAAGGGTGAATCACAAATTTCTGCTGCTGTTGGCTGGTTTGCTGTGGTTGGGTGGTGCCGTGGCTCAGCTGATTTTTCGCCATGGTTTCGAGGGCGACTTCATCTTCAGTGCTGGTTTTGAAAGTTTGCTGGCTTGTCAGGACACCGGTGACAACGACAACGATGGCTTGTTGAATTGTCATGAAACCAACACCCTGATCTACGTCAGTCCCACCGACACCGGTACCGATCCCAACGATCCGGACACCGATGGTGATGCCCTGAGTGACGGGGACGAGGTTTTGGGCACCGCCGGTGGTTTGGATTTGCCGGCCATGGGGGTGAACCCCTTGGTGCAAAACATCCTCATCGAATACGATTGGTTCGATGACAACCTCGATGCGGGTACCTGTGCTGCCCATTCACACCGACCGCGAGAAAACGCCATGAATCTGGTGGCTTTGGCTTTCCTGAATGCGCCGAACAGCAACCCCGATGGCAGCACCGGCATTGTGATCATTCAGGATTACGGCCAAGGTGGGGTGTTCGATCAAGGTAATTTGATCAACGATGCCGATGGGGTCTTGACCGGCGGCGTCAGTGGGGCTGAATTCCTGGCCCACAAAGCCAGTCATTTCCCCAGCAACCGCGACGGTTACTTTCATTACACCATATTGCCCCATCGCTACAACACCAACAGTGGCAGTTCTGGCCAAGCCGAATTGAATGGTGATGATTTGATCGTGTCATTGTATTGTTTTGGCTCCGATCGCAATGTGTCACACACCATCTTGCATGAATTGGGCCACAACCTGTCATACCGCCACGGCGGCAACACCTCATGTAACTACAAACCCAATTACAACTCGGTGATGAATTACCAATTTCAGTTTCCCGGTGCCGATGATGATTGTGATGGGGCTGGTGATGGGGTGTTGGACTACTCGCGGGGATTGAATGCGCCGTTGAATGAAAACCAACTGATCGAGGCCGATGGCATCTGTAACAGCCAAGCGATTGACTGGAATGACAATGCGGTGATAGATGGTGCGCCGGTCAGCGTTGACATCAACAGCGATGGTGGCAACAGCAGTTGTGGTGGGGTGCTGACCACCTTATCCGACCACGATGATTGGGCGGCCATCAACTTTGCTGGCATCCTGGATTCTGATCGGCCCGATTTGCCGGTGATCAGCTGTCACAACCCGGCACCACTGTGATGCCCCCTGATGTCCTGAGGTGGCCGTTCAGTTGCTGAACACCTCAGCGGCGGCATGGAACACCAAAGCATGCCTTTGGGCCAAGGCTTTTTGGTCGCGGTCGTAACCGCCGCCAATGACGGTGGCCACCGGCAGGTTGTGTTGTTGAATGGTGTGCAACACCAAGCGTTCACGCGCGGCGATGCCTGCGGTGGAAATGTTCAAATACCCCAGACCGTCTTCGGCGTAAACATCCACCCCGGCATCATAAAACACCAAATCCGGTTGGCTCAATCGCAAGGCTTCGAGCAAGGTTTCGTGGACCACGGCCAGATATTCTTCATCGTCCATGCCTTTGGGTAAACCGACATCCAGATCACTGGTTTGTTTGTGGTGGGGAAAGTTTTTTTCACAATGAATTGAACAGGTGAAAACCTGTGGGTCATCGGCCAAGATTGAGGCGGTGCCATCACCCTGGTGCACATCGCAGTCAAAGATCAGGATTTTGTTGGCTTTGCCCTGTGCGATCAGGGCTTTGGCAGCCACCGCCAAATCATTGAACACACAATAGCCACGACCGTGATCGTGGTAGGCATGGTGGGTGCCGCCGGCCAAGTGACAGGCCACACCATGGCGCAAAGCAATGGCGCCGGTCATCAGGGTGCCGTTGGGTGAAATCATGGAACGTTTGACCAAGGGTTCGCTCCAGGGCAAGCCCATTTTGCGCAACTCTTGTTGACTCAATTGGTTGTGTTGAAAACGCTGGATGTAGTCACGGTGGTGCGCCAGCTCCAGCACCGCTGGTTTGACCCGACCGGGTCGAAACACGTTGTGCGCTTGCAGCAGTCCCGCTGCTGTCAAACAGCGATGCAGCTGTTTGAATTTGTCCATCGGAAAGCGGTGGGTGGCCGGGAATGGGTAGGAGTAGAACGGTGAATAGACCAGGGGGATGGACATGTCAGTGGGCTGGGTCAGGGCTCATAAACAATTTGGTACGCACATTCCATGAACTCGATGACATCGCCATGTCGAATTTTTTTGCGCCGTTGCAGTTCCGGTTCACCATTGACTTTGACCATGCCTTGGTCGATCACCACTTTGGCTTCGCCGCCGGTGCCCACCAGCCCTTCAAATTTCAAAATTTTATACAGCTCGACGGGTTCTCTGTTGATGTGAATGGTTGGCATGGTGTTGGTTCCTGAGGTGGTTGGGTTAAATTTTTGACACTTGATTGATGGGAATGCGCACGTATTGCACGCCATTGTCATGCGGGGTGCCCAACGATCCCAAACGCATGTTGCATTGAATCGCTGGCAAGATCAGTTCGGGCACTGTCAATTGTTGATCGCGGGCTTCACGCTTGGCCTTGAACTCGTCAAACGGCGTTTGGGCATTGACCATCACATTGTGTAGCTTTTGTTGGCCGATGGTGACACAACAAGTGGGATCACGGGTTTCGGGGTAGTCATGACACAGGTAAACCCGGGTGTCATCGGGCAGTTGGTACAAGCGTTGGATGGATTGATACAAATCGCTGGCACTGCCACCGGGGAAGTCAACCCGAGCGGTGCCCAATTGGGGGTGAAACAAGGTGTCACCCACAAACACACAATCACCGATCAGGTAACTGCTGCACGCAGGGGTGTGACCGGGGGTGTGCATCACTTGCAGGGTCTGTTCTCCCACCTTGATGGTGGTGCCATCAGCCAACAAATGGTCAAACTGTGAACCATCAATCGGGGTGTCGGCACCGGTGTCAAACAAGGGCACCCAGTGGGGTGGCACGGCGGTGAAGCCGCTGCCAATGGCGGTCTGCCCACCCAGTTGGCTTTGCAGGTAATGGGTGGCGGTGAGGTGGTCGGCATGGATGTGGGTTTCCAACAACCATTCGGTGTGTAAGGCCTGATCCCGGATGTATGCCACCAACTGATCGGCACTTTCGGTGCTGACTTGGCCAGAGGCCACATCGAAATCCAACACCGGATCAATCACCGCACAATGCCGGGTTTGGGGGTCTGTCACCACATAACTGAAGGTGTTGGTGTTGGGGTCAAAAAAACTGGCAACCTGAATCACTGCATGTCCTGGTTGATTTGTTTCAAGAGGTCATAATCGATGATGATGTCTTCTTCCTTGATGGAAAAATCACCGGTTTTCATTTCTTTGACGTAGCGCTGCAAGGCGGTGATGCCGACCGGAAAAGCCAATTCGTCCCAGGGAATGTCGGCTGGGGTAAACAGGCGCACATCCGAAGTTTCGGCGCCAGGGCCGAAATGATCGTGGGCCAATTCCCCGCGAAAATAGACATGCACTTGGTTGCGTTGAATGATGTTGTAGACGCCGAATAAGGTGACGTTTTTCAAGTCGGCCAGCAGCTCTTCTTTGACTTCACGAATGGCCCCTGAACGGGTGGCTTCACCGTTTTCCATGAAACCAGCTGGTACGTTCCAAAACCCGGCTCGGGGTTGGATGGTGCGCTTGCCCAACAGGATTTTGCCCTGGTGTTCAATGATGCAGGCATTGACGATTTTGGGGTTTTCGTACTGAATGTGAAAACACTGGGTACAGATGGCCCGTGGTTTGTCGTCCCCCTCTGGAATCCGGTGCACCACTTCGTGACCGCATTGGTTACAGAATTGAATACTCATGGGGCTATTTTAACCCACTGGCGGTGAATTGTTGGTGTCCCTTCAGCCCCAATATTTCATCGAATCGACGATGCGCAAATAAGACTGATAACGGCTGTCGCGGATGCGGCCGGCTTTGACTGCGGCCATGATGGCACATTGGGGTTCATGGATGTGGGTGCAATTGCTGAATTTGCATTGACCCAGCAGTGTTTGGAATTCCCTGAAGCCATGCGCAATTTCATGCGGCGTCATCAACCACAAGCCATATTCCCAGACGCCTGGGGAATCGATGATGAAGGCATTCAATGGTTCATAGTGATACATTTGGGTGACGCTGGTGGTGTGGGCCCCTTTACCGGTTTTGGCCGAAAGCTTACCGGTTTTCAGTTCCACCGTTGGCATCATCACCCGGGTGATGGAGGATTTGCCAACGCCGGATTGGCCCACAATCACGGTGGTTTTGTCAGCCAACAAGGGCTTGATCGCGGTGATCGATGCAGCCTCTTTTTTGGAGGTCTTGAATACTTGATAGCCCAATTGTTCATATTGATTGATCAAGTTAATGAACACCTGGTCATCCATGTCCGATTTATTGAACACCAAGATGGGCTCAATACCTTCCAATTCAGCGGTGACCAGATAGCGGTTTAAGATGTCGCGGGTGGGGGCGGGTTTGACCGCCATCACAATCATGATTTGATCGACATTGGCGGCGATGTGTTGTTTGCGACCGCGGTTATCGGCCCGACAAAAGCTGTTGCATCGTTTGTCGATGGACTTGATTTTGTGTTCGCCTTTGGCCTGTTCAATGGTCACCCGATCACCACAGATGGGTTTGAACTTGCGGGGAAAAAAGGCACTGACAGTCGAGTGGTCCTCCAGCTTGATCAAGCTGGCTGTGGTCTTCTGGGTGGCGGTGACGCGGTAACTGTCTGACATGGCGACATGGTAACTGAATTGCCTGATTATTCCAACAAAGCGATGGCTCATGCGGTAAAATATCAGCTCTGAACAGTCGCCCCACACACGGAACAGCAGGAAATCAAGATGAGCAAGAAGACCAATTTAATCTGGATTGATTTGGAAATGACTGGGCTGGACCCGTTCAAGGACCGCATCATCGAAATCGCCACGATAGTCACCAATCAGGAATTGGAGACCATCGCCGAAGGGCCCTGCATCGCCATCCACCAAGAGGAAAAAGTGTTGCAAGCCATGGATGATTGGAACACCGAGCACCACAGCATTTCGGGATTGTGGGACCGGGTGATTGAATCCGATGTCTCGGCCCGCGAAGCCGAACAGTTGACCATTGAGTTTTTACAAGAGCATGTCGACATCCATGCGTCGCCGATGTGTGGCAACAGCATTTGTCAAGACCGCCGGTTTCTGGCCAAATGGATGCCACAATTGGAAAACTACTTTCACTACCGACAAATTGATGTCAGTTCCATCAAGGAGTTGATTCGCCGCTGGAATCCGCAGCTGTTGAATGGTTTTTCCAAATCAGGAGAACACCTGGCCTTGGCTGACATCCGAGAATCGATCAAGGAGTTGCAATACTACCGTCAGTATTTGGGTGAAGTGGGTGGGCAAAAAAAACCACCGGGTTTCACCGGTGGTCTATAAAATTCATTGATGGGTCAGGGTTTCAGGGCAAGTGGTTGCTCAGCACGTCTTTCAAAGCTTTTTCCGTCACTGGCTTGACCAGATATTCTTTGGCGCCTTGACGCAGTCCCCACACCCGATCAGTTTCTAATTTCTTGGTGGTGACAATGATGATGGGGATGTGCGCTGTGCGCTCATCCTTACTGATTTTACGGGTGGCTTGGAATCCATTCAAGTCTGGCATCACCACATCCATCAAGATCAAATCAGGTAATTGCTCACGTGCGATTTGTATCCCCTCCTTACCATCTTCAGTCAAAATGGTTTCATGACCCAGTTTTTCCACAATCTTCTGCATGCCATACAATTGTGAAGGTGAATCATCAATGATCAGTATTCTTGCCATAATGTGTCTTTGTTTTTAACCTAGGATCATCATAATGAATTATCCGGGTAATTGCAAAAAAATGTGATAATTGTGTGGCCATAAACCACTGAAAACGCTGATTGAATCCTAACCGCCCAATCAGCAGCAAAAATTGTCAGCCAATCACCGGTGATGATTTATACATTCAGCCACAAACCACCCGACGATTGGCTGCCTAGCCAGCTCAACTCAGGCCAATTTCACGCAGCCGTTGGTTCAAAAAGTCCCTGGCGGTGATGTTGGGGTATTTGGCCCCGTCACTCAGGCATGAAGGGATGCAACTGAGCACGGCATCGGGATGCGGGTGGCAGAAGAAGGGCATGGAGTAGCGGTCAGAGGTGTCGTCGCTGGGATTGACCACGCGGTGGGTGGTGGCTGGGATGACCTCATTGGCAATGCGCGAGAGCATGTCGCCGGAATCGACCACAATCTGCCCTGGGGTGCTTTCCACCGCCAGCCATTGGCCATCGCGGTCCAACAATTCCAGCCCGCTGTCGGTGGCGCCGACCAACAAAGTGATCAGGTTGATGTCTTCATGCGCCGCAGCCCGCACCGAACCGGGCAGTTCAAACTCAGTCATCGGTGGGTAATGAATGGCCCGCAGGATGGAGTTGCCGTCCAGGGTCATTTTTTCAAAGTAATCTTTGGGCACGTCCAAGGCCGTGGCCAAAGAGCGAAACATGGTCAGGGCCGTGCGGTCCAACTGCTCATACAAGGCATAGGTTTTTTGCTGAAATTCAGGAATTTCGGCCGGCCACAGGTTCTTCGGGTACTCTTGCGCCAAGTGATGTCCTGGTGGCACCTCGCGACCGACGTGCCAAAATTCTTTCAAGTCGGGGTTGCTGCTGTCTTTGGCATGCTCCTGCAGTCGGGGCACATAGCCACGTTTGCCACCGTCATGGATGTTGTATTGTTGTTTGGTGGCCAGCGGCAATTTAAAGAAAGACTTAAAAATCTGGTAACAATCATCCACCAGCTGAAAATCAAATTCATGGGGGTTGAGGACGATGAAACCATAGTCGACCAAGCCGCCATAAAATTCATCCACAAAGCGTTGTTGTTCCAGTTCGGTGCCGATCAGGTAATCCCGCAGGTTCAATTCGGGGACTTTGCGTGGGGCGGGTTCTTGCGCTGTTGCCATGGTGTGGTTTCCTGTTGATTGGGTTTATTGCAGTGTCAATTGAATGCTGGGGGTGCCGGCAGGCACGGTTCTGGCCTCACTGTTGATGTCATCATCACTGGGTGTGGCGCTGCCGGTTTGGCTCAGTTTGGCGGTGAAGACCAGTTCGCTGAAGTCACTGAGCTTGCGATTGCCGTTGAGGCTGTGTTGGTCACCGATGGTCACCGAAACAGGCCAAGAAAACGGGGCTTCAATGGGCACTGCAGCCACCGGCATGGGCGGGCCATCCACCGCCCGGGCATAGACAAACAAGCGGGCGGGTTCATTGAAGGTCATGCCTTTGACCGAGTCTGCGGCATCAATCACCACAAAATAGCTGCTGGCAATGATCGGTTGCGGGGTGGCCTCGGCGATGGGTGGCAGATTCTGGGCGGCCCGGGCTTGGTTGATTTGTTGGGTGATGGTGGCCTGCACATTGGGGCTTTGGACCAGGGGCAACAATTCGGTCCACAGGCTTTCGGCCTGGGGGTATTCACGTTTTTCAAAATGCACAATGCCTTGCAACCACATGCCTTTCTGGTGCCTGGGATTCAGGGCCAAGGCTTGGGCCAAATAGGGCTCAGGTTCACCCAAAAAACTGCCGGTGTTGTTGCGAAAAGCGATGGCTTCAGCCAGATCAACCAAAATGAATGCATTGTTGGGGTCCAGTTGGTTGGCTTTTTGGTAGGCCGCCACGGCGGCTTCGAACTGCCGGGTTGAGCTCATGGCCCTGGCGTACAACAACTGGCCCTCCAGGTCATCAGGGTTGGCCGCCAGTTTGGCTTCCAACTGTTTGATCGCGGTGGCCAAGTCGGGTGCTTGGTTGCTGGCTTGACTGGCGCTGACCCGTTGTTCCAGGGGGATGTCTTGGAACCAGATGTAATCAATCAAAAAACTGGCCGGAATGATCAACAAGCCCACCCAAAGGGTGATGACTCCCTGCTTGGGTTGTTGTTTGAGCTGATTCAGGGCTTGCACCAGGGCGGCTTGCTGGGACTCATCGGCCGTGGCCAATTGTTGGGTCAGCCACCGTTGTTCAGCCGCCCGACCTTGGCGGCGGTACCAAAAATGAAACAAAGCCAAAGCAAACAGGGACAAGCCCAAGTAGATGAGCCATTCATTCATGACTGGGTTCCTCATTGGATGCCACATTGGATTCCCCATTGGAATCCTCGGAGCGTCGTGATTTCTTGATGTTGACATACAACACCAGGCCGCCGATCAAGAACACCACCAGTGGTGAAAACCAAAGAAACACCGTTCTGGCATTCAGTGGCGGATTGTAATTAATGAAATCACCATAGCGGTCAATCATGTATTGCTTGATGGTGGCTTCGTCTTGACCAGCGCGCACAAATTCAGCAATCTGTTTTTTCAAATCGGTGGCCAGGCCGGCAGGTGAGTCCGCCAGGTTTTGATTTTGGCACATCACACAGCGCAGTTCCTTGGTTATTTTTTGGTACAAGGCTTCTTGTTCCGGGGTGTCAAATTCATAGACTTCGATGGCCGCCAAGGGGGCAGCCAACAACAAACAACACAAGGTAAGGAATCGGTTCATAAGCTGATTTGGTCGATCATGGGCAGGAGGTCTTCACGGATGATCTCATCGGTCAAGACCCCTGCGAGTTTATACACGATGATGCCATCGGCATCGATCAGAAAGGTTTCGGGGGCACCGTACACGCCGAGGTTGATGGCGGTGTCACCATGGTAATCCACCAGAATTTCATGGTAAGGATTGCCCCATTTTTGCAGCCAGGCATGGGCATCGGCCGGTTCGTCCTTCCAGTTCAAACCCACCACTTTGATGCGACCAGATTCGGCCAAAGCCTCGACCAATGGGTGCTCCACCTGACAACTGGGACACCAGCTGCCAAACACGTTCAACAAATACGGTTGGCCTTTGAAATCGTCTTGGGTCAGGCGCTGATTGCTGTACAAAGTCGGGTGTTCAAAGGCCGGCACCGGTTTGCCAATCAACGGCGAAGGCAGCACTTCGGTGTGGGTCTCCATGTTGATGGTCAACAGCACAATCAAACCAATGAATACCCCCAAAGGAATCAATGCCAACAACACTTTCTTCATGTCAGCCCCAACCGGTCTTGCATCACTTGATCCGCTTGTTGCCGTTCCATGCGGCGACTGCGGCGGCTGAACAGGGCGATGACAGCGCCGGCCATCATCATCAGCCCGCCAAACCACATCCAACGGATGAAGGGTTTGAGGTAGATCCGGACTGACCAGGCCCCTTGGTCATTGATTTGTTCGCCCAAAGACACGTAGATGTCTTTCAGCACACCGGCCCGGATGTCGGCTTCGGTCATGGGCATTTGTTGTTTTGGGTAAAAGCGTTTTTGCGGGTGCAGGGTCACGATTTCCTCGCCATTTTTGCTGACCACAATGGTGCCTTGTTGGGCCTGGTAATTTTCGATGGCGACCCGTTGAACGCCATTGAACAGGAAATCATAACCCGCCACTTGGGTGGTTTGACCAGGCTTCAGTAACACGTCTTTTTCAATGTCTTTGTGTTCGGTCATGGACATGGCGAACAAGAACACCGCCACCCCCATGTGTGCGGTGGTCATGCCAACCAAGCCGGCATTGAGCTGGCCCGGTGTTTGTTTGAGCTGCCACAAGGTGGCAGAAGCGATCCAAAACCCACCAAACACCCCGGCGGTGGCCCGCAGGTTCAGACCGCCAAAACCCACATAACAGGCGATGGTCAGAACGCTGGCCACGAGGAAATGGGGCAGCAGGGCTTTGATCGCCGTGTGCATCTGGTCGCGGTGCCATTTGAGTTGGGCGCCCAGTGGCAGCAGCACCGCCATGGGAATCATCAACAAGAAAAACATCAGGCCGAAATAAGGTTCACCGACTGAGATTTTCATGTTGAAGTAGTCGAAGATCATTGGAAACAGGGTGCCCAACAAGATGGTGAAGGTGGCGGTGATGAATATCACTGAGTTGGCCAGCATCAGGGTTTCTCTGGATTCCAAGTTGATGGCATCGCGTGATCGCAGTTGATTGACCCGCAGGGCATACAAGGTCAGGGCACCACCGGTATATATCGCCAGCAGCACCAAAATGAACAGACCCCTGAAGGGATCGGCCGCGAATGAATGCACCGAAGTGATGCTGCCAGAACGCACCAAAAACGTGCCCAGCACACACAGGCTGAAGGCGATGATGGCCAACATCACAGTCCAGCCCCGAAAGGCATTTTTGCGCTCACTGACTGCTTGCACATGGATCAAAGCGGTACCGGCCAACCAGGGCAAGAAGGAGGCGTTTTCCACCGGATCCCAGAACCACCAGCCGCCCCAGCCCAGTTCGTAATAAGCCCACCAGCTGCCAAGGATGATGCCAACGGTCAAGAAGGCCCAGGCCAGGTTGGTCCAGCGGCGGGACCAGCGAATCCATTTTTCATCGATTTGCCCGCCGATCAAAGCCGCCACCGCCAGGGCAAAGGCCACCGACAAGCCGACGTAACCAAAATACAGCAAGGGCGGGTGAATGATCATGCCAAAATCTTGCAACAGGGGATTCAAATCACGGCCATCCAATGGCGCCGGATTGGTGATTTCAAAGGGGTTGGAGGCGAACAACACAAAAGCCAAAAAACCGGTGGCAATGATGCCCAACACCGACAGCACCCGGGAGATTTGACTGAGGGTCAATGACCGGCTGTACCGGGACACGGCAGCAATCCACAGGGCCTGCACCGCCACCCACATCAACACCGAACCTTCATGCGCCCCCCAGGTGGCTGTGATGCGGTAGCGCAAGGGCAGGGCCAGGGACGAATTTTGCCACACATAGGTGACCGAAAAGTCCTGCAACATGAACAGGCTGACCAAGATCAGGAAGGTGGTCAGCACCAACACAAACAGCAGGTAAGACAATGGCCGCCCGGTTTGCATCAACGCTTGGTTGTTTTTGAAATAGCCCACCATCGGCAACAGCATCAAGGCTGCAGAGGTGACCAACGACAGAATCAACAGGAATTGTCCGACCGATGCCAACATGGTTATTCATACTCCTTGGATTGGGGTTTGGCGGCTTCCAAAGCGTCTGCGACTTCTGGCGGCATGTAGTTTTCATCGTGTTTGGCCAGCACCTCTTCGGCGATGAACAAGTCGTCTTCGGACATTTGGCCAATGGTGACCACGCCTTGGCCTTCACGGAACAGGTCGGGCAGGATGCCTTCGTATTCTACGGTCACATCGGCGGCGAAATCGGTGACAATGAATTGCACTTTGAGGCTGTCAGGGATGCGTTGCATGCTGCCGTCCTTGACCATGCCACCCAGACGGAAATTGCGGTTGACCGGGAAATCTTGGGCCGCCACTTCGGTGGGGCTCTTGAAAAACATGATGTTGTCTTTGAAGGCGGTGAGGAAGATGGCAGTGGCCAGGGACACGCCCAGGGCCACCAGCAACACCATGATCAAGCGTTTTTTGCGGGTGGGGGTCATGAGTCATCACTCCGTTGGGTGGGTGGGTTGTCAGCTTGGGCTTGGCGGGCACGCTTTTTGAGGGCTGCAGACCGGATGGCCCGGTGCAACTGGGTGCGCTGGGCTTTGATGTTCAAGGCATCCAGCAACAAAGCCACAATGAACACAGCAATCGAGGTCCAAACAAAGAAATCATACTTGCCCATGTCAAACAGTTCCATCATGACGCACCTCCTGATGGCTGGGCGCCCAGCACCGCTTTTTGCACCCATTGTTTCTGTTTTTCGGTTCTCAACAGGTAAATGCGGGCCCGACTGAGCATTGAATAAATGAAATAAAACTTGGTGGCCAGGGCCATCACCAACAGCGGTCTGAGCATGTCCCAGTCGCGGATGCCGGTGGAACCTTCCATCAAAGAAATGGAGGAGCCTTGGTGGATGCTGGTCCACCATTCGACCGAGTAGCGGATGATCGGTAAATTGACCAGCCCAATGATGGCAACCAGGGAGGCCAGACGGGCCGCTTTGCGCGGATCTTCATCATAGGCGGCATAAATGCCAAACACGCCGATGTATAAAAACAGCAATATCAACTCAGAGGTCATGCGGGCATCCCAGTCCCAATAAGTGCCCCACATGGGTTTGCCCCACAACATGCCGGTCAACAAAGTCACCGCGGTGAACAAAGCACCGATGGGCACACTGGCCATCATCACCGCTTCGGCCACTTTCATGCGCCACACAAAAGTCATGATGCCGGCGATGCCGATGATGGCGTAAATGAACAGGCTCATCCAGGCCGCTGGCACATGGACAAAAATAATTCGATATGAATCGCCTTGTTGGTAATCTTCTGGGGCCAAAAACAAACCATCGATCAAACCATAAATGGACAGGGTCAAGGCCAACCAAAACATCGGTCGCAGCCAATGTCCGGTGATGCGATAAAAGCTCGGAGGTGAGCCACATTCATGGTAAAACTTGATGATTCGGTTCATATCAATCCATCACTCCAGGTTGATTCTCACCGCCGCAGCGGCGGCCAACGGTGCCAAGGTCACACTCAAAACGGTACAACCCAACAACAACAGCAAATGATTCATGGCGGTGTTGCCCAAAGTGGTTTCCAACACCGCACCCGCGCCAAAGATCAGCACCGGTGCCAACAACGGCATGACCAACACGCTGAGTAACATGCCACCATTTTTGATGTTCATGATCAGCGCCGATCCCACGGTTCCCAACAAGGAGAATATGGGGGTTGCCAACAACAAAGACAACATCAAAATGCCATAAGCATGGCCCGGTAAATGCAGCAACATGCCGATCACCGGGGCGAACAGGACCACCGGAATGCCAGTGGTGATCCAATGGGCCGTGGCTTTGCTCAAAGCCGCCAGCGACAAACTCATGCCAGACAGCACATACACATCCAGACTGCCGTCTTCGTAATCGTCCTTGAAAATATTTTCCAAGGTGATCAGGGTGCTGAGCAAGGCCAAAATCCAGACCACCGCAGGGGCGATTTTGGACAGGGTTTGGGCGCCGGCTCCCAGGCCCAGCGGGAACATGGTGACGATCAACAACTGAAACACCAAGGGCTGATACAAATTGGATTTCTTGCGCCAAGCCACCAACACATCCCGTTTCATCAAAGACCAAAACTGCATCATCTCCTCAGCATCAAATGGGTTGCAAGGTGATGTGGTGATCGGCCAGGTCATGGATGCGCTGTTGGTCGTGGGCACTGAGCAACACCGCGCCACCTTGTTGTACATGGCATTCGATGATGGCGTACAACCAATCACAACCGGCATGATCCAAATTGACAAACGGCTCATCCAACAGCCAATAGGTTTTGCCCAACAACAACAAGCGACTTAAGGCCAAACGTTTTTTCTGCCCGGCCGACAAGTCACTGGCATGCTGGTATTCATGTCCAGCCAGTCCGGCTTGTTCCAAAGCCGCTTCGATGTCTTGCTGGGGACAGGTCACTTGATTCATCTGCGCCACAAAAGCCAGATTTTCAGCACAGGTTAAATTGGCCTTGTTGCCCAATTTATGACCCAAGTAATGGCTGTTGGCCAACCAGTCATCGGGGTGCTCAGCGGCGCCATACTGCCGTTCCCCCACAGTCAAGCGACTTAATCCAGCCAGGGCCTCCAACAAGGTGGTTTTGCCCGAGCCATTGGGACCGGCTATGACCGCCAGTTCACCCGGCTTCAGAGCCAACGACACCGGTGCAAACAAAACTTCCCCGGCACGTTGGCATTGGGCATGATTTACTTGTAAATGCGGTGTGGTCAAAAGGGTTGATTCAGGGATTTTTTTCGAGGCTGTATTTTAGTTTCCAGGGGGTGAAAAGTAAAGCCATTCAAGGCTTTGCTTGGGTGGCAGATCAATCTTTCATTCAATCATTTGGTTAATCGGATTAGGTTGCGGTTAAATTTTGCCATTCGCCCGGGTTGTTATCGGGCAAATTGATTGGCGGCAGTATCCAATCCAGTGGATTATGTACAACAAAACACACAAATACTGGTGCAAGTGAATGATTTTGCAAAGAAACTTGCAAATAATGGGGTGTTTTTACCATTCATCTTGCAATTGTTACCGTTCGTCAGAAAGCCCAAATGACGAACGGTCTTCGCTCAAAAATTCAGGCTTTTTCCCTTATAGTATTTGCCAAGAATTGGGAATGTAAATTATTTACCACAACTTGAGGGCAATATGAAAAACACTTTGTTAGACCCAGTCAATGATCACCTGACCAAAGAACAAGAAAAGAAACAGATCATGACTGAAATCAAAACCCTGCAACGGGAATTGATCAGGGCGTCATTCAAACAATCCAGTGCACCCGGTGCCTATGCTGCATTGTTGGATGAAATCAATCGCCAACGGGCCAAGCTCAAAGCCTTGAACGGGGCCGCTTAAGCCTCGTCAACCCACGGTCAACAGATCCATGTTGGCCGCAGAAGCCGGACTGCTTTCCCCCTGCGGTTCGGTGTTCTGGCCTCTTTTCCCCAAGGATATGGGATAATCTAGACTTTCAACTACCCAACGACCAAGCATGAAATCATTTCAACATGTGGTGGTTTTGACCGGTGCTGGCATTTCGGCCGAATCAGGACTGTCGACTTTTCGGGACAACAACGGCCTGTGGGACAGCCACCGGGTGGAAGACGTGGCCACGCCTGAAGCCTTTGACCGTGATCCGACTTTGGTCCACCGCTTTTACAACATGCGCCGAGCTGCTTTGTCCACCGTTCAACCCAATGCAGCCCACCAAGCATTGGCCCAAGCGGAGTCTCAATTCGCCTCATTCATGCTGATCACCCAAAACGTCGATGACCTGCATGAACGGGCGGGCAGCGAACAGTTGCTGCACATGCATGGTGAGTTGTTGAAAATTCGCTGTGTGCAATGTCACCAAGTGTCGATTCATGACCAGGATCTGCACACCGATTCGGTGTGTCAGCATTGCCAGCGAACAGGTACAGTGCGCCCCCACATCGTGTGGTTTGGTGAAATGCCCCTGCACATGGATGACATCATGCGGGCCTTATTGCGTTGCGATTTGTTTGTCTCCATCGGTACCTCGGGCACGGTGTATCCTGCTGCTGGCTTCGTTGAAATGGCCAATCAGGCCGGTGCCCATACGGTGGAACTCAACCTCGAACCCAGCGACCAACATTCCCAATTCAAAGAGTCCAGGCAAGGACCGGCCAGCGAATTGGTGCCAGATTTCTTCAAGCAAATCACCTGACCCGGCGCCATTCATTTTTTTGTTGTTTTGCTGAGAGATCAGCGAGACTGGTGACACTTCTCTGACTTAGCCATGTCACGTTTCAAGCAGACAAATGCTTGATCATGATATATTATGTATAAAAATATTCACCTTAAATGACAAATATATGTGATCGAAAAGTATGAATGTTTTGACAATAATAAAAGCCGAGAAAGGGGTGTGCCTTGACCGATCAAAACACTGAAGCAGAAAATTTATCCAAAAAAGCCGGCGAGTTGGCCCGTGGAATCATGGCTGGAGATCAACAATCCAGCAGCCAATTTGTCAATTTACATTACCGCTGGTTGTTGTTCATCGTGCGGAAAAAGTTTGCCCGGGTTTCCGGCCATGAAGACATCGTCCAGGATTCTTTTCTGGTGGTGATCACCAAGCTGCAACAAGGGCAAGTCAGCAACCCCGACACCATCCGCGCTTTCCTGCGCACCACCGCCATCAACATCGGCTACGAATACCTGCGCAAAGACAAAAAATACGCCTCTGCCGTGGATCAGGACAGCCTTGAAGTGTTTGCCGATGCCCGCAGCGATGTGCTGTCCAGCCTCGAATGGGATGAGGGCATCAAGCTGGTCAAACAAGTCATGACTGAACTACCCACCGAACGGGACCGCCAGATCCTCACCCAATTCTACTTCGAAGACCGCGACAAACCCGACATCTGCGAAACCCTGGACCTGTCCAGCGCCCATTTCGATCGCGTGCTGTACCGGGCCAAACAACGGCTCAAGGAACTGATGCAAAAACACCAAGATCATGACGACGTGGGCAAGCGCCCCCAGCAATCCAAACCATTCAGCACGGTGAAAACCAGCAACAAAGGCCCCAAACTGGTCTCCAAATGGATCCACGCCTTGATTGCCTGGTGCCACCCACAACGAGAGGTCCTGGCTGTATGAGCGAATTCCAACCAGACAAGACCATGCTGCGCCACTACCTCCAAAACAAACTGTCCCCCGACGACGAAACCCAACTCGAACTGTGGCTCGCCGACCACCCGGAGGCTTTGGCAGATCTCGAGCTGGACTTGTTGATGCAGGTAGGGGTGGGAACTTCTGAAAATCATGAATTCAATGTTGAGCCCCAAGTCAACATTATGTCGAAGTTTTTGAATGGCATTGCTTATGTGTTGGCAGCAATTTTCATGTCGCAGTTAATATTTGGTAAGTACTTTGTGAATGATTCCCTTACTTTCATTGATCTCGACAACATGAGGGGAGCCGAAAACATCATGTCATATCAAATTAATCCTGATCAAGATCTGATCTTAAGATTTGGAGTTTTGACTGATGATATCTACCAGATGACAGTCAATAACCCAGAAAAAAACAAAAGTTTTCAATTTTTTAATCTCAGGCCCAACGAAAGATTAGACATCATAGTTAAATTATCTTCGAATCAAGTAGAGACAGGCCTGTGGGAGGTTTCGGTTACTGGCAACACAAATACAAGGCAGATTATTTATGAATTAGAAATAAGAAGTGAATAGAGAATAATTAGCAGAGGTATTTATGGATTTGAGATCAATGTTTCCTGAGTTCAAGTATCAATACAACGGGTTAAGTGTGAGCCAAATTAGACTCATCACAGAGGCCATGTCTAATGAACCTGCAGCTGCCTCAAGTATACTCCCTGGGTTCACTTATCTAGGACAATTTATATCTCATGACATTGTCCCAAATACTACTTCTTCCAGTCATTCTAGAGAAAATATAAGTCCGCTCTTGATGTTAAACAGTGTATATGGTGATGATGGAATGGACTCAACCGCTCAAGGTGAGAAAATTTTTGCCGGTGGCTTATTTATTTTGGGTCCAGAGTGTGTAGCTCAGAATGATAGGTTCGACTTGTTTAGAAAAAATGGTCGGGTAATTATTCCAGAAATCAGAAATGCAGAAAACATTATTATCTCTCAATTTCATCTGTTTTGGCAGAAGCTGCATAACACAATTTTTAAAAAATATTTCAGTATTTTCCCACCATATAGACGAGTTGAAGAGGAAACGATTTTTGAATTAACTAAATCCATCGTCATCAAAATATTTCAACAAGTGGTACTAGATGACTTTTTGTATGAAGTATTGGATGATGAAATTTTCCAACTTTATTCATTTGGTACCAATCACCACGAATTCAAAACTGGACCTTATATATTAAATTCTCTTGATGATACTTTTATTCCTAAAGAATTTTCTCATGCCGTTTTTCGTTTCGGGCACAGCTTAATCAGAGGTGAATATAAGTTAAATAAGACAAATACATTTAACTTAGTAGATCTATTAACTCAATCAAATGACCATGGTAATCACATTACAAAAAAACATGAAATCGACTGGAACTTTTTTTTTGGAATAAATGCCAAGGATCAACCTGCTTTTAAGATTGACTTAGAAATTGTGGATGTCATGAAGTCATTAAGAGGTATATTTGATGATGGCAGTTCGCAAGTTAAATCGATCATTGAACTGAATTTAATGGCAGCAGAAATAGCTCAGTTACCAAGTGGCTGGAGTTTGATTCAACACATTAAAGAAAACATTGAACCGTTTAAAAGTTTGAAAAGCTTGAATGATAAATATTACTTAGCACCTAAATCTAATCCATTTGAAAAGGCCATTCCATGTGTCAAAGATTTGCCTTTGTGGCTGTATATATTATTAGAGGCAAAAGAACACAATAAAGGCCATAAATTAGGAAAATTGGGCAGTATTGTCGTTGCTGAAGTTATATACCAAGGAATTAAATTTGCGCCAATATCAGTGCTAAAAGCTAAAACGCAAAATCAAAATTTGATCATACCTTTAGAAGCTCAATTGAACACAATGAGAAGGATTAAAAAAGATCAGGTGGGCGATTTGAGTAGTTCAAATAAAATCAAATTAGATTTACTAAATTCTCATAATCCATTTAAAGAACTATTATTGAAATATAAGCGATTCACAATGATGGATGTGATTACATTTTATGAAAACTATAAAGATTAATTATTACAGGAGGAATCATGACGATAGAGAAGTTTGAATCAGAGTACGGAGTATGTGTTAGTTACACTTGCAATGAAGGTGAATTGATTTCTTATCACCCTAAGCCTGATGGTACTTATGGAGCGCAGAATGTCCTTCAGGTTGACGATAATGGAAATAAGTATATCAAGATGTATGTTAATGATGCATGGTCAGAATACATCAAAGAGAAGGTAGAAAAGGTTAAGTTTAGATACAACTCAAGTGAGGATAGATTGGAAGCATCACCTGAAAAGTTTTTCTTTAATGCATGGAAGCTAACAGATTGGAATATAACTATTGAAGAACACATCGTCGATGGCGTCCCACAATTGGATAAAGAGGGTAATCAGATCATGATTTTTGTGGATGAATTGTTTTGGAAAAAAACCGATCAGAAAGCCGTTGATAACATCATTCTGATTAATGAGGCAATTGAGAAGGGGGATCGAATAAGTAACCCAGAATCAGATTCTGAGTTGTTAGAATTAGCCAAAATAGTCCAAGCCAGAAGAGCCAGAACCACTTGGGAGTGGATAGATAACCCGGTAGATTAGTTAAATGGGCTATTTTTCAGCATTTACTGCGATGTTATTTTTTTCGTGTGCTGTAAACAGCCAAGTAATTTGGCAACACTACAAAGATTTTGAAGTCGAAAAGCACAAAATTTTGTTGGTAAAACTATCGAATAACGCCTTGGACTATGACATCAAAGTAGAAAAGAATGGTGTAATTGATCAGGTACAGAATGGCCCGCAAGAAAGAGGTGGTGAAGAATACCTCGTACTAAGGGGTGATCAGGATATGAGTGTTTACACGATCTGGATCAAGCCAAAATACAATATCAAACGTCAATTCGAGTTGAAGGAATTGCATTTTTATTCAGACAATCTTCATGAAATTTCTTACTTTCAGTTGCAACAAACCATTTCTCAGCTTTGGTACCACGAAACCCTGAACGGCAATAAAGGCATTACCAATTCTCATATCAAAGAGCAGCTTTCTCAATTGCAATTTTCAGAAGAGCAACAGTTGTCCTTGATGAATGTACATGCATGGGTTTGCTTTAAAATGGAAAAATATAAATGTGTTTTAAAGATTGCGAATCAATTAAGTGCTCAGATTAATAAATTTCTTCATCATTACAACGGAGTAAATCTGCAGGCACTAGTATATTTAAAAACCAGAGACTATCAAAATGCTGAAAATTATCTTTACCTGCTCAATCAAATAATACCAGTTTCAGATGAAGCACTCTGGCAACTCAGGCTTGCTGAAGCCAAGATGAATTATGGTTTGGTGCTTTCTTTGAATGGAAAGTTTCAGGGAAATTCAAACTCAAAAGCTAGGGAGAAAATTGAGCAAGCGCAAGCATTGGCTCATGAAATTGGCGATCCCGTCCTGCTTGCCCACAGTCTCAGCATTTTAGCTGCTGATTACACTTTTCAAAATGACTTTTTAATGGCGGAAGTAAATTTGAAGTTGGCGATAGATGTCTTATCTGATTCTGAGACAGAGGTAGGACTTCAAAGCCTTCACAATAATTTGGCGTTTATCTACGGAAAAACTGGAAAACCTGGACAGTCGTTAAAGATATACAGAAAAGCATTAGTGAAGTTGCTCGATTCAAAAGAATTCATAAGAAGTGCAGCAATTTACAACAACATGGGAAAAGTGTATCTCCAGTTGGGTGATAACCAGCAGGCCAAACAATATTATCAGAAAGCACTTTTGACTTACCAAGAGCATAACATAAAAATGGGAATGGCGGTTGCATTGAGGGGGTTGGGAAATGTTGAAAGAAACCAGGGTAATATTAAGAAGGCATTGTCTTTACATCATCAAAGTTTACAAGTTTTTGAAAAAATATCAGAAGATGATGTGGTAGTTACATTAATTGAGCTTGGAAGAGATTATTTGACCAGTGGCCAGATTGAGAAAAGCAAAGAATTCCTTAAAAATGCAGATGACTTAATCACTGAAAAAACACTCATTGGTAACAAATACTCATTGTTGAGTTTGAAAGCATGGATTGCTTATGAAGAAGATAACACTCAAGAGTTTTCACTAATTCTTGCGAAATTAAACAATGGTTTTGCTCAATCTGAATTGCCAATCAATTTACTTCTAGATCGGTATAAATTAAATTTCAAATTATTGACAATTAAAAGTGACTTAGATGGCTTGAAAGAGACATTCAGTGAGGTTCAGTCAATTCTTCAAAACATCAGAGTTCAATTGACAGAAAACACTGAAATTCTTTACTGGCAAAATCAAAGTAACTACTTTGTGGAAGAATATGTTAAAGAATTGAATAAAAAATTTGACGGCCAATCTACTTTGATTGCAGATGAAATTTTTAATGTTCTTGAAAATTATCAAGCAGTTCATTCGAGAAGTAGTAGAAATATCAGCTTATTTAAA
Source organism: Marinicella meishanensis (assembly GCF_019931145.1). GTDB lineage: Bacteria > Pseudomonadota > Gammaproteobacteria > Xanthomonadales > Marinicellaceae > Marinicella > Marinicella meishanensis. The sequence continues at coordinate 150,621 of NZ_JAIOUV010000009.1, read as the reverse complement.
AGCGATGATTCAAAAGGAGTGGAGGTAGAAGTCAAAGATAAGTGGGATTCGTACATGCGATTATTGAACAAGTATTTAATCAATGAAAATGGATTAGGACAAAATATCGATTATTTAAAAGTTGATGCAAGCAGACAAGCTTATCTCGAAGCAGTTAATTCTGGTCAATCCAAAAATAGAATTGAACGAATTAAATCGAAATCTATTTCTGAAGTACAAAGTTACATGTCAAGCGATGAGTTGATTGTTAGATTTCACATGCAAAAAGATTTGTTGCTGTCTATAGTTATTATGCATAACTCCTCATCAATCCGAGACCACTCTAAATACACTGAATTTAGGAAGGACTTGATGGATTTGTTAGACCAGGTGAAAACACCAAAGCTATTGAATTTGAATGGGGTTTTTAGACGAATGGCGAGTCTTTTACCCCTCGATTTAATGTTTCAAAACAGCATTAACAAAATTATTGTTGTGACTGATGGTGATTTACATGCATTGCCTTTTGCTGCTTTAAACTTGAGTGATCATAGAGGAGATTATGTACCTTTTATTTCATTATTCGAAATTGTTAGAACTCATTCTGTAAGTGATTATTTTGCTCCCCAGACTTCTTTGTATGACTATGGAAACATTAATAAAGTAGCGGTTTTTGCGGATCCAACATTTAAAGAAGTGAGAGAAATTAACAAAGGTAATTCTGAAAAATTAGGTGATTACATTTTCACTGGTTTTAAAAGTTTGCCATTTACATCGTTTGAAGCAGATATCATCGAATCAATTTTTGGAAAAGAAAACACATTCATTTCTTCAGGAATCGATGCAACCAACCAGTCATTGCTTTCTGATGAAATGCGCTATGTTGATATATTGCACATAGCAACTCATGGGATAATTTTTTCAGAGGATTTGGGAATTTCTGGTCTGGCCACAGCTGTGAATGACCAAGAAAATCATACAGCTCAAGGGCTAATGACTTTGTCAGAATTTCTAAGCGTTCCATTCAAAGTGAATTTAATGGTGATCAGCGGATGTGAAACAATCAATGGTTTGAAAATCAAAGGTGAAGGATTGTTTGGACTGGCAATGGGAGCAATATCAAAAGGTACACAAGCTGTCATCGGTACAATTTGGTCTATATCAGACAAAGCAACACCACGCTTCATGAATGAATTTTATCAACAATTAATGGCGCATGATGGTAATGTTTCTTTTGCACTGTCTGAAGCCAAACGAAGTTTTGCCAGTGGTTTGAATGGTAATCAATTCAGGCATCCTTTTTATTGGGCATCATTTGTATTAATTTCATCTAATAAGTTAGCAACAGAAAAGCTTTTCCATTAATTAATTCAATCAAACAGAAAAATCATGCCCAGCCCATTGACTGGGCCTGGATTTAAATCAGTCTTCGCTGGTTTTCTTGGGGTGGTAGATGTTGAAGCTGAAGCCCAGATCTCCGATGTTGTTGTTGCAGACGGAGAAGCCGAGGGTGTTGGGGTTGCCGTCGGGCGCGTTGGAGACCACCACGGGCGAGCATTCATGATCAAATCGGTATTTTTCTTTGAAGAAACGGGCGGTGGCCAACACCACGGCGTTGCGCATGTCCCGGTTGAATTCAATGATGAAGTACTTGGGTAGGAAGGTGGTGATCACTTTGAATCGGCCTTTTTGAGCCAAGATTTGTCCAGCGGGATCAATTAAACCAAAATATTTTGACATGAGTATTCTCCGGTTAATAAGTCATTAAGGGGTGTGTTGGGTCGTGACCATCTCTCACCTGGGATAAAAAAACATCAAAAGTGGGAGGATGGCTGGCTTCAGTTCACTGGGTGAGACACACCATTGAAATAGGAGAAATTTCATGAAAAACAAAAACTGGTATGCCTGGAACAATTTGATGCCACCCAAGCCCGATACCTTTCACCTCATCGGTGCGGTTTTGGTGCCCAATCCCGGGGTGGAAGCGGTCTTGATTTATCGAGAACCACAGGGTGTCAACCCGGCCATTTTGATCTTGGATTTGCATTTGGTGCAAAAACCTGGAATCTGGCCGCAAGTCATGTCTTGGGCCGATGTCAGATACGACAAAGTGTATTGTCCGGATGAGGCATTGTATTCCCAAGTGGAAGTGTACGAAGCCGGCAATTTGTTGGTGCGGTTGGACGTGGACACCGTCAGTTGAATTTGGCGCCACTCGGATGGGGTTTCATCACCGGTCAAAAGCGATGTACAATGGCCAAAAAATTGTATGGACCGATGCTACATCCCGAGTTGAATCAAGCCGTTTGTGCGGCACTGCAAGACAATGCCTTGTTTTCTGGTATGAATGAAGACCAATTCAGTCAGGTGTTGCGCCATGCTTCCTTGTTGAAGAAAGATCCCGATCAAATGCTGTTTCAGCAGGGGATGGATTTGACCCATTTTTATTTTGTCTATGATGGCGCAGTGAAATTGGGGCGCAACACCATCAAGGGGGATGAAAAAATCATTGAAGTGGTGTTGCCAGGGCGCACCTTTGCCGAAGGGGTGTTGTTTGCTGGGGCGCCGAAATATCCGGTCACCGCCACCGCCATCAAACCGTCGGTGGTGGTCAGCGTCCAGGCTCAACCGTTCTTGCAATTGTTGCGCGGTTCGGCCGATTTGTGCATCAACATGTTGGCCCATTTATCGCATAAGTTGCACTGGATGGTCAAAGAGTTGGATCACCAAACCTTGCACAATGCCTCCTTTCGGGTGATCGATTACTTCCTGTCGCAAGTAACCGCAGTCACCGAAGAGGCCTATCAGCTGAAACTGAAGGTGCCCAAGCGGGACATCGCTTCGCGATTGTCGATCAAGCCGGAAACTTTTTCCAGGGCCCTGAAATCATTGGAAAACAAATCGCTGATTGAGGTGCATGAGAAAAAGATCATCCTGAAAAACGTCGCTGAACTGCGCAACTTGTTGGAATCCGAAGAATTGTGATCCCATTAAAAAAAGCGCCGCCCTCGGAGGAAGTCAGCGCTTGCGCTTTCGATGTCATCGATGGGGTTCTGTGCATCATCCATGGTTAATTTTTCTGGCCATCCTTGGCCACCTCAGGTTCCCTCAATCAATAGACATCTTCGACGGTGTTGTGCACGTTGAATTTACCGGTGGGGGTGATCAATCGGTCGTCTTTGATGACGTGCTTCAGTTTGCGGGTTTTGTCGTCAACCACCACGATGGCTGATTGCTGATCCTTGCCATTCCACACGGAGAACCACACTTCGTCGCCCTGCATGTTGTACTCGGGTTGCACCACGCGTTTGGCCCCTTCGCCCAGGTCAGCCCATTCGGCGATCGGCAGCACTTCAAACCCGGCATCCAGGTCTTTGACATTGTAGACCGCCACGCTTTGTGAAATGGCGGGGTCTGGATTCAACGGGGTGTCGACCCACAGGTTGTTGGATTTGGGGTGGGATTTGACGAACAATGAACCACCGCCTTGGCCGTGCAGGGTGCGCACCACTTGCCAGGCATTTTTGCTTTTGGCATCGGTGCTCAAGAAGGTGATCTTGTCGTTACCCAGGGCACTGGTGATCCACACTGGACCATGCTCAGGGTCATCCACATTGGCCCCACGTCCGGGATGGGGGATCTTATCCACATCGGTCAGCGACACCAGTTTGCGGTCTTTGGAGTCGATCACCGCAATTTTGTCCGATTGGTTGGCCGCGGTGAGGAAGTAACGCTTGCTGCGGTCCCAGCCGCCATCATGCAAGAAACGCGCCGCATTGATGGTGGTCACGGTCAAGTTGTCAATGTCCGAATAATTGACCAGCAGAATTTTCCCGGTTTCTTTGATGTTGACGATGAATTCAGGGTGTTGGTGTGATGCCACAATCGCTGCCACCCGAGGTTCGGGGTGGTACTCTTGGGTGTCGACGGTCATGCCACGGGTGGAGACGATGCGTTTGGGTTCCAGGGTGTCACCATCCATGATGGTGTATTGGGGTGGCCAATACGAGCCGGCAATGGCATATTGGTCCTCATACCCTTTGTACTTGGAGGTTTCCACCGACCGCGCTTCCAGGCCCACTTTGATGGTGGCCACGATTTGGGGTGGGTTCATGTACAGATCAATCATGTCCACTTTGGCGTCACGACCGATGGTGTAGATGTAGCGGCTGGATGCCGATGTTCTGGAAATGTGTACGGCATAACCGGTTTTCAGGATGCTGACGATTTCTTTGGTGTCACCATCAATGATCGCCACTTCACCGGAGTCACGCAATGTGACTGAGAAGAAGTTTTCATGATTGCGTTTGTGTTGTGGTGTCTTGGGACGGTCTTTGGGGTCCACCAACACCTGCCAAGTTTCTTTCATCTCTTTCATGCCCCATTGGGGTGGGGTGGGCGGCTCGTGTTGCAAAAAACGGGCCAAAGTGTCGATCTCGGCTTCGGTGAAGTCGCCTGAGGTGCCCCAGTTGGGCATGCCGGCTGGTGAGCCGTAGGTGATCAAGGTTTTCAGGTAATCGGTGCCTTTCTCACGGGTGATGTCGGTGGTCAGCGGTTTGCCGGTGGCGCCTTTGCGCAACACCCCATGACAGCCAGCACAGCGTTCGAAATAAACTTTGGTGGCAAAGGCAAACTGATCTTTGGTCATTTCTGGCCCTTCAGAATCGATCATTTGGACCGTCATTGCTGGGTCAATGGCTGACTTGGTGCCTTTGTAGCTGGCTTCCGCTGATGAGCTCATGGGATGGTCTGCCGCCGCACCGCTGGGCACCGCCGCCGCTTCATTGCGCAATGCCGCCACTTCGGCCGCCGATACCTGGTAGCCTTCGTTGCCCCAACTGTGCATCACATAGGTCACCACATTGGCCACTTGTTCATCATCCAGATAACTCAAGTTCGGCATCACGGCGTTGTATTTTTTGCCATTCACCACGATCTCACCGGACAAGCCACCAATCACGGTTTTGATGGCCCGATTCTTGTCGGCCAACATGAAGTCCGAGGCGGCCAATGGGGGAAACGCACCAGCCAGGCCTTGACCATTGACTTGGTGACAGGCTGTGCAATAGGTTTGATACAGTTTTTCACCGGCCTGGATTTGACTGGCCAAATCGGTGCTGCCTGCTTTCATTTCGGCTTTGTGTTCAGCCAAGGCATCGTTGCCACTGGGGGCATCGGCGGCACAGGCGCTGATGCCTGTGAGCAAGCCGGCAATCAGCAGCGTGCGTTTCATGGTTTTCATGTTTTTCTCCTCATACTTTGCTGGTTAGGAAGCCAAATTCAGTGGCTGCTGCGCACAGCGAACCGGTGGTTGGCGAACTCTCTGGGTTAATTTACTGCGCCTGGTGGTGCTTGTAATTGATGTAAGTCAATTCGGGTTTCATGGACAATTTCCAGGCTTCACCATTGTGCGGTATAGGCGACCTTGACATGCCTTGACGCCTGGGTCATGGCTTCGATGATGGGGTCTGAGGCATCGAAATTTCGCACCTGTTGCCACAACCAGTATTTTTTGTTGGTCAGGTTGTGGATGCCGACTCGGATTTGGTGCTTCGCATTGATTTGATACCCAGTGACCCAATCGAAGGTGGCATAACCCGGTGTGCGAAACAGTTCTTGATCCGGATCATCGACCCGGTCCTGGGCTTGGCTGAATGTCCCGTACAAGGTGGCATCCCAGCGGTCATCGGCCGAGCGCCATCGCAAGTGGCCCGTGGCTTTGGGAGGTGAAATGTGATTCAGTGGTTGCTTGGTGCGGTCATTCTCGCCGCGGGTCCAAGCCAGTTGCCAGCCAGTTGACCATTGTTCAGAAAACTGCCATTGGTAGTCCAATTCGGCCCCATAAATGGTCGCGTCTTCGACATTTCTGGATTGAAATACCAGGGCGCCGGTGTCCGGATCCATGCCCACCAGGTCACGGCTGACGATCAAGTCCTGATAATCATTGTGAAACACATTGACGTGTAGTTGATGTACATCTCCGTCGAAGCGAAAACCCAATTCAAAACCATGGGAGGTTTCAGAGCGCAAATCGGGGTTGGGGATGGCCCGGTAATTGAACAAGGCCAGGTTAAAACCGATGTTGACATCGTCATAGGGTGGGGCGCGGAAGCCGCGAACGTATTGGGCATACACATTGATTTGTTCGTTGAGGTCATACATCAGGCCCAATTTGGGTGAAAAATCTGACTCCGAAATGGACACGATGGCAGCCGCAGCGGAGCCATTGTCAAACAAGGCATCGCGCTTGGGTGACAGGCGGTAATGGTCAAAACGCATTGCCGGCACCCAGGTCCAGGCCGAATCACCGATGCGGATTTCATCATGAATGAACAGGCCCAATTCGCTGACATCGGTGACCGGAAAGTCGCGCAAGGGAAAATTTTCACCCAGCACCATATTCGTGGTGGTGTTGCTGTTGAGGTTGGTTTCGGTGGCGTTGCGTGATTCAACCACCTCGGTCTCCACCCATTCCAGGCCATAGATCAACTGATGCTCACTGTACTCGGTGCTGAAGGCTTTGGTGAAATTCAACTCCAGCCCCAGCCTTTTGCTGTCAAAATTAAACTGCCGGTTTTGCAGCAAGGGTGTGCCGCTGCGGGAAAAGCGGTTTTCAGTGGTGTTTTGTTCAAACTCGGTGTTGGCGTGGTAAACCAAGGCGCTGCCGGCATCGGCCCAAGCACCATGGATGTTGAATTCATGGGTGACATGGAATTGCTGGTCTTGGGAGTCATCCAGACCACTCAATTGGGTGGTGCGCACAAAGCGGCCTTGACCGATGAACGAATTGATTTGGGTGAATTGGTCGCGTTGCGCCGCGCGCAGGCCCAAGGTCAATGTGTTGCCACCGCTGGTGTCGACTTGCCACTTGGCAAACAGCGATTGGGCATCCCAATCGGCGGTGTCTTTGCCCAGATTGGAATTCTCATTGACCACCCCTTTGCCATCGCGCTGGGTGGCTGACAACAAAAGGCCCTGTTGTTCGAAGTCCCAAGCGGCACTGAGGGTGGCGAAACGACCATGTCGGCGACCATCAAAGCCCAGGCGCAACCGGGTCCATTGGTCATCATCGTGCCGCGCCAACAGCACATCAGGGTCCCAGGTGTTGATCGCCACAATCCCACCCAAGGCATCGCTGCCATACAGCGTGGAAGCCGGGCCTTTGAGGATCTCGATGTTTTGAATCAAGTCAATTTCAGGAAAGCTGGCGCTGGCAAATGAGTAAGAGCCCAAGTCAAAGGCTTTGGCATTGGGCACGCCGTCAATTTCCACCACCACCCGATTGCCACCGATGCCCCGGATGTTGAGGCCGGTGGTGCCAAAGCGGGTGCCGCCGTCTTCGATGTGGACATTGGCTTGGTATTGGATGGCGTCCTGGATGTCTTGACTGATGGTCTCGGACAATTGTTCGGCATCAATCACAATGACATCGCCCACCACCTCTTGCACCGGTCGGGCTTGTTTGTAAGCCACCACCACCAGATCATCCAGTGCGGTTGGCTCGTCAGGAGTCGGAATATTTTGCGCCAGCGCGCTCGCAGACAGTGCCAGCATGGCACCCATACAGACCATTGATTTCATACTTTATGCTCTTTTTACAAAGGATGTGGATACTTTAAAATCCGCACAAAGTGTTGTCATTGACCTGCATCAAGTCGGTATTTCAAGCACCGAAAAAACAGGCATTTGATGACCCAGGTCAAGGTTTGGTGCTGGCCACAAGTTGCAGACAAAAATGAACCGATGGTGTGACTCATGGGTATAATGCCCCCATGCAACAACCCGACCCCCAAAGACCCAACAACCGAACCAAGCCGTCAAAGCTGATGGTGATGTTGATCCTGTTACCGATCTTGGTCGTCTTGCTGATGTGGGCATTTTGGCACCTGTTCCAAAGCAGTCGCCATCATGCTGAAGCCAACTTGGGTGGTTCGCCGGGTATCGGTAAATACAATTGGCAACAGCTGTACCTTGATAACCGGCATTGGTTAGTGCAAAACATGGATACTTGCCCAGCAGATCTGCTGACCCCTGATGGATTGCACAATTTATATACCGAGGGTCAATGTGACACAGCCATGTTCGATTGTTTGACTGCCTGTCGCCAAGGTGATGCAGCACGTTGCTTTAATTTGGGAATCGAAGTGCAAAAACTTGAAGATCCCGGCCAAGATGCATTCAGTGAATCCCTCTTTCAGCACGCTTGTGCTGGTGGTTCAGTGCTGGCATGTACCAACCGGGCTGCTGGCATTTCGATGATTGATGCCGATGAGTCCAATGGCTGTGCTGTGAGAACATACCAAAAAACATGTCGGCAGGATGAGGTGTGGGGCTGCACGATGCTGGGTCACCACCTGGCCAGGGGGCGTGGTATTGAAAAAGACTTCACCCAAGCCAAACAGTTTTTGCATAAAGCTTGTGACATAGACCCGGATACCGAAGCGTGTGACAATGCCAAAGACATTTTGGTGCAAATAGCGGCCATCGAGGCCGAGTCATCACCCACTGAATGACCTGCTCCTCAGTCGTTTTTCTCAGTCGTCATTGCACCAACTGAAAAAACAGCTTCGGCAGTTTTTTCGGCAAGTCCAAAGCGTTGTTCAAATGGATGTAGCCTTGGTGGCCAAACAAGTAGGGCAGGTAATCGGACGCCTGGTAATCAATCGACACACAAAAGGGTGTCAGGCCCTTTTGTCTGGCTTCTCGAATGGCTTGGCGGGTGTCCTCCAGGCCGTAGCGACTTTCGTACAGGTCCAGGTCATTGGGTTTACCATCGGTCAGCAGCAACAACAATTTTTGCTGCGTGGCTTGGCTTTGTAACTGGGCAGATGCCTGGCGTATGGCCGCACCCATGCGGGTGTAATAAGCCGGTTTGAGGGATTGGATTTGGTCTTGACAGGCTTGGTCAAAGGATTCGTTGAAATCCTTCATGGGATAGTACCGCACGTGGCTGCGTTTTTTCGAGGTGAAGGCAGCAATGGCAAAGCGTTCTTGGGCGGCATCCAGACTGGTGGCCAACAAGTACACCGCTTCTTTGATCACATCAATCACTTTCTTCTCATCATTGACGTGGGCGTCGGTGGACAACGACATGTCGGTGAGGATCAAGGTAGACAGATCCCGGTTGTTTTTGACCCGCTGTCGATACAATAGAGGTTCGGCTGACAAATGCCGCCGTTGGCGGTCGGCTTGATGAGCCAGATAGGCATTGAGGTCAATTTCTTCCCCTTCAGGTTGGCGGTGGTGCCAAACAGCCACCGGTTTCAGGGTTTCAAATTGTCGGCGCAAACGGCTGGCCTGTTGTTTCAAAGCCGCAGGCCACGGTGCTGACTCGGTCACTTTCAGGGCCATCAATTGCAGCGAACAATGATCTGGCACGTATTGGTTTTTGCGGTAATCCCATTCGGGCAACAAAATGCCATCAGTCAGCAGTTCATCGTCGTACTCACTGGCGGGTAAATCCAGATCCAAGCGGATTTTGTGTCGGGTTGGGCCTGAGTTGATGCTCAAGTGATCCAAGTCTTCAGCCACCCGCAGGGCGTCCTCATCGGCATCATCGTCTTCACTGCGATCGAGGTTGATGAATTCAGACCAGGAAAACAGGCTTTCCAGGCGAAACGACATGAAGCCATCACCTTCTGCTGGCTCATCGGCCGCCTTGGCTTGGTGTCGTTTCTGTTGTTGATTGTCTTGGCTGCTGAGCTCAGCGGGTTGATCCTCCTCTGCAGACTGGCGTTTCAATGGCCGCAGGTGGGGCCGCAGGTGCAAGGCATCGACCGGTCGCAACCACAACGGTACCGGCTGCGGCATCGATGGCGGGTCATTGTGCCAAGGACCGGGCTCGGTGGGTGCTTGCAACAGCTGGCGAATGGCTTGTTCGGCCACTTGCACGGCAGCGGGCAGCTGCTGGATGGTTGGGCGCTGTTGCAAGGTGGCTGCCACCAGCTCGCGGTAGGTGGGCCACAAACCTGGCCAGATGTGCAGCACCTGTTGGGTCAAGGCCTGGTTGTGGGCCAATACCTGACCCACCCGGGGTGCGCGGTTGAAACTGCCCATGGCGGCCAACCAGAAATACAGCGATTCATTCAATCGGCGGTGGGCAAAGCAGTCCAGTTGTTGTGGAAGATAAAAGTGATCCCCACTGAAATGTGCCAATTCAGACTTTTTGCCACTGCCGGCGATTTTTTGCAGCCAGGTGCGGTGGCCGTCATGCGGCCGGGCCGAGGTATGGCCTATGGACAAACCCGCATCACCACCCAGGGCCCGAAAAAACACCACCAGCTGGCCACTGATCTCAGCCAATGTCACCCGCGCATCAGGGCATTGGTGACCACTCTTGCGGGTGATGTAATGGTGCCATTTTTGCCCAACCCATTCTTCCATGGCTTCAATCCTGCTTCGCTTGTCGGGCCAAGATGCGACGACCCAGCCAAGGATATAAATACATGCTGTTGCTGTTGCTTTTCACCAGGCCCAACAAGCCCGGAATTAAAAACACCGGCACCACCACGATGAAATACACTTCAAAGGTGATCAAAGCAAAGGTGCTTTTGTAGGTTGCCAACAGCCAAATCAAGGCATTGGCTGCCACAAAAGCCAGTGATGACACCGTGGCGGCGATCCATGCCTGATTCACGGCCACAAACAGCAGGGTGTCACTGGAGCGGCGGTGTTGCCACCAAAAAACCGTCAGCACCGCATAAAGCACCAACGGAAACAGCAAGTTCAACAGCATCAAACCATGCGCAATGATGGCTTTGCCATGGATGGGTCCCTGTGCCGCATTGGCTTTGGACTCGTTGTCATTGGGCGGCATGGGCTGCATGCCTCAGGCAGATTCGGGGTCATCGAATTTGGCCGCCACCACCCGCATCAAGGCGGCCACGGTGTCCTCATCATCGGTCAAAGGTTCGATCAAAGCCGCGCGGCAGGCCGTCAACAGTGGCATGCCTTGGTGCACCAATTGGGCGGTGTAAATCAGCAGGCGGGTTGAGACCGATTCTTCCAAGTCATGATCGCGCAAGGCACGCAGATGCTGGGCCAAGGTCACCAACTTGGTGGCCAGGCACAAGTCACAGCCGCTTTCGCTGGCCACCACTTGGGTTTCGGTGGCGGCATCCGGGTAATCAAAGCGCAAGGCGATGAACCGCTGTCGGGTTGAGGGTTTCATGCCTTTGAGCAGGTTTTGGTAACCGGGGTTATAGGACACCACCAACATGAAGTCAGGGGGTGCATGGATGATTTCACCGGTGCGGTCGATGGGTAATATGCGGCGGTCGTCGGTTAAGGGGTGAATCACCACGGTGGTGTCTTTGCGGGCTTCGACCACTTCATCCAAATAGCAAATCGCCCCTTCTCGCACGGCGCGGGTCAATGGCCCGTCTTGCCAGTAAGTTTGACCGTCACCAATCAAATGTCGGCCAATCAGGTCTGCGGCACTCAGGTCATCGTGGCAGGCCACGGTGTACAGCGGCTTGCCCAGGCGCTCGGCCATGTGTTGCACAAAACGGGTTTTCCCGCATCCGGTGGGGCCCTTCAGCAACAGCGGCAACTGCTGTTGGTGGGCATGCAAAAAAGTTTCGACTTCATCGCCTTGGGCTTGGTAGTACATGGCTTGGGTCTGTTGAATGGGTTCGATGTTGGACATGGGGGGCCTCGATTCAGTCATGGGGGTGCCGCCGTGATGGCCACACCCCATTCACAGCAGATTAAGAGCTGAGTGCGGCTTGGGCATGATCTGTGGCTTCACCATCATTGGTTTTGATCGGGGCCGTGGGCTCCACGTCACCTTTGATGAAAAAGCTGATCAAATACACGATCAATCCGATCATGAACACCACCCCGGCCACTTCACGCATCCAATAGAAGAAGGCCATTTTTTCTTGCACCACCATGAAGGGCAATGGGTCTTCGCTCATGCGCTGTAAGTAAACCTGCAAGATGCCAGCGGCGGTGAGGAACAGGGTGATGAACACCATGGACACGGTCATCAACCAGAAGGACCACATTTCCACCACTTGGGCCCGGTTGGAATTGGCCACGCGGCCTCGCATTTTGGGCATGGCATAAGAGATGATGCACAGCACCACCATCACGTAAGCACCATAAAAAGCCATGTGGCCATGAGCAGCGGTGATCTGGGTGCCGTGTGTGTAATAGTTGACCGGGGCTAAAGTATGAAGAAAACCCCAGACCCCTGCACCCAGGAACGCCATCACACCGGTGCCCAATGCCCACAAAGTGGCTGCTTTATTGGGGTGGTCGCGACGCCGTTTGTTGACCATGTTGAAGGCAAACAAAGTCATCATGAAGAACGGTATGGGCTCCAATGCTGAAAACACCGAGCCAAACCACAACCAATAGTGCGGTGTGCCGATCCAAAAATAATGGTGACCGGTGCCGATGATGCCTGTGATCAAGGCCATGGCAATGATCAGGTACAACCATTTTTCGATCACTTCACGGTCCACACCAGTGGTCTTGATCAGCACGAAGGCCAGCAGGGAGCCGAGGATCAATTCCCACACCCCTTCGACCCACAGGTGCACGACCCACCACCAATAATATTTATCCAACACCAAGTTTTCTGGGTTGACAAAAGAAAACAGGAACATCACCGCCAAGCCGACCAAACCGGTGAGCAAGACCATGTTGATCACCGTTTTGCGACCGGACAGGATGGTCAAACCGATGTTGTACAGAAAGCCCAAACAGACCACCACGATGCCAATTTTGCCGATGGTCGGTTGTTCCAGAAATTCACGTCCCATGGTCGGTAAGATCGAATTGCCGGTCATTTCAGCCAAGCGGGCATAGGGCACCAACAGGTAACCCAACACGATCAGCGCCCCGGCCGTCAAGAACACCCAGAACAGTATTTTGGCCAGTTTCACCGAATGCAGTTCACGCTGGGATTCTTCTGGCACCATGTAGTAGGCCGCCCCCATGAAGCCGAACAACAGCCACACAATCAGTAGATTGGTGTGAACCATGCGGGCCACATTAAATGGGATGGCAGGGAACATGAAATCGCCGATGACGTATTGCAGACCCAAGATCAAGCCAAACAGGATTTGGGCAACGAACAGGCCAATGGCGGCGATGAAATAAAGTTTGGCGACAGATTGTGATTGATAAGTCATGCGATCTCTCCTTTAACCTTGGATGTTGGGTGGCCAGTTTTGGGTGTCGATGCCATTGGTGTATTTGAGAAAGTCAGCAATGGCGTCCAACTCTGCTTCAGTGAAGTTGAACTGCGGCATGCTGCGACGTCCTGGAATGCCTTGTGGTGGCCGACTTTTGATGTAGGCCTTGATGGCTTCGGTGCTTTGTCCGAAACGATCGTAGACATTGCCCAATTCAGGCGCAAAATAGGCCCCTTCACCCAATAAGGTGTGGCAGCCAATGCAGTTGTTTTCTTCCCACAAGCGCTTGCCATGGGCCACCTGTTCGGTGATGGCTTGGCTGTTATCGGTTTTGGGTAGTTTGCGGTGGGTGTCCAGCGTCAGGCCCAAAAACAACAAGACGAAGAACAAGGATCCTCCGTAATAAATGTTTCTGGCCATGCTCTTGGTGAAAGCTTCTTTCATGGTGACCTCTTGATGGAAATGGTTGAATGCAACAGCGGTTGTTACTTGGGTCCAAACCGCTGTGCAGAGCCCATGTTATGCGGCTTGGAATTGGGGTGCCTTGATGTAGGTCAATCGCCAGCACCCAAAGGTGATTGCAGCCCACGAATGCAGTCTGCTGAGGTTGTTTTTCCATCAGCAAAGCCGCGACCACAAGGTGGACAAGGCTGCCAGGACACCGGTGTTTGCCTCGGCTATTTTTGGGTTCAGAACTGGGCGCTGAGCATGACCCAGTATTTGTTGGTGTCGGCTTTGATGTCACCCGCCTCATACTGGGCGGCTTTGAGCAAGGCAGAGAAGTTCTTGTTGAGCTTCTTGGCCACTGAGAAATCCAGTTCCTGACCGAAATCACCAGGCCCATCTTCGGCGGCAAAGTCATGGTAAACCACTTGCCATTTAAACCCTTCGATGTCACCTTTGGCACCGACAAACACGTCTGCCAATCCGGCATTGGGTGTGGCCAAAAACTGGTCAGCCCAGCCATTGAAAGCATGCAAGGTGGCCAAGGGGGTGCGGAACGCCGCTCCTGCGTTGTCGGCATCGCCACTCAAAACCTCATAACCGATGAAGAACGTCACTGGATCCAATGCCAGTCCCAGGTCCAATCGACCGTATTCGGCATCGTAATTCACGGGGTTGTTGTGGGCATCGGCTTGGCTGGCGAACTCTACTCCCAAAGTCAGTTGGTTGTCGCCCACCGGCCAGTGGGTCTTGAACGCGGCACCCAAAGTTGCGGTGGAAAAACCCGCAGCGTCTTCGTTGTCCAGGTTGTAATAATAAGCCGTCAGGTGATGCCGGTCTTCCCAGCTGTTGGACCAATTGGCCAAAACGCTTTGGTGGTCGTGATCACCGGCGGCCACATCCTCGCCAAATATGCGGTTGACGTTTTCAATGTAGGCCACAAACAGGTCACTGCCAGCGACATCGGCTTTGAATGACACCGCATCATAGGTTTGTTCATTTTGACGCCAGCCGACCCCGCCGACGAACCGTTGGTTGTCCAACAGGATGCGCTGACGGCCGATCGTCAGCTGATTGGCATCGGTGAAGGCGTAACTGAACCAAGCCTGGTTGATTTCGGTGCCAGTGGGGTCGGCCACCACTGGGTATTGGCCGTTGTTTGGGGTGTTGCCGCCACCGGCATTGTAATTGTCACCAAACACTTCCATCACGTTGTCGGCTTCGATGAAAAACTGCCAACCGCGGTGCCTTTCGGTCCGGTAGTTCAAGCGGGTGCGCAGGGTAGAGGCATTGGCATCGCGGTCGAAGCTGTCTTGATCAACCATTTCAAACCGGTATCGAAAGGACAAATTGGCTTGACCGTTGCTCACCGCATCGCCCCAAGAATCTGCCGCGTTGACCGGTCCAGTGAAGGTGCTGGTTGCCAGGGCAGTTAACAGCCATAAGTGGTTCTTTTTCATGCGAATTCTCCAGGTAACACTTGGCTGATAAGTGTATGAATCTCGACCACTGACGCATTGACTTACATCAATTGCTGGGAAAAAATGGAGCCATGTCAAAGCCAGTTGTGCCAAAGCCAGTCATGCCAGTGCCAGTCATGAACCCATCCCAATTGCCCAACTTGGGGCCCAAAACCGAAGCCATGCTGGCGCAAATCGGCATCCACACGGCGGCTGAATTCATGGCCCGTGATCCCTATGTGGTTTATGCCGAATTGATGCAGGCCGGCACCCCGGTGGGTTTGAATGGCTTGTATGCGTTCTTGGGTGCGCAACAGGGCATCGACTGGTTGACCGTGGCACAAACCCAAAAGGAAACCGTATTGATGCGCTTGGATGACCTGGGTTTGGCACCCAAATAAGGGGCCATGAATTCGGGCATGACAAATGCCATCAACGTGGTTAAGATGATCACTTTTTTTGCGGGATTAAGCACATGAAATTTTTTTTGAGTGGGTTGCTTGGATTGTTGTTAAGCACCCAGTTGTGGTCGGCCGATTTTCAAGCAGAGCTGACGTCTGAAGCTTTGGAAGGGGCCTGGTTGATCACCCACATGGGTGGTGAAGTCGATGAAGAAGGTGATTTGTGGGAGTTTGAAAAAGGCTTGTTTTATCAGAACCTGGGTGGCCGCCGCATTGCCCCAGACAAGTACACCGTCAAGGGTGAGGTGGTGGATCTGGATGGTTACCATATCACGGTGTTGGCATTTGATGGCAAAACCATGCGGGCCGACATGGCTGGCTTTGAATATCAGCTGGTCAAACAGTGAAAATCAATTCAGCCCAACGGCTGGGGCTGGTTGCTTTGCTGGTATTAATTCTTTTGGCCGGCTGTCAGCCTGCCGTCACCGCAGACGGTGAGCGCAACTTTTATCCATTGGTTGATAACGAAGCGAAGTTCATTGGCCAAGGCTTGCAAGTTCCCAACGCGGATCCGCGGTGGGATTGGTTGTTGCCCGATTTACACAGCACGGCGCTTGCTTCAGCCACTCATCACGCACAGCCACCGGATGCCGATGCCGTGCGCTACCTGCGCAGTTTCACCATCCATGGTGACCTGGGTTTTGTTTGGGGTTGGCAACATCAGGGTGTCGAAATCTATTTGCTGTACATTTTCTTGGGTGACAATGGTTACATCAAGCGGGTGCTGCACAACACGTCGGGCATGACTTTGGATGAAGTCATTCTGATCACCTACTTTGACCATGATTTTTTTGCGGTCAATTGGCAGGAAAACTGGGTGTTGACTGGCCTGGATGATGCGCATGACATTGAGGCTCTGGGCTTTTTGGGTCAATCCGTATTTGGTGATGGGGCCCATGGGTTTTTGTTCGATGGGCGCATTGTCACCCTCAATTGGGTTGGGGTGCACCCACATGGCGACGCTTATCAGGTCTGTGACAGCACCCACAGCCAAGATGAGTGCTTGCCTTTGCCGCCCAGTTTCCGTGACATGGTGGAGGCGGCTGGGCTGACTGAAGACGATCTACAACACCCGGGAAATGTGTTTGACCTGAAAATTCAATTTGGGGCCGATGGGCGCATCACCCAGATACTGGGTGGTCGATGGCGACAACACCAAGCCGATGACTCATTGCGGCAGCTGGCAGTATGGCCAGTCTCTGCAGAATTTCTGGGGGCTGGCAGTGTTCCCGTCGATGTCGACAATGACTGTGCAGCGGGGGCTGACAGAAACATTTAGTTACATATTGGTAAATGCCAAAGGCTGCCGTTATACTGAGCGCTCAGCCAATCAACAGAACTGAAATGCGAAACACAAGACTGCAGCTGCTTGCTGTGTTCTGCCTGGGGTTGCCCACCGCCGGACTGGCTCAAGAGGCAGGGACAGAAGAGCCAGAGATGGTTGACCGGATCTGGGATTTGGGCGTGGGCATCGGCTTTGGTGATCAAAGCAATCCATTCGTCGGGGCCGATGACGTGTCGACCTATGTGACTTTGGATCTGGCCATTTATGGAGAGCGCTTTTTCTTCGACAATGGTGAACTGGGGTTCACTTGGATCGATCAACCCGGTTTTGGCTTGAATGTATTGACCACCTACAGCAGCGACCGCGTTTATTACTCATATTTCAATGACCTGGCTTTGGTGCGCACCAGCAGCGTTCAAGGCGGTCCGCTGGATTCCCTGGAAGTCTTACCGGTTGATGTGGTGGGTGAAGGCGGCACCGACCCAGCCCCGCCTGGGGTGTTTTCACTGTTGAATCTACCGGACCGAAGCTTTGCGGTTAACTTGGGTTTGGAAGCCGTGTGGGACATGCCCAATGGACAGGTGCAATGGCAAGTGTTGCAAGATGTGTCGAACACCCATCAGGGCACGCAAATGGATGTGGGCTTCAGCCACACCTGGGCCAAAGGCAAATGGGCCTTTCAACCGCGGGTGGGGGTGAGTTGGAAATCGGCACAATTGGTCGATTATTATTATGGTTTGGACAACCAATCCAGCCTCTTTCGCTTGCGCTATGAAGGGGCCGATGCGATCAACATCAACATGGGGTTTTTGCTCAGTTACCGCATCAGCAACAAGCTCAGTTACGTCAATCAATTCAGTTACACCCAGTTGGATCAGGAAATTCATCAAAGCCCATTGATTGACACCGACCACACCCGGTCATTCTTTTCTGGTTTGTACTATCGGTTTTAGGTGTTCAATGGATGAATTGAAAAAAACAGCGTGGTGGGGCCTGTGGATGCTGATGGCGGTTGGACTGGCCCAAGGGCAAGCAGTCACGACCGAGCAATCGGGCCCCAGCGAACCAGCAGCCAACATCATCTTGACCATCAAACCCCACATTTGCATTGCCCCCCGGGGCGAATCCAGCTGCATCAGCCGCATTGAGGTTTCTTGGCAAAGTGATCGTTTGACCGACGTCTGTTTGCACGCCGGCATGGCCGATGAACCCTTGAATTGTTGGCAACAAAGTCGGTCCGGAGAATTCGTCCACCGGATCACCATTCTGAAAGATTTGGATTATTGGCTGACGGCCTTGGGCACCGCGCAGATTGTGATCAAATCCACCGTCAAATACGCGGCTTTGCGGCCCCATCGAAAACACAAACGACGCCGCAGTCAACTACCCTGGAGTATTCAATCCCTATGAGTGATGCCCCCAAGTTATTGATTGTTGAAGATGATGAGCGCTTGGCGCAGTTGATTCAGTCCTATTTTGAGCGGGCTGGCTTCCACACCAAGGTGGTGAGTCAAGGGGCCGCGGCGATTGAGTCCTGCCATCGGCAGCCGCCTGATTTGGTGTTGTTGGATTTGATGTTGCCAGACATGGATGGCATTGCGGTGTTGCGGCAGATTCGCCAACAGTATCCAGGCAAAGTGCTGATGATGACCGCTTCGGGCAGTGACATCGATCAGGTCATGGGTTTTGAAACCGGGGCGGATGATTATGTGAATAAGCCGGTTGAACCACGGGTTTTGTTGGCGCGGGTCAATTCCTTGCTGAAACGGCGCGCCATCGACAAACAACGAGATCAGGATGAATTGGTGTTTGGTTCCATGTCGATCAATAACTTGACCAAATCGGTGACCCTCAATCAGGAAATCATTAAATTGACCACCCATGAATTTGATTTGTTGCATTTGTTGGCCAAAAACGCCGGCTCGGTGCTGACCCGGGATGACATTTACCACCATTTGCGCGGCTTGGATTATGACGGCAGTGACCGGGCCGTGGACATCAAAATTTCCCGCTTGCGCAAAAAACTCGGCGACGATGCCACCGAACCCCAACGCATCAAAACCATTTGGGGTAAAGGCTATTTGTTCGTGCCTTCTGCCTGGTCGGTTTGATGGCGCGTCCGGTTCAGGCTGCCCAATTTTCTAACCGTTTGTTCACCCGGTTTTATGTGGTGCTGGTGGCCACATTGATCATCATCAGTTCGGGCATTGAATACGTCCTCAATCGCATGGATGAAGCCGATGCACTGGACCAGACCATCCAAAGTCACCAACCCATTTTCAGTTTGGTTGGCCAGCTGTTGGCGGACCAAGAGGCGAACGTCTGGGACCAGTCTGTAATGGCCTTGCAGCCACAATTTCAACAACCCCTGTTGTTGGTGTCCTTGGCCGATTTTGCTGCCGATCAAAGCACCTTGACCACCTTACAAAGTGGTCAGGTGTTGGCCTTGTTCGATGCCAGCGATAACCTGACTTTGTATCGCCGCTTGGGTGACAGCGATCGGGTGTTGGGCTTGCCAGCCAACCTGCCTGAGGTGATCGACCAACGCAGCTGGGTGTTGCCGGTGTTTTATGCCTTGTTGGCCTTGGTGCTGTTCGTCTTGATCCGACCCTTTGCCAGACAGTTGATCCAACTCAAACAAGCGGCTTTGGATTTGGGTTCAGGGGACTTCACCGCCCGGGTTGAAGTGCCCGCCAGCACCACCTTGGCCCCGATTGCCGATGCTTTCAACGCCATGACCTTGAAAATCAAACGCTTGATGCAAACCCAGCGTGACTTGGTCAACGCCGTATCGCATGAACTGCGCACGCCCCTGGCCCGCATGAAATTCAGCTTTGAAGAGTTGTCGATGAACCCAGATGCCGAGCAAGTCAAGCAAAGCGTGGCGGCCATGCGTGATGACGTCAAAGAGTTGGAACAACTGATCGATGAAATGTTGCGCTATGCCGAAGTCAATCAGATCAAGGCCTTTGCCATGAAAGCCGTGGGCATTCAGGGCTTGTTGGAAGATTTGGTGGCCAGTCACCACCAACCGGGGATTGATTTGCAATTGCACATGGCCGATGACATCGACGAAGACCATGAGCTGATGTGTCATGAGCTGTCGGTCATTCGGGCTTTGTCCAATGTGTTGCGCAATGCCCTCAGTTTTGCCCAGCAACAATGTGTGGTCAGTGCCCACTTGGCTTCAGGGGCCTTGGTGATCGAGATCAATGACGATGGACCGGGTTTGGGTGAGGTGAACACCGAGCGTTTGTTTGAACCTTTTTTTCGGGTTTCTCAAGCCCAACGAAAATCGGGTTATGGTTTGGGCTTGTCCATTGCCCACACCATCACCCAAAAACACCAGGGTCATTTGCAGGTGGCCACCGGCCAACTGCCAGGTGCCTGTTTTCGCTTCACCTTGCCGTTGGCTTGAAGCACCCAGGCTCTGGCCCCGAGCAGCCGTTGCTTGCTTAATGAATTTTTAATGATTCACCGGCCAAGCCCCATATTGAAACAAATTGATACATTTTCAAACAAAGCCGTTACATCATTTGTTGGTGGCATGCCCTAAACTGATACCCAAACGTACATACCATGGAGTCATCAGTCATGAACAAATCACCTTATAAATTGTTGGTCGTGTTTGCCTTGGGCTGTGTTGGTTTGGCCCAAGCACAAACCTCCGATGCTACTGCCACCAACACCATTCAAGTGATGGGCGTGGGGCAAGTCAAAATGCTCAACACCGAAGGCTCCATCAACGCTTCAGTGACCACCCTCAGCATGGATGCCGATGTTGCTTTGACCACCAACAACGCAGCAGTCAGCAACATCCTCATGGAATTGAGTGGGGTGGGCATTGATGGCGACGACATCTCCACCAGCATGTTCAATTTCAGACCCAAATACCGTTGGAACGACAGCACTTACGTGTTCGAAGGGTATGAAGTCACCAATGGCTTGCAGATCAAAGTCAAAGAAGTTTCGGCCATCGGTTCGGTGTTGAATCTGTTGGTCGATGCCGGGGCCACCCGCATCAATTCGATCAATTTTGGCTCGTCCGTCCTGGCCGACGTGCACCGCGTAGCGTTGGAAAAAGCCACCGATGACGCCTTGGCCAAAGCCACCATCCTGGCCAATTCAACCGGGGTCAGCCTGGGGCCAGTCATCGGCATTGACTTATTGTCACAAACATCGGTGTTGAACGATGAAACCGTCAGCGGTGCGGTTTCACCCAGACCGCCAGTGCCCATTGAAGCCGGCAGCAACACCCACACCGCGGTGGTCCAAGTGACTTATCGCATCAACCAATAACTCCAAGAAAAACGTCACCCTTCCTCTTCTCAGGCCATGCAACACAGCATGGCCTTTTTTTTGGGGTGTCAGTTGCGGGGCTTCAGCACTCAATGATGTTCACGGCCAGGCCACCGCGAGAGGTCTCTTTGTAGTGTTCTTTCATGTCATCGCCAGTGGCTTTCATGGTCTTGATCACTTTATCCAATGACACCGTGTGGCTGCCGTCATTGCGATCGGCCATGCGCACGGCATTGATGGATTTGATGGCGCCCATGGCATTGCGCTCAATGCATGGAATTTGTACCAAGCCACCTATCGGATCACAGGTCAGTCCGAGGTTGTGTTCCATGGCGATTTCAGCAGCGTTTTCGATTTCATCGGGGCTCAGTTTCAAGGCCGCTGCCAGACCCGCCGCGGCCATGGAGGAAGCCACCCCCACTTCACCTTGACAGCCAACTTCGGCACCGGAGATCGACGCTTTGGTTTTGTACAAAATGCCCACCGCGGCTGCGGTCAGCAAGAAATCACGAATGCCTTGTGGGTTGTTGTCCGGGATGAAATTGGTGTAGTAATGCAACACCGCTGGGATGATGCCGGCGGCGCCATTGGTGGGGGCGGTCACCACCCGGCCACCGGCGGCGTTTTCTTCGCTGACGGCCAGGGCAAACATGTTGACCCAGTCCAGGATGGTCAAGGGATCGGCCAGGTCTTTGGCCGAACGTTTGTCCAAATCCTGGAACATTTTAGGAGCGCGGCGGGCCAGTTTCAAACCGCCGGGCAACACGCCCTCGGTTTTTTGGCCCCGTTGCACGCAGGCGGCCATGGCTTGCCAAATCTGATCCAGTTGTGCATCCACCTCATCTCGGGGGCGCCAAGTGGCTTCATTGGCATACATGATTTCGGCAATGGTCATGTTGTGTGCAGTGCACAAGTCGATCAACTCATCCCCGGAAGTGAAATGGTAGGGCAGCTTGGAGTCGTCTTCCATGATGTGCTGTTTGGCCATGTGGGTGTGGGCCAGGATGAAGCCACCACCGACCGAGTAATAGGCCTTGCGCAGTAACTCATTGCCCTCGGCATCACAGGCAGTGAACTGCATGCCATTGGAGTGCAGGGGCAGTTTTTTGCGTTTGTGCCAAACCAGGTGTTTTTTGATTTTGAAATTCAAGGTCAGATCGGCATGTGCCTGGATGGTTTGGCTGTCTTCCACTGCTTGTAGCAGGCCTTCAATGGCATCGGGATCGACCTGGTCAGGTTCTTCACCCAACAGGCCCAAAATGATTGCTTTGTCGGTGCCATGGCCACGACCGGTGTGGCTCAGTGAGCCATACAGTTCAGTGATGATGTGATCGGTGCGTTCGGCCAGCTGGTGTGACAGCACTTGCGAGATGAACATGTTGGCCGCACGCATGGGCCCTACGGTGTGCGAACTGGACGGTCCGATGCCGATTTTAAAGAGGTCAAATACACTGACTGCCATGATAAACTACGCGCATGAAAAAATTGAAATTATACAGCAGAATGGAATGTCCGTTGTGTGAGTATGCCGAAGAGTTATTGACCGCTGCCGGTATCGAATTTGAATTTGTCGACATCGATGAATCCCCTGAATTGATCCAACGTTACCACGTGCGGGTGCCGGTGCTGGCCAGCGAATTGGAAGAGCTGAATTGGCCATTCACTGCTGAGCAGGCCCAAGCCTTAAGCGAGGAGTTGCCCCATGGCTAAAGCCAAGACCCAATTCGTCTGTAACCAATGCGGTCACAGCACCACCAAATGGGCCGGTCAGTGTGTGGCCTGCAAAGCGTGGAACTGCATCGACGAGATCAAAATTCAGCCCACCGCAGCCAGCGGCACCAAGGTCAACCGCTACGCCAATTATTCCGGTGATGCTTCGATCAAAAAACTGGGTCAAATCAGCACAGAACAACAGCAACGCACCTCCTCAGCGATCAAGGAATTGGACCGCGTACTCGGTGGTGGCATCGTGCCGGGCTCGGTGATCTTGCTGGGTGGCGATCCGGGCATCGGCAAGTCCACTTTGTTGTTGCAGGTCTCGGCCCAAATCGCCCAGGTCATCACACCCTTGTATGTGACTGGAGAGGAGTCCTTGTCACAAATCGCCATGCGGGCCTCGCGTTTGGGCTTGCAAGCCGATGAGCTGGATTGCATGGCCGAAACTTCGGTGGAGGCGATCATCGCCACCACTTTGCAGAAAAAACCGGATCTGGTGGTGATCGATTCGATCCAAACCCTGTTCAGTGAACAACTGACCGCCATTCCCGGCTCGGTGTCACAAGTCAAAGAAGCCGCTGCCCAATTGGTGCGCATGGCCAAACAGAGCAAAATCACGGTGATATTGGTGGGCCACGTGACCAAGGATGGTACGATTGCCGGTCCCCGAATTCTGGAACACATGGTCGACACCGTGTTGTATTTTGAATCCGATGGCAACAGCCGCTATCGGGTGCTGCGGGCCCTGAAAAACCGCTTTGGCGCAGTCAATGAAATCGGTGTTTTTGCGATGACCGAAACCGGGGTCAAAGAAGTGGAAAACCCCTCGGCCATCTTCTTGAGTGAACGCCAGGCCGACAAAGCCGGTTCGGTGGTGATGTGCACCCGCGAAGGCACCCGACCCTTGTTGGTGGAAATTCAAGCCTTGGTCGACCAAAGCCCACTGGGTAACCCACGCCGCCTGTCGGTGGGCTTGGAACACAACCGCCTGGCCATGTTGTTGGCGGTGTTGCACCGCATGTGTCATCTGGCGATTCACGACCATGACGTGTTTTTGAATGCGGTGGGCGGCATGAAAATCACCGAAACCGCCGCCGACCTGGCCATCATCATGGCCATCTTGTCCAGCTTCAAAAACCGCTACTTACCGGCTGGTACCATCGTCTTCGGCGAAGTCGGCCTGACCGGCGAAGTGCGCCCGGTTCACAACGGTGAAGACCGCCTCAAAGAAGCCGCCAACCACGGCTTCAAAACCGCCATCATCCCCAAAGGCAACGCCGGCAAATGGGTCCAAGGCCTGCCCATCAAAATCATCACCGTGGAGCAGGTGAGTGAGGTGGTGGATTTGGTGTGAGAGACAAAGCCTGGTCGTCATGTTTATTGAATCATTGGATGGGCCACGCCCAGCATTGAGATCAAGCAGGACATGCAATTGATTGAGATCCTTGATATTCTGTAAATTTTCATTTGGTAAAACAATATGGCGGCTTGGGCTGTAATCGAAAACCAAGAAAAGATTCTGTTGATTGAAAGAAGTTCTTCGACCTCTAGGCCTGGGCAATGGTGCTTTCCTGGTGGAGGAATCAAGTTCAATGAAAAACCTGAGGAAGCCTGTGTTAGAGAAGCCAAAGAAGAAACAGATTTGGATGTCTTAATCAATGAGCTTGTGATTGAGATTGAAGGCAATCATTATTTCAGATGTGAAATGAAACACAAAGGTCAGGCAGTCACTCCAAACCTTTCTGAATGTGACTCATATGTCTGGGTAGAGCCCGAAAAACTGTTGGAAACTGGGATGATTATGGACTTAAAATTTGTTTATCAGGTTCTCAGTTTAATGGGTTATGCCGTCAAACTGAATGACGAAGCCAAGCAAAAACTCCGATAATGATTAAATCAAGGGGATCAGGACCCAGATGGGCCAAGCCCATCCCAGAAGTCCATAACCACAATCAAGCCAACAGGAAGTCATTATGATGTTTTGGAAAAAAAAGTCGGGTATCAAAATTTATCAACTGTACAAAGAGCCGGTGTCATCAGATAAGCTGGGGGTGTGGCAAAAACACCTCGGATCATTTACCCAGGTTGTAGGTTATTCAGTGACAGGTTCCATTTTGTTGTTCGCACCAGACAGCAAAGAATACTTGATTTTTTATCCCAGCATGCCCGGAAATAATTGCAAAAATTATGGTGAGTTTCCCGACATTGCAGAATTTGAGGAGCGCATACTTAAAGAGCCGTCTTTTCCTCAATATGGCTTGTATCCGATCACTGAAAAAGATGTGAAGGCTTTGGTGAAAATACTCGGCCCACTAGCAGCTGATGAAATATACCACCCGGCGTTGGACCCAGCCATCGGTGGATCCTTGAATTTGGATGGCTTCACCAAAGGAAACGTCTTCATTCACAGCGACATACTCGGTCAAAATCGAGGGATTGAATGAAGCACACTTTGAGTCGAGATTGAGTCTCAGCCTGACGCAGAGATCGTCAAGTACTGGTGGTCATGATGATGGGCGGGGCCCATCCTGCAGACTCAATCAATCACAAGCTGGCTGAGCCTGTCGAAGCCGCATCACGTTTGACGGGTCATTCATATCATTCAACACACCTCGACAGGCTCGGTGACCTTAGGCCTTAAATGAGAATTAGGCTGTTAATCGAATTCAATCACCGTTTCCAGGCATAACTGAACTTCATAAACACGCTTTGGTCGGTTTTAACGAAGCTTTCGATGTCATCGAATTGGGTGCCGGCATCGGAGTAGCCGACGAACAGCAGGGTGCGGGGATTGACTTTGTAGGAATAGATCAACTGGGTGGCCAGGTTCTCGCTGTTTTTGTTGAAGTCTTCGGGGTTGTTGTACAAGCTCAAGTCGCGGTTGACGTCGGTGTTGATGATGGCCAGACGCAGGCGTTGGCGGATGTTGAACTGGTAGGACAAACGGATGTCGGTTTGGTTGGCGGTGAAGATGTTGCCGTCGGTGATCGACAGGTTGCGGTAGTTGTGGTCGACATTGACACTGAAGTGTTTACCGATGTTGGCCCGTACATAGCCGCCCAAGCGCCGGGAGTCAGCCAATCGGTCATTGCGGAAGTCGACGTTGTGGCCGAAATCGACGTAAAAGCCCAGGGATAAACCGGATAAGGGCTTGATGTCAAAGTCAAAGAAGCGGTAATTTTCGCGGAACAGTCGGTCGTCCCAGAAGCGGTCACGCACCCCAAGGCCCACCCGATAGAAGGATTGCAGGGGACCGTTGATGCCAAAGCTGCCTTCAAACTCCTTTTCCAACACGGTGCCGTCTTGATCGTGGGTGATGTCCCAGTCAGAGTAGATGTCCATGCGGTTCCACCAGTTGTCTTCCTCGCCGATCCACACATAACCACCACCGATGATGGATTTTTTGGTGCCGACTTGTGAAATGAAGCCACTGTCGGCGCGGAAGCCGCCGTCTTTGCTTTCGTGGTAGGCATTGAAGCGCCAATTGCGGCCATTGTGGTTGTAGCGGGCCAAGTAGTACTGTCCAGAAAAAGAGCCCAAGGGTTGGTCGAATTCTTCACTCAACTCATCGGGGTACTCGGTTTCGGAGTTGGCGAATTGCACCCGGAACAGGTCTTTGGGGGTCAGGCGGTAGTTCATATCTGCTGAAACCACGGTGTTGCGGTAATCACCGCCTTCGCGGCTGGTGATGGTGCCGCCGAAGGTGGAGGCGTATTGACCAAAATCGCGGCGGTAGCGGCCGACCAGGTTGTTGGATTCGGTTTCCAAGGTGGTGAAATCGGAGCCCAAGGTGCCGGGCAGAACCAAGTTGGTCAGGGTGTCTTTGGCAAAATAAACACCATAGGCATTGGCGTCGTATTTACCCACAGCGCGCAGCCCATAATCGGGGTCGGCGATGTTGCGTGTGTATACCAGGTTCATGTTGGAATCGAAATAATCGGAGTTCTCCAGGAAAAACGAGCGCCGTTCCGGAAAAAACAAGGCGAAGTTTTGGTTCACATTCAGCTGCGCCGAATCGGCTTCCACTTGTGAGAAATCCGGGTTGATGGTGGCATTCAAGGTGAGGTTGGAATTGATGCCCCAATTGACATCCAGGCCGGCTTCCACATCGGTGTCAGAAGGGCCGTAGTCGGCATCTTCGGGGTCGCGACTGCGTGAGGCCAGGGCGGTCAGGGTGGGGGTAATCTCCAAATCCATGCCGCGATCGGCATTGGGAAAACCAGTCACTTTTTCGGTTTGGCACAAGAAGCAATCGTTGTCGCGGGAAATTTTCACGTTGCGGTACTGGCGGCGGTCATCCCGTGGGTGGGTGCGCTGGACATACAGACCCCAGGTTTTTTCACCATCGGAATCTGGCATTTGTAATTCGTTGTAGGGGATTTCCATCTCCACCACGTAACCAAATTCGGTGATTTTTCCAGCCGAATCCCAGATGGCGTCCCAGGAATCGTCTTCAGAATTGCTGGTCAGGATCAAATCCATTTGTACGCCCAATGGGTTGGTGAAAAATTCCAAGGCCCGGCGTTCGTCGTTGTAGGTGTCGAGGATGACGCCGACAAAATCATCGCTGTAGGAGGCATCGCGGTCGCGCAGAAAGGCCCGGATGCTGTCAGGATCTGGGTCTTCCGCATGGAATCCCACCACCAGGGTGCTGCCGGTGTCGATCAGGTACGCTTCAGTCTTAACCATGGCCGGTGCGTTTTCGGCGGGGCTGGTTTCCCACTCCAAGGGAATCATCAAGGCTTGCTGCCATTCGGGTTCATCCAGCACCCCGTCGATTTTGAAATCGCCCTCGATCAGGGGCACTTGTTTGGTGTCGATGACTTGGGCGGTGGCTGACAAGCAGCACAAAATGAGCCAGATGCAATGTTTCATGGGTCCCCTACGAAAAAGCCTTGATGTGTTAGATTCTAGTTAGGGGTATGAACGGCCTCAACCCCCCAAAGGTAACATATTTTTTTGAAAATTATGCATTCTTTAAGCGCATGGATGTGTGATTGGGATTGTAATAGCACCTGACAGGTTCATTCTTTTAGGCTCAATAGGACACTTGCCGATGCCTGTTGGTGATGGCTGGGGTTGCTGCCATGTCACCACACCTCGACAGGCTCACTTCGACTGGCTCAGCACAACGCGGTGATCTTTATTTGGGACTGATGATGGGCCAAGCTCATCCTACTTGCTTTTTCTTTCCCTAGCTGGCTGAGCTGGTCGCAGCCTCATCATGACTGCTCATTAAATCTCAAAGCCAGGTGCTGGGTCAATCAGTTGGGGTTGGTGTTTTCTGCCGGGCAATCATCGGCACAGTACAACTCATGCAGCAGGTGGATGATGCTGACCGCTTTGCTGTCGGTCAAGGAATAATAGATGGTTTGGGCATGGCGTCTGATCTTCACCAATTTGGCTTTGCGAAGCTGGGCCAGGTGTTGTGATAATGCCGATTGGCTCAATTGAGACAGGGTTTCATTCAGCTCCGAAACGGACATTTCCTTTTCATGGAGCAGGCACAGAATCAACAGTCGCTGTTGGTTGGAAATGAGTTTCAACAAAGCCGATGCCGATCCGGAATGGATCAACATGTTTTCCATGGATTGTCTCATTTATAATCACCCTCAGCCTTTTAAACAGCCAGTATTTTGCATGATAATGCGGCGGGAAACAACTGTTTGTAAATTAGAAAAAACTAATATATAATATGTGCTTAACTTTTGCGGAGAACTGAGAGCGAATGAACCCAGAACGACTGACCCATTTGGTGCTGCACCACCCGAAAAAAATCTTCATAGGCCTGGTGTTGTTGACGGTGTTAACCGCGGCCATGATGCCATTGATACAGGTGGACACCGACCCCGAGAACATGCTGCCGGAAAATCAAGCCCAACGGGTGTTTCACAACCAAGTCAAAGCGCGCTTCAACCTCTCTGATTTGATCGTGGTGGGGGCTGTTAACCGCTCAGAGCAGGGCATTTTCAATCCCCAGTCATTGCAAGCCTTATTGACTGTGGCCAATCAAATTGAGGCCATCGAAGGGGTCATTGCCCATGACTTGATGGCCTTGTCTCATGTTGACAACATAACTCAACAAGGGCCTGGTACCATACGTTTTGAGTGGTTGATGAAACAAGCACCGGTGGACCAACCGGCGGCAGTGGCCATAGCCGAGCAGGTGGCGCGCTTGCCGTTGTTGCAAAACACCATGGTATCAGAAGACCTCAAAGCGGCCAGCATCTATGTGCCGATTGCCGATAAAAACGAATCCCATCGCATCGCCACTGAGATCCAAACCATCATTGCTGGTGTTGGATCCACTGACGAGTACCACATCACCGGCTTACCAGTGGCCGAAGACACTTTTGGTTACCAAATGTTCATCCAAATGGGCATTTCAGCGCCGCTGGCTGGGCTGATGATTTTTGTCTTGATGTGGGTTTTTTTCCGTAATTTGAAATTCATTGCCGCGCCAATGGTGGTGGCCATGGCCACAGTGATCATCATCATGGGCACCATGATTGGCATGGGTTACACCGTGCACATCATGAGCTCCATGATCGCCATCTTTTTGATGCCCATTGCGGTGGTCGATTCAATCCACATTTTGTCCGAATTTGTTGAGAACTATGAGGCGGACGAGGACCGGGAAACGGTGATCGGGCAGGTGTTGAACAACCTGTTCAAGCCCATGCTGTTCACCAGTCTGACCTCTTCAGTTGGGTTCTTTTCTTTGTTGTTGACCCCCATCCCTCCGGTACAAATTTTTGGTGCTTTTGTTGGGATGGGCATTTTGCTGGCATTTGTGTTAACCCTTGTTTTTGTGCCGGCTTACTTGGCGGTGCTCAAACCGGCCGCTTTGCAGTCTTTGCGGGACATTCACCACAGCCGCTCTGGCTTGCTCAAAGGGGTCAAGCGCCTGGGCCAATTCAGCCTGACCCACAGCAAAGCAATGGTGCTGTTGTTTCTGGTGCTGTTGGCAATCAGCGTGCTGGGGGTGCTGCGCATTCAGATCAATGACAACCCGGTGCGTTGGTTCAAGGCCGAGCATCCCATTCGGGTCGCTGATCGGGTGTTGAATGAACACTTTGCTGGCACCTATGATGCCTATTTGGTGCTGGAGTCAGACCGCCAAAGTCACCAACAGCAGTTCATGAGCCAACTGGCTGATGGGTCAGCGGCCGAGCAAGAAATGACCCAGCTGCTGCAACGAAACCCCGATTTCACAGCGGCTTTGACGGCATGGCTGTTTTGGGCCGAAGACCAGTTGTTTGCCGCGGATGACGCCGGTGTGGCCGAATTGGAGCCATTGATGGTGGCTGCTGAGCAAACCCTGGCCGACATCGCGGCGTTCAAACAACCGGCCAATCTGGCTTATGTCGAACGTCTGCAACAAGCCTTACAAGACAGCGGGCTGGTCGGCAAATCCAATTCCCTGGCCGATGTGGTCAAGACCGTGTACCGCGAATTGATGGGAGGGGCGGCCAGCGATTTTCGTTTGCCACCCACCGCCGCCGGTGTGGCCCAAGCCTTGTTGCAATACCAGTCATCACACCGACCGCATGACCTGTGGCATTTTGTCAGCCAAGACCACAGCAGCAGCTTGATTTGGGTGCAATTGACCAGTGGTGACAACCAGGACATGAGCCTAGTGGTTAACCACATGGACCAGTTCCTGGCCGACAACCCACCACCGGCCGGTGTGTCGGTGGCTTGGGCGGGCAAAACCTTTTTGAACAAGGTGTGGCAAGAAGAAATGGTGATGGGCATGGGCATGAGCTTGGTCAGTGCCTTTGTGGTGGTGTTCGTGATGATGGTGGTGTTGTTCAGAAGTTTGTTGTTTGGGGTGTTGGCCATGTTGCCGTTGACCCTGACCATTGCTTTCATTTATGGCTTGATTGGTTGGGTGGGCAAGGATTATGACATGCCCATTGCGGTGCTGTCGGCATTGACCTTGGGCTTGTCGGTGGATTTTGCCATTCACTTTTTACAGCGGGCACGGGATTTGTATCAAGAAACCAATGATTTCAAGCAAACCATGCAGTTGATGTTTGAAGAGCCGGCAGCGGCCATCAGCAAAAATGCGGTGGTGATTGCCATTGGCTTCACCCCCTTGTTATTGGCCCCCTTGGTGCCGTACATCACGGTGGGCTTTTTCCTGGCCACCATCATGGCGGTGTCGGCCTTGGTGACTTTGATGATGTTACCGGCTTTGTTGAAAATTTTGGTCCGTTGGGCCTTTGGAGTACAGCGATGAAAATGATTCTCTGGTGTTTTGGCCTGCTCATGAGCCTGGTCGTGTCGGCCAATGACTTGGCGGTTGATGAGATCGTTCAGCGGGCCAATTTGGCGTCTTTTTATGCCGGCGATGACGGCCGGGCCGAAGCCCGCATGTTGATTGAAGATGCCAAAGGCAACAAGCAAATGCGGCAGTTTGTGATCTTGCGCAATGACTTGTCAGAAGGCGGTGAGCAACAATTTTTGGTGGTCTTTTCCAGGCCCTCAGACGTCAAAGACACGGTGTTCTTGGTGCACAAAAAAGTGGCTGCAGATGATGACCGTTGGCTTTATTTGCCCGCACTGGATCTGGAAAAACGCATTGCGGCATCAGACAACCGCACCAGTTTTGTTGGTTCAGATTTTTTTTATGAAGACGTCTCAGGTCGCAACCCGGCGGCCGATCAACATCAGTTGGTGGGACAAGATGAAACCCATTACCACCTGGCAAGCGTGCCCAAAGATCCGACGCTGGTGGAGTTTGCGCGCTACACCATGAAAATTGACCGGCAGACTTTTCTGCCCATGTTGATTGAGTACCATGATGCCCATGACCGCATCTATCGACGGGTTGAGGTGTTGGCGGTTGATGCCGTGCAAGGCCACCCCACCGTCATGCAATCAAAAGTGAGCAACCTCCAAACCGGTGGCCACACCTTGTTGCAATTCAGGGGTCCCCGCTATGACTTGGGTATGGAAGAGTCGGTGTTCACCACCCGTTCTTTGCGCAACCCACCACGCACCTGGCTCAAAGCACAATGAAAACCTGGCTCACAGGCCTGCTGCTGTTGCTCACCACGGCGGTGGTGTTGGCCCAAGCCGATGAGCCGCAAAAAGACATCACCGATGGCCAGTCTGCCGCGCCAGGTGATGCCAAGGCCAATGAATGGAGTGATGAATGGGGCGACGATTGGAGCGAACAGGACAGTCCCGTGACTCATGCGGGATTTCTGGAATGGGGACATGGCGAGCGCCTCGATCGCGATCCCTTGTTGGCCAATACAACCACCCTCAGTGAACTGCGTTGGCACCAACAGTTTGACTACAGCCACGAGCGCTGGGTGTTCAATTGGAGCCATGATGTGTGGTTTGATGCGGTGCCCAACAGCGACGAGGGTGGTTTGTTGTTTGACTTGCGTGAACTGAATTTTCAATTTCCGGTGGGCCAACAAACCGATGTGGTGCTGGGGCGCCAAATCACCACCTGGGGCACCGGTGACCTGCTGTTCATCAACGACCAGTTTCCCAAAGATTGGCTGTCATTCTTCAGCGGCCGCGATGACAATTACCTCAAAGCCCCAGCCGACGCCATTCGAATCACACGCTATTTCAAACCCTTCAATGTGGATTGGGTGATCACCCCAACGGCAGCCCCCGATCGCTTCATCAATGGCGAGCGCTTTGCTTTGTTTGTGCCGTCTGCCGCAGGCCGGCTGGGTGGTTTTGAAGTGATCAACCCCCAAGATCCCAGCGATCCAGAGTATGCCATGCGGGTGTTTGGCAACCACCAAGGGCTGCAATGGGCCTTGTATGGCTACCACGGCATAAGCAAATCACCGCTGGGAGTGAATGACCAGCAACGTCCCTATTTTCCGGCGAAAAATGTCTGGGGTGCCAGTGTCCAAGGTATCGTGGGTAAAGGTTTGTACCATGCCGAAGTGGGTCAGCACCAAGCCCTGGAGGACCGCCAGGGCAACAACCCTTGGGTGCCCAATTCGCAATGGCGGGTTTTGCTCGGTTATGAGCGGGAGTTGATTAGCCAGCTGAATTGGGGGGTGCAATACTACCTGGAACACACCCAGGATCATGAACGCTTGCTGGCCAATTCCCTGTCCCCAGAGTTCGAGCCTGAGAAAAACCGCCATGTGATCACCAACCGCCTGACTTATCGGGCCATGCAAGACAAGTTGACCTGGTCCTTGTTCATGTATTACTCACCCACAGATGAAGACAGTTATTGGCGCCCAACGGTGCAATACCGCCACAGTGACCGGTGGTTGTTCAGTGTCGGTGGCAACCTCTTCACAGGTGCTGATGAGCACACCTTCTTTGGTCAATTTGAAGACGCCAGCAATTGGTTTGCCCGCTTGCGGTTTCAATACTGAGTCTGGCAGATGAAAGCATCGGTTTGGTTTTTTGCTGATGTCATCATGATTAATGGCGCCAATTCCCATTGATGGCACAAGCAGATGGCAATTAACTATTGATTGATCAAACCCATTTCTCGAACTGTGATTCACATTGTCTTATACTGAGAAAATGAATGACTCCACAGATCCTGCGTCTTTGACGCCCCAATTTATAGATGAGAATCGTGTTATTTCGGCGCATTGCAAAACACATTGAAAAACAAAACTGGACCGCTGTTTTCATTGATTTCATGATTGTGGTCGTGGGTGTTTTTATCGGTATCCAAGTGGCCAATTGGAATGAAAGTCGCAAGGAGAAAGAGCGAGAAAAGTCACTGCTGATCAGGTTGCACCAAGACTTTTTGGCCAATGTCAAAGGCTTGTCTGATGACAACAGCTTTCACCAACAACAACTGTCTGATCAAGCCGTCATAATCAAGTCATTACATCACTGTGAAGTGGCAGAAAATGATTTCATGTTGTTTCAACGTGGCATCAACCAATTGGGCTACATCAATCCACCCAGGTTTTTACGCAGAACCATCAATGAAATTACGGCAACGGGTGGATACGATGTGTTGAAAAACATCGAAATCAGAAGCCACCTGACCCACATGATTGCTGAAGTTGAATTCAGGCATGGAGTAACTGATTCGGTCATGCGCGCAGTGGAGCAACATCGACTCTTGGTGGATAGGTACATCGAATATGATTTGAGTCAATCTTTAAGCAATGTATCCAGTGCCAGTGCAGCGATCATCTTCGACATCAATGAAATGTGTCAGGACCAATTGGTGGTTAGATCGGTATCGGCAATCAGTTTAATTACCAAAGAACGGATCCTCGCATATGATCAATTGCTGGGGTTGTATCAAGAATTTTTACCCATGCTGGAACACGAATTGAAAGTGCGTTGGGGACAGCTGTTGTCACCAAAACAAAACTGATGGTTCAAATCTTGGCCAACAATGCCATTGTTTGAATGACCACTGGTCCATGACAGGGACCAGTCGAATGGGGATAATCGTTTTTTACAAGACATCACCAACAATTGGTGTACAATAAATTTCGTAGATGCAACACCCTGATTCACCATGAAAAAACTCTGTGCCACCCAATCTTACCAATTGCCTGCACTCAGGCAATACGTGGATTCGGTCAGCTTTTACCGCAATGAACACCACCAGGACAGTCAGTCCTTGCTGTTTGAGGGCTGTCCAGAAGGGGTGTTCGAGTTGATCTTTCAAAGTGACAATTCGGTGTGGCAAAAAGACCGTTGTGATGGCGTGTGGCGACGGCGGGACGAAGCTTTCCTTGGTGGCTTACACCAGCAAGGTTACCAGCTGAAACTGCCACCTGACACCGAGATCATGTCGGTGCGGTTCAAGCACGGTGCCTTCAAATATGTGTTTTCCGGCCGTTTGAATGACTTCATGAATCAAAAAGTGCCGATCAGTGAGTTGTGGTCACGGGCCGGTGTGCGTTTACAAAACAAACTGAAACAATGCGCCGATCCGCTCAGCAAGTTGCACACCATTGCCGATTTTTTGGAACCCAAAGTGCATGTCCGACAACACTCAGTCATCGATCAATCGGTGCAAGCCATATTGTCCTGTCAGGGCATGGTGGACATGGTGTCATTGGAACGGCAGTCGGCCTTGAGCACCGCCCAATTCAGAAAACGCTTTCGCGAAGAGGTGGGTTTGTCACCGAAAAAGTATGCCAAAGTGATCAAAGTTAACGCCATCTTGTCGGCCATGGAACGCGCCCAAGGACATCAGAAACTGACTGATATTGTGTATGATTTTGGCTACTTTGACCAATCCCATTTCATCAAAGATTTTAAATCGGTGGTTGGCAAAACCCCATCCAAATACCTCTCGGCCTGAGCACCTAAGGGCCCATCCTTCGGCTTCAATCCGCATGCCCCTAAGTGGACCTAACCGGGGCCATTTTTTAACTCATTGGGTTGAATTAAAAACCATCTAAATCAGTGATTTATGGATCATTATCTGGTTTGTCGATGCGCTCAAATGGATAATCGAAATTTACTATCAAGGGCCCATTCATTGTTATTTAATGGCGACTAGCGACTGAAAAGTTAAAAGTTGGTTAAGACGTCTCAACCTCCACCCTTTTGACCGACCAGTCTTTGGCATTATTTAACTTTGGAGAATTGAATGAAACAGAACTTTTTGACTGAAGCCATACGCCGCTCATTGATACTGGGTGTGGTGACGACCGGTGTCTACAGTCCGGCGTTGTGGGCCCAAGATGAGTCCGACGAAAACGTCGAAGAGCAAGGTAAAATCACGGTGACCGGTTCACGCATCAAACGCTCAGATGTGGAAGGGGCTTTGCCAATCACCGTCATCACCCGCGAACAAATTGAACTCAGTGGTGAGTCCAATGCGGCCGACTACATCCGCAATTTAACGTTCAACAGTTCGGGTTCATTCCGACCCCAATCGGGCAGTTCCGCCCAAGGTGAGGCCACGGTGTCATTGCGTGGCCTGGGTTCAGCCAGAACACTGGTTTTGATCGATAACCGCCGCTTGCCGAAATCACCTTCCACCGGTTCATCGCAAAATTTAAGCACCTTGCCCATGGGCGCCATTGAGCGCATCGAAGTGCTGTCAGATGGCGCTTCAGCGGTCTACGGCTCAGATGCCATCGGCGGGGTCATCAACATCATCACCCGTTCAGATTACCAAGGGGCAGAATTGATGCTGGGTACGGCTGACGTGTCGATTCCTGCCAACGGTGGTGAACGTGAAGAAGGCTCCATTGTGTTTGGTGCCTCGGCCGATCGCTCCAGCTTGTTGGCCGGGGTGTCATGGAATGATCGAGAAATTGTCTTCGCCAGAGATTTTCCATGGAACGTACCTGGTGCTTCGGTTTATGGCAACAGCTTCACCACCATCACCGACGGTTTTGACAACTTCAACTGGACTTCTTTTGCCAATGGCGCTGGCTGTGATTTTCCGGGCACGGGATTTTTCACCACGCCAAACGCCAACTCCCTGAATGGCACCCGATGTGCCTATGATTTCACTTTGGTGTCGGCCAATGAAGCGTCGACCGAAAACAAATCGTTTTATGCCAAGGCGACCCATGAAATCAATACCAACTGGGTGTTGTGGGCCAACACCACGTTTTCCCAAGCCGAATCATTTGGTCGGTATGCGCCGGTGCCTGATTCGTCATTTTTCTCGACCCCGCTGAGTGCCAACAGCCCGAACAACCCTACCAACCCCAATTCACCTTTGTATGACCCTTCCTTGGGCTTGGATCCGCAAGCCGTGAATTGGTGGCACCGCTTTGATGCCTTGGGTAATCGGGATGGCACAGTGACCTCACAACAGCTGGATTTCTTGATTGGCACCACTGGCCAAATCGGCCGGGCTGAAGTGGAGTTTGGCTTGCGGCACACCGACAACCGCGATGACACCGTGGGCAAAAACTACCTGCTGCGCTCAGCCGCGGTCAACCTGATTGAGTCCGGTGCTTACAACCTGGCCAATCCATACAACGCCCCAGACAGCGTCTTGAATGCCATGCGGATCACCATTTTCCGCGAATCAAAATACGACCAAGATGAGTTGTTTGGGTCGGTGGCCTTTGACCTGTTTGATTTGGATGGCGGTCCGGCATCGATGTATTTGGGTGCCGAATACCGAGAAGAGAAGTACTCGGATCAATACGATCCGCAGTCTGAGGCCGGCCAAGTGGGCGGTTCTTCGGGTAATTCAGCCGCGGGCAATCGCGACGTGACATCGTTGTTCTTTGAAGCCCTGTTTCCGGTGCTGGATAATTTGGAGTTCAACCTGGCCGGTCGTTATGATGACTACTCAGATTTTGGCGATAATTTTTCACCCAAGCTGTCGGTGCGTTGGCAACCATTGGATAATTTGACCGTGCGCGGTTCCTACGGCCAAGGCTTCCGGGCCCCAACCTTACCCGTATTGACCGCCAAGCCTTCATTCTCGGCCACCTCAGTGCGAGACCCACAATCCTGCGTCAATCAAGGCCAGGTCCCTACTTGTACGTTGCAAATCAATGACATCATCCAAGCCAACCCCAATCTGCAACCGGAAGATTCCGACCAGTTTTCACTGGGTGTGGCTTATGAACCGGTGGATTGGTTCAACTTCACCCTTGACTATTGGAACATCGAAATCAGCAACCGCATCCGTTCTTTCACGGCGCAATTCATTATCAATGCCGAAATCAATGGTGATCCCATTCCCGCTGGCTTGAGTTGCCAGCGCTCACCCAATGGTTCGATCACCCAGTGTTTTTCTGGCTTTGGTAACCAAGGTTTGGTTGAAACATCGGGATTGGACGTCAATGCCCGTTTCAACTACGCATTTTGGGGTGGTAACATGACCACCAACATCCAATTGAGCCATTTGCTGGACCAATCGGTTGATGGTGGCAGGGAGTTGGTCAAATCCCCCGGCGTGCCCGAGAATCGGGTGGTGGTGTCCAATCAGTATGCCATTGGAGATTGGAGCTTTGCTTACAACATCAATTACATTGGCGATCAGGATGCCGATGCCAACAACACCTCGGCACCGTCCTGGACCACCCACGATCTGCAGTTGAATTACCATGCCAATTGGGATGGTCGATTCACCTTGGGGGTGCGCAATGCCGGAGAGAAGTTCCCGCCCATTGGTCGTGGCAACATCGGCTCGCGCAATTACGACTTCAATTTGTATGATGGATTTGGGCGGGTGACTTACTTCAGATACACGCAAACTTTCTGACGTTTTGCTTGAATTGGTTGTGGTGCATGGACCGAAGTTCTCCAATCAGTGGGTCCATGCACGTTCGACCAACTTGTGCCATCACCACCAGCCAGCAATCCTTGACTCGGTTGTTGCGGTCAACATATGTTCTCTGACTCAAAAAATTGCATCTATCCAGTGAACACATCGGTGATGGCGCTTTTTTACACTGACCACCCCAGCTGCGGGTGCGGGTGAGGCCACTTCCTCTTGGGCTTCACCCACAAAAAAACCCAACAACCGCCTGGTCTGTTGGGTTTTTTTGTGGGCGTTGTGCCGGCCTATTTGAACACTTTGAATTCGGCGTAGCAGTTGTTGGTGACGTACAGCTCACCGTTTTGATTGACGCCCCAGTTGCCCTCGCATGGGTATTTGCCCTTGCTGATTTCGCGTTTGAATTTGACTTCTCGGAACGGGCCACGGGTGTCGCAAATTTTCAGCTCATTGCGGCGAGATTTGCATTTGATTTCAAAGCTTTCACTCACCGGCGGGGCTTGACTGCCCACTTGACCTGGATAAGTCATGAAGCGGGCCCGACAGCCGTCTTTCACCCAGATGCCGCTTTGGTCATAACCCCAGCGATTCTGACATGAAGTGTTGGACAGGTTCTGCACGAATTCCACCCCACCGGCGGTGGCGGCCTGACAGGTGTGGACCTGGCCAAAATTGGATTCACAGACCACTTCTTGTCCCCTGGGTTCGTTGTACCCTGGACCGCTGTTGGCGTTGCCTTGGTATTCGACCACCCTGAATTGGGCATGACAGCCATTGCGCACCCACAAACCGTGGCTGGAATAGCCCCAGTTGCCGCGACAACGGTCGCCAAAGAGGCCACCCATTTCTTGCACCAACTCCACGCTTTGCAAATCGGGAACCTGACAATGTTCGATGTAAGTACCTTGGGAGCGACACTCGACCAAGCCATCGCCATAACCTGGATTGTACGGGTCATTGAAACCACCGCTGACCACCAGGAAGTCGGCTTTGCAGCCATTGGACACCCAGACTTCATTCTGGTTGTAACCCCAGTTGCCGCGGCAGCTGCGGTGACTCAGTTGGTGGATCAAGGACACTTCAGCGCCATTGAGGTTGCGGGCGCAGGTTTGGCGTCGGTAGCTGTAAGACTCACAGCGGATGATGTGTTCGGTGGTGCCATAGTGATTTTGGTACCGGTCGATCTGGAATTCAGCGCGACAACCGTTGGTCACCCACACCCCATAATAATCGTAGCCCCAGTTGCCTTGGCAGCTGTTGTAGCCCATTTGTCGCACCAAACGCACCCCGCCTGAGGTATCGGCCCGACAATGTTGTCGCCCACCGCGGTATGATTCACAAACAAAGCGGTCACCCTGACCATAATTTTTCTGGCCCATGGATTTTTGCTGTTTGCTTTGGTTGTATTGTTCTTCGGTGGAATTATTTTCCGTGGACAGTTGCTCCAGTTCTTCGGCCGCTGATGTTTGGCTGTGAACTGGCCCAATGGCTGCTGTCAGCAGCACAGTGATCCAAACCAGGTATTGTTTCATGGTGTTCCTCCACATTGAATGATGCAATCATTTTAGCAAGTGAGGACCACTCGTGCAGGGCAAATTGTGAACAAGTGATTCAAGCATGGCCTGCTTGCAGCATTTCATGCATTTTTTGTTGTACCAGCTGCAAGGCTTTCAAGGGGCGCAGCATGACCTTGAAATCGGTGATCTGGCCTTGCTCGTTGCACTCGATCAAATCCACACCATTGATCACGGTGCCGTCGATTTGGGCTTGGAATTCCAGGGCAGCCTGGTGACCTGACAACACCTCACGCAGGTATTTGAAACCATTGGGCACCAACACTTGAAAGGCGGCGGCCAAATACATTTTGGTCAAGGGCTTGCCGGCCTGCGGGGTGTGCAGCACGGGTGAATGGAACACCACCTCATTGGCCAACAAAGCATTCAATGCCTCCAGATCGCCTTGTTGCAACACGTGGTGCCACCCGGTGATGGCTTGGTGGATGGGCCCTGATGCCGGATCGTGATTCATGCCAAATACCCGCCATCGATGGGCAAACTCACACCGGTGATGTAAGCAGCCGCCTTTGAGGCCAGAAACAGATACGCTGGGGCCATTTCTTCGGGTTGGGCCATGCGGCCCAAGGGAATTTGTGGCAGGATCATTTTCAGCATGGCTTCGTTTTGGGTCAGGGCTGAGGCGAACTTGGTGTCGGTCAAACCGGGCAACACGGCATTGACCCGGATGCCGAAGGCGGCGCATTCTTTGGCAAAGCTTTCGGTCATGGAGATGATCGCGGCTTTGGACGCCGAGTAGAGCGATTGGTTGAAACCACTGACCCGGCCGTTGACTGAGGCGGTGTTGATGATGACGCCGGATTTTTGCTCGCGCATCACCCGGCCGGCCAATTGACTCATGTGAAAATAACCCTCGATGTTGACTTCAATGGTTTTTTCCATGGCGGCATAGCCCATGTCCAGGACGTTGCCAAAATAGGGGTTGGCCGCGGCGTTGTTGATCAACACATCAATGCGGCCCAATTGTTGCACGACTTGATCGATCAATTGTTCGCGTGATTCGCGTTCGCCGTTGTGGCAGGTGATGGCCGTGGCTTGACCGCCGTTGGCACGGATCGCAGTGGCCACCGCATCGATGCCTTCCTGCGAGCGTGAGCTGACCACCACATGGGCGCCTTGCTCAGCGAATTGGTGGGCAATGGCTTCACCGATGCCGCGACTGGCGCCG
Source organism: Marinicella meishanensis (assembly GCF_019931145.1). Classification (GTDB taxonomy): domain Bacteria; phylum Pseudomonadota; class Gammaproteobacteria; order Xanthomonadales; family Marinicellaceae; genus Marinicella; species Marinicella meishanensis. Next base: position 109,909 of record NZ_JAIOUV010000009.1, on the reverse strand, counting down.
GTGATGAGAACGACTTGCTGGTTGAATTGACTCATGGTTTCCTCTGTGTTTTGGGGCTGGGTTGTTTATGCAATTTGTTGCAGGGCTTGTTGCAGCATCAGATCCCGCACCAGGCCCAAGGGTTTGAAGGCTGGGTTGTCGGTCTGGCCGCGCTCATAGCGGTAAAAAATCTGTTGTACGATCACCGCCAGGCGAAACAGCCCATAGACATAATAATAGCGGTAGTCATCAATCGGCTGGCCACTGATGGTGGCGTAGTGTTGCACCACTTGATCGCGGGTCCACATGCCTGGCAGATGGGTTGGCATCATGCTCATTTGTTTGAGGTGATCCGAATCACCGGCTTCGATCCAGTAGGCCAGGGAACAGCCCAAATCCATCAGCGGATCACCGATGGTGGTCAATTCCCAATCCAACACCCCAATGATGCTGGCTTGGTCCAAGGGATCGAACACCACATTGTCGAATTTGTAGTCATTGTGGATCAGGGTGTATGAACGTTGGTCAGCGGGTTGGTGCTGACGCAACCACTGCATCACTGGCGGCGCCAAATCTTTTTCCGGGGCCACTTGTTGGTAGCGGTGAATCCAGCCGCTGATTTGCCGCTCAATGTAGCCTTGGCCTTTGTTCAGGTGCTGTAAGGCGGCAATCGGTGCTTGGTGTAAGCGGTGGTGCACACCGATCAACTCTTCACACAAATCACCCAAGTCAGCGCCTTGATAGACGTCGGGTAATTGTTGGCGGATGATGAGGCCGTGGATCGGTTTCATCAGGTAAAAATCGCGGTCGAATACCGCTGGATCCTGACACAGCAGCACCACTTCGGGGCACAAGGGAAAGCCGGGGTGCAGGTGTTTCAGCAAATCATGCTCGCGCTGCATGTTGTGCGCGCCTTGGGCCTTGGTGCCGGGTGGCGAGGTGCGCAAAATCCACTCATGGGCATCGTCGGTGACCGAGTAGGTCAGGTTGGAGGCGCCGCCTTTGAAGGCTTTAAAGGCCAGTTCGCCGGTCACCGGTAGCTGGCTTTGCAGGTAAGTGGCGATCTGGGCTTGTTGTTCTGGGTTCATGATTTGACTTGAATCAGTTGGTAAACGGCCAGCAACAAATTGGCCACGTATTGGTCGGCATTGATGTTCTTTTCCTGGTATTTCCAGGATTTCAGGTACCATTCCTGCAGCATCACCTTGAGCATGGCCGACACAAAATCCGGGTTGGTGCATTGGCTCAAGCCTTGTTGATTGGCGTCCAGGATGCGCTCCAGAATGGCCGTTTCCATGAATTGTTCGGAAGCAATGATGGTGTCCATCAAATCCCGGTCCAGGCTTTTGCATTCCATGAACACAAAATAGAACCATTTTTTCAGGCGTTCACTGAGGTAAATGTGGCGGGCCAACAATTCATTCAACTCAAATACGGGGTCTTGATGGCGGTATTCCTTGATCTTCAAACAGGTTTCGGCCATGTGAATCATCGCCGAGTGGATCATTTCGGCAATTTGGTTTTTGTTGGCAAAGTATTTGTACAAGCCGCCCATGCTGATGCCGGCTTCCTGACTCAAATCGCGCATGGTCATGGCTTTGAAGCCTTTGGACTGTGACAGTTTGAACACCGACTCAATGATGGTTTGGAATTTTTTGGTGGCGATGTTGCGGTTTTTCAGATTCAGTTTTTCGTGGTTCAGGTCAAACAAACAAGACCACTCATCGCCAATCAGGGCGCTGAATTCATCCAAGAATGTCTCGTGACTGAGGTTCATGGTTGGGCTTTAAGCAAACTCTTGGCCAGTGACAACTTGTGCACCTCATCGGGACCGTCATAAATGCGGGCGGCCCGCTCTTCGCGGTAATAAAAGGCCACGATGCTGTCATCGGTCATGCCCAGGGCACCCATCGATTGCAAGGCATTGTCCATCACCGTTTGCAGCATGTTGGCGCATTCAAATTTGATCATTGAAATGTGGTGCTTGGCGGCATCAAAGCCTTGTTCATCGACGATGCGGGCGGTTTCCATCACCAGTGCGCGGGAGGCGTTCATGGCGGCGAACGACTCGGCGATCTTGCTTTGGATCAATGCCTGGTCTGCCAAGGTGCTGGTGGGCGTGATTTGGCGGGTTTTGACGTGTGCACACATCAATTCAAAACAGCGTTTGGCGATGCCAATCCAACGCATGCAGTGTTGGATGCGGCCTGGCCCCAAACGCTGTTGGGCCATTTTAAAGCCAGCACCGCGTTGTCCAATCAGGTGGTTGGCCGGGACCCGGCATTGGTGGAAGGACACCTCACTGTGAGAATAATAGCCCGAGCCACTGTGGCCCATCACCGGGATGTTGCGCAGGTTTTGGTATCCAGGATTGTCCAGCGGCACAATGATCATGCTGGCGCGGCCGTGTTTGGGCGCCTCGGGATCGGTCACCGCCATGACAATGGTGAAGGCGGCGCCATCGGCGGCGGTGGTGAACCATTTGCGGCCATTGATCACCCAGTGGTCATCGATCAACTCAGCGGTGGTGTCCAGCAGGGTGGGGTTGGAACCAGCGGTGTGCGGTTCGGTCATGGCAAAACAACTGCGGATGTCACCTTGAGCCAAGGGCAGCAAGAACTGTTCTTTGATGAAGTCATTGGCATACAAATGCAGCAACTCGGCATTGCCGGCATCCGGGGCCTGGCAGCCAAAACAGTAGTGGCCGAGCGGGGACTGACCGGTGACTTCAGAAATCTGGCCCAATTGTTGGGTGCTCAGTGACATGCCACCAACCGAGGCCGGCAAGTTGGGGGCCCACAGACCCTGTTGTTTGACGAGGTCACGGATGGCGTCGAGTGCAGTGAACAGCGGCTCCCATTGTTGAGTCAACAACAAGGGTTCTTGTGGCATCACTCGCTCGCGCATGATGGTTGCAATGCGTTGCAACATGTTGGCAAATTGATCTTGGCTCATGTTCCTCTTTTTTTGATGGAAATCTGCATGACCGGCTGGTTGTTTTTTATGGTCTTGGGTCATTTCAGCGCCACACATTATACACAGATGGCGTGTAACGGGGTAATGCCCAGCCAGGGGCGGGATTTGTGGGCAATTGGTTTCTCACAACGACCATGATTATAACAAAAATCGAGCAGATGTTCGCTTTTTTTGCTATGATGCGCGCATGAACAAAAAAGTCATGGTAATCACTGGTGCGGCCAGTGGCTTGGGGCAGGCCATCGCCATGGTCGCCGCCAAAGAACAATACGACATCGCGGTGGTTGATGTGCAAGACCAAGCGGGGCAAGACACGGTCGCTGCCCTCAAGGATCTGGGTGTTGATGCGGCCTATTTTCATTCTGATGTGGGCCACGAAAGTGCCTTGATTGAGTTAAAAAATCAGGTGCTGGCCCATTTCGGGCAAGTGGACGTGCTGGTCAACAACGCCGGGGTGGGCGCCCAAGGCACGGTGATGGAAGCCACCGAAGCCCAGTGGCAACGTCAATGGCAGATCAATGTGATGGGTGTGGTGCGTGGCTGTCAAGCCTTCATTCCTGAATTGGCCCAAAGCCCCCAAGCGGCGATTGTCAATGTGGCCTCCTTTGCTGCCATCGCTTTGGCACCCGGCGTGGCCTCCTACAATGTGGCCAAGGCCGGGGTGTTGGCCTTGAGCGAATCCTTGCGTGGTGAAGTGGCGCAGGACGGCATCCATGTGACGGTGGTGTGTCCGGCATTTTTCAAAACCAATTTGGTTGCCTCCATGCACGATGCCAATGACAAAGTCAGGAATCAAATCAACCGTTGGATGGACAACTCCAATTACACAGCTGAGGACGTTGCCAACATGACATTGGCGGCCGTCAAACAGCGTCGCTTCATGGTGTTGTGTGACAGCCAAACCCGCTGGCAGTGGCGGGTGGCTCGTTGGTTCCCCAATTATTTCTTCAAGCAAAAACTGAAAATGGTTAAGAGGATGTTCAAATGAGTGAGACGGCAAACAACTGGATGATTTATGGCGCCACCGGTTATTCGGGGCAACTCATCGTCAAACAAGCGGTCAAAGCCGGCTTGCGGCCGGTGTTGGCTGGTCGCAGTGAGGACAAAGTCAAGACTTTGGCAGCGCAGCATGGCTTGGAATATCGGGTGTTCAGCATCGACATGTTGGCCCAATCAGATGCCTTGATTGTGGGCATGGATTTGGTGCTCAATTGTGCCGGCCCATTTTCCCAAACCGCTGAAGTGATGATGCAAGCCTGTCTCAAACAACGGGCTCATTACCTGGACATCACCGGCGAAATCGAGGTGTTTGAGTTGGCAGCCAGTCTGGATGAGGCGGCCAAGACCCAAGGTGTGGTGCTGTGCCCCGGGGTGGGTTTTGATGTGATCCCCACCGATTGTGTGGCGGGCTATTTGCAGGCCCAGATGCCCGAAGCCACCCACTTGGCGTTGGGTTTTGATTCACGTTCTGGTTTCAGTCCAGGCACCGCCAAAACCTCGGTCGAGGCGCTGCCGCAAGGTGGTAAGATCCGTGAAAATGGGGTGATCAAAACCGTGCCCTTGGCGGCCAAAACCCGTCGCATTGATTTTGGTGGCGGAGAAAAACTGGCCATGACCATTCCCTGGGGCGATGTGTCCACGGCCTTTCACAACACCGGCATCCCCAACATCGAAGTGTACATCCCGGCTTCACCCGGCATGATCAAACAAGTCAAGCGCATGAATTGGCTCAAGCCGATTCTGAAGTGGGGATTGGTGCAAAACTTCTTGAAAAAACGCATCGATAAAAAAGTCAAAGGACCGGATCAAGCCACCCGTGATAAGTTAACCACCTTCGTGTGGGGTGAAGTGAAAAACGAAGCAGGAGAGGTCAAAACCCATCGCATTGAAGTGGCCAATGGTTACAACCTCACAGCCACGGGTTCGGTGCATGTGACCCAAGCCTTGTTGACCACTCATCGGCAAGCCACTGGCTACCACACCCCCAGCACCCTGTTGGGTGTGGACTTGATTGAACAGCTGCCAGGCACAAAAATCCTTGAAAATTAGCGCTTTATTAAACAAAAATTGGTATCATGACTCCCACCAGCAGAGGGAGCGTACCAATGAAAAATACATTTTTGATCATTTTTTTATGGATCACCGTGGGTTTGGCACAGGCCCAAATCAAACCAGCCGATGGCTTGTGGCGGACCACCGATGACCCAGACATCGGTTCAGGTATGATGATGATCACCCAAGGTGGCATCACCTTGGCCACAGTGTTCAGTTACACCCCAGATGGTGAGCCACGCTGGTATTTGGCCGTGGGATCGATCGACGAGAATGGCCGCTTTGCGGCTGAATTGAAAGAAACCACGGATGGCACCAGCATTTTGGTCAGCAACCCGCCTTCGGCATCTTACTTGCCCACCGCACGGCAGTTGACCATTGATTTTTATGGTTCACAAACCGCGTCATTCCTAATCGATGACCAACCCATCAAAACCATGCAGTCAATGAATTTTGCTTACCCGACCTGGGACACCGAACACCAAACTTTGACCGATGGCACCAACTACCAAGTGGCCGATCCAACTGGCACCTGGCTGGTGGGCGGTGTGGATTCAGACTTGGCGTTTGTGTTGGATCTGGTGGCAGCCAATGACGAATCAGGCAACGCGGCCTTTTTAGAGAAAACCTTTGTCAGCACCCACCCCAGCACCGATGGTTGGGAGCTGCGCTGTCCTTGGCAATTCATCCCCAACACCTTGCCCTTTTCACAACCGTTTTGCACCCTGGATCGCCGCCAGGAGAGCGAACCTTTGTTGAATGTGTCTTTTGCTGATTTGGGCGTCAAACAAATGCAATTGGTGGCTGCCGATGAATCACAATCATTCACTGGTTTTCGCCCATCCAGTGCCTCTTTACAACCGAATGACGGTTACTGGCGGCCTGAAGACGACCCCGATGTCGGCGGTGGTTTGGTGCTGGTCAGCCAAGGTCCCTACACCGTGGTGCTGATGTACTCATACGATGAAGCCGGCAACGCGGCCTGGTCAATCGCGGCTGGGGCATTCGACGCCAACGGCTTGCTGCAAACCGAATTGCGCAGCACTGTAGGCGGTTCGCCGATTGGTATCGACGGCAAAACTTCAGCGACTTACACCGATCAAATCCAGCAACTGGAAATTCAATTGCTGGGCACCGAGCTGGCCACCTTCAGCGTCGATGGTTCGCCGGTGAAACACATCCAGAATGTGAATTTTGGCATTGAGTTGTTTAAGACCGAGCAGTTGATGATTAATGATAAAAAGTACTCTTTTCCAGACCAGACTGGCCGGTGGGTTGTGGTTGACAATGAATTGAATCTATTAGATGTGATTGACTTGAGTTTCTTTGAGCCCAATAGCCGCATTTCTCCCGCTGTTCCTTGGTATTTAGGGGCCAGAGGATATGAATCCTTCGATCAAAACAATGAAGCCGGTTCATTTGGACTGAGTATGATTTGTACTGTTACAAGAGAGGGTTTCGACCTACTGCCAAGCTACATACAACCCAACTGCACGGCAAATTTCGGGTTAAGTCAATCTGATTTTTCTACCAATGGGAAAGTCTATTTTCAAGACATTGGGATGAATGTCTTTACCATGTATTTGGGCCAAGCTGATGGCATTGATTACAGTGGAATTGATCGAGAATCAGATAATCTAACTTTTTATCGGCTGAGGTAAATCTCACAACCAGAATTAAGACAAAAACTGTTTCGACAGTTCATCCAAGAACGCGCGCTGTTTCTCATCGAGGAACGGCGCGATCATTTGTAGGATGTGAAAAATACCGTGCGACAGTTTCTTTTGCTCATCGAAGTTGTCATCAAAAATTGCCACCGAATAGTTCAACCAGAAAGTTGAGGTGAGGGCGATTTGGTCGGCCAGGTTGGCGGTGGTGCGCTGATCGGCCGAGATCACCCCGTCCAGACGCAACTGTTCCAGGATGCGCAATGCGGTTTGTGATTTCAAGGCCAGGATGTGGCGAAAGTGGCGCTTGAGAAACTCAATGCGGTTCATCAACTGAATCAGGTTCCGGTACAAGAACCGGTATTCCACGATCACATCAAACACCATGTTCAAGTACAACCACATGTCCTTCATTGAGGCATGGTTCAGGTCATTGGATTCGAGCACGGCTTTGATCTTCTTTTCATACTGCAAGAAGATTTGCCAAATGATGTCGTCTTTGCTTTTGTAGTGGTAATAGAGGTTGCCAGGACTGATGTCCATTTCATCGGCAATGTGGTTGGTGGTCACATTGGGCTCACCTTCCTCGTTGAACAAAACCAAGGCGGTGGCCAATATGCGCTCCTTGGTTTTCAATTATTCGCTCAGTTTTTCGACCAGGTCCACGTATTGTTGTTTGGCCTCATCGCCGTCCATGCCTTTGAGCTGTTCCCAAGCTTCATATTTGGCAGCGCCCACGAAATCAAAAAAGCCCGGTTTGTCGCCTTGGACGTCACCGGTTGAACCTTGTTTATACAAGGCATACAGCTTCAGCAAAGTGGCATCATCTGGGCGTTTGGACAAACTTTTTACCGCAATCTGTGCATTCTCAAATGCATCACTTAATTCAGTCATGTTATGATTATCGGAAATTGAATAAGCATCATTTGACACGATTTTAATTCATCGGTCAATCAAATAACGGGAGAAAATTAATGTCATATTTCGTCACGGGTGCCACAGGCTTTATCGGTCGTCACTTCCTCAAAAAATTGTTCGCGAGGTCAGGACACATCTACCTGTTGGTCCGTTCCGGTTCGAAAACCAAAATGAAAAAGATGCTGGAGGATATGGGTGCGCCGATGCGCCGCATTGATTTGGTGACCGGAGATTTGACCCGCAACAGTCTCGGCGTGAGCAAGAAAAACCGCGACCAAATGACCGGCAAGGTCAAGCATTTTTATCATTTGGCGGCCATCTATGACATGAAAGCCGGCCTGGACGAACAAATGGCGGCCAATGTCGATGGCACCTCACACGCGGTGCACTTGGCCGAAGCCATCAAGGCCAAATGCTTCCACCACGTCTCATCGATCGCCGCTGCGGGTATGTACCCCGGGGTGTTTCGCGAGGACATGTTCGACGAAGCCGAAGATTTGGATCATCCGTATTTCAAAACCAAACACGAATCCGAAGGGGTGGTTCGGCACACTTGCCAAATCCCCTACCGGATTTACCGACCCGCCATGGTCCTGGGCCATTCCAAGACCGGTGAAATCGACAAAATTGACGGCCCATATTACTTCTTCAAACTGATCCAGAAACTGCGCAACACCTTCCCCAAATGGATGCCGATGATGGGCATCGAGGGCGGCCGTTTGAACATGGTGCCGGTCGATTATGTGGTTGATGCGCTGGATCACATTTCACACAAGCCTGGTTTGGATGGCGGCTGTTTCCATTTGACCGACCCCAACCCCAAACGCATTGGCTCGGTTTTGAACATCTTCGCTGATGCCGCCAACGCACCGCAAATGAACATGCGGGTGGATGCCCGCATCTTTAACTTCATCCCCGGCGCGGTGAAGCAGGGCTTGATGATGCTGTCACCGGTGAAGCGCATCCGGGCCCAAATTTTCAATGACTTGGGGATTCCCCCCGGCATTTTGAGCTTCATCAATTACCCGACCCGGTTCGATGATCGGGAAACCCAAAAAGCGTTGAAAGGCTCGGGCATCAAGTTGCCAAAACTGAAAAGCTATGCCTGGCGTTTGTGGGATTACTGGGAGCGCAACCTGGACCCGGATTTGTTCATCGACAAATCCCTCTCTGGCCGGGTCAAAGACAAACGGGTGATGGTCACCGGCGCCACTTCCGGCATCGGTTTGGCGGTGGCGGAAATGCTGGCCGAGGCCGGCGCTCACCTGATCATCGTCGCCCGCGGTGAAGACAAATTGAAAGAAACGGCCAAAGCCTTGAAGAAAAAAGGCGTTAAAGTGTCGCCCTATGTGGCCGACCTGTCCAGCGAAAAATCGGCCAATTCCTTGGTCAAGAACGTGTTGAAAGATTTGGGTGGGGTGGACATTCTGGTGAACAACGCCGGTCGCTCCATTCGCCGTTCGATTGCGCTGTCTTATGACCGGTTCCATGATTTTGAGCGAACCATGGACTTGAACTATTTCGGCTCCTTGCGCTTGATCATGGGCTTTTTGCCAGGCATGTCAGAGCGACGGGCCGGGCACGTGATCAACATTTCTTCCATCGGGGTGTTGACCAATGCCCCCCGATTTTCTGCCTACGTCGCTTCCAAAGCGGCATTGGACGCGTTCTCACGCTGTGCGGCTGCCGAATACAATGATCTGAATGTGGCCTTCACCACCATCAACATGCCGTTGGTCAGAACACCGATGATCGCGCCGACCAAGATGTACAACAACGTGCCGACCATTTCGCCCGAGGAAGCGGCCTTGTTCATCAAAGATGCCATCATTCGACGGCCCCAACGCATTGCCACCCGCTTGGGTATTTTTGCCCAAGTGATGCACGCGGTGATGCCAAAATCGATGGAAGTGATGATGAACACCGCATTCAACATGTTCCCAGATTCCGCGGCGGCCCGCGGCGATACCAGCAGTGCCCCACGTGAGGTGTCACCAGAACAAATGGCCTTTGCCAGTTTGATGCGCGGCGTGCACTGGTAACCGTGAACCGGATGCCGCAGAAAATTCTTTACAGAAATTTACTGCGGCAATCGTTACAATACAGGCAAATTTTTTTACAGCCGATTCCATAGGAGTGTATGCGTGTTTGAAATAGTCAGCAGCGGTGGTGTGGTGATGATCTTTTTGCTGATCTTGATGGCCTTGGCCATGATGATCGTGGGTGAAAGGTTTTGGTCTTTGCGTGACAAAGAAATCATTCCGCAAGAATTGCCCGACCAAGTGATTGAATGGTCGAAGAAAAAACACCTGGATGACAAACACATCGACCAATTGGGTGAGACTTCACCGTTGGGCTTTTTGCTGGCGGTGGCCTTGCGCAAACGCCACGATGAGCGGGATGAAATCATCGAAGCGGTGGAAGACGCCGGGCGACATGTTTCGCATCAATTGGAAAAACCACTGAACTGGTTGAATGCCATCGGTGAAGTGTCACCTTTGTTGGGCTTGTTGGGCACCGTGATCGGCATGATGAAGGTGTTTGCCAACATCATGGAATTCGGTGTCGGCAATGCCAATCAATTGGCTGGCGGCATTTCGCAAGCCTTGACCACCACTGCGGCCGGTTTGATTGTGGCCATTCCAGCGGTGTTGTTTTACCGCCATTTCAAGAACAAGATTGCCGATCAAACCATCGTCATGGAGCAGCAGGTCATGCAGTTGATTGATGCCATCTCCAAAAGTCGGTCATGAAAATTTCCAGCCAACAAAATGAGGGCAGTAAACTCAATTTAACGCCATTGATTGATGTGGTGTTTTTGTTGTTGATCTTTTTCATGGTCAGCACCACCTTTGAAAAGCAGGCCAAATTAAAGATCGAGTTGCCAGAGGCCAGCGCCAAACCGACCACCACAGAAGCCCAAGATCTGGTCATTTCCATCAGTCAAAAAGGGGTGTTTTTCGTCAACAACAACGAATTGGTCAATGCGCAAAGGCAATCCCTGCAAAACGCCCTGCAAAACACCGTGGCCGATGCGCGGGACATGCCGGTGATCATCCGGGCTGATGCCAATGTGGCGCACAAGCACGTGGTGATGGCGATGGATGTGTTGGGTGCCATGGGTTTTGCCAAAGTGTCCATGGCCACCACCCAAGCCAGTGATGCTCAGTGAATAAAACCCCGCATCAGTCAACCTATCTCGGGTTGTTGCGCTATGTGAAACCCTATCGCCTGGTGTTCACGGCGGCCATCATTGGAGCCATCATCGATGCGTCCATGAAAGCCTTTTTCATCTGGTCATTGTCATACATCTTGGAACACGCCTTTGAACAACAAGACCCCATGTGGATCAAAGGCATCCCCTTGTTTGTGATCACCGTGTTTTTGATCCGCAGTGTGGGCAACTTTGCCGCCGCATACGGCTTCACCTGGGTGGGGCGCAAAATCATCAACGACTTGCGCAGTGCAGTGTTTGGTCAATATTTGCAATTGCCACAACGGTTTTATGACCAACATTCCGCCGGCGGATTGATCTCGCGCATCACCTATGACATTGAACAAATGGCCAATGGGGTGTCGAAAAACTTTGTCATCATCATCCGGGAAATGCTGACCATCGTGTTTTATTTGATGGTGATGTTCTACTATTCCTGGGAGTTGGCCTTGGCGGCCTTCGTGGCCTTTCCGATCATCGGCTTGATCATTCGCCTGGTCAACAAGCGCTTTCGGCGCATCGGTCACGGCATCCAACAATCGATCGCCCGCATCACCCAAACCGTGGAAGAGGTGGTCAAAGGCCATAAAATCGTGAAAATCTTTAAAGGCCAACAACAAGAGTCAGAGAAGTTTGCACAAAACATCAACAACAACCGCCAGCTCCAAGTCAAGATCGTCGCCACCCAAGAGGTCATGTCATCGATCAATCTGATGCTGGTGGCGGTGGCCTTGTCCTTCATCATGTATGTGGCGGCCACTTCAAGCATGAGCGCGGCCAATTTTATGTCATTCATGATGGCCATGTTGGCTTTGATGCCAACCATCAAAAACCTGTCGGCGGTGTTTTCCACCATCCAAACCACTTTAGCCGCGGCTGACAGTGTCATGGATGTGCTGGCTGAACAACCCGAGAAAGACACCGGCAGCCAATCCTTTCAAGCCGACCAAGTGGGTATTGTGTTTGAGCAGGTGGGTTTTTCATACGACGGCGAAACCACGGCTTTGCACGGCATCAACCTGGATTTAAAAGCGGGCCAAAGCGTGGCCTTTGTCGGTGCTTCCGGTGGTGGCAAAACCACTTTGGTGAATTTGGTGCCGCGGTTTTATGATGTCACCAACGGTCGCATCTTGGTCAATGGAGCCAACATCCAGGACTTCACCCTGAGCAGTTTGCGTGATCACATCTCGGTGGTCAGTCAAGAAGTGATTCTGTTCAATGACTCGGTGCGCAACAACATTGCCTACGGGGCCCAAGCCAATCACAGTGAGGCTGACATCGTTCAGGCGGCCAAGCAAGCCAATGCCTGGTCATTCATTGAACAATTACCCGATGGACTGGACACCGAATTGGGTGACAATGGTACCCGGTTGTCGGGTGGCCAGCGGCAACGCATCGCCATTGCCCGCGCCATCCTCAAGGATGCACCGGTGTTGATCCTCGATGAGGCAACGTCGGCTTTGGACACCGAATCAGAAAAGCACATTCAGTTGGCTTTGGAACAATTGATGAAAAACCGCACCACTTTGGTGATCGCCCACCGCCTGTCCACCATCGAAAACGTCGATCAAGTGGTGGTTTTGGATGCCGGCCAAGTGGCCCAGATGGGCAGCCACGATCAACTGATGGCTGAGCCCGGAATTTATGCCCAGCTGCAGCAAAGTCAACAAATCAACAACGGAATCACAGTGCATGAATGAGACCCGCATCAGACAACGGTGGTATGGCGATGGACCGATCCACTGGTGGCACAAGTTGGGGGCCTGGGTGTTCTCCCGCTTGGTGGCACTGCGCGGTTGGTTGTATCGGGTCGGCTTGAAACGGACGCATAAGGTCAATGTGCCGGTGCTGGTCGTGGGCAACATCACCGCTGGCGGTGGTGGCAAAACGCCGATGGTGATTTGGTTGGCACAGCATTTGCAAACTTTGGGGTACAAGCCTGGCATCGTGTCGCGTGGCTATGGGGGTAAGCGCAAAGTGGAGCCCATGTTTGTGACCGCCAACGCCAACCCAGCGGCCTCGGGCGATGAGCCTTTGTTGATGGCCAAAAAAACCCAATTGCCGGTGATGGTGGGTAAAGACCGGGTCAAAGCCTGCAGGATGCTGATCAAAAACTATTCGGTGAACGTGCTTGTGGCAGATGACGGCTTGCAACACTTGGCCTTGGGGCGGGATGCCGAAATTGTGATGCTGGATGCCCGCTGGCGCACCGGAAATCACCAAATGATTCCTGCCGGGCCCTTGCGTGAACCGCTGGAACGCTTGAATTCGGTCGATTTGGTGGTGTTCAAAGGCCACATGGAAGACCAGCACCATTATGAAATTGGCCTGGCTGGCATCCACCAATTGAACCACCCCAGCGTGACCCAGGACGTGGCCGAATTTCGCAACAAAAAAGTGGTGGCCATGGCTGGCATCGCCAACCCGGACAGTTTCTTTTCGCTGTTGGCAGCGGCCGGCATGGCCATTGTCAAACAACCCTTGCCTGACCACCATGATATCAGCGAAGCGGATTTCGCCCCATATGAGGACACCGCGGTGTTGATCACCGAAAAAGATGCGGTCAAATGTGAAAACATGAATTTGCCTCATGTGTGGGTGGTGAAAATGGATCTGCACATGCCAGCAGCCACCCGCCAAGCAATGGATGATTTGATTCAACGGGTGATGTCATGAATGAATTTGCCGATAAAGAATTCGAATTCGTGGTGTGCATCCCGGCGCGTTATGCCTCAACCCGTTTGCCCGGCAAGCCCCTGATTGAACTGAAAGGCAAAGCCCTGGTGCTGTGGGCCGCAGAGGCCGCGGCCCAATTGGGTGCCAAAGAAGTGGTGGTGGCCACCGATGATGAGCGCATCCTGGCAGTGGTGCAGCAGCACGGGCATCAAGCCGTGATGACCCGCCAAGACCATGCCACGGGCACCGATCGCATTGCTGAATGTGCCGAGTTGATGGGCTGGGACGATGACACTTGGGTGCTGAACTATCAGGGCGATGAACCCAACATTCCCAAAGCCAACGTGCAGCAAGTGATTCAAGTGGTGCAAGCCAATCCGCGGGCCAGCATCGGCACCCTCTACCAACCCGTCCAATCCACAGCCGATTTGTTCAACCCCAATGTGGTGAAATTGGTGACCAATGAACAACAGGAGGCCATGTACTTCAGCCGGGCACCCATTCCTTGGGTGCAAGCCGAATTCAATTCTTTAGACCCCCAATCAAATCAGTTGCCGACGGCTGTTAGTTTTAAGCACCACATCGGTCTGTATATGTATAAGGTGAACTTTTTGCGCCAATTCAGCCAAGCGCCGATGGCCGCTTTGGAGCAAGCTGAATCATTGGAGCAACTGCGGGCTTTGGCCATGGGCAAAGTCATTGTGGCGGCTGCGGCGGTGGCGCCGATGCCGCATGGCATTGACACCGCAGCGGATGTGGCACGGTTCGAAAACAATTGAAATATACAATAATGTAAAATAATAACCAACCCGTAAACAATAGGGGTTGTATATTGGGAACTGAATCAATAAAATTTCCCGCTTAATTTTTTAAATGCACCAATCATGTTATCGACCAGACAAATCAGGGCCAAATTCATTGAGTTTTTTGAACGGCATCAACACCAGGCTGTGAAAAGCAGCTCGTTGATTCCGGGCAATGATCCGACTTTGTTGTTCGTCAACGCCGGTATGGTGCAGTTTAAAGACGTGTTTCTGGGTGCCGAGAAACGGGCTTATACCCGGGCGGCATCGTCCCAACGTTGTGTGCGTGCCGGCGGCAAGCACAACGACTTAGACCAGGTGGGATACACCGCCAGACATCACACTTTCTTCGAAATGCTGGGTAATTTCAGCTTTGGTGATTATTTCAAGCGCGAAGCGATTCAGTTTGCCTGGGATTTTTTGACTGAAGAACTGGGCTTGCCGGTGGAAAAATTGTGGGTCACGGTGTTTGAAGAAGACGATGAGGCCGCCGCCATTTGGGAACATGAAATCGGTTTTCCGGCTGACAAGATTTCCCGCATCGGCGCCAAAGACAATTTCTGGCAAATGGGTGACACCGGTCCATGTGGGCCCTGTACCGAGATTTTTTATGACCACGGTGAAGCCATTGCTGGCGGCCCGCCGGGGACGCCAGAAGAAGACGGTGACCGCTTCATTGAAATCTGGAACCTGGTGTTCATGCAATTTGATCGGCAAGCCGATGGTACCCTGGAACCATTGCCCAGTCCGTGTGTGGATACCGGCATGGGACTGGAGCGCATCGCCTCCATCATGCAGGGCAAACACAACAATTACGACATCGATCTGTTTCAACACCTGATCCAACGCGCTGCCGCATTAACTGGCGCCAGCGATTTGGCCAACCCCTCACTCAAAGTGATTGCCGACCACATCCGCACCTGTGCGTTTTTGATTGCCGATGGCGTGTTGCCTTCCAATGAGGGCCGCGGTTATGTGCTCCGGCGCATCATCAGGCGGGCGGCCAGACATGGGCACAAATTGGGTGCCCAAGGCTTGTTTTTCCACCACATGGTCCAACCCTTGATCGAGGTCATGGGTGAGGATTACCCTGAGTTGGTGTCCGAACAAGCAGCCATTGAAGGGGCTTTGCAAAAAGAAGAAGTGAAGTTCTCCGATACCTTGGATGTGGGCATGCAAGAATACCGCAAAGCCACCGCCCAATTGCCTGCAGGGCAAGCGGTGCCAGGTGAGGTGGCCTTCAAGCTGTATGACACGTTTGGCTTTCCTCTGGATCTGACCCAAGATGTGGCCAGAGAAGATGGCCGGGTGGTGGATGAAGTGGCATTTGCCACTTGCATGCAGGCACAGAAAGCGCAGTCCAAATCGAACAAACAATTCTCTCAAGTCAATCAAATTTCTGCCGATGTGATCAAGGCACTGACGCCGACCGAATTCACCGGCTATGACCAACAGCAAGGCAGCGCTCAAGTGATCATGCTGTTGCAAGACAACAAGCCCGTGGACCAACTGCAGGTGGGCGACCAAGGTGTGGTGGTGTTGGACCAAACCCCATTTTATGCCGAGTCTGGAGGCCAAGTGGGTGATGTCGGCAGCATCAAGGGATCCGGTTTCACCGCCCAAGTGACCGACACACAAAAAGCCGCTGGCCAATTTCATTTGCATCAAGTGACGGTGCAGTCAGGCACCCTGTCCCAGGCAGCCACGGTGCAAACCGAGATCGATGGGGCTCACCGCCAACAGGTGATTCGCAATCATTCTGCCACCCATTTATTGCACAAAGTTTTGCGTGATGTGTTGGGCACCCATGTGCAACAAAAAGGTTCGCTGGTCAATGCCGAAAAATTGCGCTTTGACTTTTCGCATGACCAACCCATTCCATTGGCACAATTGCAGGCCATAGAAGCCGAAGTGAACCGCGCCATCAGACAAAATTTTCACGCCAAAGATGTTGAAATGTCGTACGATCAAGCCATTGATTATGGTGCCATGGCTTTGTTCGGTGAAAAGTACGGCGATCAAGTCAGGGTCATGGATTTTGGTGGTTTTTCGGTTGAATTGTGTGGTGGTACCCACGTCAACCGCACCGGTGACATTGGCCTGTTTAAAATCACTTACGAAGCGGCTGTGGCTTCCGGGATTCGCCGCATTGAGGCGGTGACCGGTGACGCGGCTTTGGCGATGATGCAAAACCAAGAATCGCAACTGAAACAATTGAGCCATACTTTCAATGTGAAAGCCGACCAGGTGTTCACCGCGGTGGAAACTTTGGTTAACCAACACAAACAGTTGGAAAAAGAGTTGAGTGACTTGCACAAAGCCCAGGCCAGTGAGTCTGTGGGCGACCTGCAACAACAGGTTGAAAGCATCAATGGCATCCATGTCTTGAGTCAGGTGCTGGAAAATTCAGATCTGGAGGTCATGCGAGACGCCATCGACGGTTTCAAGAGCCAATTTGAATTTGGCTTGGTGGTGCTGGCCAATGTGACCGGACCCAAAGTGCAGGTGTTGGTCGGTGTGACCAAGGCCCTGACCAAACAACTGAAAGCCGGTGATGTGATCAAGCACGTGCTGGAACAAATTGGAGGACGCGGCGGCGGAAGACCCGATTTTGCCCAAGGTGGCGGTGAGGCTTCAAACGACGAAATCAAGCATGCCATCGCGCAGACCCTGTCTGAGATGGCTGGCAATATATCAAATTAGCGCTTCATTTTTTGACCGAAGTATAGTCTAATTTGTTTAATAAGATGGGTATAGAAATACCTGTCTGTACAGTTCTGCCCGAGGGACTGTGAGACAACATAAGGAGAATTTAAATGTTAATTTTAACAAGAAGAGTGGGTGAAACCTTGATGATTGGTGATGATGTGACCGTGACAGTATTGGGCATCAAAGGCAATCAAGTGCGGATAGGGATCAATGCACCGAAAGAGATTGCCGTGCATCGCGAAGAAATTTATGAACGCATCAAGAATGAGCAATCAACCAGTAATGATGGCAATGATGGCAATGATGGCAATGCCAACCAACCAGAAATTGACGACGACAACGTAGGCAATCAATAAATCCCACATTTTAAAGTTGCAATCTTGTTGTATTGAATTAAAATACACGCCCTCTGATTGGCATGATTCAGCATCATCATGTCGCCCCTTCAGGTCCTGAAATCGGTTCCATCAAAAGTAGGTCAGGGGGGTGCCATACCCAAGCAGATCAACATACTGGAATTCCAGTCAAGATGGAACCTTGGAACAAAGCCAAGTAAAATATCTTTGAACAAATGAATTCGGAGGGTTGGCCGAGCGGCTGACAAAAATGACGGGATCATTTTTGCCCCGCGAAGCGGACCCTTTAGGGTGAAGGGCAGGAAGCCCGGAACAAGGCGCCTCCCATTGGGAGCGCCACTTGAATCTGGTGAACAAGTCTAGTAAATGCCAGAAAATGAATTCGGAGAGTTGGCCGAGCGGCTGACAAAAATGACGGGATCATTTTTGCCCCGCGAAGCGGACCCTTTAGGGTGAAGGGCAGGAAGCCCGGAACAAGGCGCCTCCCATTGGGAGCGCCACTTGAATCTGGTGAACAAGTCTAGTAAATGCCAGAAAATGAATTCGGAGAGTTGGCCGAGCGGCTGAAGGCGCTCCCCTGCTAAGGGAGTATGGGTTAAAAGCTCATCGAGGGTTCGACTAAATTTGTCGGGAACAAATTTGATCGCCGTAGGCGACCCGAAGGGCAAAACACCGGACGTGTTTTGTAAATCCCGAACTCGTTCCATCGCAGATGGAATCTTGTGTTTGCAACAAGTAAAATACCGCAATTGAAGAATTTGGAGAGTTGGCCGAGCGGCTGAAGGCGCTCCCCTGCTAAGGGAGTATGGGTTAAAAGCTCATCGAGGGTTCGACTAAATTTGTCGGGAACAAATTTGATCGCCGTAGGCGACCCGAAGGGCAAAACACCGGACGTGTTTTGTAAATCCCGAACTCGTTCCATCGCAGATGGAATCTTGTGTTTGCAACAAGTAAAATACCGCAATTGAAGAATTTGGAGAGTTGGCCGAGCGGCTGAAGGCGCTCCCCTGCTAAGGGAGTATGGGTTAAAAGCTCATCGAGGGTTCGAATCCCTCACTCTCCGCCATATTTATTTAAGCCCATAAAGCGGGCTGAAATAAATATCACGGAGCACGAAGGTTGAGAAGCCGAGGTTCGAAAAAAACGCTTGGAGCATTTTTTATCGCCGGAGGCGCCGCACAGCGGTGAAAACAGGAGGTTTTCAATCATCCCGAACGTTCCGCCATATTTCAAGCGCTGAATCAGGCTTGTAAAAATTAGCGATGATTAGTTGTTGACTTGCATCAAAAAAAACAAGATAATTCGCTACCCTTGAGCGCCCGTAGCTCAGTTGGATCAGAGTACCTGGCTACGAACCAGGTGGTCGGAGGTTCGAATCCTTCCGGGCGCGCCATTTTTTGAGGTTGGGATGATGGATTTTATATTCCAATCGTTCATTGAAATATGAACAAGAAACCTCACTTTATCATTGAACTTGGTGGTTTTAGGTATTAAAATTCGCCAGCTTGATGAAATGAGTGAATTAATCGGGGTATAGCGCAGCCTGGTAGCGCAACTGCTTTGGGAGCAGTGGGTCGGGAGTTCGAATCTCTCTACCCCGACCACATTTATGATAAAAACCGCAATGCGCCCGTAGCTCAACTGGATAGAGCATCGGCCTTCTAAGCCGAGGGTTGCAGGTTCGAGTCCTGCCGGGCGCGCCAGGCGGGACATCTGTTATGGTGGCCGTAGTTCAGTTGGTAGAGCGCCAGATTGTGATTCTGGTTGTCGTGGGTTCGAGCCCCATCGGCCACCCCATATTCATTCCTCATATCATTTATATTTATTAGCGAACATACGCGAGAGTGGCGGAATTGGTAGACGCGCTGGTTTTAGGTACCAGTATCTTTATGATGTGAGAGTTCGAGTCTCTCCTTTCGCACCAAAAAATTATCGATTTACACGTGGAGTTATGATGCAAATCTCAATAGATCAATCAGAAGGTTTAGAGCGCTTAGTCAATGTGGCTTTTGAACCCAATGACATTCAATCTAAAGTGGACGCCAAATTAGTTGAGCTGGGCAAAGAAGTGAGGTTGAAAGGCTTCAGACAAGGCCGGGTCCCGAAAAACATTTTGCAACAGAGATTTGGTCAGCACGCCAGACAAGAAGTGCTGGGTCAACTGATGCAAGACTCCATTGAAAAAGCCATTGAAGACAATGAGTTGGAAATCATCGCGGCACCTGAAGTGGTGAAAGCTGATGACACCGACAACGGTGGTTTTGAGTTCCAAGCCAAGGTTGAATTGATGCCTCAGGTGCCGGCCATTGAGTACGGTAAACTGAAAGTCGAGAAAATGGTGGCTGAAGTCACCGACAAAGACATTGATGGCATGATCAAGAACTTGCAAAAGCAAAAGCAAGATTGGAAAGAAAGCAAAGGCAAGATTGCCAACAAAGATTTGGTGACCATTGAATACAGCGCCAAAGGCAAGGGCTTCAGTTACCCTGAAAAAGGCACCGAAAAAATGGGTGTGCTGTTGGGTGAAAGCCGCATTCCCGATGAGCTGAAAGACGCCATCGTTGGTTTGAAAGTGAAAGAAGCGGGTGAATTGGAATTGACCTTTCCCAAAGAATTCAATGTCCAAGAATTGGCCGGAAAGAAAGCCAAGTTCAGTTTTGAAGTGACGGATGTGCGCAAAGCCAAGCTGCCAAATATTGATGAAGAGTTTGTCAAATCATTTGGGGTCGAAAGCGGCCAAGAAGAAGACTTCCGCAACGACATCAAGAAAAACTTGGATCGTGAATTGACGCAAGCCGTGAACATCAGTTTCAAGAATCAGGCCTTGCAAGCTTTGCGCAAAGCCGCCAAAGACACCTTGTTGCCAGAGTCCATGATCACCCGTGAAAGCCAACACATGGCCCAACAAGAACAACAGCGGGCCAAACAAATGGGCCAAGAAAACGCCCCATTGCGTGAAGCCACTGAATTTGTTGATGCCGCCAAAGACCGCATTTTGAACACCTTGATCATTCAAGACGTGGCCAAACAGCAAGACATCAAAACCGATTTCGCCAAGGTGCGTGAACAAATCAATGAAATCGCACAAACCTTTGAACAGCCGCAAGAGGTGATTCAAATGTATTACCAAAACCAAGAATTGATGGCCAGCATCGAGCAAAGTGTGATCGAAACGCAAGTGATGGAGTGGATTGAGTCACAGGTTGAAATCAAAGAGAAAAAAATGTCATTTGATGACGTCATGAAACCAACGGCATAAACCGATGAAGCACATTGAAGAAGCGATGAATTTAGTCCCGATGGTGATCGAAAGAACCGCTCGTGGTGAGCGTTCTTTTGACATCTACTCCCGTCTGCTGAAAGAGCGCATCATATTCATGGTGGGCCCGGTCGAAGACCACATGGCCAACTTGGTGGTGGCGCAATTGTTGTTTTTGGAAGCCGACAACCCAGACAAGGACATCAGTTTGTACATCAACAGCCCGGGTGGGGTGATCACCGCTGGCATGTCGATTTATGACACCATGCAGTTCATCAAACCGGATGTCAGCACCATGTGTATTGGTCAAGCCGCTTCGATGGGGGCTTTCCTGCTGAATGCCGGGGCCGAAGGCAAACGCTTTGCATTGCCCAATTCGCGGGTCATGATTCACCAACCTTCTGGTGGTTTCCAAGGCCAGGCTTCAGACATCGATATTCAGGCCAAAGAAATCCTGAAAATCAAGAAGCGCATGAATGAGTTGATGGCAAAACACTCGGGTCAATCGGTGGAAAAGATCCAAAAAGACACCAACCGAGATCATTTCCTCAGTGCCGATGAAGCCAAAGCATACGGGCTGATTGATCAGGTCGTGGCATCGCGCTGATCCAGCCAACCCAGTTTCAGAAAAACCACAACCCACGGTTGTGGTTTTTTGGGTTAAGGGTCTTGGCAAACGGGTGGCAAGGGCCGCCAAAGCAGGATTTCCAACCGGGTTAAACTTTCTGTCAACTGGCCTCCTGTGGCCCTTGAATCTCGCTTTTCAACCCGCATATTACCGACAATTAATGCAGGATTTAGCCGCTTCACTGTATCCACAAGCGACCAATTTTTGTATCATACCTATATTACAACCGAATTAAATCAGATCCATGAGTGAAAATAAAGGTTTAGAAGAAGTCAAACACTGCAGCTTTTGTGGCAAAAGCCAACAAGAAGTGACCAAATTAATCGCTGGTCCCAGTGTGTTCATTTGCGATGAGTGTGTTGACTTGTGTAATGAAATCATTCGCGATGAAATGGAAGACACCTTGGCCGAAAGCCTGGAGGATCTGCCCACCCCAAAACGCATTCACGAACTGTTGAATGAATACGTCATTGGCCAGGACACGGCCAAAAAAGTACTGGCGGTGGCGGTGTACAACCATTACAAAAGAATTCGATCCAATCACGCCGATGCCGAAGAGGTGGAGTTGTCCAAGTCCAACATTTTGTTGGTGGGCCCGACCGGTTCAGGCAAGACCTTGTTGGCCGAAACCTTGGCCCGCATTCTGAATGTGCCGTTTACCATCGCCGATGCCACCACCTTAACCGAAGCCGGTTATGTGGGTGAAGACGTGGAAAACATCATTCAGAAACTGCTGCAAAATTGTGACTACGATGTTGACAAAGCCGAATCGGGCATCATTTACATCGATGAAATCGACAAAGTGTCACGCAAGTCCGAAAACCCCTCCATCACCCGTGATGTGTCTGGGGAAGGGGTGCAACAGGCCTTGTTGAAACTGATTGAAGGCACGGTG
Organism: Marinicella meishanensis; assembly: GCF_019931145.1. Taxonomy (GTDB): domain Bacteria; phylum Pseudomonadota; class Gammaproteobacteria; order Xanthomonadales; family Marinicellaceae; genus Marinicella; species Marinicella meishanensis. Next base: position 87,777 of record NZ_JAIOUV010000009.1, on the reverse strand, counting down.
GCTTCGATTCCACCACAAGGTGGTCGGAAACACCCACAACAAGAGTTTTTGCAGGTGAACACCCGCAACATCTTGTTCATTTGTGGCGGTGCTTTCTCTGGATTGGAAAAAATCATCCAAGAACGCTCGGTGAAAACCGGCATTGGTTTTTTCGCCGAGGTGTCATCCCCGTTGGAGAACGAGGCTGAACTGGCCATCTTCAAAGGATTGGAGTCGGATGATTTGGTGAAATATGGTTTGATCCCTGAGTTTGTGGGTCGTTTGCCGGTCTCAGCCACTTTAGAACGGTTGGACGAAAGTGCTTTGGTCAGAATCCTTAAAGAGCCCAAGAATGCCATCTCCAAGCAGTTCATGCGATTGTTCGACATGGAAAATGTGGAATTGGAAATTCGTGAAGACGCTTATGAAGCCATCGCCAAATTGGCTTTGGCCAGAAAAACCGGTGCCCGAGGCTTGAGAACCATCATGGAATCGGCCTTGTTGGACATCATGTATGAATTGCCGGATCAAGAAAACATCGAAAAAGTGGTGATTGATCGAGCGGTGATTGAAGACGGTAACAAACCCTACTTGGTTTACGGCAAGATTCCCAACCAAAAGTCTGAGTAAACCAGGTCACAACCGAGACAAAATAAAACATGCAAAACCCACAACACAAATCTTCGGTCTTACCCTTACGGGATGTGGTGATCTTTCCCGGCATGGTGGTGCCCCTGTTCGTTGGACGTGAGAAATCCGTGCTGGCGTTGGAAAACGCCATGAAAAACAACGCCCCAGTGGTGTTGGTGGCACAGAAACAATCCGAGGTCGATGACCCCCATGCCGATGACGTGTATGCGGTCGGCACCCTGTCGTCCATTTTGCAGATGGTGAAATTACAAGACGGCACACACAAAGTGCTGATTGAAGGCAAAGTGCGGGTCAAAATCAATGACTTGGAAGACGATGGCTATTTCAAAGCCCATTACACCGAATTGAAAAACCACGGTGATTTGGAAGACAATGAATCATTGGCCCTGAAGCGCGCCTTGCGTGAGCGGTTCAAAGATTATGTCAAAAAACACAAAAAAATTCCCAAAGAAATCATCAACAACATCACCAACATCGATGATTTGTCAAAGCTCACCGACACCGTTTCAGCCCACTTGGTGATCAAACACCAAGAAAAGCAAAAGCTCCTTGAAATGCTCGATGTGTCTGAGCGCTTGGAACACATCCTGGCGATGATTGAGGCCGAGTTGGAACTGATTGTGATGGAAAAGAAAATCAGGGGCCGGGTCAAAGGACAAATTGAAAAGAACCAACGGGAATACTACCTGAATGAGCAAATCAAGGCGATCAAGAAAGAATTGACCGACATCGACGAGTCGAATTCTGAATATGCCGACCTTGAGAAAAAAATCAGTGTGACCAAGCTGACAGAAACAGCCCGTGAAAAAGTCGAGTCTGAATTCAAGAAATTGCAGATGATGTCACCCATGTCGGCTGAAGCCACGGTGGTACGCAATTATCTGGACACCATCCTGGCCTTGCCATGGCAGCAGCGCAGTGACCTGAAACTGGACCTGGCTTATGCCAAAAAGGTGTTGGATGAAGATCATTACGGTTTGGACGAAATCAAAGAACGCATCCTGGAATATTTGGCGGTGCAACAAAGAACGCCCAAAATGAAAGGGGCGATCATGTGTTTGGTCGGACCACCGGGGGTGGGTAAAACCTCACTGGGTAAGTCGATTGCCAAAGCCACCAACCGCAAATTCAGCCGCTTTTCGTTGGGCGGTGTGTCCGATGAATCCGAAATCCGCGGTCACCGCCGCACCTACATCGGCTCCATGCCGGGCCGGGTGATTCAAAACATCACCAAAGCAAAAAAATGCAATCCAGTGATGATCCTGGATGAGCTGGACAAGATGTCCCGAGATTTTCGTGGTGATCCGGCTGCGGCCTTGTTGGAAGTGTTGGATCCAGAACAGAACAGTGCCTTCACCGACCATTATCTGGAAGTGGATTTTGACTTGTCTGAGGTGATGTTCATCGCCACCGCCAATTCATTGAACATTCCGGCACCGTTGCGTGACCGCATGGAAATCATCCGCATCCCCGGTTACACCGAAGAAGAGAAGATTGAAATCGCGGTGCGTTATTTGTTGCCCAAGCAGCTCAAAGCCCACGGCTTGAAGAAAGCCGAAGTGAAGCTGTCCAAAGCGGCGATCAAAGACATCGTCAGGTATTACACCCGTGAATCCGGTGTGCGTGGTTTGGAGCGAGAGATTGCGAAAATTTCCCGCAAAGCGGTGAAGCAGTTGTTGACCGATCCCGAGCAACAAGCGATCAGTGTGTCGGTGAAAAACCTGACCGACTACCTGGGCGTGCACAAAGTCAGTTTTGGCGTGGCTGAAAAAGCCAATGAGGTGGGCATTGTCACCGGTTTGGCCTGGACCGAAGTGGGTGGTGATTTGCTGCAAATTGAAGCCGCGGTTTACCCCGGCACCGGCAAGCTGAATCTGACCGGACACTTGGGTAATGTGATGAAAGAATCGATCCAAGCGGCACTGTCCGTGGTGAAGTCCAGAGCGGCCCTGTTTGGGGTGCCTGCAGACCTGTTCACCAAAAACGACATCCATGTGCATGTGCCTGAGGGTGCCACGCCCAAAGACGGCCCCAGTGCCGGTATCGGCATGTGCACGGCATTGGTTTCGGCCTTGAGTGGCAACCCGGTCAAATCCGCGGTGGCCATGACCGGTGAAATCACCTTGCGTGGTCGCGTGTTGGCCATTGGTGGTTTGAAAGAAAAACTGCTGGCGGCCCTGCGCGGTGGGGTGAAAACGGTGATCATTCCCCAAGAGAATGAAAAGAATTTGGCGGAATTACCCGAGCAAATCACCCAAAAGCTGGAAATCATCCCGGTCAAATGGATTGATGAGGTGCTGACATTGGCCTTGTCTCAGCGCATTAAGCACATTTCAGCGGATGAAACCAACGACAAAGACGAGGTTGGACTGATTAAGAAAAGTGAAAATGTGGGCAAAGAGAAAAGTCATTAATAATGAATGATTAAAGTGCTTTTCTTAATGTATATTTTTTTGAATATTTAAGGCCAAATCCGTCACAATTCATGAATTAAATCTTGCTTCTCAAATCAAGCTATGCTTAGGATTGAGCGAGATTTTCATGCGAAAGAAAATAATAAAAATATATTAGCAAAAGGGCTGCAAACTGTTATAAAATGCGCCTTTCTTGACGTTGACGTCAACACTTAAAATAACGAGACGAAGGAGTTACACAATGAAAAAACAAGATTTTATCAAAGCCGTTGCTGACAGTGCGAATGTATCACAATCAACTGCAGCTGACTGTTTTGATGCTGTGGTCGATACCATTACTTCTGCTTTGCAAAAAGGTGAAAAACTGACTTTTGTTGGTTTCGGAACTTTTGCTGTTAAAGAGCGTGCTGCCAGACAAGGTCGTAACCCAAGAACTGGTGCCACCATCGAAATTGCTGCTGCCAAAATTCCATCATTTAAAGCTGGTAAAGCGCTGAAAGACGCAGTAAACTAACGCCCCTGAATCGGGTGCTTAGCTCAGCTGGGAGAGCATCGCCCTTACAAGGCGAGGGTCGGGGGTTCGATCCCCTCAGCACCCACCAGATTCGGAGCGGTAGTTCAGTTGGTTAGAATACCGGCCTGTCACGCCGGGGGTCGCGGGTTCGAGTCCCGTCCGCTCCGCCATACCAAAGAAGGGTGTCATTCAGACACCCTTTTTTTTTATCAACCATGCAGTGAATTGAAATATGTTAACTTGGATAAGAAAAAAATCGACGGGTCTGTTCATGACCATCGTGATGATTCTGCTGATTGCGGCTTTTGCCTTGTGGGGCGTGGGTGATTATTTCACCCAGTCCAGCAATGACCAATTGGCCACAGTCAATGGCGAAACCATCACTTACACGGAGTTCAATCGTCAGTTTGCCACCCAACGGCAAAACATGATCGCTCAATATGGACAGGGCATGGATCCGAGTGTGTTTGACTCGCCGATGATGCGACGGCAATACCTGGAACAAATGATTGATCGGGAGTTGATCAAACAAATTGCCCAAGGCAATGGTTACACGGTGACAGCGGCTGACCTGAAAAGAACCATTGAAGAAGCCCCTGCATTCAAAGATGAAAACGGTCAATTTGACAAAACTTTGTACGCCGCTTTCCTCAGCCAAACCAACCAATCTGCACAATTGTTGCAAATGAAATTGGCCGATGACCAAGCCAGTGCCGCTTTGAATGAATTGTTCACCACCACCGCCTTCATCACCCCGTTTGAATCGCGCAAAATGGCCCATTTGAACAAACAAACCCGTGATTTTGAATACGTCACGGTATCGCCGGCTGATTTCATGGCGCAAGTCACGGTGTCTGAAGAAGAATTGCAGGCCCATTATGATGAGAATTCGGCCCAATACATGACCGAAGAACAAGTGGCGGTCAACTACATCGAAATCAAAGCCGAGGATTTGGCCGGTGAAATTGTTGTGACCGATGCCGAAGCCTTGTCTTATTTTGAAGACAACAAAGCACAATACACCACCCCAGAACAGCGCCTGACTTCACACATCCTGGTGAACAAAGACGGCAGCGAAGAAGAGGTCTTGCAAGAATTGCAAGACAAATTGGCGGCCGGTGAAGACTTCGCGGAATTGGCCAAAACCTATTCACAAGATCCGGGTTCGGCCGAACAAGGCGGTGACTTGGGTTGGGTGCTGCCTGGAGACATGGTCGAAGCCTTCAACGATGCCTTGTTCGCCATGGAAGCCGGTACCGTCAGTGAACCCGTAGAAACCCAATTCGGCTGGCACTTGATCCAGTTGAACGAGGTTCGTGCAGAAGCCGAACCGGTGTTCGAAGCGGTGCAAGCCGACATTGTGCAGGCTTTACAGGCGAGTCAATCTGAAACTGTGTTCTTGGAAAAAGTGACCGAAGTGTCTGAAGCGGCCTTGGACGCCTTCAGCGGTTTGGACCAAGTGGCGATCAACACCGGTTTTGAATTGAAAACTTCAGAGTTGTTTTCGCGCAATGGTGGAGCCGATGCCGTCACTGCCAATGTTGAATTTGTCAAAGCGGCCTTCTCGCCCAATGTCAAAGAGCAGTTGAACAATTCCGACGCCATCTATCTGAGTGACACCCATGTGGCATTCATTCACATCAATGAAATCAAAGATCCTGAAGTGCGGCCTTTGGCAGAGGTGAAAGGCTCCATCGAAGCCCAACTGAAGAGCGACAAAGCCGAATCGGCGGCCGACGAGATGGCCAACACCTTGGTCGAGCTGTTTGAAGCGGGCGAGCAAACCTTGGCTGAAGTGGCCGCTGATTATGAGAAAACCGCCCAGAACGCCGAAGCCGTGGCCCGAGTGGGTTCCAGCTTGCCATTCAATTTGGTGAAAAATGTGTTTGAACTGGGTCGTCCCGCAGCCGGTGAGCGCCAAGCCCATGTGTTGTCCGGCAATGGCAACGACAAAGTCGTGGTCAACCTGATCGCGGTCAATGACGTGGAGCTGGACGCAGTGGAAGATTTGGCGGCCGAGAGTGTGCAGCTGAACCGCAACATCAGAAACAATGAACAGCAGTTGTTGTTACAAGCTTTGCGTGAAGCCGGCTCAGTGACCATCAACGAAGACCTGTTGAATCAGGCATCTCCGTTCTGATCCTTGATCCACAATGAACAAAAAAAGGAGCCATCGGCTCCTTTTTTTGTGGTTGCATGTCAGCAGTCATTGCTTCAGTTTCTGTTTGAAGCGTTCATACAAGGCCTGTTGTCGACCGTCCAGGACAATCTCGCGACCATCGATGTAAGCGGCTGCGATGCGGTTGCTGCGCATGTCCAAGGCATCGCCTTGGCTGATGAAAAAAGTGGCGCTCTTGCCAACCTCCAGAGATCCATATTGGCCATCGATGCCCAGGATTTTGGCCGGGTTTAAGGTGATCATTTGTAAGGCATCGGTCGCTGAATTGCCATAAGCCACGGTGGTGCCTGCAGTGAATGACAAATTGCGTGAACTCATCGATCCAGGATAACTCAGGGCCGTGAGGATACCGGCTTTTTGCAATTTCGCTGGTAGGGCATAAGCGGCATCGATGGAACTGTCACTTTGGTGTGGCAGGGTGTGTACCGCCGTCAGAATCACACTGACTCCCGATTGGGCAATGAATGACAGCACCTGTTCGGCCGCTTGGTTGGTCACCAACACCGGTTGGTCGATGCCCAGAGACTGAAAATACTGGATGCTTTCAATGATGGCTTTGGGTGAGTTGCTGTGGATGTAGACCGTCTTGTCACCGGAAAAAACCGGCTTGACCGCATTCAGTTTCATGTTGGTTTGGCTTTGATCCACGCGCGCCTCTTCAAACAGTTGTTTGATCTGGCTGATTTTCTCGGCGTACTTTTTGTCCTCTTGCAACTGCATCGAAAAAGTGCTCCAATCAAACCGTTTGGCCCATTCGGCCGGCCAGTTGACATGCAAACCATTGTCGGCTGCCACCACCGCATCTTCCCAGTTCCAGGCATCCAGTTGCACCACCGAAGAGGTGCCGCTGACCAAGCCGCCAGAAGGGGTGGTCTGGGCCAATAAGATGCCGTTGTAGCGCATGGCAGGGATGCGCTCTGAATCGGTGTTGTAAGCGATCAGGCTGCGCACATTGGGGTTCAATTGACCGGTCTCATTGAAGTCCAAAGTGGCTTTGAAGGAATCGACTTCGGTCAGCCCCAAATTGGTGGCGGTGAGGATGAAGCCCGGATAAATGTGCTGACCTTGCAAATCAATTTCATCGCCGGTGTAAGCGATTTTGTAGTATCCGGCGCGGGTGATTTTACCATCGGCGATGGCAAACTGGGCATTTTCCAACACTTGGCCATTGCCCACGTGGATGTTGGCGTTGATGAACACCTGCTCAGCCGGTGGGGCGTCGTTGGGTGCCGGTGGCAGGGCGCTGGCTGGCCCCATGATGAACAACAGTGTGGTTAAGAACAGGCTTTTCATTGGGCAGCTCCGTGGTACAGTTCGTGGTCAGTGGCGTGATCACCGGTGATGGTGTCACAGTGCAACAATTGGGGTGGTGCCGAGCGGCGTTTGGATTTTTTGCCTTTGCTGTTTTGGCTGGCTTCGATCAAACGGCTCTTTTCTTCGGCAATTTGCGCTTCCAGGGCCGCTTGTTGGCTGCGGTCGTAGTAAATGACCCCATCGACCATGGTTTTCTCTGCGCGGGCATAAATCGACAAGGGGTGATCAGACCACAACACCATGTCGGCGTCTTTGCCGACTTCGATGCTGCCCATGCGGTCATCCAGGTGCAGCAATTTGGCTGGATTCAAGGTCACCAATTTCCAGGCGTCTTGTTCCGACAAGTCACCATATTTCACCGACTTGGCGGCTTCTTGGTTCAAACGCCGAGACATTTCACCCGAGTCCGAATTGATCGCAGTGACCACCCCGGCATTGTGCATCAGGGCGGCGTTGTAAGGGATGGCGTAGTTGACTTCCCATTTATAGGCCCACCAATCGGAGAAAGTGGAGCCGCCGACCCCGTGTTGTTGCATTTTGTCGGCCACTTTGTAGCCTTCTAAAATGTGGGTGAAGGTGTTGATGTTGAAGCCAAAGTCGTCGGCCACATGCATCAGCATGTTGATTTCGGATTGCACATAGGAATGACAAGACACGAACAGCTCTTGGTTGATCACTTCCAAAGTGGCTTCCAAGGCCAAATCCCGCCGTGGCGGGGTGGCGTTTTGTTTGGCCCGGCGGCTCAAAGCGTGGTAATCAGCCCAGGCCTGTTCATAGGCTTTGGCTTGGGTGAAGGCGTCGCGGTAAACCTGTTCCACCCCCATGCGGGTCAGGGGATAGCGAATGGATTGGGCATTGCGTGAACGCTTGACGTTTTCTCCCAAGGCAAATTTAATGAATCCATCGGCCCCTTCGATCAACATGTCTTCTGGGCGGTCGACCCCCCAACGCATTTTGATCAAAGCCGATTGGCCACCGATGGGGTTGGCCGAACCATGCAACAATTGGGCGGCGGTGACACCGCCAGCCAAGTTCCGGTAGATGTTGACGTCATGTGGGTTGAGGGCATCGGCCATGCGCACCATGGAGGAGTTCACCGCAATGTCATTCACCGCCAACAAGGCAATGTGTGCGTGTTCGTCAATGATGCCGCTGGTCAGGTGCATGTCAGAGCCATCCACCACCAAAGCGTCTTTGGGTGCGGACAGGTTTTGGCCGATGGCTTTGATTTGGCCGCCTTGGACCCACACATCGGTGTTGGCCAAGATGCCATCATCTGCATTGGTCCACACGGTGGCATTTTGAACCAGGATGTCATCCGCGGTGCTGGCAGTGGCCAGGCCGTAGGCCGTGAAGGGTTGTGGGATTTGTGGCAACTCTGCATCGTTGCTGTCGCTCTCATCGCTGTCATCGCTGGCCGGCAGGTCTCCCTGACGCTGTAAAGTCCATTCCTGTGGAGCTATGGCAACCAGCTGGCGGTTGTTGATGACCCCGAACAACTCATGGTCGGAGTCGTCTTGGCTGATGGTCAGGGTCACGAACTGACCGGTTTGTTTGACTTTGATTTTGACTTCACTGTCTTCATCGGCCAGGGTCAATTTGAGTTTGCCTTTGTCGTCGTGCAGGTGGATGCCCATCGATTGGTCATCATGGGACAGTTGGTAGGCGCCAGGCAACAGGCTGGGCAAGCCGTTGACCGGGTGGTTGTGACCGGCCACCCAAGTTTCTGCCACGTAAGTTTCTGCCTCCAGCAAGGGCCCGGATGTGACCACAAAGTTGGCCCAATGGCCGCTGGCGAGGGTACCCAAATCAGATTGGCCCAAAATGGCCGCGGGGACGGTGGTCAAAGCGCGCAATGCGGTGGCTTCATCCAGCCCATGTCGGTGGGCATTGCGCAAGTCCTTGAGGAAATTGCCCAAGCCTTTTTTACCGGGATCAGGCAACAACGCAAAGGTGATGCCGGCTTGTTGCAGCAGCGCGGGGTTGTGCGGCGCCACTTCCCAGGCTTTCAAATCTTGATAAGAGACATTCCAGGCATCCAACTCATCGCTGATCGCCGGTGCATCCGGTATGCTCAGTGGCACAATCAAGGTTTGTCCACTGGCTTGGATGGCATCGAGGTTGCGGTATGAATCGGCGGCGGTGCGGACCACAAATTGGGTGTTGAATTCGTCGCCAATTTTATCGGCCAGCAGGGTTTCTTGCCAGTTACTGACGGTGATGATCTTGGGCAAGGCGCGGTTGGCATTGATGGCGGCCAAGTCCAGGTCGGTCATTTGCTGTTGTTGGGCATACCATTCGGCATCCAGCCAGGTTTGGCGGATCAACGCCACTTCACCCATCAGCGACACCGGAAAGTCCTGTTTCGAAGACCCTTTGTCAAAAGCAAAATGCTGGGCTGCTTGGGTGGCCACCAGATTCAGTTCCTCAGCCTGATCGGCCAGGTTCACCAGCACCGAGGTGCCACGCATGATGCCGTCTTTGCGGTGCGACAATGCGGTGGTGAAGCCGGCTTCACGCAATTCTTTGCTGGCTTTGTCATCGTGCACGTAATGGGCCGCGGCATTCCATGAGGCTTTGATCGCTTCATTGCTGTTGTAAGCCCCTTCGGTGGTGCTGTTGATGGTCTCGGCTTTGTTCCATGAGAACGGCGGCCTGGCATCGGGTTCTGGTAAACCAACACTGCTGTCCAGGTGAATGAACCCGGGGTAGATGTGCATGCCGGTGTAATCCTTGATCAAGGCGTCAGCGGGTGTTTGGTTGTTGCGGTTGATCCCGACAATGCGACCATTGCGCAGCAGCAATGTGCCTTGGGTAATGGTTTCATCGGGATTGAGGTGGATGGTGGCGTCGGTCAAAGCAATCAGGGTGTCGCGTTGATCGAGGTTGCCATTGATGGTTTCGGTGGGCACCTGCGCGGTCAGCGCCCAAGGGCTGCTGGCCAGCACAGCCCAGGCTGTGAGTTTGAGTTTTGTGGTCATTATTGTCCTAGTTTGAGCAGTCGAGTTAACAGTTTAGAAGTGGTCACCGGGTCACGGAACAACCAGGCGGCATGCAAGGCGCGGTTGATTTCCGAGCCAATGATGTTGTGGACCTTTTCACCATTGATGTAAACGGCGGTGCCAGAATCGGGTGAAAAGTAGAATTGCCAATGGTCAAACCGATTGGCCGCAGGTAGCTTATTCAACAGTCGGTCAATGATCACGCGGTTGAATTTGATGGATTCGGGGTCTTTGAGCTGATTTTCCAGCAGCTCTTTGAAATGCGCTGTGACTTGTTCTTGGGTGGTGACTGGCGCCAACCATTCCAGGTCAAATTGGATGTCTTGCACCCCATTTCTGATGTCGTCGATGTCATGCACCCCTTTGGGTGCGCGCAGGTTGATGCGGTAGGGGGTTTTGTAGCCCCAACTGATTTCGGACTCACCCACTTTAACCCACTGTTCGGGGTGGGTGTTGATGCCAGTCAGGCCAATGATCAGCAGCATGATGAGTTTCATGCATTCATTATAGCCCAAGCCAGGCAGCGCGTGCAGGACTTGTGCGGCAGATCACAAGGAAAAATCAATCCCGCGAAGGCCAGAGGCCGCGAGCAACATGTCGAGCGCGATGGTAAGAAGCAACAAAAAGAGGAAAGTGGTGGCTATACCGGGACTTGAACCTGGGACCCCAGCATTATGAATGCTGTGCTCTAACCAACTGAGCTATATAGCCACGAGAGCGCGAATTTTCTATGTAATTGACCGTTTTGTCAAGTGCTACAAATAAAAAATGACGCAAATTCCACTTCCCTCGAGTATTTGGACTTATCCGTTGTGTGAAGGCTGGGTTTGGGTCTTGTATAAGAGCACATAAATCAGCGGTGCAATGGATCCGGTGAGACCGGTGGCCAAGATCCAGGGCCATGGCTTGCGGCCTGCTTGGCGGGCATCGTGCCACTACCACAGCAGAAACAAGCCCAGGGCGATGACCAAATCGGCCAACACCTGCATGCCGGCATAGCTGCTCAACTGGAAGGTGAACAAACCAACATAACCGTGCTGCCAAACGGCCACCGCCGTCAAGCCCAAAAACAACAACAAAACCATAACCGTGATGAAACGAAACATGCGCGTTCTCCAATCTGTGAAAAGGTGGTTGTATGTTGCCAGGTATGATTAAATGACGCCATTACCTCAGAGGTCATGTGCCATGAACACCCAAACCTTGCAGCATGCATCCAGTGACGTCGGTTCACAATTGAAATTTTGGCGCCAACAAAAAAACAAAAGCCAATTGGAGTTGGCCTTGGATGTGGGCATTTCGACACGCCACCTGAGCTTTGTGGAAAATGGCAAATCACAACCCTCCAGAGAGATGGTGCTGTATCTGGGTCAAGCCCTACAGCTGCCTTATCGGCAACAAAACAGCCTGTTGGTGGCCGCCGGCTACGCGCCCCAATTCAAAGAACAAAACCTCGACAGCGATGCCTTGCAGGTGGTCAAGCAATCTTTGCAGCAATTGTTGCAGAACCACAACCCGATGCCCGCCTTGGTGCTCAACAGCCGCTACGATGTATTGCTGCACAATGCCGGCTATGAGGCCATGATGGGTCACTTATTGGGCCCGGATGTGCTGACCCGTTTTCCCAACGCTTTGCAGCTGTTTTTTGCCGCCGATGGCCTCAGGCCCCATGTGCACAACTGGTCGGTAGTGGCGCCGCTGTTGTTCGCCCGGGTGCGGGAAGAAGCCATCAGCAGCCAGGATCCCTGGCTGTTGGATTGGGTCAGTCAGATGGACACAGATGAGCTCACCGCCGATTGGACTGGGGTGTGGGATTATGGCCTGCCGATGTTGACTTTGGAGTTGGCTGTGGGCGACCAAGTGGGGCGCTTTTTCACCACCATCGCCACCATTGGCACGCCATTGGATTTGACCACCCAGGAAATCCGCCTGGAAATGTTGTACCCGGCCGATGTCGCCACCGCCGCCTTATTCACTGCCCACGCCGACTGATTATCCAGCCGAGCTCATGGGGTTTAAGCTTTCAAGGTTTCGGTGGTGTTGTGGAAACGGATGTCCGGGTGGCGTTCCTGGGCCAGTTGTAAGTTGACCATCGAAGGGGCCAAATAAACCAGGTGGCCATGGGCGTCTTCGGCCAGGTTGGCTTCGTTTTTGTTCCTGAATTGTTGCATCTTTTTGTCGTCATCGGCATCCACCCAATACGCGGTGCGGGTGTCGACGTTCTCGAAGATGGCTTCGACGTTGTACTCGCGTTTCAAGCGGTAGGCCACCACCTCGAATTGCAGCACCCCGACCGCGCCCAGAATCAGCTCATTGCTCAGCAACGGCCGGAAAAACTGCGTCGCGCCTTCTTCGGACAGTTGGGCCAGGCCTTTTTGCAGGGCTTTCAGTTTCAAAGGGTCTTTTAAGCGGGCCCGGCGAAACAGTTCGGGGGCAAAACTGGGGATGCCGGTGAATTGCAGCACTTCGTTTTCACTGAATGAATCGCCGATGCTGATGGTGCCGTGGTTGTGGATGCCAATGATGTCGCCCGGGAACGCCTGGTCCACGGTGCCGCGCTCTTCGGCCATGAAGGTCAAGGCATTGGGGATCTTGATGTCTTTTTCGGTGCGGCTGTTTTTCAGTTTCATGCCCTGGGTGAACACCCCGGAACAAATGCGCATGAAGGCCACTCGGTCGCGGTGGTTGGGGTCCATGTTGGCTTGGATTTTGAACACAAAGCCGGTGCACTTGGGCTCACTGGGTTCCACCACGCGGTCGGTGGTGGCCCGGGGTTGTGGGGCCGGGGCGTTTTCCACAAACGAGTCGAGCAGGGGCTGTACGCCAAAATTGTTGATCGCCGAGCCAAAAAACACCGGTGACATCTCGCCTTTGAGGTAGGCGTCCAAATCAAACTCATGCGAAGCCCCTTGCACCAATTCGATTTCTTCGCGGAATTCAGCCGCTGCCGTGCCCAGCGCAGCATCCAGCTCGGGCGAATCCAAACCTTTGATCACCTGGGCTTCTTGGGTTTCGTAGTTTTTCCCGGCTTCATACAACAGCACTTCGTCATTGAGGAAGTGGTACACGCCTTTGAGGCGTTTGCCCATGCCGATGGGCCAGGTGATGGGGGCGCATTGGATGTTCAAGACTTCTTCGACTTCATCCAACAGCTCAATCGGGTCCTTGCCTTCACGGTCCAATTTGTTGATGAAGGTGTAGATCGGGGTGGTGCGCAGGCGACACACTTCCATCAATTTGATGGTCCGTTCCTCAACCCCTTTGGCACAATCGATCACCATCAAGGCCGAATCCACCGCGGTCAGGGTGCGGTAGGTGTCTTCTGAAAAGTCGGCGTGGCCTGGGGTATCCAACAGGTTCATGATGCGACCTTTATAAGGAAACTGCATGATCGATGAGGTGATGGAGATGCCCCGTTCTTGTTCCATGGCCATCCAGTCAGAAGTGGCGTGGCGATCGGCTTTTCTGGATTTCACCGAACCGGCCACTTGAATGGCGCCACCAAACAACAGAATTTTCTCGGTGATGGTGGTTTTACCCGCATCGGGGTGAGAAATGATCGCAAAAGTCCTGCGATTCAAATAGGTGTTGGATTTGTTGCCAGCCATAAAAAATGCGCCCGTGAAAATTCAGGGGCGCATTTTAACAGAAAACCAGCAGCAGCAACATGTCAGCCGACGCCAGTGGATTTTTTTGTGTGTTTTTGGCCGCGATGGCATTGTTAACCAGGAAGTCACAGGAATGAGGCCATCATGAAACCACTGCAAATATTTGTCTTGATCGGATTGTGTATTGGCAGCCTGGCAGCCCAGGCAGAACTGCTGTGTGCGCGCAACACCGCTGAATTGCGGGCCGCACTGAGCACCGCAGAAGCCAACTTACAGGCCGATGAAATCCGCCTGGAAACTGGCTTGTATGAAACCAATGGCAGCCAATTCGATTACCTGGAAACCGACGGCATGGATTTAACCATTTCTGGTGGTTGGACCACCTTCAATGGCAGCCCTTGTGCCCGGCGACAATCCTTGAACGCCTTCATGACGGTGTTGGATGGTGAGATGGCATCGCGGGTGATGCGCATCACCCTGTCTCAAGACGCCAGTTTGTTTGTGGATGGGCTGTCATTCATTAATGGCTTGGATTTGAACGGGCGTGGAGCCGGTTTGAATGTGACCAAACTGAACAACCTCAACACCGGTGAAATGGTGTTTGACCGGGTTATATTTGTTAACAATGAAGCCCAATTCGGCGGTGCGCTGTCACTCAGTGGTGCGGCCCGGATCAATGTGATGAATGCGCTGGTGTATCAAAACCACGCCACGGTCACCGGTAATGTGGAAATCATCATGAATGACGCCGATGGCATCTATTTTCACAACAACACGGTGCTGCAAAACACCATGGATGGCACAGCCTGGAATCACACAGGCGGGGTGTTGCTCAGTGGTTCTGGCAGCACACAGATGCTGATTGCCAACAACGTTTTGCGCGATAATGACCAGTTTGACTTGCGCGCCACCGCCACCGCCCAGATTTATCGCTACAGCAACAATTTACAAAATGACAGCGGCTCAGTGCCCACCGAGTCCTTCAATGAGTTTGATTTGCCGCCCAGGTTTTTCATGAACACCGAAACCTTTGAGCCTGATTTGACCTCGCCACTGGTGGGTGCCGGCACCAACCCTTGTGGTCAAGTGTGTCCTTTCCCGACACCATTTAGAAATGATTGGTCCCACCCATCTCACGACATCAAAGGCCAACAGCGGGAACAAGGCAGCCGCATAGACATCGGTGCCGTGGAATCGGTCCACGAACCGGATTTGATTTTTTGGAATCGTTTGGAGTGACTGGCCACCTGCCGCAAGCCCAGAACGGGCTTGCGGCAGGTGGCGGTGTTTAAAAAGTCAGGCGGAACCCGGCGGTGATGCTGCGGCCAGGCCGTGGGGCAATGTCTTTGATGAATGAAGCGTGATCACGGATCTCTTCATCCAACAAATTCGAGCCTTTAAGGAAGATCAAGGTTTCCAGTTGGTCGGTGTAGTGCACCCAATTGACGCTCAAGTCCAGCAGGTCATAGCCCTCGGTAGGCAGTTCAAAAGGGGCCAAGGTGCTTTGGCGACCGACGTGGGTGTGGTCCAAAGAAGCCGACCAATTGCCCCGCATCCAATCGATGTTGACCCCATAACGCTCAGCCGGAATGCGCGGCACATTTTCACCCGAGTTCAATTCGGCCTCAGTCATGTCAGCGAACACACGGAAGGCCCATTGGTTGTTGAAAGAATCAGTGAACTCATAACCCAAATCGGTTTCAAAGCCATGGAATGTGGTGTTGCGTTGGGTGTACACAAAGATCGGGGTTTCCTCTTCTTCCAAGCCGGTGTCTCGCAGAAAGATGTAATCATCCAGTTGGTTGTAGAAGAACGACAGGTTGAAGCTCAAGCCGTCGTGGCGGTAGCGCAGACCCAAGTCCAAATTGTTGGACGTTTCGTGGGTCAAGTCGGGGTTACCAATCTCGATGGTTGAGGTGGCCAAATGCGGCACCAGCTCATCGGCACCTGATTGGTTGGAGAACAATTCTTCGGCCGTGGGCAAGCGTTGTGCCGAGGTCAGGTTAACCGGCAAAGTCCAACGCTCATTCAAATCAAACGTGGCCCCCAAGGACACGCTCAAAGCCGAATCGGTGATGTCATTGAACAAGGCAGTGTCCACGGTTTGGTCGTCATAACGGATGCCGAATTCGCCATGCCAGCCGTCAAAGTCACGCTCTTCCACCAGGAACAAGCTCCAGATTTGGGTTTCTGAAGGCAGGATGTAAGCTTCTTCACCGACGGCTGAAAAATCACGGTTTGACCATTGGAAGCCCCAGACCCCTTCAAAGCCGGCGAAATGGGTGTGACCCAACTCAAAGCGAAACTCATCGGCCTGGTTGTCAAAGACGGTGCCGATTTCATCGCCTTCCAATTCAATGTGCTGGTAATCGGTGTTGGAATAGTGGGTTCTGAATTGGTTGAAAAAGCCGCCATTGCCAAAGCGATGCACACCTTTCAAGTTGAATACCGATTTGTCCAAATCAATGCGTACGATTTCTTCTTCTTCCTCTTCTTCGTCGTCATCGTCTCGGGCCACGGCCAGGGTTTGGCTGATGCCATCGTCGTGGTGCTCATCTTCATGGCCGTGTTCGTGACCAGGGATGCCATAATTGCGGTCAAAATCAGAATAAGACAGGCCCCAATAGCCGTTGTCATTGAAGACAGAGAAGCCCACATTCACCCCTTTGGAGTCGACCGAAGAATTCTCCAAAATGCCCATGGATTCTTCTTCCTCTTCTTCCTCATCGTCATGGCCTTCGGCTTCATGCAGGATTTCAGATTCGGCTTCACCGGGAATTTCATAGTCATCGGTTTGGCTGTCAAAGTAACTGAAGTGTGCGGCAAATTGGTCATTGAAGCCATAGTTCAAGGACAACACACCGGCCCGTTCGCCCACAGCACTGTCAGAAAAACGGCCTTCAATGCCACCACTCAATCCATCCAATGGCTGGGTGGGAATGGTGTCATCCACGACGTTGACCAAGCCGCCCACAGCGCCACCACCATACAATAAAGTGGCCGGGCCTTTAAGCACTTCCACTTGCTTGGCCAACAAGGGCTCAGAAGTGATCCAGTGATCCGGTGAAACCGCAGCGGCATCTTGATTGGTGATGTTGTTGTTCAACACCATCACGCGGGGGCCTTGTTGTCCACGGATCACGATTTGACCCGAACCGGTACCGAAGCTGCCGGAGTTCACCCCACTGATTTGATTCAAGGTCTGGTCCAATGACAAACCGCGGTCAACCACCAGGTCTTCTTCAGTCAGGATGGCCACCGGGGTGGTCATTTTCAATTGGTTGTGTTCCAAGGGATTGGCTGTCACCACCAAATCATCCAGCTTTAGGTTGTCGATGTTGATGGTGATCGCATCACCTTGGTGGTCGATGGTGGTGTGGTAGTGTTTGCTGTTGGACACTTCCACGTCGACTTGGTATTCACCGACGGGCAGGGCGGCGAAGCTGAATGCCCCTTGTTGATCGGTATAAACCGGGGCTTGTTCGGTGCCTTTCAAGCGAATCAAGGCATTGGCGATGTTTTGTTCTTTGGCGTTGATCACCCGACCTTGCAGGTCAGGGTTGGATTGTGCCTGACTGTTTTGGGCGTAGGCCAAGCCGGCCAGCAGGGTCCATGCCAGGATGGACGCCACCTTCAATAAATTTTTCATGTTGTGTTCTCATAAATCTGACTGCAGGGGTGGCCTGCAGATTCTCAATTGTCAAACAGCCAGCAGCCTGAGACAGGCACCAGCCGGTTATTGTTTATTGCGTTGGATTTATGAGAAGTGGGGTGGGCCGCGGATGGGGTCCGCAGAGGCATGCGTGGCATCAACAAAGGCATTGATCCACAGCTGATTGACTTGATTGGCACGCAGGATTTGCTGATCGAACGTGGCATTGGCCACGGGCAAAACATCATCCTGCGACTTGCCATGCAGACACACTTCACAGATGACGTCTTCCTCTGCATTCAGCTCATGCGCAGCATGCACACTCAAAGAGAGCACAAAAACAAACAGAAAACTGATCAGCCATTTGTGGGTCATGACCAGAATTATAGGTGTCGGGCCGTGAAATTCAATGGGTCAAAAGTCAATTAAATCAAAAAAACAGCCAAAAACCTGCCCTTAGCAAAAGCCACACCCAGGCAGGCCGGTCAAATCAAGGGTGCTGAATCAATCCGCTTGACAGTATTGCACCACGGTCACGCCTGGGCTGTTGGTGACCGATGCCAACTGTTGTTGACAATAAGCCATGGTGGAACCGGTCAAGGTCAAAAACTGGACCTGAGAGGTGTACTGGCCATTTGAATTGTAAAACCAAACCCGGTATTTCACCACCGCGCTGTAAGAGCGGATGTCATCCAAGTCCAAGTCCACTGGACCGGTACCGACACAACCGTTGCAGGCGGCTTGGGCCGAAACCGCGCCCAACAACAAACTGCCCGTGAACAAAGCCGCTTTGACCAAAGATAATTGTTTCATGTGTTGACTCCTCTGATGTTGATTATGTTTTTTTTGGCTTCCCTGATGGAAAGCAGGGCCCCAGTGTACCCAAGCCAGGGGGCAAGCAGGTCAGAAGCACTGGAACAATCTGGTAAAAATCAAAAAAGCGCAATAAAAACAATGAGATGACAGCCTGGTCAAATGCCCGGCCAGCACCCTGAAATGAATTCAGTTGCTATTCAGTCCACCGGTGATACAATGAAGCTCCTTGAATAGACGGCCTTTCGGCCCCATATTCAAGACTACTGATTTCAAGGGGACGACCTGGCTTCGACGTGGGTTGCGAAACTTGATGGTGCATGCCGAGGGCGACATAAACCTCGTAAATATCTGTGTCAAAGTTATAGTTGCAAACGACGATAACTACGCTTTAGCAGCTTAATTGCTAACGGGCACTCGCGATTTCTTGCGTTCGTGAACTGTCCGTCATAACCAGCAAGATCGCTCAACGTACCGTTTGGATGCGTTGGGTTAAATCAAATCCGAACTGGTGTTGGTAAATCCTGATTGGCGGAGCTACCAACATAAGATAAAAAGCCAAAACTAAGCATGTAGAGCCTCAAGCAGAGAGCTTGCGGACGCGGGTTCGATTCCCGCCGTCTCCACCAACAAAGAAAACCGCCTCCGGGCGGTTTTTTTGTTGGCGAAGCCGGCGGATTTGAATAGAACCCACCGCCACGCGGGGTTCGACTAAAAATGCAGGAAAGCATTTTTGAATGCCGAAGGCAGCCCGAAGGGTAAAAGTGCAGGAAGCACTTTCATAATTCCCGCCGTCGGGAAAACGAAGTTTTCCTTAAGAAATGACCATGAATCAGTTACTCTGACCCCGCTGATTTATGGTTTCAGTTTAGCTGTTAGTTGAGTGTTGGTCGAAATTCCTGACAAAGCTTTCAAAAGTTAATTCAAATAACTGATATATAAGATTGTCTTTTGAAATCACTGTTCTTTGGTGCTTTATACACACTCTTCCGCTTGTGAGATTAAGACCAGGCTTTACCTAATAAACAATAAACAATGAGTAATAGCCAGTTTGGCTAAAAACCTACAGTAGTAAGTTTTTGTATCCCCTAAATAGGTGATTGAGGCTTTGATAAAACCCTGTAGACTCCTTAAGGTTGGTCATTTGGATAAAAGTGAGGCTGATATCAGCGCCATTACAGTTAACTGTAGACTAGATAACCCAACCTGATTGTTGAATTGGAAAAATGTATAAGAACTTATTTTTGGTATCAATGCTTGTTTGTTCTGGTTTGCTTGCAACTCAAGCCATCAGCAAAGGCGCAAACCTTGATTCGATTTTTCAAGATGGATTTGAACTGACACCATTTGGTCTTTTCAAAA
This sequence comes from Marinicella meishanensis, assembly GCF_019931145.1. Taxonomy (GTDB): domain Bacteria; phylum Pseudomonadota; class Gammaproteobacteria; order Xanthomonadales; family Marinicellaceae; genus Marinicella; species Marinicella meishanensis. Next base: position 68,289 of record NZ_JAIOUV010000009.1, on the reverse strand, counting down.
CCGATGTGCAACCGAAACTGACTGAAGCTTGTTCCAGTTGCCATTTGGGTCAAAGATTTGGTTTCACCACTTTGCAAAGAAGTGGCGGGGATTTTACCGAAGAAGATACTTTACTGAACCATGAAAATTTCAAGTCTCTGATTTCACTGGATGCCCCTGATCAAAGTCGTTTATTAGCGAAAGTGTTGCCCACAACAGACAGCCGTTCGATTCCACATGCTGGTGGCGAACTGATCAGCACCAGCAGTGAAATTTACCAGTCAATCATCCGGTGGATACAAGCCGAAAAAAACCTTGAATGCGCCGATTGTGGCATGAGTGCATCGGTGGCCTACATTGCTTACATTGATCAGCCCGCCTGGCATTGGGCTGTCAACCGAATGCCAGTCCGAACAGACTGGGGGTTAAGGACGGGTGCCAAATTGATGCTACAGCGAATCAATCCAACAACCATGCAACCGATCGGTGCTCCCATCGATTTTCTGAATGGTACTTTTTGCGGCTCTGATGGCATGTGTGATTTTGGCAGGTCTTCAGCAAACCACGCTGGCAACCAGTTGGTTTTTGAATGTCGACTCAATCCTGACAGAGATGACATCCCATGGTTGGATTTGAGCTGGAATATTTGTATCGCTGAAATCGGGGCTGACGGACAGGCCATCAATCCAAGGTTTTTAAGGCCTGAAGCGGATAGGCACATGGGATGGTCAGTGTCCAGAATAGACCCATTGGGTTTATTTGACAGCAACGGCTGGGGTGTGAGGGGACTTTTTGATCGCCATGTGAGGATGAGAAAGAAAAATGATTTCTATCCGATTTTCTCGCCAGATGACCAGCGAGTGTACTTCAGCAGCCGTTCTGTTGACCCACGGACAGGGGTGGGTGGTACCCGAGCTTATCACGGATTTGAACACACCAACAACATCATCTCAACGGATTTAACAGGAACCGATGCCCAAAGTGTCTATTTGAATGAAGGGGGCACAGCACAGGAAATGACTTTTTTAAAGAATGGGAACCTGGCCTTGCATGTCTGGAACCTTGAAAGAATGGATCGCCACAGTTACATTCAAATGACTGCCGATGGCATGATGGAATTACCTGTTTTGTTTGGGCGTGTGCAAGGACCCAACATGTGGGGAAGCATCATGGAACTGGCCAATGGTCGAATGCTTGGCATGACTGGCAGGAGAAGGGGGTCAATCAGTCATTTTGTACCATTTTCTTCTGACCACACAACAGGCACCGGTTTGGACAGTGCATTTCCTGGTTTTGAGATACTGGATCCTTTTATTGATGCAGAAATGGAACCAAGTTTTGCCTATTGTCAGTCACCACCTGAAGGCACCAATTGTCACACTTCAAGATTTTATGATGACCCGGCCTACGCCCCCAATGGTCAGGCATTGATCACTTATCACCCTGATAAAACGCATTACTCCAATGATGATTCTGCGGATGGCTTTTGGCAAAACTATGGTGGCTCGATTCCAGCCATCATGCCCTATGTGCCAGAGTTGGCAGTGGCACTTATTGATCACTCAGGACAGACCAACGTGTTATTGACGCCTGATCCTGGGAGGGCTTTGAGGTATCCTGCGTGGGTGGGTAAACGGCAGCCACCAAAAATTCAACCAAAGGTGACTGACGAATCACAGGACACGGCACAAATTCACATAGCCGATTTTCCCTTATGGCTGTCTTTTTCTACCAACAATTCACAAAACAAAACCAACCTGATTAATCAATTGGATCAGATTGTTGCCGTCAGGGTGTTAAGCAAATCGATCGATAACAACGCATGTACCAGTGATGCCATTACCATCCGCAAGAATGTTTGGACTGATGTATATGACCATCCCACCCACCTGGGCATTAACAACGCAACAGGTTATGTTCGCTATGTTGTTCCGACAAACTTAGGTGGTGATCAAAACGGTGACATCCCACTTAACAATGATCAGTCCGTTAGAATGACTGTTCCGGCCGGACAACTGTTGTTGTTTCAAGGCATCGATGCACAAGGTTTTATGGTGGCCCAACATAGAAGGGTTTTCGCCTTACCTCCCGGACATGTGATTGACACCTCAGTAAAACGATCACAATACAACGCCCAGTGCTCGGCCTGTCATGGATCCTTGAATGCACCATTTGTTAGCATATTAAATTATGACCAGCTGGCAACAGGAATGGATTTCATCACTGAAGCCAATACAGCGGTGGATGTTTCAAATCCGGCAGTGGTCAAACATAAACTCACTTTCAAAAATTTCTTTCGTCCATTAATCAATGACAAATGCCTTTCATGTCATGGTGCTGTTAATCCTGATGGTGATCTGGTGCTGGCTGAAAATTACTCTGCAATTGCCAATTATCCCGTTCCGGAGAGTAAGTGGGCGGATGTTGTTAACAACAATTACGACACATTGGTTCCCGTGAATGAGCGCGTTTATGGGTATGCTTGGTCAGCTGCCAGAAATTACATCATCACCGAAGGCAGTGACTACATCAATGAGTTTATCGACCCGATGAATCCTTACCAGCCCATGGGTGCATTAACCCCTTGGGATCCCGGCTATCAAGCCTTATTTTTACCTGATGAAAATGGCGAGCTTTACTTTTTAACTGATATCCCTTACCCCAGTCACTTTGGCCGGGGAGGGGATTTCGCTCAAACCAGTTATTTATTGGGGGTGCTGACCGGCCAGGATTTAGACCCACGGAAAAACTACACAGGAAACTATGACCATTCCTCTTTACTCACTGATCAAGAGGTCATTGCCTTGAAGGCCTTGATTGACAATGGTTTTCCGTACATGTCTCGATGTGATGACAAGACCGTCACAGAAGGGATCAATGCTGGACTTCCCTGGGGTGACCCAGTGGAGCAGGATAACCTCTGAGATGGACTTAAGTGGCTGAGTATCAATGCTGAAAGTGATCGACAACATGGCTGTGTGGGTTGGAGATTACGCCGAGAGTGATACTGATGTGTGGTTCATTCCCGCGTTTGGTGAATCACATTTATGCTTTCGTGATGCGCATAAGCATAAAATCTAAAAAAAGTTTCGGGTGATACTGTTTGATCTGCCTGGTTTTGGAGCTTCACCGGCGAGAACAGAAGGACTCTCAATAAAAGCTTGTGCCAATGTTTGTAGTACCCTGATTGATGGTGTTTCGAAAGACAGAAGAATCGTTTTGGTCGGTCATTCAGTTGGCAGCATCATCATGACTGAAACAGTTGGCACACTCCATATAGCCCCATCTTTGGTGGTCAGCCTTGAAGGCAACTTATCAGCTACAGATGCGTATTTTTCAGGACAAGCGGCTAACTATAAAGAACCACATCAATTCTATCAACATTTCTTAAAAACAGTTTTTAACCTGACAGCAGAGGGCATTGTTCCTAAAAGTTATTTTGCAGGCTTGCGATTTGCCGACCCTCTGGCATTGTGGACTTTGGGGAAGTCAATTCAAAATCATCCTCAGCCTGGGGTTGATTTTCTCAAACTCAAATGTCCTAAAATTTATTATTGGAACGAAGAAACTTTGTCGCCTGAAAGCTAAACTTTTCTACACCAAAATAACCTGAGAAACATCAGGTTTTATGGTTTGGGGCATTGGCCTATGAATAAATCACCCAACTATTTCTATGCCCAACTGATGGCTGACATTTCATCGGCCAATGAACAATCAAGAACAACACAATTGATCAGCAAACCATCATGAATCATGACGCTTCAGCTCATAAAGAACAGCGATCAACATCCAAATATCACTCATTTGTTAATCGAGGAAATGCTTTGAAAGTTTCAATCCCGAGATTCTGTTAAGGGCAATTTGAGAACCAGTTGCGTGCCTTCAAATGATGGGTGGGTGTTGATTTGCATGTGACCCGAAACTTTATTTACTCTGTACTTCATATTCAATATCCCTCTACCAGGTTCATTTGACTGATTGATGCCTTGGCCATCATCCTCAATCAAAATTTTCAAGCACTGGCCGTCTTTTTCTGTTTTGATGAGAATCAATTGTGCATGCGAGTGTCGTACAGCATTGACAACCGCTTCTTGGATGATGTGTTGAATGTGCACCGCTTGCTCAGGCAAGAATGCAATATCAAGATGTCTTTCGTCAGCCAAAACGCGAATTGACATACCAAGGGTTTCAATTTTCTTCTGAAATTTATCCAGAATAAACTGAATAATGGTGCCTAGATTCAGTTCAGCTTGATCCATGCTGTCCATGATGTATTTTAAATCCTTGACAGAGTCTTGTATTTGGTTGATCACTTCTTGTTCGTCGTAATTTCCTTGTCTTAACTGAATGATGGTGGATATTAACTGTCCTCCAATGCTGTCATGCAGGTCACGATTAATTCGTTGTCTTTCTTTTTGAATGATTTTTTCTCTCTCAAACGCAATAATTTTTTGAGATTTTGTATTCACTAAATTGGCCAGATTCTCATTTTGTCTTGTTATAGATTTGAGCCTGTAGGTGAGCACATATTTCAGCACAAGCAATGCCATCAACATGACCAAACTCAAGAACCACCAGCTTTGCCAGTAGGGTGGTTGAATCTTTATGGCCAACTGTGTGGCTTCATTGGCCCAAGAACCATCACTGTTTGATGACAGTACTTGAAAATGATACCAGCCGGGATTGAGGTTTGTATATATAGCCACCCTATCTTCTGAAGTGGTCACATTCCAATTCTCTTCGTAACCCAGCATGCGATATTTATAGTTAACTTTGCTTGGGGAGACATAGTTTAAAGATGAAAATTCGAGGTGCAGACTGTGTAATGAGTCATCAAAAACATAGACCCCATCGCTGTTTGAATAATTGATTGCTGGTTCTGTTACATTGGTGTTATCGGCACCGGTTTGTTTGGTCTTAATGGTAAATTCGGTGATTTGACTGGGTAAGGAATACCATTGATTCGAAATGTCTGTTGTTTTGAAAGCGTTCATCCCCTCTATACCACCAAAATAAAGGACCCCTTGTTTTGACTTATGATAGGCACCGCCATTGAACTCATTGCTTTGCAGGCCATCTAGGCTGTCATAGTTTCTGAATAAGTTCTGTTCAGGTATATATTGGCTGATGCCTTTATTGGTACTGAGCCAAATGCTGTTGTCGTCGGTACTGAGCAATCCATAAACAACAATGCCCAAAATATTCATGTCCATGTGAATTCGCTTGAATTGACCCTGTTCAATGTTGTCCAGTCGATTAAGTCCATTGGTGGTACCTATCCAAATGGATTGACCCTGGCCTTCAGTGAGGCTTAAAACGTTATTGCCAGACAAACTGGTGGTGTCATCTGGGTTGTTTGAAAAGGTGGTGAACTGATTGTTAACCCGGTCAAAATAACTCAATCCGCCACCCAATGTGGCAACCCATAACCTTGACTGTTGATCCTCATAAAGTTGATAAATGTCATTGCTCGGTAACGAATTTGGTTTCAGGGTATCGTAACGATAGCTTGTGAATACGCCTGGATTGCTTGGATCCATTCGGTTCAAACCAGCACCCGTTGTTCCAATCCAAATCATCCCATCACGGGTTTGCAGGACGGGTCTGATTAAATCAGAACTTATCGATGTTTTAACTGATTTCTTGTGTAAGTATCGGCTGAATTGACTGGCATCTTTTTTTAAATGATTGAGTCCGCCATCAGTTCCAATCCAAAGATCTCCACTTTCAGCAACCAAGATGGACCGAATGGTGTTGTTACTGAGGCTATTTTCATCCTCTGGATCATGTTTAAAGTATTCGACCGTTTCTGTTTTGAAATTAATTTTATTTAACCCACCATTTTTGGTGCCGACCCACAGATTGTCTTGCTGATCTTCAGCAATGGACCACACCGATGCAGCAGACAATGGATATGTGCTGTTTGATGCTGTTGAAAAAAGTTTGAATCTGTTTTGGAGGTAATGCTTGCTGACGCCACCGCCGGCTGTACCGATCCAAATGATGCCATCGGTACTTTGATAGAGGGATTGAACAGAATCAGTCTTGATGTTTTTTCCATTGAATTTGTTGGTGCTAGTCAAAACCAATTCACCCCCATGCTCCGCCAGTTGGTACATGCCTTCTTCCGCACCTACCCACAATGAACCAGTCTTACCTAGCAGCAAAGCCCTGGCTGTCAAAGCGCTTCCAGATGCCATGTTCTTACTCATAACTGTGATTGGCTGAAACTGCAGGGTATCTTCAACTTGTGACCAGAGTCCTTTGTTGGTCGCCAATATCAACCTGCCATCACTGTGATGACGTAATTGATGGTATCTGTATTGGTTGACCTCTGTTGAACTGTTTTGCTTAAGCGTGGCCTGCAACAGGACCGAATTTTGAACATCAAAAACCCCCATGTCCATGAAATCAGCACCTATCCATACGTGACCTGTTTCATCACAGAACAGAGACCTGATGGTGCTGTTATTGTACTTACTCAAATTGGGGTATTTAACAGAAGCCTTGATGAAGCTGTCCTTGTTTAGATCATAGATGAATACACCTCCTCCGGTACCAACCCATAACCTTTGATCATTGTCTTCAACAATCGAATAAATCATCTTTTGGGCATTGGTTGGAGAATCAGGATACTGGACTCTGGAAAATGATTGGGAGTCTTTGTGGTATTTTGCCAAGCCAGTGTGCGTGGTTCCAACCCACATATTTTCCATAGTATCGACCAACAAAGTGCTGACGCTGTTACCAGGCAGTGTCAATCGGTCTAACGGGTCATGAAAATAACTGATAATTTCATACCCATCAAACCGGTTTAAGCCAATCTGCGTACCAAACCACATGTAGCCTTCACTGTCTTGAATCATGGCCGTCACTCGAGATTGAGACAAGCCCTGCGCCAGAGATAAGGATTGAAATGTTTCAGATGAATTGGCAACCGCACCACCAAGAACCCAATGTAGGTTGAACCATGCAACAGCGATTAATTTACCAATGGAACCAAGCGTCATAAGAGCACAAAAAAGTTAATTTCAGTGGGTATCTCCCATATCTATGATACCTTGTTGATGCGCCTCATATACAGCTTCATTCTTGGACTGCACACCGAGTTTTTTGTAAATGTTTTTGGCATGGGAGGCCACCGTACTGAATTTGACTTCAAGCAAATCTGCCACCTCTCGATACCTGAACCCTTTGCTGACATATTTGAGCACCTGCAATTCTTTTTCTGTCAGGTTGTGCGGTTGTTTTGGTTTCGCCTGCATCCTCGACAACAGGTGTCGAGCTATGTTGGGACTCATCGGTGCGCCGCCATTAATCACATCAATGATTGATTGACAGATGTCCATCCCACTGGAGTCTTTGAGCAAGTAGCCATTGGCGCCTTTGGCGATGGCATTGATGACTTTGATTTCATCTGAAAATGAACTCAAGATCAGTTTCATTCTGGCAGGAAAAGCAAGACTGATGTATTCAATCAGTTGGGTACCATCGCCATCAGGCAGGCCCAAATCAATCAGTGCAATGTCAAAGTCAGTATTTGGAATGAGTGCCAATGCTTTTTGAACCGTATTTGCGGTGCTTACACACTCCAACATTTCAGAAGACTCAACGACATTTTCAAGATAACCCAAAATGACTGGATCGTCTTCGATAATAAAAACTTTACATGCCATAGCCAAACAAGGATAACACTCACAGCTCAAGTTATCATCCCCTATCTATGGGATGGTCAACATAAATAACTTTGAATAATATAAATAATTTGATGAGCAAAACATTTTAGTACGACTTCATTGCCAAAACAGATCAATGGTTGCTTGCTGACAGTTTTGGGCTTTTAATTTTTCCTCTTCTCTAGCAATTTCAGTTAAAAGCCCTTTTTTTACTCAAACAATATTTCATTGGGCCATAACCAGACATTCCATGAATCCTAACTAGGGTTAAATAATGACTTTTGATACTCAACAGCTGATGTCGTTGGTTGTATTTTATTTACAAAGAACGATATCCTGAGAGGATTTTATGATGATTTTACGCAGGGCTTCAGGCTGGACAGATAGATTCCGCTCTTACCAAGTGTTATTGAATGATAAAGCCATAGGAAAAATAAACAATGGCGAAGAGAAATCTTTTGAAATTCAAGAGGGAAATCATAAGCTGAAAATAGTGATAGATTGGTGCAGCAGTCAATCACTGGATTTTCACAATGATAACAGCACACCTTTGAATTTTGAGTGCGGCAGTAGTTTACGAGGGTTAAAGATTTTCTCTGGCCTGCACTATGTTCTTAACCGTACCGATGAATATTTGTGGTTATGCCAGCGTGCCGAATAAAATTTTTCTATAGGTTCTAATCTGACAGCCAATTTTGAGAATGCAAACTTGAGAAACTGCGTAAATTTTGAAATAAAAATGGTTGTTCAAGTTTTAACTGAATTAAAAGACCCGTTGTGTTTTCGTAATTTGAACTCTATTGAGTTGTGGTAAATAAATGCCAGTTAAACATCCCGTTTGATAAACACATACTTATCCGACAACAGCTTCATGTCTGTATAAAACAAGATTCTTCATCAAAAGTTTCTCGGCCACCACACCTCCCCTGTTTATGTGATTGAATCCACAGCAGCGATTTCATAGCATGGCCACCTACAAATTCTCAAGTTATTACAGGTGTCACAAAATGCATGCGTTAATCACAGTTTCTATTAAGAGTCTCATTTTATCCACGTTGATTTTTCTTGCCATTCCGTCTCATTCCTTAGAGCTGCAGCCCCGAAATATCCACAACAAATCACAGTTAGCAGAACAGGACATGCCAGCTGACATGCTTCGGCTCGTTATCAAGTTCCATGATGGAACGGGTATCAGGTCTGGTCGAAGCGGTGCGCTTGAAATACATCAAGACCTCCAAAACACAAGAAAACTGAGGGCACGACGTTTGAATGACAGAGACATTCCCTCCGATGTTAACAGGATCAATCAATTGCTGTCAGAGCATGGATTGGAAATCAGTTCGATGATTCAAGCCTCTGAACGCATGATACAACGCCAAGTAGCCATTGCCGAAAGTTATTGGAATCAGGAGCTGGCTGAACTGCAAACCTACCAACAAATATTGCTTAACAACCGTGCAGGGGAGGTTAACCTACCCACGCTGATTCGACTCTTTAATCGATTCAAATCCATTGAAATTGTTTACCCTGAGCCCATCGCTTTCCCAATGGCAACGGATAAATATGCCACACCGGTTGAACCCTGGGGCTCGTGCCTTGGCACACCCATTGACCCAAATGCAGGTGATCTTTCGACCTATCAAGGCTACCTGAGCACACCCCCCACTGGTATCAATGCCAACGACTTACACCAATTTCCCGGAGGGAAGGGCAGTGACATACGTGTGATTGATATTGAAGGCGGCTACCTGCCACACAGTGACCACAAAAAACTGTTCCAAAAGATTGGCCACACCCATGAGCATCACATTGAGCATGGCAACGCGGTCGTGGGTATCATCAGCGCCAAAGACAATGGCATTGGGCTTAAGGGAGTGGCGCCTGATGTCAGTATAGGGTTTAGGGGAATTTATAATGAAAATATCTTTGATGATTGGGGCACAGCTCTCTACAGCAGTGCCAATGTCGCACACCACATCTTCTGGGCAGCCAAGCATTCATTGCAAGGGGTGGTGCTGCTTGAACTGCAACGCTATTCGGCGCAGGATTCAGACTGTCCTTGTGGGGATAATAATTCGTGTCAATACACCCCTGTTGAGTACTGGCCTGCTGAATTTGATACCATAAAAGTAGCCGTTGGCAATGGTGCAGTTGTGGTTGAGGCAGCCGGCAATGGCTCCAGAAGTTTAGACAACTCCATATTCAACACTTGTGATGGTGGTTGCTTTGATCGAGACATCAGGGATTCCGGTGCGATATTGGTTTCTGGTAGCTGGGATGACGGCTTATCACCCATGTGCGGATTTAATAAGGCCAACTATGGCAGTCGAATAGACACACACAGTTGGGCTAAAAACATCCCAACCACAGCGAGATTGGGAGCGGTGATTTATGATCCTGGTCATTATTGCAATCAATATGGCAGCGACTTCGGAGGTACTTCGGGTGCATCAGCAATCATTGCAGGAGGTGTAGCTGCTTTACAAGGCGCCTTTTTAGCTGAGAAAGGTTATCGATTAGACCCATTATCCTTGCGAGAGGCATTGGCCGTCACTGGCACGCCACAAATACCGACGAATGTAGGAAACCATGACATAGATATTGGCTCTCACCCTGATTTGACCGCCGCGCTGGCATATGCATTGGAGTCATTTTAAATGAAACGTTTGATACCATTGCTTGTGCTGATCATGCTGCTTCAACCTGCACATTGCCAACTCCAAAGAGAAACAGGTCACCTATCAAAAGCCATGGCGATGTATCTAGCGAGAAGTGAACAAATACATGACAGACTGGTTCTAAAATTAAAAGATCAAACAGGTATTCGTTTCCAACGGGGCAAGTTAATTGCCACAAAGCGCTTGAGCCGGTTTGAAATCAATGAACTGGACCAGCTCAACAGGTGGCTGCATTTCAACCATCCGAACTTCAAACCTTTGTTGAACATGGATCAACGGTCACTAGACAGGAAACGACAGCGCATCATGCGTGAAACTGGCCGTTACCTGGTTGATTTAAACACTTACTTGAGTTTATCCACGGAAGATGTCCCAGGTTATAGATTCCGTGAAGAGCTGAGTTTCTTAAATAGTCTCAGTATCGTACAAGTGGCCTATCTGGAAGCGCCCAATCAATCACATGAAGGTTTTCAAGGCCCAACCAATGTTGCAGTTCCAGGGATGACGCCTATACTGGTAGAGCACCAAGGATACTTTCGTGATGCGCCAGAAGGCGTGGGCATGTTTAGCGCTTGGAATCACCTGGGTGGTGCCGGTGGTGGCGTCAAGGTCATCGTCTACGACAATAATTACCGAGATACACATGAAGACTTACCTTCTTTATTTTACACCACACCTGGAAACCCAGTCGATGAGCGGCATGGTACAGCGGTATTGGGGATATTGGGTGCAGAAGACAACAGTTTAGGGCTGGTTGGCGGCGTCCATCAAGCTCTATTTGGATTTCAACAAGCGGGGAGTGTTGGTCTGGGGGTGTCCCATGCCCAAAGCTTATTGGAAGCCGCCGATCAGCTGGACCCTGGTGATGTCATCGTCATTGAGGTGGCCAAAACAGTTCAGGCACTGGGATTTGATTGCCCATGTAACCCAACTCAAGCCAATCATGTCCCACTGGAGTTTTATCCAGCTGAGTATGACGTGATCAGTATGATGGTGGCCTCAGGTATCTCTGTCGTTGAAGCGGCTGGCAACGGGTGTGTTGATTTTGACAGCAATGTTTTTCAAAGTATGTTTGATACGCAGAGCTACGACTCAGGTGCCATTTGGGTGGCTGCTAGCTTGTCAGATGAAAGGGCACCAACCTGTTATACCAACCATGGTAGCCGGGTCGATTTGCACGCCTGGGGAGAATCCGTTGCCGCCTTGTTGTTTTTGAGAGAGGATGAAGTTGCCTTGTTTGATGCTGGGCCAGATCGCAGATACGGCCCTAATTTTGGAGGAACTTCCTCAGCCACACCCATCGTGGCAGCCTGTGTCGCCAGCACCCAAGCCCAAGCAAAAATGTCTGTAGCAGGGATCATGTCACCTTTGCAAGTGAGGAGTTTGTTAAAAGAAACAGGACAGCCTCAAACCACAGCATTGGAAAAACCCATAGGCCCCATGCCCAATATGGAAAACATCAATTGGTAAGACATTCAAAACATTGATTCAAGAGGGTTGAATTTCTCCGAGAAGGTTTTTAACTGTTTTAAACAATGAAAATTGCAAACAACAATAAGATATTGACCTTCACTTGCCCCTAACAAAAAAGGCCACCCCAGGCAGCCCTTTTGAATTCCTTGTAAACAACCACCACCCAACGTCCCTGTCGGGTGTCTCTCGATTTCCATATCCCTCATCCCAACGATCCTGTCAAGCCACATGATCTCCATATCCTTCAACCCCAACTTCCTTGTTGGGCCGCATGATTTCCGTATCCTTGAACCCAACGTCCTTGTTGGGGCACACGATTTCCTTAACCTGCAAACCCAACGGTCCTGTTGGGCCAAACAAAGTCTTTATTCTGATGCCTCCTCAACGATGTGCTTGCCCAAATTGTGTTTTCTGACATTGGCGTATTGGGCCAGCAGGCCGGGTTGGGCGCCGCTGTTGGTGAATTTGCTGATGGCAAAGCCGGTGACCGGGAAGCCATGGTAAGTGTATTGCTCATCCGCATCCTTTAAGGCGGTGCTTGCATAGTCAACCATCGTAGAAAAATCAATGGTGCTCTTGCCGGTTTCATATGGTTTGACCCGGATGCCGTATTGGTTGTTGTACGCGCCGAGGATTTGTGCGCCTTCTTCTTTGGTGTTGCCCGGCTCGCAGTTGTAAAAGAACATCACATTGGCGGCCCAGCACATGGTTTTGATTTCAGGCCTGGGCGGTGGGGTGCAGACTTGGCCGTTGTTGTTGTCGCCAATCACCGCCCCATAGCCGCCACCAAATGAAGTGGGGAAGTTGCGGATGCGGCCAAAATTCACACAGGCGCCTTCAGCTTCTTGGTATACGGATTGAAACGGCGCCTTGGGTGCCTGGTCATTGACATAAAAGCCCTTGGTGGGAAAGGACACCACCCATTCGGTTTTGGCCGCAATGAATGAGCCCAAAATGAAGTCGTTGGAAATGGATTGGCTCATGAACAAGGCCGAAATCGCATCGGCGCCGGTCTCCCAATTGGACTCATAGATTTGACCGTCGCTGTAGACCACGCTGTGGGGCGCGGCCGAATTCAAGTTGGGCAAGAAATTGCCCGGTTCCGTGTGGATCACGGTAGTAGGCGGGTAGAAGTTGTTAATGGCATCGGCGTTGTATGTGATCGATGAGCCTTCGGACACACCGATGATCGAAGCGGTGCCTGACAGCCCGCCGGTGGCCGGTGTTAACTCTGTGGCATTCCATTCACCGTCATTCCATTCACTGACAAAGGCGCCGCAGTTGGCTGGCACACCACTGTTTGTGTAGTCCACCCAAGCGGCCACATCTTGGGGCAATTCGCCCATTTCAAACACCTGCACCATGCCTTGGGTCACCCGGTCCATTATGGCTGAATCGGATGGAAAATTGGACAAACCAAAGGGCAGAAACTCTTGCCCGGCTTTGTTCAGGTAGGGGGCGCATGAGGTGTCTGGTGTAACATGCAACACGGAAGGTTCGCCGATCACGCCATTGATGGTTGCGGTGGTGGCCACCAGTGCCACTTCCCAAGAGTCATGGGGCCCCAGATAGACGTTGTATGACAAGGTCATCTCCATGTTGTTGCCTTCGAGGAAGTTGACTTTGATGGCTTTGGCTTCATCCCGGTTGTTGTTGATCTTGATTAAGGTGGCCAAGTCATTGTTGACTGTGTAATACGGAAACACCAAGACTTCTCCTTCACCCGAATCTGACAGGTGTGCCGCCGACAATGGTTGGCAGATCATCAGCAGGGTGAATAACGGGATGTGTTTAAGTTTCATGCTCATTTTGGGTTTTCCGTGGCTTGCTTTCACTGGTGATCACTATAGGCGAAAACAGGGGCGGCTTCTGCCTCTTGAAACAAATGAAAACAGTGTTGATACAAATTGAAACGGGTTGGTTTGAATCAGGTTCTCTGGGCCACTGGCACACATGCCAGGCAAAGCAAAGACGGATGGGTCAGAGGACTTCAGTGGCACCCACAGTCAGCAAACTGGTCAGTCAATGATCAGGGTTTGACAGCCCTGGGCGCCTTACCCTATGATTGGTCGGCCGCCATTGATAAAATGCCGAGGGCAGGGAGGTATGTGGTTGATGCGCACTGACAAAAAACAATTGTTGGATGGCTTGCACCAATCGGGTTGGGAGTTGGTAACGGTGCATGAGGATTCGGAGGAATGGTTCATTGATGAGCAGTGGGTAATTCAGTCGATTCAGGAAAATTGGGGTCTGCAGGTGTTGATCACATTCCTGATTGATCCGCAATTTGAACGGCCAAGGAAAAAGGGGCAGGGCGTCTGGTTAATCATGGCATCTTTGGATTCACCGCATTATTTTTCTAAAGCCAAAAATCAAATCTGTGAACTGACTATGTCAAAAAGAAAGTTCCAAGTCAAATTGGAAGAATTCATTCAAGCCATTAACCATTTCAGGGTCTCTTTTTGTTTGTTGCCCTGATTGATTGGTTAATACTTGCCACCAATGTACACAGAAAATAAATACAAATATTGACAACAATGCGCCGACACGGTAACTTGGGGTCATAACCACAACAAAGCCCCGAGTACATTTTTAAACCGCAACACCAGCAGGGGTATTATGGCGCCACCATCATCAGCAATTTTTTCACCCACCAGCGGTCTGGCCAAGGGCTGGAGCATTTAGGTCAAGTGATGCTCACCAAGAAACAAAAATCCATCTTGTTCTATGTTTTTGTCACCTTGTTTTTGGCCATCACCGTGCTCACCATCTATGGCATTTTCTTTGAACTGGAAAAGCTCGATGAGAAGTACAAAGACAAATTGTTTTATGCGCTGATTTTGGAAGTCGTTGGTGCCGTGCTTTTGCTGTTCAAAATGGGCTTTGGACAAGCCACCGATGCCGTCATCTCGAACAAAATCTGGTTGGAGTTTGACCGCGATTCCGATCTGAAAAAAATGGTCGGACGGGAAGTGGTGGTTTCGGCCCGGTCTGACAGTGGCCAAGTCATTGGGGAAGATGCGAAAGTGAGGATCTTGAAAGATCAGGCCTTGTACATCAGCCACACCTTGCCCCCCAACACCGAAAGTGTGTTTTTGTCTTTGGACCTGGATGGCATCTTTTATGAGGGCTCATTTGCTGCCAAATCATTCATTGTTAAATTGGAAGGAGAAGCGGAATGAGTTTTGCCCTGACCAACACCTCTCGGTTTTACGACACCCAAGGCGGCACCGATTGGTGGCAATGGAAAGCCTTCATCGAAGCCAGTGACAAGGCATCACTGGATGACATTGAATACGTGGAGTACCAACTGCATTCCTCGTTCAGGAACCCGATCAAAAAATCCAGAAACGCAGCCAAAGCCTTTGCCATCACCAACCTCGGTTGGGGCACTTTCATGCTCCGGGCCCGGGTGGTGTTCAAAGACAAAAGCAAAGAACCGCTGTTGTTGGAACATTACCTGGAGTTTGAAAATTCAGTGGCAAGGGACGACTGAACCACAGGCCTGTGACCTGACCGCTGCGCTGCCGATCCTTTTAAAAAAACGCCCAACCATCACACCTTTTCCACCGCCTTGGGCGATAATGTTCGGGTTCACATGATTGAACCGCAGAAATTGATCTAATGCAGAAAACCCGAGAATGAAAAAACTGATGGCATGGTGGCTGGTGTTTGGCTGGGTTTGGGCCGCTGCCCAAGCCGCTGAACAGCAAGTCCAAATTGAATTGATCAGCGACCAAACGCAAGTTGAGGCGGGTCAAACCATCACCGTCGGCCTGGTCCAAATCATTGCCCCCAAGTGGCACGTGTATTGGATCAATCCAGGTGATTCTGGCGAGGCCATTGATGTGTCTTGGTCAGGCCTGAACGGCCTCAGCAGCGCCGCGATCCAATGGCCGGTGCCGCACAAGATTCCTTTCGGTCCGCTGACCAATTATGGTTATGAAGACCAGGTGACCTTGTTGCAGGATTTGACTTTACCAGCACCGTTGCCTGCCGGCCCGATCGAATTGGTGGCCGACATCGCCATTCTGGTTTGCGAAGAGATCTGCATTCCCGAATTCCATCAAGCCCAACTGGTGCTCAATGGTGATCAAGCTGCGGCCCCAGAAGCGATTCAACAGGCCCGAGACCGTTTGCCAATCCAACGGCCTTGGGACGCAACCTATGCGCAGGTCGGTGATGAGGTGCTGTTGCAGGTGACCCCAGGGGAGGCCGAACTGCCTTTGGCCCACATGCATGACATTGAGTTGTTTTTCACCGGTCGAGGTATGGTCAACCATTCGGCCTCGGCCTCAAGTGACCTGGCCAATGGGCTTTGGCGCTTGCGACAGACCACCGGTGATGTGGCGGTGCACACGGTGCCCACTGCAGCGGTCATCATTGCCTACCAAGACCCCAGCGGACAGCGCCAGGGCATTGAACTGGCCGCCCGCTATGCCGCCGCGGCACCACCCATGGTCAAGTCTTCATTGGTTTGGGCCATGGGTTTGGCCTTGTTGGGTGGCTTGATTCTGAATGCCATGCCTTGTGTGTTTCCGGTGTTGGCCCTGAAGTCTCTGAGTTTGGTGCAGATGCAAGACGCCTCCAGTGTCCAGGCCAGCCGGCATGGCTGGGCCTACACCGCCGGTGTGGTGGTGAGTTTCTTGCTGGTGGCCTTGGTGCTGATGGCTTTGAAATCAGCCGGTGCGCAAATTGGCTGGGGTTTTCAATTGCAGAACCCCTTGTTTGTGCTGTTTTTGATTTATTTGTTGACCGCTGTGGCTTTGAATTTGGCCGGCTTCTTCGAAATCGGCGGCGGTTTGGTCGGGTTGGGAAGTCAGTGGGCCAACCGCTCCGGTCTCAGTGGCTCCTTTTACACCGGCATCTTGGCCACTTTGGTGGCCACCCCGTGCACCGCACCGTTCATGGGTGTGGCCATCGGTTATGCCTTGGTCCAACCGTGGTATGCCTCGTCAGCCGTGTTTTTGGCCTTGGGTTTTGGTTTGGCCTTGCCGTTCTTGTTGTTGTCTTTGTTCCCCCGCCTGCGGGGCTGGCTGCCAAAGCCGGGCCCTTGGATGGCCCGTTTCAAAGAGTTTTTGGCCTTCCCCATGTTGGCCACTGTGGCGTGGTTGATTTGGGTGTTGAGTCAACAGGCCGGTTCAACCGCAGTGTTGTTGGTGTTGATGGGGCTGGTGGTGTTGGCCATGGGCTTGTGGCTCCGCCGCAACACCCAGCGCTGGCGCGTCGCGGCTTGGCTGGTGTTGCTGTTGTCACTGGCGCCCTTTTATGCCATGCATCGACTTAATGCAGACCCGGATCAAGCCCCCAACTGGCAGCCCTTCAATGCCAGCAGTTACCAACAAGCCCTGAACAACCCAGCACCGGTGTTTGTCAACATGACCGCCGCTTGGTGCATCACCTGCCAGGTGAACGAGCAGGTGGCGTTGAACACCACCGCCACCCAATCCCTGTTTTTGACTGAAAAAGTACAATATTTGAAAGGGGATTGGACCAATTTTGATGCAGAAATCACACGCTATCTTGAACAATACCAACGTAATGGGGTCCCTTTGTATGTGTATTATGGGCCCAAGGAAGCCACCACTGGTGCCAGACCGGCACCGCAGGTGCTGCCGCAATTATTAACCCCGGCCATCATTGCTGAACATGTGGCCATCGATCGGAGACCTTAACATGCAACTCAAACCCGCCTCCACCATCCTCCTCAGTGTTTTGTTGTGTACCGCCAGTGCCTGCGCCTGGGCGAGCAAAGCTGGCGTGATGGCGCCAGACTTCACCTTGGTAGACACCCACGGTAACAGCCACCAACTGTCTGATTTCAAAGGCAAGACGGTGGTGTTGGAATGGACCAACCACGAATGCCCCTACGTGAAAAAACATTACGAAAGTGGCAACATGCAAGAACTGCAAGCCGATGCCACCGCCGATGACATCGTGTGGTTGACCATCTTGTCATCGGCGCCCGGCAAACAAGGACACACCTCGCCAGAGGAAGCCAATGCCATCATCGACAAACACCAGGCCAAAGCCACCGCCCGCTTGTTGGATTATGACGGCACGGTGGGTCGCTTGTATGACGCCAAAACCACGCCGGAGATGTTCATCATCGATGCCGAGGGCATGATTCAATACGATGGAGCCATTGATGACCAACCGTCGTTCAATCCCAAATCACTGGAAGGCGCCAACAACTACGTGACCGCAGCTTTGACGGCCATGGCCACCGGCAGTGAAGTGGCAGTGAAATCGACCCCGCCTTATGGTTGTTCAGTGAAATATTGATTCAAGGATCAGGCTTCGCGTCCATGGTGAGTGTGGGTCCGGTCGGATAGGCCCATCATGGACATCAAAAAAATGCCGGATCATGCGTCCTGCTTGAGCCGGCTGAGTCTGTTTTGATCGCAACCTCAAACATCTCCCTGTTTGCGACCAAACCTTAATCTTGTCACTGGTGCGGTATCAACCGCCTTGTTGATCACCAATGGCTGTTCCGTTTAAATGTGCCCCACCTCCGTGTGGTTTGGCCTTCCTGGCCGACAATCACCGTGCATGGGTTCCTCATGCGCGACTTCCCAGTCGCTGATTGCCTGGTTCCTTGGTCCTTGTTCAACACCACGTCCTGTGGTGTGGTGGCAGCTCACACCAGGCCTTTGGCGTGATGATCACCTCCTTGTGTGGCTGCACACACACCTCCTGTGTGTGGCCCCGAGACTCGGTTACTGTTGTTGGTCGTACATGAACACACTCAGGCTGATGGGTGGATAGGTGCCCGGTTCGTCATCGGATTCATAACGTTCAACAAATTCAAAGATGTCTTTTCTCAGATCTTGTCTGACCTGTTTGACATCGGCCACAAACTGCTGTCTTTGTTCTGGCGGAATTTGCGTGGATTCGATGGTCCACTCCAAAACATTTTGTTCTGGGTGTTCGATGTTCTTGCGCAGGGTGTGAATCATGCGATAAATCAAGGTGCAGGCATAATCAAACTTGCGGGTGTCTGATTGTTGCAGTCGGATGTTGGTAGATACAATCCGATATTCATTTTTGTTGATGGCTTCGATACAACCCAATTTGACCAACTCGTTGATTAAGGTAGGGGGCGTGAGCCGACCTTTGTAACGGTTGATGATACTGAATAGGGTGATGCCAGGGCCTTTTTTGGCAATGGTGCTTTGTTTCTGCAAGTCCCGATACTTTCTCAATTCGGCCAAGATCAACACCACTGGATCCGGTTTCTTTCTGGTCAACTCATCTTCATCGTCCACTTCATTCTGCAGAATGATTTGTCGGCGATCGATGCCGGTTTGCAAAGAAATGGCCGATTTGTTGACACCATGCATGGACATGGTGCCATCCATTTCAATGGCAGAGTCTATGAATGAAGCTTTCATCAGGTTCATGGTGTCTTCGTATTTGATGTTGTTGTTCAATAAAAAACGAGCCAACTCTTTGAACGCTGGTTTGAACTTATTGAGGTTTTGTAAATCGACCTGGGTCGCAGCCAACAAAGCACGCATAAAATAATCGTGTCCAAATGTGGACACAATAATAGCATGGCCATGCCAGCTTGTGCTGAAAAAAAACGCGAATTACCTCACATGCAATGAATAATTGTTTTAAATTCAATGGATTAATTGACATAAAAATTTTTATCAAAGATCCTCAATGGCCATTTCAGCAGGGGCAATGGGGGGCTGTTTGGTGGCTAAAGTCGCTGTTTGACGACCCAAAAACCACCATTTCTGCCAACCCAGTCAAGATTTTTGGTTAACATTTAACCTACAATGCCCCTTAAGCCAGTTGTGTATCGTGTGTGGCTGGCTCAAAAAAATCGGAGGTGTGATAACAATGTTTGCTCAATTGACCCTTTATTTGACCGATCCATTGGTGATTTTTGGCCTGGTGGTGACCTTGGGTTTGTTGGCGGTGCGCTGGTTGATGGCCAAACAGCTCGTTGGTCCATGGCCCACTTCGTGGCGAGCCAAAATTCCGCCGCCAATGCTTGACCACGCCTATGTGCTGGGTCTGTTGTTGGTGGTGTTGGGCGTGGTCTGGAAACAGGATCAAATGCGCCAGGCCGAACAACACAATGCCGTGCGTCAATTGTTGGTGGAGTACGACAAAAACATGGCAGCAACCAAAGCGTTGACACAAAACATCACCGACCTCAGATCGGCTTTTGCCCGGGTGCAGGCAGCCATGCGCGAACCGGATGCCCAGATCATGCAACTGATGTTTCCTGACGGCATGATCCCACCGAAAGCAGACCTGAACATCACCAAGGTGGTGGAAGAATCATTCAAAGAACTGCGCGCCCAGCGCTTGTTTGACAACCCGGTCGCGATGCAAGCGTTCACCGCAGCCAAGAGCCAAATTCGAAAAAAAATCAGCCCCCACTTACAAACCCTGGATAACAGCCGTGATGATGGCGGCGACATCTACGTCATCCACACAGAAAACCAGGTGATTCACCAAGAAATCCTTCAAGCCATCAATGACTTGGACATGGCCGCCTACAATGACGTTTTGTTATCGATGCAAACCTTGCGCAATGGGTATGACTTAACCGTCAATGATCTGGGGGTCTATCTTAAAGAAGTGAAGAACTTTTTGGACCGAGACACTTTCATTGGTAATGGTGATGTGTATGAAATTTTGACCAAAGAACAAAGGGCGTTCCAATCTTTGTCCAATTACAACAAACAATTACAACAAGAATTGAAGTCTTTCCAGATGTATCGCCAGGTGTTGTCCAAGCAACTGCGGGCCTTGGCCCCAGAATGATCTTCTCAGCGACGCTTGACTTCGGTGATCAAACCCAAAGCATGCAGGGCGGTGTACACCGTCAAGGGATAGCGTTGGGGGATATTCAACAGCTTGCCGGTGTGTTGCAGCGAATAGACACCCCGTGACCACAAGGCCATGATGCGGATGGCGTGCTTGAACACAATCAGTTTCGACAGGTCTGGCCAGGCCGTCAGTTTCACCGGCGCACGGTAATTGACATCTTCAGGGATTTTGCCTTTGCTGGCATTGATGCTCGAATGCCACACAAAAGGTTCATAATCAAAGGCGTGCATCGCATCCAATTCACCGCGTTTCAATTTGGCCAGGTACACACGGGTGTCTTTGTAAAAAGGAATTTTGTGGATGTTTTTGATTTCGTCAGCGGATTTGTCGTGGTGAATCAATTTGCGCACGGCATCGATGTAGAAGGTGCCATACACCGATTTCACTGCAGTGACTTTGTTTTTCTGGGCCGACAATTCAAAGGCCTGTTTCAAATAGGTGAATAAATAATTGTTGGCATTAATTTGCACGGCCTTCACTTGTTGACCATCGGCAAAATCGATGTCGGCATTCAAGCCCACATACTTTTGTGCGTAGTAGCGGTCAGACCCATATTGGATCTGCGCCGGGTTGATGGCATTGGACAGGTGTCGGTTGTATATCTGCTTGTCGGCGCGCTGTTTCTTTCTCAGCTTCAAGCGCTTTTTGATCAGCGCATAAAAGGTGTCAGTCACCTGATACAGGTACTTGCTCAATTCCCGGTTTTGATACGGTTTGGTGATGGCTCGGAACAAGCCGTCATCGGCCACGTCATCGGCGTCGGTCAGCAGAATCATCGGAATCTCCGCTTGCAACAAGCGGTCCTTCAACTCACCGATGGCTTTGATTTCATCCAGGTACTCCTGGTTGTACAAACACAGGTCTGCGTCCTCGGGTTCTTCCATCAATTCAATGACATACTGTGGGTCCTTAAACCGCGAGAGAATGAGTTTGCGGGATATCTGGTCAAAGCCACAAAAGCTGACCGTCACATAGTGTTTGCTTGCGGATTCCACCTTCATTACAGACCCGACTGTTGGTAACTGCTGGCTTTGTTGTTGTTTTCATGAATCCCCGGATTGGTGAGACACAACAACGATTCGGTCAACAAATTGACGTCTTCCTTGTGGGCCACGTCGATGCTGAACACCGGCGCCACCGCGCCCAACTGCCTGAGTGACTCACGGGCATGGGTTTCGGCCAGCTTGATGCCTTGGTAATCATCACCGGTGATGCCAATGGCCAAGGCAAACTTTTTCAACAAGGCGGTGTTGGCTTGCAGGATTTGATCCAGGGTGTCGGTGGCGTTGTCTTGATCGGCATCAACCACCACGATCATGCCTCGCAGCCCCGAGCCAGGCAGTTGCTTGACGAATTCCAATAACTTGGGATCGGTGCCACCAAAAAAATCGATGCGGTAATCGTCATCGACTTGCAGGCTGCCAAAATTGAGGTCCACGGTGTGCGCTTGGAGGTCTTTTTTTGAGGTATAAGCATGGGCGATGGTCTTGTCCGGCCCATAGCCGATCGAACGGATCAATGTTTTGATGGCGTCGGGATCGCCAGTGACAACAATGTTCAGTGGTTTCATGGTGAATCTGTACTCCTCTTGGCGAATCATTGTAAAGAAAAACGCTGGCAGTGAGGAATTTATTTGGTTAAACATTGAAAAATGTGAATCAGTTCTGACCACTGACTGCCGACTGTAGGCACCGACCATCCACGCAATGCCGCCTTTCATCGACAAATCATTCGACCAACAGTTGACATCAGGCGGCACCTGGCCATAATGGTCGGACCCATTTTTTCAGACCAGGACTGACATGATAAAAAACGTTCAAACAAAACGACTGCACAGCCAGCAAGCACACGAGGTGGATTGCTGCGGCTAGGTTTGGTTGATCTTGCATGAAATGGATTGATGAAACCTGGTATTTACCAGGTTTTTTTTTGGGAAAAATTAGGTGCCAGTTGGGCACCAAGAAAAGGAGATTTATGATGAGAAACTACCAAGTATTCAACTCAGAAAACAAAGTGATCAAAGCATGGGTGAATGATGTGGCGGTTGAACCAGAGGCCATTCGCCAACTGCAAAACACCGCGTCATTGCCCTTCATTTTCAAACACGTGGCGGCGATGCCTGACGTGCATTTTGGTCTGGGTGCCACCGTCGGTTCGGTGGTGGCGACCAAAGGTGCGGTGATCCCGGCTGCGGTTGGGGTCGACATCGGTTGTGGGATGATGGCGGTGCAGTTGTCATTGCATGCCAATGACCTGCCAGAGTCCCTGGCGCCGATCAGAAGTCGCATCGAACAAGCCGTGCCGGTGGGCTTTGCCCAGCACCGGGAATCGGCCTTGAATGCCGCAGAACAAAAAGCCCTGTGGGCCGACTATGCGGTGCTCTTGGAGCGACACCCAGAAGTGGCGAAAATGGCCAAAGATCCGGCTGAGAAAATCATGAATCAATGCGGCACTTTGGGTGGTGGTAACCACTTCATCGAGTTGTGCTTGGATGAGAACAATGCGGTGTGGGTGATGTTACACTCTGGAAGTCGTGGTATCGGTAACATGATTGGCCGATATTTCATCAACCTAGCCAAAGAAGACATGCGGATCCACCACATCAACCTGAAAGACACCAATTTGTCTTACTTGTCTGAGGGCACCGAGTACTTCGATGACTACGTCGATTGGGTTGAATGGGCGCAAAACTACGCGGCCAAAAACCGCCAGGTGATGTTGCAGTTGGTGTTGGCGGCGCTGCGTGAGGAGTTGCCGGAGTTCAGTTTGATCAAACAAGCGATCAACTGTCACCACAACTACATCGCGCGTGAGCACCACTTTGGGTCCAACGTTTTGATCACCCGCAAAGGGGCGGTCAAAGCGGCCGCCGGTGATCTGGGAATTATCCCGGGTTCCATGGGGGCCAAGTCTTACATCGTGCGGGGCAAAGGCAATGAGGAATCTTTTTGTTCTTGTTCTCACGGTGCTGGACGGGTGATGAGCCGTACCGAGGCAAAAAAACGCTTCACCCTGGCTGACCACCAGGCCGCCACCGCCGGGGTGGAATGTCGAAAAGACGCTGGGGTGATTGATGAGACCCCCCAAGCGTACAAAGACATCGACCAAGTCATGGCGGCACAAAGTGACTTGGTTGAAGTGGTCCACACCCTGAAACAAGTGGTTTGTGTCAAAGGCTGAGTGACCCGCCGGTCACACCATCAGTCACCAAAAAAGCAGGTCCCATATGCAACATGGGTACCTGCTTTTTTTTTGCCGTCGGTATAAGCTTGATCAGTCGTCGGCCTCAAAACCATTGAGAAAGATTTCATCCAAAAACTGAATCGGAATCGGCAACACCGTCAGGTTGTCATAGGAGGCATCTGGTTCGGTGCTGCTGGCATCCACCACATAACCAAACTTGGCCGGGTTGAACAACAAGTCAGGTTGCATGTCCACCGTGATGGTGACCATGGCATCCGGTGCCAAAGTGCCCAAATCACAGGTGCTGGTTTGGTCCACATGGCTGCACGATCCTTGGCTGGTTTGGATGTTCAAAAACTGCACGTCATCGGGCAAGGTGCCGGTGAAGGTGACGTTGGTGGCATCCAAACCGACAATGGGGTCAACCGGTGCCTGGTTGCTGACGTACACCACCACTTGGGTGGGTTGGCCGGGCTCGGGATAATTGGCCTCGTCCACTTCTTCATCTTCCAAGGTGATGTCAATCATCGGAATCACTTCGATGTCGGTGGTGGCGGTGACCGATGTGCCGCCCAATTCGTCGATGACGGTCAGGCCAATGGTTTTCATGCCAGTGCTCAGGTATTCATGATCGCCAAAGATTTGACCCAGGCTGTTGAAGGTGGTGGTGATCAAGGGTTCATCCGGTGGGTTGTTGGGATCGGCCGGTGGGGTTTGGTCCACCACCTCAATGGTGCCATCACCCCAGCTGACTTGCAGAAAATGCCCTTGACCCGCATCCGGATCGGTGTATTCGGCCATCAGCGGCAAAGGGTAGCCCAAGCCGGCTTGCACATTGTCACCGGCGATTTTGTTTTGCAACAGTGGCCACAACGTTTTCGGCAGCATTTGTGAATCGCCATCGGTGAATTGCACCACCGGGATGTCATTGACCGCTTGCACGTCGATGCTGACGGTGGCCAGGTTGGAATCAAACACGCCGTCGTTGACCTTGAACACAAAGGCATCCGGCCCGTGGTAATCGGCATCCGGGGTGTAAGTGCGGTTTTCACCGTTACCACTCAACGTGCCGTGCATCGGGCCCTCAACCACCTCATAAGTGAGCACGTCCAAGCCATTGAAATCGACGCCCACAATGCCATCGGGGTCATCGGCCAACAAGGTCAAGGCCACCGCATTGTCTTCATCGGTGACCAGCGCTTGGGCAAAACTTTCCGGTTCACGGAAATTGCGGCTGATGGTCAAAGTGGCGGTGCCTAGGTTGCTGTCGGCCAGGCCGTCATTGGCCCGGTATGAGAAGGTGTCGACCCCTTGGAAGTCATTGTCAGAGGCATAGGTCACCACCACCGAATCGTTGGTGATGTCTTTGAACGGTGCGGTTTCAAACACGTGCATCAAGCTGCGGTCATTGTCCAGCACATAAAACTGGCTGGCGTTGACGCTGATGTCCAAAGGCATGCCCATGTCACCGAGCACAAAACAGCTGCCATCACAGGTGGAGGCCGCTTCACCGGCGAAATCCCCCAACGGGGTGAAGCGTTGCACACGGCTGTTGTTGTAATCGGTGACATAAAGCATGTCGTTGGGGTCCATGGCGATGCCCAAAGGCTCATCAAATTGCCCTTGACCACTGCCAAAACTGCATGGACCTGAAATGAAGGGACCGCAGTTGCTGCCATTGGCGGTGATGACTTCACACGGCGTGGCATCGCTGCAGCTGTAGCCAAAGCTGCGGCCATTAGGCACGTCACAGCCGGGTCCACTGTCACAACGTCCCAGCCAGCCAATGTGGTCTCCAATGGTCAGGTTCACCCCATCGTAAGTGGTGGGTTCAAATTTGTGGATCCGATCCAATCCGGAATCCACCACATACACCGCACCGGTAGAATCAAGTTCGATATAAAAGCCACGGCTGCTGCTGCCCGCCACCGAAGGGGCGCCGGAGAGGAAGTTTTCGTCGTTTTTCAAGGTGCCCAAAAAGGCCGGAATGAATTGGCCATCGGCCCCATCAAACAGGTACACCCGGCGTTTGTCGGTGGCATAAATGATGCCGGTATCGCTGTCGCGGGTGGCGCCCAACAGGCGTGGGTTGCCCAAGCTGACCGGGATGCCATCCAAGCGCCAGTTTTGTACCGAGTTCAAATTGCCGTCATACATGGTCATGAACAAGTCATCCGAGGACGTACCTGGGGTCACGGCATATATGAAGCCAGCCTCATCCAAGGTGATGCGTTTGACGGAGCTGGTGATGTCGACTTGGTCCAGCCACTGGCCATCGGCATCCCATTTGGACAAGCGATCACGGGTGGCGGCCGAAGAACCACCGGTGTCACAGTACCAATACTTGTCCAGCACATAAGATGTGCCGTCATCCGTGACGTGCACAAATTCGGAACGGTAAACAAAATCTATGGGAATGTCTTGTGGCGGGTTGGCATCACAGAAGGCGTCGTACAAATCGTTGCTGGGGTTGTTGGAGAAATTCAAAATGTCACCCACGGTATCACCCGGACGCACGCGGTAGTCTTCGATGAAATAGGGCACCAAAGGGGCCACGAAAAAGCCGTTGGCCGGTGCTTCGGTGATGCGGAACTTGATCGGATCAAACAAACCAGAAATCAAATCCGCATCCGAACCGGTCAGGGTCAAGTCGATGTGTTCTGCGGTCAGTCCACTGTCACTGACGTCATTGACCTGTGGGGCGGTGTTGGTGCCGGGGGTTTTCACCGTGACCCATTGGATTTTGCTGTCGGCATTGCCCGATGAATCGGTTGCCGTCCAAGTGATGGCGGTGCGGGTGTCGGGATCAAAGCCATCGTCGATGGTGTTGGTCACCACGGGATTGGGATCGGCCACATCAAACACCACTGCACTGCCGACATCGAAATCATCGGTGGTGGCGGTGACACTGGATTCGATCACCCGGCTGGGAGGGGCCAACAAAATCGGTGGGCGGGTGTCTTCCACCGTGATGCGTTGCACCACCGTGGCAAACCCTGGGTTGCTGCCACCGACCGGACCGGTGTCCACTGCTGTCCAGGTCACATCGGTGCTGCCCAAGGGCAACAAGAACGGCGCGTCATTGCCCACCAACAAGGGTTGGGCACAAGGATCGGTGGCGGTGATGGTGGCGCGGAACATGGCGGCATGTGGGGCCCAGCGCTCGCCGCCAAAACTGTTGGCTTCCAACGGCGCTGGGAACGGCTCGGTGGTGGTGATGACCGGCACCTCGGTGTCATACACGGTGAAGGCGCGGGTTTGTGCATGCACCGCCGAATCAAT
The DNA here is from genome assembly GCF_019931145.1 of Marinicella meishanensis. Taxonomy (GTDB): domain Bacteria; phylum Pseudomonadota; class Gammaproteobacteria; order Xanthomonadales; family Marinicellaceae; genus Marinicella; species Marinicella meishanensis. The sequence goes on along the minus strand of NZ_JAIOUV010000009.1, from coordinate 41,165 downwards.
CGGCAGGTTGCTGTCGATTTGGCCGGCGGCAATCAAGCCCGCTTCAATGCCGGCGTTGATCAAAAACAAGCCGCCGATTTCAGCCGCTCGGGCGGCGGTGGCCGGATCGGTTTGTACCGAGAAAAAGGAATCGAAGTATTTGATTTCATTGGTGATCACAAACAAGGCAATGGGGATGGTGACATCGATCAATGGGTCGATCTGGGTGTTGGCCGACCAATCGATGGGGTGGTTGCCTGAAGGGAAAATCACCAACCGATCATCCGTCGACCAGTCTTCGAGGTATTCATTGGCCACCCGCACCGCGACTTGGGCGTTGGCATGGCCCACTTGCGGTGGTTGGGGGTCGCTGAAGGCGCCCCATTCGGTGGTCAGTGGCGTGATGTCGGCGATGCCCAACAGGTTCTCATACATCGCTTCTTTTTGTGGCAACCAAAAAGAATAATGACAGCCATCCGGGCTGTTCGGCAGTTTGGCATTGGGAGTCGGCGCCACCAGCGAGGCCGGCAGGGTTTTGACCCGGATGTCGATGCCAATGGACGCCAAATCAGCGGCGGTGCCAATGGGTCCAGGCAAAAACGAAGTGGGCAACAAAGTGAAATGGGCCCCGGCCCAGGCTTGATAGGCATCCTGATAATCCTGGTTGTCCTCAACCTCTGCCTGCGTCACCGCACTGCAAAAGACCAGACAAGCGACCAGCAAGCTTTTGCCAGCGAATGAAATGGAATGGTGGTTCATGGTTCTCTCCAAACTGTCAATATAGTGATCATGGCCATTGACCCACGGTGGGTCAGCGGCTTAATCAACCAAGCAAGATTCAGTGGTGAAACCCTCAAAATTTTTCAATTTTTTCAAAAAAAAGTTATTCTCGTGCTATGTTTATGGACATGAGTGAAACGCCCAATTACACCACCAAGCCCACCAGCGACCAGTTGGATGACGACATTTATCGCCAGTTGAAAGCCTTGGCCCGCTCGATGATGGCCTCCGAGCGCGACAACCACACCTTGTCGGCGACCGATTTGGTGCACGAAGCTTTTGTCAAACTGTCGGTGGCCGATTTGTCGTTCAATGATCAAAAACACCATTACCACACTTTTGCCCGCCAAATGCGGCGCGTGCTGGTCAACCACTCACACCACAAAAACGCCCAAAAGAACCAGGGCGTGGCGATTCATTTCACCGACTCGCTGGGCTTGGCCGATAACGGCTTGGCCGATTTTTCGACCATCAACCAAGCCATCGACCATTTGGAATCGATGGACTCGCGCAGTGCCCGCTGTATCGAATTGTTCTATTTCACGGCCTTGAACCAAGTACAGGCAGCGGCTTACATGGATTTGTCGCTGGCCACCTTTGAGCGGGACCTGAAATTTGGCCGGGTCATCATCCACCAATTTTTGGACCAAGGCGGGGCCAGTCCATGAGCAACGACTTCGGCCAGCAAGTCAAAGCTTTGTACCAAGCTTGTGTGGATTTGCCAGCGGCCGAACAAGCCGCATTGTTGCAAAGCAGTGATTACCCCGAAGCGGTGAAACAACAGGTTGCCAGCCTGCTGAATTACTCCGGTGACATCGGCGACCAATTGGCCCAAACCATCTCGGATACTGCCCAAAAAAGCCTCAACCTGACCACCATCGAGGCGGGCCAAGTGATCGATCATTACCGCTTGCAACAACGCATCGGCGAAGGTGGGCAGGGCGAAGTGTGGCTGGCAGCGCGCGATGACGGCGAGTTCAACCATCAGGTGGCGATCAAGTTCCTCAAAATTTCGGCCAATGAATACGAGCTGGCCCGCTTCCAGACCGAGCGGGAATTGTTGGCCTCCTTACAACACCCCAACATCGCCGGCCTGATCGGTGGCGGTCAATACCACGACCGCCTGTACATGATCATGGAATGGATCGATGGCATCCCTTTGCTGCAACACATCGAACAAAGCGACGCCGACTTGTCAGCCATCTTGGGCGGCTTCCTGCAAATCTGTGAAGCGGTCAGCCACGCCCACGCCAAAGGCATCATCCACCGCGACATCAAACCCTCCAACATCCTGGTCACCGACACCGGGGTGGTGAAGTTGTTGGATTTTGGTATCGCCAAACCCATCGATGCCGAGACCACCCAAACCCAAAGCGCGGCGATGATGACCCTGGCTTACTCCAGCCCCGAACAAATCAAAGGCCAGCCGGTGACCACCGCCACCGACGTCTATGCCCTGGGTTTGTTGTTGTATGAATTGTTGTGTGCCAGCCAAGCGCAAAACAACACCACCGAATCGCCGGCCGATTTCATCCACATGATCACCGATGTGACGCCGGAAAAACCCAGCCAGTTGGCGGCCAAACAGCCCAGTCGCATTCCGGCCAGGGTGTTGCAAGGGGATTTGGATAACCTGGTGATGATGGCCATCCGCAAAGAGCCCGAACGCCGCTACAACACGGTCGATGCCCTGGTCCGCGACATCCACAATTTCCAAGAATCGCGCCCCTTGCTGGCCAGTGGCGACAGCTTCACTTACAAAACCACCAAACTGCTCAAACGCAACCCCTTGGCCTCGGTGTTGTCCACCTTGGTGCTGGCCTTTTTGGTCGCCATGCCGGTGCTGATGTACCAGCACAGCAAAAAACTCGAACAAGAACGCGACATCGCCCGCGAACAAACCCTGATGGCCAACAAGACCACCGAATTCCTCACCACCTTGTTTGAATCGGTTTCACCACTGGGCAGTGGTGGTCAGCCGGTGACCCTGGAATCGGTGTTGGATCAAGGCGAACGACAGTTGTCAGAGGATTTGACCCAAGAGCCCCGCGTACTGGCCTCTTTGTCCGGCATCATGGGCGCCATCCGTCATCACCTCAACAACACCCCACGGGCCATTGAGCATTATCAAAAAGCCGCCGACTTGTATCAACAAATGGGTGATCCGGTTGGCGAATTGGCGTCCCGAGGCCAGTTGGCCTTGATGTATTTCAGGGCCGATGATTTACCGAACAGCGATGCCGAATTGGCAAAGGGCGATCAGCTGGCACAACAAGTCGATGAAGCGGCAGCAGTGGCCTGGCATTGGCTGCGCAAAGCCACCATCGCCAATGAACGCGGCCAACAAGAACAAGCCGCTGGGTACGCCCAAACGGCTTTGGGCCTGTTGGATGAAACTCAACAGCAAGACGTGGCCCTGATGGGTCGCATCTACAGTGAATGGGGCGAGGCCGTTAAGCACAGTGACAAACAGCTCACTTTGGAATTGAACGCCAAATCGCTGGCTTATGCCGAACAGGAAGTGGGTCAGGTACACCCTTATTATTTGCGCCGACTCAGCAGCCGGGCGATCCGTTTGATGCGGGTTGATCGCCACCAGGAAGCCCAAGAGATCATTGATCAAACCATCGATATTGCCGGTCGCTTGTATTCTCGCCAGCACCCCCAATACGCCCTGTTTTTGGGCCCCAAAATCACCTATCTACACGACAAAGGGTTCTTTGATCAAGCCGAAGTGCTTTACCGAGAGGTGTTGGCCATTATTAAAGGACATTACGGTGAAAACCATTACGAATATGCCCGGGTCATCAACAACCTGGCCTACCTGTTGGAAGACAAGAAGCAGTTGGCAGCAGCTGAACAATTGTACCGCCGTTCGGTGGAGCTGCGCCGGTCTTTAGACCCGGATAACACCATTCGCATCGCCACCGCCCAGTCCAACTTGGCGCGGGTGCTGGCCAAACGCCATCAGCACGCTGAATCGGCGGCCATTGTTGAACAAATCATGCCGATCTTCGCCGAGCACAAACGCAACAACCTCTACAACCAAATCATCCAAATGGCCAACCAGTTCGGCAATGGCACCGATCCGGTCGCTTGCGAGCAGGGCGCCAAGCGACTGGCCGAACTGCAAGCCGAGATCGAAAAAGAATCACCCAACGGCTGGCGCCGCCTCGGGGCCGAATGGTGGATCGGCCAAATGCTCACAACCTGCCATCTCAAGCCATTGGCCCGAACCTGGCTCACTGCCGCCCACGACAAAGCCACCCAAATCTACCAACCCGGCGCCCTCGGCCTGACCATGCTCAAAGCCGACCTCGATTCCCTGAACCCATAAACAACCCAACACAACCGTCGTCCTCGGGCCAGACCCGGATTGAAATGCAAGGACAGCATTTCAACCACGCGAAGCGGCCCGTAGGGTTGAGCGCAGGAGCGCGAAATCAAACCCATTTTTAAGCATCCACCCTGGTTTCGACATGCTCAGCCATTTAAATCCCAAGCCCACTGAGCCCGTCGAAGTGACCACCTTAAGTTTAAGTCAGCAAAAGCCTCACCCTGGCTTCGACATTCTCAGCCATCTAAATCCCAAACACACTGAGCCCGTCGAAGTGTCTTCCAGACAACAAGTCACCTTCCCCGGGAGCGTCGACTTCAGTCGACGTAGAGTCTTACGGATTCCATGATATGAATGCACTGATGATGAACTCCAAAGACAGTTATATCCCAATCGCGGACTGAAGTCCGCACTCCAGAAAACCAACACCACCGTCGTCCTCGGGCCAGACCCGGATTGAAATGCAAGGACAGCATTTCAACCACGCGAAGCGGCCCGTAGGGTTGAGCGCAGGAGCGCGAAATCAAACCCATTTTTATGCATCCACCCTGGCATCGACCAGCTCAGCCACCTAAACCTCAAGCCCACTGAGCACCTCGTCAGGCTCAGCATGACACCCGTCGAAGTGTCTACCAGACTGTAAGCCACTTTCTCAAGGAGCGTCGACTTCAGTCGACGTCAATTGATGCCTCAGCACTGAAAAACCATCACCCACAAAAAAATCCCGATCGGTGCCGGGATTTTCTTGTGGCTTAAAGTAACACCTGGCTGCTTGGAGAGGGGGATTCAGCCAGGGTCACTCCTCATGCCTCCCTTCTAATGTTTCGGTTCCATCGAATTGCGCACCTCCACCAGGTGCTTTTGCGCTTTCTTCAACTGCTCCATCAGAAACCGATGCAATTTCAAATCGGGCGTTTTCTCATGTGAGATGCGCACAATCTCATCCTTCAATTGTTGGATCTTGTCCAGCAGCTCGATGTCAGGACGCTGCAAAAAGTGCGCGGTTTGAATGTTCAAAGATTTGATCTTTTTGTAGTTGTTGCCGTTGTTGTTATTGTCGCTGTTGGTGTTCATTTTTCATGTTTTATGTTTTAGGGATGGCTCCATGATACGCATCTGATCGACGTTCCAATAGCGCAATTCTCTGATTGGCTTGTAAGAAAATATCGATGGTTTGTGATGAAAATTGCAAGGGCTGACAGGCACTTGACCGCCCAGCCCCAAAAACAAACCGCTCATCTGAAGTTCAAATCGAATGTGAATGTGGTCACAATTTTTCCGGTATAAAAAAATAAGATATCGCCCAAACCTAAAACATTTCAATAACAAAACAGGGGTCTACAATGAAAAATATCAGGCATCTCCTCATCCTCTTATGTGGCATGGGGTGGAGCAGTATGGGTTTGACCTATTGCTGGTCAGACACCATCTTCAAATCCAACATAGAAAATCTGTTTCCTGGGGCGCCGGGCTCACCCGCGCTGAGCGAGAACGACGCTTCCCGATTCTTAAACCAAACCACCTTCGGAGCCAAACTGTCTGAAATCAGACACCTCCAAGGTGTGGGCATTGACAACTGGTTGGATGAACAAATCAGCCTGCCAGTGACCCTACAGGAACCGTGCATGCAAGCGGTGCTGGATGACCCCGATTTACCGCTGTACCAAAATTCCCGCCAGGAATCCTGGTTCCTTAATTCCGCCGAAGGCGAGGACCAATTCCGCCAGCGCATGGCCTTTGCCTGGTCTCAGTTGTTTGTGGTGTCAGACCAAGGCAGCCTGGGTAATGAAGTCATGGGTCTGGCCAAGTATTACGACATGCTGGCCTTGAACGCCTTTGGTAACTACCGTGACTTGCTCGAAGACGTCACCAAAAACACCATGATGGGCTTTTACCTTGGCATGTTCCGCAACGCCAAGGCCGATCCGGTGGCCGGCACCCAGCCCGATGAAAATTATGCCCGTGAGGTGCTGCAATTGTTCAGCATTGGCTTGCACCAACTGAACATGGATGGCACCGAAATCCTCGACATCGACGACAATCCCATCCCCACCTATGACCAAACCGTGATCGAAAACTTCGCCCGCGTGTTCACTGGCTGGAACTACGCCGGATGTCCTGACAACAACTGGGAATGGTGCCACCCCGGCCAAGATGAAGTTGACGGCTATGCGCCAATGGAACCGATTGAAGCCTACCACGACACCGATCCCAAGACCTTGCTCAATGGCCAATTGGTGCCCGGTGGCCAAACCGCCCAACAAGACCTCGATGCGGCCTTGGACAACATCTTCAACCACCCCAACGTGCCCCCATTCATCAGCAAACAACTGATCCAACGCTTCGTCACCAGCAACCCATCACCGGCTTACGTGCTGCGCGTGTCCAACGTGTTCGCCAACAACGGCAGTGGCGTGCGCGGTGACATGGAAGCGGTGATGCGTGCCATCCTCACCGATGACGAAGCCCGCAACAACAGCTTCATCACCCAGCCAGCTTATGGCAAATTGAAAGAACCTTTGATCCGTTATTTGAACATCCTGCGTGCTTTTGAAGCCAGAAGCCCCACCGGTCGCTACGGCAACTGGAATCCCGAGTTTGCCTACCTGCAACGGGCCCTGGGGTCACCTTCAGTATTCAATTTCTACAAACCAGGCTTCCAACTGCCCGGGCCGATCCGCGACCAAGGCTTGGTTTCCCCCGAGTTTCAAATCACCAGCGAAACCACCGTGGTGACCATCGGCAATGAAATGAACCAAGCTACCAACCGCGGACACCACTTATATAACCACTGGAATGACAGCATGCCCTTGTTGCAGCTGCAACGAGAGCTGTTGATCCACGACGACACCAATGCCTTGTTGGATCATCTGGATCTGCTGCTGTTCGCGGGCCAAATGTCAGCCCACACCCGCACCACCGTGGCCAACATGTACGACAATCTGGAAGACGATGATGCCGTTGAGCGCATCGCCTCGTTGCTGTATGTGTTGAGCTTGTCACCTGAATTTGTGATTCAACGCTGATAGAGGAGAACATCATGAACCGAAGAAAATTTTTAAACCGCTCCATCTACAGCACCTTACTGGCCGGTGGCATGTGCTCAGCTGGTGGTATGCTACAACTGGCCAAAGCGGCCTCCTTGGACAACCGACACCTCTTGGGCACCGGCTACAAAGCCTTGGTCTGTGTGTTCATGGACGGTGGCAATGACAGCGCCAACATGGTGGTGCCCCGAGGCGCCGCAGAACACGCCGCATATGCCCAAGTGCGCGGCGATCTGGCCTTGAATGCCGGCGACGTGTTGCCCATATCACCGGCCAACAACGGCGGCCGCCAATGGGGCCTGCACCCTGAATTAACCGGCATCCAAAGCCTGTTCAACCAAGGCCGCGCCGCCCTGGTTTCCAACATTGGCTCCTTGGCATATCCGATCACCCAGGAAGAATACAACAACGGCTCCGTGCCCATCCCACCGAATCTGTTTTCCCATTCGGATCAACAGGTTCAGTGGCAAACCTCGGTGGCCGACCAAGCTTCCTTGTCCGGTTGGGCCGGCCGCATTGCCGACCTGTATCACAACAGCGTGAATAACAACAACAGCCTGTCGATGAACATTTCCATCGCCGGCAACAACACCCTGCAAGTCGGTGAATTGATCAACCAATACCACTTGACCAACCAGGGCAGTGTCAGCCTCAATGACACCTTTTGGGGCGACGGTGACAACCGCCTGGCAGCCTTACAAACCCTGCTGCAAGAGCCCCAATCCAATCTGTTTCAACAAGGCTATGCCGACATCTTCAACCGCTCCATTGAACTGGACTCGGTGATTTCAGCGGCCTTGGCAGGGGCCAGCCCCATCACCACCGCTTTCCCTGAACAAGTGGGTTGGAACACCCTGTCAGAACAGTTGGAAATGGTCGCCAACATGATCAACGTACAAAGCACCATCGGCATGAATCGCCAGGTGTTTTTCGTGCGGGTAGGCGGGTTTGATAACCACGACAACCACCTGGCTGACCACGCCATTGGCATGCAGAACATCGATGGCGCCATCTCCGCTTTTTACGATGCGATGATTGAGCTGAACATGGAGAACAACGTCACCTTGTTCACCGCTTCGGACTTTTCCCGCACCTGGATTTCCAATGGCCAAGGTTCAGACCATGGCTGGGGCGGCAGTCATTTCGTCATTGGCGGCGACGTCAATGGCGGTGACTTCTATGGCGACATGCCCATCATTGAACCCGGCAGCATCAACGCCATCAGCGACCATGGCCGCTGTATCCCGACCATTGCAGTCGATGAGTACGGTGCCACCTTGGCCCGCTGGTTCGGTGTTGCCAACGGCCAGATCGCTGATGTGTTCCCGAACATTGGTCGCTTCAACAGCAGCGACTTGGGTTTCATGAACATCACATGAGCAACCCACCACGATGACCAGGGGGTTTTCGTCGCAAGCCTTCCTCTCCTTTGGCTTGTTAATCAGCACACTCAGCCCGGCCCGGGCCGGGTTGAGTGGCTGTGATGACCTCGGCGCCATCGAAGCACTGCCCAATGTGGACTTCGCCACCGAAATCCAACCCATCTTCGACAACCACTGCACCCAGTGTCACGGCGGCCCCAATCCCATCGCATTCATGGACTTAGAACAAGGCTACACCCAACTGGTCGACGTCCCCAGCTTCCAAATCCCCCAATTCACTCGCATCACTCCAGGCTACCCCGGCGACAGCTACCTGTTCCTCAAAATCAACTGCGCCAACCAATTCGAAGGCGACCGCATGCCCAGAGAAGCCCCACCCCTGTCGCTGTTCGACCAAGCCCTGATCCGTGACTGGATCAACCAGATCCTGATTTTTCGGACCGGGTTTGAGTGATTTCTATCCATAGGTAAGAAAACATTGATACACGATTAAGAAAACCACTGATTCTTGCTGATGGCAAATTCTATATGCTTGTTCTTGGTGAATAAATGAACAAGTTTTACAAATCTTCCATTTTTCAACCATTACTTATGGCATATTAAATTCATCGAGATATAATGGCGCTGTGAGTGTGTAATAAGCGGCTGAATAACCTTGGGTTATTTGGCATGGATTTAAATATAAATGGATTTTGCCATGTCCAAAAAAAACACACCCTCAATTCTCATTTTCTGCTGCCTTGTCTTGTTCAGCCAGCTAGGCTTAGCTCTTGATTCTTCTGTGCTGATAGAACATCCACCAGAAACCCAATCCTTCAATCATTCTGTTTTATATGTCGGCGATGAATCTGGCTTGTCAATTTTGAATTATGCTGGAAATTACGATAAGACTATCAATGGCAATCTTAATTTAGAGGCACGGCAAGCAGTTACCGCCGAGTTGTACAACCACATTCCTGATCAATTTGACTTTTTGGTCATTTTCACCACCTTTCCCATCAATTTGGATGGTGGAAATGCTTTTGCCATTACATTAGAAAATGATGTATCAGGCATTGGTTTGCCGATTTTTGATAACAGCTCAATAATGAGCAGTGAACAATTGCAGGCCACCATAGACATGGGGTCAATCGGCCAATGGGAAATGAATCCTGGTAACAGGTTTTATGACACCACTCTGGATGTGCTGGTTCATGAAATGATGCACCGTTGGGGTATCTATGTTTTGTATGAAGATGCAGACAACAACATCAGCCAAGCCTTATTGGGTCGGGATGGGGTCCATTGGAATTTCTTCATGCACAGTCAAGCATCATTGATGTATGGCTCTTCTTGGAATGAAAATACCCCTGGTGAATTTGAAGCCATCGCGGTCAGCCGATCTCTGAGTCCGCTGGACTTGTACTTGATGGGGTTCAAACATGCCAATGAAGTGCCTGATTTTTTCTTGATCGAAGACGGGACACCAGGGAATCAAACAGATACGCCTCCATTGATTGGGACACAAGCCAGCGGATCTCGGGTCAATATATCGATTAATGACATCATTGCTGTCGAAGGAATTCGCTCCCCAGGTGTGGATCAGTCACAGAAACAATTCAGTTTTAAATTTGTTCTTCTCAAAAAACCGGAAGAGTCCATTGATGATGCCATCAAAGGGAACTTGTTGGTTTTACAAAAGGAGCTTCAGAAAAGGTTTTTTGCTGAAACCAGCGGCATGGGAGAAATTCGATTTCCAGCCATGAACCAAGCCATCAGTTCAGGTGATCCAGTCATTTTGGACTATCCTCTGGATACCAATGCCGTCTACGATCCGGAGTCTGCGGAACTGTTTCTGACTGATACATTGGCACAGTATGAAAACTGGAGTGACAAATCGGCGACCCAAGTTAGGGACACAGCCACGGCATTGGTTACTTTTAAAATGTTGTCATTGTCAGACTGGGTCACTGTTGGTGAGAACTGGCTGGCGAATTTTTCATCACCAACACATGATGAAATGGCTTGGATGTTGTTGAGTGGAGGATTGAGTTCAACGGCCCAAGCCGATTTGGCCCAGCAGTTAAAAGATTCTGTCAATGATGATGGAGGCTGGGGATTGAAGCCGGGTGGAGGTTCTTCTTCATTTGATACTGCTTTGGTGCTTAAAGCTTTGATGTTTGTAGAAGGTGAAAACTTTATTCCAACGATGGATACCTTGACATATGTTTTGGACCAAATCAATGAAGATGGGGGCTTTGGTTATGCCAAAGGTGGAGCCAGTGCCCTAACCAGCAGCAGCATGATGTTGCACTCCATATATCATTTGACCAACAACAGTGTTGCTGAACAGCAATTGATTGATTTTATTCTGGCTCAGCAGCATCCTGATGGTGGTTTTGGTTTTGGTGCCAGCACAGCTCATGAGACGGCCTTGGTGATTGAAGCTCTCGAAGCAGCTCACAATCAGGATCATTCTTCTGTCATCGAAGATGCCGTGACCCTGTTAAGCTCCATGCAAAGCGTGAATGGCTCATTTGAAGGCAGCATATATGCCACCTCACTGGCCATGAATGTGTTGGCTGATGTGCAGTCACAAAACATCAGTCTGTCACAAGCAGCAGTCTCTAATGGCCAACCCATTGCTGGGGAAAACATCGCGATTGATTTCACAGTATTGAATACTTCTGATCAATCATTCGATGATGTGAGTGTGGCAATCATGATTGCTGAACAAATCATCAGCAGTGACTTAATTGCTGAATTACCAGCTCGTCAGTCCATTTCTGAACGCATCGTGCTTAGCACCACTGGTATGGAGGGAATCATTGACTTACAACTCATCATTGATTTGGAAAACAACATTGATGAGTCCAATGAGTTAGACAACAAATGGCCTCTGAGCATCCAAGTACAGCCAGTAACTTCCGCTCATGAATTGGCTTTTGACTGGAGCAGCTTGACTTATGATCCATCAACTGTTGCTGTACTTCCCAATGATCTCAGCACTTCTGTTATTGTCAACAACTTATCGTCAAGTTCTGTCGATGATGTTGAAGTCAGTCTGGCCAGATTCATTGATGACTTCAATCAAGAGATTTTAGACACCCTTGTCATATCGCTAGATTCCATGTCGAGTCAAACTGTGAGCTTTGATACGGCGATAAGCCAAGTATCAGATACCCTCAATTATGTTTTGTTGATCGATCCAAATAATCAGATCCAGGAAGTGAATGAAGAAAACAATCAAATTCAGTTTTCTTTGACTGTTGAAGCGAACATGGACTTAACTGTCAATCCGACATCTGTGTCTCACCCTGAGCCTTTTGTGTTGGGACAATCTGACCTGGTTACATTTGCTGTGTCAAACCCAGGAACACAAAGCTCTCCGGGATTTGATGTCAAAGTATATTTTTTGGGCACAGGTTCTCCTGAATTGTTGTATGAAAATTTCATCCCAGAATTAAACGGTGGACAATCACTGGTCAGGGAATTCAGTTGGACACCTGATGAGATCGGCGATCATCAAATAAACTTCATCATAGACGAAGATGATTTGGTGGCAGAATCAGATGAAGGCAATAACCAACTGAGTTTGCCTGTATCCATTTCTAACAACATACAAACCAATTTGTTGCTGGGTAATGAAAGTCTATCATTCAACCCGGATCCGGGATTGTCGGGACAAGATTTGGTATTGACAGCCACCATCCAAAACACATCAAACAATGACAGTGGCTCTTTTGACGTTAATTTTTACCAACAATTGAACAATGCCCCCAATCAATTGATTGATACAGTTACATATCCGGGACCACTGAATGCCCAAGACCAAGTTGATATCAGTACTATCATAAGTTCATTCCAGTCATTTGGTGAAATCACTTTTGTGGCAGAGGTCGACCCCACCAATGCAGTCGACGAGTTCAATGAAAATGACAATGTGGCTTTCAAAACATTTCGGGTATTGAGCAAAGCTGATGGTATGGTTTCGGCTGGAGGTATTGATTTGAATCCGTCTCAGCCGGTATTGGGAGAGCCGATTACCGTTGAAGTTTCTGTGGCAAACTTGGGAGAACAAGATTTGATTGATGGCGAGTTGCGCCTCTATACTGCATCTGCTGTGTCCCGAACTTTGGTTGGGCAATTAACGATTCCTTCCATTCAAGCAGGCTCTACCCTTACAACCGATTTTAATTTCACATTCCCCAATGATGACACCATTGAGAACGTCGAAGCTGAATTTGACTCAAATGATGAAATTGATGAGATCAACGAAAGTAATAACCATGCTATTTTGTTGATTGAAAATCAAAACCGAGAACTTTACGTTTCCGAACAATTCATTTCTCCCAATGGAGATGGTGTACAAGACCACACCAACGTGGTTTTTAATTTGACAGCCAGTGATGACATTTCCATAAAAATCATCAATGAATACGGTGAATTGGTCAAATCATTTCCTGCATTAACTCAAGTTTCATTCGGAGACGTCAGTTGGGATGGAAAAAATGTCGCCGGTCGGTTGGTGACAGATGGCCACTATTGGGTACAACTGTTTGGTCTAAATTCTGGTATTTTCAAAGAAACCAGGATGGTGGTCGACACCAACCGCTCCCCACTGTTGGATGCCATCAATGAAAACAAGGGGACATTTTTTGATTTGACGTGCAGCTTGAATGCAGTCTCTGGTCAAGTATTCTTCAGTGCAAACAATAAATACATTTTTACCAACCGATATGTTGATAATCAAGGTTATGAACAAAGTGGCTTATTTCGCATAAAAACGGATGCCACTGAAGTTAAAAGTTTGCTGTCAAACGCTTTCCTCACCGCACATCGATTCAACCACAATCAACCTTTCAAAGTGTTGGAAGATGGCAACATCATCTTTTACACACAAAATGACACCACTGGCAACAGTGAGCTTTGGAAGTACAACACCGCCAGTAGGCATGTCAGCAGCCTCAACGGACCTAGCTCTAACACATTCTCTCTGGATTACATTGGTGATTCATTCACGCTGGTCCGGTATTTTGACCAAGGGCAATACCATCATCACAAAGTATCACACGACCCAGCTGTGTCTTCAGAGGCATTGAATTTTGCTGTCAATGGTGAGCAGGTAGTGAGCAAAAAGAAACTGAAATACGGATGGGTTTGGGCCACAGAGGACAGCAATCAAGTTAAAAAATATTACCATGATTCGACAGAGAACTTAAGCAACCCAATGCAGTTGGCTGAGTATCCTGAACTTGCTGACTACATTGTTTCTGAAAATGGAAAGTTCTTTTTCATTCATTCAAAGGATGCGGGTGAATTGAAATATTATCGAGCCGACAATAACCAAGTCACTCTCCTGATTGATGAAGCGGATGACCCGATGACAATCTCTGTGATCCGATTATTGCGTGAGAATCAATTGCTCAAAGTGTCAGCAGGTTTTAGCCGTGTCTATGACAGCTTCGGACAGCTTTTGGTACAAGCTTCGCATCCAATCAATATGACTTATTTTGAAAATCAGTTAACTCAGGAATTTGGCTCACTAGACAGCTTGATTTTATATCATGAAACTGGAGAAATACCTTATGCTTTGAGTGATTTACAAGACCTGTCATTGGTCATCGAACAATTACAAGTCAGCGAAGCCGCCGATCAAGAATTGTATCTGCAGTTATCTGCCACGCTGAGCGGAACTTTGGACCTGTCTTCAATCGGGTATTCGGATGAGTTGGTGCAGATATACGCCAATGACCAATTCAATCAACGTGTTCAGTACAGTGATTTAACCCGAATTGAGGTCACTGAGTTGAATCATATGAAGGTCTACAACCCACCTTTGTTTGAAGGGATGAGTCGACTATTTTCTGTTGGTTCAAAAATGTATCCAAAATCCATACTGCAGGATATCGAAAAACTGGAATCTCAACTGCTCAGCAGCTTTCAATTTGAAGCCCTGTCTGTTACACAACAATGGCCTCAGGTGGTGCAAAAAGCATTTCTGCACAGCCATTACTTACCGTTCCATACCCAATGTGCACAATTTGAGAACGAATTTTATGGCATCTTTCAGTCTGAAGAGAACCTGACTGCATTTATATCCACTGAAGTTCAGGATGGCGGTGTGCTGATTTCGGGTAGTGCATTCGATGGAAATTTTGATCGTTTTACCCTGGAGTGGCAATCCATAGGATCGGCGAATCAAAGTTGGCAGATCATTGACGTCATTGACACGCCGCTTTTTGAGGGTTTCATGACCTATTGGACTCCGACAGTTGCGGGTCATTATCGCTTGAAACTGACTGCATTTGATCAAGCTGGCAACCAAACCACTGACACCAGCGAAGTGTATGTGGGAGAAGTCAGTTCAGACATCAATAATCCAAATGTCAGTCCAATGCATTTTTCTCCCAACGGTGATGGTGTCCAGGATCAGGTATTGATTGAATATGATGTGATGCAAACATCGGAACTGCTTATTGAAATCAAAGATTCCAATGGGGTGCCAGTCAAAACCATTACCCGTGAATACATCGGCCCCCAGTCCGATGTGGTGAGTTGGGATGGTTCAGGTCATCTGGGGCAGGCGTTGACCGAAGGCGTGTACACCATCAGTTTCAATAACTATTCTTATCAAGTCACATTAGATGTAACACCCCCAGTAACCCAAGCCCGCTTGATGCAAAACCAAAAAGGCATGGACTATTCACAGTACCTGACATTTCCTTGGAGCACAGGGGTATCCACGCACGCCTTTTACTATGACGAGTTCACTGATGAAGACAACCTCAAGGCCAACTCGTTTATACAGTCTTTCGATGAAATCAGCCAATCTTGGTCTGATGATATTTCACGCAGGTGTTTTCTGAAATTCACTCATGACTTCATATTTGATTTACATTTGAATGAATTGTATCGATGTTACACATCTGACTTGGCAGGCAATCAATCAATTTTCGCTGAAATGACCATTGACATCGATCCCATTTACAGCGTGTTTTTATTGAAAAGGCCGCCGTGGCAAGATTATCCCCTCAGCGTGGTCCCCTTCAGTTGCCCGGAAGATGATGGCACTACATTCGCATATCCTCCATGTGAAGATGACTTCGTGGTTGCCAAGGAAAACAGCTTTGGCATAGCCGATTGGGATGTGGAAGGCGATTTGTTCTTTGTATTGGAGTCATTTTCAAATGAGTCCATTAACCAAGTAAAAATGGTGACCAGTTATCGGGAAAAGCCCTCTGATCCAGGGATTGTCGAGGAACATCTTCTGCAGTTTGCTGCCAAGGAGTTTTTGCAAACCGAATTGTTGTTGGATGAGGAAGAACTGCAAATGATGGACGGCGGTGCCCCAGGGATGTTTGGTTTGCAACACGGGCGCAAAACATACTATCTGCATTTGGCATCAGATTTATTCCCGAACACTGCAGAGGTCATCAATGTCAGGTTTGACTTTTCCTATGCAAATGGTGATACCCACAGTGTGGACTGGAACATTCAATTTGCTAATCAAGGAGTGGAGTTATTGGCTTCAGTGGATCAATATCTCGAAAAAGGGTTGGGGTTTTTGCCGCCAGAGTTAAGGCAAGCCACTAAGTTTAATCAACGATTGACGACCAGTTTAGAAGCGATGCGTGAAGCGTTTGATATCAGCAGTGACAAAGACTATTGGCTGTTTGTCAAAACCCAAGCCGATGAGATTGTGAACCCCATCTTGACTGCAACCAACATCGGACAAGACCCAGTGCTGTACCTGCCTGTATATGCCGCCACTCAAGCTGCCGATGAAGGCAGCGCTGGCTGGGTGATACAACTGTTTGAAATTGATCACAACTCATGCTACTTCCCAAGTGTCAAATACCATGGCAATCGTGGAGATGGAACCAGTATCAACATTGACGATGGACTTGGGGCGTTTCGACCGATTTGTATGAGTGACATGGTGGTTACTCAAAAGTATATCGCGGGTGAATCTTGTGATGCGTCACATCCAATGGATTCGAACATCACCATTGAGGTGGATGGCATGCTTGGGGCAAGTTCCAACTTGCCGGCAACCCTTGAAATATACCGATTGCAAGGCGAAGTGGAAGATTTATTGTACATCACCACTGACATTGCGTTGACACAAGACAGTGGCCGTTCAATGTTTTTGACTGAAGTGGTATTTGATAAATCGAATTTTGCTGCAGGAACTCAGGATATATATGCCCGTTTCAAGGATTCAGAAGGTAATGCATATGAAGAAAGAATCGAAATTTTGATCCAAGACCAGTCGGTCAACACACAGATCATTGAACCCAATGGTGGTCAAGTGTTTTGCGCGACCGACTTGAACACAGGAATCATACAATTGCCAGTTTCGTTGCAGTTTGATAACAACAGCAACAAAAACATGACGGCCAACCAATTCATTGAAGGATCATGGATAAAATCTTTGACAGGTATCGAGATTCACCATGGTGAATTAAACCTGGTTTCTGATCTGGTTTATGATGGTTACTTGGTTGCAGAAAGTTGGGAATTGGCAGCCCCAGAATTTGCCGGTGAGTCACAAATAATCATCGAAACCATCAACTCCACAGGAGTCAGTCAATGTACTTCAATTGAGGTTCAGATTGATGCCCTCCTGGATGCCGACATCTCAAGCTCACAAAACACCCAATTCTTGTCTCCACTGGGAACCGGATTCAATACCGAAGTGGGATATCTGAGTATTTATGCTCGTGAACCATTGCAGGTTCAAGTGGAGTTGTACCAACTGGATGGACAAGGTGTGGCAAATTATGTTGGCCTCCAGGTTGATGACAGTTTGATGATTGATGCACAGACCGACCTGTTCTGGGACGGTTACTATGCAGGTGCACTGCAGGAAGATGGCACCTATCTGTTGGAATCATCCATTACCGATGACTGTGGCTTAGAACAACAGTTCAGCACCTATGTGGTGATTGACAGCGCATTGCCTGTGGTGGGTTTTGATCAGCCCGTCAATGGTGCTGTGGTTGGCAGTTTGGAAAACGTGTTGGCAGTCATCAGCGACCCTCATCTTAATCCTGGGTTGGCCCATTTGTCATTCGAGTATAACGGGAGTTGGAACCCCATTGATGTCATTGACTTGGTTGCATTGAATGAGACTGATTTTGAAGTGTTTAGCCAGTGGAATCTCAGCCAACTACCAGCCGATACATATCCGCTGAGAATATCTGCAACTGATTTGGCGGGTAATCAAAATGAAGCCATCATAGAAGTGAGTTTCAATGATACATCTGATTTGCTTTGGGACTATCGGGTCACAAACAGGTATGTTTCACCCAACGACGACCAAGTGCTGGACCTCACATCGGTTTTGGTTGGATTGAACCTCAATGCTGAGGTGTCCATTGAAGTCTTTAACAGCAGCCTGACATCGATCAGAACACTGGTAAACTCAGAAGTTTTGGGGCAGGGAAGTCACGAACTGGAGTGGGATGGAAAGGATGACTTTGGTGTGGTGGCGCCAGATGGTGATTATGAGATCAGACTGACTGCCACAGAAAGTGGCGCACCAGGAAACATGGTTGATATGTCCATCAATGTGGTGGTGGATACCACCGCTCCAGTTGGGTTGCTGGCCCCCAATTTGCCCGTGATCCAAGGAACCGGTGAATTGGTCTTGGAATTGAATGAAATCAATCCACAGCTGACACAAGTGTGGATTCAAGAGATTGAACCCCCGGGGCCGGAATCACTGTTATTACAAACAGCAACTGATGGCCAGTTCACACTGGTTGATTTGTCCGGGCTCAGTGAATCTGAACATCAGGTGCGGCTGTTGGCACGTGACAAAGCCGGCAATCAACTCAGCCAGGTACATTCATTTACTGTGGATAACATACCACCTGTAACTGTGCTGTCTGAACCCACTGATCAGAGCTTTCAAGGTGGAGAGTCAGCGACCATTGAAATCAGCGGCGAGGTGACAGAAGCTCATTTCGAAAGCTATCAAATTGAATTGAGCCCGGCAGTTGAACCCGCTCAATGGTCACCCATTGCCAATGGAGCCGAATTGATTGATGACAACTTTACCGTGACATGGCCCATATCCATGCCTGATGGAAATTACTGGCTTAAAGTTGTTGCCACCGATGAGGCCGGATTGATTGGTGAAACAGTGGTTGAAATCACCATTGACACCACGCCTCCTGATGTGGCACTGGCCGCTCCAGCGGCACAATCCACTCATGCAACGGAGGTCTTGATTACAGGCAGTGTCACCGATGATCATTTGAGTTTTTATTCGCTCAGTTATAAATCATCAGATCAGGATGATGCGGATTGGGTGTTGTTTTACACCCAGTTTGAGCCGGTTTCCGGGGCAGACATCTTGCAGTGGCACCACCAGTTGAACTCAGGATCTTATGATCTTAGATTGCAAGCTTTTGACCAGGTGGGGTTGGTCTCAGAGGTGGTTCGCCCTTTCATCATTGATGTGGACCCGCCGGCGCCGGCATTGTTTTTGGAAGCAGAATTGAGTGGGCCGAATGTGTTGCTCAATTGGCAGGCATCTACTTCATCAGAAACTGTGGGCTATTGGTTGTATCGCAACAACCAGGTGGTGAACCAAAATCTGTTGAAAGAGACAACTTACCAGGATCCAGCAGTGGCTGAGGGGCAATACAGCTATTGGGTTGTGGCTGCTGATGCGGCAGGAAATTTGAGCATCCCCAGTAACACAGTAGACATTGCGGTTGATCGTTCTGGGCCTGAAGTCTTCATCACAGCGCCAACCCAGGGCCAACGCATCAGCGGCATGCTGGCAATTCATGGCACAGCATTCAGCGAAGCCGATTTTGGCCAATACCGTTTGTATCATCGCCTTTCCGTTGCAGCACCTCCAGGCACACTGATCACACAGTCAAACTTCCCTGTCACGGGGGCTCAGCTGGCAGAATTGGATTCCAACTCTTTGCAACAAGACAGCGAATATGTGATCAGACTGGAAGCCCAAGATTTGACTGGAAATTCAAATTTCACTGAGCACACCATCTGGGTCGACAATGTGGCGCCATCAGCTCCCCTTAACCTGACTCATTTGCTGTTCAATGACAATGAAGTTCAACTGAACTGGAATGCCAACGCAGAATCAGACCTTATGGGTTATTTGGTGTTCAGGAACAACACGCTGATATCTGGAGATGGCACCATACAAGGTTCCCTTATCATGGCGACATCTTGGGTTGATGTTGACGTCCCTGATGGACAGCACAGCTATCATGTGGTGGCTGTCGACTTGGCCAATAATTTCAGCCAAAACAGCAACCAAGTAGAAGTAGATATTGACATCCAGCCCCCTCATGTCACCATCACTCAGCCCCTCAATGGTGCTCAGTTCGAGACAGCCATTGCCATCCACGCCAGTTCAGCTGATTTGGACATTGATCAAGTGTTGTTCGAATATTCGTTGGATGGTTTGAGTTGGAACAGCATTGATATTGATCTTACAGCACCTTTTTCAGTCACCTTTGACCCAAGCATTTTTGGCTTGTCGTTTGGCACAGTGCAGTTCAAGGCCACAGCCACCGATGAGGCGGCTCAAATTGATCCTGCCCCTGATGTGGTTGTGACTGAATACACCGATTTAACACCACCAGAGCCTGTCTCTGGATTGAATGCAATCGTCACTGGTCGAGACATTCATTTGAACTGGAATGTTGCTGCCGAGACCGACTTGAGTGGCTATGTGGTTGCCAGAAAAAGACTGCAACCAAACCCTGAGAATGACTTTTCCAGTTTAACTTCTTCAAGTTATGATCAGACCACTTACGAAGATTTGGGTTTGCCTGATGGCATTTATGTCTATCGATTGCATGCGGTGGATCAAAATGACAATCCATCCAATCCAGTCAACAGCAGTGAATTGAGGGTTTATTCAGTGCTCATCGATCAACCATATTCTCCGATTTTGGATCCGGCAAATGTGATTTTCAACGGTTCCACTCCGGGCTCGGGAGTCATTGATGCCACATTAAATAACATGTCAGGTTCGACCCCATTAGCCAGCCCAACAGTTACAGCAGATGGTTTTTTTAGCATCATTGATGCTGTATTGACCGAAGGCCAGAATGAGATGACCGTCTCTCAAGTGGATGCTACGGGTAACCGCAGTGTAACAGCATTGGTAGGCGTTCAGGTCAGCCCAATACCACCGTTACCACTGAATGTATCCAACGTGTTGAATGGGTACGACTTGACCTTATCTTGGCAGGCACCGGAGGCTGACACTTTCGGCTACTTACCATACATCAATCAGCAGCCTGCCATTGATTTGATGCCTTTAAGCGTTGGATTAAATACATCGGTCAGCTCATCAGCCTATGCCGCTTACACCATTACAGACGGTGATTTGCTGTCATCTTGGGCCCCTTCTTATGCTGACCGCACCGATGGTGTTCCAGTTTTTGTTCAAATTGAATGGCCTGCAGATTTTTGGGTGACAGATGTCCAAATTCATTGGGAGCAGGATTATGATTATGTCGGTGATGTATCAGCTCCCAGCCATTATTGGTTGCAGTTCAGATCTCCCGTGGGCTGGATCACACAAGCCGATTTTTCCGGGAACGATAATGCTCAGGTGGGCTTCACACCGGATACACCTTACTTGACAGATGCGTTGCGGATTTGGATGCCCCTGGGTGATTCTGGGGGACCCAGAATTGCACTGAGTGAGGTAGAGATTTGGCATCAACCTTTGATTAAGACCACCAGCTATGACCGCACCATGGCTGATGGCATGTATCAAATTCAACTCAGCGCCATCAATCAATATGGCTTTGAAAGTGACCCAACACCCATTGATGAAATCACGGTTGGAGATGTGACACCACCGGATGCGGTGACTTTGGAAGGTCTGCTGGTTAATGGCAATCAAGTAGATCTGAGTTGGACCCCTGCTGCCGCCAATGACATCGCCTTTTACCGGTTGTATCGGAATGGAGATTTGGTGTTTGTTTCTCCAGACGCCAGCACCTTGCAACACACAGCCGTTGATTTACTCAATGGCGAACATCGATTTCAAGTGGTGGCAGTTGATGGGGCTGGTAATGTGTCTGATCCATCCAATGAAGTGATCATTGTGGTGTCTCAACAATTGCTGCCACCTCCCCAAGGGTTGGTGATCAGCGCGCCGCCTGGTGGACAACAGCTGAGTCTGACTTGGCAAGCAATCGTTGACACCCAATTTTCTCATTACATCATTTATCGGTCAGAATCATTGACCGAAGGTTTTGCGCCGATTCATCAATTAACTGAATCCAGTCATGATGATACAGGCCTGACCAACGGCATTCGTTATCATTATCGCCTCACTGCGGTGGATTTAACTGGCAATGAAAGTCTGCCCTCAGCGGTGGTTTCTGCAATGCCTTTGGACTTGATTCCTCCCAACCCGCCAGAGATCACCGCACCAACCACTCACGGCAATCCAATCAGTGTCAATCAATTGACCATAGACGTATCAGGGCAGGCCGATCCAGGCGTACAAGTGGCATTGCATCAAAATGATGTTGAAATTGAACGTGTACAGGCATCAATCGGTTACTCGGAGTCCAGGGTGCCATTCAACGGCAACTTTGATACACCGGTGTTTAATCCGTATTCTGATCAATTCATTTACTATGATTTCAATACCGGTGAAGTCAAAATTGCCGACCCAGCGTCAAACTCATCTGTGGCCCTACAAAGTTTTGATGTTCGGGATTATTTCTGGTCCAGTGACGGTACATTGGTTTATGCCGTTGTGGGCTATGGTGACCAAAGCAGTCTGCGTGTTTTCGCACTGAATGGCAGCGAGTTAAGTACGGTATTCAGTGGTTATCAGATCAACAAAGCCATTGTTTCGATGGATGGAAGCCAAATATTTTATTGGGGGGAAGGGCTCAATCCTGACACCAGCTTGGTAGAAAATGGATTGTGGTTGTACACCACAAGCAATGATCAGTTTCACAAAGTCAACACCAATCAAAACGAGGAACTGTACCAGCCTGCCATGAATTGGTATGCAACAGATTCACTGGCTTTTGTTAATTTCCCTAATGGCATTTTCAGCGACGGTGAGTTGTGGTTGTTGAATACGCAGTCACAAAACTTGACTTCAATGGGTCCCACGGCCTATTTGACCACATTGCGGGCCAACTTTGATGCGAGTCATTTGTTCTACGAAACTGAATTGAATGGACACAAAGCGATCACCCGGTTGAATCTGTCTGACCAGACTACTGTGACCCAAGCCCGAGAAAACACCGACTTGCAAAATCCGCTGGTTGGCACCGATGTCAATCTGGTCATGGTGGATGTCGATTGTTGTGACAAAACCATCATTGATATGAATTCTGGTGAAAATGTATGGGTCATCAATGACACTGGATTCGCATCCCAGGGAACCTGGTTGCCAGACAACCGCATTGTTTTGTTGTCTAACAATGAATTAATTCAATTGCAACCACCGGGCTTGTTTGTTTTCCGTGATTTATCTTTGGTTCCTGGTTCCAATGAATTGATCGCTGTGGCACACAAAGCCAATGGCATGGAATCAGTTCCTTCAGCTGCCATTGAGGTGACTTTGAATGAAGCCGTTTTGGCTGACTTGGAAATCAAAGGCCACTACTTACAACTGTTGCCATCACAAGCGCAACTTGGCCAGTCAATATCTGGTACTGTATCGGTCAAAAATGTCAGTCAAGTGGATGTCGAACAAGCCCGTTTGTTGATTGAATTAACCGGTCCAGATTTAATTTCTCAAGTGCTTGCACCAGCGCCATTGGATTTCAGTTTATCTGCAGGTGAGCTGTTGGTGGAAAGTTTTACCATCGAGCCACCCAATACTCTGGGAGAGTACACGGTTCGTGTGGTGGCAGACTCCAACAATCAAGTCCTGGAAACCAATGAAAACAACAACTCAGCTGTCCAGGTTTTTCAAGTGATTGATGATGCCATACCGGATGTCCATGTGACATTGAACACCGCCACGGTGTTGCCTGGTGATGACTTGGATGGAATGGTCCGCGTGTATAACCCAGGTTTGGTTTTTAATGGGTCGATAGGGATACGCATCACCGACGCAAATGGGTTTCCAGTGGGTTTTGATGAGACTCAAGCCATTGATTCGCTACCGTCAAATCAGGCTTGGCAGCAGGCATTCAGCTGGAACAGTGCAGCAGTGTTTGCTGGTGATTATTGGGTTGAAGTGACCTTATTGGATCACAACCAACAAGTCTTGGATCAAACACAACAGGCTTTTGCCGTGTTTGAATTGGCTCAAATGTCTCTGTCATTATCCACTTCTGCTGCTCAAGTTCAATTGAACGAGCCGATCAACTTAGCCGCCAACGTTATTTATCAGCAAGGCAATGTGCCTCAGTCTGGACAATTGTTGTGGGACATTTTCGATGAGAATGAGGTACTGGTATTCAGTGACACACAAAACTTGGGGTCATTGCTACCTGGTTTTGCGGGTTCATTCATTCAATCATGGACAGCCATTCAGCCAGGAGCATATGTTGCCAGGGTGCAATTACAAACCAATTTGGTGACAGAATCAGCCCAAATACCATTTATCGTGTTGCCAGTAACGGCTGATTTGTCATTGGGTGGCGAGATTCAAGACCTACCGGCTGCTGTGATTTTGGGTCGCCAATGGCAAGTGAATTATCAACTCACGAACACCCACTCTGTGGCATTAGAAAATGTGCCGATCAGCCTGTCTTTATGGCAGGATGACCTCAGTGAACAATTGTTGGTGGACACATGGGTGACTTCTTTGGGTGTCGGAGCCAGCACCCAGCAGTCGGTTCTGTGGGACAGCAGCGAAATGACAACCGCCCCATATCTGTTGGTGTTGAGTGCAGATTTGAGTGGTTTTGGAGGCAGTGACAGTTACCTGATTGATACCCTGACGATCCAAACGGCTGATATTGATGGGCCACAAATCAACATCATTGAGCCACAAGCCATGGCCCATTACCCATCCAGCTTTGAAATGCGGGCAGTGATCATCGATGAGCACGCAAACATAGGACACGTCAGGGTGATGTTGGATGGCATCCAACAAGTCACACTGGCAGGACAGGGTTTGAATGACAATTACCAGTATTGGTTGACTGGAGTGTCTGATGGGTCCCATGAAGTTTCGCTTGAAGCCACAGATGACTGGGGCAATATTGGTAGCCAATCTGTCTCCATTCAAGTCGACAGTACCGCGCCGGTGATTGACATCACTGGAGTGAGTGATGGCGGGCTATATAACAGTCCGGTGCAGGCAGATGTGGTCATCACTGAACTGAATTTAGCCAACACCCTGACCACATTGAACGGTGCGCCATACATTTCTGGCAGTCCAATCAATGAGGAGGGCAGTCACATATTGATGGTCGTTGCCACCGATTTGGCCGGCAACACGTCCACCCGTCGCATGACTTTTAGTTTGGATTTGACTGCACCAGTGGTGATCATCACCCATCCTGCCAACAACAGTGAAACCAATCAACCCAGCATCAGCGTGAGTGGAAACACTGAAGCCATGGCCACGGTTAACTTGGTGAATGGTGCATACCAAGCCTCTGTTCAGGCCAATCATGCGGGTCTGTTTAATCTGGCTGATGTGCCTTTGGCCAGTGGCAGTAACAGCATCATTGTGGGTGCTACGGACTTGGCCGGTAACACTGGTATTGATACGACAGTCAATGTGATGCTGATCGATGGTGTGGATGTCACTGGCAGTCTGGATGCTGGTTCCAGTCACAATTTGGGTGATACCATGCTGGTTGATTGGCAATTGACCAATCAGAATAATTTCCCAGTCACGCAACTGCCGTTGTCAATAGGCTTATATCGGGTGGCAGACAATCAGCTGCAGGATGCTGATAACTTGACCGCAAATTTGACCGCTGCAGGAGTGTTGACGGGTACAACAGAGTTCGCCACTGACACATTGATTTCTGGCCCGCATCGGTTGGAAATGCAGGTTCAAATCGAGGGTCAATGGCAGTTGCTGGATGACCACTTGATTGATTTACAAGACGTTTTGGGCCCGGAATTGACCGTGGTCGAGCCAATTTCCAATCAGTTATTCGATAACAATGTTGAGTTTGTGGTTTTGGCCAATGATGCCCACAGTGATGTGAACGAGGTCAGCTACCAACTGGATGGCTCATCCACGTGGGTGCCTCTGACATGGAATGGCGTTGAATATGGCACACAACTGTCATTAACCCATGGTGATCATCAAGTCGTGTTCAGGGCAGAAGACAGTCATGCCAATGTGACCACCAGTGCAGTGGTCTCTTTTGCAGTCGATACCCAAGGTCCGATGATCGAGGTGAACAGCCCATCAGATGGACTGATCACCAATCAGCCTGTGTTGGTGGACTTTGAAGTCACTGATGACCATGGTTTTGTTGCCGTGGCAGAGTTGAACCAAATAACGATCGATAATGGACATGTTGTGGATGCCGAAGGTAGCCATGAACTGCTCATCATAGCCACAGATGAGGTTGGAAACAGTGCATCAGTCATACGTGAGTTCATCATCGACACCACCGCTCCAGTGCTGGTGGTTACGGCTCCAATCAACAACAGCCAAAACACCACTGGGCATGTGGTGGTCAGTGGATCATCAGAACCAAGCAACACCATTGGGATTGATGTCAATGGCAGCTTCAGTGTGGTCAAAACCGATGCAGCTGGACAGTTCAACTCCCCGGAACTGGATTTGCAGGTTGGTATGAATCTGATCACTGTGACAGCCACCGACCAAGCTGGCAATGTCAGTGAACCACAAATCAGACAAGTCGAATACATCGAAGTGGGCGCTTTGTCAGGTCGCGTTTGGCAGGATGACGATCAAGACGGCATGATTGATGGCGGAGAAGTCGGTTTCAATCAAGTGGCACTGCGCGTTACTGATGAAAATCAAATCAGTCAGGAAATTCTGACCGACACCATGGGACATTATTCTCTGGTGGATTTGGTTCCCGGTGAATACACGGTGGCTGTGATTGAGGAAGCACTGTTGAATGAATGGATGCTCACCACCAACAACAATCCTTCACAGGTGATTGTTGAGGCCAACCTAACCAGGATTGAAAATTTTGGGTTCTATCAAGAAAAACCCGTCTTGGCAGCGAATGTCCGAGCCAACAAACAAACTGGCCGCCTGCTGTTATTGGTCGATCCGGCCACTGCTCAAGTTGACTCGAACCAATGCCAAGGCCTCAGTGACTACCGCCTACAACGTCGCACAGAGCACAGTTGGGCATTTGCTGATGTCATCACAGCGCAACTGTTTGATGCCCAAGGCACCTTGATCCAAACAGAAACGGCAGCCTATGTCGACTTCATCAACATCGGCCAACAAGTCATTGATCAACAGGGGGAAACCAGTGATGTTAATCTGCTGTTGATGCCGCCTACCAATGGTGTTGTGGCGGCTTGGGTACACCACGCCAGTGGTGCCAATCCGGCCATCATGATGCAACCATATCAGCTGACTTTGTCACTGCAAAGCTCTCAGGGGGTTACCAGTTGGTCCAGCGGTTTGATTGATGTGGGTTGTGAATTGATGGCTGATATAGGTGGCCAAGTCGGTGATTTACAAGTGGCTGATGTGCGCTTGTTTCCTGCTCTGGCCACAGATGACCCCAATGGTCCGGCCACAGCACCCTATTTGGCCAGCCAGCAGGTGATGCTGGAAAACATGTTGCTGTCAGAAGGTTGGTCATTTGACCTGGTCACCGAAGCCAGCGAATTTTCCGAGGCAATGGCCACAGGTCAGTATGTGGCTTATGCGCTGTTGGCGGAGAATGTTCTACTCAGTGATACACAGCAAGATCAATTGATGCAAGCAGTGAATGCTGGTGCCGGACTGCTGGTTGCCAGTGGCCATGACAACTTGACCGCCCAATCCTATTCAGCCATGGGTGTGAGTGTGATCGGTACTCACCAGTCTGCCATTGCCACAGAATGGTTGGCCTCGCCTTTCAGTGCTCCTGAAGTGTTGGCGATTGAGCCCACTGAGCCGGTGTTACAGGTGTCTTTGTCAGGTGCCACCGGAGCGGCCCACTTCAATGGTCCAGGTATCAATCAACCCAATCACTGGGCCATCAGTTGGTTGGATGGCTTGGAGGGATCTGCTGTGTTTGCCGGTTTGGATTGGTTGTTGCAAGCGATGGGTCAAAATGGCATCAATGGTTACATGCCAATTCTCAAAGCCGCATTTTCTTATACCCATCCATTGGGATTGTCCAATGAATTGGGATATGCCCGCGCAGTTCAATTCGAGTTGGTTAACAGTGGCCGCGCTGTAGCGGGTCATGTTCAGGTGTTGCTACCGGAAACATTGCTTTTGGCTCACAGTGACACGATGATCACTCCCAACCCGGATGGATTCAGTTTTGCCTATGACCTGGCTGAAGGTGAGACCATTACCCGTGAATTTTGGCTTATGGTTAACGACTCACCTGCCACATTAACATTAGAGGTGTATATTGACGACGATGTGGACGTGCATCAAAGCTTGGATTTGACTTTGATTGCAGGTGAGCGGCCAGACCTGAGTGCTGCCATCACCAATTGCCAAGCTGGGGTGAAGAACGGACAAAGCCTGACATACCACTACATCATTCAGAACACTGGAAATAAGGCAATCAATGGCGTGGCAGCGTATGCTGAGTTTGATGCAGGTCTGGCAACTCCTGGCTGGACCTGTGTGGCCTCTTCAGGAAGCCACTGTTATCAAAACAGTGGCGTGGGTAACTTGACAGGTCAGTTACTGGACATGCCAATTGGTGGGCAAGTCGAGTTCATTTTCCAAACCGTGGTGGTGGCGGCAGAACCGGCATTGGTGATGGGTTCAGCAGAGGTGTTGATGCCTGATGAAATATCCGACGTTAATCCAAGTGACAACTTCGCACATGACTCAGACACAGTGTACCCATTTATCTTCAAAGATCCATTTGAATGCGCTGCACCGGGTTTTATGAATGCCGATAATGCTGGTTTGTTTACCGACATGGAGGGCCATTGAAATGAAAAAGCACAAGGACAATCAACCAAATAACAAATACATGATTTGGGAATTGAGACATGTGGCTCGAATAGTTTTCGTCTTAATCATGTTTTTCAGCACCACCTTGTGGGCAAACGACCCTCAAGAATTAAAGGAAGAGTGGCTGAAAGGCTTGTTGATGGGCCGGGATCTAACTGGGGTGGCTGCCAGTTATGCGGCCGCCCAAGCAGTCACAGACGACACCCAACTGCACCACGACAATCCCTTGATTCGATATCAATCGGCTGAACAAAACTTCATTAAACAGTTGGATAAATTATCGCGCATCAAAGGAGAATTGCATGAACAACATCAAGATTTTATTGACCATGAATTCAACCAGCTGAAGCATCACTATCAGAAAACAGAACATTGGCTCTCAGATCTGTCGAACGGACCACTGATGAAATTGAAACCAGTGGTTTCAGAACCAAGTCGAGAATTGTTACAAAACATGCAAACTCGCTGGCAAGCCATTGAAAGGGCGATGCAAGTGCCAGTCAAATCATGGCAGGTATGGACCAAATCAGGCATCCAACAACTCAAACGAAGCCAACAACCCATGTCAGCACCGGTTGAGTCACGGCCCATCCTGCGCAATGAATTGCTGCCTTATAACCACCAAAACTGGGTGGCACCACCCTTGAGCACGGAACCCATGATCACCCCGACTTATGCCGATGAAATGGCATTACCCGGGGATGCCGCTGGTTTGATTGCTGATGATGTGGTGGCTTTGACCCCAGATATCTATGCCATGGCCGCCAGCTTGGAGCATGACTACATCAAAATCCATAACTTTGTGCGATTGCAAGTCAGGCGACAGTATTATGCCGGTAGCATGAAAGGGGCTCACGGAACTTTGTTGTCATATGCCGGAAACGATGTGGATCAGTCAGCTTTGTTGATCGCATTACTCAGGGCTTCCAACATCCCCGCCCATTTTGTGCAAGGGGTGATTGAACTACCCATCGATGAAGCGGTGATTACCTTGGGCATCAACGAGCCCAGTCAAGTACTGCAAGCTTTGGATCGAGCCGGTGTGGCGCATGAGCCCATCATTCAAGGCGGTCAAGTTCGAGCGGTGCGATTGCACCATACTTGGGTCAGTGCCTACATTCCTTATGCCCATTACCGGGGCAGTGCCAACGACCTTAAGGATCCGGCATGGATACCATTGGCGCCGGCAATCAAACAAGCAGAAATCATTCCGGCATCGATTGTTTACGCCAACTTGGGATTGGATGAAAGTCAATTGATCACCGATTACTTGGTGGGCGATGCAGTGACCACCAACCAGTCACCATTGGCTTTTTGGCAGGAGCATTTACAAAATGCCCTGGTTGGTCAAACCGATGACTTGAGGACTGAAGTCCAGTTGGTCAATGACGCCTGGCACGTTTTACCGGCTTCATTGCCTTTCAAAGTCACAGCGGTTACGCACGAAGGACCCGCGTTGCCGGCAGCACAACTGCATCGTTTGCAAGTTGAGTTGGTTGCAGACGGACAAATGCTGGTGGCTGCTGATCTGCCCATGGCTGCGGTCTCAGGCAAACGGCTGTCCATTTCTTACCTGCCTGCCACCGTGGATGACTTGAATTTAATCAATCAGGCAGGTGGCATGGCGCAAGTACCGCCTTATTTGGTGAATTTGCGACCTGTCATCAAACTCGAAGGCAGGCCAGTGGCCAATGAGCCATTGGAGATTTCCATGGCCAAAGCCCATGATATGAGGCTGAGTTTACATGGTCCCAGCGGTTCAATTGAGTTGAATCGAAAATTGATTGCGGGCACCTATTTGTCGTTGGTGTTGGGCACACAAGATGATGAATTTCCGCAGAGTCCCATTACCATCAATCAGCTTGATGACGAAACTTTGCCGATTCGATTGATGCACAATCTGGGCATTCGCTACAACCAACAATGGGCCGAGGCCGAAAATGAGATGGCCAGCTTGATGGGTCAAACCATCATCCGGCCAATACCCAGTGTGGCCATCATCGCGCCTGAATATGCGGTGGATGAATTCAATGGCATTCCAATCCGAATGCGATTTATGGGAGTCAGTTTTGATGCAGTGAGCCGCACTGTTGATGCGATCAACGAAGTCTCAGAAATCAGTGCTGATTGGATGCGCTTGGCGGCATTGCAAGGGTCGTATCTGGAGTCAGAAATATTTGGTGCCCAATGGGACATCGAAGCCATTTCTGCCGATCAAGGTCTGCGTATTCAAAGCCACAATGGTGAGGTCATCCATGAAATCACACAGGCCAATCAGTCCGGACTGATCAGTGGCTTGAATCACCCTGAATACGTTAAATCACACGTACAGTCTTGGGTTGACGGCGGCCATCATGTGCTGATAGGTCAAAATCCAACTCAAAAGAACGCCTGGATAGGCTCTACATGGTACATTTGGCACCCTGAAACTGGCCAATCAGGTTTTTTCATCAGCGGTGGTTATGCCGGCGGACAAACCACAGAACCGCCCAATGATTGGGAGTTGGGGGAGCTGAATCAAATGCTTTCAGCACCTTATGCCGAAGGCGCCAATGAAGACCCCAATGCCGGACGCAAAGTGGTGAAGATTGAAGCCACCGACCAGCAATACGGTGTGGTAAATCAAGCCTTGCCCATGCCCAGTCAAGTTTTGGTCACCGATGCCCAAAATCGCCCAGTGATTGGTGCCCAAGTGTTGTTCAGTGTGGTGGGAGCACAAGCCCAATTGCAATCTGATTCGGGTTTGGTTGATGCACTGGTGGTTCAAACCAACCAACAAGGCATCGCAGAAGTGCAGGTGATGCTGGACCAAAAACTGAGGAGCGGACCATTGGTTCGGGTCAATCCCAGCGATGAAAACCTGACCCAACTGGGCTTGGTTGAAATCCAGTTTGGGGTCAACACCAATTTGGGTTTTGTGGCCGGCCAAGAGCCCTTCAATCACTATGCCATCCCAGATCAGCCGACCCAAATTTTGGTCAATGACTGTCATTGGCAAGGATTGGACTGTGTGGCCCAGGCAGGACAGCAGGAAATGCATGCCGGTAATGTCTACGTAGCAGTGGTTGATCAATTCAACAATCCGGTGCCCAACACCCCCATCACCATCACTGCTGACACACCCATTCCACAGGCATCCATCAATAAATCCACCAGCGAATCGTCTGGCGATGTTGCCAAGACATTTCAGTCGGCTGCGTTTGAAGGCGTCCTTCAGCAAGACTTGCTGCCTGCTGAAAATGTCCGGTGGCAGGGTGACCAGGAACTGACCAACGAACAACTGACCGCCTTGGGTTTTCAAGTAGATCAAACCAAAGCCGCCATCACCGGTCGTTGTGATGCTGAGACTCCCGCCAAAATAGCGGTCAACAGTTGTCATGATTTGGGCGCCATTGATGTACCTGCGTGTGCCGACACATCAGCCCAGTTGTCATCTGATTTAACTTGGCAAACATTTTCGCTTTACAACGGCAAAGGCTACCCTGCCACCCGATTTCCAGTCACCATCAGTTCAGCTGGTTTGGTAGATGTGACCATCAGCCGCCTCAATGGTTTTGAAGTGGCCCCTGGTAACTATGCCCCAGCAGGGATTGTGTACATGGGTGACAACACCAATGGTCCCAACGGCGACTATTTTGGTGCCGAACCAGAAGACAGTGTGAATCGCCAGATTAAACCGTATTATCTGTCCTACACCAATGATGGAACACCTGATGGCTGTGATTTTGTTCAACGTCGTTTGTTGTCTTCTGACTCCCAAGAAACCGTCAGCGTGGTGGGTAATGCAGAGCTCACCATTGGTGGCTTCTCAGATGATTGGGTTGTGAATTACGCCATGGGTGAAGTGCCCACTTTGAACATCAACACCATCACCAATGATGACGTGGTGTTTGAATCTGTTGGGGTCTATCCGGGGCAGTTCATTGACCAAATGACAGTGATCACCCGCAGTGCCACTGTACAGGCAGAATTGGTGGGCAGAATCCCTCAGGTGTTTGATCTCAACGATGAACAAGCCACCACCACCCGCTCAATCTTCACCGTTTTAATCTCGCCTCCAAGCTTTCAACCCACTGATCTAACTGCGAATTTTTATGCTGACTCACAATTGATCCACAGTGAAACCACCCATTATCCAGGATCTCCGGTTGTGGATGTGACTTTGCCCGCAGGCACACCGATTGATGTGGACAAGAATTATTTCATCGAGCTGGTGATGAACAGTGGCACCGAGTTTGAAATCAAGCACGAAAAAGAAACCCTTGAAGGGTTGTCTCGCAGGCTCATCAGCGCTGTTAATTGCGAATCGGGCAACGGTCTTTTTGGTGCCTGTGGTGGCCCCGTGATCAACAACACCTTTGACAAGGCCTTGAGATTAAGCACCTCTCTGGACTTGGCCAACGCGGCCGTTTGTCGTCTGGAAGGCATCACCATTGATTTGGTTACTGCATCGCAAGTGACCATCGATGCCTATAAACATGATGTGAATGGGGTGCCAACCAACGAGATCATAAATTTGATCACTGATGAATCCTTGCCAGCGGGTGCCAATTTAATCCCGGCACGGGCAGAAATGTTTGGAAACCACACCTACAGTTTGCGCATCCGTGCCGTGGCTGATGACAATGGCGATGAGGATGAAGCCATTGGTACTTTGGTCTCGACCTACGACATCGACAATTCACTGCCCATTGGCCATGCGGTGGTCAAAGGGGTTGACCTGGCTGATGGCTCGATGATTTATTCGAAACAAGACATTGCTTTGCAAGCCCCAGGCGCTGACTTGGAATTCACCCGCACTTACTCATCCATTGGCAGACACGAACTTGGGCCATTGGGTTATGGCTGGAGCTACAATTTCATGTCAAGGGTGATGGTGGGCAATTGTGGTCAAGTGATCGTCACCGGCGCAGATGGTGGTTCTGCCAGGTTTCGAATTCAAGGCGACCAATTCATTCCACTCAAGGGACATCATTCATCATTGATTTACAATGACGATGGCAGTTTTGATTTTTACCCCAAAGGCGGTAATCGCTATCACTACGTCCAGATGCAAGAAGGCGTTTGGTGGATGGATTACATCGAAGACCCCAATGGCAACCGATTGGATGTCCAGGTTCAATTCCGCAACAACGTGCCAATCATCACAGCAGTGACCGATGCGGTTGGACGACGCTTTAATTTTACCTATGAACTGCGCGATTTTGGCATCTACCGCCATGAAATGCTGATCAATGTATCCGGGCCAGAAGGCATCAGTTTGTCTTTTGATTATGATGAACTGGGTAATTTGATTCGGGCCGAACGGGAAGGAGGCGGTATTGGTGGAACCACCAACGAAGTCATGACCTACTCGGGTGACTTGTCAGGTCCCACGCGCTCTTTGTTGTTGTCTGTGACGGACCAAGCGAGCGGTGCAACTCGCAGCTGGCTGTACAATGCCAAAAATACAGCGGTACCTCCGAGCATTGATGATGTCCCTGATGTCTTGGGCATAGAAGTGGCCAGCATCACCGAATCGGATGCCGGCACCACCGCGTTTACCTTCACCCCTGGGCTGGGTTACAACGCCGCTGCCACGGTGAACCAAAACAGTCAGGAGTCTTCATACAGCCTCAACAGCTACGGTGCTGCCACCCAGATCACCTCACCAGCCGGCACCCGCTCGTTTGTCTGGGAAACTGGGACCGATGTGTTGCTGCTCAGTGAAACCGATGAAAATGATCGGGTACGCGCTTTTGAATATGATGAGTTCGGAAACATCACCGAAGAGCGCTTGGGCACCTTGGTTAGCAACTACACATACCATGCGCCGGACCAGTTTGACCCGCCTTTCATCAAAGACCGCATCAAAACCCACAGCAACTGGCGTGGATTCACCACCGAATACGGATACGATCTCAATGGCAACAAGGTCTCTGAAGAGCTGGATGACATCACCGTATCCTATGCATATGATGATCGCGGCCAGGTCATCGCCATGACCGATGGGCGGGGTTTGACCAGCCAGTACACCTATGACGCATTTGGCCACCAAAAATCACAACGCAACCCTGCAGGCGAGACCATCAACCACACCTGGGATGCCCGCGGTAACATGCTGAGTGAAACCGATGCCAAAAACTTCACCACCACTTACAGTTACGACCTGGCCGATCGCCTGGTCAGCAAAAATTGGAATGGCTTGTGGACATATGAATACCAAAATGGCGGTTTAACCCGCATTGAAACCGACCCCAACAACCACAGCACCACACACACCTACGACACCCAAGGCCGTTTGTTGAGCACCACCAATGCCGCCACAGACACCTTCAGCCATGTTTATGACCTGAATGGCAACAAAACTTCGGAAAATAATTTTGGCGGTCACGAAACCACCTTTGAATACAACGATGCCAACCGTTTGATCACCAAAAATGAACCCCTTGGCAAGGTCACCACCTACACATATGATGGGGTGGGTAACGTATTGAGTGAAACCACCGCCGATCGCATCACCGAATACACCTATGATCCAAACAGGTATTTCCAAACCAGCATCACCCGCAAGAGTGATCAAGGGGATGCCATCATCAGCCGCACAGTTGATGGGCATGGCAATGTGTTGACCGAAACCGATCCCAATCAAAATCAAACCACCTTCACCTACGATGCCTTTGATCGCTTGCTCACTGCCAGTGGTCCTTTGGGTTCGGGTCAGTCCATGACTTATGATGCCAATGGCAATGTCACCGAAGAAACCACATACAACAGCACCGGCAATCAAACCACCACCAAAGAGTATGACTTGGCCAATCGCTTGTCACGGGTGACCTTACCAGAGGGCGGTGTCCTGTCCTACACCCATGACGGCAATGGCAACATCAAAACCGAAACCAAGCCCAATGGTTACCATGCAACTTATGATTACAGTGTCTTGAATTTGCCGGTGCGAAAAACCATCAATCAGCAAACTTGGCGTTTGGAATATGATTCAGTGGGTAACTTGATCACCGAACGCTGGCCAGTGATCGGCGGTCAAACTGATGGCAATGTGATCACTTATGCCTATGATGTTTTGAATCGGGAAATTTCCCGCACAGATACAATGGGTTTGATCCAGGCCCAAACCCACGATGCCAACTCCAACCTCAAAACCCTCACCGACGGAAATGGCGAGTTAACCACCTATGAATACAATGCCTTGGATCAACGCACCGCAGAGATCAAACCAGAGGGGAGAGGGCATACATACACCTACAATGTGTTTGGGGACATGTTGACTGATACCGGACCGAACGGAACCATCACCCACCAAATGGACCAACTGGGACGCCGCATCGATTCAAGCGGCCCAGATGACTACTTCATGGCCTATGGCTATGACCTGAACGGTAACCTCACCAGCCAAACCGATTCCAGAAACATCACCACCAGCTATTTGGTCAATGCCCTGAATCATACCTATCAACAAACCCAGGGCAATTCGGGTTCCTTTGTCATAAACATGAGCCATGACACTTTGGGCAATGTACTTTCCCATACTGACTACCGAGGTATTGTCACAGAATTCACCTACGACCTGGAAAACCGCCAGACCAGCGTGACCCGGGCCGGACAGCTGCAAAGCACCACCACCTACAACCAAGCCGGTTTGCCGGTGATTGTGACTGACGCGAATGGCAACAACACCGTCCACGAATACAACACCCAATACCACAAAACCCGGACAGTGTTACCCGAAAGCCAGGTCATTGTGTTTACCCCCAACGCCTTCGGTGATGTGGAACTGCAAAACAACCCCGGTCCCAACGACATCACCAAAACCTATGATCTAAGAAGAAGGCTCAAAACTGAAGCCAACGGCGCCGGCGAGACCACCAGGTATGAATACGATTTGAACAACAATCGCACCGCGGTGATCAAACCCGGAGGTCAAAGATGGGAATACGATTTCGATGCTGCCAACAGACTGACCCATGTCAGAAACGTGCCAGAATCAATTGAAACGGTGTACCAATACGACACCGCCGACAACCTCGAAACCATCACCGATGCCGAACAAAAAGTCACCACCTTTACCTACGACAACCGCAACCGCAAAACGTCGAAAACTTATCCTGGCGGTACTGATGTTGAATCTTATGGGTATGATAAGAATGGCAATTTAGCATCAGTAGAATTAGCCAATGGTGATTCGTTTAGTTTTCATTACGATGAATTAAATCGACAAATCAGTCAAAGCCATGTTTCATCTTCTGAATCCATCGACGTTTCATTCACACTAGATGGAAATGGAAACATTGAAATAGTAACAGAAATTATTGAAGGTGTTTCAAGCAGTATTCATTCCACTTTTGATGAGCTTAATAGAATCACTTTAATCACTGATCATCACGGGAACACTTTGCAGTTTGCTTATGACTCAAATGGCAATCGAAAAACATTGCAAGACCCTCAAAACAATCAAAGCAAATATACTTATGATGATTTAAACAGACTTTCACAAGCAATTATGGTTGGAACAGGTGCTTTTGATTACATCTATAATTCTGCTGGATTACTTGAGGGTATCAAATATCCAAATAATGGGGAATCAAAATTCATATACGACTCAGCAAATCGTATTGATGTTATTACAAATTTTCAAATGGGTGTACCAGTAGCTACTTTTAACTATGAATACGACTTAAATGGGAACCGCACTCAAGTTACTCAGAGTAATATTAGTGCAAATGAAGTCATTAATTATTCATATGACCATGCAGATAGGTTAATACAAGTTGCTTATCCCCATCAATCTGTTGACTACATATTGGACAAAGTCGGAAATCGAATTACTGAGTCTGTTGATAATGGAGGTGGAGTAGTAAGTAAGACTTTCACACACAATAACCGCGACCAAATAATTAGTATCACAGATACTAATGGATTGAATGTGTCGTTCAGTTACGATGCTACAGGTAATAGAACTGAGAAAAATATTAATGGAGATATCTCGATTTATAATTACACTCCTAGACAGCGAATTAAATCAATTATCTCAGGTGGATCTAATATTGAGTATAAATATGATTATTTAGGTAACCGAATAAAAAAAGTCAGCAATGGCCAAACAAGATTTTTCACATATGACGGGACCAGTCTGTTATTTGAGACTAATAATATTGGAAATGTCATAGCAAAATATCATTACGGCTCTGATAGAGTAATTGCAGAAACGAGATCAGGATCAAGCAATTTTCTAATTCATGATGCTCTACGAACACCTATTGCTATAACTAGAGGTGATGGTTCAATTCAAAATAGAATTGAATACGATGTTTGGGGTAATCAGACCAACCAAAGCAATACCGATGAAAACCCTTTCGGGTTCACAGGTTACCAACAAGATGAAGACACTGGGTTATATTATGCGAAGGCTAGGTACTATGATCCTGTTGAAGGAGTTTTTCTTCGAGAAGATCCGTTGCAAGGCGACATCAGTAACCCACCTAGTTTGCATAGGTATAACTACGCTGCCAGCAATCCAACTTTTTACATTGACCCTACTGGTTTAGCAAACGATACCTCTCATTACTATGAAGCCTTATTGATTGGAAAACTGGTTGGCTTAAATGAAGGACAAATGTATGCCTATGCATTGGGTGCACAAATTGGTGATGAATTTAAACATCATGATGCAATTAATAATTCAAGCGGATATGCATTCGAGCAAGTTCTTGGGCCAATTTTTGGGTTTGCTGAACTTATGAGTGGAAGCGAAGATAGAATAAACAAATACATTAATTCTGGTAAGAATTTGATTATTAATAACTGTGGTGCACATGCTCTTTGCGGAGTAGATCCAGAGCAAGTAAGAGAAGCAGTATCTGCATATACATTTAACGTTGCTGATAATTTCGCACAGATTGGTACGGCAGACCACACCAATACAGATAGTTTCTTTCATATCGAAAAACAATCTTTGAACAGCGATGACCAAAAGTCACATACTTTTTTGAAAGGTCACTTGTTTGAAATGAAATCAACTGATAAATCGTATCTGTACCATGAAAGTAAACGAAAACAAGCCTTTAAAGCTAGGGCTTGGCTTCTTTTTAAATATACTCAAAGGCAAGGATCTCAAAAAATGAGTAGATATACATTTAGAAAAAAATTAAATGCTATGTTAGCAGATTTAGATGATTTAAATGAATCACTTTACAATGATGCTCATGCTATTGACATACCTAAATATTTAGTTGATCCACAAGACTTGATAAATGATGATGATGAATTCGTTGCAATAAGGAAATTACTAAGTAAGCATGGAATTAATAATGTTCCTAGAACAGAAGATCATGATTTGGGAGAAAATATCTATAGGCTACTGAATAATTTCAGTGATCAACAATTAAAGCTCATTGCACATGAAACATTAAGTAAGAATGAATATCAACATAAAGATGTTTTAATTAGAACTTTAAGCAGAAGAGAGTTGATCAGGATACTAAACGATGCGTTTAATAATGCCCAATATAAATCAAAAATATTTATATATAATCATGTGAAAAATAGCTTAAAGGAAAGTGACACTGTAATGGAAAATGAGAAAAACCCTGGCAGCAAGGAGGTTTCAAAGTGATGCATCATAAGTTAAGAAGCTGTTTGATTCTTTTGATTAGTTCTGGAATTATTTTTTCAATTGCTATTTTGGTAATTTCTAAGTCACTTCCAGATAGTTTAAATTCTGAGGACTACGATATATTTGCGAATGGAACAGAAACAGAAATAATTGAATTTTTAGAAAAATCAGAAAGTAAAGTTAACATCAACAGTTACTACTCCTTAATTAGAAGAGACGGTTATGAAATTCTAGAACTGATATTTCAAAAATATAATCTTGACCCTGATTATGGATTTAAGAATCAAGGGGGCACCCCTTTACTTTTTGCAGCTAAGAACTTCAAACCAAAAGCAGTCGAAATATTAATTGACTATGGTGCCAAAGTTAACTATTTAGATCCATATGGGGTAACACCCTTGATTGCCACATCCTACACAACCCTTGAAAATGAAAATTCTGAGAGTTTTGAAATCACTAAATTACTTGTATATGCCGGTGCCGATATAAATGTTGTTTCAGAATTCGGGCAAACTGCAATTGAAGGAGCCTTATTCAGTAATGATATTAGAAGAGTGAAGTTTTTGGTTGATAACAATGGAGATATTAATCACCTAAGCCCTACAGGTGCAAACTATATGTTTTTTTGCGACTATTTGGAATGTTAT
Organism: Marinicella meishanensis; assembly: GCF_019931145.1. Lineage (GTDB taxonomy): Bacteria > Pseudomonadota > Gammaproteobacteria > Xanthomonadales > Marinicellaceae > Marinicella > Marinicella meishanensis. The sequence continues at coordinate 1,325 of NZ_JAIOUV010000009.1, read as the reverse complement.
GAATTCTTTCTGAGTAAAGGGTTTGATATTAACTCAACCGATAACGCCGGAAGCAGTATATTTCAAGTTGCACATTACTCCAGCATACCATTATCCTTAACTAAACAGCTTTTGAATTGGGGCGCAGATATTTGTCATAAAGATGATTTAGGAGATTCCGTTTTAAATTATATTGAACGGAGAGGAACCGGCCCTCATGATAAAAATGAAAACCCAGACTTTTACTTTAAAATGTTGAGTGAAAACCGTCAATCAGTTGCTTATAAGTACCTTGAAAATGAATACAACCTAAACTGCCAAGAATAGGAAAATACATTAATTCTTGGTACAAACTAATAGGCAATGGACAGTAATTGAAACCACAAATAGTTCCGCGACCACGGCGCCTAAGTCACTGTATACACCTAATTATGAATAGAGTGGAATAGAACGACTGACGCATTTGAGTATGGAGACCATTAATTGGACTACCAATACAAAATGTTTAAAAAAGGCTTTACTAACCCAATTAGTTTTGTGATGTAAATGAAATTTATTTTGTTGCTTTTATTATCTCCAATGATCTCAATCGCTTCATCTGGAATAACGTTGGTTTATAATCTGATTTATGGATCAGTTTTCTTGGTGTTGGTGTTACTTGTAGTCGATATCATGAGAGACAATGAAAAATACAGAAAAAGAAAGAAGTAGCTTCATTAAATCTTAGTTGAATGGCTTAGCGAAAATTTGGTTTTCTATATGAAAATAGCGTTGAACTTCTTTGGGTATGTCATTTTATTTAATTAAAGACGAACCTTGAAATCTGATTTAGGTTTAAACCTAAATAGATCTTGAAAAATTCTTACAAGAAATTGCGAAAAGGGATCTATTTCTTCGTTCAAATAAGCACTAAGATTCTTGCCTGGCTCGTTAAACCAGACTACATTTTCCTGTTATGCCGCAGCAAGTAATACAAATAGGTAACAACCGTAAATTTCAAGCCCACTTGAGGGTAAAAGCTAATGAGTAATTTAATTTACACTAAATGACTAGATTTATGAAAAAAGTAATTTTAATGAGCCTGTTTTTTGCTGTTATAAGTAGTGCGCAAAACTTTGAGGCTGAGAATTTATTTAATGAAATTGAAAAAGCTTCACCCAATGAATTGATTGCAATTATTAAGCAGGGAAAAAGTGATTCTGAAAAGATTGACTCTTATTCTTTAATCATTTTGTCTTTGGCCTCATTGAAGAGTTGTAGTGGTCAAGTAATTTTGGCCACGGTTTTAGATTCACGCCAGAACTTTCGCTCTGACTCATTGGGTGTCATTCCTCCGTTGTATGCGT
>NZ_JAIOUV010000008.1 GCF_019931145.1 Marinicella meishanensis | reverse complement strand
ACGCATACAACGGAGGAATGACACCCAATGAGTCAGAGCGAAAGTTCTGGCGTGAATCTAAAACCGTGGCCAAAATTACTTGACCACTACATACAGAAACAGAGGAATTAATTGAGTTTTTTACTGATTTCATTCGCCGAATACGCAGCCGTAGTTTTAATTCGTCATTTTCAGGACTATTATTTTTAGGTAACGTCAGCTTAAATCTGGTTCACGATGAGTTCGTAAAGAACGCTGTAAAACACATTTTTCATAACTGCAGTTTAAAAAAAGCAAAAGAAATTTTCTCTTCAACTATTCTAAAAAATGATCGACTAAGAACTAGCCTCGTCGAGGATCTTGATAAATTTTTCAAAAGTGTTGGACAAGAACAGTTTTCCAAGGAGCTTTACAGAACTGACTTCATAGAATTACTAAATAGCCCGTTTAGTCCAGAAGCAAGAAAAAAGGAAATAAGAGCTACTAAAAATCTATGTAAGGCATTAATTATTCCCTCTTACACCTGTAATGTGAATTCAAATAACTGTATGCCATTTTTAGACTTGAGTGCATTCTTGTCAGCTTCGAATTATTGGAATTCTGAACTCTCCGATACAAATTTCTGGCCAAAGAAATCATTTATTGACTCTATAAAGGAGGTGTTCAAAGGTCTATCCCTAGCTAGTGGTATCTCACGTGAAGGGTTACATATTGACGCTGTAGAATTACTGGAGTTAATGTCATCTGATGATAGTTTCGATACTCAAATGGCAATGTTTTATAGAACTATACACATAGATATTGAGCCGAATTGGGACCTAATACAACACTCTGATTTGGATAGCAAAAAAATCGTGAAAGCCATGTTCTCTGATAGCAAATGGATAACATGGCTAGCGGGCAACTTAGTGCTAAAACTACACGACAGTGAAGGTTTAATTCGAGTAATTAAAAGACTGATTAAGGATGGGGGATACACAACGTTGCTGATTACGTCTTATATGGTCCATCATTTAAATAACGATGAGAAGATTAAGTCAATTATCCTGAACCGTCTAAAAGGAAAACTGATCCCTGGCTGTCAGTTTCTATATACTTCTTTATCAAGGGTTAACATAACATTTGATAAAAATGTCATGAATGCAATATCAAGAGGCCTTTTTAAGTCCGGACCAATTACTGCTAAAGAAGCGGCAAAGTTTGCTGGAAAGTTTCACACTCCAGTATGCGAGCAACTGTACAAAACCTTAAACAAAGCATTTAATTACTGGGCTGAGAAAGAGGGAGCATATCCAGCTGATGGGGGTGCAGAGCCAGACAGTCCTCGCGCAGAGCTGCTAGCTGCACTGTTAAAGATGAAAATACCTTCAGAAAATGAACTAATCAGTTTTCTATCGGATCCTCGCTGGGATGTAAGGGAAGTTGCTGAAGTACAATTAAATTCTAGTATAAATGAAAATACATCACTTCGTGAAAAACTTATTATCGCTACCAATGAGGAGGTTGTTGACCCGGTATATCTTTCCAAAGCAATCAGAAGCAACACAGCATTCGATATTTTGCAGATTGACGCTATCTGTGAAATGATCAATCATAAAAGTGCAAAGGTAAGGTATGCAGCCTTTAATGTTTTAAATTCGAAATACATTTCAGATGAGAAGTTAAGAACATGGCTGGAAGTCGCAATAAATGATACTAATGAAGAAATCAGTGAAGCAGCAGTATTGCGCAAAAGTAGGCTCTAGGGGATTAGCGGGGTTTACACCAAAAATTTATAAAGTAAGTTGAAAAATATGAAAAGCCAAAGCAGTAAATTAAACAAGTTATTTGATAACTCAACAGGTTTATATAAATTTAAAAAAACATTCAAAAATACTTTAGATTACATACATGAAGAAAACTGGTCAGGGGCATGTCATGCTACTACAGCTATTTTGTATGTTTTATTAAAGGAGCAAGGTTATGACGTAATTCCTTGCATAGGTGAAGTTTCAAATCATCCTATTATTTTTGATCACTCATGGATTGAATATGATGATAAAGTGGTAGATGTTGCCATAAGTAACACACTTATAGAAAATTTAAATTTTCCACCTGTTTTTTTGAATATTGATCTCGAATCAGAACTAAACACAAAATCAATTTATGGATATAGTGGGAACGGAATTGATCACACGGCATACGCTATATCTATGATGCCAATAGGTGAATATATGGACAATTTTTCTGGGCACCCGCATGGATTATGGGGAATTGCAAAGATGTTAGCAAAAAAGCAATCAATACGTCTTAATGTTTCTAAGTCTAGAGTCAAGTATGGTGGCGATAGATGGGTTATTAGAAACTGACTGGTAAGGCCTGAGACTAGTAGACACTTTTTATGGTAAAAGTAGATACTTAAACAATCGAGTTGGATCAAAGGAAAATGAAATCCTATATGCGGGTTCATTTTAAAATGTGTGCATTCAAATGAAAAAAATACTAATTTCAATACTTTTAAGTTTTGCATTTACTGCATGTTCAAACAGTAAACCAAGAATATTGATATCTGAAGGATTTGGACCAGATAAAGGCTGTGTTTATATATGTGACTCGTTGGACAGAAAACAGCAAATCACACGAATTTACGCACCTGAGTATCAACCCAAAAATGATAAAGTGGATTTTGTTTATGATTTAGGTGATTTCTTTAGCATGGAACAAGCATGTAACACAGATAGAGCTGAAATCACAAAAGTCAGTGTAGGGCATGAATACAAAACCAGCAATAAAGGTTGGGCCTACAGCAATTTAGTGATTAATTTGCTAATAAATGAAATTGATATAGAGGGAAATATTGAGCCAAAATCATTTAAGCATGTTTCAAAGTCAAATAATTACTATTTTACTACTTCAGATGAAGATATAACTAAATTGATTCTGAATGCTTTGAAATCAGGGTTTTCTGAAGTTAATAGAGAAATCCAAAATGAAATTAACTCTGATTAATCTAATTGCATTTAAGATATATATCAGAATATGAAAAAGGTAGTTCGCTTATCAAATCCATTGAATGAAAATGTTGTTCCCTTAGAGGGTGAGTGGTGTTTTGTTCATGATGAAAATAAGACATTTATTTCTGAATCTGATGCAGTCAAACTCAAGCTTATTGAGATTTCAAACAACAGTACAGACAAACATTGTGAACTTGATATTGTCCCTCTCAAGATTCAACAAGGATCTAATATTGCTTATATAACAGCTTTTGTTTCTGGCCGAAAAACAACAATCGGTCGCTTGGCTGTAGATGAATTGAGCGATCGACTCTAAAACCAATGTTAAAGGATAATTTTTGGTATATAGAATTTATTCTTTTCTTCAAAGTAAACAGCCAACGTTCTATTATGATCAATGTAAATAAGCATACAAGAGTGGGTTGTTAATATCTTGATTTATTGCTCACATGCTCTGCTATTAATTTGTTAATTGCCAAAGGATTATCGTGTCACCTACCGACTGGTACAGGAATATTGATTGGAACGAAATCATAGAAGCGCATTTCTACTCGAAATTGAAGCGAGCAAGATCGAATAGAGATCAGTATTTGGTGATCCAAGCCCTCACTTTGGCTGATATGCATCCAGAGGTATCGATTCGCCTGGTAGAAGAATATTTTGAATCAAAAAAAAGCCAGTTTGATGACGCCCGCGCATTATTAGCAAAAGCGAATGCATTAATGGCTCTAAATGATATCGAGAGCTGCATTTTGACCTTTAAAGAGGTGCTTGAGAAAGAAAGGGAATTTCCAAACTTTCAGACAGGGGTGTATCTAGATTATCCGTATTTGGTGGCAACTCACGAAGTAAAAGCTGAATATTCAAATGCACTTGATGTGTTGAATGAACATGTTGATAGACTCGCATTTCCTCTGGATCAGTTTAAATGGCATGCCTCAAAAGCATTAATCAACAGTGATCGTTCAGAAGCCAAAAAGGCCCTTGATGTGGCTGAAGTCAAGAAATCTGGATTTCGCTTTCATCAAGATGTTGGTTTGGTGGGTAAAGAACATGAATCAACAATCAAAAGTCTATGCAAAATTGTCTCGTGACAAGTAATAAATTGGGATCGAATTGGCAAGACCAGACGAAACTGTATAATTGATTTGTTGCCTATGGATTAGGTGAAATTTCGATAATAATTAGTCTGGTTGGAGCAAGCCATGGAATATTTTATTCACACATTCATCATTATTACGGTATTGCTGTTGGTGGTTTTGGCGATTGGGGCTCTAAGTTGGTCAATCTTCAAATACAAAAAAGATGAAATTAAAAAAAGTGGCCTGCCATCACACAGTGATATCAAGAAACATGCGATATTTACATGGTTAATAATACCTGTTTCATTTTTGCTGACAATTTTGTCTGCAAGCCCTGGTGCCAGCGGGATCGGGGCTGGTTTCTTAATCCTGGGCTTAGCTGCATTTTTCCTTTCTGCTTTATTGCTTGCTGGTAGAGTCTACAAACACAGAAAAGACTTGAAATACCCCACAAAGGAATTGGGTTATACGCCTTTAGTGGTTGCTGTATTGTTACTAATGCTGTTGTCTTTACATCTATCTAAATAGATTTTATTGCGAGTTATTACGCTATTTGAATGGCTTGAAAATTTATCTAAGGAAAAAAAGTAAAGGGTTTAGTTGCAATTGGTTCAATTTGCAAATTTAACTGCGAGCATACGTTAAAGTAAATGGTTTTGTTGTAAGTGTAAATTGATATTACATTGATAATCAATGTGTTATGAAACTGATGAAGTAAAAGGATTGGTTGCAAGCCCACCCTGCCATGGGTCATGGTATGGAGTCATAAATTGTTCAAAATCAATGAGATGGCCAGTTCGCTGCGGAGTTAAAAAAATGCTGTGAATCGATGGCAGGCAAGCTGCGATGTTGAAAACAAGCAGACAACAGGGTACATGTACCCGCTACTTGTACCCCATCAGAGCACTTGTGTTACGATGCCACCAGAAGTTTGACAAAAACAAGGAAAACAACATGAACAAACTCCCATTCATCATTCTCGTCAGTGTGCTGTTGTCCTCATGCGCCACGGAGCCGGAGACGTTGCATTGCGCGGCACCCCGGGACCTGGATTTCGGCACCTTCCAAGTGACTTGGTTCACCGAGCCCGTACGGGACTGGACCCTTCATGGCGGCGCTGTATTTGGCGATGACAGCGGCACCATCAAAGCACCAGGCCCCGAGAGATCGGGCCGCTATTGCATTGAGCACAAAACCCTTTACTTCCAGACTTATGAGAAAGCAAACCCATGGGACAATGAGGGCCAACCCAAAGGCATTGAAAAGATAGAAATTCTTTTCACCGACGGTGAAACCATGATTCTGGAATTTGAAGATGGCACACAGTTTACCTATCACAACCCAACGACCACAGCAGCCGACGTCAAAGCCCTGGAAGGATTTCTCAAGGAAACTTACAACAAACAAAAAGCCAGAGATGGCCAATGACGGGTGGCACCACAGACCGTCCATTTGGTTGACAGCAGGTCTCAAGGAGCAAGCTGGATGCAAAAATTATTGATTTTGGACATTGATGAAACGTTGTTGCACGCCACTGAACAGCCATTGGACCGCGAACATGACTTCATGCTTGCCCATTATTTTGTGTATTTGCGTCCGCATGTGCATGATTTCATGGCCTTCTGTCGTGAACATTTCAAGGTGGCCATATGGACCGCAGGCAATCAGTTGTATGCCCAAAGAACGGTGCAGGCAGTATGTGGCGAGGCTTACCCCTTGGAATTTGTCTGGTCCCGAAAACGCTGCACGCCGACATTCGATCCGGAGAATTTCAAACACATATATTTGAAAAACTTGAACAAAGTCAAACGCCGTGGTTTTCGACTGGAACAAGTCATCATGATCGACAACACCCCACAAAAGCTGGCCAAAAATTACGGTAATTTGGTGCAGGTCAACGACTTCAGGGGTTGTCCTGATGACCAGGAACTGCCCTTGTTACAACGTTACCTGCTGCATTTAAAAATGAAGCCAATGTGCGTGCCATCGAAAAAAGGGGTTGGCAGAAAAATTGGTTGAACAATCCGATCGATTAAGCCGCTGAGGTTGTGGTGTGCTGTCGCGTGGTGACAAACCGCAGCACAGTGATGGCCAGCATGATGAGCAGGAAGGGGATGCAGGTCAAGAGGATGCCGGACCATTGGTAATGATAGACCACCCAGCCGGCCATCAGGGATGAGGCGCCTTGGAAAGAGCACACGGTCAGGTCGTTGATGGCCTGAATTTTATGCCGTTCTTCTGGGCGGTAGCTCAGTGGCAGCAGGGTGGTGCCGGCGTAAAACAGGAAATTCCAGCCGATGCCGAGCAAGATCAAAGCCCACCAATAATGCAACAGCTCATGGCCTTGGCTGGCGATGATCACCACGCCGATGAACATCAGGGTGCCGACCAGCAAGAAGTACTTGGTCTGGACCCTTTGGCCCAGCCAGATGGTGATCAAGGAAGGCAGGTACATGGCGGTGACGTGCGATTGGATCACCCACTTGGTGTCGGCCAGGGAATGGTGGTGCAGTTGGTGCATGCTCAAAGGGGTGGCGGTCATCACGAAACTCATCAAGCCAAAGCCCAGAGCCGCGGCGGTGATGGCGACTATGAACACCGGTTGGCGCATAATAACGACCAAGGGTCGATTGGGTTCGGTGGTTGGGGTTTCAACCAGCGGTGGTGACTTGAATCCCGCCACGGCCAAAATGGCCAAAAGGCCAAAAGCAGCGGTGCCGAGGAACGTACCGGTGTAAGCCGGGCTGCTGGTCAACCAATGTTGACTCACATAAGCCAGTTCTGGACCGATCAGGGCGGCGAAGATGCCGGTCAGCATCAACAAGGAGATGGCTTTGGGGATGTCATGGGTGTCATCCAGGCTCTCGATGGCGGCAAAGCGCAATTGGATGGCGAAAGCACCGCTGATGCCCAGGATGAAGGCGGCCACCACAAACAGGACAAAACTTTGTTGGTGAACGGCCCAAGCGCCGATCAAGCCCCCCAACACACTGGCTGAGAACCCCACCATGGTGGCCCGTCGGCGGCCCAAACGTCGGGCCAACAAGGCCGAGGGCACGGTGCCCACAGCGGTGCCGGCGATCATCAGGGTTAAGGGCAGGGTGACCCACGAGGGATCGGTGGCCATGGGTTGGCTGATGATGCCGCCGATGAACACCATCATCGGGGCCATGGCCGAAATCATCGGCTGGGCCAGAAACAACAAGCTGATGTTGCGGTGCAAGCCGGCAAAGCGGTTGATCAACCAGGTCACGGTCAACAAAGCAAGCAGGATGAGGGTCAATTGGGTCATGATGTCCGGCAGTCTAGCAGCCTCTAACAATCAATGCCAGCAATTCAACTCAAGTGGGTTAAAATGGTGATCATGAAATCGACCGATCTCAGTACATTCACCCCGGCAGAAAAAGATCGCAAAGTGCAGTTCATCATTGTGGTTGAAGGGTTGTACAACATTTTGGTGTTGGTCTTGAAGCTGGTGGTGAGTTTGGCCACCAATTCACTGGCCATCATGGCCGATGCCATCCATTCCTTGACCGATGTGTTGAACAATGTGGTGATTTGGCTGGTGATGCGGGTGGCCGGCAAGCCAGCCGACAAAGACCACCCCTATGGTCACCGCAAATTCGAAACCATGGCGGTGTTTGGCCTGGCCTCGCTGCTGGTGGTTTTGGCGGTGCAGCTGGTGCTGTCGGCCTTCAGTGGTGAACCCAGGGAGATCACCAGTGAGCCCTGGGGTCTGGTGCTGATGGTGTTGGTGTTGGGGCTGAATTTTTCGGTGTCAATGTGGGAACGGTACTGGGCCAAAAAACTGGACTCCAACATCTTGCTGGCCGATTCACAACACACCTTGGTCGATGCCATCACCACCATCACGGTGATCATTGGTTGGCAGTTGTCGGCCATGGGCTATGTTTGGTTGGATCAGTTGTGCGCCGTTGGGGTCGCTGGCCTGGTGCTGTATTTTGCCTTTGGTTTGTACCAAAAAGTGGTGCCGATATTGGTCGATGGTTTTGCCATCGATCCGGACACCTTACACCGCGCGGTGCGCGGCGTGGCCGGGGTGCGCGAAGTCAGGCAGGTGCGTTCACGCTGGATCGGTGATGTCAAGGCGGTGGACTTGATCATCGCGGTGGACAACGACCTCAGCATCACCGCATCACATGACATCGCCCACGCGGTGGAAGACATGCTGGTGGATCGTTTTCAGGTGGCCGATGCTTCAATCCATGTGGAGCCGGTGAAATTGTGATGACCCATTTAACTCAGTGAATCAGCCCCCACAAGGGGAACAGCTGCATCACGAATAAGGTGATCAGGCTGAATGAGGCCGCGCTCATTGCATGCAAAAACCGGCGTCGTTTCAAGTCCCGCAAGTAAGACACTTTCAACAATTCATAAGACAGTTCACCGGGGATGTCCATCTGTTGTAGGTCTTGAACGTAATTCTTCACCGTCTCCTGGTGGTTCATGTAAAACAAGCCTTTGACCGTGTCTTTGTTTTTCAAAACAGATGGCGCCACGCGGCGGGTGGGGTAGAGCACCGAACCAAAGAACACCGCCGGGATGATGATCAATATCCAGGTGACCACCGTGGCGATGTGTTGCCACTGGGGAGTGATGCTGGTCCAAGTGTTGAATTTGATCACCATGCCAATGGTGAAAATGAAACCAATGCCGACGATTTGCGCTTTGGTGTCGTAGGTGCGGATGTTGTCCTGGGCTTCCTTCAGGGCGGCATACAAGAAGAAATGCGTTTGGTCACCGGTGGGTGGGGTTTTGTCGGGCTGGTTCATGCCAGGGGCCATGGCGGTTAAAGTGGCGAATTGTAATCCTGTGTGGTCTCAGGCACCATCTTTTTTTGTGCGCTGACTGATGATTTTTGTTGATGGGCTTAGACCCAGATTGGCTGACCCAAAGCCTTCGGTCCTGGGCGGGGTTGGCTGCCATCAACCCCGTCATCCCAGGCTTCAGATTTTTTCAAACACCGCGATGAAGCGGTCGGTTTTGCCACGGGTGTCTGGCGCGAACACCGAGGTGGTTTTGTCGTCATCAGGATTGGCCAGTACCGCTGATTCGGCCACCAATTTAAAACCAATGGCCTCGATCTGTTTGATGGCGTGGTCCTTTTCTATGCGGTGCAGGGTTTTGGCATCCAGCGCCGCGCGCCCGGGATTGGCTTGGTGATCAACGATCATGAAGCGGCCACCGGTTTTCAGTCCGGCGTGAATTTGTTGCATGAAATGCTGGTGGTCGATTTGGGGCCAGCCGTTTTCTTTGTCATCGAAATACAGGTCGTGGTAGGACATGATGATCATCGCGGCATCCAACGAACCAGGCGCCATGCCCAGGTCATCAACTTCGCGGTCGTGTTGCACCAATTGGGGCAGGGTGTTGGCAGCCATGCGTTCGGCCAACGGCTTGCTGACGAAATTGCGGTAGGCTTGGTTGTTGTGCAGATACACCTTGCCATCTTCACCGACCACCCGCGCGATCAATTCAGAGTAGTAGCCACCGCCACCAAACACATCAAACACCACATCACCAGGTCCAATATCCAGCAGGGCCAAAGTCACATCGGGACGGGATCGGGCATCGCGTTGGACATCGGCGTCACTGCGCCCGTCTGCTTGCAGCGCTTGTTGGATCACCTCAGGGGTGGCAGGGTCGTTGTTGGGCTTGGCTTGGTTGGCCGGCTCACCGGCCAGGCCCAGGCCGCTCAGCAGCAGGCCCAGCAAGGTCGCAGTCAGATGTGTTGTGTGCATTGGTTCACCTTTTTGTTTGGTTGATGGTCACCATTATATCAACTACGAAGGTGTCGGTATGTGCTTTTGGTCATTGATCTTGACCGAAGTCAAAGGACTCGTGATAATAAAACCTCCACTGCGGAGTACCGATGAATTGGCTGGCCCACACCTTATTGTCCAAGAACAACACCGAATATCAACTGGGTAATTTGTTGGCTGACCCCATGAAAGGCCGGCCGTGGACCGATGCCAGCGCCCACTTGCGGCAAGGCATGTTGATGCACAAAGCGATTGATCGCTTCACCGATGGGCATGCCTTGTTGTCGGTCAGCAAAGCCCGCTTGGGTACCGATGGACACTTGAAAGGGGTGGTGCTGGATTTGTTGTTCGATCATTTTCTGTCGATCCGCTGGTCGTCGTATGGGGCGGTTGATTTGCCCAGCTATTTACAGCGCTTCCATGACCGTTCAGTTCAATTGGCCGGCACTTTCCCTGCAAAGCCCCAGCGCATCATCAACCGATTGGCGGAAACCGAATTGTTGGCCCAATACCAGACCTTTGCCGGTTTTGTGATGGCCTTGCAACGCATTGACCAACGCCTGTCAGCCCGGGCCCGCCAACGCGAAACCGCAAGCCAATACCTGCCGGTGGTTGAACAACAGCACGATGCCTTGTTGGCAGATTTTGATGCTTTTTTTCCACAATTGGTGAATCATTTCAAACAGCATCAATTGGGCAGCAAGACCGAACATTGGTTGGTTTAATGCAGCATTGATGCCTCCCAACCGACTTTGAGACAGACGTTGAAGGGCCTTGGATCAGCCAAAAGACACTTGTATCTTAAGAAATGGTCAAGCCCGGGGAATCGGGATTAAGGAGAATTGGCAAGGGTTGGCCAATTGGTTTATTTGCCTTAGCTGTTCAATCAAAGATCCGCATAGCGGTCGGTGGCTTTGACCAATTCACTGGCGATGGCCGGTTCAAAGGCCGAATGACCGGCGTCGGGAACGATGATCAGCTCGGCTTCAGGGAACACCGCATGCAAGTCATGGGCGGTTTGCATGGGGCAGACCACGTCATAACGGCCTTGGATGATCACGGTGGGGATGTGGCGGATGGCGTCCACGTCATCCAGCAGTTGGTTTTCATGGCTGAAGAAGCCCCGATTCATGAAGTAATGGTTTTCAATGCGGGCAAAAGCCAGGGCAAAAACCGGATCGGCGGTCTCTTCAATGTGCTGCAGATCCGGGTACAAGTGACAGGTAGAGCCTTCCCACACCGACCACCGTTCAGCAGCAGCCAGGCGGGTGGCTTCATCGTCTGACAGCAGGCGCTGTTGGTAAGCCGCCATCATGTCATGCCGTTCTGCGGCCGGGATGTGATCGCGGTAGGCTTGCCAGGCATCGGGAAAAATGCGGCTGGCGCCCTCTTGATAAAACCATTGCAGCTCTTGTTGTCGCAACAAAAAAATGCCCCTGAGCACCAATTCGGTGACCCGCTGAGGGTGTTTTTCTGCATAGGCCAGCGCCAGGGTGCTGCCCCAGGAGCCGCCGAACACCTGCCAGCGATCGATGCCCAGTAGGTCACGGATGGCTTCCATGTCATCGATCAAATCCCACGTGGTGTTGTCATCCAAACAGGCATGGGGTGTGGACTGGCCACAGCCTCGTTGATCGAATTGAATGATGTGGTACTTGGTCGGGTTGAAAAAGCGCCGGGTGGCGGCCGAGGTGCCGCCGCCGGGTCCGCCGTGCACAAACACCACGGGCTTGCCTTCGGGGTTGCCACAGCTCTCCCAATACACCCGGTGCACGCTGTTGGTTTCCAGGTGGCCGCTGCGGTTGACATCAGCGGCCGGATACAAAGGGGTCAATGGACTTGGCTTCATTCGAAATCGTCGGCAAAAATCAAATCGGGGTCGGTGTACTCAATGGTCAGCACCGGTCGGGCATTGCTGTTGAGGTTGTCGGCACTGCCCATGCCGCGCGCATTGCCCAGGTTGGCTTCGTCTCCCAAGATGATCCAACCGTGGTTTTCCGCTGGATTTTGCACCCAAGTGGTGACGTCTGCGATCAGCCCACTGCTGCTGGCAAAAGACAGGGTGGTGTCGCTGTCAGAGTAGCTGGTGGAGGCAGAGGCGGTGCCAATGAAGTCGCCACCAGCGGTGTTCCAGCTGTCGGTATCAAACAGCCGGTGAATCCAAGTGGCATCACCGCTTTGTGATGGTGCGCCATTGCCACTGCCACTGGAACCGGCAGCCCCCCATTCAGCAGTGACAAAATGGATGTCGGCCGTGCCGCTGTCAGCCCCAGTGGGGAGGTTGATGATGGCCAAATCCAATGCCACACTTTCGATCACGGCGGTGGCCGGGATGTCGGTCACGTCAAATTCAAGCACTGCCCGGCGGATGGCATTGCTGTTGGTCTTGCCCATGAACAGGCGGTCACCGGCGCCATTGGAGGTGCTGCCATCCACCGTTTCATACAAGGTGTTGTCTTTGCTGGGGGTGAATTGCACCGAGGTGGGCGGTAAATCGTAATCAATGATCAGTCTGGGTTGGTTGTCGCTGTTTTCTCGGCTGGCCAATTGATAGGCACTGGGCGCGGAAAATTCATCACCAATGATGATCACACCAAAGTTATTGGCCGGGGTGTCGATCCAGCTTTGCACCAATGCGGTGAAAGCAACCGAATTGAAATTCAAGGTTTCCAAGCCGGTGATGGGCTCAGAGGCCAGTACCAATGGATCAAAATCGCCACCGGCCGAAGACCAGGCAGCCCCCTCGTGAAAGGCATTGGTCCAGGTGACGTCACCGGGTTCGGCCATGGTGCCAGCGCCTTCCTCGCCACTGGCATCAGACCCGGCCTCGCCCCAATCAGCCAACATGGCATGTAAATTCAAGGTGCTGGAAGGGGTGATGGTGCGGGTCGCCGTCACTTCGAAAGTGACGTCATTAACGGTGGTGCCTGGCGGCAAAAAACTCAGGTCAAATTGCAGCACTGCCCGCCTGGCTGAATTTTCCAGTTGATTGGTTCTGCCGGCAAACAGGAATTGGCCGGCCCCATTGCTCAAGGGCTCTGTGGTGGTCTCAAAAATGGTGTTGTCTTTGCTGGGCAGCAAGGTTCTCATGGTTGCCTGACTGGTGCTGGTCAACAAGACAAGGCATGGAATGAGGTATTTGTGCATGGTGGGCTCCTGGATTGGTTGGGGTCAGGCGATCAGGTCGCTGATGTTATGTCAGCGATTGATTATAAAACATTCGATCCGACTGGCGGTGTGAATCCGATCAAAAAAATGCCGCCGCTCTTAAAGCCATTGTCAGCGGTTTTTCAAGCGCCCGGATTTCAGCTAAAATCAAGGCAATTGCAGCGGAGGGCAGGCATGTCTAAGAACACATTTTCCATCGGACCGGCGACCTTGGTGGCGGCCGCATTCATCGGGCCGGGTACCGTCACCACCTGCACCTTGGCTGGGGCCAATTTCGGCTATGCGTTGATTTGGGCTTTGTTGTTTTCGGTGTTGGCCTGTGTTTTGTTGCAGGAAATGGCCGGTCGCTTGGGGGTGGTGACCCAACGGGGTTTGGGCCGCATCCTGCACCAACAGTTCCAATCGCTGCTGGCCCGTGTGCCGGTGTTTGGCCTGGTCGCGGTGGCCATTTTCATCGGCAATGGGGCTTATGAAGGGGGCAACATTGCCGGGGCTGCATTGGGGCTGGATGCCATGCTGCCGCAGTATGACATGCCTTGGCCTTGGTTGATCGTGGCGGTGGCTTTTGTGGTGCTGTTTCAAGGCCAATACAAAATGGTGGAGCGGGCCTTGATCTTTTTGGTGTTGTTGATGAGTGTGGCTTTTGTCACCACTTTTGTCATGACCCGTCCCGATTTGGGGGCCATGCTGGCCGGCCTCAAGCCGCACATTCCCGATGGAGCCTGGTTGACGGTGATGGCATTGGTCGGCACCACAGTGGTGCCGTACAATTTGTTTTTGCACGCCTCAGCGGTGAAACGCAAGTGGCACCAGCCCGAAGATTTGCCTCGGGTCAGAACCGACACGGTGATTTCCATCGGACTGGGCGGTTTGATCTCGGTGGCCATCGTGTCAACCGCCGCCGCCGCGTTCTTTGGCCAACAAGTGGCCATCGCTTCGGCGGGTGACATGTCGGTGCAATTGGAGCCGCTGCTGGGTTCATGGGCGCGCATTTGTATGGGCGTCGGCTTGTTCGCTGCGGGCATTTCATCGGCCATCACCGCACCGCTGGCAGCCGCTTATGCCTTGTCTGGCTTGTTTGGCTGGTCGAAACAAGGCAACGACCTGAAATTCCGCTTGTTGTGGATGGTGGTGTTGTTCAGTGGCTTGTTGTTGGCCATCTCTGGTTACAAACCAATCACCATCATTTGGTTTGCCCAAATTGCCAACGGCATCTTGCTGCCCTTGTTGGCGGTGTTCTTGTTGGTGGTGATGAACCGCAGCGACTTGTTTGGCGTCCATAAAAACACTTGGGTGCATAACCTGTTGGGGATGGTGGTCATTGCGGTGACCTTGCTGCTGGGTTCCCGGTCGTTGTATTTGGCCTTCAGCGCCTGATCTGATGTCGCACGTGATTGATTTGAATTGTGATTTGGGCGAATATGCGTCATTGGCCGATGGCCAGGTGGATGCCGCCATCATGCCACACATCAGTTCCTGCAATGTGGCTTGTGGTGGACATGCCGGGAATCAGGCTGTGATGGCACAGACCATGCGCTGGGCTTTGCAGCATGGGGTGCAAATTGGAGCCCATCCAGGGTATCCGGACCGTGTGAATTTTGGCCGTGAACCGATGTCCATGAGCCCCCGTGAATTGCAACAAGCGATGCAACAGCAGTTGTCATTGGCACAAGCGGTGGCGGCGGCCACCGGTGCCACCATTCGACACATCAAACCCCATGGCGCGCTGTACAACCAGGCGGCCGAAGATTTGACTTTGGCCCTGAAATTAATGACCTGGGTGGCGGTCATTGATGATCGGTGGTTGTTTTATGGTCTGGCCCATTCGGCCATGGCCGAGGCCGCGGCTCAGGTGGGCCTGCGGTTTGTGGCCGAGGGTTTTGCCGACCGTGGTTACACCGCCCGCCGAACGCTTCAACCCCGGGACCAAGCCGGGGCGCTGATCAGCGAGCCAGCGGCCATGTTGCAGCGTGCCATTGATTTGGCCCAACAATCACCGGTGGCTGCGGTGTCTGGTGAGCGCCTGGACTTGCGGGTGGAGACTTTGTGTTTGCATGGCGATCACCCGGGTGCCGCGGCAAGCGCCGAACGGCTGCACCAGGGTTTGGTGGCTGCGGGCATTGCCATTCGGGCCCCGACGGGGGCTGCATGAGTCAGCCTTTGGTCATGCACAGCTGGCTGCCCAATGGTGATTGTGCGGTGATCATTGGATTCAAACCATCGACCGACCGATTGCGTGGTATCCACGGTTTGTGTGCGGATTTGTTGCACCAGCCATTACCCGGCTTGATCAATGTGATTCCCGCTGAGGCCAGCCTGACTTTGGTGTTTGACCTGCCGTTGGCCGACCACCAAGACCTGCTGCCGGTGCTGACCGACCGCTGCCAACGCCTCAAAGACTGGCAGCCTGAGACCAAGACCCATCAAATCCCCGTTTGCTATGACGCCCGAGTGGCGCCGGATCTGGAATTTGTTTGTGACCAGTTGGGCATGACCCACGAGACATTGGTGGCGCGGCACAGCGCCGTCGAATACCGCGTCAACATGTTGGGTTTCTTGCCTGGTTTTGCTTATTTGGCTGACAACCACCCGACCATCAAGCTGCCACGCAAAGCCACCCCGGCGCGCTCGGTGGCCGCCGGCAGTGTGGCGGTAGCCGGTACCCAAACCGGACTTTATGCCTTATCCAGTCCGGGCGGCTGGCAGGTGATCGGGCGCACCCCGGTGGCCTTGATCGACTGGGCCAATGACCACCAACCGATGCGCTTCAGTCCCTTGGACCGGGTGCGGTTTCAGGCCATCGATTGGGCGACTTTTCAAAGTTGGGAGCCACCCGCGTGACACTGACCATCACCCAAGCCGGTTCCATGACCACGGTGCAAGACGCCGGTCGCCTGGGAATGGCCCATTGGGGCATGCCGCCCTCGGGGTTCATGGATGTACCGGCTGCCCGCATGGCCAATCGACTGGTCGGCAACGATCCCGATGAAGGTTTGTTGGAAGTCACTTGGAGTGGGCTGGGTTTGCGTACTGAGGCAGCCTGTTCGGTGGCAGTGGCTGGCGCTGAGTTCAGCTGCACCGTCAATGGCCAGGCGGTTGACACCAACCGCACGATACATTTGCAGGCCGGTGATCAATTTCGCATGGAACATTTGTTGGTCGGGGTTCGGGCCTATGTGGCCATTGGTGGCGGTTTGGACTTGCCCACCATCGGTGGCAGTGTCAGCACCCTGGTGGTTGCTGGTTTGGGTGGCTTGGCGGGTCGGGCCTTGCAAGTCGGTGATGAATTGCCACTGCGCCAAACCGGCCTGCGGGCCACCCGCCACAAACCACCCTGGCTGGTGCTCAAGGAACAAACAATCCATGTGGTCCGGGCCATGCCAGGTCCCGAGGTTAACTTGTTTGAACCGGCGGTGGTCAGCCAGGCCTTTGGCCAACCCTTTCAATTGACCCAAGACCACAACCGCCAAGGCTTTCGCCTGCAAGCCGAACCGTTGCGCTACCCAGACCAATTGCACTTGTCCAGTTCTGGTTTGGTGCCAGGGAGTTTACAGGTCACGCCTGACGGGCAGGGCATCCTGTCCATGCAAGATGGCCAAACCACAGGTGGTTATCCGCGGATGCTGGTGGTGCATCGAGATGAATTGCATAAACTGGCGCAAATCAGGCCTGGACAGGACCTGTACTTTTTTCGCAGCGGTTGAGTTCCAATGAATAGGACACCCATCTGGGTGCTGAACAGGGCTTTGATTGGGGGAGGTCAGTCCAACAGCATTTCAGCCAAGCGGGATGCTGCGCGCTGAAACTCGAAGGCCAATTTGTCTCCTTGGTAAATCATCTGATAATGGCAGGCGGCCTGGGCAATCAGTTTGACCCCGTGCTCATACAACACATCGATCAGGGTGATGAAGCGGCGGGCTGCGCTGTCGTCATTGGCCGACATCACCGGGATGTTTTCCAGCACCAGGGTGTTGATGCGCTCCGCGATGACGAGGTAATCGGTGGCATGTCGGGGTTGTTCACACAAGGCCGCGAAGTCACACCACAAAGTGTTTTCAGCGTGTCCGACAATGGGCAGGGTGCGGTCATTGATCAACCAGGCTGTTAAATCGGGTGCTTGGAACTGGGTTTTTTGTTGGAAACAGTCTTGCAAGTGATAGCGACTGGACGCGTTGATCGGAAAGTACCAGTGTTCGTGCTGATGATTAGGATCGTCTTGTAATCGGTAGTCTTGATCCCCGTCCAAATGCAGCACTTGCATGTGTTGCTTGATCCAATCAATGGCTGGCAGGAATTTGACCCGTTGCAAGCCATCTCGATACAGGTCATCTGGGCGCACATTGGAGGTGGTCACCATAGCGATGCCATAGCGGCTGAAAGCGGCCAACATGCCCGCCAACAACATGGCATTGGCGATGTCGTTGACCAAGAATTCATCCAAACACAAGACTTTGACTTGTTTGGCCAGGCGCCGGCAGACCAAATCCAGTGGGTCTTTGGTGTCTGGCGTCGAGCGCAAAGCCTGATGCAGCCACAACATGAACTCGTGGTAATGTTGTCGTTGCTTACCAATGTCCGCGGGCAGGCTGTCATAAAATAAGTCCATCAAATGGGTTTTGCCCCGCCCCACTGAACCGTGGATGTATATCCCTTGCGGAGCGGCCAGCGCGGACTGAAAAAACCAGCGCTTGGTTTGGCTTTGTTGCAACAGGTTCTGGTGTAAGCGCTCAAATTCATCCACCACTTGGGCTTGCAACGCATCGCGCCAGATCACACCGGCTTCGATTTCCGCGAGGTAATTGGCCAGGGGTCCACTCACGGGGCTTATTCAGGATTGACTTGGCGGAGGATGCCGTTCTTTACCGCCCCCTTGAGGTCGAGCAGACGGCGGTGGAAGAAATGTCCGGCTTTCATGGTGACCAATTGGGGTTTGGGGTTTTGGTGTTCCACATATTCATAAACCGCACGGGGGCTGACCACATCGTCCTCATCCCCTTGGACCACCAACCAGGGACACTCAGGTGGCTCCAGTTCGGTGTAATCGTAGCGCTCCACTGGGGGTGCCACGGTGATGAATTGTTCAGGGTTGATTTGATTCACCGCCCGCAAAGCCACATACGAGCCAAAAGAAAAACCAGCCAACCAGAATTTACAATGCGGCATGGTGGTGCGGGCCCAGTCATAAACCGCCATCAGATCATCGGCTTCACCGACGCCATCATCAAACACCCCGTCGGATTCTCCCACCCCGCGAAAATTAAAGCGGATGGTGTGGGCACCCATGTCGCGAAAAGCTTTTTCCAACATGTGCACCACTTTGTTGCGCATGGTGCCACCATACAAAGGGTGGGGATGACAGATCAAGGCCACGCGGTTTTTGTCTACGGCGTCGGCTTCTGGCGGGGCGGTCAGACATTCAATTTGTCCAGCCGGTCCGGGAATCATGATGACGCTCGATTCCTGGGGAAATGTGGTGGGGGTTTCAGACATGACCGTTCGCTTGCATCAAAAAGCCAGCATTATATCACCCAGCCCCATGCTTTGAATGGCTGCCCACTTGAAATTTCACAGTTCAGCCACGAAGTGCATGAAGTCCGCACACCAGGCTGCCAGCGACAGTGGGTTGGGTCCTGAATGCTGGGCGCTGTGGATCACCAAGGCCGTTTTGGCATCAACCAGATTGAGGGTGACTTCGACCGCAGATTCGGTCAACACCACCTCACTTTCGATGAACCATTGGACCCCGAATTCATGCCGGAAGTGAGGGAAGGGGCTGCCTTGATGGGATTCGATGGCATGTCCTGATAAATACCGCAAATCATCGTGCTGCATGGCCGCTTGTTTCAGGTGGCTGGCCAGGTCCAAGGCCAGCGGGTCGTGTGATCGTTGCGTGGGGTTGGTGATTTGGGTGGGTAAAATCACCAGCGGCGTGGTCGTCGGTTGGGTGAAGG
This sequence comes from Marinicella meishanensis, assembly GCF_019931145.1. Taxonomy (GTDB): domain Bacteria; phylum Pseudomonadota; class Gammaproteobacteria; order Xanthomonadales; family Marinicellaceae; genus Marinicella; species Marinicella meishanensis. The sequence goes on along the minus strand of NZ_JAIOUV010000008.1, from coordinate 232,742 downwards.
TGCTGAGGGCGGCCAGTAAACCCCAGGTCAGCAGCCAAAATGCCACCAAGCCCATGGCCATGAGTTTGAATCGATGGAGCCACGGTGAGGGGCTGTTGGGTGGTTGCGCCACATCAGCGGCACCCACACGCACGCTGGGCAGCCAGCGGTATCCTTTTTTGGGGATGGTGTTGATCAATGGGTGCTCAGTGGTTAAGGGCTTGAGCTGGTTGCGCAAATCCGATATGCATTTGGTCAAGGCGTCTTCACTGATCACTTGATTGGGCCACACCGCATCAAACAACTGTTGTCGACTGCAAATCGCACCCGCATGGTTCAACAACACCACCAACACCCGCAATGGTACCGGCCCCAGGCGAATGGTCTGGTGGTCAAGGCCTTTGACTTCACCGCTGGCGGCACAGATGGCCAGCTGGGCGGTCAAATATTGGGTGGTTTGATCGGTTTGCATGGCGCCCATTTTAGCACCAGCCATCGCCCTGAAATGACCTGCTGATGTTTTACTCAGGTTTTGCTCAGGTGCCCAAATGCCTGATGCGGCATCATGGCAGTCATTACTAACCACAGGAACATCCACCATGTTGAAGATTTTGAAATATTTGGTTTTGATGGCCGCCGCTTTGTGTCTGTTGACGGTGGTGATCAACACCTCGCCGTTTGATCAATCACTCAGACCCGAAGTACAAGCCATCAAAGACCTCAAAGCCCAACCATACTCAGCCCTAAATGCGTATCCGGCCTTGTTGGCGATCAACAGCACGCGAGCCGATTTTGTCGAGTACACCGAATCAATCAGAACTTTCCTCAATCAAAAAATCAAACAATCCGGTGACGACTACTTGAATGGGGATGAATTTGATCAATTTGTGAACATTGAAGCTGACCAGGCATGGCAAAGTGAATATCCCCGGTGTAACTCCAGAAGGGAGCGGGGTTGCATGGCCCATTTATTCGATGCTGTGGTTGCACAGCCCATCAACCAGGCGCGCTTGCTGTCCCAGTTGGAAAAATATGCGGCATTGATTCAATTGACTGAATACAGTGATCCCACGCAAATGGATTTGGCGGCACCTTTTGTGCCATTCGGGCCGGTGTTGGCCTTGAAGCGTTTGTATTTGGCCAACAGCCACGCCACCCAAGGGGCCGATGGGTTCATGGCCGCTTTCAAGCAAGACATGACTTTCTGGCGCATGCTGCTGCAAGAGGGCCATCACATGATCACCAAAATGGTGGCAGTGGCCTCGATCAACAACGGCATTGGCGCCCTGTCCAAAGCCTTGGATGAAGACCGCTTTGACTCCTCACAACTGCGGCAGTTGCTGGCCATGGTGCCGCGCTTGACTCAAGCAGAAACCAACATGCGGACGGTGTTTCAACATGAATTCAAACATGGCATCGACTTGTTTGATCAGGCCGAACAAACCGGTGAATTGCAATACTTGGGTTGGTTTGATTTGTTTCAGCCCAATGCCACCCACAACTTGGCCTATGAACTGTCCACCCGCCCCCTGTTGGCCATGTCGGCTTTGAGTGCCCAGGAATTTCATCAACAGCACAGCCGTGGTGCATGGGATTTGACGACGGATGATGCCTTCAGCTGGTCACCCACGACTTTGTACAACCCAACGGGAAAAATGTTGTTGAGCATCGCCACACCGGCTTATGCCGATTATGTGGCCCGCGTTCATGATTTGGATGGCATGTTGGCATTGTTGCGGTTGAAAATTGAAATCAAGCTCAACCCCGAAACCGATGTCGCTGCGGTGATTGCCTCATCCCAGGAGCGCAATCCCTACACCCAACAGCCTATGGGCCATGATGCCGCAGGCAAGCGCATCCATTTCGCGTGTGCCGACGGCACGTCTGATGTGTGTGAGCTCAGTTTATGAACCGCATGAATGCCTGACAGCCATCAGTCTTGAGGCGGCGGGTTTTGGTCAAACTCAAACACCCGCCTACGCCTTGCGTACATCAGCATCAACACCACAGGGATGCCAATGATGGCGGTCATCAGGTAGAAATTGGCATAACCCATCTGTTCCACCATACCGCCTGAATAACCACCCAGGATTTTGGGGAACAGGGTCATGACCGAGGAAAACATGGCGTATTGCACGGCGGTGAATTGGCGGTTGACCAACAGCGACAAAAAGCCCACAAAGGCGGTCAATGCCATGCCTTGGGACAGGTTATCAGCTGAAATCATGAAGGTCAGGAACACCAGGCTTTTGTCCATACCCACCATTGCCATGAACAGCAGGTTGGTGGCGGCCGACAACACCGCGGCGATGATCATGATGCGCATGATGCCGTAGCGAACCACCAAAAAGCCACCCAGGATGCCGCCACTGATGGTCATGATCAGGCCAAAGGTTTTGACGATGCTGGCGATTTCGTCCAAATCAAAGCCTTTGTATTGATAAAACAAATTGGCCGTGACGCCCATCACGATGTCGGAGATGCGGTACAAGCAAATGATGCCAATGATCAGCCAGATGTGTTGTTTGTGGCGTTTGAACAGGTCATGCACCGGAGACCAGTACACGTCCTTGATCATGTCGATGTTGACCCAACGGGTGGTGGCCACCAAGCGGGCAGTCAGCGCTGCCAGTCCCAGCGCCAGGAACAATTGCAGCGCCGTGGTCAGGGTCGAAGCCAGGGGCCGGTTGTTGAACCAGGACTGCAGTTGTGATTGCCATTGTTGGAACAGGTCGGCGGTCAGCTGATAAGTCACAATCAAGACCCCAATGCTGATCACAAACACCGCCACCACCGCCAAGTAGTCTTTGGTTTCATGCACCAAAGCATCGGCTTTCTTGGGTTCCTTGATCCACAGGGTGGTGCCGATGCCAAGCAGCATGGTGCAGGCCATGGTCAGATAAGAAATTTTCCAGGCACTGTACTGATAGGTTTCCATGCTGGTGCCAAAGTAAGCGGCGATGTACAAAGCACCGGCACCGGAAGTGAGCATGCCCAAGCGGTAACCCACGGTATACACCGAGGACAGCATGGCGATGTCTTTTTCGGTGGAGGCTTCAATTCGCCAAGCATCGATTAAGATGTCCTGGGTGGCCGCTGAAAATCCCAGCAATGTGACGGCCAAAGCCATTTGAATCAGGGCGTTTTCGCTGGCAGCAGGATCGGTCAAGCCCATCAAAGCAATGGCCAACATGACCAGCAATTGGATGCACAGCAGCCAGGCCCGGCGTTGTCCCATGTGGGCACTGAGGTAGGGGATGGGCAGGCGATCCACCAACGGCGACCACAAATACTTGAATGAATAACCCAAAGCGGCCCAACTGAAATAGGTGATGGCCGATTTTTCCACCCCCACTTGGTCCAGCCACAGAGACAAAGAGGAAAAAATTAAAAAGTACGGGATGCCAGCAGAGATTCCAAACAAGGTCATGTGCAGGAACTTGGGGTGCAACAGGTGTTTGAGGGTTTCTGACATCGGGCTGGGGGACAAAAATGGGCAGTTTAGCACGGATCCTGGCTTGGCAGACTGGATGGCCGCTGCGGAACGGCCTTTGTCCGGCTTTTGGACCGGTAAAAGTCTTTAAGATCAACCCATTACAGATAATATTTTGAGTTACCTCAGCAAATCGGTTAAGATTTAATCAAAATATGGGATCAGCGGAAGGGTTAATGATCAAAGCCGAAGACTTAAAAGAATATTATCCATTCAATCAAATCGATGTGAAGTTTTATCCACTGTTGGTGAATGAGTTTGAATATTTTGAAAAGCAAAAAGGAGACAAGCTCTACGAAATCAATCGCCGGGCTGAAAACACCAAGTATTTAACCAAAGGCGTGGTGCAAATCACCACCGACAAAGGCCGCGAAAAAACCCTCAAATCAACCCAGTTATCGGCCAAATACCCGATTGGCGATGCCAACAAGTCCAACACCATGGACGCGGTGGTGACGTCCAAGACCATGACCGGTTTTCAGATCAGTTCCAACCTGGTGGACCATTTACAGGTCTGGAACAGCGTCTACACCAAAGCCGCCCCGGACAGCCCCTTGCGCGGACACCAAAGCTATGAGTGGGTGGTGGGTTTGCTGAAAAGCCGTTCAGTGCAAATGCTGCCGCAAGGCAACATCGGTGAATTGTTCAATGAATTGGAAACCCAAGAAGTGCAGGCCGGTGAAGAAGTGATTTCTGAAGGTGATCCTGGTGATTTCTGTTACATCATTGCCGAAGGGGTGGCCGATGTGTATCAGGTGGTGGCCGAAGGCGAAAAAAAGGTGGCTGAATTGGACAAGGGCACCTTGTTTGGCGAATCGGCCCTGGTCAGCAGCGAACCGCGCAACGCCTCGGTGCGGATGCAAACCGACGGTTTGTTGATGCGTTTGGCCGGTGCCACATTTTCCAAACTGCTCAAAGCCCACGTGGTGCGTTGGATCACCGCCCAATCGGCCTTGGAGATGTTGGCAGCAGGTGCCACTTTGATCGATGTGCGTGAACCGGAAGAATTTGCCCGCCAATCAATCCAGGGTTGTTTCAACATCCCGGTGACCAAGATCCGCAAAAATGTCCACAAGTTGAATCTGAACTCGACCATCATCACCTGCAGCAACCTGGGCTCCCGCTGTGCCTCTGCGGCTTTTACCCTGGCCACCCTGGGTTATGATGTTTATGCCTTACAAGGCGGCATCAATGGCCTGATTCGATCACTGCAAAGCTGAATTCCCACGCCCCCAAGCACCATTTGTTACAGACCGTTGATCTGGTCATTGCGGGTGGATTCTGTTATAATGCGCCGGCTTTATTTCAGTGGGTCGTCAGCGGTCATGGTTGATCGCCATCGGGTCACTGGCAAACAATCGGGACATGCATGCATCGACCTCACTGGGGGACTGATTTGACATCAGTCCAACGATGATGAACCCACTTTCAACCACCATGGTACCTGACTGAATTGTGTGCAGCACACCATCCAAGTCAGGGCTTGAACGCGACAACAAACATTTATGACCAACAACAATGACAGTGCGGGTTTGCGATTCCGCCAGGCAGTGGCCAACAACCAACCGCTGAAAGTGGTTGGCGCCATCAATGCCTTTGCCGCCAGAATGGCCAAAAACGTGGGCCACCAAGCCATTTACCTGTCCGGCGGCGGTGTGGCTGCCAATTCGCTGGGCATGCCTGACCTGGGCATTTCATCCCTGGAAGACGTGTTGACTGATGTCAGGCGCATCACCGATGTGTGCGACTTGCCGCTGTTGATTGATGTGGACACGGGATGGGGCGGGGCCTTCAACATTGCCAGAACCACGCGCTCGGTGATCAAAGCCGGTGCCGCTGCCATGCACATTGAAGACCAGGTGGCACAAAAACGATGTGGTCACCGACCCAACAAGGAAGTGGTCAGCCAGCAGGAAATGGTGGATCGCATCAAAGCCGCGGTGGATGCCAGAACCGATGAAAATTTTGTCATCATGGCCCGCACCGATGCCTTGGCCATTGAGGGCGAGGCTGCCGCCATTGAACGGGCCGTGGCTTGTGTTGAAGCCGGCGCCGACATGATTTTTCCCGAAGCGATGAAAACCTTGGATCAGTACCAACGCTTCAAAGACGCTGTGGGCGTGCCCATTTTGGCCAACATCACCGAATTCGGGCACACCCCTTTGTTCACCAGCGAAGAACTGGGCCAGCATGGGGTCGACATCGTGTTGTATTGTTGCAGTGCTTATCGGGCCATGAACAAAGCGGCCGAGACGGTTTATCGGTCGATCCTGACCCAGGGTCACCAAAAAGATGTGTTGGACATCATGCAAACCAGAGAAGAGTTGTACAATCATTTGGATTACCACAGCTACGAACAAAAATTAGACGAACTTTTTTCACAAGAAAAAACAACAGAGGAATAACGACATGGGAAATGCAAAGAAAGCAGGTGGTGCTGGTCTCCGTGGCCAAAGCGCCGGTGAAACCAAATTATGCACCGTCGGTAAGATTGGCGCTGGCCTCACTTACCGTGGTTATGATGTGGATGATTTGGCTGCCAACGCCTCATTTTATGAAACCGCTTACTTGATTCTGCATGGCAAACTGCCCAATCAAGCTGAGTTGGATGCCTACAAAAAGAAAATCAATGCCCTGCGTGAATTGCCCGAAGCGGTGAAGAAGACCTTGGAATTGATCCCGGCCGATGCCCACCCGATGGATGTGATGCGCACCGGTTGTTCGATTCTGGGTAATGTGGAAGGCGAAACCGATTTTGCCCAACAATTGGACAAAGCCGATCGCCTGGTGGCGATTTTCCCGTCGATCATTTGTTACTGGTATCGTTTCGTCACCGACGGTGTGCGCATTGAAACTGCCTCAGACATCGATGGAGTGGGGGCGCACTTCTTGGAGTTGTTGCACGGCAAACGACCCAGCGAGCTGCACGCCCGGGTGATGGATGTGTCGTTGATTTTGTATGCCGAGCATGAATTCAATGCCTCCACCTTCACCGGTCGGGTGGTGGCCTCCACCTTGTCTGATATCCATTCATGCGTCACGGCATCCATTGGCGCTTTGCGCGGTCCTTTGCATGGTGGTGCCAACGAAGCGGCCATGGCCTTGTTGCAGAAATTCGGCAGCGTCGAAGAAGCCGAAGCCGGCATCGATGAAATGCTCAGAACCAAGCAATTGATTATGGGCTTTGGTCATGCGGTGTACACCGAAGTGGATCCGCGCAATGCCATCATCAAAAAATGGTCAGAAAAACTGGCTGAAGAAGCCGGTGACACCGTGCTGTACCCAGTAAGCTGTGCGGTGGAGAAGAAAATGTGGGATGAAAAAAGGCTGTTCCCGAATGCCGATTTCTTCCACGCTTCGGCCTATCACTTCATGGGCATCCCCACCGAGCTGTTCACCCCGATCTTCGTGATGTCACGGGTCACCGGTTGGACCGCTCACGTGATGGAGCAGCGCGAAAACAACCGCATCATCCGCCCCAACGCCGATTACACCGGGCCAGACACCCGCAAAGTGGGCCCGATTGCCGAGCGCGATTGAAGCACGCTTTGAAACTGTGATCGAAAAGCCCGATGCCGTCGGGCTTTTTTGTGCCCAGCGATGGGTCGGCGGTGTCTTATGTTGCTACTTTCGACAAGCCTTGTTGCACCCGCTTTCGATTGGGTTTATAAAATGCGCCAAAAGATTTATGATGAAATGGCTTTTGTGGGAGCCCAAACATCATGAATGAATCAATCTATCAATGGATCAAAGCGGGGCTGATCGGCCCCGAACACCAGGCATCGGCTTTGGCGGTGGCGGGTGAGCGACCGAGCCGGGCCGGCTGGTTGTTGTTTGTGCGGCGCCTGTTGGTGTTGCTCGGCCTGTTATCAATGGCCTTTGGGGTGGTGTTTTTCTTTGCTTACAATTGGAATGACTTGGGCCGGCAGTTCAAGTTCATCGCTTTGCAAGGTTTGATGGTTGGCAGTTTTCTGTTGTACCTGTTCAAAGCCAAATCACCCTGGACCGCGCAAGCGTTGTTGTTATCTGCGGTGTTGGTACTGGGTGCGCTGCTGGCTTTGTTCGGCCAAACCTACCAAACCGGGGCCGATCCCTGGCAATTGTTTGCCACCTGGGCGATGTTGATCACGCCCTTGGTCCTGTTCAGCCGGGCAGAGGTGTTGTGGCTGGTGTTGGTGTTGTTGCTCAACACCGCTTTGAGTTTGTATCTCCAGGTCAACCGCTCCTTGCTTGGCTGGGCGCTGTGGGGACATCACATGACTTGGGTGCTGTTTCTATTGAACGGGGCCTTTTTGTTGCTGACTGAATGGTTGGCCAGTGGTCGGGCCCAACGATGGGTGCATGTGGCCTTGTCACACCGCTGGGCCGCTCAGGTTCTGGGTGTGGTGGTGATTTATTTGTTGGGCATCATGGGGCTGGAGGCGATTTGGGGTCGGGTCGACTACCGGGCCATCAATGCCTTGTTGTTCCTGGGCTTCATGGGTTTGTTGTGTTATGTGTACCGTTACCGTTGTCGCGATTTGTTGTTGCTGACGGCCTGGATGTTGGCTGTCATTGTCTTCATCATGTCGCTGTTGGCCAATGCGGTGTTGGATCAATTCGATGCCGGCGGCTTGTTGTTGATGGCGGTGGCTTTGATCACGCTGTCGACCTTGGCGGTGCGGTGGTTGAAAAAGACCCACCTGAGCTTCAAACAGGAGGTGAACGCATGAGCAGTACCCAGTTATGGCAACTATTGCAACAAGCCGGTTTCGTCAAAGGCGATGAGCCGGCCAACGAAACCAAGACCGAACAAACTTTTTGGTACATCCGGGCTTTGCAAGGCTTTGCCGGTTGGTTGGCGGCCATCTTTCTGTTGGGTTTCTTGGGTTTTGGGATTGCTGGCTTGTTTGATCAGGGCGGGGTGTTGATCACCCTGGGTTTGTTCATCAATGCGGGCACCTATGCCTATTTCAAAGCCCAGCCTGACAATGACTTTTTTGATCAGATGGTGTTGGCCTTCAGTTTGACTGGCCAATTCTTGTTGGCCTTTGGGCTGTTTGAACTGTTTGATTTCAGAAGCCGTCAGTGGTTGGTGTTGGTGGCATTGTACCAAGTGGTGCTGGCCTTAGTGATGCGCAACTATTTACATCGGTTCTTGAGCACCTGGTTTGCCGTCATTGCCCTGTTTTGGGGCTTTGACTGGTTGATTTTTTCGGGCCTCGGTGCCGCTGCCGTGGCGGCCTTGATGGTCTGGATATGGCTGCAGAAAACCGGCTGGGAAGCACAGCGGGAATTTTATGAACCGGTGGGCTATGCCTTGGCCTTTGCGCTGGTGACTTTACATGCCCAGAATCATATTTGGTTGTATGGCTGGATGCACTCCAGACAGTCAGCGGGTTGGTTGTTGCAGAATGCGAGTTGGATCTCGGCGTTGTTGAATTCAGCGGTGTTGTTGTACCTGGTGCGACAGATCGCCATTGAACAAGGCGTCCAATGGGGCAGCAAAACCGGTCGGCTGATCCTGTTGGCGGCGGTGCTGTTGTTGTTTTCGGCCTTGCCGGTGATCGGATTGAGCAGTGCCCTGTTGGTGTTGTTGGTGGGCTATGCCAGACAAAACAAGTTGTTGATGGTGCTCGGTGGGCTGGCCTTGTTGGGCTTTGTCAGTTGGTACTACTATGCCTTGAACACCACCTTATTGAACAAGTCATTGATCCTGATGGCGATGGGCGCGGTCATGTTGTTGGCTTATGCTGGCTTGAAGTGGTGGTTGGCTGATCCGGCCGATAACCAAGGCCCTGCTGTGACCGACCCGCCCCAGCGGGCCCTCAGTGGGGCCGCGCAACTGGCTGCGTGGGTGACTTTGGGCTTGGCCTTGGTCGGCGTCAACCAAGCCATCTGGCAAAAAGAACGGTTGTTGGCCACTGGGCAATCGGTGTTTTTGGAATTGGCACCGGTGGATCCCCGCTCCATCATGCAAGGCGATTACATGCGCTTGCGCTTTGCTTTGGCCAATGACATCCGCAGCGCCATGAGCCAAGCCGACCCAGCAGCGCAGGAATCAGCGCAAGATGGTTTGGTGTTTGTGCATTTGGATGAACGTGGGGTGGGCCGGTTTCATGGTCTTAAGGCTGCCCCTGATGCGGCTGAACCCTTGATCGGCATGCAATACCGTTGGCGTCACAATCGCGTGCAATTTGCCACCAATGCGTTTTTCTTTCAAGAAGGGGATGCGCAGTTGTTTGATGCCGCCCGCTTCGGTGAATTCAAGGTGGCCGGGGATGGCGAGCTGCTGCTCAAAGCCATGTACGATGCCGAGCTGAAACTGCTGGGTCAGAATCGGTTGGATTAATTGACCCGTTCGTAAGCGGCCACTTGCTGGCACAAATGTTCAATGGCCAACAACAAACGCAACGTGGGCCGGGTGAAATGGTCGGCTTCCAACACCGCAATGCGTTGGTTTTTGATGGCCGGAATTTCAGCCCATTGCGCCACCGGGCTGTGTTCATTCATGGCTTGGGTGCGAACAATGACCTCGGGTTTTTTCAACACCACCGACTCCAAGGTCACCGCAGCAGACTTGGTGGCCAAATCGGCAAACACATTGTTCAAGCCGCATACCGCAATGGCCTCACTCATCCAATGGTCGCCATTGACGGTGTAGATCGGTTGGTCAGATATTTGAATCAAGGCCGATTGTTTGGACCAAGTTTGGTTTTGCAGGGCTTGCAGCCGGGTGGCAAAATGTTCCAAATCAGCAGTGGGTTGGGTGCCCAAGGTGTCGGCGATGTCTTGGATGGCTCGAGCAATGTCGTGTAGTTCGTTGATGGTCACCGCATGAACATTGAGCTGCATGGACTTGAGTTTCTCCACGGTTTGTTGCGGCGTGCCACCGGCCCAATAAAACACCACTTCGGGCTGCAGTTGGGCCAACAATTCAGTGTTCAAATGAAAGGCGTCGCCAATCACGGTTTTGTCCGCCACCGAGGCGGGGTAGTCACTGTAGGCACTGACCCCCAACAAACCATCCTGGCCACCGGCCGAATAGACCAATTCGGTGATGTGTGGTGACAACGACACGCTGGTTTTGATGGTGGCTGAAGCAAACGTCGGTTCCGTGTCGGCTGAGGCGGTCCAGCTGAGTAGCCAAAAGGCGATCAAAAATAAGGATTTTGGCATGGTTTGTTGCGGTCAAAAAGGGCTTCAGTATACGCCAATCTCGGCCCCGAATTGGGGGAAATTTTCAGTCGTTTGGTCGGGGGTCAAACGGGGTGCTTGATTTAATCCAAAAAAGTCGTTGTTTTTTACTGCAAATTGCCTATAATTCGCAGCCTGCTCGGAGACGAGAGAGTCGGCCCTGACGGGGCATGAAATTACTGTGATTTTATATTGACTTTCTTGGCGTATTCTACGAAAATGCCGTGCTTTGCTCGTTGGAGGGATACCCAAGCGGCCAACGGGGGCAGACTGTAAATCTGCTGTTTTTAACTTCGGAGGTTCGAATCCTCCTCCCTCCACCAAACATTAAAAGGCCTGAATAAGTGGTTCAGGTTGGGGCTGAGCGGGTGTAGTTCAATGGTAGAACATTAGCCTTCCAAGCTAAATACGTGGGTTCGATTCCCATCACCCGCTCCAAATGTAATGCCCATATAGCTCAGTCGGTAGAGCACTTTCTTGGTAGGGAAGAGGTCACTGGTTCGACTCCAGTTATGGGCACCACCACTTGAATAATATTAACTGCTTAGCTTTTTGGAGTAGCAACAATGTCAAAAGAAAAATTTGAACGCACGAAGCCCCATGTGAACGTGGGCACAATTGGTCACGTTGACCATGGTAAGACCACCTTGACTGCAGCGATCACAAAAGTGGCTGCTGAAAAGCAAGGCGGTGATTTCAAGGATTACGATCAAATTGATAACGCGCCAGAAGAAAGAGAGCGCGGTATCACCATTTCTACGGCTCACGTAGAATATGAAACCGAAGATCGTCACTACGCGCACGTTGACTGTCCAGGTCACGCGGACTACGTGAAAAACATGATCACCGGTGCGGCCCAAATGGACGGCGCGATTTTGGTTGTGTCAGCCGCTGATGGTCCGATGCCACAAACCCGTGAGCACATTTTGTTGGCTCGTCAGGTTGGTGTCCCTTACATTGTTGTGTTCTTAAACAAATGCGACCAAGTTGACGACGAAGAGTTGTTGGAGTTGGTTGAGATGGAAGTTCGTGAGTTGTTGAACGACTACGAGTTTCCTGGTGATGACACCCCATTGGTGATGGGTTCTGCCCTGAAAGCATTGGAAGGCGACGAATCAGACATTGGTGTTCCAGCGGTACAAAAGTTGTTGGATGAGATGGATGCCTACTTCCCGACTCCAGAGCGTGAAACCGACAAACCATTCTTGATGCCGATTGAGGACATTTTCTCGATTTCAGGTCGTGGTACTGTTGTGACGGGTCGTATTGAGACCGGTGTTGTGAACGTTGGCGAAGAGATTGAGATCGTTGGTATTCGTGACACGGCCACCACCACCTGTACGGGTGTTGAGATGTTCCGCAAGTTGTTGGATCGCGGTGAAGCCGGTGACAACGTGGGTATTTTGTTGCGTGGCACGAAAAGAGATGAAGTTGAGCGTGGACAAGTACTGGCAAAACCGGGTACAATCACGCCCCACACAAAATTTGAGGCTGAAGTTTACGTGTTGAGTAAGGATGAAGGTGGTCGTCACACGCCATTCTTCAAAGGTTACCGACCCCAGTTTTACTTCAGAACAACTGACGTGACTGGCGCATGTGAGTTGCCTGATGGCGTAGAAATGGTTATGCCTGGTGACAACGTCAAGATGAAAGTTGAATTGATTTCACCGATTGCGATGGACGAAGGCTTGCGCTTTGCGATTCGTGAAGGTGGTCGCACCGTGGGTGCGGGCGTGGTCGCTAAAATCATCGAGTGATCAAGTAACTTGTGACACAAAAGCCAACAGTTTGACTGTTGGCTTTTGCTGTCTTTACAGTTTTTAGGCCAGTAGCTCAATTGGCAGAGCAGCGGTCTCCAAAACCGCAGGTTGGGGGTTCGATTCCCTCCTGGCCTGCCATTGTTTTCTCCATCGGATGGGGGCAATGGCTTATTTGGATTAAAACAAGATATGAGTAGTGTTGAGACAGTTCCAGGAGCTGGTGATAAATTAAGGTGGTGGCTGGCCATTGCAATCATCATTGCAGGCGTTGCCGCCAATCTGTATTTTGTGGATACCTACCCCACCATCATCCGCGTGTTGATGGTTCTGGGCGGTGTGCTGGTTGGTGGTTTTGTTGGCTACACAACCCACAAAGGCAAGGAGTTTGCCAAGTTTGTCAAAAACGCCAACATCGAGCGGCAGAAAATTGTCTGGCCGACCAAAAATGAAACCGTACAAACCACCATCATGGTCCTGATCCTGGTGGTCATCATTGGTTTCTTCTTGTTTCTGGTTGATTGGGGCTTCAGTAGCCTCATCGAATATTTGTTCGATTAATTTAAGGACAGGAGTACAGTTTCATGGCACACAGATGGTATGTGGTACACGCGTATTCAGGATTTGAACAACAAGTTTGTAAGTCGCTGGAAGAGCGCATTGAAAGATACCAAATGCAGGACTTGTTTGGTGAAGTGCTGGTGCCCAAAGAAACTGTCGTGGAAATGAAAAAAGGTCAGAAGCGTCGCAGTGAGCGTAAATTCTTTCCTGGTTATGTCTTGGTGCAAATGGAAATGAATGACGAGACCTGGCACCTGGTGAAAAGTGTGCCCAAAGTGTTGGGCTTCATTGGTGGTACAGCGGAGAAGCCAGCACCCATCACCGAGCGGGAGGCCAATGCCATCCTGCAACGCATTGAAGACGGCGAGAACAAGCCGCAACCCAAAACATTGTTCGATGTCGGCGAAGTGGTTCGCGTCATCGACGGCCCTTTTGCCGATTTCAATGGCGAAGTGGAAGAAGTCAATTATGAAAAGAGCCGCATGCGTGTGGCTGTTTCCATTTTTGGTCGGTCAACGCCGGTTGAACTTGAGTTCGGCCAAGTTGAAAAAGTTTAATTGATTAACAATGGGGAGCCGGCTTAAGTGCCCGGCGTTTGCACCCGGAGAGAAAAATGGCTAAGAAAGTACAGTCGTACATCAAACTGCAAGTGCCTGCTGGTCAGGCCAATCCCTCACCTCCGGTGGGCCCGGCTTTGGGTCAACACGGGGTGAACATCATGGAGTTTTGTAAAGCCTTCAACGCCCAAACGGGTGACGTTGAACAAGGGTTACCCATCCCAGTGGTGATCACAGTCTACAATGACCGAAGCTTTACCTTCGTTACCAAAACCCCACCGGCTGCCGTGTTGTTGTTGAAAGCAGCGGGCATTCCCAAAGGCAGTGGTACCCCCAACACCGACAAGGTGGCAAAAATCGGTCGTGAGCAATTGGAAGAAATTGCCAAAATGAAAGAGCCTGATTTGACGGCTGCCGATATGGATGCCGCGGTCAGAACCATAGCCGGTACTGCACGCAGCATGGGCATTGAAACTGAAGGAGTGAAATGATGGCTGGCAAAAGAATCAAAGCGTTGAAAGCGCAAATCGACCAAATGAAGAAATACCCCATCGAAGAAGCTTTGGAATTCGTTCGTTCGAATGCCTCTAAAAACTTCGATGAAACCGTTGATGTGGCCATCCAGCTGGGTGTGGATGCCAGAAAATCTGACCAAGCCGTGCGTGGTGCAACCGTGTTGCCCAATGGCACCGGTAAATCGGTCAAAGTGGCAGTCTTCGCCCAAGGCGAAAAGGCTGAAGAAGCCAAAGCCGCCGGCGCTGACTTGGTCGGTTTTGACGACCTCGCTGCTGAAGTCAAGAAAGGCAACATCGATTTTGATGTGGTGATTGCTTCCCCAGACGCCATGCGCGTGGTGGGTCAATTGGGTACCATCTTGGGTCCCAAAGGCTTGATGCCAAACCCCAAAGTGGGTACCGTGACTCCCGACGTGGCTGGTGCGGTTAGAAACAACAAATCCGGTCAAGCCATGTACCGCATTGACAAAGCGGGCATCATCCACACGGTGTTGGGTAAAGCCTCTTTCTCAGCCGATGCGTTGCGTGAGAATTTGACGGTGTTGTTGGCCGAGCTGAACAAGAAGAAGCCACCCACATCAAAAGGTAAATTCATCAGAAAAATCAGCATCTCGTCCACCATGGGCGCCGGTGTTGAAATCGATCCGGTTACTGTCGGTCAGTAATCCGCGATCCCCGAAATTTTGAGGGTTGTTGAACTCGCAAGGGTTCAGCAGTCATCAAAGACCGTAGGTGTGCAGCAGGCGTTTACGTCGGTTCACTTAATTTCCTACGCAGATGGTGCCCCCAGACAGAATTCTGTTAGGTCACCAAAAAGGTGCCGCTTGCAGCCCTCGTGGTCAAGCGGTGTATGAGTCGTACTGCAGCATATGCTGCATGAGCCTTTGGAGGTTATCATGGCGCTCAATTTAGAGCAGAAAAAAGCTGTAGTCAGTGAAATTGCCAACGTAGCTCAAGATGCCCACTCTTTGGTGGCAGCTGAGTACCGTGGTTCATCGGTTGATCTGATGACCGCGATGCGTTCAGATGCCCGCAAAACCGGTGTGTATCTGAGGGTGGCAAAAAATACTTTGGTCAAAAGAGCCGTACAAGGTACCGAATACGAGTGCATCGCCGATGCCTTGGTCGGTCCTTTGTTGTATGCATTCAGTCAGGAAGATCCTGGTTGTGCCGCGCGTTTGATCAAAGACCACGCCAAAGACAATGATCACTTGGAAGTTAAATTTGTTTCCATCGGTGGTTCATTGTTGGCGGCATCGGAGCTGGCCCGTCTGGCTTCATTGCCGACCAAAGACCAAGCCATTTCTCAACTGATGTCGGTGATGAAAGCACCGATCGAGAAGTTGGCCAGAACTTTGGCCGAGCCACACGCAAAACTGACACGTACAATCGCAGCAATCAAAGATTCAAAAGCTGCATAAGTAACAAACTTTACATTTTTGGAGAAATAAAATGGCCGTATCAAAAGATGATATTTTAGAAGCAATTTCAGCAATGAGCGTGATGGACGTTGTTGAGTTAATCGAAGCGATGGAAGAGAAATTTGGTGTCTCAGCTGCTGCCGCAGTTGCTGCCGCTCCTGTGGCTGCCGCTGCTGCTGGTGAAGCCGCTGCTGAGCAATCTGAATTCGACGTCATCCTGGCTGGTTTCGGCGACAAGAAAGTCGGCGTGATCAAAGCCGTTCGTGGCATCACTGGCTTGGGCTTGAAAGAAGCCAAAGAGTTGGTTGAAGGCGCACCAGCACCAATCAAAGAAGGTGTTGACAAAGCCGAAGCCGAAGAAGTCAAAAAACAACTCGAAGAAGCAGGTGCAACTGTCGAGTTGAAATAATTACACAACGTAATTAAGCAAAATCTAAAGGCTGACATTTTATGTCGGCCTTTAGTCGCTTAAAAAATCACCGATTCAAAACGGCGATCAAAAGCGTAAAAAAATACATATATCAATAGCGAAATACCCCATTTCGCGAGCATGGTGAAGGTGACAAATCGATGGGTTATACATTTACTGAGAAGAAGAGAATCAGAAAAGACTTTGGCAGTTCTTCAGCGGTTCTGGATGTGCCGTACTTACTGGACACTCAAGTCAAATCATATCAGGCATTTTTGGGTGAAAACGACAAAAACCTCAATGGACTGAATGATGCCTTAAACTCAATTTTTCCAATTGAAAGCTACTCTGGTTTTGCTCGATTGGAATACATCAGTGTCGGCGTAGAAGATCCAGAGTTTGATGTGCTGGAATGTAAACTGCGTGGCATGACCTATGCGGCCTCCATCCGTGCCCAAATTCAATTGGTGATCTACGACAAAGAAAAGAGCACCAAGAAAAAGAAAAAAGTCAAATACATCAAAGAGCAAAACGTTTATCTGGGTGATTTACCACTGATGACCCCGACCGGTACCTTTGTGATCAATGGCACCGAGCGGGTCATCGTGAATCAATTGCACCGTTCACCTGGTGTGTTCTTCGATCACGACAAAGGCAAAACCCACTCATCCGGTAAAATTCTGTATTCAGCCCGGGTGATTCCTTACCGCGGTTCTTGGTTGGACATGGAGTTCGATGCCAAAGACAGCGTGTATGTGCGGATCGATCGCCGCCGTAAATTGCCGGCTTCGATCTTGTTGCGCGCCTTGGAATACAACAACGAACAGATTTTGGACCTGTTTTTTGAAAAAACCACCATCACCCTGAACAAAACCAACGCCAAAATGAAGTTGGTGCCAGAAAATCTGAAAGGGGAAACATTTGGCTTTGACATCAAAGATGGCAAAGAAGTGATTGTGGAAGCCGGTAAACGCATCACCGCGCGCCATGAACGCAAACTGAAAAAGTCTAAGTTGACCGCGTTGACTCTGGAAGACAGTTACTTGATCGAAAAAGTGTTGGGTCACAACGTCATTGACAAAGAAACCGGTGAAGTGCTGATGCCAGCCAACACCACCATCACCGAAGAGGTGCTGGAGAAATTCCGCGATGCCGGCGTCAAATCATTTGACATTCTGTTGGTCAATGATTTGGACCGCGGTGCTTACATGTCGAACACCTTGAACATCGATCCAACCACCACCGCCGAAGAAGCGTTGATTGAAATCTATCGCATGATGCGTCCGGGCGAGCCACCAACTGAGGAAGCAGCGCGCTCCTTGTTTGACGGTTTGTTCTTTGCCAAAGAGCGTTATGACCTGTCGGCCGTGGGTCGCATGAAATTCAACATGCGTTTGGGTCGTGAGAACATCGAGGGTGAAGGCACCCTGAGTAAAGAAGACATCGTCGATGTGATGAAAGAATTGGTCAGCATCCGCAACGGTGTGGGTCAAGTCGATGACATCGACCACTTGGGCAACCGGCGCGTGCGTTCGGTGGGTGAAATGGCGGAAAACGTGTTCCGCGTCGGCCTGGTTCGGGTCCAACGCGCCGTTAAAGAGCGACTGACAGTGGCCGAGTCTGAAGGCTTGACCCCACAAGACCTGATCAACGCCAAACCCATCTCAGCGGCGATCAAAGAGTTCTTTGGCTCCAACCAATTGTCCCAATTCATGGACCAAAACAACCCCTTGTCGGAAATCACCCACAAGCGCCGCGTGTCGGCCTTGGGGCCGGGTGGTTTGACCCGTGAGCGTGCTGGCTTTGAAGTGCGCGACGTGCATCCGACGCACTACGGTCGTTTGTGTCCGATTGAAACCCCTGAGGGACCAAACATTGGTTTGATCAACTCGATGGCGGTGTATTCCAGAACCAACGATTATGGTTTCTTGGAAACCCCTTACCGCAAAGTCGCCAACGGCAAAGTGACCGATGAAATTGTTTACCTGTCAGCGATTCAGGATTCGGACAACCCCATCGCCCAAAACAGTGCCAAGTTGGACAAAAACGGCAAATTCGTCGATGAGTTCATCATTTGTCGTCACAAAGGCGAAGTGGTGCTGAAGAAAGCCGAAGAGATTTCTTACATGGACGTCTCTGAGAAACAAATTGTGTCGGTGGCCGCGGCTTTGATTCCGTTCCTGGAACACGATGACGCCAACCGGGCTTTGATGGGATCGAACATGCAACGCCAAGCCGTGCCCACATTGAAAGCCGACAAGCCATTGGTGGGTACCGGTATGGAACGCATCGTGTCGCGTGATTCCGGGGTAACCGTGATCGCCAAGCGCGGCGGAACGGTGGAAATTTCTGACGCTGGCCGCATCGTGGTGCGGGTTGACCAGTCTGAAATCGGTGAAAAAGACCCCGGTGTCGACATTTACAACCTGATCAAATACATGCGTTCGAATCAGAACACCTGTGTCAACCAACGTCCGATTGTGAAAGTGGGTGACCGCATTGAAGCCGGTGACGTGTTGGCCGATGGTCCATCCACTGATTTGGGTGAATTGGCCTTGGGTCAAAACATGCTGGTGGCCTTCATGCCATGGAATGGTTACAATTTCGAGGACTCCATCCTGATTTCTGAGCGGGTGGTGAAAGAAGACCGCCTGACCACCATCCACATCGAAGAGTTGACCTGTATTGCTCGGGACACCAAATTGGGTGCCGAGGAAATCACTGCGGACATCCCCAACATTTCTGAAGGCACGTTGACCAAGTTGGATGATTCAGGGATTGTCTACGTCGGTGCCGAAGTGGGTCCCGGTGACATTTTGGTCGGTAAAGTGACCCCCAAAGGCGAAACCCAACTGACCCCCGAAGAGAAATTGTTGCGCGCCATCTTTGGTGAAAAAGCTTTGGACGTGAAAGACTCGTCTTTGCGTGTCAAGTCAGGCACCAGCGGTACCGTGATTGATGTGCAGGTCTACACCCGCGAAGGCATCGAAAAGGGTTCACGTGCTGAGCGCATTGAACAAGAAGAAATCGAAAAAGTGCGCAAGGACCTGAATGACCAGTTCCGCATCATGCGCACCGTGATCCACCAGCGCATTCGTGAATTGTTGGTGGGCGCCAAAGTGGCCAAAGCCCCTGGCTTGAAAAAAGGCGCGGTGATCGAAGAGTCTTACTTCGACACCTTGGAGTTGGATCAATGGTTTGACATCAAGCCCCAAGACAACGACCTGGCTGCACAAATGGATGACTTCGCTGAGCAGATTGCTGAGCAGCGCGACATTTTCGACAAACGTTTTGAAGAGAAGAAAGCCAAGATCGCCAAAGGCGATGATCTGGCGCCTGGCGTGTTGAAAATGGTCAAAGTGTACCTGGCAGTGAAACGCCGCATCCAACCCGGCGACAAAATGGCCGGACGCCACGGAAACAAAGGTGTGATCTCCATGATCGTGCCAGAAGAAGACATGCCGTTTGATGAAAACGGCCGTCCGGTGGACATCTGCTTGAACCCATTGGGGGTACCGTCGCGGATGAACATTGGGCAGATTCTGGAAGTGCATTTGGGCATGGCCGCCCGTGGTTTGGGTTACCAAATCGAAAAAATGCTGGAAGAAAAAGCCACCGTGGCCAAGCTGAAAGAATTCTTGGGTGAGATCTACAACATCGACGGCGAAGGCAAAGTGAGCTTCTCCAGCTTCAGCAAAGAAGAAGTGATGGAGTTGGCCAACAACCTCAAAGGCGGTGTGCCAATGGCCACGCCCGTGTTTGATGGTGCCAAAGAAGAACACATCAGAAAACTGTTGCAATTGGCTGGTTTGTCCGAAGACGGTCAAGCCACCTTGTTCGATGGTCGCACCGGTAAGAAATTTGACCGCAAAGTCACCGTTGGTTACATGTACATGTTGAAACTGAACCACTTGATCGATGACAAGATGCATGCCCGTTCAACCGGTCCATACTCGTTGGTGACCCAACAACCGCTGGGTGGTAAAGCCCAGTTCGGTGGTCAGCGATTCGGTGAGATGGAAGTGTGGGCGCTGGAAGCCTACGGTGCCGCTTACACCTTGCAAGAAATGCTGACGGTCAAGTCAGATGACGTGCAAGGTCGTAACGCCACCTACAAAAACATCGTTGATGGTAACCACAACACGGTTTCAGGCATTCCTGAGTCGTTCAATGTACTGGTCAAAGAGGTCCGCGCATTGGGCTTGAACATGGAACTGGAAAACGAGTGAGTCTGGGAGAAAATACATGAAAGATCTGATTAAATTATTCAATCCAAAAAAAGAAATCCAAGACTTTAACTCGATTAAAGTCTCACTGGCACCACCCGAGTTGATTCGGTCGTGGTCTTATGGTGAGGTGAAAAAGCCAGAAACCATCAACTACCGGACCTTCAAACCTGAGCGCGACGGTTTGTTCTGTGCGGCTGTGTTTGGTCCGATCAAAGATTACGAGTGCTTGTGTGGTAAATACAAACGCATGAAGCACCGCGGTGTGGTCTGTGAGAAATGTGGTACCGAAGTGACCTTGACCAAAGTCCGCCGTGAGCGCATGGGTCACATCGAACTGGCCAGCCCCGTGGCCCACATCTGGTTTTTGAAATCATTGCCTTCACGCATTGGTTTGATGCTGGACATGACCTTGCGTGAGATTGAGCGAATTCTGTACTTTGAGTCATTCGTGGTGACCGATCCAGGCATGACTGACCTGGAAAAGGGCGCCTTGTTGACCGACGAACAATACGCCCAGGCCATCGAGCATTGGGGTGATGAGTTCAAGGCCTTGATGGGTGCCGAAGCGATTTATGCTTTGTTGGAAGAAATTGACATCAATGCCGAATTGGTGAAATTGCACGAAGACATCGAGTCTACTAAGTCAGCCACCAAGATCAAGCGTTTGTCCAAGCGCATTGCCTTGTACGATGCCTTCAACAAATCTGGCAACAAGCCAGAGCACATGATTTTGACCGTGCTGCCTATCCTGCCACCTGACTTGCGTCCGTTGGTGCCCTTGGATGGCGGTCGGTTCGCGACTTCAGATTTGAACGATTTGTACCGCCGTGTGATCAACCGCAACAACCGGTTGAAGCGTTTGTTGGATCTGCACGCGCCGGACATCATTGTGCGCAACGAAAAGCGCATGCTGCAAGAGTCGGTTGACGCCTTGTTGGACAACGGCCGTCGTGGCCGTGCAGTGACTGGTTCCAATCGCCGACCCTTGAAATCTTTGGCCGACATGATCAAAGGTAAACAAGGTCGCTTCCGTCAAAACCTGTTGGGTAAACGGGTGGACTACTCCGGTCGTTCGGTGATCGTGGTGGGCCCAACCTTGCGTTTGCACCAATGTGGTCTGCCCAAAAAAATGGCCTTGGAACTGTTCAAGCCATTCATTTTGGGCCGCTTGCTGAAAGACGGCTATGTCTCCACCATCAAAGCCGCCAAACGTTCGGTTGATGCCGAGACCCCTGAAGTTTGGGACATCTTGGAGCAAGTGATTCGTGAGCACCCGATTCTGTTGAACCGGGCGCCAACCCTGCACAGATTGGGTATCCAGGCATTTGAGCCGGTGTTGATTGAAGGCAAAGCGATTCAATTGCACCCCTTGGTTTGTACCGCGTTCAACGCGGACTTCGATGGTGACCAAATGGCGGTTCACGTGCCTTTGTCGATTGAAGCCCAATTGGAAGCCCGTACTTTGATGATGTCCACCAACAACATCTTGTCGCCGGCTTCGGGTGAGCCGATCATCGTCCCTTCACAAGACGTGGTCTTGGGTCTGTATTACATGACCCGTGAATTGATCAATGAGCGCGGCGAAGGCATGATTTTCTCTGACATGAGCGAAGTCAATCGCGCCTATCAAAATGGCCACGTGTCATTACAAGCCAAAGTGCAGGTGCGTTTAACCACCACCGATGAAGCCAGTGGTGAAGAGTCCACCAACTTGGTTGAAACCACCGTTGGTCGCGCCATTTTGGCCGACATTTTGCCCAAAGGTTTGGATTTCAAATACATGAACCAAACTTTGAACAAGAAAGCCATCTCCAACTTGTTGAATGAGTGTTACCACCAGTTGGGTACCAAAGCCACGGTGATTTTTGCCGACCAATTGATGTACACCGGTTTCCGCTATTCAACCATTGCCGGGATCTCCATTGGGGTGACCGATTTAACCATTCCAGATGCCAAAAAAGACATCCTGGAAGAGGCCGATGCCGAAGTGCTGAAGATTCAAGAGCAGTACACTTCTGGTCTGGTGACCGCTGGTGAGCGTTACAACAAAGTGGTCGACATCTGGTCCAAAGCCAACGAAGATGTGGCCAATGCCATGATGGCGGTGTTGGGTACCGACGAAGTCGAAGACAAAGAAGGCAAAAAAGTAACCCAGGATTCGATGAACTCCGTGTTCATCATGGCCGACTCCGGCGCCCGGGGTTCGCAAGCCCAAATGCGTCAGCTTTCGGGCATGCGTGGTTTGATGGCCAAACCCGATGGTTCGATCATTGAAACCCCTATCAAAGCCAACTTCCGTGAAGGTTTGGACGTGATGCAGTACTTCTCATCGACCCACGGTGCGCGGAAAGGTTTGGCCGATACCGCATTGAAAACCGCCAACTCGGGTTATTTGACCCGTCGTTTGGTTGACGTGGCCCAAGATGTGGTGATCACCGAAACCGATTGTGGCACCACCGAAGGTTTGGTCATGCAACCCATCGTTGATGGTGGTGAAGTGATCGAGACCCTGGCCGAGCGGGTTCTGGGTCGGGTGGTTGCGGTTGATGTGACCAATGCCAATGACGAAGTGGTGATTGAGTCTGGCACCTTGATTGGTGAAGAAAGCCTGGAAATCATTGAGTCCTATGGTTTGGACCGCATTGTGGTGCGTTCACCGATCAGCTGTGAATCTGAATTCGGTATCTGTGCCCAATGTTATGGTCGAGACCTGTCTCGTGGTCACCGGGTGAACATTGGTGAAGCGGTCGGCGTGATGGCGGCCCAATCCATTGGTGAGCCAGGTACGCAGCTGACCATGCGGACTTTCCACATCGGTGGTGCGGCGTCTAAATCGGCGGCTTCTGACCACGTGCAAGTGAAGTCAGACGGCTCGATCAGAATGCACAACATCAAACACGTGACCAACGCCGATAAAAAATTGGTATCGATTTCTCGTTCGGGCGAAATCTCAGTGATTGCCAGCTCAGGTAAAGAGAAAGAGCGTTACAAAGTGCCTTACGGTGCGGTGATCAACGTCAAGGACAACGAAGAAGTGAAAGCCGGTGACGTGATCGTAAACTGGGATCCACACACCCACCCCATCGTGTCTGAAGTGGCCGGTCGGGTGGCTTTGAGTGACTTCAAAGACGGCGTCACCGTGGAAGAAAAATTGGATGAATTGACTGGTTTGACCAGCTTCATCATCACCGATCCGAAACAACGCGGCAGTGCCGGTAAAGACCTGCGTCCGATGGTTCGATTGGAAGACAAAAAAGGCAACCCCATCATGTTGCCTGGTTCTGAAGTGCCGGCGCAATACTTCTTGCCCCCCGGCGCGGTGATTAACATCCAAAACGGCCAAGACGTGCAAGTGGGTGACTTCTTGGCGCGGATTCCGCAAGCCTCTTCGAAGACCCGTGACATCACCGGTGGTTTGCCACGGGTGGCGGATTTGTTCGAAGCCCGTAAGCCCAAAGACCCAGCCATCCAGGCTGAGACCTCAGGTATCGTGAGTTTTGGTAAAGACACCAAAGGCAAAAACCGCTTGGTGATCACCCAATCCAATGGCGAAAAACTGGAAACACTGATTCCAAAATGGCGTCAGATTGTGGTGTTTGAGGGTGAGCACGTGGACAAAGGTGACGTGGTGGTTGAGGGTGAGCCGAATCCACACGACATTTTGCGCTTGCAAGGCGTGATTGCATTGGCCTCTTACTTGGTCAATGAAATCCAAGACGTGTACCGTTTGCAAGGGGTGAAAATCAATGACAAACACATTGAATGCATCATCCGTCAAATGTTGCGCAAGGTTGAAATCGTTGAGCCGGGTGATTCTGATTACCTGAAAACCACCCAACTGACTTACAAAGAAGTGACGCAAACCAACCGCGAGATCCTCAAGCAAGATGGCATTCCTGCCACCTTCGAGGTGATGTTGTTGGGCATCACCAAAGCGTCATTGGCCACCGACTCCTTCATTTCTGCGGCCTCGTTTCAAGAGACCACCCGCGTGTTGACCGAAGCGTCGGTCAAAGGCACCAAAGACCACTTGCGTGGTTTGAAGGAAAACGTCATTGTGGGTCGTTTGATTCCGGCCGGTACGGGCCTGTCCTACCACCAGGATCAAATGCAGTCCAAAGAAGCTGAATTGCAGTCCGAATTGCAAGCCATGGTCAATGAAGTCAGCGACCAAGGCGGCGGTGGCGGCGTTGATTCAGAGCAGGCTTTGATGGATCAATTGAGTCAACTGGATGATGGTGACGCCTCTGGTGAAGAAAAAGAGTGATTTGATCGCTTGAGTCAGACCGATTGGGGTGCCCAAAAAACTTCAATCTGCACTTGACTATTTTGGGGTAAAAAACTAAAATCCCCGTTCCCATTTTCGGCAGGCCGGTGAAAACTGGCCTGTCGTTCGTTTTAAATAAGGTAAATTTTGCATATGGCAACAGTAAATCAATTGGTTCGTAAACCAAGAAAAGACAAAGTCTATAAAACAAACGTACCTGCTTTGGAAGCATGTCCGCAGCGTCGTGGCGTGTGTTCGCGTGTTTACACAACAACACCCAAAAAGCCCAACTCTGCCCTGCGAAAAGTGGCACGTGTCAGATTAACTAATGGCTATGAAGTAACCAGTTACATCGGTGGTGAAGGACACAATTTACAAGAGCACTCTATCGTATTGATCAGGGGTGGTCGTGTGAAGGACTTGCCAGGTGTGCGTTATCACATCGTTCGTGGTGCACTGGATACAGCTGGCGTGAATGACCGCAAACAAGGTCGTTCTAAGTACGGTACCAAGCGACCCAAATAATCAGATAATAGGTTTTTAGAGATGTCTCGAAAGAAAAGTAATTTTAAGCGCGATGTGTTGCCTGATCCAAAGTACGGATCAGAGCTGATCAGTAAATACATCAACATGGTCATGAAAAGTGGCAAGAAGTCAGTGGCGGAAAAAATCGTCTACGGCGCCATGGATAAAATGACTGAGAAAGAATCCGGTGATGCGGTTGAGTTGACCCAACAGGCTTTGGAGAAAGTGAAGCCAATGGTTGAGGTGAAGTCGCGTCGTGTGGGTGGTGCCACCTACCAAGTGCCGGTTGAAGTGCGTCCTCGCCGTCAAATGGCGTTGGCCATGCGTTGGTTGATCGATGCCGCTCGTAAGCGCGGTGAGGCTGACATGCCCAGCAAATTGGCTGGTGAGATGTTGGATGCCTTGCACGACCGTGGTGCGGCCATGAAACGTCGTGAAGAAGTGCACAAAATGGCCGAAGCCAACCGAGCCTTTGCGCACTACCGCTGGTAAACAACCAAGCAAGGAAAGGAATTTGAAGTGGGCCGGAAAACACCGATTGAGCGATACCGAAACATTGGCATCATGGCCCACATTGATGCCGGTAAAACGACCACCACAGAGCGGGTGCTGTTTTACACCGGTATCTCTCACAAAATAGGTGAAGTCCATGATGGCAATGCCACCATGGACTGGATGGAACAAGAACAAGAGCGTGGCATCACGATCACATCGGCTGCCACCACTTGTTTCTGGCAAGGCATGGATCGCCAGTTTGATGAACATCGCATCAACATCATAGACACGCCAGGCCACGTTGACTTCACCATTGAGGTGGAGCGTTCGTTGCGCGTGTTGGATGGTGCTGTGGCGGTGTTTTGTGCGGTTGGCGGGGTTGAGCCTCAGTCAGAGACTGTGTGGCGCCAGGCCAACAAATACCATGTGCCCAGATTGGCCTTCGTCAACAAGATGGATCGGGCCGGTGCTGATTTTGAGCGCGTGGTGGCACAGATCAAAAGCCGTTTGGGAGCCAATCCGGTGCCCGTACAGGTGGCGATCGGCGCCGAAGATGCGTTCAAAGGCGTGGTAGATTTGCTGCGCATGAAAGCCATCTATTGGAATGAAGATGACATGGGGTCAACTTATCAGTTGGAAGACATTCCGGCTGAGCTACAAGAACAATGTGAAGCAGCCAGGGAATTCATGATTGAAGCGGCTGCCGAAACCAGCGAAGAGCTGATGGACCAATACCTGGAAACGGGTGAGTTGTCCCGCGAAGAAATCATCGCTGGTTTGCGAAAAGGAACCATCAACAATGAAATCGTGTGTTGCCTGTGCGGTTCGGCCTTTAAGAACAAAGGTGTGCAAGCCGTATTGGACATGGTGGTTGAGTTGTTGCCTTCACCTACTGAGGTGCCCGCCATCACTGGCGTGGAACCCGGTAATGAAGACCAAGAAGTCAGCAGAGCGGCCAATGATGATGAGCCGTTTGCGGCGTTGGCATTCAAAATTGCCACCGACCCCTTTGTGGGGACTTTGACGTTTTTCCGGGTTTACTCCGGCGTGGTGAAAAGTGGCGACAGCATTTACAATCCCAGAAAAGATGCCAAAGAGCGCCTGGGGCGCTTGCTGCAAATGCACTCCAACTCACGTGAAGAGATTCAAGAAGTGCGGGCTGGCGACATCGCCGCCGCGGTGGGTTTGAAAGACCTGGTCACTGGCGACACGTTGTGTGATGTGAGCCATGTCATCACCCTTGAAAAAATGGAGTTTCCAGAACCGGTTATTTCGGTGGCGGTGGAGCCGAAAACCACCGGCGACCAAGAGAAAATGGCCACGGCCCTGCAAAAACTGGCTCAGGAAGACCCTTCATTCAGGGTGGCGACCGATGAAGATTCGGGTCAAACCATCATCTCCGGTATGGGTGAGTTGCATTTGGACATCATTGTTGATCGCATGCGACGCGAATTCAAAGTGGACGCCAATGTGGGTAACCCCCAAGTGGCCTACCGAGAAACCATCACCCAAGCGGTCGAACAGGAAGGTAAGTTCGTCAAACAATCGGGTGGTAAAGGCCAATATGGCCATGTGAAGATCAAACTGGAGCCATTGGAACAAGGCGCCGGGTATGAATTTGTCAATGAAATCTCCGGCGGGGTGATTCCCAAGGAATACATCGGACCGGTGGACAAAGGCATACAAGAACAAATGGAAAGTGGCGTGTTGGCCGGGTATCCCATGGTCGACTGTCGCGTCACTTTATATGATGGCTCATTTCACGAGGTGGATTCCAGTGAAATGGCTTTCAAGGTGGCAGGATCCATGGCCTTCAGAGAGGGCGCCAAAGCGGCATCACCGGTGTTGCTTGAGCCAATCATGAAGGTGGAGATTGTGACCCCAGAAGATTACATGGGTGATGTGGTGGGCGATGTGAATCGCCGTCGCGGCACCTTGGACGGGATTGATGAGTCGCCTTCAGGCAAGGTGATCAAATGTCAAATCCCACTGTCTGAGATGTTTGGCTATGCCACCGCACTCAGATCTGCCACGCAGGGCAGGGCCAGTTATTCGATGGAATTTGACCATTACAACGAGGCCCCAGCAGAGGTGTTGGCAGACATGCTTGGATATTAATGTACGTAGTTAGAGAGACTGACAATGTCAAAAGAAAAATTTGAACGCACGAAGCCCCATGTGAACGTGGGCACAATTGGTCACGTTGACCATGGTAAGACCACCTTGACTGCAGCGATCACAAAAGTGGCTGCTGAAAAGCAAGGCGGTGATTTCAAGGATTACGATCAAATTGATAACGCGCCAGAAGAAAGAGAGCGCGGTATCACCATTTCTACGGCTCACGTAGAATATGAAACCGAAGATCGTCACTACGCGCACGTTGACTGTCCAGGTCACGCGGACTACGTGAAAAACATGATCACCGGTGCGGCCCAAATGGACGGCGCGATTTTGGTTGTGTCAGCCGCTGATGGTCCGATGCCACAAACCCGTGAGCACATTTTGTTGGCTCGTCAGGTTGGTGTCCCTTACATTGTTGTGTTCTTAAACAAATGCGACCAAGTTGACGACGAAGAGTTGTTGGAGTTGGTTGAGATGGAAGTTCGTGAGTTGTTGAACGACTACGAGTTTCCTGGTGATGACACCCCATTGGTGATGGGTTCTGCCCTGAAAGCATTGGAAGGCGACGAATCAGACATTGGTGTTCCAGCGGTACAAAAGTTGTTGGATGAGATGGATGCCTACTTCCCGACTCCAGAGCGTGAAACCGACAAACCATTCTTGATGCCGATTGAGGACATTTTCTCGATTTCAGGTCGTGGTACTGTTGTGACGGGTCGTATTGAGACCGGTGTTGTGAACGTTGGCGAAGAGATTGAGATCGTTGGTATTCGTGACACGGCCACCACCACCTGTACGGGTGTTGAGATGTTCCGCAAGTTGTTGGATCGCGGTGAAGCCGGTGACAACGTGGGTATTTTGTTGCGTGGCACGAAAAGAGATGAAGTTGAGCGTGGACAAGTACTGGCAAAACCGGGTACAATCACGCCCCACACAAAATTTGAGGCTGAAGTTTACGTGTTGAGTAAGGATGAAGGTGGTCGTCACACGCCATTCTTCAAAGGTTACCGACCCCAGTTTTACTTCAGAACAACTGACGTGACTGGCGCATGTGAGTTGCCTGATGGCGTAGAAATGGTTATGCCTGGTGACAACGTCAAGATGAAGGTTGAATTGATTTCACCGATTGCGATGGACGAAGGCTTGCGCTTCGCGATTCGTGAAGGTGGCCGCACCGTGGGTGCGGGCGTGGTAGCAAAAATTATTGAATAATTAATTTTTTACGGGCGGTGGCGAAAAGCCACCGCCTTTAATTCAGAGGCAAATTAACATGGCTGGTCAAAAAATCAGAATAAGACTTAAGGCGTTTGATCATAAACTCATTGATCAATCAGCAGGAAGAATCGTCGATACAGCGAAAAGAACTGGCGCGCAAGTGCGTGGCCCCATACCTTTACCAACCAAAAAGGAACGTTTCACTGTATTGATTTCTCCACACGTGAATAAAGACGCCCGTGATCAATATGAGATTCGCACTCATAAAAGATTGGTGGATATTGTGGACCCAAACGACAAAACAGTGGATGCATTGATGAAACTGGACCTGTCTGCTGGCGTGGATGTTCAAATTCAATTGAACTGAGGAGTTGAAAGATGTCATTAGGTATTATTGGAAAAAAAGTAGGCATGACACGCGTTTTCAACGACAAAGGCGAGTCTGTACCAGTCACTGTTATCAACGTTGAGCCCAACATCGTGGCTCAAGTCAAAACAACCGAAACCGACGGCTACAACGCGGTGCAAATCACCACCGGTGGACGCAAAGCGTCTAAGGTGAGTGCGCCTGCGGCCGGTCATTTCAAGAAAGCTGGTGTTGAAGCCGGCGCCATCACCCGTGAATTCAGAACCGATCAAGAATTCAACGCCGGTGACACGCTTGAATTGTCGATGTTTGAAGACGGACAAAAAGTTCGTGTGACAGGCACTTCCAAAGGTAAAGGTTTTCAAGGCGTGATCAAACGCTACAACTTCCACATGCAAGATGCCACCCATGGTAACTCATTGTCGCACCGGGCCCCAGGTTCGATCGGACAGTGTCAAACCCCGGGTCGTGTGTTCAAAGGCAAAAAAATGTCTGGTCACATGGGTGCTGAGCGAGTAACCACCAAAAACTTGGAAGTGGTGCGGGTTGATCAAGAGAACAATCTGTTGCTGATCAAAGGTGCCGTACCCGGTGCCAAAACCAGTACAGTCATCGTCAGACCCCTGGTCTGAACGGAAAGTGGAGAATTATTGTGGAATTGACAGTATCAGGTAAAAAACAAAAAGTCGAAGTCTCTGACGCCGTTTTCGGTCGAGACTATTCAGAGGCTTTGGTTCACCAAGTGGTCACCTCATATTTGGCCACCGGTCGGGCTGGCACAAAAGCCCAGAAAAACCGTTCAGCGGTCAGTGGTGGTGGCGCCAAACCTTGGAAACAAAAAGGCACAGGTCGCGCCCGTGCGGGTACCTCCAGAAGCCCAATTTGGGTTGGTGGTGGTAAGACATTTGCGGCCCAACCTCGTGACTTCACCAAGAAAGTCAACACCAAAATGTACCGCGCGGCGATGAAATCAATTCTGTCTGAATTGAATCGCACCGAGCGCTTGGTGGTGGTGGCCGATTTGGACACCAAAAATGGCAAAACCAAAGAAGCGATTGCCATGTTGGATAAACATGGATTCAGCACCGGCTGTTTGGTGGCCGCTGAAGTTTCTGACAATTTATTGCGTTCTACCAACAACTTGCCTCACGTCATCGTGACCAACGCCCTCGGATTGGATCCGTATTCGTTGGTAAACGCTGACAAGGTGGTGATGACTGTGGACGCCGTTAAACAAGTTGAGGAGTGGTTGTCATGAGTTTGAACAATTTATACACAACTATTTTGGCCCCGGTGATTTCTGAGAAATCCAACCGCGTTGGTGAGTTGGCCAATCAATACGTATTCAAAGTGGCTAAGTCCGCCAACAAAGCAGACATCAAAACAGCCGTTGAGAAATTATTCAAAGTGTCGGTTGAAGACGTCACTGTGATGAATGTGAAAGGCAAAACCAAAAGCTTCCGCATGAAGCCAGGTAAAAGACCTGACTGGAAAAAAGCCTATGTGCGCATTCAAGCTGACCAGATGATCGATTTTGGCACCAAAGCTGAGTAAGTAGGAGAACCGTCATGGCATTAACAGTACATAAACCAACTTCACCAGGTAACCGCGGTAAAGTCACGGTCAAAAGAACCGGTCTTTACAAAGGTCGACCTGAAGCCAGCTTAACCGAAAAGAAATCGAAAACTGGCGGCAGAAACAATTACGGTCGCATCACCACGCGTCATCGCGGTGGTGGGCACAAACAAAAGTACCGAATCATTGATTTTAAACGCAACAAAGATGACATCGTGGCCAAAGTTGAGCGCATCGAATACGATCCCAACCGCAGTGCCTACATTGCTTTGTTGCAATACAGCGATGGTGAAAAACGTTACATCATTGCACCCAAAGATTTAGAGCCTGGCATGGAAATCGTTTCCGGCAATTCAGTCAGCATCAAAGTGGGCAACGCCTTGCCGCTGGACAACATCCCAGTGGGTACCGTGGTTCACAATGTTGAAATGAAGCCTGGAAAAGGCGGCCAAATCGCCCGTGCCGCAGGTACCTCTGCTCGTCTGGTGGCCAAAGAAGGCGTTTACGCCACTTTGCGTCTGCGTTCAGGCGAAATGAGAAAAGTGCCGGCCAAATGTCGTGCGACATTGGGTACGGTCTCTAAAAGTGAGCACAACCTGGAAAAAATCGGTAAAGCCGGTGCCACCCGTTGGCGCGGTATTCGTCCGACGGTTCGGGGTGTTGCCATGAATCCAGTTGATCACCCTCATGGGGGTGGTGAAGGAAGGACCTCTGGTGGTCGTCATCCCGTGTCTCCATGGGGAATGCCTACCAAAGGACATAAAACGCGTAAGAACAAACGAACCGATAAGTTCATTGTTCGTCGCAGAGACAAGAAATAAGGTAGTTTTATGCCAAGATCACTTAAAAAAGGCCCGTTCGTTGACCTCAGCCTGATGAAGGCTGTTGAGAAGGCCGTACAAGAGAACAGCAAACGACCGATCAAAACCTGGTCCAGAAGATCCATGATCTTGCCAGACATGGTTGGTCTGACATTGGCTGTACACAATGGTAAACAACATGTTCCAGTTCTGATTTCTGAAGAAATGGTCGGACACAAGTTGGGCGAGTTTTCTCCCACCCGCACCTTCAGATCACACATTGCTGACAAGAAAGCGAAAGGAAGGTAATGATGGAAATTGTAGCGAAATTAAGAAGAGCCAACATTTCGGCCCAAAAAGTCAGACTGGTTGCTGACCAAATCCGGGGCATGAATGTTGAGCAAGCTGAGCAGTTGTTGACCTTCAGCCCCAAGAAAGCCGCGCACATCGTGAAGAAAGCGCTGATGTCAGCCGTGGCCAACGCCGAGCACAACAATGGCATGGATGTGGACGAGTTGTTCGTCAGCTCCATCTATGTTGATGAAGGCCCCACCTTGAAACGAGGCCGGGCCAGAGCCAAAGGCAGAGGCACACGAATTTTAAAAAGAACCAGCCACATCACTGTGAAAGTGGCTGAAGCATCATAAAGGCAAGATTATGGGTCAAAAAGTACATCCAATTGGTATCAGACTGGGAATTTCTAAACAACACAATTCCAAGTGGTACGCAGAAAAAGGTCAATTTGCTGATCAACTGGTGAAGGACATCAAAGTCCGTGAATACCTGCATGACAAATTGAAGCATGCATCGATCAGTAAGATTGAAATTGAAAGACCGGCTAAGAACGCCCGCATCACCATCCACACGGCCAGACCCGGTATCGTGATTGGTAAAAAAGGTGAGGACATTGAGCAGTTGAAAAACACCTTGTCCAAAATGATGGGTTTGCCGACTCACGTCAATGTGAACGAGATCAGAAAACCAGAACTGGACGCGCGTTTGGTGGCTGAAGGCATCGCCTCACAGCTGGAACGTCGCATCATGTTCCGCCGCGCCATGAAGCGTGCCGTAGGCAGTGCTTTGCGCTTGGGCGCCTTGGGCATCCGAGTGGCGGTGGCCGGTCGTTTGAATGGGGCTGAGATTGCCCGCACTGAGTGGTACCGTGAAGGCCAGGTGCCTTTGCACACTTTGCGTGCTGACATTGACTACGCCACAGCCAAAGCGTACACCACGTACGGCGTGATCGGAATCAAAGTTTGGATTTATAAAGGTGAAGTTTTCGATCTGGAAAATCACAACAGTGAGTCAGAAAAGAAAGCCAGCAAGAAAAGTCGGGGTAAAAAATAATGTTACAGCCGAAAAGAACTAAATACAGAAAACAGCAAAAAGGCCGGAACCGCGGTTTAGCCCATGGTGGCAACAAGGTGAGTTTTGGTGATTTTGGTCTGAAAGCAACCTCTCGTGGCTTGCTGACAGCGCGTCAAATTGAAGCGGGTCGTCGTGCCATCACCCGACACGTGAAACGTGGCGGTAAATTGTGGATTCGTGTGTTCCCAGACAAAGCCGTGACCGCCAAACCAATCGAGGTGCGGATGGGTAAAGGTAAAGGTAACATCGAGTATTGGGCAGCTGCCATCAAACCCGGTCGTGTGATCTATGAAATCCAAGGGGTTTCAGAAGAAATGGCCCGTGCAGCTTTTGCAAAAGCAGGTGCTAAATTTCCTGTGCAAACAACATTCGTTAAACGTGTGGTGATGTGATGCAAGCGAAAGAATTAAGAAGTAAAGATCTTGCAGAGTTGCAGGAAGAATTAAATAAGTTGTTACAAAAGCAATTCGATTTGCGAATGGCTCGTGGTAATGGTCAATTAACAAAAGTTCATCTGATGCGTGAAGTCCGCCGTGACATCGCCCGCGTCAGAACGGTTATGAACCAAGCGAAAGGGTGAATGTCATGACTACAGAAACCAAAGTACAAAGAACCAAAAGTGGCGTGGTCACCAGTGACAAAATGAATCAAACCGTGACGGTGATGATTGAACGCAAAATCAAGCATCCCTTGTATGGCAAGTACATCAAGAAGTCGACCAAGATTCATGCCCATGATCCTGATAACAAATGTCAACAAGGCGACGTTGTCAAAATCGCTGAATGTCGACCCATCTCCAAGACCAAGTCTTGGCAAGTGGTCGAAATTGTTGAATCAAACAATTAAGAGGTACTGACCATGATACAAATGCAAAGTAGATTATCAGCTGCTGACAATTCAGGTGCCAAGGAAGTCCAATGCATCAAAGTGTTGGGTGGCTCCAAGCGTCGTTATGCCGGTATCGGAGACATCATCAAAGTTTCCGTGAAACAAGCCATTCCTCGTGGCAAAGTGAAAAAAGGCGAAGTTTATAACGCAGTGATCGTAAGAACCAAAAAAGGCGTGCGCCGCTCAGACGGCTCATTGATTCGTTTCGATGGCAATGCCGTGGTGATGTTGAACTCCAAGTTGGAGCCCATCGGCACCCGTATTTTTGGCCCTGTAACTCGTGAACTGAGATCTGGTAAATTCATGAAGATCATTTCATTGGCGCCAGAAGTATTATAAGGAAACGACTATGCAAAGAATTAAACAAGGTGACGAAGTAATCGTTATTGCTGGACGCAGTAAAGGCCAACGCGGCAACGTACTCAAAGTGATGAGTGATGGTCGTTTGTTGGTGAACAATGTGAACACAGTGAAGAAGCACGTGAAACCCAATCCTCAAATCGAGGAAAAAGGTGGCATCAAAACCCAGGAAGCGCCCATTGACGCCTCCAATGTGATGCTGTTCAACCCAGCCTCAGGCAAGGGTGAGCGTGTTGGTTTTAAAGTGTTGGAAAACGGCCGAAAAGTTCGGGTATTCAAATCCAATGGTGAGGCGGTAGACGCTTAAGAGAATAGTTATGGCCAGATTAGAAAAATATTACAAAGAAGAAGTGGTTCCCAAACTGATGGAAACCGGCAAATTCGACAATGTGATGCAGGTGCCTAAAATCACCAAAATCACGTTGAACATGGGTGTCGGTGAAGCAGTGGGTAACAAAAAAGTGTTGCAGAATGCAGCGGGTGACATGGCACAGATCGCCGGCCAAAAACCAGTGATCACCCATGCCAAAAAATCTGTGGCGGGTTTCAAAATCCGTGAAGATTGGCCCATCGGCTGTAAAGTGACCCTCAGACGTCAAAAAATGTACGAGTTCCTGGATCGACTGGTGAATGTTTCGTTGCCTCGGGTGCGTGACTTCCGCGGTTTGAATCCCAAATCATTCGACGGTCGTGGTAATTATTCCATGGGCGTGAAGGAGCAAATCATTTTTCCTGAAATTGAGTACGACAAAATTGATGAGTTGCGTGGCTTGGACATTTGTATCACCACCAACGCCAGAAACGACGAGGAAGCTCGCATGTTGCTGGATCATTTTGATTTTCCATTCAAAGGTAGGTAACAGACATGGCTAAGAAATCAATGGTCGAACGCGACCTGAAAAGAAAAAGAATCGTGGCAAAGTATGCCGAGAAACGTGCTGCCTTGAAAAAAATCATTGCTGATCCCAACACCACATTTGAAGAAATGATGGCGGCCCAAGAAGCGTTACAGAAAATGCCAAGAAATGCATCGCCTTCACGCATGCGTAACCGCTGTCAGATTTCTGGCAGACCTCGCGGTTACTACAACAAGTTTGGTTTGAGCAAAACCAAATTCCGTGAAGCGGCCATGCGTGGTGACATTCCTGGTTTGAAGAAAGCCAGCTGGTAAAGAGAGTACAGATATGAGTTTAAGTGATCCAATTTCAGACATGATTTGCAGCATCAAGAATGCGCAAGCAGTCAACAAAGACAGCACCGTGACCCCGGCTTCCAAAGTGAAGAAGGGCATTTTGTCTGTGCTGCAACAGGAAGGCTACATCAGATCTTTTGAGTTGATTGAAAAGGACAACCACCCTTTCATCAAAATCAACATCAAGTATTACAGGAACCGTCCTGTGATCGAGATGATCAAAAGAGTCAGTAAGCCTGGTTTAAGACAATACCGCGGTAAAGACGAGTTGCCTCGTGTGGATGCCGGTTTCGGCACCGCGATTGTTTCAACATCCAAAGGCATCATGACCGACCAATCAGCCCGCGCTGAACAAATTGGCGGTGAAGTGCTTTGCGTGGTTAAGTAAGCGGGAGATAGAGCATGTCAAGAATTGCAAAAAAACCCATTCCAGTGGCCGCCAATGTCGACTTCAATGTCAAAGACCAAGTGGTGACCGTTAAGGGTCCCAAAGGTCAATTGACCATGGACTTGCATGAAGCCGTGACTGTTGAGCAAAAAGACGGTGAATTGCACGTGTCTGCCACCAGTGACGACATGGTTTATATGGCTGGTACCATGCGCTCTTTGATCAACAACATGATCGAAGGCGTGACCAATGGTTTCGTGAAGAAACTGCAATTGGTCGGCGTTGGTTACCGGGCTGCCATGAAAGGCAAAGACTTGGATTTGAATCTGGGCTTTTCTCACCCCGTTGTGTATCCAGCGCGTGAAGGCATCACCTTTGAGACCCCTTCACAAACTGAGATCGTGGTCAACGGTGTGGACAAGCAACAAGTCGGTCAAGTGGCGGCAGAAATCAGGGCCATCAGACCACCTGAGCCATACAAAGGCAAAGGTGTGAAGTATGCTGATGAAAGACTGTACAGAAAAGAGGCCAAGAAAGCGTAAAGCTTGGTGGACAGAACTATGCATAAAAAGAACACACAACGAATTAAGAAAGCGACCAGAACCCGAGCCAAATTGCGCGAACTGGGTGTGCCCTCATTGTCAGTGCACAAAACCGGCCAGCACCTGTATGCGCAAATTTTCTCTGGCGACGGCAAAACAACATTGGCTGCAGTTTCGACCCAGCAAAAAGGTTTGCTCGCTGACGGTGCCTCTCGCACCAACATCGAAGCGGCCAAAGCCGTGGGCAAAGCAATCGCTGAGAAAGCCAAAGAAGCAGGTGTTGAATCTGTTGGGTTTGATAGATCAGGTTTTATCTATCATGGCAAAATCAAGGCATTGGCCGAAGCAGCACGAGAAGCGGGGTTGAAATTCTGATGAACGATAAAAGAAAAAATATGGCAGACAAAGATCAAGGCGACAATTTGTTGGAGCGCTTGGTTGCGGTCAACCGCGTGGCCAAAGTGGTCAAAGGTGGTCGACAATTCGGCTTCGCTGCATTGACTGTGGTGGGTGATGGCAAAGGCAAAATTGGTTTTGGTTATGGCAAAGCCAAAGAGGTGCCTGTGGCCATTCAAAAAGCCATGGATCAAGCCCGACGCAACACCACTGAAGTGAGCCTGAAAGGCAACACCTTGTGGCATGCCACCAAAGCCAAGCATTCTGGCTCACGGGTTTACATGCAGCCTGCATCGGAAGGTACCGGTGTGATTGCCGGTGGTGCGATGCGCGCCGTGTTTGACGTGGTTGGCGTGGAAAACGTATTGGCCAAATCACAAGGTTCAAACAATCCCATCAACTTGGTCAGAGCCACCATCAAAGGTTTGCAGCAAATGACTTCACCTGAAGACATCGCCGCAAAACGTGGTAAGACTCCTGAGGAGGTAATGGAAAATCATGGCTAAAGCAAAGAAAGTTGGTCAAGTCAAAGTGACACAAATCAAAAGCACCAACAAATCATTGGCTAATCACAAAGCCTGTGTCAGAGGGCTCGGTATCAGAAAGATGCACCAATCACGTGTGGTTGATGCAACCCCTGAGAACCTGGGAATGATTAACGCAGCGATTCACTTGTTGAAAGTGGAAGAAGTTAAATAAGCGTGGGTGAGAAAACTATGAAACTCAATTCAATCAAACCTGCAGCAGGTGCCACCAAAGCCGGTAAACGCGTCGGCCGAGGCATTGGTTCTGGTTCAGGAAAAACTTGTGGCCGCGGTCACAAAGGACAAAAATCACGTTCTGGTGGTTTCCACAAAGTGGGCTTTGAGGGCGGTCAATTGCCGATCCACAAACGTTTGCCCAAGTACGGTTTTACGTCACAAATGGCCGATACCCGTGCCGAGCTGTGTTTGTATCACTTGAATGCCATCGATGCCAGTGACATCGATGTGGCTTTCTTGATCGACAACGGTTACGTGAAACGTGGCGTGACCAAAGTCAAAGTGATCAACACGGGCAGCATTGAAAAGGCTGTGAATCTGAAAGGTTTGCAAGTGACCAAAGGGGCACAAGCAGCCATTGAAAAAGCCGGTGGAAAAGTAGAATAATTATGTCCAGCAGACAAGAACAAGTAGAAAAGTTACTCGGCAATAAGAAAGGCTTGAGCGAGCTCAAAAGCCGCATATTGTTCGTAATAGGTGCCTTGATAATCTATCGAATGGGTACCTTTTTACCTGTTCCTGGTGTGAACCCAGCAGCCATGGCTGAATTGCTGAAACAAAATTCAGGCGGCCTGATCGACATGTTCAACATGTTTTCAGGTGGTGCGCTGGGACGGTATTCGATTTTTGCCTTGGGGGTGATGCCTTACATCACAGCCTCGATCATCATGCAAATTTTGAGCCACACCGTACCGGCACTGAGGGAACTGAAAAAGGAAGGTGAGACAGGGCGTCGCAAGACCACCCAGTACACCCGGTACTTCACCATTGCGTTGGCCATTGTGCAATCATTCAGCATCACCTCGGCGCTGCAAAACTTTGATGCAGCCGGTGGATTGCCAGTGGTGCCACAACCGGGCTTTGGCTTTTTGTTCACCGCCACCGTGTCTTTGACTGGCGGCACCATGTTTTTGATGTGGTTGGGTGAGCAAATCACCGAGCGCGGCATCGGTAACGGCATTTCCTTGATCATCTTCGCGGGCATCGTGGTTGGCCTACCAGGCGCCATTGTGTCGGTGTTTGAATTGGTCAGCCAAGGACAGCTGAATGCCCTGTGGGCCGTGTTGTTGATGGTCGTGGCCTTGGCTTTGACGGCTTTCATCGTGTTCGTGGAGCGCGGACAGCGTCGCATCACCATGCAATTTGCCCGTCGTGGTGGCCGCCAAGGCACCCAGTCGCAGACTTCATACTTGCCGTTGAAAGTGAACATGTCTGGTGTGATACCGGTGATTTTCGCCTCATCATTGGTGTTGTTCCCCAGCACCATCGCCAGTTTTGTGGGACAGAGCAAAGGCTTTGAGTGGTTGACCGACCTGTCACAGCAGCTGTCGCCAGGCAACACCCTGTACATGATTTTCTTTGGGGTGTTGATTGTGGGTTTTGCGTTTTTCTACACGGCGTTGACGTTCAATGCCGATGAAACGGCCGACAACCTGAAACGCCAAAGTGCGGTGATCCCAGGCATTCGACCCGGTAAACAAACCTCCACTTACCTGGATGGGGTGTTGACCCGAGTCACTTTCTGGGGTGCTTTGTATCTGTTGGGCGTGAGCTTGCTGCCAGACTTTGTCAATCAATTCATCACCGTGCCGTTCGCTTTGGGCGGAACCGGCTTGTTGATTGTGGTGGTTGTGGCGATGGATTTCATGGCCCAATTGCAAAACCATTTGGTGTCTCAACAATACGATTCAGTGTTGAAGAAAACCAACATCAAAAATTACCGCCGTTCGGGCAAGATTCGACGGTAAGAAAACGACATCGACACGCATTGCCATTGTTTGAAAAAATGATGGCAATGCTTTTTGTGTTGATATATAATTTGCGCCCTTTCGTGAAGATACCCTTCAATCAGCGCTGATTGAAAGGCGTCAACGGGGCAAAGAGGAAAGGTGTCAAAACCTTTTTTTGGTAATAAGAAAAGCAAACACGGGGTTGCGAAGATCCGGTGCGCGCTTTTTTTGAGGAATCAGGAGTAAATAATGGCTCGTATTGCGGGTGTAAACATACCAGTGCATAAGCATGCTTGGATTGGCCTGACCAGTATTTATGGTATTGGCCGAACCAGGGCATACGAAATATGCGACAACGCAGGCGTTGATCCTGCCCACAAAATTGGGCAGTTGGATGAAGACGCTTTGGATAAGCTTCGTGCAGAAGTGGCTAAGTTTGATGTGGAAGGTGACCTCCGTCGGGAAGTGGCCATGGACATCAAACGATTGATGGATTTGGGTTGTTATCGTGGTTTGCGTCACCGCCGGGGTTTGCCGGTGCGTGGTCAAAAAACCAAAAACAATGCCAGGACCCGCAAAGGTCCCAAGAAACCTATCAAACGTTAATTGAATCATTGAATATCCCAAGCGATATCAGATCAGAGAAATGTAATGGCTAGACCACAAAAAACTAAGAAGAAAATTAAAAGAACTGTTGTTGACGGCATCGCGCACGTACACGCGTCTTTCAACAATACCATCATCACGATCACTGACAGACAAGGCAATGGTTTGTCGTGGGCAACGGCTGGTGGGTCTGGATTTAGAGGTTCAAGAAAAAGTACCCCATTTGCTGCACAGGTGGCTGCTGACAGAGCAGGCCAAGTGGCTAAGGAATACGGTATGAAAAACATTGAAGTTCGAATTAAAGGTCCAGGTCCAGGCAGAGAATCATCTGTTCGCGCATTGAACGCCCTCGGTTTTCGTGTAACCAACATCATTGATATTACACCGATTCCTCACAATGGTTGCAGACCACCCAAACGTCGCAGGGTGTAAGGAGATATAAAATGGCAAGATATTTAGGTCCTAAATGTAAATTGGCACGTCGCGAAGGCGTCGATTTGATGACTAAAAGCCCGGCCCGAGCCATGGAGACCAAGTGTAAACTTGACGTGGCTCCTGGCCAACACGGTCTGGCTGGTAAAAGAAACAAGCCCTCTGACTACGCCTTACAGCTGCGTGAAAAGCAAAAAGTTCGCAGAACCTATGGTGTGTTGGAAAAGCAATTCGTTAACTACTACAAAAAAGCCGCCAAGCAAAAAGGCGCGACCGGTGAAAACCTGTTGAAACTGCTGGAATCTCGTTTGGACAACGTGGTTTACCGCATGGGTTTTGCTGTGACCCGCAATGAAGCGCGTCAATTGGTCAGCCACAAATCCATCTTGGTTAACGGCAGTGTTTGTAACATCCCTTCATACCAGGTGAAAGCCGGTGACGAAGTGGAAGTGCGTGAAAAATCGAAAAAACAATTGCGCATCAAACAAGCTTTGGAATTGTGGGGCGAAATGAATTTATTCGCTGATTGGGTAACGGTCGATGCAGGCAAAATGGTTGGACAATTCAAAGCGGTACCAAACCGCGATGATTTACCTGCCGACATCAACGAAAACTTGATTGTTGAGCTTTACTCGAAATAACAACCCCCAACAGAGAGATTTATTATGTCTGACATATTGGCAAAATTACTTCGCCCCCGAGTGGTCGAAGTGGATGAACGCTCTGATTACAGCGCTAAAATAATCATTGAACCTCTGGAGCGGGGTTTTGGACATACCTTGGGTAATGCGTTTCGCAGAATTTTGCTGTCGTCGATCCCTGGGTGTGCCATCACTGAAGTGAGCATCGATGGTGTGCAACACGAATTCTCAACCCTGGAAGGGGTGCGTGAAGACGTGGTGGAAATTTTGTTGAACCTGAAAACCCTGTCTTTCATCATGCCTGACCGTGATGATGCA
Organism: Marinicella meishanensis; assembly: GCF_019931145.1. Classification (GTDB taxonomy): domain Bacteria; phylum Pseudomonadota; class Gammaproteobacteria; order Xanthomonadales; family Marinicellaceae; genus Marinicella; species Marinicella meishanensis. The sequence goes on along the minus strand of NZ_JAIOUV010000008.1, from coordinate 191,658 downwards.
GAGATTTCAATCAACGCCACCGGCGGTACCGTGACGGCGGCTGACATTCAATTGCCCGAAGGTGTTGAAGTGGCCAATCCAGAACAAGTGATTTGTCACTTGGACAAAAATGCTTCCATCACCATGCGCATGACGGTGGAAAAAGGGGTGGGTTATGAACCTTCTACCAACCGCATTCACGCCGAAGAGTCACGACCCATTGGTCAGTTGGTGTTGGACGCCAGCTTCTGCCCAGTGAAACGCGTGGCTTACGATGTGGAAAACGCCCGTTTGCACCAAAAAACCAACCTGGACAAGCTGATCCTGGACATCGACACCGATGGTTCGATTTCAGCCGAAGACGCGGTTCGCACTGCAGCCAGAATTTTGGTTGAGCAAATGGCCATCTTCATTGACTTCAAGATCGAAACCACGGTCGAAGAGAAAGAAGAGAAAGAAAAATTAAATCCTATTTTGTTGAAACCAATCGATGAATTGGAATTGACCGTGCGTTCAGCCAACTGTCTGAAAGCGGAAAACATTCAATACATAGGTGATTTGATTCAAAGAACCGAAGTGGAGTTGTTGAAGACCCCTAACTTGGGTAAAAAATCATTGAACGAAATCAAAGGTGTACTTTCAGAGATGGGTCTCACTCTGGGTGTGCGTTTAGAAAATTGGCCTCCAGCAGCGATCAGGACTGCTGAGCGTCTTATCGGATAAGGGGCAATATCATGCGTCACAGAAAATCAGGTAGAAAATTAAACAGAACCTCATCTCACAGAAAAGCCATGTTCAAAAACATGGCCACTTCATTGTTCGAGCATGAGTTAATCAAAACCACTGTGCCCAAAGCCAAAGAGTTGCGTCGGGTGGCAGAAAAATTGATCACACTGGCCAAAGTCGATTCAGTGGCCAACAGAAGGCTGGCGTTTTCACGCTTGCGCAGCAAGGAAATCGTCAACAAATTGTTCACCGAATTGGGCCCTCGTTACCAAGAGCGTCCTGGCGGATACTTGCGCATTCTGAAATGCGGTTTCCGTGCCGGTGACAACGCGCCCATGGCCTATGTCGAATTGGTAGACCGTCCATTGAAAACCGCTGCTGTCGAAGTGGCTGATGACAGTGAATGATCTGACCTGACATGAATCATCAAAAAAACCCAGCTTTGGTTGGGTTTTTTTGTGCCTGTGTATTTTTTCAAAAAATTCAATCAAATTATTGAATAAAGGGTGTTTTGCCCGGTCTATATTTGCTAACCTACGCTTCTACCCATAGAAAAAACATAACCAATTCGAATCAAACCATGATGAGTGTGACCAAAAATCAATTCAGACTACTGACTTTACTGCCGTTTTTGACCTGTGCCGGCTTACTGGCTTATGCTTTGTATGTTGAGCATGTGATGTTTTTGATGCCTTGTAATTTGTGCATCTTGCAGCGGGTGGTGTTCATCGTGATCGGCGTGCTGTTCCTGTTGGGCAGCTTCAAACCCGTACAACACTGGGGCCGCAAAGGTTTGGGCGTGTTGATACTCATCAGCAGTGCTGCGGGCATCGGCCTTGCTGGCCGCCATGTCTGGATGCAAGGCCTGCCACCAGAACTGGTTCCAGACTGTGGACCCAGTTTGCAAATGATGATGGAAAACTCATCCATTTGGGATGCCGTTTCATCGGTGCTCAGTGCCTCGGGCAACTGTGCCGACATTCAGTGGGAATTCCTTGGCATGAGCATGCCCACCTGGACTTTGATTTGTTTCATTGGTCTGTTTATCTACACCATCCTGTGGATGTTCATTAAAATTAAAAATACCCAAGAACCATGAAAACCGTAACAAACAATACCCCCGTAGACACTTGGAGTCTGGACAGCTGGAAAAACAAAGCCATCAGACAACAAGCCATTTACCCTGATCAAGCGCACTTGGATCAGGCCTTGACCAAACTGTCATCGCTACCGCCTTTGGTGACCTCCTGGGAAATCAAGCGCTTGAAACAGTATTTGGCCGAAGTGTCCCGTGGTGAACGGTTTTTGGTACAAGGTGGCGATTGTGCCGAAAGCTTTGCTGACTGCAATTCTTCGATCATCTCAAACCGCCTGAAGGTGCTGATCCAAATGAGTCTGGTGTTGATCCATGGCTGCCAAATTCCGGTGGTCCGGGTTGGCCGTTTTGCCGGTCAATACGCCAAACCCCGTTCGGCAGATCTGGAAACCCGTGATGGTGTCAGTTTGCCTTCGTTCCGCGGTGACATCGTCAACCAAAATGAATTCACCGAAGCGGCACGGATACCCAATCCCGACAAAATGTTGGAAGCGTATCACCATTCGGCCATGACCATGAATTTCATTCGGGCCTTGGTTGATGGTGGTTTTGCCGACATTCGGCACCCCGAGTACTGGGACTTGGCCTGGGTCAAGCATTCGAAAAATGCCGAAAAGTTTCATCAACTGGTGGGCGAGATCAAAGATTCCATTCAGTTTGCTGAAGTGTTGGTGGGTCGCAAAGTCAACAACCTGTCCAGCGTCGAGTTCTTCTCAGCCCACGAAGCTTTGCACCTGCATTATGAGCAGGCGCTGACCCGCACCGTGCCGCGACAAGAGGGTTATTTCAATCTCAGTGCCCACTTCCCATGGATCGGTCTTCGAACCAACCAAGTGGACAGCGCTCATGTGGAGTTGCTGCGTGGTGTGGAAAACCCCATTGGGGTCAAAATTGGTACCGAAACCGATGACGATCATTTGATCGACTTGTGTCGCACCTTGAATCCCAAGAATGAAGCCGGCAAGCTGACCTTGATCCACCGTTTTGGCGCGAAAAACATCGAAGCCAACTTACCGCGCTTGATCAACACCGCGAAAAAAGCCAAGCTGGATGTGATCTGGTGCGCCGACCCCATGCACGGCAACACCGAAGCCACATCCAATGGTTACAAAACCAGACGCTTTGAAAACATCAGCAAAGAAGTCGAATTGGCCTTCAAAATTCACAAAGCCAACGGCTCACACCTGGGCGGTGTGCATCTGGAACTCACCGGTGAGAACGTCACCGAGTGTCTCGGCGGCGCCAGGGCCTTGCAAGAGGCCGATCTGGGCAAAGCCTATACCACCCAAGTCGACCCCCGTTTAAACTACGAACAAGCTCTTGAGTTGGCTTTTTCGATCAAGGATTTTTATCGTCAATAAGACTTGAGCGTTGCCAGACACCCACCGGTCAGCCGCGGTGTCTGGTACAGCAACAGGAACCAGGATGGCCAGCAGACACACCCACAGGAACGCATTAAGCCTAAATTGGCTGAGCTGGCTGCTGCTGGCTGGTTGGCTGCCTTGGGCGGTGGCCGCAGCGGGCCGCAAAGACGATGTCTATCATGCCCAATTACAACTCACATTGGCCGATGGCAGCGCGCTGTCTGAGGCCGTTGAATACAAATACCCGGCGCACGAAGAAGTGCATTGCATCGAAGAAACGGTGCTAGTGGTGTTCCATTGGGACGAGACCGAACTGCAGGTGGATGATGAACAATCACAATTCGTCGATGACCAGCTCTACTGGCGGGCTCAAGACGTCTTGGCTGACACCCTCAAACAACTGAATATCACCGAAGCAGGCCAGGCCAGCTTGGCTTTTTCCATTTTTAATGACGCTGCCAACCGCCAACAATTCACCCAGGCCCAGGCCGCTTATGAAAGCGCAGATTATCAGCAAACCTTGACCATGCTGGGTGCCATCACAGCAGTCGATGCCAATCAAGTTTGTGTGTTGAGCCACCAAGCCATGGCCCATTCTGAATTGGGCGCTTATCACACCGCCATTGCCTATTATGACCGGGCCATTGCCATCTCGCCCCAAAACGATCGTCTGTATTATTCCAGGGGGTGGCGATACAAACAGCTGGGTGATTACGATCAGGCTTTGCAAGACATGCACACCGCACGCCAATTCATTGATTTCTTTTGGGAAACATATTACCAGCTGAGTCACATCTCCACCTTGATGGACCGGCCATTGGATGCCATCAACTACGCCACTTTGGGCTTGCAGCATGGCAACAAGGGGGTGATGTTGGAGCGCCGCGGTTGGGCGTATATCAATGACGATTCTCCGCAGATGGCATTGCATGATTTCACCTTAGCCATTGCCGAAGACCCCAGTGACGGTGACTATTACGAAGGGCAAGCCAAAGCCTGGTATGACATGGAATCGTATGAGGCTGCCCTCAAGGCCATCAACCAGGCCATCGAGCTGAATCAGCCACAACGCTACAACATGTTCCTCAAGGCCACCATTTTGGATGAGCTGGGACAGCTGGATGCGGCGGAAACCTTGTTTCAAGAGATTTTGGACAGCAAAGACCCGGATCGGGCGACTTATAACAACTACGGCTTCAATTTAATCAAGTCAAACAAAATGCAACGAGCCAGTGAAGTTTTCCAAATGGCTTTGGATCGGGGCTTTGATTCGGTGTTGTTGCGCAACAATTTGGCCACGGCCTGGTATCAATTGGGGGACTACGAGCAGGCGCAACAGACGGTCGAAGCGGCCATGGCATTTTCTGATAACACGGATCTGGCCTATGAGTGGACCATGCTGGCTCGCATCCACATCCAACAAGGGCAATATGAGGCGGCATTTGAGTTGCTGAAAAAAGCGCAGCAAACTGACCTGGATTTTCTGGATGCCTATTATGCTTACATCAAAGGCGAGGATGGCAACTTTTTTGCCAGTGCATTGGCCGATTTGGTGCGCTTCACTGAGGACTCAGAAACCCATGAAATTGTCCACATCAAAGCCAAGTTGCTGCAGGAGAAGTTATGAGGTTGGGCATGCTCATGGTGTGGGTCTTGTTGTTGACAGGGTGTCAGTTTGAAGCACCAGAGGCGGTACCGACTGAGCAATACGATGCGGTCATTGCTCAAAAATTGTCTCCCAGTAATTATGAAGAGTTCTTTTTTGAGGCCAAATATTTGGCTGGGTTGAACCTTGATTTCTCCATCAAACCGGTGATTGAATCCAGCGATGAAGACGATGAACCGCGCTTGGCTGTGGTCTTGAAGGACCTGAAGCGAGACCATTACTTAACCATAGAATATGGCACCCAGCCTGGCCCCACGATAGACCTGATGGTGGTGTCAGGGGAAGACGTTTGGTTTGAGTCCATGATCGAGTTGGGCGAAAGCATCAGCCAATTGAGTGTGCGATTTGATGATGGCAACGTCCACATCAAAGCCGGAGACTTTGCCCATGCCATGGGCGTGCCATTCGATATGGAGTGGGTTTCGATTCAACACATTTCGGCCGAAATCACCAACCACATTGATTTCATTTATCAGTAGTTACGCACAGGAACAGCCGCGTTGTTTGGTGCCGAATAATCAAGTGTGGTGAAATATCCAAAGTTCCAGTTTCAATTGATGTGAAGTCAATGTTCTCCTGAATGTTTAACCAGTGGATCCACGGTTCACGATCTCCGATCCTGTCTCGATTCAAGGACTTAGGTCCATGTAAGCCAAGCCCGAGGATGATGGTTTTGGAAGTTAAAGTCAACATTATCCTTGACGATTTACCGGCGAAGAGCCTGCCCCCAGTGAAAACGGGTGCCGGTACCCAGAGTCTTTCTTTTTGCATTGTAGCTCTGGTGGCTATTGATGAATGTTGGTGTGGTTTGTAATATACGCCTTTTAAGGATGGAACAAGCGTGCACATGGCCCAACAACAAATCATCTTAAAACTCAGCTGTCCGGACCAAATTGGCGTGGTGGCGGCGGTGGCCAACCATTTCGCTGACCAGCAATTCAACATCATCGAGTCATCGCAGCATGAAGACCCGCACACCAATTTGTTTTTCATGCGCACCGTGTTGGAGAATGCCGGTACTGAACAGACTTTGAGCACGATCCGTCAGGCCTTTGCACCAGTGGCTGAGCGCATGCGCATGCGCTGGCAAATGCACGACCGATATCACCGGCCCAAGGTGTTGATCGCGGTGTCCAACTGGGGGCATTGCTTGAATGCCATGCTCAATGCCTGGCGCAACCAAAGCTTACCCATTGAGGTGGTGGGGGTGGTGTCGAACCATCGGATCATGGAAAAAATGGCCGAGTGGTACGGTCTGACTTACCATTATCTGCCGATCGAAAAGGACCAGAAAGCCGAGCAAGAGGCCAAGCTGCTCATGGTGTATCAAGACAGTGGCGCGGATTTGTTGGTGCTGGCCCGCTATATGCAAATCTTGTCTCCCGGGCTGTGTGAACTACTGGCCGGTCGCATCATCAACATCCATCACTCCTTTTTACCGGGTTTTGTTGGCGCCAGGCCGTATCATCAGGCATTCCATCGCGGGGTCAAACAAATTGGCGCCACCGCCCATTATGTCACCGCTGATCTGGACGAAGGACCCATCATTGAGCAGGCGGTGGAACGGGTTTCCCACGCCAATTCACCCGAAGAGTTGACCAACATCGGCCGTGACATCGAAGCCATGGTGCTGAACCGCGCGGTCAAGTGGCATGCCGAACACCGGGTGCTGATTAACGGGGTCAGAACGGTGGTGTTCAATCGGTGAAAAAGGTTCCAATGAAGAATCCTATTCAGATTATTCATTACCACAAACTGTGTCATTCTGTGGCTTGACCACAGAATCCAGGTGGTTTGAATGTCGGCTGTTAGATGACCTGTAGAGGCTGCAAGTATTACCTGCCTGGATCCTGCGGTCAAGCCGCAGGATGACAACCGATAGGGACTCGACAGGCACGGTGCGCTTATTTGGGGTGGGCAAAGCCCACCCCACAGAGCGTAGGTTGGGCTTCGCCCATCATCATGGTTGGTGACGCCTTATGCGGTTCGGAGATCGGCAGAATTGATTATTTTTGGGATTGTTGGAATTGGGCCAGCTGTTCGGGGGTGGCTTCGGTCTGGTGTTTGGCTTTCCACTCGGCGTAATCCATTTTGTAGACGCTGCGGCGGGCGTCTTCAATGCCCAGGGTTTCACCCAAAGCTTCGGCTTCGGCGACCATCCATTTGGACAGGCAGTTGCGGCAGAATTTGGCCAGGATCATCAGGTCGATATTTTGCACTTCTTTGTGCTGGTCCAGGTGATCGATCAGGCGATCCAGTACACGGGCTTTGATCAGGGGTAAGTTGTCGAGGGTGGTTGGGTTCATGGGTGTTGTCATCAAAAAAGACTTATCTTAACACCCACAGCAGCCTGTTGGCTGTCATTCCTGCATGATCCACACTTCCAGTTCGGTCAAAGTTTCATTCACAGTAACGCCAGCATTGAGGCCACACAGTCGTTGGGAGCAAGCGTTGTTGGGAGAAGCCCCGCTGACCCCGTCGCATGAATAGGTATAGGGGAAGTTACAGTAAGCCAGTTGCATAGAAGTATTGATGTAAATGTCATGACCGTTGCCAAATGTGGTGCCGTAATTGATGTGGCTGTAAGTGCTGCGATCATAGTAATAGCCCGAGGGAAAACGTTCAGTGGTGGGGTTCAAGACAAACAGAAAAGCCGGGTCATGGCCTCGGTATCCGAAGGAGCCTGACCAGGAATTTTGGGTGTAACCCCCAAATAAGTGACCGTCGGACTTTTGCATGATTGAGATCGACGGTCCACGGTTGTCACACTGGCTATGAAAAGTGGCTGAACTGGCGCCATCAACCGTTAACTGGTAACACCGTTGCCACAATTGATTTTCATTACCGGCCCAGCGGTTGAGCTGTTGTTGTTGGGTTGGTGACAACAACACACTGCCAGCCATGGGTTCGGCCGGCGGCTCGGCTGAGCCACACACCACACTGCCGTCTGGGTTGATGCTTTGGATGAAGCTGCCGACCGAACATGTGTTGGCAACCCGCAGCTGCACTTCGGATGGCATGACTTGATCGGCGCCCACTGCATCATCGGCCAATTTGCTTTGGGTGATGGCGGCGTCGGCTATTTTGACTGTGGTCACGGCGGCATTTTCCAGCTTGCTGGTGCCCACCGCGGCATTGGCCAGTTGGTTGGCTGCAACCGCGCTGTCTGCCAACAGCGGGGTGGTGATGCTTTGGTTGGCAATGTCGCTTGTACCGATGCTGCCATCGACAATTTGCAGGCTGCCCACGGCATCATCAGCAATGAATTGGGACTGGATGGCGTAGGGTGAGGCATTGAGTTTTTGGCGTGGCAGCATTTGTTGGAATCCACCGACACTGCCACCGTCTCGCACCCCAATTTCTAACCACAGTTGTTCGCCCATGAATGGGGCATCGCCAAAATCCAACTCAGTGGTGAAAATGGAATTGTTGACAGCCAAGTCTTCGACAATGACCAGGCCCAAAGACTGGCCAGACTGCGCCGCGTCATGCAATTCAAAACTGAAGTCGTAGACCCCGGTGGTGGTGGCCCCGTTGATGGTCAATTGACCTTGGTAGGTAAATCCTGTGCCGACTGGATCGGCATGAACAGGTTGCAGCAACAACCAACAGAATAACCCACGGATAACATGTTTCATTTTCATCCCCGCTTCATGGCCCGAAGCCAGTTTTAAATATCACGTCACTGATCATGTGTTCAGACCAAAACCCACCTTGTAAAGCATAGGGGCCTGCGGTGCTCAGTTGATTGGCAGCTGGTTGTGCGATGGTGCCGGTCACGGCCACAGAGCCACCAGCAGACTGGCCTCCGCCATTGGCGATCACATGCCGTTCAATCTTGGCCGTGCCATTGACTTGAGCTTGCCCCAATGACAAGCCCGCAGCAATCAAAATGGTAATAAAAATCTGTTTGATCAGTACACACCTTTGTTCTCGTGTGATTATTGTAGCACAAAGCCGATGGGGGCTTGGGTTTCGCCCATCACAATGGGTTGATCTTGGGCTTGAGCACAGGATGAAGAGCCCAAAAAAGGATGGCAATCCAGAGATGGGATTGGCCCATCATTGACAAGGTATGGCTGCACGATTTCATTGTGGTGGGCGGAGTCCACCCAACCATGGGTTAAAGTTTCAAGCCCAATTCGGTGCCTTGTTTGATGGCACGCTTGGCGTCCAATTCGGCGGCCACATCGGCACCGCCGATGATGTGAAAATGGTCGTCGGTTTGGTACAGGTCTTTGTTCGACAACTGACCGGCACAGATGACCACGTGATCCACGTCAAGCACCTGGGGCTGTTCTTTGACGGTGATGTGCAAGCCTTGGTCATCGATTTTGTGGTATTGAACACCAGTGAGGGTTTTGATCCCCTTCTTTTTCAAGCTCAGTCGATGGATCCAGCCGGTGGTCTTGCCCAGGCCTTTGCCGGGTTTGCTGGTTTTGCGTTGCAACATGGTGATTTCACGGGCTGATTTTTCATCGTGGGCCTTGACCAAGCCGCCCGGGGCTTGGATCGATTGGTCGATGCCCCATTCGGCACAAAATTCATCAATGGTTTGCGCTTGATCCGGGTTTTCAACCGACAGGTACTCGGACACATCAAATCCGATGCCACCGGCCCCAATGACCGCCACTTTATGACCGGCCTTTTTGCGGCCGCTGAGCAGGTCGTGATATAAAATGACTTTGTCATGGTCGATGCCTTCGATGCCTGGCACCCGTGGCACCACGCCCGAAGCGATCACCACCTCATCAAAACCGTCCAGATCGCTTGCGGTGGCGGGGTGGTTCAACTTCAAGGTCACGCCATGCTTGTCCAACAAATGACTGAAGTAGTTGATGGTGTGGACGAATTCTTCTTTGCCGGGAATGGCTGCGGCCAGATTGAATTGGCCGCCGATTTTGTCAGATGCTTCAAACAAGGTCACTTGGTGACCACGTTCAGCCAAGGTGGTGGCACAAGACAAACCGGCCATACCGGCGCCCACCACGGCAATGTTTTTGGATTTTTGGGTGGGTTGTTTTTCGAATTCGGTCTCGTGGCATGCGGCCGGGTTGACCAGACAACTGGCCATTTGGTTTTTGAACACATGATCCAGGCAGGCTTGGTTACAGCCAATGCAGATGTTGATGTCTTGTGCTTGGCCTAAGCGGGACTTTTTCACCAGCTCAGGATCGGCCAAGAAAGGGCGCGCCATGGATACCATGTCGGCTTTGCCGGAAGCAATGATGTCCTCGGCCACTTGTGGGTGGTTGATGCGGTTGGTGGTCACCAGCGGCACGCTGACGGCTTGTTTGATCAACTCGGTGACCCAGGCAAAACCGGCACGGGGCACCATGGTGGCGATGGTCGGCACCCGGGCTTCGTGCCAGCCGATGCCGGTGTTGATGATGCTGACCCCGGCTTGCTCCAAATCTTGGGCGAGACGAATCACTTCATCGATGGAAGAACCGTTGTTGACCAGCTCCAACATCGACAAGCGAAAAATGATGATGAAGTCCTCACCCACCGCAGCGCGGGTTTGCTTAACGATCTCCAAGGCAAAGCGGGTGCGGTTTTCATATGAGCCACCCCAGTCGTCATCGCGGTCATTGGTGCGCGGTGAAATGAACTGGTTGATCAGGTAACCTTCAGAACCCATGATCTCCACGCCATCGTAGTGGGCTTTTTGTGCCAAGCGTGCGCAATTGACGAAATCCTTGATCTGTTTGTGGATTTTTTTGTCGCTCAGTTTTTTCGGTTTGAATGGGGTGATGGGTGATTGTTTGTCGGTGGCCGACACATTGAACGGGTGGTAGCCATAGCGTCCGGAGTGCAAAATCTGCATGCAGATCAAACCACCCACGCTGTGGACTGCTTCGGTCACCAAGCGGTGTCGTTTGACCTGAAAACCATATTTCAAAAAACCAGAAAACGGGCCAACCCAGCCGGCGATGTTGGGGGCGATGCCGCCGGTGACGATGATGCCGGCTTCACCAGCAGCCCGTTGTTTGAAATACTCGGCCAGTTTGGGGTAGTTTTTCGGCCGGTCTTCCAGGCCGGTGTGCATGGAGCCCATCAACACGCGGTTGTTGATGGTTTTGTTGCCCACTTTCAGGGGTTGGAAAAGGTGCGGGTAGTGCTGGTTTGTCATGGGTCGGTTTATGTCTGTGTTTTGTGTGTTGCCGAAATCTGGGCCAATAAGGTCACCAAGGCTTTGCGGGCTTGTTGCCAACGCATTTGTTCCCAAAAGGGACGCCCGGTGTCCAAGGTGGAGTGGCCTTGTAAGCGCATTATTTTAAGCAATTTTTGCTTGTTGTTGGGCAAATATTTCAAACGATTGTTTGAATACAATTCGGTGCACAATTCTGCTTCGCAAACCAAGGTCAAGTCGATGTCGGCGGAGACACAAGCCTGGTACCTTTGGTGAATGTCGCCCACGCATTCGGCGGCTTTCATGCCCAAATCATCGCTGATCGAAACCCCCTTGAACTGTTGTTGCTGACGCAAAATCTGTTGTTGCCACACGGCTGAGTAACCAGCCGGCAATTCACACACCTGGTTGTAAATCACATGCGACAACATCATGGCATCGATGCAGCCAGTCGGAATCAGGCGACTGAACGGCAGCATGTCGTGTTCAAACAGCGCTTCACGGGGGCGGTCATCCTGCGGCAATGCAAAATGCGAATCGGCTTTGACGGTGCCATGACCCGGGTAGTGTTTGGCGGTGGTTTTCATGCCCGCAGCTTGCATGCCCGCACAATAGATGCCACCCAGCTCAGTGACCAGATCGGGTTCGGTGGCAAACGCACGATCCCCAATCACATCGCTGCCGTTGTCCAGATCCAGCACCGGGGCAAAACTCAAGTCCACCCCGACGCTGAGCAATTCGCTGGCCATCAACCAGGCATGCAGGTGGGTCAGGGTTTTGGCCCAGTCACGGTCCTGGGCATAGGTTTTGCCCAGCAAACCCAAGGGCGGCAGTTGCGTGAAGGGCAAGCCAAAACGGACCACCCGTCCCCCTTCTTGATCCACCGCCAGCAGGAACTGTTGGCCTTTCAACGCACGGATCTGGCGGATCAATGCCGTCAGTTGCGGGTGACTGTGGAAATTGCGCTTGAACAGGATCACCCCACAAGTCAGTGGGTGGTTGAGGTTGTGCAGGTCTTGCTTGGTGAGTTCGAATCCTTCGATTCCGGTCATGATGTATGTCATGTCGCAGATTATATATCAAACAGCGACTGCAGCGGATGCGGCCGATGGTGGACGCCATCAAATCCTGGTGTGATTCAAAAAATCAATCGTTCAAAGCCAAAGTAGTCATTGGATTGAATATCTTGTGAATTCCTTCACATTTTTAACGGGATTGACATGACAGCATGGTTGCTCGGATTAAAGCAGGCCCTGCTTGGCCTACAATCCGATGCATAATTACAACCAAAAAAAGAGGAGTACATTTCATCATGTTTCAAAAACAACAGGTGACCAAACCGGTCCTGCTTTCCTTGTGTGCGGCAATCAGCACCCAACTCATGGCTCAGGATGACCCTGATTATTTATCACACCCAAGTCTGACGCCGATGACGGTGCAAGGCAGCACGTTGCATGCTTTTGGCGCGGAGGCCCATCCCCTGGCTAGCAACATCATTGTTAAGTACAAAGCCAGTGAAAAATCAGCCTCAGCAGCGGAGGCCACAAACAAAACCGCACAACTGAGTAAAGCGCTGGGCGTGCCCCTGTCGTTCAAACGCATGATGTCGGGTGATGCCGAGGTGTTAACGGTGCACTTGAAACAACAAGCCACCACGGCTGATTTACAAAAGGTGGTGGATGAGATCAGCCAACGCGACGATGTGGAATACGCCGAAATCGATGCTTGGATGGTCGCTTACCGCACCCCCAATGATTCGCGCTACAACGAACAGTGGCACTATTCCAATTCGGTCGGTGGCATGAAATTGCCTGGTGCTTGGGACGAAACCACCGGTTCGACCGCGGTCACTGTGGCGGTGTTGGACACCGGCTATCGCCCGCATCCTGACTTGGTCGGTAATGTGGTTGGAGAATACGACATGATTTCGTCCACTTCGGTGGCCAATGATGGCAATGGCCGTGACAGCAACGCCCAGGACCCGGGTGATTGGGTCACCGAAAACCAATGTGGTGACAATCCCGCCCAGGATTCATCTTGGCATGGGACACACGTGGCTGGTACCGTGGCTGCGGTTTCGGACAACAACAGTGGGGTCGCCGGTGTGGCTTGGAATGTCAACCTGGTGCCCGTGCGGGTGTTGGGAACCTGTGGTGGTTCGCTGTCTGACATCGCCGATGGCGTGCGCTGGGCGGCCGGTCTGTCAGTCAGCGGCGTGCCCAACAACCCCAACCCAGCCGATGTGATCAACATGAGTTTGGGTTCAACGGTGCCATCACCGTGCTCCAGCACCTATGCCAGTGCCATCAATGCCGCGGTCAGTGCCGGGGCCACCGTGGTGGTGGCCGCGGGTAACGACAATTCCAGTGACGGTTACCCACCGGGCAACTGTGCCAATGTGATTTCGGTGGCGGCCGGAGCCCGCGATGGTTCTCGGGCGTATTATTCCAACTTTGGTTCGGCGATTGACATCACCGCGCCCGGCGGCGATTTGTGTGACCCCATCACCGATGCGGCGCCCACTTCAGCCAGTGACTGTCGTGGTGGCACCGTGCGCACCACCGACATGATCCTGTCGACCTATAATACGGGCACCACCAGTCCTGGCAGCAACAGCTATGATTGGTCACAGGGCACCTCGATGGCCGCCCCCCATGTGGCCGGTTTGGCCGCCTTGATCAAATCGGTTGATGGCACCCTGACCCCAGCCGAAGTGGAACAGGTGATCAAAGACACGGCCGACTCATTCGCCAATGTGTCAGACCACCAATGCACCACCTCGATTTGTGGCGCGGGCTATGCCAATGCCGCTGCGGCAATTGCTTCACTGGACACCGATCCACCCCCACCGGGTGACACCGAGTTGACCAACGGCGTGGCCGTGACCGGTTTGTCCGGTGCTGATGGCAGCGAACGCCGTTTCACTTTGGCAGTGCCTGCTGGAGCGACTGATTTGAGTTTCAGCATCAGCGGTGGCTCAGGCGATGCCGATCTGTATGTGCGTTATGGGGCCGAGCCGACCTTGTCGGTGCGTGATTGTCGCCCCTGGTTGACCGGTAACAACGAAACCTGTGACATCACCAATGTGCAAGCCGGTACCTATCATGTGATGATCCATGGCTATGATCCGTACTCGGGCGTCAGCTTGGTGGGCAGTTACACCGCCGGGTCGTCTGAGCAAGACTTCTTCCAAAACACCAGCAACGTCAACATTCCGGACAACAACGCCACCGGCATCACCAGTTCGATCAACGTCAACCGTTCGGGCAATGCCGGCACCGTCGAAGTGTCGTTTGCCATTGTGCACACCTGGCGTGGTGACTTGGAAGTGGATTTGATTGCGCCCAATGGCGCCACCGCCACCTTGCACAGCCGCACCAACAGCAACGACAGTGCGGACAACTTGAGCAAGACCACCACCATCAACGCGGCCAGCGTCAGCGCGTCGGGAGAATGGCGCCTCCGGGTCAAAGACCGCGCCGCCCAAGACACCGGCTACATCGATTCCTGGAGCATCGAATTCCAGTGATGAGAAAACCATTAGGAAGGATCAAAAGGGCACTCAGGTGCCCTTTTTTTGTTCCAATCTTTGGTCACTTCTGAGCACAAAACCAATCAGTTGGCTACAAATTGGGTGGTTATGCCGCTGATTCACACACAAACAACACCCTTCTTCCAAGTTTTCAACAAAGGAATTTGCCTGACTGATCGTAAGATCGAAGTGATTAATACGTTTCAGGCTCACATGTTCAACAAACTCAACCCCATGATCATTTTTTTCGCCTTGGCATCCAGTTCTGTTTTGGCTCAAGGACCCTTGGTTTGGCCTTTAAACCATGAAATCCACAACAAAACCTATATTTCAAATTACATGGATCAAAACCCAACAAGCAATTTTTTCCGTGACCACAGTTGTGGAACCACACATGGGTATGATGGCCATCATGGCACTGACATGGCGGTCAACTCCTTTCGGGATTCAGACCAAGAGGTTGGGGTGGTTGCGGCCCAGTCAGGGGTCGTGACATCAGCAACCAGCAACCAACCGGACCGCAATTTTTGGCCACCTTACGATGGCACAGGCAATGGTGTCTGGATTCGGCATGATGACGGACAATATGCTTTGTATTGGCACATGCGCAAAGACTCCATCACAGTGCAAGTGGGTGATCGGGTTGAGCAAGGCCAACTATTGGGTTATGTCGCCAGTTCAGGCAATACACCCATACCTCACCTCCACTTTCAAGTTAACAATTCTCAGAACTTCAGTGACGCGGTGGACCCGTTTGCCGGCAATTGTAATCCCCATGAAGGGTTGTGGGAAAATCAAATTGACTATGTATCGGATGATCCTTTGCGGGTCCTGGATGCCGGAGTGACTTTAGAAATGGGGTTCCAGGGTGTGTATCAATTTGGCCCCTTGGTGCCTTTGAAAGAACGATTGATACAGCCTGTTGGTATCGCTTCAGACGAAGCGATGATAGCCATTTGGGCTCAATTCCAAGGCAATGTGGGAGATCAGTTGACAATGATTGTATTGGATCCAAGTGGCGACAGATTCTACACCAGCAATTACACCTTGAGCACCAAGCGTCGATATGGGTGGTATGTGGACGCTGTGCCATTCATGGTCAATGAGGAGGCGGCCAAAGGTGTTTGGACACTGCTGATTGAAAATGACCAAGGCAGCCAATATCAGCAACATTTTGTGGTGCAAGAAACCACCCAATATGCACCCCGGTTTTACCCCGTGTCTGGTAAATCTTTCGTCATCAATGGTGCGGCACAAACCCATCAGTTGGTTGAATTGGGGCTGAGTGGAAACCTGAGGTATCAACTCATAGGCGCCCCATCTGAATTCAAATTGAACGGACAAGTACTGACTGTTCCCCCGGTCTCAAGCCAGCAATACCGCAATTTAAATTTCAGCATTGCCGCGATCGATGAAGAAGGGTACATCGATTACTTCAAAGTGCATGTGGTTGATTATGACAAACCAAACAATGATTTCATCATCACCGATGCCATCAATGGCAATTGGTTCAACCCCATTTCCGGTGGTCGAGGATTTAACATTGAAGTGTCGCACTTGTTTTTCATGACTTGGTTCACTTTTCAATCCAAACAAACCGGATCATCGGCAGCGATCAACAACACAGTTGGTCATACGGACCAAAGGTGGTTGGCAGCCAGTGGTGATTTTTCAGGAAACAAAGCCAGGTTGGATATTTTAAACGTCAAAAGTGGCTTTTTTGATCAGGCCAATCAGGTGGAGGTTTCAGAGCCCGCTTCCTATGGAACCATTGAAATCGAGTTCTACGATTGTAATTTTGGCTTGGTCAAATACGACATCTTCGCAGAAAACTTATCGGGTTCAATTCCCATTCAAAAAATCGTTGGCAAGCCTTGTGAATGAAACCAGGCTGTGATTTGTGCCAATGCACAACAGGCGCACATCTACTTTTACAAGCTTGATGGTGAGCACAGACCAGGTGGGCGTTACAAACCAGCTTAGGCAAAGCCAATGCCGATGCGGATGGCTTGTTCCTTTTCTTTCTTCAAGAGTTTCTCAATGCGCTGATATCTGGTCTTGATTTCTTTACTGGGGTCAGCGCCAAAAGGCTTTATTAATAACAAGTAATCCAGTTTCCTGAACCCCAAATCAATGGCTTGATCAAACCATTGTATGGCTTGTTCTTCTTGACCTGTGTGGTACTCGATGATGGCTAAATTGATGTAATACAAAGGCACATGGTGACCTGATTCAATCCTGCTTAAATACCGCGCTTTGAATCTGAAAACCAGTTGCAGTAAGGCTTCATATTCTGAGGTTTCTTTCATATTGGGCAGAAAGAGGTTGATCAACTCATGCAAAAAAACATTGTTTTGATAGTCTGCCAAAGTGATGGATTGGTAGAACTCTTGTGTGGCGATTGGGTCGTTTTCAGCAGCCAGTTTCAGCAAATGAAACAATTGTTTGTAGGGTAAGATCTCAGATTCTGAAAATTGACTTTGATTCAATTCTGTTGCAATCAAGTCAAATTTGCCCAGATACACATGATTCATGTAATAGTCCAACTTATCGATGACTTGACTGGGTTTCAAGTCCATGCCAATTTCATACCACTCATTGGCCACCCCATAAAAACCCAAATCACGGTAACAATTGGCAATGTGTAAATAGATGTATGGGTTGGATTGATCGACATCCAATTGTTCTTTATAGATGGCCAATGCCGCAGAAAAATTGCCTTGGATGGTTTCAATGTAAGCACGATTGAGGATGGCAGTGTAATAATTGGGGTTGAGTTGAATGGCTTTGAGGTATGCCGATTTGGCGTCATCCAATTGGCCATTCACCGCGTAAGCCAAACCCAGAGACTTCCAGGCCTCGGCAACGTTTGGGTTGATGGCAATGTTTTGGTTTGACAAATCCAAGGCCATTTCCACCCAGTCCTTGCTGAAGTCATTGAAACGATCCACCTGTTGTGAATAGGCATCGGACAGCAAACTCATTAATTGTGGGTCATGGGGCTCTGTTTCCAACAACTTCTCTAAGATGTCAATGGCATCCCTGTTACTGATTCGGGTGTATTGTTCATATAAGGTTTTCGCTCTGGACAGCTCTGAAGCAAAAGATGAATCAAAAATGACCGTTTCATGGTTGGATTTTGAGTAGACCAACAAACCCAACAAAACCAGGGTTAATGAGGTCATTGCCACAATGCGCAAAGGGTGTCTTGTTGTTGTTTTTTGTTGGTTTTCGGCCTCACCGAGTTTTTCGAATCCAGCAATGTCAATGGGTGATAATTTGACATTGATTTTGTATCCCTGTTTGGGGACTGTCACCATCAGATCGCCTTTTTGTTGTTCTTTCAAAGCAGCTCTGATGGTTCTGATGATGTCTGCCACTGCCGTATCAAGGATTTCTTGATTGGGCCAAACGGCATCGAGAATCTCAAATTTGCTGACTATTCTGGGACTGTTTTCACACAACAAGGCCAGCACCGCTGAAGCTTTTGGGCTGATGTGAACAAATTCTCCATCTCTGAATATACTGCCCAAGCTGGGGCAAAAACTGAATTGATTTGAGTGCCAAGCATCAGCTTTGTTTCGTTCGGTATTCATTGAATTGATTCACCCATGGTCATGCTAAAAATGGCATAAAAAAACAGGCCACTCAAAGAGATTGGCAACGCACATTCATGCCTATTATAGTTTTTTTTCGGCCAAAATTGCGGTGATGCCAAGGTGGAGCCTTAGGCGGTCTTTGTGTTCGGCCAGTACCTGACAGCAGAAAGCCTTGTAAGTGACTGTCAAACTGACCATTGAGGCGGTAGATTAACGAGACTCACATCAAAATCTCCACAAAACAAAGATGTTTTTGCCACATTTTTCAATTGAAAAGCACACCCAAAAGTCAGGTTCGAACGACATAATCGAGATCTCATTAATCAACAATCATGTCAGATGAATATGTCAAAAAATACCGTGATCTTAATGTTCTTATTGTTGCTGGGTGCTGCCCATGCAACTGGCTTTGGTCCAGAATTTAAGGGTGACCCCGCCAGCCGCACAGCAGCCAATCTATTCTCGCTTGATGCGGAAAACCAGATCCCCATTAACCCGGGTCTTGCTGGTGCTTGGGGGGTGTTGGGTGCCGACTCGCAAGGATTTTTATTCGACATCAATGATGATTTGGGTTTTGTGTTTGCTGCTTGGTTCACCTATGATCCAGAGCCAGCAAGCGCCTCGAAGTCAGTGGGGGCAGAGGAGCAATTTTGGCTCACTGTTTATGGCCCTTATGATGGGGTCAGCGCTGATTTAACAGTGGGACTCTCATCCGATGGTTTGTTTGCCAGTTCAGTGGCAACTGGGTTATCCGAAGTGGGTACCGCACAACTGTCATTCAGTGACTGTTTCAATGGTTCAATGAGCTACAGTTTCAGACTGCCCAATGGGGCAGAACAGTCCGGAGTCATGCAGTTGAGCCGATTGACTCCTGACAGTTTCTGCCAACCTTTTGTGGCATCGCAACCCATCACCGAAGTCAAAGTGCTGTATTTGGGTAACGAAGGGGTGCTGGTCACTGACGGCAATGAATCGGTTGTTTTGGATGGGATTGGAAATTATTCGAACCCCTGGATCAATGTGCCGGTGTCGACCCAAAACACCATCAGAGACATGAATGAGCCATTCGATCAGGTGGTGGCCGTCACCATTTCTCACCAGCACTCAGATCATTTCAACATCGCTCCAGTGGCTGACTTCATCAATCAGAACAGTGCCAGTACTTTGTTCGTGCCGGAAGACACAAGGTCTTTTTTCACGGCACTGGGCAGCCAAGTGGACGGCACCAGCCTGAATCGGTTTGAGTCCAGTTCCAGACAACTGGGTGGCATCAAAATCACCACCATCGAAACCCGGCATTTCAATCAGTTTGGGTTTGATTTTTCTGGGATCGAAAACAACGTCTATGTGGTGGAAATGGCAGGAAAGCGGATCATACATATGGGTGATGTGGATTATGCAGCGGATAACTTTCAAGCCATTGTTGACGCATTTGAAGGTCCTGTGGATGCGATCATATTACCCATGTTCAATACATTGGTGAGTCAAGCCAATGCGGCGTTGGTGGCCGAGTTTTTTCCCGACGCCTTGATCATCGCATCGCATATCAGGGCTGGCAACCAGTCGGATTTGAACAACATCCAAGTTCATTTCCCTGACGCCATTGTCTTTGACCAACCATTGATGGAGGTGACGTTATGAAGTTGATTTTAAACACGGTGGCCATGATTGGTTTGTGTGCTTTTGCCAGTTTTTCCTTGAAGGCCAGGCAAGTCAGTACCTTAACACCAACCATTCAAGCCAGCGGTGACATCGCTGTGGCGCCCAATGGAGATATTTTTGTGGCTGATTACGGCGTTCGACTGAACCAAGCCAATGGGGCCAATGTGTTGCGGGTGACACCCACTGGAGACGTCTCGGTTTTTGCCACCGGCTTTGCCAGTGCCACTGGCAACACTTTTGGGCCTGATGGGGCGCTGTATCAATCCAATGGCGGTGTGTTGGGGGTTGATCGCATTGACGCCAATGGCAACCGCACACCCTATGCGCGAAATGGCGGCATCGCTGTGCCCATCGGCTTGGCCTTTGACTCCAATGGCGATCTGTTCGTGAATAATTGCGGTAACAATTCGATTTCAAAAGTCACGCCCAATGGGGCCGTTTCTGTGTTCTCAGCCTCGTCGCTGTTCGCTTGTCCCAATGGTTTGACCATCGATGATGCCGACAACCTCTATGCCGTCAATTTTTCCAATGGCATCATCACCAAAATCACGCCAGACGGAAGCGCCACCTTTTTTGCCAGGACGCCAGGCAGTTCAAGCAAACCCGCAGGTGGCAACGGCCACATCACTTTTGGCAATGGTCAGTTGTATTTGGTCAGCAATGCCACCCATCAAGTGTTTTCATTGTCGCTGCAAGGCGAGTTGACTGTGATAGCAGGATCAGGCGAGCAGGGCAATGCCGACGGTGAGGCCCTTGAGGCAAGTTTCTCATTGCCCAATGGCATTGATTTGAGCCCAGATGGTGCTTTGCTGTATGTGAACGATTCTTTGACCATTGGTACCAACGATGAAATTTCTCCCAATGTGATAAGGGTGATTGAATTACCAGAACCTGTTGAGGTAGAACCTGGTATCGAGCCAAACGATGGCATGACCGGCGCTTGGCACAACCTTGATATTGCCAGTCAAGGGCTCATGGTTGACATCAAAACCGACATCAATTCGTTCTTTGCGGCCTGGTTCACCTATGATGATCAGATACCGGGTGAATTGCGGTGGTTGACCCTTCAAGGCGGGATTGATGATGACATGATCAATGCTGAAATCTTCAACACCACTGGCGGCCAATTCAATGAAATCAGTGTCACAGACACCCAGGCCATCGGCACGGCAATGCTGAAATTCACCACATGTTCCTCGGCCGAGTTCAGCTACGAAATTATTGGCGGACCGTCTGGTTCTTTCGAACTGGAGCGGAGTGTCCCCGATGTGTTTTGTCAGACTTTGATCGGTGAATGAAGTTTGGTTGGTAGTTACGGCAAGGATCATGGTGCAACTTGATTTCCCCTTCAGTTCATCGAAGTTCCTTGCCTAACTCCATACCTGAGTTTCATCATGTGATTGTGCTCAAGCAGTCTCACGCAAGCCAGCCCACCACCCCCTAAATGTCCAGTGTGCGCGGTACTTAAACACGTCCATTCAGTGCCATAGAAACAGCACTCAAAGCACCGATAACATCGATTCCTGGCGCATCGAATTCCAGTGATGAGATCAAACGTTAGGAGAATCAAAAGGGCACTCAGGTGCCCTTTTTTGTGGTTCCAATGAATGCTTAGACCGCCGGCGGCTCGTTGGCCAATTGATTCAGATGTGCCTTTGCCGGCGGGCCGCCGCCGATCCAAAGGTCATCGTTTCACACCGATAAGTGGTTAGCCATGACGAAGAGAATTGCATGTCAGCAGAATCAGAATAAATGGACTGCCTGTCCATTGAGCTTGATCTCATGATTTGTTTACCATCCATCTACCGTCATCCTCGGGCTTGCCCCGGGGATCCATTGTGATTTAGCCCAAAGGATGAAAACACCAGCAGTTTACATTTTAACGAACAAAGAACGAGGAACCCTTTACATCGGCGTCACCAGTGACTTGATCCAACTCGTTTACCAACAGCGCACGGATGTGGTGAAGGGTTTTTCAAATAAATACCAAACCCACCGATTGGTTTATTATGAATTGCATGGCGACATGTATGAAGCCATCAAGCGGGAAAAGCAATTGAAAAAATGGCAGCGGGTATGGAAGCTGGAATTGATCGAAAATTTCAATCCCAGTTGGCAAGACCTCTTTGAGGATTTTGTTTAACAGCTTCGAACTAAAATGGATCCCCGGGTCAAGATCTCCGATCCCGTCTCGATTCTAGGACTTACATCCATGTAAGCCAAGCCCGAGGATGACGAATATTAAAGATTTCAAGAATAGTCATGTCCCGTCATCCCGGACTTGATCCGGGATCCATTGTGATTGATACATATGAGAATTTGAATCCCGGCTGCTTGTACCAAATATTGAAATTTCATCCATCCCCCAATAAATTCAATGAAAAAAGATACTGGGATTGATGATGAAAATGCTGGTCACACTGATATTCATGCCCTTTGTATGGGGCTTTGTATTTGCGGATTCTTGGTACTTCGAGCAACAAAAACAGCAAGACTCATTTACCTTCGGACAAACCGAGGTGATCAGGGTGGTGGATGCCACAGAAAATAACCAGTATCCCGATTATTCAGTCATTATTTTGCATGATGGAAATCAAGAAGCGGTTCTGAAGGGTCTGACATTTGATCAAATCGTTGCGTTTGGTGAAGGTAAGTTTTTATTGGGTGTGTCGAACAGTGGACTGACTGACTTTGCCTTTTTTATAGTCAGATCAACCGGGGAACTGCTCAGAGCCAACCTTCATCATGACTACATTCATTATTGCAGTCAATCTGCCACACTTCGAAGGGAGTGGGTGACTGAAGAACCGTTGGTTCCTGAGGTTTCATATGTTCGCCAACACAACGAATTTAATGAAGATGAGCCTTATGTGTTTATCAATGGTTTGAAAATCAAAGGTTGTGACGGGAGCATGGTTGAAGTACTGCGTAAGCCTTCTCAAGAATAAAGTATAGAGACCTGCTTACTCGCTTTCGTCAGTCGTTCAATGCGGCTTGTCTCAAACATACGCCCGCCGGGCCGTGGCCTGGATTTTTTCGATCATGGCATTGAGGCCGTTGGAGCGGGTGGAAGACAGGTGGGAGGAGAGGCCGATCAGTTCGATGAAATCGGGTTCGGTTTTGATGATGGTGGCTGGGGTTTGTCCAGAGTAGATGGTCATCACCAGGTGGATCAAGCCTGAGACGATGGCGGCATCGGAGTTGGCTTGGAAGTGCAGTTTGCCGTCTTTGAATTCGTGTACCAACCACACCTGTGACTGGCAGCCGTGCAGGATGTTGGCGTCAATTTTCAGTGATTCATCCATGGGTTCCAGTTGTTTGCCCAGGTCAATGATGTACTGGTACTTTTCCAGCCAATCATCAAACATGTCAAAAGTGTCAACGATTTCCAGTTGTTCCGGACCCAACTGTTTGTTCATCTCGTAATTCATTTCATGCTCCAGCGGGTGCCTTCGGGTGAATCTTCCAACACCACGCCCATGGTGTCCAGTTGATCGCGGATTTCATCGGAGCGGGCCCAGTTTTTCTCGGCGCGGGCCTGGTCACGGTCTTGGATCAGTTGTTCAACCTGAGATTTGATGTCTTCACCACCGGCTTGTTTGTCGGCGAACCAGACCGTCGGATCGGTTTGCAGCACGCCCAACAAGGCGCTGCTGTGCAGCAAGGTGGATTTGAGCCGCGATTGCGTAGCGGCATCCTTGGCATTGGCCAGGGTTTTGGCCAGCTGGTTGATTCGAGCAAACGCAATGGGGGTGTTCAAATCATCGTCCAACGCGGCCAGCAACTCGGTATCGATGCCCACGGCATCATCCACGGCAAGGTGTTTTACATCTGACAAGGTGCGGTAGATGCGGTCGATGGTTTTTTCGGCCTGGGCCACGGTGTCTGGGGTCCAGTTGACCGATTGGCGGTAATGCGCACTGAGCAACACCCAGCGGGCCACTTCGCCTTTGATTTCGGCCAACACTTCGCGGATCAGTTGGATGTTGCCCAAGGATTTGGACATTTTCTGATCGCTCATGGTGATGAAGCCATTGTGCACCCAGTAGTTGGCAAAGTTGTGGGTGTCATTGGCACAACAGCTTTGTGCCACTTCGTTCTCATGGTGCGGAAAGATCAGGTCCTTGCCGCCACAATGGATGTCGATGGTGTCGGCCAAATGTTTGGCGGCCATGGCCGAACATTCGATGTGCCAACCGGGTCGACCACGGCCCCAAGGGCTGTCCCAACCGGGCAAAGTGGCATCAGAGGGCTTCCACAGCACAAAATCTCCAGGATTGCGTTTGTAGCTGGCCACTTCCACGCGGGCACCAGCCAACATGTCCTCCAGCGAGCGCTTGGACAATTCGCCATAACGGTCATAGGTGGTGACATCGAACAACACATGGCCGTCGGCGGCATAGGCATGGCCTTTTTCGATCAAGGTTTCGATCATGGTGATCATCTCGGCCACGTGATCGGTGGCATAGGGTTCCACATCCGGCATCAACACGCCCAATTGTTTGAGGTCTTCGTTGTAGGCCTGGGCATATTCTGCTGAGATGTCTTTGATCGAACGGCCGGTTGCTTTGGCCGAATTGTTGATTTTGTCGTCGATGTCGGTGATGTTGCGGGCGAACACCACATGCGGATAGTGGTGGCGCAGCAAGCGATTCAGTACATCAAACACCACAGCCGGGCGGGCGTTGCCGATGTGGGCGTAGTTATACACCGTCGGGCCACACAAATACATGGTCACGCGATTGGGGTCGATCGGGGTGAACAATTCTTTCTCGCCGGTGAGGCTGTTGTGTAAATGTAATGCCATGGGTTTGCTTGTTTGAACGAGTTGCGTATTTTAAATGAATGATAAAGCTTCGCGGGTGAAATTGTCCAACATGTGCTGAATATTTTCCAGTCGCCATTGTTAAATGGGGGTGAATTGACGATAATGGCAGCCCCGAAATACAGACAAGCGAAAGCGCCGCCAAAACAAGCACCCATTGTCAGACATGAGCCCCAAACAAGCCAGCCATTCATTGCAAGTCAGCAGCCAGCCACAGGCCGATCCGCTGTTGGTTTACCCACCGTCATCGGCGGGGCAAGATGAGGCTTGGGTGCAACGGGTGCCGCTGGCCATTTTGGCCCAATCAGAGGGCTATCAGGAGCAGTGGTTTGATGGCAGTCCTGTGACCGTGCTGGCCACGGGCAACCAAGCCACCATGCAAGTGTGTCAGAGCCAGGAACACCTGGTCATCAGCTACCAAGGCACGGCCTTGGCTTTGGCCGATGAGGTGAGTGCGGTGTATCGCGACGCCTACACCCAGGCCGCGGCTTTGGGTTACCCGCATTTACTGCGGACCTGGAATTTCATTGATCGCATCAACCAGATTGAAGGTGGTCAGGAACGGTACCAAACTTTCTGTGTGGCCCGTTATCAAGTGTTGGAGGATCTGGCTTTGTTGCAACAGCCCAACCCAGCCGCCACCGCCATCGGCGGTCACCAAGGACACAATGTGTTCACTTTTTTATTCAGCCAGCACGCTGGCCAGGTGGTGGAGAATCAACGGCAAGTATCGGCTTGGCAATACCCCAAACAATATTCACCGAAACAACCGCGATTCTCCCGCGCCATGCAATGCGGCTCCTTGCTGTTGTGCAGCGGCACGGCCAGTGTGGTTGGTCACCAAACCCAACACCCCGATGACTTGTTCTCCCAATTGAATGAGTGCTTGGCCAATGTGCAGGCGTTGCTGGGCCAAAGTGACTTGACCACCAAGTTGGGTGCGGGTTTGTTTCGATTTTATTTGCGGGACCGGGACCAGGTGGATGGTGTGATTCATCGCTTGCAAGCCCACCAGATCGATTCGTTCCTGATTTCTGAAGGCGACATTTGTCGAGAAAACCTGCTGATTGAATGTGAAGCAGTATTCCAATAAGCCAGGAAAACGGTTAGAATCATGAGCAAGGGGTAAGTGTAGTGTTCTTGCAACACCGGGGTGTTGTTGCTTCAGTGATGCAAGACAGAAAAGAGGAAACAACATGTCTGACGCATTTAACGAAGCCACATTTGATGAATTGTATTTAAGCGAACGCTTTCAAAACTCCAGTTTTTTTAAACTGAACGTGGAGTCTTTGAATCGATTTTTATCGATGTGTCATCGCCGCAAATTTCCCAACAAAACCACCATCATTCGTCCGGGTGATTTGGCCAACACCTTGTATTACATCGTCAGTGGCTCGGTCACCATTTCTTATGAAAACGATGAAGGCAAAGAGTTGGTGCTGGCTTATTTGAACAAGGGCGATTTCATTGGTGAAATGGGCTTGTTCATGAAAACCGAGCGCCGTGAGGTGATGGTCAAGTCGAAAGAAAAAACCGAAGTGGCTGAAATTGGTTACTTGCGTTTGGGCCAATTGTTTGAAACCGATTTGAAAGACGATGCCAAGCACATCTTGTATGCCATAGGCACCCAATTAACACATCGCTTGTTGCAAACTTCACGCAAAGTGCACCGTTTGGCGTTCTTGGACGTGACCGGTCGCATCGCGCGGACCTTGTTGGATTTGTGTAAAGAACCCAACGCGCTGTCGCATCCCGATGGCACCCAGATCAAGATCTCACGCCAGGAACTGTCCCGCATCGTGGGCTGTTCGCGGGAAATGGCTGGGCGGGTGCTGAAAGATTTGCAGGAGCAGGGTAATTTGGCCGTCAAAGGGCACACCATTGTGGTGTTGCACGACCGTCAGGACAAACCTGCCATCAACTGACCGCAAAAAACCAGATCCACAAAAAAGCCTGGCTCATGACCAGGCTTTTTTTGTGTCTGTGATGACCTCAGGGTCAGTCAGACTTTTGGGCTTTGTACAAACCCGGTTTGATCATCTGAGCGGTGATCGCCGAATCTGTTTTGGGCTTGTTGTCAACCGCTGGCTGCTTGTCGGCTGGCTTCTTGTCGGCTGGCTTCTTGTCGGCTGGCTGCTTGTCGGCTGGCTTCTTGTCGGCTGGCTTCTTGTCGGCTGGCTGCTTGTCGGCTGGCTGCTTGTCGGCTGGCTGCTTGTCGGCTGGCTGCTTGTCGGCTGGCTGCTTGTCGGCTGGCTGCTTATCAGCTGGCTTCTTGTCGACTGGCTTCTTGTCGACTGGCTTCTGATCGGCTGGCTTTTGATCGGCTGGCTTTTGATCGGCTGGCTTTTGATCGGCTGGCTTTTGATCGGCTGGCTTTTGATCAGCTGGCTTTTGATCAGCTGGCTGCTTATCAACGGGCTTTTGCTCAGCAGGTTTGTTATCGGCTGGCTGCTTGGCGACAACTTGCTTGTCAGCAGATTTGATTGCTGGCTGTTGATCGCTGTCTTTGCTTTGCGCCGCTTGCTGCACCTTGCTGTCCACATCAATTTGGTCGATGGGGCGGTTTTTCATGGCACCAGAAGGCACAATGGGATCCTTCTTGGCCGCCAAATCAGCCACGCTGCCCAATGGCCGGGTCATTTTCTTCGCTGTATTGGCGTCAATGTCTGCTTCAGCAGTGACTTTGTTGGGCTGTTGCTTGGGGCCTTTGTGCGGCTGTTTCTGGGCCGGTTGTTGCTTTTGTTGTGGTCCTTTTTGTGGCTTGTTGGTCGCCTGTTTTTGTTTCGGCTGCTGTTGGTCAGCGGACTGCTTGCCCTTGGCTTGCTGTGACTGCTGGTTTTTTTGACCTTTGTTCGGCTGTTGTTGGTTGCCGCCTTTGGGTCCTTTGCCTGCTTGATTTTGATTGGCCTTTTGGTTCTGCTTTTGCTTCTGTTGACCCTGTTTTTGTTGTTGATTGGCTTGCTTGCCTTGCTTTTGGTTGGGCTTTTGTGCCTGGCCTCTTTGGCCTTGTTTGGCGCCTTGTTGTTTGTGGTTTTGGTTGTTGGCCGGTTTTTGGCCTGGCTTTTGTCCCCGCTGGTTATTGTTGTGTGCGGGTTTTTTGCGTTGCTTGTTGTTGGCTGGGCGTTTATTTTTGGTTTGGTTGCCATTGTTTTTCGCAAACAAAGATTTGAACCAAGACGAGATGGCCAGGCTCAATGACCGTTTGGGTGCTTGTACATCGGGTTTGACCATGCGCAAGGCCGGTGATTCTTTGGTCGGCGCCGGTGGATCCAAGGCCACGGGTTTGTGGCAATCTTCCGGTTTGACCAATTCAATTTTATCGATGCTGATGTGCGATTCATTGGTGTTCAATCTTTGCACATGGAAATCAGGGAAGCTCAGGTTGTCATTGGAGATGACATTGACCTGGACCCCGTGTCGGGCTTCCATGTCGGACAGTTCGG
Source organism: Marinicella meishanensis (assembly GCF_019931145.1). GTDB lineage: Bacteria > Pseudomonadota > Gammaproteobacteria > Xanthomonadales > Marinicellaceae > Marinicella > Marinicella meishanensis. Next base: position 163,633 of record NZ_JAIOUV010000008.1, on the reverse strand, counting down.
TGCGCTTTTCGTTGAGGATTTTGTTGGTGGTTTCCACCGGTGCCTGGATCACCACGCGACCAGTTTTGGGTTTGATCATTTCTTCTTCGGTCAAGCGAATGATTGAGATGACCAGCGAATCCATGGAACGGATGAAGCCATGGCCGCCACAAGTCGGGCAGGTCACCTGACTGGAATCAGAAATGGATGAGCGCAGTCGTTGTCGCGACATTTCCAACAAACCGAATTTTGAAATCTTGCCGATTTGGACCCGAGCGCGGTCGGATTCGGCCGCATCTCGCATGCGGTTTTCCACTTCGCGCTGGTTTTTGTTGTTGCGCATGTCGATGAAATCAATCACCACCAAGCCACCCAAGTCACGGATTTTCAATTGGCGGGCAATTTCATCGGCGGCTTCCAGGTTGGTGTGTAGGGCGGTGGTCTCGACATCGATGCCTTTGGTGGCTTTGGCCGAGTTGATGTCAATTGACAACAAGGCTTCGGTTTGGTCGATTACCAGGGCACCACCGGAGGGCAGCTTCACTTCCCGTTCAAAGGCCGATTGAATTTGGCGTTCAATTTGGTAGCGGGAAAACAGTGGGGTGTTGTCATTGTAATAGGACAACTTTTTCAAATTGTGCGGCATCACCTGCTGCATGAATTCACGAGCCTTTTCATAAGACTCTCGGTCATCAATCAGAATCTCACCAATGTCAGGTTGCAGGTAGTCACGCAAGGCACGGATGAACAGGTCACTTTCCTGATAAATGAAAAACGGTCCTTTCTTCTGACTGGCAGTGGTTTGGATCGCTTCCCAAACTTGTTTCAGATAGTTGAAATCCCAGTGCAGTTCTTCGAAGGTGCGGCCCAAGCCTGCTGTGCGGATGATCACCCCATCGTTTTTGGGGATCTCCAGGCGCCGCATGATGTCTTGTAAGGTGGCACGTTTTTCGCCGCGAATTTGCCGTGAGATGCCACCGGCACGGTGGTTGCCTGGCATATAAACCAGGTAGCGACCGGCCAATGAAATGTAGGTGCTCAAGGCCGCCCCTTTGTTGCCGCGTTCTTCTTTGTTGACCTGCACGATGATTTCATCGCCCTCTTTCAGGGCTTCATTGATCGGCAAACGGGCTTTGCCTTTGGGGGCTTGTTTGCAATAAGCGGGGCTGATTTCCTTGTATGGTAAGAACCCATGTCTTTCGGAACCGTAGTTCACAAAACAGGCTTCCAGGGAGGGTTCAATGCGGGTGATTTTGGCTTTGTAGATGTTGCCTTTTTTGCGGTAGTGACCCGCTGAGTCGATGTCTAAATCGTAGAGTTTTTGTCCATCTGCAATGGCCACACGAATTTCATCCGTGTGCGTTGCATTGATTAACATTCTTTTCATCTGAGTTCCTTTTTAGCAGGAACGAAGAACGTTTCAGTGATGCCAAATAAGCATAAAACATGGCCCGCCAGCCCGGTTCAATGCCAGGACTGGTGGTGCTGAATGATCGATGTCGCGGTTTTTGAAGTGGCTCAAGTCAGTCGTTACCGAGTTGTGCCCAGTGTGTGTCTTCGAAACCACTCGCGGTGTTCGCAGTCGCTTATCGCGGGTGAGAGCAAGCTCACCTGATTCATGTTATTCTCAGGTCGGTGACTCTTGCACCAACCGCACTGAAATGGACTTGTTCCAATCAGTTGTGGTTTCTCATCAATCCAATGATTCTGCGTTCCACCATGACCAGCATGTCTTATCCTTGGAACCAAACCGTTTAAAATCTAACCGTTGGTCAGTGCGGGTCTTGGACCTTGGCACGACCGGTGTGTCATCTTCTTGTCAGCCACAGGCTGCAAGATCCGCGAGATTTTAACATTTTTTTCTCCGAAGCACAGGATTATCTGTTAAAACACCGCAATATGGACCACAAATCTGGCAAAAAACCCATCTACAGTGCGACCGCTGATGACGCGGGCCAGCGGCTGGATAATTATTTATTGAAGCAAGCCAAGTCGTGGCGCAAAAACGAGCTGTATAAATTGATCAGAAAAGGTCAGGTTCGCATCAATGGTAAACGCGTCAAACCCGATGCCCGCATCGCCGAGGGCGATCAAATTCGGGTGCCGCCACCGGTGTTCTATGCGGCCCGTCCGACCCCCGCAGTGTCTGCTCAACAGCGCCGATCATTGCAACAGCAGGTGCTGTATGAAGATGCCAATTATTTGGTGCTGAACAAACCGGCAGGCTGGCCGGTGCATGCTGGCTCGGGTCATCCAGTTGGGGTCATCGAAGTGGCCAACTCGTGGTCCAATGAGGCCTCATTGCAATTGGCCCACCGCTTGGACAAAGACACCAGTGGTTGTTTGTTGTTGACCAAATCCAGACAATCGCTGACCCGATTCCAGGCGGCTTTGCAACAACAGCAGGTCAAGAAGACTTACTTGGCGATCCTTAATGGGGTTTTGGACTCGGCCAAAACCGTTGACTTATCATTGGATACCGGACATCGGGTTGAGGGCATCAGAACCGTGATCCCCAGCACCGCAGGACAATCCGCCCACACCGAGTTCACCCCCCTCAGATGGGATGCTCAAATGACCCTGGTGCGGTGCCAGATCCGCAGCGGCAGAACCCACCAAATCCGGGTCCACGCCCAAACCTTGGGCGTACCGGTGTTGGGCGATGCTCATTATGGCACCGCGGCGCCACAGCTGCCACGGGCTTTGTACTTGCATGCGGCTGAATTGGCTTTTGATCAGCATGTCTGGCAAGCGCCCACACCACCAGAGTTTGATCGCTTGTTGCCACTTGACGAAGCCTGAAACTGATGGCGGCATGATGTTTCTCTGATCTTTGCCGTCGGGGCTTGTCAGCAGGCCATGATGGGATGACAATCACATATTCAATGGCTGAGATGGTCTAACATGTGGTACTGTGGTGAAACCAATGAAATTAAAAATGAAAGGCGCCCATTGGGGCTGGTGTTGTTTGTTGCTGATGAGCTGGTCGATCGCCATTGCGCAACAGCACCAACACGAAACCGCCATGCGTGGTTTGATTGACAACCAAGACATCACCCACACCGCGGTCAACAACGGCTCCTGGTTCGATCCCAACACCTGGTCAGGCGGACAAGTGCCAACGGCCGAGGCTTGGGTGCTGATACCAGCTGGCGTGCAGGTGTTGTATGACCAAATCAATGCCATGCCGCTGCGGGCGGTCCGGGTCGATGGCCAATTGCGTTTTGCCACCGACCAATCCAGTGAGATGCGGGTAGACACCTTGTTGATTGAAAGCAGTGGTCGCTTGTTGGTGGGCACAGCGCAGCAGCCGGTCGATGCGGGCGTGTCGGTGACGGTGTTGTTTCGTGATTTGGGCGATTTGGATGTGGTCAAAGACCCCGCTTTGATGGGCCGTGGTCTGTTGGCCAATGGACCGGTGCAGATACATGGCGCCCACAAAACCCCCCATTTGAAAGTCGCGGTTGATCCCTTGGCGGGACACAACCAGTTGGTGCTGGCCGCCGCACCGCACAATTGGTCAGTGGGCGACACCCTGGTGGTGGCAGGCACCAAATATTCAGGCTGGAAATGGGACAACAGCATCCAGTCGGTGCGCTACCACGGTACCCAGGATGAAGTGGTGACCATCGCCGCCATCAATGGCGCCACCATCACTTTGGACCAGGCCTTGGTGCATGACCACTTCACCCCCAGAGCTGACTTGAAAACCTCGGTGGCCAACATGAGCCGCAACGTCACCTTCGCCACCGAAGACCCTGAAAGCACCGCCACCCACCGCCGTGGTCATGTGATGTTCATGCAGGATGCCCCGGTGGATGTGCGTTATGCGTCATTCTGGCAATTGGGCCGCACCGACAAATCGTTCTTGACTTTGGAAGCAGCCGACTTCGATCCCATCACCCCAACCAGCAACGTGCGGGGCCGTTATGCTTTTCACTTGCACCGCAAAGGCATCGCCAATCCAGAACAACCGGCGATCGCCATTGGCAATGCGGTGTTTGGTTCGCCCGGGTGGGGATATGTGCACCATGACAGCAACGCCACCTTCCAAAACAACGTGTCGTTTGACACCTTTGGGGCGGGTTTTGTGGCCGAGACCGGCAATGAAATCGGTACCTGGACAGACAATTTGGCGATCAAAGCCGAGGGCAACAGTGCCTTCAATCCGAAAAACGGCAACGACCGTGAGTTGTTTGACATGGGGCGCACCGGCGACGGTTTTTGGTTCCAAGGCCGCATGGTGCGCAGCATCAACAACATCGCCGCCAGTGTCAACCACGGTTTTGTTTACTTGCATCGGGGCACCGGAATGCTGCCCTTTCCAGGATCGGCTTTCATGCTGCCAGAGGCATTGAATCGCAACGGCCTGACTGGGGTGGATGATGCGCCGGTGTTGTCATTCGATGGCAATGAAAGCTTTGCCTCAACGGTCGGCCTGTATGTGGTGAAGGCCAACCCCAACCAACAACACGATGTGCACAGCCATTTCAAAAATTTCACCGCCTGGGAAGTGCGGGCGGGATCGGCGATGGAGTACACCGCCCATTATTTGTTGGAAAATTTTGACGTCATTGGCAAAACCCCTGAGCCCTTCAGCAGCGCCGCTTTTGGCATCGAGTTTGGCACCAACACCAGCGACATGGTGATCAATGGCGCGCACATCCAGGACATGCCAGTGGGCGTGATCCTCAGCAAAGATTACACCAGCCCGACCCCGCCTGAGGCCAATCAATACGTATTGATTGATGTGACGTTCGATCAAGTGCCCCTGCCAATGGAGTTCTATGATCCGTCACTGGATCAAGTGTTAATGGCAGCGGATTTGGTGCCTGGTCAGTTCGATGTGAACATCAATGGTGGGGTGTATGAATTCCTGTCTCCAGCCACCAGTGCCGGCTCTGGTTTGCCTTGGGTGGGCAGCAAAACCGATCACATCGGAGCCACCCCGGTTCCGGCTGGTACCGATGATGTGGGGGTGCCGGTGATGGACATGATTGGCACCACCGAACAAGACGGCTATCGCCGCACCGCCGGTGGCACACCTTATGTGGTGGTCGAGGAATTTTTCACCGAACGGGCCACCGGCACGGTGCACAAATTGGGTCTGAAAACCTTGCTGGGTCCCGATGTCGACGCCATTTTGGGCAATCAGTTTCATGCTTGGCGTGATGCGTTTCAAGCCGGCATGATCGATTTGAGCAGCTTGCCACCGGTGCCAACAGATGATTGGGCCACTGCCAGCACCGCCCGTCCGGTGTTGATTGATTTGTTGCACAACGACCAGGACCCTGAGGCCGATGCCATGCGCATTGATGGCATTTTTCAACCGGGCCATGGGCACGTTTACCTGCGGGAAAACGGTCGCGTAGAATATGTGTCAGATTATGATTATGTGGGTACCGATCAATTCCGCTATTGGGTGACCGACGATCAGGGCAATTACAGCCCGGCCACCGTCCAGGTGAATGTGGTCAATGACTTGATCTTCGCCCATGACATGAGTCCATAAGGGCAGGGCATCAGTCGAAATCAAAGGCCCAGATCACATCGTTGGCCAGATTGTATTCGTAGGCACCGGCGTCGCAGTCACCGGCCACCGGGCGGTTGTTGCCAACTTGATCAGTGACCACCAAGGTGCCGCAGCCGGCATTACCGGCCATGTCGTCGACGTGGTTGTACAACAAACTGTCTGGTCCAAATGAATGAACGGCCACCCCGGCGTCATTGAATTCGATCAAAGGACTGAGCAGCAAGCCACCCACATTCAGGCTGTTGTTGTCGCCCAAGACATCGCTGCCCGCATAGGCTTCGATGATGGAATTGTTGATGATGTTGTTGTCATTAAGCACCGTCAACAAGGGGGAGAACACACTGGCTTCGATGATGATGTTGCCATTGGCGCCAACCCGATTGGCTTCGCTTTGATCGCCATTGAAGGCCGCCGTGACGAAGCGCAACAAGACGTTCTGTCCACTGTTTGAATTGATGTGTATGCCATCACCTTGGCTGCCTGCCAGGTTGTGGCTGATGGTGGTGTTTTCCAAAGTCACGTCATGGCCCAAGCCGCCAGCCACGCCAACCCCGCCACCATTCAGTCCAGCCTGATTGAAACTGATTTCTGAGTTGGTCAAGCTCAGTCCGGCATTGTTGACATACAAGCCACCCCCTGATGCGGCCGACACATTGCCACTGATTTTGACGTTTTCAATTTGGGTGTCGGTGGCCCCGTCGATCAACATGCCAGCGCCGGATTGACCGCCTTGGGTGCGGCCTTCGGTGAGGCTCAAGCCACTGAGAAAAAACCGCTCACTGTTGGCAGGGACCAACAACACCCGATGGCTGTCGTCACCGGACACGGCGATTTGGCCAGGGCCTGGTCCTTGTACCGTCAAGTCAATGGAGGTCACTTCCAAGGGAGCAGTTAAAGTGATGGTGCCGGTCAAGTCGCGCCGGAACTTCACGGTGGTGGGCTGACCGTCATTGGCGGCATAGCTGAAGGCTTCTCGCAGGGTGCATTCGGTGCCATCGCAGGTTTGGTTGCCGGCGTCTGACAGGGCATTGACTTCGATGAAATTAAGGGCAGCAGAGACTTCTGCTGAACCGGTGTTCATGGCGCTGTTTTGCATCACGTACTTGAAATCAAAAGTGGCGGCGGTGTTGCTGTTCGAGGTGAAGGAGACGTTGTTGTCATCACCGGCACCGTTGATGTTGACCGCGCCAGTGGCGTTGCTGTAGCTGTTGTTGGTACACATGGCGTCGGGTGTGCCAGTGGCGCAGACCGCGATCACTTCTTTGAAATTGTCACCGGTACCGGAGTCGTCGTTACCCAACACATCCAGCACCGAGCCGGCGCTGTTGATGGCGGTTTCGATGTTCAGATCGTCGTTGGTCAACGGAATGCCGCCACCGGCCATGGCTGGAGAGACGTTCACCAAGCCGGTGGCCAGGATCAATGTAAAGGGGGTCAAATGATTCATCAAAGACGCCTGCTGCAGAAAAAGTGGCCTGATTCTAACTGAATCCCGCTGGCTTTGCATGTCGCGACTTCACAAATTCAGGTGCCCATGAACATGACTTGTGTACTATTCTCTTTTGTGCGTTGGGCCGTTATGCTTTTGAAGCACCATGAGTCCGCCAGCCCGGGCATGCACTTGACCGCATGCCATACCAAGGTCCGCGGGATTACCCACCCATCGGCGTTGGTCCCAACAGGGAACATCGCTGAGCATCAATGACCCTGACCACACCATGAATAAATCACTGACCTTTTTGACTTTGAGCTGCTGTTGGCTGCTCAGCCAACCGGCCGTTGCCGACCACCCCAACACCGCGCAACGTTTTGCGGCGCACATGGACTTTCTGGCTTCTGACTTGTTGCGAGGCCGAGACACCGGCAGCGTTGGGCACGAAGTGGCCGCCCAATACATCGCCACTGAATTTGCCAAGATGGGCATCATGCCTGCCGGCGATGAGGGCTATATGCAGCGCATTGAATTCAAGTCGGCTTGGTTGGCTACCGACTCGCCGCAAATGACTTTATTGCGAGGTGATGAGGCGATTGAGTTGAGCTTTTTGGATGAATTCATGGTCGCTGCCAACATCAACCGCACCGAATCGGCCGTTGAAGGGGAGTTGGTGTTTGCCGGGTTTGGCATCGATGCGCCCTATTTGGAATACAGTGATTTTGATCAAGTGGATGTGGCCGGTAAAATCGCGGTGATTCTCAGTGGCAAGCCCAATCATTTTCCCAGTGAAGTGGGCGCGCATTACTCCCGCAAGAAAACCGAAGCTTTGGTCAAACGCGGCGCCATTGGGGTCGTTTCGGTGTGGACGCCAGTGACTGAGAAGGTGTTTGCTTTTGCCAAGGCCAAAGATTACATCGACAAACCCCGCATTCGCTGGGTGGATGATCAAGGCCAGGTACAAAATGGATTTCCTGAAATCCAAGGTTCGGCCTCTTTGAGCATGGATGCCGGTCAGCAGTTGTTCAAATTGGCAGGCATGGACTTGGACCGATTGTTTGTACAGATAGAAGCCGGTGAGAAACCGGTGGGTCAAGCCATGGGCATCCGCGCCAAAATCAGCTACCAATCAAGCCATTCTTCGGTCACCAGCCCCAATGTGATTGGCGTCTTGGAGGGCTCTGACCCGGTGTTGAAAAATGAATACGTGCTGCTCAGCGCGCACACCGATCACATTGGCGTGTCGGAACACATTGAGCTCGGTGACAAAATCAACAACGGCGCCATGGACAATGCCGCCGGGGTGGCCACCTTGTTGGAAATGGCCCATCTGATCACCCAAAGCCAAGATCGACCCAAACGATCGATCTTGTTGGCCATGGTCACGGCCGAAGAAAAGGGGCTGTTGGGCTCCGACTACTTTGCCCACAACCCGACCGTGCCATTGAACAACATCGTGGCCAATGTCAATTTGGACATGCCGGTGCTGACCAATGCCTTTGATCAGTTGATTGGTTTTGGTGCCCAGCACAGCAGTTTGTGGGGCGTGATTGAGTCGGCGGTGGCCAAGAACGACATGCATTTGATCCCAGATCCGATGCCGGAACAAAACATTTTTGTGCGCAGCGATCAATACAGTTTCGTCAAGCAAGGCATCCCGGCGGTGTTCTTGGTAACGGCCGATAAAGTGGGCATGAAATTTGAAGCGCATGAGATTTCCAGTCAGGAATTCATGGTCAAACATTACCACCAACCCTCAGACCAGTTGGATTTGCCGATCAATTATGAAGTGGCCGCCAAATTCGTTGAAATCAACCGGGCCATTGCCCTGGAAGTGGCCAATGATGCCGAGAGGCCGCAATGGAATCAAGACAGTTTCTTTGCCACCATCACCGAACAGTGACGCCGCCGGTCAGGCCGACGGCTGGCTGGGTTCTTTGACTGCTTTGTCTGGCCAAGAATAACGCCACAAGCGCTGCAACACGGCGCGGTATTGGGTCCAAAACGAACCGCTGTTGTACGGAATCCCGTGTTTGTTGGCCACCGCTTCAACTTGGGCCGCCATGGCGGGGTAGCGGCGGGCTGGGATGTCAGGAAACAAATGGTGTTCAATTTGGCAGCTCAGATGTCCGGTCATCAGGTGAAACCAGCGGCTGCCGGTGAGGTTGGATGAACCGAGCATCTGCCGGTGATACCACTGCCCTTGAGATTCGTTGGCGCAATCATCGGCGTGGAAGGTCTGCACATCCTCGGTGAAATGGCCACAAAAAATGATGGTTGAGGTCCACAGGTTGCGGATCAAATTGGCGCCCAGATTGGCCAGCAGCACCGGCACAAACAAGGGGCCGGCCAACAACGGGAAAAACACATAGTCTTTGAACAATTGCCGGGCCGCTTTGCTGAAAAACATGCGTTTCAAGGCGTCATCACTCAAGGCGCTGGTGCGGTTGGCTTTTTTGCGGCCTTTGAACACGCGTTCTGCAGCCAATTCGTGGTAGGCCACACCCCATTCAAACAGCAGGCTCAAATTCAGATAAGTGATGAATTGCCAACGGTTTTTGGGCCGCCAGGCCAAGTCATCACTCATGCGCAACAAGCCGTAGCCAAAATCCCGGTCTTTGCCGATGATGTTGGTATAGGTGTGGTGTTCGTGGTTGTGGATGCGGCGCCATGATCCGGCGTCTGCCGCAATGTCCCACTCATAAGTTTGGCTGTTGATCAGTGGGTCGTTCATCCAATCGTATTGGCCGTGCAGTACATTGTGGCCAATTTCCATGTTGTCGACAATTTTGGCCCAGGCCAACAACAGCATGCCTGGCAGCAACCACCACAGGCTGAAAAAGCCCAACATCAAGGTGATGCGACCGAGGATTTCGGCGCCGCGTTGCCAACGAATCAGCCGCCTGATGTATTGGGCATCGGCGGTGCCGACTTGTTGCCAGGTGGCCGCTTTGATGGCATTCAGGTCAGCGGCCAATTGTTGGTAATTGATGGTTTGTTGACTCATCACAGCTCCAGGGAAACCGGGCCAAGCGGGATCGACACACACAGCTGGATGTCTTCTGGTCCCGTGTCCGAATGTTGTTGGGTCAGCGTGTTGTAAACCAAGCCCTTGGTTTTGCGGCATTTGCATTGATGACAAATGCCCGCTCGACAACCGCTGTTGGGTAGGGTGTCGGCCTGTTCAGCCAATTGCAGCAAGGTGTGTGATCCGGTGCTGTTGATGGACTTGTTGGACTGGGAGAAGTGTACCGAAACCGGTTCCCCATCATGCCCTGCATTGGCAGGGATGACCGCTGCTTGGCCAAATGATTCCTGGTGCAGTTGTGCAGGGTCAAGCCCCAGCCCAAGCAATTGTTCGTGGGCTGCCTGCATCATTCCGGCTGGGCCACACATGAACACCTCGCGTTGCGATAAATCCGGGCAATGCGACAACAGTTGTTGGGGCTGGATCAAGCCGCTGGTTTCGGTGTCGATCATGACCGCCCGAAAATGGGGCATGGATTGTTCTAAGGCAGACCATTCAGCTTTGAACAAGGGCTCACGACCGGCGTTGTAGTACAGCAAGGTGATGTCATGTGTTGGGTTTTGATGGACCCATTGTTGCAACATGGAACGGATTGGGGTGATGCCACTGCCGCCGGCAATCATCAAGGCTTTGGCGGTGGTTTTGGGGGCAGTGAATCGCCCATGGGCTGGGGTGATGCGCAGCCGGGATCCTGCTGTCAGCAAAGTCGGTAATTGGGGTGTCACTGTGCCCTGTGGTTGGGTCTGGATGGTCAGCTCTATCAGGCCGGTTTGTTGCCAATGGCTGGGTGCCTGCGACAGGCTGAATGTGCGCCAGTAAAGGCGGCCATTGAGTTCGACTTGAACCGCGACGTGCTGTCCGGCGACAAAACCCGGCCAACGGCGGTCCGGTTGCAGCACATAGGTGTGTACCCGGTCGCTTTCGGCGCGCACCGACACCACCCGAGTGCCATGTAGATTGGCTGATTTTTGGGGTTGCCACCAGGGCCTGAACGGTGCCAGGTAATCGCCCCAGCGTCGCTGATTGGTTAAGGCTTGGCTCAACCATGATGACATGGATTTGGCCGACAATGATCGTGACATGTGGGTGTTTGAAACTGATGTTTGTTTAGCGTACAAGTGTACTCTTAAATTGTGAAATTTCAATGACTTCGGTATTAGAATTACTCATTAATTAGTTATCTAACTGAATTAAATGGATAAATTGAATTGAAATAATTGGAAGAAAAGTTACGCTTGTGCGCTTATTTTGGGTGAATTTACTTTATTTGGCAGGTTCGACCTGGTGCATGGCAGCCGCGCCGGCGGCGATGTAGCGCAATTGTTCGATCGCCCGCTGTTCCAATTCGGTGCGACGCACGGGTTTGCTGTCGATCGATTCGGCACCGGCATTGAAAATCACCGCCACCATGGCTTCGGCCTGGGCATGGGCCGATTCTTGATGAAAGCCGGCGGCCAGGATGTAGTCGGTCAACTCCACCACAAAATATTGAATCTCTCGGGCCACGGCATCGCGCAAGGCTCGGGTGGTGCCAGACCGTTCGTGAAACAAGATGCGGAAAATGTTGGGATTGGCCCGGGTGAATTCCATGAATGTTTTCACTGAGGTGGCAATGACGCTGCCTTTCTTCTTCATCCGTTGGCGGGCTTTGCGCATCACTTGGCGCAAGGCCAAACCCGATTCATCGACCAAAGTCAGCCCCAGTTCTTCCATGTCTTTGAAATGGCGGTAAAACGAAGTCGGGGCAATGCCGGCTTCACGCGCCACCTCACGCAGACTCAAGCTGGCAAAACTTTTGCTTTCACTGAGTTGCCCAATGGCCGCATCGATGATGGCGCGACGGGTGCGTTCTTTTTGTTGTGATCGAGAGGTGGCCAAAAATTTTTTGTGTTGAAAAGCAGTTAGGTTATCAACTCACGAAACCAGGCGCAAGTCTTGTGGTGCGGTATCGCTGTCATCTGTTTGTCATTAATGTGATGCCGTTAACATAAAGGGCTGCGTTTGGCTGTCACAATGACATTTGGTTTGTGCCTGAGGGTGCAAATCAACAGAGCGGTGTTGCGGAATCACACAACAATAATACAGATCCCAGCACCGATTGATTGGTTGAAACAGAGAACCAATCAATGGAGTGTCGCTTTACCCACAATCTTGGATGCTGACAACATCCAACCTTGAACACAGCCACCGTGTGCCTGTGTCGGTTATTGCGTCCCAAGACGGGACCTTCGCTGTTTTGACCTCCCAACCATAAAAATAATAGAGGAGTTCATCATGAATCACATGAAACAAATGGCGGCCATAGGCCTGCTGTCAAGTGCTGCCGCTTTTGCGGCCCAGGCCCAAGTGGATTTGTTTTACCCGACCACCAAAACCGTGGAGGGGCTGCAAGCCAAGTCCACGGTGATCCAGGCGATGCAAGCCAATGACAGCGTTGAGTACATCGAAACCATTGGTTTGAACGTGGCGGCTTTGCAAGCCGACAACCGTTCACTGACATTGAATTTTGCGGCGGACCTGCAATTGGACACCCAACAAATTGACACCTACGCCATCGACGACGAGGCCTATGCCTGGGTGGGTGAAATTGACTTGGGCATGAACAAAGCGTTGAAGCCGATTGACGATCCGAGTGTCATCAATCCCCACCAAGCGGTGTTCATGGTCCATGGTGACCGTGTTTTTGGACAAATCATCATTGACGATTTGGTTTACGAAATCCGCACCTTGGAAGCCGGTGGCGAATACCTGTTGATGAAGCGGGATTTCAGTGTCTTGAGTCACGCCGATGACACCCCTAAAGACCAGTTTCCCATCGACTGGGACAGCCCCAAATCCCTGGAGCCTTTGGCCCAAACCAAGGCGGCGTCTAATGTGGTGGATGTGATTCAGTTGATCACCGACCAAGCCATCGACGACGCCGGCGGGGTTTCCTCCGCGGTTGACGCCATGCGTTTTTTCATCACCCAATCCAATCAAGTGTACAGCAACAACCGCCTGGATTTGGAGATGCGCAACGCCGGCTTGTATCGGGCTGGGGCCGAGTTGAACACCTCGTCGACCAACATGTTGTCACGCTTGCGCCGCACCAATGACGGTTATTTGGACAATGTGCCCGGTTCTTTGCGCAACCAAACGGGTGCCGATTTGGTGGTGTTGGTGACCACCACCTTGCGCAACCAAGGCCTGTGTGGTCAAGCCGATGCCATCGGTGCATCGCAAGGGCGGGCTTTTTTCCTGGTGGATCATGACTGCACCAATTTCACCTTTGTGCATGAAGCTGGGCACTTGTTTGGGGCGCGGCATGACAACGACCCCAACACCACGCCCTTCAGTTACGGCCATGGTTTTGTCTCGGTACCCGGTAACTTCCGCACCGTGATGGCCGTCAGCTCGAACCCGCAACCGCGCATCGCCGGATTTTCCACGCCCAACCTGACTTTCGGCGGCCGGCCCATCGGCACCGCCAGTTTCAGTGACAATTCACGGGTCCACGCCGTGCGGGCGTCCACTGTGGCCGGTTTCCGGTAACCATCCTCTGCTCCAAATTGGCACCCATTGGGTGTTGGTAGAGTGGCCCCCAGGCAAGCGATTGTCTGGGGGTTTTTCATGGCGGTCGGTGGTGTAAGTTGTGCCCCGCATCGGTTAAAATGGCTGGCTTTGAATTCGGGCACAGGCCATGTCGATCCACAACCAGACCCAGTCATACCCTGCGGGGACCATTGATCATTTGGAAATCACTTCGGAATTGTTGAAAAACAACCCCTTGGGTGATCCCCGCCGACGCCGGGTGCCGGTGTATCTGCCACCCGGTTACGATGCCCAACAAGCCTATCCGGTGATGTATTATTTGGCGGCGTACACCAACAGCGGTCAAGGCATGGTCGCCTGGCGGGCTTTTGGTGAAAGCTTTCCCGAGCGGCTCAATCGATTGATCGCTGAAGGCCAGATGGGACCGACCATTGTGGTGTTTCCAGAATGTTTTACCCGACTGGGTGGTAACCAATACCTGGATGCGCCCGGCATGGGGGCCTATGCCAGCCACATCCACCAAGAGTTGATTCCGTTGGTGGAGCAGATGTATGCAGTGAAACCAGGGGCCGAGCACCGGGCGGTGTTGGGCAAATCCTCCGGTGGTTTTGCCGCGATCCGCTTTGCCATGGATTTTCCAGGACAGTGGGGGGCAGTGGCCAACCAATCGGGCGATGCCGGTTTCGATCTGTTGTACCAACGGGATTTCCCGGCGGTGGCCGATGTCTTGGCTCAATTCGATGGCGACGTGAAAAAATTGGTCAAGCGTTTCTGGAAGTCCAAAAAGATCATGGGTTCACACATCTTGGCCATGATGCACATCTGCATGGCCGCCACCTATGACGAGGCCAATGTGGATGACTGGGTGTTGCCCTTTGACCTGCAAACCTGTGCCTTGGATGAGGTCCGCTGGCAACGCTGGTTGGCCCACGATCCGGTGCAACGGGTGGACCAATCAATCCCAGCCTTACGGCAACTGAAGGGCTTGTTCATGGACTGCGGATTTCGTGATCAATATTTCATTCATTATGGCATGCGTCAGCTGTCGAAAAAGCTTGAAAAAGCAGACATCGAACACACATACAATGAATTCAACGGCACCCATTCCGGCATCGACTACCGCCTGGATGAGTCCTTACCCTTTTTGTACGAGAAGATCCAATGATTAAAGTCAGCGAATCGGCCATCGAGTTTTTGGCCGGCGTGATCAAGGAACAAGACATCGACAACCTGCACCTGAAGGTGGATGTGCAAAACCCCGGCACCCCAGCGGCCGATTGTCACCTGGGCTTTTGTGAAGCCGATGAGATGGATGACGGGTATGAGGTGCAAGACCTCGGCCCATTCAACTTGTATGTGGCCAAAGATGATCAGCCTTGGTTTGAAGAGGCCGCGATTGATTATGAAATTCAAGGTGCCAGTGGGCAATTGAACATCAAGGCCCCGAAACTCAAAGGTCAGGCGCCAGATGATGATGCGCCGCTGTTTGAACGGCTGTCTTATTTCATTGATGCCACCATCAATCCGATGCTGGCCTCGCACGGTGGCCATGCGTCACTGACGGCGGTGGAGGAAGACAAGGCCTACATTGAATTTGGGGGCGGCTGCCAGGGTTGTGGCATGGCCAAACAAACCCTGTCACAAGGCATGCAAACCCAAATCACCAGCACGTTTCCAGAAATCAATGAAGTGCTGGATGCCACCGACCATGCCCTGGGTGAAAACCCATATTATTGAGCGGAGGTATTGACATGTTAGACGCCGAACACGGGTCAATGGACCACGCCAACCCAGCCGACATCATCGATGTGACGGCCGAAACTTTCATGGCCGAAGTGATCGAAAAGTCCAAATCCGTGCCGGTGATTTTGGATTTTTGGGCAGACTGGTGTGAGCCCTGTAAGAACCTCACGCCGATACTGCATGGCATCATTGAAAAAAACCCGGGTGAGTTGCGACTGGCCAAAGTCAACACCGATCAGGAACAAATGCTGGCCCAGCAAATGGGCGTGCAAAGCCTGCCCACGGTGGCCTTGCTCATGGGCGGACAAATCGTTGATAATTTCATGGGGGTCAAACCCGAAAGTGAAATCATGGCCTGGTTGGAGCCCCATGTGGCCTTGACTGGCTCGGCCCCTGAGCCCGTGCTTGACAGCAAAGTGCAGGCCTTGATTGATGCCGGTGCTTATGAAGACGCCTTACAGGTTTTGGCGGCGATGCCTGCTGAACAGGCGGTGTGGCAGACCCTGGACGTGCATTTGTTGATGAACAACGTGGCCGCGGCCCAAGCGGTGTATGACTCTTTGAGCGATGCGCAACTGAAAATGCCCGAAGCGGACCAAGCCAAGGCCAAAATTCAATTGGCTCAGGTGGCAACCGAAGACGACCAATTGGCCACTTATCAACAGCAAATCGCCCAAGGCCAAGTGGAGCCAGCGATCCAAGGTTTGTTGGCGCTGTTGCAAAAAGACACCGCACAAGCCGAAGTCAAACAATTACTCATCGCTTCATTCAGCTTGTTGAACGACCCCAAACTGGCGGCTCAATACCGCCGCCGCATGGGTTCCATCCTCAATTGATGAAGCCTGCAATCGGAGCACAACATGGCAAGATTCTTTATGGCAAAATTCTTTTTTCTTACGTTGGTGTTGACGGCAACCCTGGTGGCTGCTGAAGACGCCACCAAGGGCTACCTGGACGGCGCCAAGCAAGTGGCGGACAACATTTGGATTGGTCCGCAGCCCAGCGCCGCTGATTTCAATGAACTGGCTGCCGAAGAAGTGACCGTGGTGGTCAACACCCGCACCGCGGCTGAAATGGACCAACTGGATTTTGCCGCCGATGCCCAAGCACAAAAGTTCAACATGAACTACGAGCTGATTGAAATCGGTCAAGGACACGCTTATTCACCGGTGCAATTGGCTCAGTTCAACGACTTCATGCAGGCCCATGAAGGGCAAAAAATGCTGTTGCATTGCCGCTCTGGCAACCGCGCCAGTCAACTCTATGCCGCTTGGTTGATCAAGCACCAGAACAAAACCGCCACCGAAGCCTTACAAGCCATTCAATCTGAAGAAACAGAATTGAATGATGCCATCAAAGCTTTGTTGGGCGAATGACCCCCATTAAATCAACACTGAGGACCTCACATACCGCATGAAAGTGATCACCCGATTTGCCCCCAGCCCAACGGGCTATTTGCATGTGGGCGGCGCCCGCACCGCATTGTTTTCCTATTTGTACGCCCGCCACCACGGCGGTCAATTCGAATTACGCATCGAAGACACCGACACCGAACGCTCCACCGAAGCGTCGGTGAATGCCATCTTTGAAGGCATGCAGTGGTTGGGTCTGGAGCATGATTCGGCGGTCAAGTTTCAAAGCAAAAACCTGGCCCGCTATCAGGAAAAAATCGAAGAATTGCTGGTAGCTGGGCAAGCCTATCACTGTGATTGCAGCAAAGAAAGGTTGGATAAAATCCGTGAACAGCAGATGAAAAACGGTGAAAAGCCTCGATATGACGGCAAATGTCGCGAACTTGGTTTGAATAAAACCGATCAAACCATCGTCCGATTCAAAACCCCAAAAAGTGGTTCGGTGACCTTCACCGATCACGTGCGCGGCACCATCACAGTGGCCAATGAGGAGTTGGATGACTTGGTCATTGCCCGGACCGACGGCATGCCAACTTACAATTTCAGTGTGGTGGTGGATGATGCCGACATGGGCATCACCCACGTGATCCGCGGTGACGATCACATCAACAACACCCCCCGACAAATCAACATCTACCATGCCTTGAACATGCCGGTGCCAGAATTTGCCCACGTGCCCATGATCCTGGGTGATGACGGCGCGCGCTTGTCCAAACGCCATGGTGCCGTCAGTGTCATGCAATACGCCGAAGACGGGTATTTGCCTGAAGCGGTGTTGAATTACCTGGTGCGCTTGGGCTGGTCGCATGGTGATCAAGAATTGTTCAGCAAAGTCGAAATGATCGAATTGTTTGACCTGTCAGGGGTGAATCGGGCTCCCAGTGCCTTCAACACGGAAAAATTGAACTGGATCAATCAACAATACCTGCAACAAGCCGACTCCTTGCGCTTGGTGGGCTTGGTCGAGCGTCGCCTGCAACACCTGGGGGTGAATTTACCCACCACGGTCAACACGGCAGCGGTGGTCGAGCTGTTCAAAGACCGGGCTCAAACCATCAATGAGCTGGTTGATATGGGCCTGTTCCTGTACCAACCCCTCAATGGCTATGACGACAAAGCCGAAGCCAAGGCCTTCAAAGAATCGGCCATTGAAGCGCTGCAAGCGGTGATCGCCGCCTGCCAAGCGGTGGCGGATTGGGCGCAGGCCGATTTGCATCAGTTGATCGCTGATGTGGTGGCTGATTTGGGTGTGGGATTTGGCAAAGTGGGCATGCCAGTGCGTCTGGCCTTGTCTGGTCAAGCCCAGGGTCCGGCCAATGACGCCATCATGCAGGTGTTGGGACAAAGCGAATCCATCAACCGCTTGCAAGCGGCTTTGGACCACGTCAACAACAAGTTCGCCTGAGCTTGGCGGTCATGACAGCAACGACCGATATCCAATCCGCCGCCTTTGAAATCCGGCCAATCACCGCCAACCGCATCGACTTGATGGACGGTTTGCTGGACTGTTTTGCGGTGAACTTTGCCGATCAGGCAACTTACAGCGCCCAACGGCCGAGCCGGGCTTACACCGAGTCTTTGTTGCACAGCGACACCTTCATGGCTTTGGTGGCTTGTGTGGGTCAACAGGTGGTGGGTGGTTTGGCGGCTTACGAACTGAAAAAATTCGAACAAGCCCGCAGTGAAATTTATATCTATGATTTGGCGGTCGATGCAGACTGGCGCCGTCAAGGCATCGCCACGGCCCTGATCAATGCCCTCAAGCCCATCGCCCAGGCGCGCGGTGCCTGGGTGATTTATGTGCAAGCCGACCAGGGCGATGAACCGCCCATCGCTTTGTACAACCGCCTCGGCGAGCAAGAAGCGGTGTTGCACTTTGACATTCCAGTCAAGCCTTGATGGGCTGTCGGTGATCGGTCATTGGGTCATGAAGCTGTAACATCCAATCGCTGCCATGCACACGTGATTTTCACCAGGCTTTGATCCGGTCTTGACAGGCGGGTGCCTATATTGAATGTTTTTCCCAAAAGTGATGCCCATGTCTGTCCCTACCCCAATTCGCTCATTAACCGCCTTTTTGTTGCTGTGGCTCAATGTCATGTGGGCCACAGCCTTGGCCATTGAAGAGCCCGTTTACGCAGTGCTCGAACGCTCAGGTAAGATGGAGTTGCGTGCTTATGAACCGATGATCATCGCCGAAGTGGAGGTCAATGGCGACATGAAACAGGCTTCAAATCGCGGTTTTCGCTTGATTGCTGATTTTATTTTTGGCAACAACACAGTTGCTTCTGGTGTGGCTTCTGGCGTGACTTCTGGCTCTGGGGGTACAGGGGGCAGTGAAAAAATCAGCATGACCGCCCCGGTGACCATGCAACAACAACCGGCGCGGGCAGAAAAAATTGCCATGACCACACCGGTGACCATGGCCCAGGCCAACAATGAAGCCAATGACCAGGCCAATGATCTGGCCAATGGGCAAAATGACAGCCAGTGGCGCATGCATTTTGTGATGCCTCGGGAATACACCATGGCCACGTTGCCCACCCCCAACAACCCCCGGGTGCAGCTGCGTGAAATCCCACCCAAGACCTATGCCGTGATTCGTTTCTCCGGGTTCACCGGGGACAAAAAGGTGCAGAAAAAAACCGCAGAACTGATGGCATGGTTGTCAGCACAAAACTTGAGCCCAACCGGGCCACCGGAACTGGCCCGCTACAACCCGCCGATCACCCCGCCTTTTTTCCGCCGCAATGAGGTGATGATTCCGGTGAGCCCATAAACCAGCCCCGCCGAATCATGCCCAAAGGCATTGGTTTTCAAGCGGCAGATGGGGCACAATAGCGATTTGTTTTGAGTGATTCAAGCTGCCATGCCAGACCAAGCTGCTTTGTGGGTGACCGGTGATTTGTGGTTGGATGAAGTGGCGCAACAAGCCACCACCAAAGGGCGTGAGGTCCCTTTGTCGCCCTTGTCATTCAAGGTGCTGTTGGCGGTGGCCAAAGCCCATCCGCAGGCGGTCGATCACCAAACATTGATCGATCAAGTGTGGGGTGATGTGGCGGTCAGCCCGGAAACCGTGACCCAGCGCATGGCTTTGATCCGCAAAGCCATGAGTACCGCTGGCCTGGATCCAGCCCAATACATCCAGGCAGCCCGTCATCAAGGCTATCGCTGGCGCCAACCCCTGTTGCTTCGTCATCCACACAATAAACCCTGGCGCCTGCTGGGCTGGTCCTTGGCGGCGGCCTTGTTGCTGGGCTTGTTGCTTGTTGGTTGGTTTAACAGACCACCTGTTCCAGACCCAGTGCCGCCGCTTGCGGTCACTCAGGTTTCGGCCAAGGTGTCGGCCCAAGAACTGACCGATCAAGCCTGGGATTACCTGGATCAACACACCCATCAGTCCAGTCAACTGGCCGCGGGCTTGTTCCGCCAAGCCTTGGAGCTGGATGCCTCTGAGGTCAATGCCTTGACCGGGTTGTCCATCGCCTTGTCACACCAAGTCACCAAATTCAATCAACCGGACCGCTTGTTACAAGAAGCCAAACAGCTGGCCCAAAGGGCCACCGAGCTCAATCCAAGCCACGCGCAAGCCTGGGCCGCCTTGGCCTTCACCGATGATGCCTACGGCCACATTGATCAAGCCATTGTGGGCTATGAAAAAGCCATTGAACTGGCCCCAACGAACAGTTCAACCATCAGTTCAGTGGCCTATTTGTACGGCAAAAAAGGCCGCTTGGCCGACGCCCTGAAACGTTGCGTGTCGGTGTTGCACACCGATCAATTGTATTTGCACCTGCAGGTGGCGCAAATCATGGAGTTGTTGGGTTTTGCGGTGTTGGCTGAACAGTGGTATCACAAGGCCGATGTGCTGTCACCAGACAATGTCTTTGCCACCCATCAGCGGGCTCGCTTTTACTTGGCCCAAAATCAACCCGACCAGGCCATTGCGGTGATTGATCAAGCCATGCAACGGGGAGTGAAGCGGCCTGAGTTGCCGGTTTTGTTGGGCTTGGTGGCTTGGCAGGCCGGTGACCTGAGCCAAGCCGCTGAGCACTTTCAGGCGGCGCTGGCCATGGATCCAGAGCACAGTCAGGCCCAGTGGTTGGTTTGGGCTTTGCAGGCGCCAGCTCAGCAGGATGAAGCGGCCATTGCAGCGGCCTTGGCAGAACCCCAACAATGGCCCGATCAATGGGTCTACCAAGCTCAGTTCCTGGCCCAGCAAGGTGAACTTGAGGCGGCCATGGCACGCTTGCAACTGGCCCATGATGCCGGCTATCGGCATGTGGCTTGGCTGCATTGGTTGCCGCCGCTGGAATCACTGCGCGACAAGCCGGCATGGGTGGACTTGCTGCAGGTGATGCAGCAGGATGTGGGGCAACAACGGGCTGCGGTGATGGGTGCCGCCTGGTTGCCCCCAGGGTTTCTGGATCCGCAGTCCTAACGACCCAGCAGCACGGGAATCACGTGCTTGGTCAGGATTTCTTGGGATTGTCGGTGCATGTATGGGGTGTTGTAGGCGGTGCTGGTGATCACGACCTGAGCCTTGAACTCTGGAATCATGAACAGGTAATTGCCGCCATTGCCGGCTGCGGCGAAGGTGGTGATGGTTTGATCATTGACCGTGAAGTCATTGATCCACCACAGGTAACCATATTCAATGTCACGTTCGGCATCGATCACCGCGCGGCGTTGGAACGAGGCGTTGATCCAAGCCGCATTGAGCACCGTTTGGCCATTGACTTGGCCTTGGTTCATCATCAATTGACCGATTTTGATCCAGTCTCTTGAGGTCATGCGCATGCCACCGCCGCCATTGGTCACGCCCAACGGGGTTTGGCTGAAGACCGGTGGCGCGATGCCCAGCGGCTGGAACAGCTTGGTTTGCAGGTAGCCAGACATGGGTTGTTTGGTGACCCGTTCCACCACATCAGCCAGCAGTTGGACACCGCCGGTGCAATAAGAAAATGCCCGGCCATACTTGCGCTCAGCTGCGGGTTGCTCCCACGGCGGTATGCCCCGAATTGGCAGGCCCAGGATGAAGGCGCTCCAGTCTTCGATCAAATACATGCGCTCTTCCTGGCCGCGAGAGGCCGAATTCCAATCGTTGCACTCCAGCACGCTGCTCATGGTCAACAAGTCTTCGATGCGCAGGGCCGTTTTTCTGGGGTCGGGGTTGCGCAGCGGTTGTTTGTCAGGGAACAAGGGCACGACCGTTTGTTCGACGCCGGTCAACAAGCCATCTTGGATGGCCAAGCCTATGGCCAAAGAGGTGATGGATTTACTGGCTGAGCGCATGTCATGTTGGGTGTTGGCATCGGCGCCATTGAAATACCGTTCATAGATCATTTGCCCTTGGTGGTTGACCACCACACTGGTCATTTGTTGATAAGTCTGGTCATTGATTTGCGCGGTCAGTTCATTGAAGGCTTCATTGGCTTGACCGGTGGACACACTGACCAAGAACATGGCGGATAACATCGTTTGGATGATGGGGGTATTGATGTAAGGGATTTTCATGATGGGCTCCTATTGAATGAACCCACAGCCTAAGTCAAAGGCCCAGGCACTGCATGAAATGGGCATGAAGAAATATAAAGATAAATAAAGGACTTGCCAGGCTGCCAGGATCGACAGGTTTGACGAGGACCCTGCCATGAAGCCATATGCTGCAGGGCTGATAGCCAGCGGATCAGCCAACTGCTGTTGATGAAATTTGTGTTAAACTGATGAGACAAGTGAGTGTTGGGCGCCGAAACATGCCTGCAATCGCCCCATTGGCTATCCAATAATGGGGTTCATTCATGCATGTCTTCGGTGATCGTATCTGTTTCAGGTATAGGGGGAAAGTGTGTGAAAGTGATAATGAATCGGTCTGGCCGCGTGCAGGCCATTGATGGCCTCATGATTCGAGCCTTCTTGTTGTGCTGGTTGGCCTGGATGGTCGCAGTGGCCAAGGCAGATGAAACCTCGATGGATGATCTGTTGAGCCTGAGTTTGGAAGAGTTGCTCAACTATGAAGTGTCGGCTCCCACCAAAGGCACCACTCGCTTGGCCGATGCGCCAGGTTCAGTATCGGTCATCACCTATGACCAAATCAGAAATTCGGGTGCCAACACCATTCCTGAATTGTTGCGGCAAATTCCTGGTGTACATGTGCGCTGGAATCCCATGGTCCAAAGCATCGAAATCAGAAGCTTCGGCTCCAACCCATTCACCAGTCGGGTGCTGTTGTTGATCGATGGCATTCCTTACAATTCTTGGAACAAGGGGGGCTTTCCACAGCATCCAGGCTTTGATTTTTTCAATTTAGAGAACGTCAAGCACTTGGAGGTGATCCGAGGCCCAGGCTCCGCTTTGTATGGTGAAAATGCGTTGAATGGTGTGATCAACATCGTGACCCTCACTGGCGAGGAGTATCGGCAAACCCGCTTCGCTTTGTTGGCCGGTGACCGTGACACCTTGTCGGCCAGTGTTTCGCATGGCTCCCTGTTGGGTGAAGCCGGCTCCTTATTCATTTCAGCCAGAACCGAAAGAACGCAATTACCCACCGCCTTCTGGGAAGGCAAAGAGGCCTCTGGAGAAGATTTTTTCATCAAAGCGATCTACCAAAATCTGCAGTTGTCTTATTACCGCAGACAAGATGATTTTGATGGATTCAGTGAATTGATTGTGCCACCCGATTTCAGTTTTTCCTCAACCACTGAAGTGGCACAAAAAATCAACATCATCACCGCCAGTTATGAACACACGGCAGACAATCAAGCCTGGTCTGTCAAAGCCAATGCCTCTTATGCCGATCGCGACGGCACCCATTGTGGTGGGTGCCACGCCGTGTCGCAAAATGAAGCATTCAATGGCACGATCGATCATGGTTATCAAAAGTTTTTCAATGCCCAGCTTGGCTGGCATGCCCTGGAAAACCATGATTTGACCATGGGCATTGAAAGTCGGCGGGTTTCATCAGGTGACAGTTTTGATCAAGTGATTGAAGCCCACATTGACGGGGCTGTTGACAGTTTCACCAAAAGTGCGGTCTTTGTCCAAGATCGCATGACCTTGAATGAAGACAAGACCCAGCTGGTGGCTGGGGTTCGATACGATGCCCAAACATCGCCTTCGTTGTTTGATGCCGAGTGGTTTCCAAGGATTGCGGTGGTGCACAAAGCGCTGGACGACTTGACCTTGCGGGCTGGTTGGAGCAGTGCCGCCAGGTACCCATCTTTTACCGAACTCTACCAGAACATTCGTTTTTTTGGCGCCCAATCACCCGCCGGTCAGTTTGCCTTTCCTCCCACCCATTTTCAGCCCAACCCAGACTTGATGCTGGAAAAGGTGGACAGCTTAGAAGTGGGACTGGAATATCGATTCAATGAACGATACCAGGGCAAGATTGACCTGTTTTACAACCAAGTCACAGATCCCATTGTGTTGACTTATGGTGCCGGGGTGATCGGTTTTGAAAATCACCCCAATGATGCCACAATCAAAGGACTTGAAGTTGAGTTTCGAGCCAAGCCCAGTTTGGCTTTGGACGCCTATGTCAATTGGTCTTACCAAAACAACACACAACAAGGCAATGCGTTGGACAGCAACGGCATGCCCATAGAGTTCACATATGCCCCAAAGCACAAAATCAACATGGGTTTGCAATATCAAATCACCGACAATTTGAAAACCATGGCCGAACTGAGTTGGCGAGATCGCAGCAGAGCCCCTCAGTTTTGGAGTGACATCGTGTTTGGTGATGGCTTACCCCATGATGTGGCTTCAAACACCCTGCTGAATGTCCGTCTCCGTTACCGCTTACCATTCGAGTTAAGTGGTACTCACCGGCCCTTGACTTTGAATGTGTACGTCAAAAACATGTTCGATGAAAAGCACACTGAAACCCTCACAGGTGTCGACGGTTCCGCCCTGGGTCGAGAATTTTTTGTGGGTTTTGATTATGAATGGTCTCATTAACCAGGTGCCAAGCACTTGATCACTTTTGACCCCAATCGATCATCGCTCATGCACCGTCAATCAGGCGGCAGATGGTGGCCTGTGTGTTTGTTTTGCATCTCTTGCTTGATGGTAAATCCGGCCGCAGCGGAAAATAATTTTGAAGCCAAACTCAAAGCCGCATACTTGGTCAACATTGCCAAATTCACCACTTGGGTTGATGCACCTGAATCCATTCACCTGTGTATTTTCAGCCAAGCCACGATCATCGATGAAGTGAGGAAATTGAATGGTTTTTCCGATGAACAATTGCGCGCCATTGAAGTGATTGAAGACCCAGTCAATTTGCAACAATGTCACATGTTGTATTTGGATGCCGCCACGTTCGATCCCAGTCAATCCAACCTCATTCAACAAGCCCATGGCGGCTTATTGACCATCAGTGACATGCGGGATGCGTTGAAAAACGATGTGGCGATTCAATTCTTTGTGCGCAACTTGAAACTGAGGTTTGCCATCAATCGAGCAGTGATCTCAAACAGTGAGTATAAGATCAGTTCAAAACTATTGCGTTTGTCGAAACAAATGGAGTGATGGGGTGTTTTCGAAACTAAAAATAAAACATAAATTGATGGTCATCAACATTTTTGCCACCCTATCTGTGGTGTTGGTGGTTGGGGTGTTTTGGGTGCAAGGTGGGGCCAGCAAAGCTGAGGAGTTTTTGTTGAACCGGATCAGCACTCAAGGTCAATTGGTGGCCAATAACAGCACTGCTGCGGTGATGTTTGAAGATTGGGAAGAAGTGGCGGTGATCATGTCGGCATTGGCAGAAGACCCAGCCATCACAGCGGTCCAAGTGATCCGAGGTGATCAGGTGTTATTCAACCGGATGTATCATCAACTGGATCCGATTGAAGGGTTCCATTTCTATGACTTGTTATGGCAGCACAATCACCACCGGTCATTGTCATTCCAAATTGACATGAGTCAGGTGTCAACCATTGTGATTCAGTTCCACGATGCGGAATTGCACGAAGCTTTGATTGATTCACTGCAAACCTTGTTGATGATGATGGCCTTGTCGGTTGCCATATCACTGGCACTTTCCATTTGGATGCAGTCGCATGTCACCAAACCGATTCAGCACCTGTCAGCCGTGGCCAAACAAGTCACCCAAACCAAAAGTTATGACACCCGAGGCATTTTTCACCACCCAGATGAAGTGGGACAGTTGACTGAGGATTTCAACGCCATGTTGGCTTTGGTGGCACAAAAAGATGCCCACATGGAAGACATCATCAGGCGCCGGACACAGTTATTGGAAGCGCGCAACAAAGAGTTGGGGATCCAAATTACTGAACGTGAAAAGTCAGAACAAGCCCGACAGGACAGCGAAGAGAAATTCAAACAGGCGTTTTTGAATGCGCCGATTGGGATGGCCTTGGTGAATGAAGACAAATCCATCATACAACACAACCGGGCTTTGGATCGAATGCTGGAAACCAATCAGCAGTCCATGATCCATCTTCAGGATATACTGGGTCCCAATTCGGCGCCCGATGTGGAACAAAACTTGGATCAATTGATACAAGGTGACATCGGCTTCTTTCAAAGGGAAGTGGAGTGCATGACCCCAACCGGCAAACTGTTGCATGCGGTGGTCAGCTTGTCAGCGGTGAAAAATTACCGGGGTGATTTTCTGTATGCAGTGTTGCAATTCCAGGACATCACTGAATCCAAGCGGTTGTCGGCAACCTTGGAATATCAGGCCAAACATGATGTGTTAACCGGCTTGGCCAATCGGCGTGTGTTGAAACAACACGTCAATGATGTCATTGCGCAAGATGGACCCAAATCGCATGCTTTGTGCTTGTTGGATTTGGATCAATTCAAAATCGTGAATGACACCTGTGGTCATGCGGCTGGTGATGAGTTGCTGCGGCAGTTGGGACAAGTGCTGAGCCAAGAAATGCGGCCCAATGATTTGGTGGTTCGTTTGGGTGGCGATGAATTTGCGGTGGTTTTCGCTGATTGCGACCACAGCATGTTGGTACAACTGGCAGAACGATTGCGGCAAGTCATTGAACATTGGGAGTTCAACTGGAACGGGCAGGTCTTCCGGGTTGGGGTCAGCATCGGTGCCGTGATCATCGATGAATTTGCCGCATCTTATTCAGTGCTGATGCAACAAGCCGATGCCGCCTGTTTCATCGCCAAAGACATGGGGCGCAACCAGGTTTACATCACCGCCGGCGAAACCGATCAAAACATCACTGACCGACAAGGAGAAATGCGGTGGGTGCAAAAAATTCATCAGGCCATTGAACAAGACCAATTCACCTTGTTCGTCCAGCCAGTGAATGACTTACAAACCCACAAGGCGATCAACAAACATGAAGTGTTGTTGCGCATGAACAATGGTGGAGAATCTGACTTGGTGCCGCCAGGTGCTTTCATTCCGGCCGCTGAAAGGTATGGATTGAGCGGTAAAATTGATCGTTGGGTGGTGGTTCACTTGATCCAAACATTACAACACAACCCGGAACTGCTGCCCGGCGAATACTGGGTGAATTTGTCAGGGCTCAGCCTGGGAGACTCTAATTTTTTGGCATTTTTGGAACAGGTGATCAACGATTCTGGATTGCCCCAAGGTACCATCAATTTCGAGATCACTGAAACCGCCGTGATGCAAAACATAGGCTTGGCCAGCACAGTCATGAATCGATTGATTAAGCTGGGGTGTCGGTTTGCCCTGGATGATTTTGGCAGCGGAATTTCTTCGTTTGGTTATTTGAAACAGTTGCCCGTCAGTGCCGTGAAAATTGATGGCATGTTCATTCGTGATGTGCTGACGGATGAAGTGGATTTGATCTTTGTGAAGTCTATCATCGACATCGCCAAAGTCATGGGCATCGAAACCGTGGCAGAATTCGTTGAGTCTGACGACATCAAATTCAAGCTGATTGAAATCGGGGCCGATTATGGACAAGGTTTTGCCATTGGAAAACCGCAGGAACTCAGTCAACTTTTGGACTCAGTAGCCAACACATCAGTTGACAAGCACTGATCCCATCTGATCATTTCATTCATGCAGAGAAATCGAACACAGTTCATGATTGGTTATCAACCATTCAAGCCCATGATGGTGAGCAGCATGGCCACCACCAGGGTGTTGATGCGCCATTTGAGTCGCCACAACCAGGCGGCTTGGGCTTCAGTTCTGGCCACTTGCCAGTCCAGTAAACTGGCGACCAACCAACAACAAGTCAACAAACCCACACCCAATAAATCGGCGTAGGACTGTTGGCTGAACCAGGCCACTGGCAGCAGCGAGAAATAAGCCAGTATCAGCCCGGCGGTGGGGCTGCGGTGCAGCAACCAGCCGATTTGTATGCCCACCGACAGGCACAGCAACATGGCACCATAACTGTGGGCATAGATGTAGGCATTGATGTGGGCAAAGCTCATGGGCATGCCGGTGAAGCCCGACCAGTCCCAATGCTTGTGCATGGCCAACAACACAGCCAACAACAAGGGCAAAGTGCTCAAGTAGGCCAGCCAACTCAGGGGGCGGGCATGTTCTTGGTCGGGCTGAAGGTTGGGCTGGTTCATGCGGGGCTCGAAGGGCTGGCCAATAATTCACGAAAGAAGGCCACCAGCTCAAAAGTTTTGATGGCCTGGTGTTCACGGCCGACCTGAATCTCGGTGAACAAGTCATCGCTGTCGGGCACCGGGGCAAAGGGTTTACACGGCTGCATGTCGTGTTCCCGACACAGGGCCTTGAGTTTGTTGTTGATCGGGTACAAGTCGCCTTGGGTGCGAATTTGAAAGCCATTGGTTTGGGGGCTGTCGACTGTCAGGGCATCAATGGCTTGTAAAGCCTGAGCGATCTCTTTGGCGCGCGCCACCCAATGGGTGATTTGTGGCAGGTTGTGATCAAAGCCCTCCAAGGCCGTGATCAAGGTCGGAAACGTGCACCACAGGTTGGAGCCCAGGCGGTCTCGCCACACCTGACAGCGTTGCAAAAAGTCACTGTCGGCGGCCAGCACCGCACCCGACAAGGCACCAATGCCTTTGTACATGGACACGTACACACTGTCGAACAAACGGGCGATGCCTGCCCAGGCATGGCCATAATGGGGCGATGACTCCCACAAACGGGCGCCGTCCATGTGCAGCATGACTTGGTTTTCGTCACACCATAGGCGTATTTTCAACAACTCATCCCAGGCCGTGAGTTTGAAGCCCGCACGCCGCAGTGGCAGCTCAATGACCAGCACCGCCACCGATTCGGGGTGCTGACTGATGTCTGCCAGGGTCAAAGGTCGGTCCGTTTCTCCCACCATCACCCCTTGCAAGCCCATCAAAGCCTGATAAGCGTCTTGTTCATCAAACACGATGTGTGATTGGGGGTGCAGCATCACCCGGTTGTTGTGTTGGGCTTCGCAATGGGCTTTCAAAGCCGCCATCTGACAGGTGGTGCCTTTGTTGAAATACATGGCATCGGGTTTGCCAAGCAAAGCCGCCACCCGGGTTTCCAGCTCATCCAACAAAGGACCTTCGTTGTAGCTGTCAGGATCATACTGACTGTACTTGGACTGGCTCATCAATTGTAACCAATGTTCATGGCTGTGTTTGTGCATGCCCAAGTAACGCATCAGATCCTCATGGCTTCATCCAGTGGTTATTCAAAATCGGTGATGAAGATCAGGTCCAGGGCATAATTGACCGCCGCCAAGGCATCAATGCGGCCGTGACCATAGGTGTTGTTGGGCACCGCTGAACCAGGGATGCCGCCACAACTTTGGTTGGTGGTTTTGGGCACCGCGGTGCGGGTCATGATGTGTTCCAAGAGTTTGGGGTTGCCGCCCAATTCGGGTTTGGCAGAGATCAACAAGGCGGCCACACCGGCGACATTGGGTGAGGCCATGCTGGTGCCGCTGAAAGTCGAGTAACCACCGCTGTTGTTGGCCGATCGGACCGAAGCACCGGGTGCGGTGATGTCGGGCTTGGGTCGGCCTGAGCCGTCAACGGTGACGTTGCCACGGCTGCTGGAAAAAGCGATTTCATCACCCGAGGTGGTGGAGCCCACCGTGAAGCTGGCGTCATAGATGGCCGCTGGGGTCGACACGCTGTTACAGCCTGATCCGCTGTTGCCGGCTGAGGTAACCACCAAAATGCCGGCGGCCACCACGTTCTCCACCACCGGCATCAGCACCGCTGGATCGGTGCAGCCTTCACTGCTGGGGCATCCCCAGGAATTGTTGATGATGTGCGGTGCCATGGCCGGATTGG
This sequence comes from Marinicella meishanensis, assembly GCF_019931145.1. Lineage (GTDB taxonomy): Bacteria > Pseudomonadota > Gammaproteobacteria > Xanthomonadales > Marinicellaceae > Marinicella > Marinicella meishanensis. Next base: position 133,739 of record NZ_JAIOUV010000008.1, on the reverse strand, counting down.
GGTTGTTGTCCGTCAAGTCAGTGGGGGCCAAGAACCATTGAAAGCATTCGGTGTAAGTGGCGGGCGTGCCATCACCCACATTCATGTTGCGACAGCCGATCCATCGGGCATCTGGCGCCACGCCAATTTGATTGCCGTTGCCATCGTCGCCCAGCACCGTTCCCATGGTGTGGGAGCCATGGCTGTGATCATCACACGGTTCATTGCCACAAACCACTGTGGGGGAGCCGATGCTGTCATGCCAGTTGTAATTGTGGTCGGCATTTTGCCCGTCCCAACCCCGGTATTTGTTGATCAAGGCGGGGTGTTCCCAGTCGTAACCGGTGTCTTGTCCGGCGACCACCACGTTTTGGCCAGTGTGGCCCAAGGCCCACACGTCGGGGGCGTTGACCATGTTGACGTTCCATTCAATGGCAGTGGGGCTGTCCACGGCGGTGGCTGTAGGGGAGCCCGGTTGCGGCAAATCCATGGCAATGGGCTCATTGCTGAAGGCCTTGGCCACCGAATCAAAAGCCAAAATAGCGGGGATTTTGGCTGCTGGCGCGGTGATCAGCACATCGTTGCTGATCCAGAATGATTGGAAAGGAATGCCTTGTGCTTTGAGGTGGTCCAACAACGGTTGTTGTGATGTCTTGGCTACGGATTGCAACTGGTTAATGACTTGATTGATTTTTTCAATCCGGTCTTGGCTGGTGGGTTGGGTCAAAGGCGGGCTGTGTAAGCGCAGGATCAACTCCACTTCACCATCGCCATGAATTTGGCTGAGCAGTTTGCCCGATACCTTGTCCTGCCAGTCAGCGGCTTGCCCAGCCAAACTCCCCATCATCATGCCCACGGCCAATGTTTTTTTCATGGATTGTGATCCTCTTGTAAACGCGATTAATGATGATAACTGACCACAGTCTTGGCTGCAATCGATCCGAGTCAATTAGCGGCATAAATCGACTGACTTCCAAGCAAAACCAGCATGACTTAAATTCTAATTGAAGCGGTTGTGTGCCCCACGCTCGGTAAAAAAGATACCGATCAGTTTGATGAAAAATGCCGTGCTGACACCAAATAAAATCAATCCTCCGATGGCTTCGAAACCGCTGAGAAGTTGGTGTTCCGCAGACAAAGTTAGGTCGCCATAGCCGAGTGTGGTGGCGGTGACGGTAGAAAAATAGATGGCTAGGGAAATGTCATTGAATTCACCCAAACGCCAATAGGCCCATGCCCATAACACGATTTCAATGACATGAATCAATATGGTGTACAACACAGCCATGGCTTAAAGTGTGATTTTTTTCAGCATCAACCAATTGCCTGCATGGGCCTCAAACCATTGGGCTGCTTTTGTTAATAGGTGACTCAAGAGCATCAATGCCATCACATGAAAGACCACACATGCGGTTATCAACAAGGAGCCTACCAGGTATTGGTTAGAAAACATATGCGTTGCGTCTGATAGGGAATGGATTCATGAATGGTCAAAGGATCAGCGATGTCAATTTATTATGCCATAAATAAACATGCAGACTTGGCTATAATGTTGAGTCAATTACCAATTGAATACCGATCCATGATTAGACACATGATTCTCTTGCTGGTGATGATATCGACATCATTCAGCAGTTTGGCCAAAAACACTTACGACATCGGTTTCATGGTTGACAATCGTTCCAGTGAAACCGATGTGTTGTTGCAAAAGCTGCAAAATGAAATCACTGCAGTGGTTGGTGAAGATGCCAACATCCGCTTTCCTGCCGATCAAATGTATGTGAATAACTACCAGTTGTCACAGGCACAACAGCACTACCAGCAGTTGTTGGATTCACCGGTTGACATCATCATTGCTTTCGGGGTCATCACCAATGAGGTGGTCAGCAAACAGACCGTTCATCGTAAACCGACCATTTTGTTCGGTGCGATCAATCAGGACTACAATGACCTGGACATCACTCAGAAGACTTCTGGGATTAAAAACTTCACTTATTTGATCGAATCTGAGTCATTCAAAGAAGATTTGAGCAAGCTCAAACAACTGACTGACTTCAAAAACATTGGCATCGTGGTGGACGCCGGTATTGTGCAATTTTTACACCTAAAAGACACGTTTGGTCCGGTGTTGAATGATCTGAACTCTGATTATCAAATCATTGCCTACCAACAAGTCAATGACATCGTTGATCAGCTGGTCGGCATCGATGCCCTGTATCTGGCAGGTGGTTTTTTCTTAAAACAAGACGAAGTTCAATTGTTGGCCAATGCATTGGTTGAACACAAAATTCCTTCATTCACCATCAACGGGGTCGAACAAGTCAAACTGGGCATCATGGCCTCCCATCAGGCTGCTGGAGACATTGACCAATTTTTTCGTCGGATTGCCTTGACCGTTGATGACTATGTATCAGGCACGCCGCTGTCCCAAATGCCGGTGTTCATTGATTATACTTCACAACTGACCATCAATTACAACACCGCTGAAGCGATCGGCGTACCCATCAAATACAGTTTATTGGCAGACACAGATTTTGTGGGTGAGTTTCACAATGTGCTGTCAGAGTCCAATTACAATTTGATTCAAGTCATTGAACAAGTATTGGACAAGAATTTGTCGTTGGAAGCGGCCAGAATCAATGTGGATTTGGCAGCACAAAACTTGGTCACCTCCAGAAATAATTACAAACCCAACATCAGCACCTCTCTCAGTGGCACTTACATCGACCAGGACTTGGCCGCCATCAGCAACGGATCCAATCCCGAATATTCCAGTGCGGGTAATTTGACCATTTCTCAAACCCTGTATTCGAATGCGGCCAATGCCAACATTTCGATCCAAAAAAGCTTGTTGCAAGCCCAACAAGAACAATTCAACACCGAAGAATTGGACAGCATTTTTGCAGCCATCAATGCCTATTTCAATGTGTTGATTTTAAAAACCAATGCCCAGATTCAGTTGTTGAATTTAAGGTTGACCAAAGACAACCTCAAGCTGGCCCAGCAAAGCTTTGAAATCGGTCAATCCGGCAAGTCCGATACCCTGCGATTTCAAAGTGCCAAAGCACAAAACACCCAAGCGATGGTGGAAGCATCGAATCAACTGGAACAAGCTTACATCCAATTGAACCAACTGCTGAACAACCCGATTGACTTCGAAATAGACATCAAAGATGTGCAGTTGGATCAAGGTGTTTTTGAAAATTACAACTACAACCTCTTGACTGAATTGTTGGATGACCCAGCCCTCAGGAATCCATTCATTGAATTTGTCATCATGAAAGCCAAACAGAATGCCCCTGAGCTCAAAGCCTTGGCGCATAATTTGGCGGCGGCTGAAGCAGAAATTACGCTGAATGGTAAACGCCGGTTTTTGCCGACAGTGGCTTTGCAAGGGCAATACAACAAAACCTTTGACCGCAGTGGTGCTGGCAGCGAACCACCCATCGGTGGCTCGTTCCTGAATGACAATTACACCGTTGGCTTGTCAGTTTCTGTCCCCTTATTCAGTCGCAATCAATTCAACACCGATCTGCAAGCGGCGATCCTGCGACGAGATCAACTGGATGTGAATATAATCAACACCGAACAAAGCATCGATGTGAACATCAGAACCGGGGTGTTGCGTTTGGTCAATGAAATGTCCAACATCCAATTGTCCGAAGTGTCAGAACAAACAGCCAAAGAATCATTGGATTTGACCATGACCTCCTACACCAACGGTGCGGTGAATATCGTGCAACTGATCGATGCCCAAAACAACTACATCAATGCGCAATTGGCCAAAGCCAATGCGATTTACAACTTTTTACTGAATGCCTTACAACTCGAACGTTCATTGGGTTATTTCTTTTTCTTGAACAGCCAAGCGGAAAATGAGGCTTTCAAAGCAGAATTCTTTCAATACCTCAATCGAGACGCCACCCAATTAAGGGAGCCAAACCGACCATGAAGCACATACCACACACCCTCACAATCACCGCCATTACTTTGATGTTAACTGCATGTGGGGAGGAACCCATCAAAGAAGAGCCCGTCATTCGACCTGTGTTGTACCAGCAAGTTAATTTTGCCGGTGGAGACAAACAACGAACCATCAGTGGGACTTCCATATCAGACCAAGTCATCAAGCTCAGTTTTCGCAGCAACGGCATCTTGTCCGAGTTGAACATGACCTTGGGTCAAAAAGTGGCCAAAGGCGATTTGTTGGGCAAACTGGATAACATCCAAGCCCAACTGAATTATGAAAATTCTATCTCGGCCAAGAACGCTTCAGAGTCCAGAATGAAAACAGCCAAACTGAATCTGGATCGCATCAAAGCCCTGTATGAAAAAGGGGGGTCTTCATTGAGCGACTTGGAAGCGGCCAAAGATGTGTATCGAACCGCACAACAAGACTACAACTCGTCCTTGCGCAATGTGGACATCCAGAATGACCAAATCAATTACGGGTATTTGTACGCTTCTGCTGATGGCGAAGTGGCTTCGGTCAATGTTGAATTGAACGAGAATGTCAGTGCCGGTCAAGTGGTGGGTACTTTGAACTCTGGGACCCAAATGGACATTGCCTTGGGCGTTCCTGAAAGCATCATCAACGACATCCAAGTGGATATGCCCGTGGATGTCAGTTTTGTGTCCTTGGGAAACCAAACATTTGCCGGGGTGGTCAAAGAATTGTCCCCTTCGATTGATGCCAGCACCAGCACCTATCCTGTGGTGGTGAATGTACTGGAATCCAGTTCAGAGATTCGTTCAGGGATGGCCGCTAATGTGCGCTTTACCTTTGCATCTGACAACGCGTCCAATGTGGAACCCAAATTGTTGGTTCCGGCCAAAGCCGTTGGTGAAGATGCCAATGGTCAATTTGTGTTTTTACTCGAGCAGCAAGGCGAGAACCATGTGGCCCGCAAACAAGCCATCACCATCGGTGCCTTGACCGCTGAAGGATTTGAAGTCACTGCTGGGTTATCCAATGGTCAATTGATTGCCACAGCCGGGTTGCAAACCCTGCTGGATGGCCAAATGGTCAAACTCAAGGCTGGACAATAAGATGAACTTAGCGCAGCTGGCGATTGAGAAAAATCGCATCACTTTATTGGTGCTGTTCAGCATCATCATGATGGGCATGGCCATCTATTCAACCTTATCCAGAGACAGCATGCCACCGTATACGGTCAGGGTGGCTTCGGTGGTTTCGTCTTTTCCTGGTGCCAGCCCTGAACGGGTTGAACAGCTGGTGACCGATAAAATTGAACAAGTGGCGCAGGAACTGCCTGAACTCAAAGAGGTGAGCAGCACCTCAAGAACTGGATTGTCAGTGGTTTCGGTGTCGTTAAAAGATGAAGTGAATGCCAAGGATTTACAAGCGGTGTGGGACCGTTTGCGGCGTAAGTTAGAAAACATCGAAGGTTTACCCGAAGGCGTGGATCCTGATTTGAATGATGATGGTGTGGGTGATGTGTATGGCATTGTGGTGGGCCTGACATCTGATGGCTTCAGTTATGCGCAGATGAAAGAATATGCCGATGACATCCGTGATGACTTGATCAAAATTCCAGAGGCGGCCAAAGTAGAGTTGGGTGGTTTGCAAGAGGAGCGGGTTTTTGTTGAATTCAACAACGCCAAACTCAATGAATACGGTTTAACCGCCAACATGTTGAAGAATTTCATAGCGGCCACCAACATCGTCAGTTCGGGGGGGCAAATCAATCTGGGTGATGAGCGTGTCATTCTGGAACCCACCGGTAATTTCAATGACGTGGCAGACATCCGTGATCTATTGATCCCGGTCGGTGAGGGTGGTACCCAATTGATCCAATTGGGTGACATCGCTCAAGTCAGCCAGTCTTACATTGATCCACCGGTACAAATCGTTTCCTTCAACGGACAACGGGCTGTGACTTTGCATGTCAACCTCAAAGCCAATGCCAATGTGATTGATTTGGGGGTTCAGGTGGATGCCACCATTCGCCATTGGCAAACCCAACTGCCCATCGGTTTGGAGTTGTCGCGAGTTTCCTCAATGGATCATTACATTGATGTAAAGATAGATGATTTTGTGGTGAACTTGATCCAAGCCATTTCGATCGTATTGTTGGTGATGTTGTTGTTCTTGGGCATCCGAACCGGTTTGATCATCGCCAGCTTGATTCCGATCGTGACCATCATGACATTGATGTTGATGGGGGTGATGAACATTGGTTTGAATCAGGTGACCTTGGCGGCATTGATCATGGCCTTGGGGATGTTGGTCGACAATGCCATTGTGGTGGCCGAAACCATCATGGTCAAAATAGAAAATGGCAAGCAAGCCAAATCAGCAGCGGTTGAAGCTTGCAGTGAGTTGTTTTTGCCCTTGCTGATTTCAACCTTAACCACTTCAGCGGCCTTTTTGGCCTTTTACATGTCGCCCACCACCATGGGTGATATTGTTGGGCCGATTTTTGTGGTGATCAGCATTGCCTTGTTGTCATCATGGATCATTGCACTGACTGTGATTACCTTATTCTGTTACCTGTTTTTGAAAATCGATGCCAATCAACCCCAAGTGAGTTGGGTCGATCGCATCATCCTGCGCTTGAAAGGCCTATACAAGTCGGTCATCCTCGTTGCATTGAACCACAAAGTGACCGTGGTTGTGGTGGTTTTTGTGCTGTTCATTGGCGCATTGAATGGATTCAGATACATTCAATTCCTGTTTTTCCCTGACAGTGACCGCAACATGATCACCGTAGATGTGAATTTAGCGGCCGGAACCAAAATAGAATCCACTGCAGCGATTGTCAATGCCATCGAAGCCTACATTGCAGATGAATTGTTGGTCACAGAATCCCGAACGACCGGCATTGTGGACTGGTCCTCATACATCGGCAAAGGACCAGAATCCTATGATTTGGGCTATGCCCAAGAAGAGGCCGATTCCAGTTATGCCCACATCCTGATCAACACATCAACCTTCGAAGTGAACAATGTCATGATTGCTGCCCTGGATGATTTCAGCTTTGATGCGTTCCCTGATGCCGAAGTCAAGGTGGGAGTCTTGGCCGGTGGCGGTGGCGGTCTACCGATTGAAATCAAGGTGTCAGGAGATGACCCAGACCAATTGGCCATCATTGCAGAAAGCATCAAGCTGCAGTTGTCGAAAATTGCCGGTACCAAGAATGTCAAAGACGACTGGGGACCCAAAAGCAAAAAGTTTCTTATAGACATTGACCAAAACCGTGCCCAAGCGGCTGGCGTGACCAGTCAGGACATTGCCACGTCACTGAAAACGGTGTTGGATGGATTCAAAACCGGCGAATACCGTGAAGACAATAAAACCATCCCCATCATCATGCGCTCGGATGTCAATCAACAACAAAGTCTGGCATCTTTAGAGACCTTGAATGTGTATGCCCAATCATCGGGTCGCAGTGTGCCGCTGTTACAAGTGGCGCAAATCATTCCTCAGTGGCAGTATTCCAAAATCAAGCGATTGGATTTGGAACGCACCATCAACATCACCAGCAAACTGACTGCCTCCGGCAATGCTTCAGCCATCACCGCCGAGATCACCCCCTGGTTGGAACAACAACAAAATGATGTTTGGTCCGAAGGGTATGTCTTTAAGTTGGGTGGTGATGCCGAACAAACCGCCGAAAGCATGGGGTCTGTGATCAGTTACTTGCCTTTGTCAGGATTCATCATTGTGCTGTTGTTGATGATCCAATTCAATTCCTTTCGCCATGTGGGCATGGTCTTGTTGACCATTCCCCTGGGAATCATTGGGGTGACTGTTGGTTTGTTGATCTTCCAAGAACCGTTTGGGTTCATGCCGTTCTTGGGTGTGATCTCATTGGCAGGTATTGTGATCAACAATGCCATCGTGCTGTTGGATCGCATTGGCATTGAGCAAAAAGAGGCGGGAAGGACCGTCAATGACGCCATTGTGGTGGCTTGTCTACAACGCTTCAGACCGATCCTTTTGGCTACTTTCACCACGGTGCTTGGTTTGATTCCGTTGTACTTAAGCGGCGGTGAAATGTGGGAAGGCATGGCAGTGAGCATCATGGTGGGCTTGTTGTTTGGCACCTTGATTACCTTGATATTTATCCCGGTTTTGTACAGTTTGATGTATCGATTGAGTTTCGCCGGCTATGTATTCAATGAACAGTTATTGACTGATAATGATTGATCAATGATCAATGCAAAGGACTGATCTTCAGATCAGTCCTTTGCTGAAGGGTTGGTTGGTTTCTTTTTATCAAAAGTGATGGACAGAACGATCACCAACAGCATCACCACATGCACCGCGATGATGCTGAACATCAACATTTGTTGGGCATTTTGACGGTGTAAACCGACGATGTGCGCTATCACGGCATTGCCCTGGCAACAGACTTCGTCTTTGATGGCGTCAATTTGTTGGTAGATACTGCCTTAGAAAGTGGCTTGGGCTTTCATCATGTAGTAATTGATCAAGGCAAAGCCAGCATAAACCACCATGGCACCCGTCTTTTCTTTTTTGCTCAGCGGACGATCCACATAGATGATTCTTCCAATCTTGTCAGAAGTCTGTCATCAGGCACTTCCAGCCTTGAATTTGCTCATTTGCTCTTTGATGCCGGCAACTGGGTAGTTTTCCCCGCTTGAATAGGCCGCAATGCGGCTCAGGTGGGTGTAGGGCAGATTGGTTTCTTCGTGCCAGGTGTTGAAGGCCAATTGCACCTGGGTGAGGTCCCGTTTGGAGGTGGGATGGTCATGGGTTTCATAGCCCGCCCATTTGACTGCTTGGATGGTGTCGTGGGTGGTGGTGAAACAATCCTTACCGACGTATCGCAAGAACCAAAAGCCGGTGTTGCCGCCCAATCTGGAGCCGTGTTTTTTCAGGTAAGCCATCAAGCCGATTTGGTCCGAGCATGGCCACTCAGCGATGAATCGGGCAAAACTGCCGTGTTCTTGGGCGGTGAAGTGGACAAAACTGGCGTTTTCCATCAGGGCTTTGATTTTTGACCAGTTGCGCACCACACGGGTGTCCTGAACATAGGCTTCCCATGCTTCAGGTGGCTTGAATGCCAAGCGCTGTACATCAAATCCATGAAAGGCCTCTTCGAATTGGGGCCATTTGTTTTCGATCACGGTCCAATTGAACCCGGCTTGGTTGATGGCTTTGCACATCATGGCCAAAAACCGGTCATCGCCTTTTTGGGCCAACTGTTTGGCGCTGGGCACTTTGGGCAGCAGTGATTGTAAAACGGCATCCCCGCCTTTGCGGGCGGCGGCCATGGCGTGAATTTCGGCAAAAGGTTTCATGGTAAGATCAATGTGTTGATGATGGGTGGTCAGTAGATTATCGCACATCAGCCATGATTTTTGCCCCCATAATCCAGCCCATTGGAGTCATGCATGAAAAGTTGGACTGAAAAGTTGGCACAAGCAAAGGTGCCGCTGAAAAAGCACATTGACAAAGCGTTTGCCGGGATGCCAGCCGGTTGTTTGATGTACATCTCCACGCCGCAAGAAATCAATGCCTTTGTCAGGCAACTGCGTCCCGGTCAATTGATCTTGCCCAAACAGCTCAGGGCCCAACTGGCGAAGGACCATGCGGCCGATCACACCTGTCCGGTGACCACCGGTATTTTTTTGCGCATTGTGGCCGAAGCGGCCTTGGAGGAACTGGCCCAAACCCAGAACCTCAGCGCCATCACCCCATTTTGGCGCGCCATTGATGCCAATTCACCGTTGGCCAAAAAGCTCAGTTGTGGGCCTGAATTCATTGCCGATCTACAGATCGAGGAAGCAACGGCAGCCCATTGATCACTGGTTGAGCAGCATCAAGCCGACCAAAGTGGTCACCACCAGCACCGTGATGCGCAGCCGCAAGCGCCAGAACCAAGTGGGGATCATGCCCTGTTGGTGGGCGTGGCGATCGACCCACAGGGCCAACAAGAATGCCACGGTGATGAGCAGCATGCCCATCAGACTGGCGAAAGCAAACAGGCTGAACCAAGCCATCAAGGCCAGCACATTGCTGATGATGAAGTATTGTTGGTCGGTGGGTTGGTTCAGAGAAACGCCCCATTGGATGCCGGCCAAAAAGGCCACAATCACCGCACCATAGGTGTGTGCCACCATGTATGACTTGAAGCGGGCAAACCGCAGTTCGGTGCCCAGCACTGCGTTGAGGTCAAAAAATCCATAGGCAGCCACGGCCAAAGCATAGAGGAAGGGGAGGGCGCCCAGATAGGTCAGCCAAGTCGGTTTGCGGACGGTGTTCATGCCTTCAGATTAGCGACAGGGCTGTCAAAAAGGCGTCGTTTTGCCCGACTGGAAGTGGAATCAGTCAACAATCCACCCATTTGATGAGCGTGGCTGGTGGCCGGGGTGTGAAATAAACGATGAAAGTTATGTGCGAAAAAACCCAAATAAGTTCATGATTGGTTCATCTTTCCATGATAAAATTTGAGTGATTGAGGAGGATGGTGATGTTACACACTCTGATTACACACACCCTTCGTATCACTGTCCCCCTCAACGCTCTCTCAGGTCTCAATACTTAAATTTTGTAATAAGTATTTCAACTCAGAACCCATTGTCGCTGTTTATGACAAAAAAATCTACCGCAATTTCTTGCGGTAGAAATGTGCATATAAATATAAATTATTTTTTCATACAGGACAAATATTCCAGCCACTGTTCGGTGTTTGAATCTCCTCCAGAACCGTCTCCATTGCCTTCGGTTTGGTCTCCGCCGGAGCCATCACCATTGCCTTCGGTGGTGTTGTCGTCATCACCGTCGGAGCCATCTCCGTTACCAAAAATGGTCAGACACTGTGCTTGGATTAAGGGATTGTCTTGAAGGGGTTCGCCGCCAGAACCATCACCATTGCCGGCGAAAGAAGGGGAAGCGGTGGCTATGCAAAAAAAAGGCCTGTCAATTTTAAGTTTTTCATGGTTTATTCCTCATTCGGATTGATGTTATAGACAAAAGTCGAAACCCCGAGCTCAGCGCCCGTTTGTTCGACCCTATTTTTTTCAAATTCCGTTTTGACTTCGTGGCTGTCAATCAACTGTTGGACTTCCAGCCATTGTTTCCTTAACAATTTCTTCAATTCGGTGCGGACTTCATCGTGCTTATCTGGGTCGATGTGCCAGGATCGGTAGGTCTGTTGAAAGTTATCCTCGGCCGGACTGGAGGCTTGGTAATTGCGGATTAAGGTGTGGGTGAACCGTTCCATCACATTGGTGAACAAGCCCAACATCTTTTCCTTGGTGTTGATGTGGTTGGTCGGTACTGAACGAATGAACTTGATGGTGTTGTCTCCCACCCGCTCAATGATGCCCCGTTTGATCATGTAATCCAAAAAACTTTGCGAGGTCAGTTGTTTGGTGGACGGTTCCAAGCGATAAAACAAACCCGTGAATGAATTGTGGCTGCCCTTGATCTTCATGGTCATCTGTTCGTTGCGTGAACAGACTTTTTTCACGGCCTCGATCATTTCCCCAAAAAATGACTTGATGGCAAACTGGCGGTTCTTTTTCACCCCTTTCAACGTGTTCTCAATCACCGTTTTGGTGAACCCCGTGTTCATGATGATGTCACTGACCCGGTTGGTCTCGCCGTCAACGTATTTGATGTAGGCATCAACAAAACTTTCGATGAATCGCTGGCCATTGATGTCCATCTCGTAAAAGAAGCCGCTCAAGGCTTGAAAATACTGTTCGGCCAGTTGGTAGCCGTCATAGGTGTGGTTGAGTTTGGTTTGTTGGTCGTGTGTCATGGTGTTTACCGCAGGCTTTTACGGTAGTTTATCATGGCTGTTATTTCTGTGGTGAAAATGGTGCATGTGATTTGCTGAAAAAATCACAAAAAAACGAAAAAAACTCAGATGGTGTGCTGGGCAGGGTATCAGCTGACCGACAGCGGCTGCCAAGTGACCCACGATTGGCTTACAATGGTGTTTTCAGCAGCGCATGAGGTGCGGTGATGTGGCAGCAACAAATCAATCAAGCCTGGCAATGGCTCCAAGCGGGCCGCTTGTCAGCTGCGCATGACTTGTTGCGCTCCTTGTATGAGCAGGCCAAGCCAGCCGATGATCCGCCCAGGCTGTTGAGCGTGATCGGCAAATGGGCCCATGTGCTACTGGACATGGGCCAGTGCCAGGCCGCGATGGATTTGTACGCCGAGGCCATTGACTTGGCCCAGGACCAAAACGACGATGCACAGTTGGGGTATTATTTGCGGCACCAGGCAGACGCGATGCGCATCGATGATCCGGAAGCGGCCCTGGCTGTTTACCACGAAGCCTTGGCTTGCTTGGATTCCAAAGCCGAGCCGTTGGCTTGGGCCAATGCCTTGCGCGGCCGTGCCCTGTCACTGGAACACACCGGCCAATGGCAACTGGCGGTGGCTGACTGGCAACAGGCGCTGGCGGTGTATGCGGCATCGGGCATCGCTGAAGGGGTCAGCGAAGCAACTGATAAAATCAAGTCACTGCAAGCCCAGCGACCCTGAACAACCCTCAAGGCGAATACATCAAGATGAAAGGGGTTTGGTTTGGGCCATGGCATGCACCGCAAAACCGGCGCCGGCTTCGGTGTGCATGTTGAACACGGTGTCCACCCCGGCCGCTGTTAACTCGGCCATTTCGTCAGGAAATTTGGCGGTGGCAGCGATCTGTCCTTTGTAGCCGGATTCCTTGAGCAATTCAACCACCGTCAGCGTGCTGCTGAATTTGGGCAACGTCAGCAACACCAGTGTCAAATGATCGGCTTGGTTGACCCGGTCCCAAAAATCCGCATCACTGGGGTCACCCAAAATCACATGGCGGTCTTCGGCACATTGGTTGGCCACCGTGCGGGCATCGATGTCGATGCCCACCAACCGCCCTTGGTGGGTTTGTGAAAGTTGGTCATAGGTGCCGGTACCCACGGCGCCCATGCCGATCACCGCAATTTGGGCTTGGCCCAGATCCACCAGTTGGTCATTGGGCAAACGGTCGGCTTTTTGCCACCGTTTCAAATGCCGTCGATAGCGGGTGTACAGGTTATTGGCTTGACCGCTGAGCACCGCTGAGACAATGAACGAAACCGCAATGGTCAGGGCCATGGTGGTCAACCAGCTGGTGTTGACCCAACCATTGGCGACGCCAATGGCCACCACGATCAAACCAAACTCACTGAAATTACTCAGGTTGACGGTGGACAACAGCGCGGTTCTGGCCCGCAGTTTGAATTGCAAAAACAAGACATAAAACAGCCCACCCTTGAACAACAACAAAGGCGTCAACAACAGCGCCAGCAGCACGGTTTCGGTGTTGGGCGTGCCGCTCATGCCCACCGTCAAAAAGAAACCCAACAAGAACAGGTCTTTGAAGCCCAACATGATTTTGGCCAATTCTTCGGCTTTCGGGTGAGGGGCGATCATCACCCCCAAAATCAAAGCGCCCAAATCGCCTTTGACCCCCACCAGTTCGAACACTTCAGCACCGCCAATGGCCAGCAAAAAACCATACAGGATCAACAGTTCGCCACGTCCGACCCAGTCAAACAAGCGGATCAACAGGGGCCGCAGTGGTATCAGCAGCAACAGGGCCAAAGCCCAAATGGAAGGGATTTTACCGGTGGAAGCGGCCAAAAAGATCACCGCCAGGATGTCTTGGATGATCAAGATACCGATGGCAATTCGGCCATGGAATGAGTCCATTTCGCCTTTGTCTTCCATTGATTTCACCACAAACACGGTGCTGGAAAAGCTCAATGCGAACGCGATCAAGGCTGCTTGTTGCCAGGCAAATCCGGCCAAACTGTCCAAGCCCCAATAGGCCAACAACAGCAAGCCGGTGGTAACGGCCAACACCACCAACAGGGTGTGTATCAGGGTGACGCCCCAAACCTGCGGTCGCAGGATGTTGCGGATGTTGATTTTCAGACCAATGGTGAACAGCAACAAGGTGATGCCGAGATCGGCCATTTTTTGCAGCAGGTTTTCATCCACTTGGCCTTGGGTGCTGAGTAAAAAGCCGGCCACCAAGAAACCGACCATGGGCGGTAAGCCAACGCCTTTGCTGAGCAGGCCCAAAACAAAGGCCACGCCGATCCACAGCAAATCATTCAAGGCCAAAGCGACCCAGGCCACATCCATCGACCGGTCTCAGCGATGCAACATGAAAACCGGGATGTCCGCCTCGTCCAACATGTGTTGGGTGACGCCACCAAAGATTTGCTGGCGTAAGCGACTGCGGCTGTAAGCGCCCATCACCAACAAATCGGCGCCACTGGATTGGTACCCGGCCAATATGGCTTGCTGGTCATTGCCTTGCTTGACTGGGTGGTGGTCGGCGGTGATGCCCCAGTGGGCCAGGTAGGCCTGTAAATGTGCGGTTTTGGGCCCCAAGCGATCTTCTGGGCCGTGGGTGATGATGCAGACCTGCTTGGCCTGCAGCAGCAATGGCATGGCGGCTTTGAGTGCCGCGGCGGCTTCGGGGCTTTGGTTCCAGGCGATGGCGATGTGCTGACCGACTTGGGACATGGGGGTTTGTGGCAGCAACAACACCGGACAAGCCGATTTCAACACCGCATTGTCCATGAATGTTTTGGCCACACTGTGGCCTTTTTTATTGGGCCTGGACACCACAATCAAATCCGAAACCGGTCCCCAAATGGAAAACAACTTGTCCGGAGAACCCACTTTCTCAGTCCAAATCGCACAGGCTGCGCTGCGGGGTTTGCGGCTGACCTCGAAACCAGCTGCCTGGGCCATTTTTTCAAACAGGGCGCGGGCTTTGACCTGATCACCTTTGGCTGGATTTTGTTGCAATGTGGCCTCCCAGGCCAAGTCATATTCATCCGGGTGCAGCAAGGAATCGGCAGCGGACAAATCCAAATCGACGGCTGAGTCAGCATGTGGCCGGATGTGACAACCGGTGACGTGGGCATCAATGAGTTGACTTAATTTGAAGCCTTGTTCCAGTGCCAAGCCACACTCGGGCGTGTCACTGACCGGGATGAGGATGTTTTTCATGTGGTTTCCTGTGGTCGTGGTGAAAAATGCCTTTGTTATCCAACAAAAGTCCGAATGCGTTGAATCATAGCATGGACTGGATGACAGCTGATTGACGCCGATCAAACTGTGGTCAAAATGGTGGGCGCTGGGAACGGCTCAGGCCTCATTCAAAAGCAGAGGCAAAAATCAGGTCACTGAAATGGGGCACGGCAAAATAATCCAAGGCGGCAGCCATCAAGTCATGGCGGCCCGCTGCGGCGACGATGGTCTCAAAGGGAAAGCCCAGATGAATGACTTGGTAGGTCCCGGTGTCAACGTAAGTACAAGCGGTTTGCTGACCCAAATATTCAAGACAGGCACTGCTGCCATTGATCGGACTGATGACATCTGGAAACTCAACCCGATAAGTGGGCCCGGTGCCGTCATCAAACAACAGGTTGCTGAGGTGGGCAAAGGGGGAGCCTGGTAAGCCGTCAGCCGTGAAGGTGTTGGCGTCATCGGCGCTGTAGGTCGTTTTCAGGGTGTTGTGGTAAAAATCTTGATCGGCTGCATTGCCCAAGAAATCCAAATCCCAGGCGATTTCAGCACCACTGATGAACAGTTTACCGCCGGCTGACAGGTAATTGTTTAAGGCCAATTGTTCACTGGCATTGAGGGTTTCGCCGAGGCTGGACTCTTCGCCCAGGATCCAAAACACGGCGGCGTGTTCGGTGGGGTTCAACGCCCACAGGGCGTCTTCAATCAGTTCGTTGCTGATGCCATCAAAGCCGACACCCGATTCATCGATGGCCTCACCGTGTTGGATGATGTAATCAAAGGTGTTCATCTGGCTGAGGTACATGCGATCGACAAACCCACCGATGTCCGGCATGTTTTGATAGATTAATTGGCCCGAATTCAAGCGATCAAAGCCATTGACCACCAACACCCTGGATTCGTTGGCATGGGCCACCCGTGCCGCCAAAGTCTCGGTCGGTAACGACACGCCACCGGCATTGCGGGCTTTGACTTGGACATACTGCACCTGGCCCGGCGGCATGCCGGTCAGCTGTAAACCGTTGCTGGCTGCCGGGATGCCTGGCGCAAAATTTTTGCCATCGGTCGACAAGAACACCAGAAAATCATCGGCCGCATCACCGCCCAGATCCTGGTTGTCGGTGGCCGCTGCCTGCCAGTCGATGGTCAATTCACCGGGGGTGGTTGAGGTGACCTGCAAGTGGGTGGGCGGTTCCGGTAACAAGGTGTATGACAGGCCATCGCGGGTGGCAAAGTATTTCACAATGCCTTGATAGATGGCCCGGGCCGCGAGGCGTCTGAATTGTGGGTGGCGCAAGGCATCGGCGTCTTGGGCGTTGTCATGGAAGGCCATTTCCAACAACACCGCGGGCATTTCGTCGTTGTGTGAGGGATTGACCTCCCCAAAGTAGGCCGAACGTTTGCCGCGGTCGGTCCAATTGCTGTCCCAAGCGCCCCTGATGTCATTGATCAACTCCTCATGGATGGCGGTTTGCAGTTCTGCCGAGCCGGGGTGGGCTTGGGTGGTGTCATAGGTGCCATCGGGTGGATTGGCTGAATAGATGTAGGAACTGGTGCCTCGGGCATTGCCGGTGGCGGCATTTGAATGCCAGGAGACATACACCGAATCTTCGCTCGAGTAGTGCTCCCAGTCGGCAAAGCGTGACCGGGCCGAGACATCACCTCCGGCATACACCGAAGCGCTGGCGCCCTGGTACTGGGTCCAGGTGCGGGCCCCTTCTTCCCAGCGTGGGTGGCCACTGAGCACCGTGTGGTATTGGCCCAGGATGTCACCCATCCCACCACCAATGCGCACGGCATCGGCCGATACGGTGGTGCCGGCTGCAGCCGATTGATTGCTCAAGCGGATGGCATGATCACCACCGGCGGTGAAATAAAAATTGCCCAGGTGATTCCACACATAGCGGTGCTTGGTTTGGTCCACCAGCACGGTGGATTCAAGGCCGCCATGTCTGACGGTGTAGCGGGCGTCATGGGGCCGGTTACCGATGCCTGAATAGGACACGTACACGTCATAATGGCCAGACTCGGTGATCACCGGTGTCCACACCGCTTGGGCCGTTTCAGTCGGGTTGGTGGTGATCAGGCGGTCGCTGCCACCGTTGTCGCGGAAGGGGTCATTGCTGGCGCTGTATGGTGCCTGAAAATTGGCAAAACCATTGGCGCCGCTGTCGCTGAACCAACTGGCGTCACCGATTTCTTGGTAGCTGCCATTGGCTGGGAAACTGTTGCCATCGGCGTCATCGACGATGACCATTTGGGTGTTGAGGTCGCGTTCACGCAAAGTGAACACCTCGGCGCCAGCCCCAGCCAGGTACTGCAACAAATACTGGTTGATGCCTTCGGCGTTGACAAAATCCTCGACAATGTCGTGGGTGATGCCGCGCTGGGTCGACCATTGGCGAAAATCGTCATAATCGATCCAACCATGGGCTTGCGAAATGAACAGGGTTTTGTCACTGAGGTCAGTGGCGGTGCCGCTTGAGTGTACTCTGATGCTGGTGTCGTCGGGTTTGTTGGGCACCGGCTGGATGTTGAGGAAGTTAGACAAGGCCACTTTTTGGCCGCCATGCCACACATTGAGGTGTATCCGGCTGGCCGTTGGTGCCAGCCAATCCAAATTCAAATCCAACAAGCGACTCAATTGGTCCAAAGTGGCTTCATTCAAGCCCTCATCGAGCCAGTTTTTGGGTGGGGCCAAGGTGATGATCAGGTCCTCACCAAGCAAGGCGGCCGCGGTGACCCGGGTGCCGGCGGGCAGCAAGTCAGATTGGTCGCGAAGGCCGTGGTTTTCCAACAGCATTTGGGTTTGTTCAAGCAAAGTCGCAGAGGCCTGGTTGGTCTCTGGATGGTCTGAAAATTGGCCTTGTTGGGCAATGATTTGGGCCTGGACCGTCGCCGGTGTGGCCCACAGCAAGCAGCATGCGCAAATGCATGACCCAATGAATGCGGCTGGATGATTCGGCTTCATGTCAGCATTATACACACAACCCCATGGTCTTCAGATCACCGGGGTTCACGCTTGACTGGCCTTATTTGATCGGCTCACATTTGAAGGTTTGTCGAGGCTTGCCGGTTTTTTTGTCGTCATCGGTTGATTTGATCACAATCTCGGTGCTGTAAACCGGCTCATAACCGATGGGGCACTGGGGTTGCAGTTCCCGATTGTTGGCATTGGTCGGGTCCAGCGGATCGATGGGATCGCTGGCACAACCAGCCAGCAGCAGCGCCATCAAGGTGGCTTGTGTGGTGTTTTTTGGGTTCATGATTCCGCTCTTTTTGTGTGTTTTTTGGATTCTAACAGAGCGGAAATTATGATTGTGTGAATTCGTGCAAAAAAGTGTGGCTTTGAACAGCTGCTGATGAGGCAGCTTCTCATGTATTTTAAGCGCCATTGGTGGTACAATACCGGCGCTCAATTTAGGAGGTCAGATGGCACCGTCGGCTTCCTCAGGGGGACATCCTGTTTGGGCGCACAACAACATTCTGAAATTTTAATTTCTTGCAACACAACCCACACCCAAACCGGGCGTTGGGTTGTGGTGAGACACGCACACCGGTTCAGGGCGCGGCCCGCCGACAACGAAAGGTAAAGTTATGACAAATCAAGTTGCCATGTTTATTGACGGTCAATCCGTCATCAGTGAAAGCGATGACTGGATGGATGTGACCGATCCAGCCACCCAAGAGGTGATCAGCCGAGTACCGCTGGCCACCAGCGATGAAATGGAACGCGCCATCGCATCGGCGAAAAAAGCCTTTGAGACTTGGAAAGACGTGCCGGTGACCAAGCGAGCCCGCATGATGTTGAGTTTTCAACATTTGTTGAAAGAACACCACGATGAATTGGCCGAGATCTTGGCCGCCGAAACCGGCAAAAATTTAGAAGACGCCAAGGGCGATGTGTGGCGTGGTATTGAAGTGGCTGAACACGCCGCCAACATCCCGTCATTGATGATGGGCGAAACGGTGGAAAATGTGGCCTCTAAAGTCGATACCTACAGCCTGATCCAACCGCTGGGCGTTTGTGCCGGCATCACCCCATTTAATTTTCCGGCCATGATCCCGTTGTGGATGTTTCCGATGGCGATAGTTTGTGGCAACACCTTCGTGTTGAAACCATCTGAACAAGACCCCAACACCCCCATGCGTTTGGCCGAATTGTTCTATGAGGCGGGTTTCCCCAGAGACGTGCTGCAAGTGGTGCACGGTGGCAAAGACCAGGTCGACCAAATCTTGAATCACCCCGACATCGAAGCCATTTCCTTCGTCGGCTCGGTGCCGGTGGGTGAACACATTTACAAAACCGGAACCGACAACCTGAAACGCGTGCAAGCTTTTGCCGGTGCCAAGAACCACATGGTGGTGATGCCCGATGCCAACAAAAACCAAGTGATCAACAACATCGCCGGTTCGGCTTGTGGGGCTGCTGGACAACGTTGCATGGCCATCTCGGTGGCGGTGTTGGTCGGTGAGGCCCAGGAATGGATTGGTGAGATCAAAAACAAAATGGCCGAAATGAAACCCGGTTACTGGAAAAACCCCGAGTCGTTCTATGGCCCATTGATTTCTCCACAAGCCAAAGCACGGGTCGAATCATTGATCGCCAAAGGGGTGGAAGAGGGCGCTGAACTGTTGTTGGATGGCCGTGGTTTGGAAGTTGAAGGCTACCCCAATGGCAATTGGTTGGGCCCCAGCCTGTTTCACCACGTCACCACCGACATGCGCATTTACCAGGAAGAAATTTTCGGTCCGGTGTTGTGCGTGATGACGGCTGACAGCTTGGAAGAAGCGATCGAATTGATCAATGACAACCCGTATGGTAACGGCACCTCGTTGTTCACCTCATCCGGTGCCGCAGCGCGTAAGTTTCAACACGAAATCAAAGTGGGCCAAGTGGGCATCAACATCCCCATCCCCGTGCCTTTACCGTTTTTCTCGTTCACTGGATGGCGGAAATCGTTCTATGGTGACCAGCATGCCTACGGCAAACAAGCGGTGCGCTTCTACACCGAAACCAAAACCGTGACGTCGCGTTGGTTTGAGTCGGACATCCCCGATGACGCCGCACCCAACGCCACCATCAACTTATAAACAGGGGCGAGCATGAATTTTGAACTGAATGAAGACCAACAGGCCTTTGTCGACGCGGCCAAAGAATATGCCAGCAGTGAAATGGCGCCGCACGCCGCGCATTGGGACGAAACCAGTCATTTCCCGGTGGATGTGATCAAGAATACCGGCGAATTGGGGTTCTTGGGCATCTATTCACCCGAACAATACGGCGGCTTGGGATTGAGTCGCTTGGACGCGTCATTGATTTTCGAAGAGATGTCCAAGCATTGCACCTCAACCACCGCTTTTTTGACCATCCACAACATGTGTGCCTGGATGCTGACCTCCTTTGGCAGTGAAGCCTTGGCCGAAGAGTGGGGCACCAAACTGACCTCAGGTGAGTTGTTGGCCTCTTATTGCCTGACCGAGCCTGGTCATGGTTCGGATGCCGGCAACCTGAAAACCACCGCCAACAAAACCACCGATGCCAATGGCAATCAACAATACGTGCTCAATGGCAGCAAAACCTTCATTTCTGGGGCCGGTTCCACCGACATCCTGATCGTCATGGCCCGCACCGGTGAAGACGGACCCAGAGGCGTGTCTTGTTTCATGGTGCCAGCCGATGCCGAGGGCATCTCGTATGGCAAAAAAGAAGACAAAATGGGTTGGAACTCACAACCCACCCGCCTGATCACCTTTGAAGACGTGATCATCCCTGCCGGGAATTTGATTGGCCAAGAAGGGGAAGGCTTTAAATTTGCCATGAAAGGTTTGGACGGCGGCCGCATCAACATTGCTTCGTGTTCTTTGGGCACGGCGCAGGCGGCTTTGAATCAAGCCCAAGCTTATATGTTGGAACGCAAGCAGTTTGGCAAAACCCTGGCATCTTTCCAAGCCCTCCAATTCAAACTGGCTGACATGCTGACTGAGTTGATCGCGGCGCGCCAGATGGTGCGGTTGGCGGCCCACAAATTGGACCACAAAGACCCCCAGGCCACGGCTTATTGTGCCATGGCCAAACGCTTTGCCACCGACGTGTGTTTTCAAATTTGTGACGAAGCTTTGCAGTTGCATGGGGGCTATGGTTACATCAAAGAATATCCGCTGGAACGCCATCTGCGTGACACCCGGGTGCACCGCATCCTGGAAGGCACCAATGAAATCATGCGCCTGATCATTTCCCGCAAGATCCTGCAGGAAGGGGCCACCGAGGTGATCATCTGATGGCAGAATCAGTGGTCACAGAACAAGCCCATGCTTTGAGCGAAGCGATTCAATACAAAGTGGTTGAGGCCGAATTCGGTGGTTTGGGCAAAATCGTGTTGGACAAGCCCAAAGCGCTGAATGCATTGTCCACCGACATGATTGAAGCGATGCAGGCCTTGTTGGATGACTGGGCCAGCGATGAGCACATCAAAGCGGTGTGGATTGAAGGGGCCGGTGACAAAGCCTTTTGTGCCGGTGGCGACGTGGTGATGTTGTACCACTCCATGCAGGCCACCCCAGCCGGCGAAGTGCCCGCCAAAGCCCATGAGTTTTTCAGCAAGGAATACCAGCTGGACCAAACCATTCACCGCTATGCCAAACCGGTGATCATCTACGCCGATGGCATTGTCATGGGTGGCGGTTTGGGGGTGGCAGTCGGCGGCTCGCACCGCATCGTCACCGAACGCTCGATGATCGCCATGCCTGAAGTGACCATTGGTTTGTATCCCGATGTCGGTGCGTCTTGGTTTTTCAATCGCATGCCCGGACGGTGTGCCGAGTTTTTGGGCATGACCGGCGCGCGCATGAATGCCGCCGATGCCTTGTTCACCCGATTGGCTGACCACGCCGTGGCGACCGAAGATTTGGCTAATTTACAACTGGCCATTTTGGCGTCAGATGGTACCCATGCAGGCATCACCGAAGCCATCCAATCGGTGCAAATGGAGCAACGCGTGCATGAATCGGCCTTGTGGGTGAATTATGAATTGATCAATGAACTGATGGCGCCAGTGGACTTGGTCGATGTGGTACAGCAGTTCAAAGAGCTGGAAACCGACGACAAGTGGCTGGGATTGGCCGCCAAGGGTTTGATCCATGGTTGCCCCATGACCTTGCACCTGGTGCGCGAACAAATCAAACGGGCCAAGCACATGAGTTTGTCGCAGGTGTTTGCCATGGAATTGATCGTGTCGACTCAATGTGCCATGCACCCAGACTTGGCCGAAGGCATTCGGGCCTTGTTGATTGACAAAGACAACCAACCCCAATGGCAGGCCCAATCTGTGGCTGACATCACGCCAGCCGACGTGGCCGCCTTTTTTAGCCCACCAAAAACGTTATAATGGAATCATCATGAGTCAAAACATCGCATTCATCGGTTTGGGTAACATGGGTGGTCCCATGGCGAAAAACCTCATCAAGAAAAACTTCAAGGTCACGGTTTATGACCTGAACCAAGACGCCGTGGCCGAGCTCAAGGCCGCCGGTGCCAACACCGCCGGCAGCGCCACCGATGCCGTCAAAGAGGCCGATGTCATCATTTCGATGCTGCCCAACGGCGCCATCGTGAAATCATTGTACATTGGCAGCAAGGGTCTGATCAATCACCTGAAAAAAGACGTGTTGATCATCGATTCTTCGACCATTGCGGCCGATGATGCCCGGGCCGTGGCCAAAGCCTGTGAGCAACAAGGCATTGCCATGATCGATGCCCCGGTTTCCGGTGGCACAGCAGCGGCCGAAGCCGGCACCCTGACCTTCATTTGTGGTGGCCAACAAGCCCATTTTGAAGCGGCCAAAACCGTGCTCACTGCCATGGGTCGCAACATCTTTTATGCCGGTGCATCAGGGGCCGGACAAGTGGCCAAAATCTGCAACAACATGTTGTTGGCCATCCACATGATCGGCACCGCCGAAGCCTTGAACATGGGCGCTCAACAAGGTTTGGATCCGGCGGTGATGTCGGAAATCATGAAAGCCAGTTCGGGCAACAATTGGTCATTGCAGGTGTACAACCCGTACCCCAATGTCATGCCCAATGTGCCGGCCAGCAAGGATTACCAAGGTGGCTTCATGGTCGATTTGATGAGCAAAGATTTGGGCTTGTCACAAGAGTTGGCCGCCCAATCAGGCAGCGCCACCCCCCTGGGATCTTTGGCCACGCAGCTGTACCAAATTCACCGCGCCGGCGGTGCCGGCAAGTTGGATTTTTCCAGCATTTTGCAATTGTTAAAAAAAACACAGTCATAATCAACATATCAATATAGACAGTCATGGATATGGCTGTCGTAACGAAACACCATTGAAAAAAAGGACGCTGCGGTTCCCACAATGGTGTTTCGAATCAGTCGATAAAAATAATCCCAATTCAGGCTGGAAAAGCTTTAAACTGAAACGAATTTTCCTCTTTGTTAGGGCAGATCATGCATCCATTGTCCACAACCATGCGTTTGATTGATGGGTTCAAAGCAGGGCATTCGACTGCCAGCAATGGACTGATGGACATGTTTGGCCCAATTCTGTTGAAATGGGCGCATGGCAGGGTCCCGCATCACGCACGCAACCACCTGGAAACCCGGGATTTGGTACAAGACACCTTGGCCTTGGCTTTTAAAAATCACGACCAATTGAAGGCGGACAACCCCGGTGCCTTTTTTTGTTACCTGCGGCAGATTTTTTTGAACCAGGTCAAACAAGAGCTGCGCAAAAACAAGTTGTTCCAAGTGGCCCTTACCACACAATTCACCCATGATGAACGCATGGCTTATGAAGAAGACCTTCATGCCATGATGGCTTATGATGCGGCCATTGATCAACTCAGTGAAGCTGAAAAGCATGTGGTCATCATGCGTTTGGAATTTGGTATGTCGCACCAAGAAATAGCCGAGCTGACCGACCGCAAAAGCCCGGATGCGGCACGGGTTTATTTCAAGCGGGCAGTGAACAAACTGGCCAAGATCATGGCCAAAGACCATGAGGATTGATGTCTGATTGAACTTTTTTGTTCGGTTTTTGGGAAAGTCGCATCCATCGACATGACCCACCCAAATCCAGATTCTCAGACCCCAACAATATCTCAAACGGCATGAATGACATAAAAATAACCACCAAAGAACAATTGATCCATGCCATCGATCAAGGCACCCACATGGATGTGGACATGGGGGCAATTGCAGCATCGAGTTCCAAACATGAGGTGTTGGCCTTGTTGGCCATCGCCAAAATCACCACCAGCATCAAACAAAAGCAGGCTGATTTTTTGCAACACGCCATTCGACCCGGTGACCGTTGGGCGCACTTAGAAATCATTGAGAAAATTGGTGCCGGTGGTTTTGGTTCAGTCTACAAAGCATTTGACCGCATCTTACAAGCAGAAGTGGCGGTCAAGTTCCTGAATTCACACAGTCGCCTGCACATCTCAGAGGATGAGTTTTTACAAGAAGCCCGACTGATGGCCACGGTGCGCAACCCGCATGTGCTGGCCATCCATGGCGCAGCCACCGACCAAGGTGTATCCGGTTATTGGTCGGATTATTTGAACGGAGAGGTTTTGTATGACCGCATCCTCAGCACGGGTTTAAATCAAGACGAGCAGATCGGCATCATCAATCAATTGACTCAAGCGGTCAAAGCCACCCATGAATGCGCGGTGGTTCATGGCGACATCAAATCCCTGAATGTGATGTTACAGCCAAACCGTGGTGCCATCTTGTTGGATTTTGGTTCCAGTCGACATGGCGCCCAAGACCTGAAGCCTGGTGAAGCCACCCAAGCCAGCCCCATGGCAATGGCACCAGAACAATTCGAGGGGGCGGGTAACAGCCAGCCAGCTGACGTGTTTGCTTTGGGCCTGTTGTTTGCAGAAATATTGCTTGGTCAGCACCCTTTGATTGATGTTGATGAAGGACAGGTCAAAAGGCACATGACAGATTTGGCATCTGGAGCCATCGATTTGGGTGTGCCCAAAGCATGGCAAAGCTTGATTGCTACGATGCTCAGCCCACAAGCTGAACAAAGGCCAACGATTCAACAAGTGAGTGCACAAGTCACCAGAATTCAACAAGCGCCCCTGAAGCAGGCCAAGCGAATGACACTGGTATTGAGTTTTGCTTTGCTCATCGGCATCACAGTGCTCAGTCTTTACAACAATTGGCGCATCAGACAAGCCCAGCAACAAACCCAAACCATCAATGACATCATCGCCCAATCGTTTTTGAGCATCACACCCTATGAAGATGGGCGCAGTGTCAAATTGGTTGATGGGTTGAAACTGGCCAATGAACTCATCTTAACCGATCCAGTGCTGTCAGAGGAGACCAAAAAGGATTTGGCGATTCAATTGTTGACCACCCATCAGGCTTTGAGTGACGATGTTCATGTACTGTCCTTGGCTGAACAGGTGTTGGGCATGCCAGGGCTCAGCGAGCAGCAACTGATGCAAGTGCATTTGCTGCTGGGTCGCTACCATGCTCAGCAGCAACAATTCGAACTGACCAGTGAACACCTCAATCGGGTGTTGTCCATTCCGGCCGAAGAGCCAGAAGCCCACGATTTGCACTTGTCTGCCTTGGCCATGTTGATCCAAGATCACATCAGCACAGAACGTTTTGCTGAGATTGGACCACTGATGGATCAACTCAATGAACTCAAGGAACACAGTACAGGCGATCCGGAGGTGTTGGCGCAAATGGCCTATGTGGAAGGTCAATATCACAGCCGAAAATTCGCTCGCCAGCAGTCTCATGAAGCGTATTATCGGGCAGCCACTTACTATCAACAGCAACACCATGAAAACCACCACAGTGTTTTAACCAGCTTGTCGGCTGGCAGCACCCAGCTGACTTTGTCAGATGACGTCGAATCACGAAATCAGGGCATTGAAGAGTTGATGGCGCTCATCCCACGCATGAACCATGTCTTGGGCCCCAACCACATTGGTACCATCAAAACAAAGAGTAATTTGGGCCTGGGTTTGATCATGGCCGGACGAGCCAAAGAAGCATTGGAGGTGTTGCAGTCCAATGAAGCAGCGGTGCATGAAAAAGTGGGCGAGTTCAGCATTGCCAATTTGCGAGGTCAAAAGATATATGTGGCTTGGGCGTTGCAAGACAGCGGGCAAACTGATGCCGCTGAGGAGGCCTTTCGGACGATTCTTGAGCTGGTGAGCACGCACCACCCCAGTGACCACCATTCACGACTCAGGGCAGCCATTGATTTGTTGCATTTTTACCGCGAAACTGAACGTTTCAATCCAGCCGGACCATTGGTGAACGAGTCCCTTAGCCATGCCCAGCAGTGGTTTGGCGAAGACAGCCGCCTGTACTTAGAAATCAAAGCCATCGGCATTTGGCTGGGTTACCTGCAAGCGCACCCGGAGGCGCTGGCTCAGATGAGGATGTTACACACCCAATTCGTTGAATTATTTGGTGTCGAGGACCACCAAACCCTGTCCGTGGCCGATGACATCAGAAAAATGGAACTGGGTGAAAAATAAATATTCGCTTTTGCCACACACTTGCATCCACTGAATTGAATTGGGTTTGAATCTGGATCAGAACTTGGGTTCGATCAACCTAACCAGAACAATCATGATCAAGTGGGAGGTGGTATGCAAACAATTTTTTATTGGCGGGTGTTTTTATCGGGGTTGTTTTTGTGTGGCGGTGCCATGGCACAATTGAACGAAACCACCGTGTGTACACAGTCTGGGCTTGGTGTGCCGGTCATTGAGTGCGAAGCGTTGGTGGCCTTTTACAATGCCGGTCAAGGCGACGGTTGGAGTAACAATCAAAACTGGGGTGTACCGCCGGTGGATGACTGGGCTGGCATTTCCGCCATGAACGGACATGTGCGGATTATCGACTTTTCAACCATAGACGGTTACAGCGGGCCGCTGCCATCTGAGTTGGGTGACCTCACAGAACTGGAAAGCTTTGTTTTTGGATTCAAAGCATTTGAGATCACCGGAATTTTTCCAAGTGAACTGGGCCAACTGACGCAATTGATGTTTTTTGATGTGGTTGGCAGTCAACTGGTCGGCCCGATCCCAAATTCTGCGGGTCAGTGGTCTGACCTTACTTACCTCAGATTCACCGGCAACGATTTTTTGAATGGACCCATTCCAGATTCACTGGGTAACTTATCCAATCTTGAATACATGGATCTGAGTAACAACGCCCTGGAAGGTGAAATTCCTGGCACGTTGGGTCAGCTGGCCAATTTAGAGTATTTGAATCTTTCCACCAATCGGTTGACCGGAACCTTACCCGATGAATTCATCAACCTCACTGCTTTGGATGAACTGATCATCAGAGAAAATTATTTGGCGGCTGATGAAGAGGGTAATGCATTGATACCAGCGTCCTTGCAGTCATGGTTTGATGGTTTGTCATTGACCCTCACGGGTCAGCAACAAAATGATGTTATATTCAGTAATGGATTTGAAGCAATCAATGGGGGCATACCATGACAGATACAAGGCAAGCCACGGATGCTGGTATGAAAATGACCGTGCTTAAAGTTGGGCTGTTGTGCTTCATTGTGTTGTTGGCGGTGCTGCGCTCTTGGTACGGCACGCGACTGGACTCATTCACTGTGGATGAGCCGTTCCACATGGTTGCTGGCATCAGTTATGTGCAGACCGGTGATTTTCGACTCAACCCCGAACACCCTCCTTTGTCAAAGCTGTGGGTGGGGTGGCTGGCACCCGATGATTTTTCATTGCGGGCTTTTGAGCCTTTGAATGACAAGTATGCCGAGCGCAACCACCTCGAAGAAACCATGTTTTTTGACAATGATTTTGCACAAGCCCAACAATCGGCCCGATTGGCCATGTGGTTATTCAATGGATTGTTGATGGCAGTATTGCTGCTGTTGGTTTGGCACTTGTGGCGCTTCACAGCGGCCATTGTGGTGGGTTTGTTGATGGTTTTTGAGCCGACCATGGCCGCCCACATGCCGCTGGTCATGACCGATTTGCCGGTGTCATTGGCTTTGGCCATCAATGCTTTGACGGCCACAGGGTTTGCCCGACAATGGCGTTGGCATTGGGGCTTGGCATTGGCATTGGCCACCGGTGTTGCCTTGAGCACCAAATTTTCGGCCCTGCCAGGGGTGTTGGCGATTTATTTGGTTTTGGTGTTCTTGGCCCTCAAGTCCTTGGCACAAAAACGACACCAGCCAGCGCTCAAGCGATTGGGAGCCACTGTGCTGGTGGGTGTGCTCTCGATCCTGTTACTCTGGGCCAGCTATGGTTTTCAATACCACGCCAGCCCCGATGGTGGTGATCCTTTCAACCGTTCATTGACGGCCAAAATCGATGACCTGAGTAATCCAAGCATGCAATCGTTGTTGCTTGCGATCGATCAAAGCCGCCTGTTGCCCAAAGCCTATGTCTGGGGTTTGGCTGACACCATCAAAGCGGGCATTGAGGGCCGTGGGCGCTCCATGCATTTCGTGTATGGTCACAAGTACACCGGTGACCCGCCCTGGTTCTTTTGGCCAGCCAATATCATGGCAAAACTGCCCATCCCATATCTGTTTATGTTGTTGATGTGCGTTGTGGTGGTGTTGGTTCGTTCATTCAACAGATGGAACAAATCACCACCTCAGTCCATTCATCGCACCCATCAACCGCTGTTGATTCTGCTGTTCATGGCTGCGGCCTACCTATTGACCCTGATGAATTCTGCTGGCACGTATGCCGGTATCAGGCATGCTTTGCCATTGGTGGTGGTCATTGTGGTGTTCTGTGGTGTCATTGTGACGCATCACTGGCAGCCGCTGTTATCCAGATTAGCGGTGTTGTTCATCTTGGCAACGGCACTGATGACTGCTCGCGAAAGCCGCTTATGGGAATACCACAATGAAACCGCAGGTGGCACTGAAAATGCCTACCAATATTTTGCCAGCGAAGGTTTGGACCTGGGACAACGGGTGAAAGAAATTGAGGATTTCATCCAATCCAATGACCTCATGCAGCACAATCGTTTCAACTATATTTGGTTGATCAAAGAGGAATTGGAAGCCCGAGGGATACCCTTCTCAGAAAAACTGAGTGGCATTGATGATGATAATTATGAAGGGATTTTTGAAGGCTATTTCTTCATGAAAACCAGTGATTTGTTGCCTTGGGATGGCTGGGATCCAAGCCAATTGAACATGCTGGACTATGTGGATCGGATTGGCAATGTTTACATCATGAAAGGCCGTTATGTTGATCCCATGGACTGGGCACGTTTGATGCGCTACGAAGTGAGAAAGTACATCATGGAAACCGATGAGCCTGAATGGGAGAAAGTGGCGTTGCGACTCGAACAAGTGGTAAACATGATTGACATCCATTTCGATACTTTCGTGGATTTGGGTAATGCTTATGTGAAAACAAAAAAACGGTCACTTGCAATCGCCGCCTATCAAAATGCCTTGAATCTGATCGATGACAGCAAAGGCTATCGACGTAAAATATTGACCCAAATTGAGTTGTTGCAGTCCGGAGCAAACTGGTCTGATGTGGGCACAATACGCCCCGATAATTTGGAATGAGGTGGAGTGAGACATGATGAAAATGCTTTGGGTTGGTTTGACTCTGTTGATGATTGTGCCTATGCTGATCTACGTGCTCAGTGAAAATATGTTGTACAGCTACCAAGAGCCTGAAACTTTTGACTCCCCAATCATCAGCAGTCAAGCGAGGCAGGAACAAGGCAAAAAGGCGATGCGTATTCGCGGCTGCTTGAGTTGTCACGGTGAACAACTTCAAGGAATGGTCTTTGCCGACAAATGGCCCTGGGTCGAACGTGCGGTGGCACCAAACTTGGCCAAACTTGCCAGAAAACATGGCGTGTCAGAACTAGAACGTGTGATCAGGCATGGTATTGGTTTGAATGGTAAGGCCTTGTGGACCATGCCTTCATTTGGTTATGTCAACCTTTCAGATGAGGATTTGACTGCCATGATTGCCTACATGCGTTCGGTTGATGTGATTGATAAAACGTTACCTGAACCTAAATTGGGTTGGTGGGCTCGGTGGTTATTGCTTACCAATCAAATGCAGCACAGTGCAGCCTTGAGTACCCAAGTCCCAGCTTTGCAATTGAATTCGTCAACCCAACCTGCTTTGGCTCGTGGTGAATACATTGCCATGTCAACATGCAATGAATGCCATGGTCGAGATCTGCGAGGCGAAGTTTCATTGGGAGACTCATTTCCAAGCTTACTTGTGATGATCAAAGCCTATACACAAGAGGATTTCATCCGCCTGATGTCTGATGGTGTGGGGGTGGGTGAACGGGCGGACCTTGGATTGATGAGTTATGTAGCCAAAACCCGTTTTGCCTACTTTTCAGAACAGGAAGTTAAGGACCTTTATGCTTACCTCAATCATTTGTCAGAAAGTGATTAGATCATTCATCTGCTTCATGATTGTCATGCTGTCGGCTATGCCGCTGTTCGGATGTCAGGTAAATCAACGCTATACTGGTCCTATCATTGATGTGCACATGCATGCATTCGCCTGGAATCGTTATGGCAGTCCTCCGCCTAGGAATCCGGTCTCACGACAACTTCCCAGCGCGCAAAGCGATGCCGAGGTGATTGATCAAACCTTGGCAATCATGGCTGAGTTGAACATCACCAAAGCGATCATCAGTGGTCCGCTTGACGATGTGAGGAGGTGGCAGGAACAAGGGGGTGGGTCGTTCTTGGGAGGCTTGTATTACCACCCAAGGAATCCTTTGCCTGAACTGGATGTGGTGATTGCCGCTCATCAAAACAAGACCCTCTCTGTTTTTGGTGAGTTGGGCTTGGCATACGGGGGACTTTATCCACATGACCCCAGTTTATCACCGTATTTTGCCTACGCCCAAGAAATGCAGATTCCTGTGGGCATACACATGGCCTTGGGCGAACCCAATCTGGCCATTACCTGGGCTCCTGAATTCAGGGTGGATCAGGTCAATCCATTGGTGATTGAACAGCTGGTGTTGGCCTACCCTGAGCTGAAAATTTATTTGATGCATGCCGGTTGGCCATTTTTAGACAACACCAAAGCCATCATGTGCATGTTTGATCACATCTATGCGGATTTGTCAGTCATCAATTGGTTGTTGCCTGAGGCTGAATTCCAAGCCTATTTATTGGCTCTGATGAACACCGCTGGTGGGGAGTGCGACTTGTCGAAGCGGCTGATGTATGGTTCAGATCAGATGATTTGGCCTGACGCCATTCGGTTGTCGATTGAAAACATCCAAAACGCATCGTTTTTAAGTCACCAACAAAAAGCCGACATATTCTTCAACAATGCGGTGACATTCTTCGGCTTGGTTACCGATTAATCCTTTCTTGCTGAATAAATGTTCGGTTGTCCTGATTGAAGCATCTACCTGATTGTCTCCACAATTAATAGGTTTTGTATGTTTTTTTCAGTTAAAGATTCTGGTTTCATGAAAACGGTCTTGTTGTTGGTAAGCCTGTCATCAATGGTCGCCACTTCACAGGCAGATCTGATAGAAATTGGCAGCAATGACATGCTGGTCAGCCAAGTGGCAGGCACCGTGGATGATCCCAACATCGATGCCGATGATCCGGCCCTGGCACACAACCCCAACAACGACACGTTCCTGGCTGTGTGGGCCGAAAACTCAGACCCGGCGGGATTTGAAATTTTTGCCCGTCTACTCAGGGCCGACGGCATGCCGTTGGGTAACCAAGTGGTTATTTCGGACATTCCAGTCAATGATAATTTGACGGCGTTTGAACCCAAAGTGGCTTTCAATTCCATCCGCAATGAGTTTTTGGTGGTGTGGTTTGGCAATGATTTTGAGATTTATGCGAGGCGGGTGTCTCCAAACCTGACCCTATTGGGGCCTGAATTGCCAATTTCTGACATCAATCAATTGCCATCCAGAGGGGCCAGAAGTCCGGCAGTGGCATTCAATGACCTCAATGATGAATATTTGGTGGTTTGGTATGCAGATGACCCAGCAGCCGGTTTGGCGGATGACGAGTTTGAAATTTTTGGCCAACGGCTCAATGGTGATGGCAGCGAGATCGGCGACAACGACTTCCGCATCTCTGATGTGGCCGGCACCGGCGATGCTGACAGGATGGCCTCTCAAGTGGATGTGGCTTTCAACAGTGCCAATGCCGAATACCTGGTGGTCTGGGTTGCCGATGATAACTTGGCCGGTCAAGTGGACCAAGAGTTTGAAATTTTTGGGCAAATCTTGGACTCAGTTGGTACTGAAGTGGGAAACAATGATTTTCGAGTTTCATTCATGGGCGGCACCGGACTGATCGAATATGATGCACAAATGCCGGCGGTTGCACCGAACACCATCAATGGCGATTGGATGGTTGTTTGGTACGGTGATGACAACAACCAAGGTTTGATTGATGAAGAATTTGAAATTCACGGCCGGTTGCTCACAGCGGGTGGTCAAGACCTCACTGATTTCAGGGTTTCAACCATGGGCGGCACCGGTAATGGAGATTATCAGGCGTTTCGCCCTGATGTGGTTCACAATCCAGTGACCCGAGAATACGCGGTGAGTTGGCAAGGAGATGCCATCACCTACCAAGGCGGCGGTCCAACCAGCGATGAGTATGAAATCTGGGTGCATCGGGTGACCGAGTCAGGTGAACCTTTGTTGCGCTCAAGCGTGGTTTCGGACATGGGCGATGATGGTTCACAATTTGATGCCAGAACGTCGGCCTTGGCGGTGGATGCCCGGGGGGAAATCTTGGTGCTTTGGAATGGTACGGATGACGTCAACGGCGGGGCCATCGGTGAGTTTGGCGTACATGCGCAAAAATTGGCCGAAGTGCCCATATTCGCAGATGGCCTTGAGTGATTTGGAGGTCATCATGATGAACATCAATTTCCTGTACTGTTCTTGCTTCATTTTTTTGTTGTTCTTGGCAGCTGCCATGGATGCCAAGGCCGATACTTTCACCGTGACGCACACCGCTGATCCCGTCCCCCAAAATTGCACCACAAACAGCTGTTCGCTGCGCGAAGCCATCATCGCGAGCAATGCCTCCAACGGACCTGATGTGATTGTGTTACCGGATGAAGCCTACGAGTTGACCCTGACCGGTGCCGACAACGATTCCATGGTGGGAGACCTGGATGTATTGGGTGTGGTGACCATCACCAGTGACACACCGTCATCCGCCAATCAGTTTGAGATCATTGGTGACATGGGTGATCGGATTTTTGATCTACACCCGGGCGCTGCTTTGACCTTGAACCATGCAATCCTCTCTGATGGGCAAACCAACAGCGATGGTGGCGGCATCAAGGCCAATGGTGCCATTTTGCGGATTGAAAACAGTGACATTGTCAGTAACCAAGCCAACAGTGGTGGTGGCATCCTGTTGTATCAAAGCGATGCCGTCATCCGCTCAAGTACGATATCTGCTAACCAAGCGGATGACGATGGTGGTGGCCTGCTCATTGTCGACAGCACGGTGTTGCTGGATCAAGTCATCCTGTCTCTGAATCATGCCAGTTTCGGTGGTGGCCTGGCAACCGCTTACTTGTATAGTTTGAATGGCCAACCCAATGTGCACATCATCAACAGCAGTGTGGTTGGTAACCGAGCGAATGAAGGTGGTGGCCTGTGGGCATGGAGCCAGTTAGGCCAGACTGCAGGTTGGATCTTGGTGCAAAATACCAACTTTTGGAGCAACCAGGCCCAATCCAGAGGGGGTGGTATTTTCCATTTTGACACGCGGTTAGATATCGAAGGGTCAATGGTTTACTTCAACTTAGCCGAAGCTGATCAGCCCACCGGGGACAGTCATGGAGGGGGTATTTACACAGGTATCCCGTTTCAGTCGGGCGATCATGCCGATCTGAGTGTCACCGATTCTGCGGTGTTTTACAATCGAGCCGATGGGTCTGGTGGCGGGTTGTATGTGGCAGACCGGGCATCAATCAACAACACCACCATCAGCAGCAACGAAGCCAATGTATTCGCGGCCATCAACGCCACAGAAGGCAATTTGAGGTTGCTGCACGTCACCGCAGCAGCCAACCTCTCTGCCAATGAGGTGGACATTTACATCGGTCCTGGCACCGCGGGTACGGTACAAAATTCAATCATCAGTGGACGCTGTCAGACCGTCAGCTTTGTTGGCTTTGGCTCACTGGGTGGTAACATCGAGTCACCTGGTGACTCCTGTGGATTGGGCTCAGCACCCAACGATCAAGTGAATGTTTTCTCCCGCGCATTGATAGAAGAAGAATTGGCTGACAACGGGGGACAATCTTGGACCCATGCCATCCGATACCGGTACAGCCCAGCGGTGGGCAATGCCATACCCATAGCTGGAATCACCCATGACCAACGCCTGTACAGCCGCGATGCCGAACCCGATTCAGGTGCTCTGGAAGCGCAGGAAAATGAATTTCATTTGATTTTTGAAGATGGCTTTGAGTGACTCAAACGCCAAGTCAGAATCAATTCGCTGTTCAATTAACTGTTTGCTGCTGGGTTGCAGTTTGTTGGTGATGGGATGTGCTCAACACAAACGCCATACACCCATTGGTCAGTCAGACTCATGGGATGATGGATTTTGTGAGGCTTGGCCTGGTTTTCATGCGGTGTTGGTGGTCAATCTACAAAACGTTCAATTTGAACGATACTGTACTGGTGATGATTGGCGTCTGGGAGAATTTCTGGGCCCAGTCTCATTTAACAGAAACCGCTTGCATGATGTGCGTTCGATCAGCAAAACGATCACTGCATGGTTGGTTGGGGTGGCCATTGAAGAAAGGGACATTGTTGGTGTTGATCAGCCCTTACATCAGCTGCTCCCCAATCAATATGTGCCACAACTGTCAGGTCGCAAACAACAAATCACGCTGCGACATGTATTGACCATGACCGCCGGTTTGGCATGGGATGAAGAGACATTGCCCTACAGCAATCCTGAGAATGATGAGCGCCAAATGTCAGTCAGTCATGATCCAGCTGAGTTTGTCTTGCAAAAACCGTTGATCAGCGAGCCAGGCAGCCGATTCAACTACCATGGTGGCATGACCCATTTATTGAAGGTGGTGCTTGAAAACGTCACCGGTTTGGGTATTGAATCA
The DNA here is from genome assembly GCF_019931145.1 of Marinicella meishanensis. Taxonomy (GTDB): domain Bacteria; phylum Pseudomonadota; class Gammaproteobacteria; order Xanthomonadales; family Marinicellaceae; genus Marinicella; species Marinicella meishanensis. Next base: position 98,595 of record NZ_JAIOUV010000008.1, on the reverse strand, counting down.
TATGCGCAATCCAAGTTGTTTGAGCCATTAGGCATCAAGCGGTGGCAATGGTTGGCCACAGGCAATGCCAGGCCTTCTGCCTATGCGGGTTTACGCTTATCACCCGATGCCCTGCAAAAAATGGCCAGATTGGTGCTGAATGAAGGCCAATGGGATGGGGTTCAAATCATCCCGTCAAAATGGTTGGCTGCGGTCAACCACACCCAAGTCAGTTATCAAGATGGCGAGGCACCGGATTTCGTCCTGGACCACGGTTATGGCTATCAAGTGTGGACCAACTCCATGCATGTCATGGACCAAATCCAGCCGGTCACCACGGCCATGGGCAACGGTGGTCAAAGGATTATTTGGTACCCCAGAATGGGCTGTGCAGTGGTGGTATTGGCCGGTGGCTATGGCGCTGAAAAAATGAACTGGTTGCCAGAATTGATGGTGCAGCACTGGTTGTCGCCGGTGGTCATGGGGTGTCGCCGCTTCGAGCCCAAATAAGTGATTATGTGTGGTTTGATGTTCGGTTTTTGTTTGATTGGCATCCATCCACATGTTCCAACGATATTTGAGTAACCGGATAAAAAATGAAAACTGCCACAATCATCGCCATGACCTTCCTCTCCATTCAAGCCAACGGGGCTTGCCAATTAACAGTTGCAGGAGATGAGCACTCACTGAATCATATTTGGGTCTTTGAACAGACCAATCGGTTCAAACCAGAAAAAATGGATTGGGTGATTTTTTGCCTACAGGAACCGTTGGCTGAATCGCAGCGAGACCCAGATAAAATCAACTCAGGCATTAATTTCAATGACTTGTATGGAATTAAAGTGGTTATGGAACCCCAAACACAAAAAATCTCCGAAGTCAGATTGAGTTGGCATGAAAACACCATTGCCATGATCAGCGGTGTTTTGGGTAACGTCAGTTTCAATGGCGAGATCATCAGCAACCACATCAATGGTGACATGCAGTCAACAGAGCCATTGTCAGCTCAGCAATCAACATTGATTAACGATGAAATGGTCTCAGAAAACCGGGTGTGGGGGTTCTCCATCCAGTTGGATCACCAAGTGCAAATGAATCAATGATTTGGAGCCAGGTCATGTGCAAATCTAAGATTGTAATCACCGGAATGTTCGTATGCTTGATCAGCACATCGTCGCTGGCAGCCGACCTGACCATACCCAATGACCACCCACGCTTGTGGTTCACTTCTGAGGCCGTACTGGCCCAAGCACGGACATGGTATCAAAACAACCCGACCAACCCCGCCAATGACGACTACTTGGGCTTGGCCTTGAGGGGCTTGATGACCGAAAATGCCAGCGACTGTGATTCAGCCAAAGACCATGCCATGTCGATTGAAATTGACATCAGTCAGATATCCAGTGACTCGGCGCGTTGGTACGGAGAAACGGCCTTGTTGATCTATGATTGGTGTCATGACAGTTTCTCCACAGCTGAAAGAAATGCATTCACCCAAAATTGGAATTTATGGCAAACCGAGCTCAACAACAAACCATGGGGTGGGCCAGGTATGGAAGCCAATAACTATTTCTGGGGCTATTTGCGCAACGGTGTGGAGTGGGGCATCACTTCATACGGTGAAAATCCCATGGCCCAAGGCTTCATTGATCATGCTTTGGACCAACGTTTTCAACATGGCATGGTTGAACAATGGGCCCCTTATTTTGGTCGGGGTGGCGTGCCAGGTGAGGGTACGCAGTATGGTCGATATATGTTGGGTTACGGTGTGGTGCCTTTACTGACGGCACAGCAGTATGGTTTTAACACCTATGATGCGACTCCATTCTATCGAGAAAACCTGTTTTACCAAATATACGCGACCCTGCCCAAACAAACACCCGCCCCCATGGGCATCGGCTGCGATGACTCTTACTGGTATTTGTTTCCATTCAATGATGATGAACAATTCTTTGTTTGTTATCCTGAAACGGCCAAAAGTGCTGATTATGGGAATGTGATGTCAAGTCACATCATGATGCAGCCACAAAGCCAGATGGCCGGTTATGCCAAAACCTGGTTGGATCAAGTTCAGCCCAAAATTTCACCCTGGGTGCAATCGCTTACCCCAACGGTCGAATCCAGGAGCTTTGATGATCTTCCTTTGGATTATCATGCTTCTGGTGCCGGCTTTTCTTATCTCAGAAACCGTTGGCAGCCAGATGCCACAGTCATTAACCTGCAGTTGGGGGTCAGTGGCAATGTAGGCCATAACCACCTGGATGCTGGCTCCTTTCAGATTTGGCAAGATGGCCAGTGGCTCAGTCGTGAAACCACCTCCTACACCGAACACATTACGGACTGGGGCGGCGGGTCCAGCACGGTTGATGCTTTGAATGCTGTCGGGCACAACACGGTCTTGTTTGAAGGCCGGGGACAAATGTTTTGGTCACCCATCAGGGAGGATCAATTTGTGTTGCCCGATCCTCCCAATCCCGAGCACGATGAAGGTGCTGATGGCTTACCGCAAGTCACCCGGGTGCATCACCACCCAGATTTCTTCTTTGCTTCTACTGATTTGAGTGCCATTTACCGCTCCAGGATGAACCGCGACCCGTGTCGCTATGATTGGCCTTATGCCGAATCGGTGGTGCGTGATTTTATTTATGTCAGGGGCTTGAATGCATTGGTGATTCTTGATCGCCTGGAAGCCAGTGGAGATTCCATCAGTTACGCCGATGGCAGTGCTTGTAATTGGACGCCTTTTGATGAAGATAATCCTGTGTTGAATGCCGCTGAAGTGACCAAGGGATTTATCATGCATTTCCTGAATCAACCACAGATCAATGGCAACCAGGTTTCTGCCATCATGGGCAATGAACAAATCAACCTGACCACGTTGGTTCCCAGTAACCCCAGTTATCGGCTGATTACCGAAGGTGGCGCGGTGGGGCAGTATCGGCTGGAATTGGACAGCAGTGGTCAGGCCCAGAGTTATTTTTTGCATGTTTTACAAATGGGTGACCAACCTTTGGAACCACTGAACATTCAATTCACTGAAGAAGCGGCTGAATTTCATTTGTCATTGGGCAATGACCACAATTTGGTGTTGAACAAAGGCATGCAGTCAACCGGTGGCAACCTCAGCATTAACGGCATCACACAATCTTTCACCCAATGCGCTCAAGGCATTGTGGTGGGTGATTCCGGCCCCGTCTGGGCTTCGCCTGAATGCGTCATTTTTGTTGATGGTTTTGAGGGCGGTGGTGATGAATAAAATGGCTGTCATGATTCTGTGGATACTGGCCAGTGGAGTGGATGCCGCCACTTATACAGTGACCCGATTCAACGATCCATCGGTCAGCACTGTTTGTTCTGAGTTCGATTGCAGTTTAAGACAAGCGGTGATGGCCGCCAACAACAACCCCGGTGCCGATGAAATCATCCTGCTGCCTTCTGAACATCAATTAACCCGTGATGGTGATGATGATGCCGCTGTGGTGGGTGATTTGGACATCACCGATGATTTGACCATCATTGGCACCTTTGTGTCCAATGTGCCCCTGGAAATTTCATCATTGGTTGGTCACAGTGGTTTCAGCGACCGCATTTTTGATGTTCACCCCGGTGTCAATCTGACACTGAAACATGTGTTGATCCAACAAGGCAACAACCTGGGGGCCAATGGTGGCGGCATTCGTTCTATTGAGGCTGGGCTGGATTTGGAAAATGTACATTTGATTGACAACTCCGCCCGAAATGGCAGTGGCATTTATGCCATCAACAGTCAATTGAATCTGAATCATGTCAAATTCAGAGAAAATCACAGCCCAACCGTCGCCGGCTTTGGCGGCGGCTTATACGCCAGTGGAGGACAGCTGAGAATCCAAGACTCTGAATTTACCGACAACATCGCTGATTTTGGTGGGGCCTTAGCTGTGGTGAACTTCATTGACCAGAACCAGCTACCAGCCATCGTCATCAAAGACAGCTATTTGGGTGACAATTTGGCCCAGTTTGGTGGCGGAATATTTCTCCGTGGCGGCTCTGCCAACAACCAAGGAAGTCAAACGGCACACGTGCAAAACACCCGCATCAGATTCAACCTCGCAGCACAGGGTGCAGGCATCCATCACCAAAGCGGCAAATTGTACTTATCGGCAGTCTCCATCACGCAAAATCGGGCCACCGACAGTCAGGTTACATTTGATGCAACGGGTGGTGCCATCTATGCGGTTGGTGGCGCGGCGAAATTGCATGTGGAACATTCTCTGATATTCAATAATGAATCAACTGATCATGCTGCAGCGGTGTACTTTTCCGGTGATCAAATCAAGTTGTTTAACAGCACCATTGGAGAGAATCAGGCCCCAGAATATGCAGCCTTATACCTCAATGCAGGTCAAGTTGAGTTGATGCACAACACGGTGCTGTTCAACCAATCACAGAATGGTGAAGACATTTTTTTTGGCTCAAAAGTGACCGCGGTGTTGCAGAACAACATCCTCATGGCGCGCTGTACCACCACATTTTTATCTCAGGTGAGTTCGCTGGGTGGCAACATTGAGTCACCTGGAGATTCATGTGGTTTGGACCCAGAGACCAATGATTTGTTTGGTTGGTTACAAAGGGGGTTGGTGGCCACGGAATTGGCCGACAATGGCGGACCGACGATGACCTATGCCATCACCAACCCGTTGAGCAACGCAATCAATCGGGGTGTTATGATCCCTGAACTCATGCTGGATCAACGGTACTATATCAGGGGTGATCAACCAGACAGCGGGGCATATGAGTGGCAGTCAAACGGCATGGATTTAATCTATTTCAATGGTTTTCAGGCGGGCTTATGAGGTGTTGTGTTGGTTTGCTCATTGCGTTATGGCCTGTATGGTCTTTGGCTGCCACTTTCCAAGTGACCGTCAATGATGACCCCTTTCCCAATGGCTGTCATGTCAATGATTGTTCTTTGCGAGAGGCCATCATCGCAGCGAATGACAACCCGGGTGAAGACACCATCAAGCTGGATGATGTGATTTACCACCTTGATCGATCAGGGTCGCCAGATGAGGACTTGGCCATGAATGGGGACCTGGATGTGTTGGATCATTTACGGATCGAGGGCCTGTTCACCTCCAACAGCCCAACAGGAACCAAGACCGAGCTGACTACGGGACAACTGGCTGGTACGGTTTTTGAGGTGCATGAAGGTGTCTCTTTCTATTTGGAACAAGTGGTGGTAAAAAACGGCTTGGCCAACACGGCTTTGGGTGGAGTGATTCGGGCCAATATGGCCACGGTCAATCTCAACCAAGTGGCTTTGACCGAAAACACAGCCAGAAGTGGTGGTGGTGTTTTTGCTGTATTGAGTGATTTGAGCATTATTGACAGTGTCTTGGATAACAATGAATCGCTATCAGATGGTGGTGCCATCACCATGGTTGGTGGCTCTTTGAAGATGTACAACACCTATCTGATTGGGAATCAGGCATTGGCCAGTGGCGGTGCGGTTCATGCCACTTTCCTGTCGCATGCCAACCAGCCCACCATGCTGTTTGACCGTGTGTTCATCCTCAATAATTTCGCCGAATACAGCGGGGGTGGCTTGTTCATTTCGGGCACAGAAAACACCCCTGCCGATGTGTGGATAACCCGCAGTCTGATCCAAAATAATGAGGCCCAATTCGGTGGTGGATTGCGGCAAGATGGTTCGATAGACACCCATGTCATGGCCTCCATTTTTGTGGACAACAAGGCGGCCTACCAGGCTGGCGTCAACACCGCCAATGCCGGCGCTGTGATGATGACCGCTGGACTCACCCCATACAAACCCAGTTTAACCATGAAACACTCCGCATTGGTTGCCAACTCTGCTGAGGACGATGCCGGTGCTGTCCTTGTTTCTACTGGAAAAGTTGATTTATTGAATGTGACCATCAGCGGCAACCAAGCCAATAATGGTGGGGCCATTGTCAGCCAGTTCAGTCAAGTGAAACTGAGCCATGTCACCACCTATGACAACCATGCCATCAACGGGGTTGATTTGAGGTTTGAAGATGACAGCCAATTTGAGGTGGTCAATAGTTTACTGGAGGGTCAATGTGTGCTTGATGCCAGCTTGACGTCATCGTTGGGGGGTAACATCGAATCGCCTCGAAACACCTGCGGTATTGGTGCTGGCCAGAACGATCGGTTCAATGTGTCACCGGTCTTCTTGTTGGACCCCAACTTGGCTGACCATGCCGGCCCCACACCAACCCATGCGATTGAGAGTACCAGTGTGGCCTTGAACAATGGCGTGGTGATCAACGCCACATCCACAGATCAACGTTTCATGCCACGGGATTCATTGCCCGATTCAGGGGCCTTTGAAAGACAACCTTTTGAAGATGATTTGATCTTCAAGAATGGGTTGGGTTCGTGATGGACATATCAGAACGGGGTTGGGGGGCTTAACTTGTCAGAAATCATTGATCAACATGGGGTGCTGCTGATTGTCTTGGGTTCCTTGCTGCTGTTTGTGTTGCCCTGGTTGTGGGTGTGGAGACAAACACGGAAAAAACAAAGGGTACTGCATTCAGGGATCAGCCAAACCGCTCGGATCATTCGACACCAGCCTTCGATGTTCAAACTGGGCAAGCATGCCGGGTCACAATTCATGCAAGGCATCAACTTATGGCTCGAGGTGGATCCTGACTCTGCCCAATCTTATCAGGCCAAAACCAGGGCCGTGATCCATGTGTCAGAATTCAGCCGCATTCACACCAATATGTTGATTCGCGTCAAAGTGGACACCAGGGATAAAAAAGCAGTGTGGGTGGACCATTGGAATGCGGGTTGATTCTGTCGAACCATAACAACAGATCCTGTGGCAATGATTCTGTTCGGCTGTGTGTCGGATCATTGCAGGTGTACAACCCGTACCCCAATGTCATGCCGAATGTGCCTGTCAGCAAGGATTATCAAGGTGGCTTCATGGTCGAATTGATGAGCAAAGACTTGGGTCTGTCCCAAGAGTTGGCGGCTTAATCGGGCAGCGCCACACCGCTGTACCAAATTCACCGCGCGGGAGGTGCAGGTAAACTTGATTTTTCCAGCATTTTGCAATTGTTGCAAAAACAGTGATCCCATTGACCCAATCTGGGTGTGCTTTGGCTGGGTCATGCATATGCAGCTGAGGCGGTTTTGACGATGCCTTGACACGCAATTTGCTTAAGTGGTGATTCTTTCAACCACCCAATCAATATGCAGACCATCCAAGACATCCTTCAATCACTGCAACAAACCCACCCCAATCAACCCCAATTTCACCAAGCCGTTGCCGATGTGTACCAGGCCGTGATGCCCTTTGTAAAGCGTCATGAAGCCTACCAACAGCAAGCCCTGTTGGAACGGCTGTTGGTGCCCGACCGCATCATTGAATTTCGTGTCACCTGGCAGGACGGTGACGGGCAAGTGCACGTCAATCGCGGTTGGCGGGTGCAACACAACAACGCCTTGGGCGCTTACAAAGGTGGCCTGCGATTTCACCCATCGGTGGATCTGGACACGTTCAAGTTTCTGGCCTTTGAACAGACCTTCAAAAACGCCTTGACCGGCTTGCCCATGGGAGGTGGTAAGGGTGGTTCAGATTTTGACCCCAAAGGAAAATCGGCGGCCGATGTGCAGCGATTTTGTCAGGCTTTCATGCTGAAATTGTCCAACTACATCGGCCCTGAGCAAGACGTGCCAGCCGGTGACATCGGGGTGGGCGCCCGCGAAATCGGCTACCTGTTTGGCGCCTACAAAAACATCTCAGGGCAATTCAACGGGGTGTTGACCGGTAAAGCACCGGCTTCAGGCGGCAGTTGTGGGCGCACCGAAGCCACTGGTTATGGCACGGTTTATTTTCTGCAACACATGTTGGAACAACATGATCAGTCATTGGCGGATAAGCGTTGTGTGGTTTCTGGTGCCGGCAATGTGGCGATTTACACGGTGGAAAAACTGTTGGAAAAAAATGCCCAAGTGCTGACCCTGTCAGACAGCGGTGGCACCTTGCTGGCCAAATCCGGCTTGACTGCAGCACACCTGGCCACCATCAAACAGGTGAAAGAAGTGGAGCGAGGCCGACTCAAGGCAGTGGCAGAAGCACATGATGATTTGCAGTTCAGGGCCGATGAAAAGCCTTGGGCCGTGGCCTGTGATGTGGCGATCCCGGCAGCCACCCAGAATGAAATGGATGAAACTGACGCACAAACTTTACATGACAATGGGGTTCAGTTCATCGCCGAAGCAGCCAACATGCCGCTGACGGCAAAGGCCACTGATTACTTGCTTGAACAAGGGGTGGTGATTGGGCCGTCCAAGGCAGTGAATGCCGGTGGGGTGGCCGTTTCCGGCCTGGAGCGCACGCAAAACGCCCTGATGCAGAGTTGGCCAGCCGAGCAAGTGGACCGCAAACTGCAAGACATCATGGCGCACATCCACCGGTCTTGTGTGATCCATGGTGAACAAGAAGATGGTCGCGTTGATTACATCCGCGGGGCGAACATCGCCGGCTTTGTTAAAGTGGCCGATGCCATGTTGTTTCAAGGCTTGGGCTGAAGCGGCATGAGTAGGTGAAAACTGCATGGGCGCGGCTTCTTTCCACATTCAAGGTGATTGGTCTTTGTTCTTTGGGTCCTTGGCTGCGGCAGTCGATGTCGATGGTCTGGGGTATTCTTCGGGCACCGGATCGAGGCCGCCTTCGCACATGGGTTGGCAGCGGACCAAGCGTTTGAAGCCCAAATACAGGCCTTTGAACACGCCAAACCGGCGCACCGCTTCGATCATGTATTCTGAGCAAGAGGGGTGAAATCGGCAGCGATTTCCCAGCCATGGGCTGATCACATATTGATAGCCTCTCAATATTGAAATTAATAACCTTCTTATCATTAAAAATGGTTGCTCATTGAGACACTTTCAGGTATAAAGTTCGGCTTAAAAAATTAATTGTTCGATGCCTGGGAATGACCGGCATTGAAAAAACCAGATCAGTCCATATTTTAGCACGCGCTGTTTTACCGCGAAGCAATTAAGGAGATAAAAATGGCAGAAAGAAGTATCAATGATTTGCCTGCAGATTATGTGCCTAAGCTGGAACTGCCTGATGGGTATGTGCCAACTGTCAAAGAAGAATACATGTGCGACAAACACCTGGAATATTTCAGACGACGCATTGAACAATGGAAAGAGGACTTGTTGAAAGAATCTCATGAAACCATCGCTCACCTCCGTTCAGAAGCCAGAGACATCAGTGACGAAGCCGAACGCGCTTCTCGCGAAACTGAAAACACCTTTGAATTGAGAACCCGCGATCGCTACCGCAAACTGTTGAAAAAAATCAACAAAGCCTTGGATCGGTTCAAGACCGGTGACTATGGCTATTGCGAAGAAACCGACGAAGAAATCGGTTTGCCGCGATTGATCGCCCGACCCATCGCCACCTTGTGTATCGATGCCCAAGAACGTTGGGAACTGAAACAAAAGATTACCCGAGAAGGTTAATCAGGATTCTGCTTTTACCATGGAAATCGCCCCACAAGTCGCCCAATTAGATGACTTCCAACAGCGCACCGATGCGCTGTGGAGGTATCTTTGACTACGAAAACAAGAAAGAACGTTTAGAAGAAGTCAATTTAGAAATGGAAGATCCTGACATTTGGAATGATCAGGACAAAGCCCAAGCACTCAGCAAAGAGCGTGCCTCACTGGACCACATCGTCTCCACCCTGGATGACCTGAAAGCCGGCATCGCCGATGCCAGCGAATTTCTTGACATGGCCAATGACGAGGACGATCAGGACAGCCTCAATGAAGTGTTGGCCATGATCGAAGAGTTGGAAGGGAAGATTGAGAAGCTTGAATTTCAGAAAATGTTTTCCGGTGAAATGGATCCCAACAACTGCTTCGTTGACATCCAAGCCGGTTCGGGTGGCACCGAGGCCCAGGACTGGGCCGAAATGTTGTTGCGCATGTATTTGCGCTGGATCGAGTCACGGGGGTGGAAGTCGGAATTGATTGAGGTGTCTGCCGGCGATGTGGCCGGTATCAAATCGGCCACCATCAAAGTGGATGGTGATCACGCCTTTGGTTGGTTGCGCACCGAAATCGGCGTGCATCGACTGGTGCGCAAATCGCCGTTTGATTCCAGCAACAAGCGCCACACCAGTTTTGCCGCGGTGTTTGTCTCCCCAGAAATCGATGACAGTTTTGAAATCGACATCAACCCTGCCGACTTGCGGGTCGACGTGTATCGGTCTTCCGGTGCCGGTGGTCAGCATGTAAACAAAACCGAATCGGCCGTGCGCATCACCCATTTGCCCACCAATACTGTGGTGCAGTGCCAAAATGGCCGTTCACAACACCAGAACAAAGCCACCGCCATGCAGCAGTTGAAGGCCAAATTGTATGAGCTGGAAATGCAAAAACGCAGCGCCGAATCACAATCCATGGAAGACAACAAGTCGGACATTGGCTGGGGCAGCCAGATCCGTTCATACGTGCTGGATCAATCCAGAATCAAAGACCTCAGAACCGGGGTGGAAAACACCAACACCCAGTCGGTGCTGGATGGAAACTTAGATAAATTTGTGGAAGCCAGTTTGAAACAAGGCTTGTGATGATTCACAAGCCTTTGACTGACATTCATTAAACTGTAGATCGCCCAACGCAAACCATCAGACACATCATGACAGAAGACAACAAACTCATCGCCGAAAGACGCGCCAAACTGGATGCCATCCGCACCGAGCGCAACGCCTTTCCCAACCAATTCAGACGCAGCCATTTGGCTGCAGAATTGCACGCCGCCCATGACGCCAGCGACAAGGAGACCTTGGATCCCCAGCAGATAGAAGTGGCCGTGGTTGGCCGCATGATGAGCCAACGTTTGTTTGGCAAAGGCGGTTTTGCTGTGATCCAGGATGTCTCAGGTCAAATCCAGCTGTTCGTCCAGCTCAAAGGGGTGGGAGAGGACAAATTCGCCGAATTCAAAACCTGGGACATGGGTGACATTGTCTGTGGTCGTGGTGTGTTGTTCAAAACCAACACCAATGAGCTGTCGGTCAACGTCAGCGAATTGCACTTGGTGACCAAATCATTGCGGCCCTTGCCAGAGAAATTTCATGGCCTGTCAGACCAGGAGACCCGTTACCGCCAACGCTATGTGGACCTGATCGTCAATCAAGACTCGGCCGAGGTGTTCAAGACCCGCTCCAAAATGGTGTCTCACATCCGCCGTTTCATGGAGGATCTGGACTTTTTGGAAGTGGAAACCCCGATGATGCATGTGATCCCAGGAGGCGCCACCGCCAAACCGTTCACCACCCACCACAATGCCTTGGATTTGGAGTTGTACCTTCGGGTGGCGCCCGAATTGTTCCTCAAGCGCCTGACCGTGGGTGGCTTTGAAAAGGTGTTTGAAATCAATCGCAATTTCCGCAATGAAGGCGTGTCGACCAAGCACAACCCAGAATTCACCATGATGGAATTCTACTGGGCTTATGCCGATTACCATGATTTGATGGATTTGACCGAGCGCTTGTTCAAATCCCTGGCCAAACAGGTCAAAGGCACTTTGAAATTCAACTACCAAGGGCAGGAACTGGACTTCTCACAACCTTTCGCACGACGCTCCATGGCTTCATTGGTGGCGGAACACAGTGACGGATTATCTGAAAAAGACTGCAATAATTTGTCACAAATGCAAAAATATTGTGATGACAAAGGCCATTCATACAACAAAAAATGGTTGAAAGGTGAGTTATTGGCCGAATTGTTCGATTTGTATGTCGAACCCAAGTTGATTCAGCCCACTTTTGTGACAGAATATCCCATAGAGATATCACCATTGTCTCGTCGCAATGATGACAACCCGGACATCACCGATCGTTTTGAGTTGTTCATCTGCGGCAATGAAATCGCCAATGGCTTCTCGGAATTGAATGATCCGGAAGACCAAGCCGACCGATTCAGACAACAGGTGGCGAATCTCGAAGCGGGGGACGACGAAGCCATGCATTACGATGCAGACTATATTCGGGCGCTGGAATATGGCATGCCACCAGCCGCGGGTGAAGGCATAGGCATCGATCGATTGGTGATGTTGTTCACAGACTCTGCTTCAATACGCGATGTATTATTGTTTCCATACATGAAACCCGAGTAATGTGCTGGCTGGTGAAGCTGGCCACCAGAAGAAACGAGAACGACTGATGAGTGACATCCAAGGTATCCGATACGCCAGAAAGACCATTGATGCTTCGTGTTTGCTGTTACACAAGGGCCATTCTTGTGTCACACGGGTCAAGAACATTTCTGCTTCAGGAATTCTGGTTGAAATGCTGGAAGACGAGTGTATGCAGGATTTGCACGAAGACGCCATTTGCATCCTTGAAATTGTGGTCAATGAAACGTTCAATTTACACGTTTCCTCTAAAGTCATCCGCATCGCGGACCATGAAATCGCCATGCACTACATTTCCATTCCCGAGGAAAAACAAGTCGCCTTGTGGCAATTGTTGGGTGACCACGTACACCAGGTCGAAACCTTCGGCACCTGATTCAATCATTCGGCTCAGTTGATCACCCATGTCTGTCTATCTGAGCTTCATTTTCACCGCCACCTTGTTGGCCCTGACCCCCGGTCCTGATGTGCTGTTGGTGGTGGCCATCGCCGCCAAAGAAGGTTTCAACAAAGCCCTGCAATTGACTTTGGGCTTGGCCAATGGGGTGGTGTTCCACACCCTGCTGATCGTGCTGGGCATCTCGGCCCTGATTCAAGCCACCCCGTGGGCCATGCAGGCCATTGCCTTGTTTGGCGCGGGGTATCTGTTGTACCTGGCTTGGCTGACTTGGCAACACCGCAGTGAGCAGGCCACCGCAGCCGACCAACCCAAAATCCAGGGCTCCTACTATGGCCGCGGGGTGATCATGAACATCTCCAACCCCAAGGTGCTGCTGTTTTTCTTGGCTTTGTTCCCCCAGTTTGCCCAGTTGGGTGAGCCGGGTTATGCCCTGCGCATCGTGATCCTGGGTCTGTTGTTCATGTTGGTGACGGTGGTGGTGTTCGGTGGCTTGGCCTGGTTGACCGCCAAAAGCACGCAGAATGTGATGCAAAAGCCGGGGTTCAAGATCACCATGGATTACCTCACGGTGGGAATTTTTGTGCTGTTGGCCGGTCTGTTACTGTATTCCGTGTTTCAATGGGTCCATGGTTAAATACATTGTTTGTTGCCTGATCTTCATCGGCTGTTTGCTGAACCCAGCACCAGTGATGGCCAAAGACGCCATCAAAATCACCGGCAACAGCGCCTTCAAAAAACAGGTCAAGGGCTGTTTGGGGCTGTTGAAAAAGCGTTATCCCGAGTCGCATGCGTTCGTGCGTAAGCATGTGGGCATCATTGCCCAGTCTAGCCGCAGTGGCATGGTTGCCTGGCACCGACCGCCGATGTATCAAATGAGTGACCAAACCGCGTTTTACTCTTTGACTTGGTGTGCCAGCACCATTGCCCATGATGCTTACCACTCTTTTTTGTATCAGAAGTTCAAACCGAAAAACGGTGGTCGCACACCTGAGCGTTACTGGGCTGACTTCAAGGCAGAGCGTTTGGCCATCAACTACCAAATCAGGGTGGCCAAGAAAATTGATGCCCCAAACCATGAAATCACCCATTTGGAGCAACAGGATGGCACCCATGCCGATGTCAATGGCGATGGCATCATCACTTTGCAGGATTATGCCGATCGCGACTGGTGATGTGGGCGGCGTTCAGGCCTGACCGGTTTGGATGCTCCACAGCTGCTGGTATCGACCGTTGTGTGCCAACAATTGTTCGTGGGTGCCTGATTCGACGATGGCCCCTTGTTCCAGCACATGAATCTGATCGGCATGCACCACCGTTGACAAGCGGTGGGCGATGAGGATGATGGTGCGCCCCTGGGCAATGGTTTTCAATGATTTCTGAATTGCCGCTTCGGTCTCATTGTCCACCGCCGAGGTGGCTTCATCCAGAATCAATATTTTGGGGTCTTTCAACAAGGCCCGGGCCAGGGCAATGCGTTGTATCTGACCGCCGGATAACTTCACCGCTTGCTCACCCACCCGGGTGTCATAACCCTGTTCCAGTTGACTGATGAAATCATGGGCTTCGGCTTGCTTGGCCGCGGCGATGACTTCGGCTTCGGTGGCTTGGTCGTTGCCGTATTGGATGTTGTCAAAGATGCTGGCATTGAACAAAAAGGTGGCTTGTGAGACCAAGCCAATTTGTGACCGCAAGGAAGCGATATTGATTTGATCTATGGCGGTGCCATCCAGGCTGATCTGACCTTGTTGGGCGTGGTAATACCGCATCAACAACTTGATCACCGTGCTTTTGCCGGATCCGGTTTGCCCCACAAAAGCATGGGTTTGGCCGGCCTGGATGTCGAGGTTGATGTCGCGCAGGGCCGGTCGTGATGATTCATCGTAATGGAAGCTCACACCCGCTAAGCGAATCTGGCCCTGCAAGGTGAGGTCCTGGGTGTTGGCATGGTCTTTGATGTGGATCGGTTCATCCAACAAACCCAAAATGCGTCGCGCCGAGGCCATGCCGCGCTCATACAGATCCATGGTGTTGGCCAGGTCACGAAATGGCCACAGCAGGCGTTGGGTTAAAAACACCAGCACCCCATAGGCGCCCACCGCCAGCTCTCCGTTCAAGGTGTCCAAACCACCGATGATGAAGGTGGCCAGAAACCCGGTCAGGATCGCCATGCGGATCACCGGGGTGAAAGCCGAGGAAATTTTGATCGCCGATTCATTGGCTTGCACATAGCGCTGACTGATGGCGGCGATTCGCCGTTTTTCGTGGTCTTCCTTGGTGAAGCTTTTGATGGTGCCGACCCCTGCGATGTTGGTGTTGATGGCCTCGGCAATTTGACCGGCTTGTTCGCGCACCGCGGCATACCGGGGTTCGGCTTTGCGTTGGAAGTAAAAGGCGCCCCAGATGATCACCGGAATCGGGGTGAAGGCCAACAAGGCCAGTTTGGTGGAAAGCAAAAAGAACACCGCACCCACGGCCAACACCGAGGTCAACACCTGCAGAATGTCGTTGGCACCGATGTTGAGGAAACGCTCCAATTGGTTGACGTCGTCATTCAAAATCGAGGTCAGGCGGCCGCTGGATTGGTTCTCGAAAAAACGCATGTCCATGCGTTGGATGTGGGCATAACAATCGACCCGGAAGCGGTGTTGGATTTTTTGTGCCAGTTCCCGCCAGTTGCGCAAGTACAGGTATTGGAACAAGGATTCGCCGGCCCAGATCAAAAAAGTCAAAAAGCCCAACAAAAACAGTTGTTCCCTGGGATCGGTGATGCCCAAGCCGGCAACAAAGGAGTCTTCCTGATTGATCACCACATCGATGGCAATCCCAATCAAGATCTCCGGGGCGATGTCAAACAGTTTGTTGACGATGGAACAGATGCTGGCCCAAATGGCTTGGGCACGAAAGCCTTGGCCGTAGGAAAGTACTTTTGAAAGGGTCATGGCAATGCGGTGGGGTCAGTGGGTCAGTTGGAAAGTGGCGATGTCTTGGTGGTGGAAAAATTTGATTTCGGTCACCACCCCACCATGATGCGTAATGGTGCCTTTGAAGCGTTGGGCTTCGGCGTCGGAAAATTCAAACATGAATTCACGGTACAAGGCCAATTTGCCGCGCCGTGTTTTGATTTTGATTTTCTTTTGCAGCAGAGAATCATCCAAAAACGCCCAGCCTTGTTGTTGGGTGAGTTTTTTACCGGCTTGGCGGCAGGCATCCAGGGCCGTAACTTGGTTATACCAGTAGTAGCCAATCAAGGCCATGGCCATCAGTGCGGTGAGTGCTGTCATGGGTGTATTGTATGTGTTGTGCGGGTGTGTCTGCGTAATTATTTGTGGTTCCCAGGTGACATGTGGGGTTGAAGTCCAATCTTTCAATGAGCCGCCCATCAATTGGAGGGGATTGGCTATTTTTTTGCGGTGGCGGTATAATTGCCGTCAGTCAGCCAGCTTCCACGCTGGCTTTTTAGTCAAAACGACACCATTATTACTGAAAATGGCTGTTGGACCCGTTACCACCAGTCCACAAGGTGGCAACCTGCGGAACATGATCCGCTCAGAATCACATCTCGGAGCCGCCAGTCTTGATGTGGCCACACCAAACCGGTGCCGCGACCCTGATGTCAGATTCTCAAAAACAATAATAATAAGAAAAGGAAACCTATATGAATAACATCAATAATTTAAAAGTCATTGAAAAATGCACCATTGCCGCCCGAGGTGGCATGACCCTGTTGTCGCAAGATGAAGTCAACATGATGATGGAAGTCGGTAAAGGCGGCGTCCATGAACTGTTCAGAAAATGCTGTTTGGCGGTGCTCAACTGCGACGCCAAAGAAGACGATGCCATGGCCGTGTTGGAACGGTATCCTGACTTCGATGTCACCCTGATTCCTCGCGAACGCGGCATCCACCTGCGTTTCATCAACGCCCCGGCACAAGCCTTTGTCGACGGCAAAATGATTTCTGGTATCCGCGACTCGATTTTTTCCGTGTTGCGCGACATCGTGTTCCAAAGCACCGAAAAGGGCGAAGGACATTACGACCTGGAACAGTCTTTTGACATCACCAATTTCGTGTTTGAGATCCTGCGCCGTGGCGAAGTGCACCAATATGGCACCGAGCCCAATCTGGTGGTGTGTTGGGGCGGTCACTCGATCAACCGGGTGGAATACCAGTACACCAAAGACATCGGTTATCAATTGGGTCTGCGCGGCGCGCACATCTGTACCGGCTGTGGTACCGGTGCCATGAAAGGGCCGATGAAAGGGGCCACCGTGGGTCACTCCAAACAACGGATCAAAGACGGCCGCTACATTGGTTTGACCGAACCCGGCATCATTGCCGCCGAAGCGCCCAACCCAATTGTGAACCACTTGGTGATCATGCCAGACATTGAAAAACGCCTGGAAGCCTTTGTGCGCCTGGGCCATGGCATCATCGTGTTTCCTGGCGGCGTGGGTACCGCCGAAGAAATTCTGTATTTGATCGGCATTTTGTCGCACCAAAAAAACCAAGGTGTGCCATTCCCGTTCATCATGACTGGGCCCAAAGAGTCGGCAGAATATTTCCACAAAATCGATGAGTTCATCCGCTTTGCCTTGGGTGATGAGGTGGCCGAGTTGTATGAAATCATCATCGATGACCCCGAAGCAGTGGCGATCAAAATGATGGCCGGAATGGATGAAGTGAAGCTCTACCGCACCAAAAACAAGATCAGTTACTATTTCAACTGGGGCTTGCACATCGACAGCGACTTCCAGTTCCCGTTCATCCCGTCACACGAGAACATGGCGGCTTTGGAGCTGTTTCGTGACCGGCCCGTTGAAGACCTGGCAGCCTCATTGCGCCGGGCATTTTCCGGCATTGTGGCCGGTAACGTCAAAGAATACGGCGTGCAACAAATCAAACAGCACGGGGTGTATAGAATCAATGGCGATGCCGATTTGATGGAAAAACTGGACGACCTGTTGCAGTCCTTCATCGAACAAAAACGCATGAAATTACCCGGCAGCACCTACACCCCGGTGTTCGAAGTGGTGAAATAAAGCAGTCGATTGAGACCCATTAAATCCCGTCCCAGAGGCGGGTTTTTTTGTGCACTTCGACAGGCTCAGTGACCTTTATTCAAGCTGGCTGAGTACTTCGTCAGGCTCTGCATAACACCTGTCGAAGCCCCTGTACTCTGGAACAGACCATTAACCCTTATGGCACTTCGACAAGCT
The DNA here is from genome assembly GCF_019931145.1 of Marinicella meishanensis. Taxonomy (GTDB): domain Bacteria; phylum Pseudomonadota; class Gammaproteobacteria; order Xanthomonadales; family Marinicellaceae; genus Marinicella; species Marinicella meishanensis. The sequence continues at coordinate 80,814 of NZ_JAIOUV010000008.1, read as the reverse complement.
CAGTGTCCTTTATTCAAGCTGGCTGAGCTTGTCGAAGCCTCTCAATACTGGGACGACCATCAATTTTTATGACACCACCACAAGCTCAGTGACCTTTATTCAAGCTGGCTGAGTACTTCGTCAGGCTCAGCATAACACCCGTCGAAGTCTCCGTATTCTGGAACAGACCATTAATCCTTATGGCACTTCGACAAGCTCAGCGACCTTTATTCAAACTGGCTGACCACTTCGTCAGGCTCAGCATAACACCCGTCGAAGTCTCCGTATTCTGGAACAGGCCATTAATCCTTATGGCACTTCGACAAGCTCAGCGACCTTTATTCAAACTGGCTGAGCACTTCGTCAGGCTCAGCATAACACCCGTCGAAGTCTCCGTATTCTGGAACAGGCCATTTTACCTTAAGGCACTTTTAAATTCTCATTGAGTTTGAATCTCTTTTGTGGTTTGAATATATTCAATGAGGTCATTTTCTCTTACTTGGAATTAGGCATTTTGGGTGTTCATGCTGATATTGAATGCATACATTTGTATTTTTCTTTTGAGGATTGCATATGTGCAAGCAAGTAGGAGGTTAGGTATACATATTGCAATGCAGTGATAAAAGTTATTACACCGGGAGCACCACAGATTTAAAACAAAGGGTGATGCAACACAAAGCCAAGGAGGGCGCTATTTACACCCAAAAGAGGCAACCTGTTAGGTTGGTTTTCGCAGAATTCTTCGAGCGAATTGATGAGGCATTTGCTATTGAAAAAAAGATTCAAGGGTGGTCACGCGCCAAAAAGCAAGCGCTGATTAGAGGGCAACTGCATTTGCTACCAAGTTTATCGAATAATCGCCAAGAATGATAATCGAAAGAGGTTGATTTACTTACAAAGCTGTCATTGCACTTCGACAAGCTCAGTGTCCTTTCATTTAGCTGGCTGAGCACTTCGTCAGGCTCAGCATAACACCCGTCGAAGCCCCTGTATTCTGGAACAGACCATTAATCCTTATGGCACTTCGACAAGCTCAGTGACCTTTCATGCAGGTTGCCTAGCCTGTCGAAGCCTCTCAATACTGGGACGATCATCAATTTTTATGACACCTCCACAGGCTCAGTTAACTTGTTGGTTATAGGCTTAGGGTTCGATCTGTCCCATCAAGCCCAGCGGGCGGCCATCCGGGTCATTGAAAAAGGCCATCCATTCTTCCACGCCATTCTCATGGGTGTGAACTTTGTGCGGGGTGTGGGAGAATTCGATGCCTTGTTTTTTCAATTGTCGGTAGCGGGTTTTGATGTCATCGGTTTGGAAATAAATGATCGACTCAGAGATCAATGAATCGGTCTCTGACAACATCAAGCGCACCCCATCGACGTCAAAGAAAGACATCTTGTCAAATGTGTACAGGTGGATCAATCCCAGCTGCTCTTTGTAAAATTGCTCGGACTTAACCACATCGGTGCAGGTGCGGGCAATTTGTCCAATGCTTTGGATGGGGGCTGTTTGGTTCATGGCGGTTCTCCGGTGAAAAGCGCTGTCTTGCGGGGCGCCTACAAATTGTAACAAAGATTGTTTGTTGATGATGACCGCAGCGGGCCATGCCTGTGATTTTTCCAACACATTGCGGATGTGGTATTTCACCGCATTGATGCTGACCTGCAGGCGGTCGGCAATTTGTTGGTTGGTCAGACCATGCCGGGCCAGATTCACCACCCGCCATTCGGCTGGGGTGAACAGATCGGGGTGCTTGGGTCTGCCGCGTTGGTTCATGGTGTCATTGTACGCGTTGCACAGCTGATTTTCCCTACCCCTCAGGGCTGATGGTGACCGTTCATTGACTGACCCCGATTTTGATCATGGCTTGTTGGCTGTCGGTGAACTGCGTTTGTTCAATGAAAATGCGCTCAGCGGCGATGCCGGCTTGTTCGATCAGGTGGTTTTTGATGCTCAGGTTGCGTTGTTGAATCAAGTTTTCCAGTGCGGCCTCCGTCAGGTTTTGTTGGGCCACCAGGTGTTGCCAGATGGCCCGGTGATCCAGCCCAGACTCGCCGGTAAAATCGACTTGTTGGGCCACCGGTATTTGCGCTTCCAGCCAACTGAGGGTGTCTGGATGGGTCCAGTCCAAGGCCTCGAATGGGGCTTGCTGCAGCAGTTGTTGGGTTTGCAGGGCCGCGCGGTCGAAATCAGCCCCGATCTGGGGGTTCAATTGCAAATTCAAACCGGGTTTTTGGCCCATGATGGTGGCAATTTGATTCAGCTTGTTTTGCTCTGAGGGCAACAGTTCTGCCCCACCAGCGGAGAATTGGATGTCGCTCAAATTGGGGTCGGGATTGGGAATCAAGGCCCCCAAAATCTTGAACGGAGAAGCGACGATGTTGGTGATCAATTTGAACAGGGCTTTGCCGATCAAGCCACCGTAACTGAATTCGGGATCATTGAGGTTGCCCGATACCGGTAAATCGATGGTCATCTCCCCGTTCATGTCGGTCAGCAAGGAAACCGCCAACTTCAAAGGCAGGTTGATGGCATTGGGCGATTGGTTGCGCTCACCCAGTTTGAATTGTTTGAACAACAGGCGGTTTTCACCACGCAACTCTTGTTGGTTCAATTGGTAATCCAAAGCGACATCCAATTTGCCCCCGATGATGGGGAAGGCCAAAAAAGTGTCGGCATAAGGCGAAAAGGCCAACAGGTCCAGGTCTTCGATGGCCACCGTGATGTCGGTGTAGGCAGCGGAACTGAGCGGGTTGATTTGACCTTCGATGGTGACCGGGGAAAATTGGTTGAATTTACCGCTGATTTGTACATCGGCCTTGCTCAATGATTCTGAGGACAAGCCTTTGATTTCCCCCGACAGTTCCGACAGCCGGGTGGTGACATTGGGCTCAATGCTTTGGTCCAGCAAGGCGGTGCTGGCATCGATGATCTCAATGCGACCCACCTGAATCACCCAAGGGGCTGCATCCTGTGGCTTCTCTGGCCCTGACTCATCGGTGGTTGGGGCCGCTTGATCGTCGGTCAGGTGTTGGATGTTGAGTTGCTGATCGGCATCAATGATCAGGTTGCCACTGGCTTGATCCAAGGTGATCTGGTCGACCACGATGGTGCGCTCGGCACTGGACAATTGGCTGGCCCCCACCGACAATCGGCCCACCGATGCGATGTTTTGTTGGGCCCGGTTATCCAGTTGCAGATCTTGGATGGACAGTTCACCCGTGGCCGTAAACTGCTGTTCGGCCATGCGCCATTGGTGTTGGCTGCTCAAACTGCCTTGGGTGATGACCAAGCCGGTCTGGTCGGTGACCCAGGCATTGAATTGAGCCAGGTTCAATGCAGCCAAATTCAGTTCGGTGTCCATTTGCCATGGCTGCCAATGCTGTTCACTGGTCACAGTCAGGCTGCCGCCGGCAGGGAAATCAATGCTGCCGTCAAGGGACACGGGATCCCCGTTGTTGTTCAGTTGAGACCCGCTCCATTCACGCAGGGTGAAAGCCAGGGTGCCGGCAGTGGTCTCGTCGTTGAATGTCACTGGCCATTGCTCAATGCGCACTTGGTCGACTTGGATTTGCCAGGCATCGCCGCTGTCATCAGCCACGGTCGGGGGGCTGTCTGCAGCGGCGGGAAGCGGCCAGTGCACTTGCCAAGCACCGTCGGTGGCTTGCACTTGTGCCACGGTAATGCGGCTTTGATGGGTGTCTATGCGCACCTCGGTCAACGTGGTGGCCAGGTCCGAGATCATGATGTGTTGTTGCCACTGGCCTTGCCAGCCAGTCACCGACACCGTCGACAGTTCAATCAAGGGGCTGGTGGTCAGCGGCCAATCGAGGCGGCCCTGGGCTTGGATCAAACCGGCTTGGTTGCTGAAGGCCAAGGACTCTGGCAAGAAGCGATTGACCGTGGTGGCTTGCCATTGCTTGAGTTGGAAGTCGGTTTCAATGCGCTGTTGTCGGTGGTTGTAATGGCCCTTGAGGGTCACGGTTTCATCCAATTCGGTGGTGATGCTCAGGTCAAACGCGGTGTCTTCATCGGCGATGATGAACTTCTCGTGATTCAGTGTCAGGTGTTTGATGTTGAGGGCAAAGTCGTGGCGGATTTGGCCCACCATCAAAGCCATTTGGCCACCACTGATGTCGATGTCATCGATCACCAAATCAGTCACAGTCTGTGGCTCATCGGTGGCTGGCATGGCCGGTAATACCGGCATCAGCAACCGTCCTGAGGGATCGGTTTGCACCGACACCACCGGTTGCACCAGATTCAAATCGGCCAAACGCCACTGTCCCCACAACAAGTTCAATGGATCGAAGTTGACCTCCAATGCAGTGGCCTGAAACCACGTTTGTTGCTGCGCGTCAGTGACACTCAGGCCTTCGAGGCGGGTGATGAATGTGAGCGGATTGAAGGACACTTGCTGCACCGTGACCTGTTGCTCCAATTCTGTTTGCAGTTGCGTTTGCAGTTCTTGTTGGATGACCCGGGGCACATAAAAGAACCCCAATAACAAGTAGGTCGCGATCAGCAACAGCAACCACAGGCGTTTGTAGCGGTACCACTTTTTGTTCATCTTTCAAGGCCCCAGTTGGGCTTGTTTGCCATCATGTCATTCATATTGTCGCATGATCCGTTGCAATTGTTGATGAAATTGCGTGCGCAGCGAATGCGGCGCCATGATTTCCGCGGCGGTGCCCAGGCGCATCACATCGGCCAGCAGTTCGCGTTCGTCATTGTATGGCACATGCAACAACATGTGTGCTGCATCCAGGCGTTCAATGCGCTGTTTTGAATGCCAATGCTCAAATTGAGTCCAGGGTGCTTGCTGGGTGTTGATGCGGATCACCGCGGTGTCTTTCATGGCCCCAGAAAAGATCCCGTAACTGTCAGCATAGTGGGCTTTGAGGGTGGCCGTGGAAACCGTTTTGGCGGCTTCGATGTCGATGCTGGCGGCTTGGATTTGTTCCAAGGCAAACAAGCGGATGTCATCGCGCAAATGACACCAGGCATCGAGGTACCAGGCGTTTTTGTAACTGGTCAGGCGCAAGGGAGAAACCAAGCGGTCGGTGGTTTCGGCCTGTTCTCGGGTTTGGTAGGTGAGCTGCAGTTTCTTTTCGGTTTGTAAGGCGCTCATCACCGTTTGAAACACACCGGGATTGGGTTTGCGCGACAAGGCCGGGATGATTTGAATCAACCGACGGTTTTGGATGCCTTTTTGTTGCAGCACCCTGTCGATGTTGTGCAAGATGCGTTGCATCGGTTTTTGTAAGGAGTCAGACTGCAAATCTTCCAACAATTGGGCCGCCATCAACAAACCTTGGGTTTCCTCGGCGTTGAGCCGAATGCCCGGTAAATCGAAGGCCGCCTGGCGGTCATAAAAGACCCCCTGTTCAGATGATTCGATCGGAGCATTGAATTCGTCACGCAAGGTGGCAATCACCCGATACACCGTGGCTTGAGAGCATTCCAGGCGTTCCATCAGGTGCTCGATGGCCACCGGCGTGCGCCGTTCCTTGAGGATTTTGTCCAACAAATAGATGCGATCGATTTTTTTCATGAGACTGGGATCATTCGTCCTGCAGTTCCGGCAAATCCCGATACAACTGCAAAGCTTCTGGGTTGGCCAGGGCATCGGTGTTGGCCACCGTTTTGCCATGGATCACATCACGCACCGCCAATTCGACAATTTTGCCGCTGATGGTTTTGGGGATTTCACTCACGGCAATGATCTTGGCCGGCACGTGTCTGGGGGTGGTGTTCTGGCGAATGGTTTGGCGAATTTTTTGCCGCATGGGCTCATCCAACTCATGACCGGTTTGCATCACCACAAACAACACCACCCGGGTGTCGTCCTGCCAATCTTGGCCCACCACAATGGATTCGGTGATTTCCGGTAAGGCCTCGACCTGGCGATAAATTTCCGCCGTGCCGATGCGCACCCCACCTGGGTTCAGCGTGGTGTCGGAGCGGCCATAGATGATCATGCCGCCTTCTGGGGTGATTTCAGCGCGATCCGAGTGGCACCAGATCTCGGCGTACTTGTCGAAATAGGCCGACTTGTATTTACCGTGCTTCGGGTCATGCCAAAAGTACACAGGCATCGAGGGAAAAGCGCGGTCACAAGACAATTCACCCGGCTCACCCACCACACTGTGTTGCTGTTCGTCCAGCACCTTGACCGACATGCCCAGGCCCAAACATTGCAGCTGGCCACGGTAGACCGGCAGGTTGCTGTTACCCAAGGCAAAACAGGAACAAATGTCGGTGCCGCCAGAAATGGATGACAGGCAGACATCGTTTTTGACCTGCTCATAGACGTAATCAAAGCTTTCTGGCATCAGCGGTGAGCCGGTGGAGAAAATGGTTTCCAGGGTGCTCAGCTGATGGCTTTTTCGGGGTTGGATGCCGGCTTTTTCGACCGCCGAAATCCACTTGGCCGAGGTGCCAAAATGGGTGATGTCATGGCGGTCCACCAAATCAAACAAGCGTTCGCCATTGGGGTAAAAAGGCGAACCATCATACAGCACCAAGGTGGCACCTGTGGCCAGGGTGGACGCCATCCAGTTCCACATCATCCAACCGCAGGTGGTGAAGTAAAACAGGCGCTTATCGGCCGCCACATTGCCATGCAACATCAATTCTTTGAGGTGTTGTAATAAAATGCCGCCGGTGCGGTGGACGATGCATTTGGGTTGGCCGGTGGTGCCAGATGAGTAGAGGATGTACAGCGGATGATCGAATGGCACTGGGGTGAATTGCAGCGCTTGGTCAGGGTCACTGTCAGCCAGCCAGGTTTGGTAGGTCACTGTGCCAGGGGGTAAGGGCTGCTCATGGGCCACAAATTCAATCACCACGGTGTGTTCGATGCTGCTGATTTGATCGGTGATCTGCTGCACTTTGGCCAAACAATCATGGATTTTGCCATTATATTCATAGGCATTGACGGTGAACAGCACTTTGGGCTCAATCTGGCCGAAGCGGTCCACCACACCGTTGATGCCAAAATCGGGGGAAGTGGAAGACCACACCGCACCCAGCGAGGTGGTGGCCAGCATCGCCACCAAGGTCTCGGGGATGTTGGGTAAAAACCCCGCCACCCGATCACCGAGGCCGACGCCACAGGCTTGCAGCCGTTGTTGCACTTGGGCCACGGCGGCACGCAATTGATCGTGACTCCAGGATTGTACTTGGCCGGATTCCGATTCGAACACCAACGCCACCCCCGGACCCTGATGGCGCAACAGGTTTTCAGCAAAATTCAAGGTCATGCCGGGAAACCATTGGGCCTCGATCATGTGCCCTTCATCCAGCAAATCAGCGGTGGCTTCCTGCTGATAAATGACCCCGCAATAATCCATCACCGCGCGCCAAAAGGGGCCACGATGCGCCACCGAGTAGGCGTGTAATTCGGCATAATTTGACAGCTCCAGTTGTTGCTGTTGCTGCAGCTGGGTCATGAATTGGGTCATTTGACTATGGGCCAACAGGTCTGGGGAGGGTTGCCAAAGGATGCGATCTGACATGTTTGTAACGGCGTTAAAAAGGCCTTGATTTTAACAAGAATCGGCCCCGACCACAGCGCCAATTTTGGCTGATTTCATACACATGGACTGAACCCATGGGTATAATGCCTGTCTTCACACAACAACAAGGCATGCGAACATGAACAGCTCGAAAGGAATTTTATTTATCGCCATGGCCCTGCTGGTCTTCAGCAGCGGCTGCGACCAGCAACAAGGACCAGCCAAAGTGGTGCTGACCGAGCGCCCAAACTATGCATTGGACCCCCAACACACTGCCTGGTTACACAGCCATTTACCCAATGAAACGGTGGCCTACTTGAATGTACCCACACCGTGGAATTACTTGTTTGATCCGAAAGCCGATGCCATGCACCCAGTGCAGTCATTACCGGCTCATCAAGCGCAAGTCGACAAGATCAAACAAGGCGTCAAAGACCATTACTTTCAATACATCCCCGATCCTTATTTGGGCCTGGCAGGCTTGTTGGTTGAGCACAGCAAAACCTCATTGGAAGTGGCGGTGATCAACAACGCTTCTGGTGCTTTGTTGCCAACCGTGGCGGTGGGAACCCGGCTGCAAAACATCGCCAGTGAGCAATTGACCACCCATGTCAATCAAATGCTGGGTATGATGATGCCGGGCCTCAACTTGGAACAGCAAGCCGATCCAGCCTTGTGGACCTTTACCGTGGGCCAATTCCCCGCTTTCATGCGCTTTGATGAAGCGTCCGGGCGGTTGTTGGTTTATGGTGGCATGGGTGCCAGTCAAGAGAAATTGGATGCCTTGTGGGATCAAGCCAAACCCGACCACTTAGCCAAAATCAAACAACTCAATCAAGCCGCCGATCCCAGTGGCCTTAACTTGAAAATGTGGGTGGCTGCCGCGCGCTTGTATCAAATGGGCAAAGCCTTTGTGCCACCGCATGAACAAGCCAACATCACCCAGCTGGGCTTGGACCAAATGGATTATGTGTGGGCCGGGACAGAATCCAGCCAGGGCCAATCGGCCTTGGCGGTGCATGTGCTGATGCCCGAAACCGGCTGGCGCTTGGCCCTGCCACGGGCCCATGACTGGTTCGATGTTGAATTGGCCGGTCAGCCGCGCTCGGTGTGGCAATTGACTTTGCCCACGGCCGATCAATTCAAACAAGGTCTGGCGCATTTTGGCGTGGCCGATGCCTTCACCGACAGCAGCGACAAAGACGTCAAAGCCTGGCAGGCATTCTTTGATCGCTTGGGCTTCGATGGTTATGATTGGCTCAACGCCTACCACCAACAGGTGTTGTTTGTCAGCGATGATTCTGGCTCCTGGATCGCCATGAAAGTCAAAGACACGGCCTTGAATGAAAAAATAGAGCAATCATTTTATCAAAACATGGAGGTTGAGCCTCGCAGCAGCCAGTTGGAAGGCGCCGACATCCAGCACGTCCATTTTTCCTTTTACCGCCAGATGTTTCTGGCCCAGGACGTGATGCCAGCGGATGCCGAACACCTGGAGGCTTTTTTCAATGTGTTCAAAGACCATGTGTATTGGTATGTTAAGGACGGGGTTTATTACATGAGCCAAGTGCCCCAGGTTTTGGCCATGAAACAAAACCACTCCAATCCCATGTCCTTGTCCAGCTGGTTGGAAAAGAATCAAGGGGGCGATTGGGACTCGGCCATCCTGGCCTATGGCAAAGACGTGCAGCACTTGCCCCAGGACTTGTATCATTTTTACTTGCTGTTGTTGCAAAGCGTGGGTGATTTGGCCCAAACCGAGGTGGATTTGTTTGCTTTGCCGACCGCCGAGCGTTTGAACCTGCCGGAACAGGGACGCATTAATTTAACGGTCTCATCCGATGCGGAGAAAGTCAGCTTCCGATTCGCTTATGAATATTCTTTGTTGGAGCCGGTGTTGAGCGCCGAAGGGGGCTTGGCCACCTTGGCTGTGGTGGGAATATTGGCCGCTTACGCCATACCGGCTTACAACGATTACACCATACGGGCCAAAGTGGGAGAGCAGATGGCCTGGTCAGCGGGTATAAAAATGGCGGTGGCTGAACAATACATCAGCACCAACAGTTTTGCCGGCATCAACCAAATGGTGGACCTGCCTTCAGCGCAATTCAGCGTTGATGAAGAAACCGGTTTAATCACCATCGGATTGGATGGGGTGGATGACCGCTTTGGGCCAGATGATGCGATTTACTTGGAGCCAGTGGTCTCAGAGGGTTACATTGAATGGTACTGTTACAGCAACATCAAGTTTGCATACCTTCCGGCAGAATGCCGTGATTGAATGTCGGGGAAATTAAACTCGTCGTCAGTGCTTGCATGAGGCACCCATCAGAGGGTGGGATTGGGCGTATGATCAGATCATATTTGTGACATGGCTTGTATTTGAAGGGCTGTCAACAATGATGCCGAGTATCATATTATGAATTGAAATCAGAGGAGTTGTGAATGAAATGAAGGCATTGAAACCATGTATTCTGTGGTCCTCATGTTGCTTATTAACCGCCTGTGATTCTCAGGATGCCATCCAAGGTGGTCAAGTGGCTGTTGCCACCCAGAAAGCCATCAACGCCTATGAAGTGAGGGCCTTGGTCATTGATGAGATCATGAAGGCCAGTGGTTTAAAGAAACAATTGCAAGAACATTGGCAGCAACGGGGTGATTTTGCGCTGAAGTCAGTCAGCACGCGGACCTCAGGCCAAAATTTCAATCCTGATTCTGGGGTCATCACCATCAATTTGTCGGGTGTATCAGATGCATTTCAAGCGGGTGATGAGATCACCTTACACCCACAACCCAGTGCCGGTTATTTTGAATGGCAGTGCCGCAGCAATGTCACGACCAATCTGGTTCCAGGGTCTTGTCAGCAATGACCTCGATTGTATGTTTGACCTGAACAAAATACCTTGGTTTCAGGGGCCAATTGAGAAACATCGTTGCTGCGCATGCCGATTCAAAAAAAATAGTCTAACCATTCCCCATGAGTACAGTTATAAACATTGCTGTCATCAAGTCTTGAACAGGTCGCTTGATTCATGCTGTAACAACCACCGTTTGCGCTCCAGTCCGCCGGCATAACCGGTCAATGAGCCGTTGGCGCCAATCACCCGGTGACAAGGCACGATGATGGAAATTGGGTTCTTGCCATTGGCCGCGCCCACTGCGCGCACCGCTTTGGGCTGTTGCAGTTGTTGGGCCATGTCCCGATAGGATGCCAGCTGGCCATAGGGAATGGTCAACAAGGCTTGCCACACCCGTTGTTGGAATTCGGTGCCTTGTGGGGCCAGTGGCAAATCAAAGCTTTGGCGTTGTCCGGCAAAATATTCGCGCAACTGGGATTTGGCTCGGTTCGTGAGGGCATTGGCTTGCACCGCTTGGGCTTGGTCCACAAAATACACGCTGTGGATGCCTTGGTCATCGGCGGTGATTTCCACCAATCCCAAATCTGTGGTCAAATGGTCGGTATACAGTGTCATGTTTGACTCCAAAGTTGAAATGTGAAGTAACTGCGCCAGGGCGCCAAATCTGCCGGCTCAATCGGGTGTCCTTGCAAGGCTTTGTCAACCCCCAGATCACCCGCCAGAAACACATCCGGTTCACTCAAGCCGCGCAGTTTGGCGTAGTTCACCGTCCATGGGCCAACGCCTTTGATGGCCAACCAAGTGTCGGGATCAGCGGCCTCTTTTTGCGCCACAAAATGACTGGCCAAATTGCGCAAAGTTTGTTTGCGGGCACCGGGCATTTTCAGCCAGGCCAAATCATTGGCGGCGATGTCTTCGGGGCGGGGAAACCAGCGTTGCCCTCCGGCTTGGTGACCCAGTTGATCGACCAATTGAATCACCAAGTTTTTCGCGGCCGTGACTGAAATCTGTTGGCCCAAGATGGCCCGAATGCCGGCTTCAAAAACCGACCAGATGCCCGGGATCCGCAAACCATGGGTCAGGGAAAAATCTGTGGGTAAGTGTTCAGTCAAATGCGCCTCTATGACGGCGGTGTCGGCATCCAAATCCAACACCCGACGGATGTTGTTGATGACCCAACGCAATTGACTGATGTCCGACAATTGCAGTTTGACCACGAAAGCGTGTTGGTCTGCTTGGTGGGTGGCGGTGAACGCACCACGACCGCCTGGCCAGTCAAAGGTGCGGCCATAGCGGTTGGCTGTCAGTTGTTCCAAGCCGGGGATCAAACGGGCGGCCAAGAAGTCATGCACTTGGCTCCAATTGTACGGCGGGCGGTAACTCAGTTTCAGCATCAGTTCATTGTGGGTGCTTGGCTTGGCTTGGCGAATGGCAGTTGGGGTCAACTGTATGGTTTGCTTGAAACAATCATTGAAACGCCGCACGCTGTTGAACCCACAAGCCAGGGCAATTTGGTTGATTGGTAACTGGGTCTGGTGCAACAGTTGTTTGGCCATCAGGCATTGTTGGTATAACACATAAGCCTTCGGGGCGGTGCCCAGGTGCTGCACAAACAATTGTCGCAGGTAGCGGTCACTGACCCCCAGGTATTGGGCAAACTCCGACAAGGTCTGGTGTTCCAGGGCACCGGCATTAAGCAGCCGCAACGCCCGTTGTAACAGGGCTTGCGAACCGAGCCAGGCCGCTGAATTGGGGGCACTGTCCGGACGACAGCGCAAACAAGGCCGGTAGCCGGCGGCCGCGGCTTGGTGCGCGGTGGCGTAATAATCCACATTGGTTTCTTTCGGCGGGGTGGCCGGGCAGATGCTGCGGCAATAAATGCCGGTGGTTTTGACCGCGGTGAAGAAGCGACCATCGAAGCGGGCATCTCTGGATAAACGGGCTTTGCGACAAACTTCTTGGCTCAACACGGGGTGGTCATCTGGTGAAAAAGAGCCACCATTGTAAAACAAACGGCGGCTTGCACCAGCCATTTTCGGAACTGGATCATGGGACCAAATGGGTCTTTAAGGCCGCTTGAAGGTGATTTCGGCAGCCGTTTCAAACAGCTGCCACTGGTCTGGCTTCAGCCCTTTGAATGCCGTTTGGAAGCGCTCATCACTGGCCCGTTCCCCGGTGACATTGCGGATCAGGATGTGTTTGATTTGCTCGGGAAACTGCCGTTGTATGTCGGCGTATATTTCCGGATCGTATTCACCGCTGTCACCCACCAAGATGAATTGTCGCTGCGGATAACGCTGCAATATGGCTTTGATTTGTGGCGGTTTGGTCTCGGTGCTTTTGGTCCACAGATTGAGCAGACTGCTGTCTTTGAAGCGAAAGGATTTGAGGTGGTAGTCGGCGGTGGGAAAGCCGGACTGTGCGATGAACTCATGCAGGAAAGGATACAGCTGCCAGGGGCTGGAAGAAACAAAATGCAAAGCCCCATCCTCAGCCAACCAATGGCGGTAGTGTGCGGCCATGCCGGGGACGGCTTTGAACGGCTGATAAAAGGTATTCTGCAACAGCTCACGACGCTGGGTGACGGCCGAGATCTTGACCGTGTCATCGATGTCACTGATGATGGACAGGCCTTGTGGGGAAATCAATTGAGCCTGGCCGCTGAATTGCCTGGCGTCTCGATCTGGCAGCACGGCTGCAAATTGCAGTTGGTGGCGGATGCCGGCGGCATTCAGGTGTGCCTGTTTGACCTTGATGGTGTGGTGAAAATGGCCATTGGGGGCCGATTCGGGCAAGGCATAAGAGCGGTCGGCAAAGCGGATCACCACCTGCTTGCCCCGTTCGTTGTCGGCCAACAGGGCGTTGATGCGATCAGCAAACAGCTGCGTGTTCTCGGCGGTGACAGTGAGCCCATGGCTGGCTTTAAGGGCTTGTTCGATGCCGGCTTTGCGGATGCTGGAGTCGGCCGGTTCGAAAACCCAACCATGGATCGGAATGTGCCACTCATTGTTGGCTTTATCCAGCCAGGCGCTGGTGTGGAAAAACACCAGGGTTTCATCACTTTTCAGGTCGCTGACCGGGCCGGCCATGGCGACTGGCTGCAGCATCAGCAAGCACCAAGCCAACCAGGCGTGTTTGGGTAAGGCAGTCATGTCTGCATTATGACTGTTTTTGTGTGACTTGCCAATCTCCTAGCTTGGTAATTCAGGTGTGGCGGCGACGCATGAAAAAAATCCGCATGAATTTGGTTACTTTTTCTGACTTCTGCCGTTTCCGCCCCTAAGATGAAACACAGCATGGTTTGAAACACCACAGGAGCCCATTATTTTTACTGACAACCACATCATGTCACAAGTCAAAGCCGGTGAAGTGCAGAAGCTGGGTTTGTTGTATGAACGACATAAAAAAGCTTTGTACGGCTTCTTTTATAAGATGTGTCGTTCGGCATCGGTCAGTGAGGATTTGGTGCAAAACGTGTTCACCAACATTTTGAAGTCGAAGCACACCTTTGGTGGGCATGGCAAATTCATCACCTGGATGTATCACATCGCGCGCAATGTGTTGCATGACCATTACCGCAAGCACAAACATGAGCAACAACACGTGACCACCGAACACGCGCCAGAATTGGCCGATGGCTTGGACCTGGAACACAAGTTCGAAGCCGAACTAACCATTGATCAATTGTTTCAAGCCATTGAGCTGTTGAACCAAGAACAACGAGAAATACTGATGATGAGTCGCTTTGAAAATCTCAAATACCAACAGATTGCTGAAATCCTGGGCTGCTCAGAAGGGGCCGTAAAAATGAAAGTGCGGCGCACCCTGATTGCTTTGAGAGACCAGTTCAATCGCATACAAACCGGAGCTGCTGATGTCGCCTAACAAACCACAAGATGAGTTGGCCCCACAAGAGTTGGAGCTGTTGATGATGGATTACCTGGCCGGTCATTTGGATGACACTGCCATGGCGGAATTTGACACGATGATCGCGGACAACCCCCAACTCAGCCAGGAACTGGTTGAGCTGCAACAGCTGATGGGCCTGATTGAACAACACAACCAACAGGACATCCCTGAGCCTTCAGCCCAAATGGATCAAAACTTTTACGCCATGCTGCATGAGGCCGTGCGTGATGAAGTGCAGGCGGGCCAGTCAATTTGGTCGCGGTTGAAACAATGGCTGCAGTTGCCGCAAATACGCCGTGTTTCTTATGCCTTCAGTTTTTTGGCCATGGGCGTGTTGCTGGGTCACTACCTGCAACTGCTGAATCAACAAGCCAGCCTCCAGGATCAACAATTGGCCTTGAAAGACCAACAAATTCAGGCCTTGACGGTGCTGTCCTTGCTGGACATGCCCTCGGCCAATAAACGCCTGATGGCCATCCAACTGGCTGCCATGTCAAGCCAACCCGATGACGCGGTGGTCGATGCTTTGCTGACCACCTTGCAACAAGACCGCAATGTCAATGTGCGTTTGCAGGCGTTGGAAGCCTTGAGACCGCATGCCAATACGGTGGCGGTGCAAAGCGGTCTGGTGGCTGCCATGGCCCACCAAGAATCACCCATGGTGCAGGTGGCTTTGGTCAGGCTGTTGCGCCAAGTGAAAGCGCCGGGTGCAGCCGCTGCCGTCGAGCAATTGCTGCAACAAGAAAATTTACTGGAGCCGGTCCGCACCGAGCTCAACCAGTCCCTCAATGAAATGATTTGAAACAGGAGAACCCCATGCAAGCCCAACGAATCCTATTATTCCTCAGCCCTTTGTTGCTGGCGTTGACCGCCACTGCTGGCCGCATCAACGGTGACTACCGTAACAGTGAGTTGATTGAAGCCAGTTTGCCGGTCAATGACACAGATGTCACCGTGACCGTATTCAATGTTTATGGACCGATTGATGTGCAAGGGCATGACGGCGATGAAATCACCGTCACGGCACGCAACGAAGTGTGGGCCGACACGGCGGAACTGGTGGCCACCGGCTTGGCTGAAGTCGACGTCAAGGTGGTGCGACATGGGGCCCAAGTGTATGTGTTTCTGGACACACCCTACACCCACTTTGATCCCGTGGCTGGCGAGTTGTGGCACAGCGACACCTGCTGGCGGCGGGATGATTGCACCATCAAGCATCAACGCAAAGCCTATGCCTATCGCATGGCCATCGAGGTGCAAGTGCCACAGGCCATGAGCCTGGACGTCTCGGCCATCAACGACGGCGACATCACCATACAAGACATGCACGGCCAACGCTTGCAGGTCAACAACATCAATGGCGCGATTGACTTGTCCCAGGTGTCTGGACAAACCTTGGTCAACGCCATCAACCAAGACATCCACATCGAATACAGTGAAAACCCAGCCGCCGATTCATCGTTTGAATCCATCAATGGGGATGTGGTGATCACGTTTGCTGGTGAGCCCAACGCCGAATTGGTGTATCAAACCATGCATGGCGACTTGTACAGCCGCTTTGACGTGTCGGCCTTGTCACCCAAGGTGACCCGCACCAGCCAACAGAAAGAACATGGCATTCAATATCAACTGGACGCTGAAAACCGACTGCTGGTCGGGGCAGGGGGGCCGGAGTATCGCTTCAAGACCCTCAACGGCGACATCAAAATCAAATGAACATCAGGAGTGTGATGATGAAACAAACAACCCAAAACAAACAACCCAAGTTAACGACCCAATTCATTGCTTGCTGGCTGCTGTGTGCTTGCCTGACCCCGTTGTGGGCCCAGGAAGACCGCGGCATGTTGCGCGAAGAAATCGTGATCCCATTGAGCGATCCGGATGCCATCGGGACCCTGGAAGTGAACCAGATTTATGGCGGCATGCGGGTCATCGGCTATGACGGCAAAGAAGTCATAGTCATCGCCATGCAGGAAAAAATGAATGCCTCGTCGGAAAAACGCAATGGTCTGCGCAAGATCGTCAACAATTCACTGGCGCTGGCAGCCGAGGAATCGGACAACCACGTCGAGGTGGTGGCAAAAAATTACCACAGCGGCAAAAACAAAGTGATGAACCTGGAAATTCGGGTACCGCGTCAATTCAATTTACAACTGAGCAGCATCAACGACGGCGACATCTGGGTAGAAAATGTGCAGGGTGAGATGGAAATCAGCAACACCAATGACAACATCACTTTGACCAAGGTGGCCGGTTCTGCGGTGGTTGATTCGGTCAATGGCCTGATCAAAGCCGATTTCACTGCGGTGACCGCCGACAGCCGCATGCTGTTCACCTCATTCAATGACGACATTGACCTCACCTTGCCGGCCAATATCCAAGCAGACTTCAAGCTGCAAACTGCCTACGGTGACATCTTGACTGGCTTCGATGTCGAGTTCAACGCCTCCGATCCAATCATTGAAAAAGACACCGACGAGGATTCCTACCGGGTTACCCTGGAAAAATGGGTCACCGGCACCGCCAATGGTGGTGGCACCGAAGTGGTGCTCAAATCCCATTCGGGCGATTTGATCCTGCGCTCAAAATAAAACTGTTTAAACAGAAAAAAGCCGCTGAACTGCACAGCGGCTTTTTTGTGCTCAGATCATTCAGGCGCTGACTTTTACAGCGGTGCCAATGGCACTGACCATCATCATGGAACCGGTTTCACCAATGACTTCATAGTCCACATCAATGCCAATAACGGCGTTGGCACCCAGTTTCTGAGCCTGAACACGCAATTCTTCGATGGCTTGCTGGCGGGCTTCGGCCATGACTTTTTCATAGGCCGATGAGCGGCCGCCAACGATGTCCCTGACTTTGCCAAACAAATCCCGAAAGATGTTGGCACCGAGAATGGATTCGCCGGCCACCAGGCCGCAGTAGCTTTCAATGGTCCGTCCTTGTAAGGTATGGGTGGTGCTGATGATCATTGTCACATCTCCATGTCGTTAAATCATCAGGATACCCCATGTGCCCAGGATTTCGATACTGCCATCAGTCATTGCTTGAAAAAAAAAGGCCGCCTTTTTGATGAGGCGGCCTGACAGTTCAGTGCTTGGTATGGAGCAGTTGCTTCAGCCGTTCCAACCATTTGTTTTTTACGACCGGTTTGCGCTTTGCATGAACCGGAAATGGTCGGAAGGCTTCCAAACTGTCCGCAACACTGTTGTGGGGTTTGACGTTTTTGTCATTCATAAATCACCTTTGAGGTTCCTTATGGGACCCATTGTAAGGATCTGAATAGAGTAAACCACCCAATTCAGGCCGCATGGATGCTGGATTGTTGGTTATTTTGTGACCCATTTGGCAAAAAAATGCAATTTTTGTTACAAAATTTGGCACTGTGGTCTGATTCAATCCGTTCTGGTGGCTAAAGGGGTGGATTCTGCGGCCAATTCCGACCTTTTCTTGGTCTTCTGGCTGCATCTGTTCGCATCTTGCCTACAATAAAACCATGTTTTCAATAACCACCAGGACATAACATGTTTGAATTTCACGGTTGGATCCTCGTTAATTTGGCTCCGCAAGGCAAGCAAGAAGATCAATTGACCACGCGCATCAATGCCATCAAAAACGTGATTGACGAATTTTCTGCGATTCAATCCAAGGTTGATATCTTTTATCAACAAGGCAAACCTTTCATTCGCTTTGATGGTCGCTTGAATCATTATGAAGGTTGGGTATTGAAACTGTTTTTTGCCATCAACAAAATGACCGATGGCAGCGAAGGGATTTTATTCATTAAGGATGAGGACAACCCTTGTTTGAACAGTCAATTTCGTGTGTGGCAAATGATGAACGGTGAGGTGTTGTCTGGTGACATGACCTTCTTCCCAGACAAATACAATTCTCACCACAACAATTTGCAAATTGCCTGAACCCATTTATGGGTGACAAACAAAATTGGGCCTTAAAAAACCTGACATTGATGTTGGGTTTTTTTTTGGCTTGCTGGAAAGTTTTATGAGGTGTCATCAAGCTGCGGATGAACCCGCAAAAAAGATGGTGCCGAGGGCGAGAATCGAACTCGCACTTCCGAAGAAACCGGATTTTGAATCCGGCGCGTCTACCAATTCCGCCACCCCGGCACGAGGATGACAAGTATATAAGATTTTTTCGGCTTGGCAAGTGATTTTTTGACAAATCCACCAATCATTTCGATTGATCCGTTAAATTTTTGTTCAATGCGTTGACCGCCTGCTCGATTGGACTGAAATTAATCATGAAAACCATTTGAATTCAGGCCAACAGTCCGCAGTATTACAGTAAGAACAGCATACCAACATCAAACCAGACAGAGGAGTACTTATGCAAATTCAAGTCAACACCGACCACCACGTCAAAGGCGGCGATCTGTTAACCAAACACGTCGAAAACCTCATCAACAGTTCGTTGCACAGCTTCAAAGACCAGGTCACCCGAGTGGCCGTTTACCTGGCCGATGAAAACAGCCACAAAGGGGGCGAAGATGACTTGCGGTGTACCATGGAGGCCCGCATCAGGGGCTTGAAGCCGATTGCGGTGACGCATCATGCCGACAACATCAACAGCGCCATAGATGGCGCGGCTGATCGCATCACCCGGGCGGTCAGAAAAACGGTGGAGAAAAGAAGGGAAGCTTAAGAACCCATCAACAGCCACAAAAAAAACCAGCCACCCAGGCTGGTTTTTTGTGCCGTCAAGAAAGGTTGATCAGCCCAGCAAGGCGCGCAACATCCAGGCATTTTTTTCATGAAATTCCATGCGCTGCGTCAACAAATCACCGCTGACTTCATCGGTCTCGATGGCCTCGGTTTGCAGCAACTGTCTGGCGTGTTTGATGATGATCTCATGGGAGGTCAACAGATTCTTGATCATGTCTTCCGCCGCTGGCACTTCGGTTTCTTCTTTGATGGCTGTCAATTGGCCGAAGGCTTGGTAAGAACCCGGGGCAAATTCGCCCAAAGCCCTGATGCGCTCGGCGATGATGTCCACGGCCGCAGCCAGCTCGGTGTATTGTTGTTCGAACAAGGCATGCAAAGAGGTGAACATCGGTCCGGTCACATTCCAATGGTAGTTGTGCGTTTTGAGGTACAGGGTGTAGGAATCAGCCAGTAAACGGCTCAGGCCATCGACGATGATGCCACGATTTTCTGGGTTGATGCCAATGTTAATGCTCATTGAATGGTTCCTTTGTGTTTGAAGTACTTACATTGTATGGGCAGGTGGCTGAATGTAAATTTGAGTTTCTGTATCACGGTGATCGCATAAACAGAACGATAGGGGCCAAACGTCCTGTTAAACAGAACATAAATGATTAGGATGTTCAGTAACGCAGGGTTTTGGCCACCCGAAATCCCAACCTTGGGTCGGTGAAGTCGGTCGCTGCTTTGAGCCGATGGTGGATGCGGTACTCTTCATTGGCACTGCCCCAGTTGCCGCCACGGATGACCCGGTTTTCGCAGCCCCGGTTGACCCACGATGAGCCGTCATTGGGTGCACGGGTGTAGGAATCATGCCAGCAATCATCGACCCATTCCATGACATTGCCACTGAGGTCATACAGGCCCAACAAGGTCTGTATGAAAGACCCAACTGGAGCCGGCCCCCAATGACCGTCTTCATATTCTGTAAAGCCTTCACGCCAGCGGATGCGGCTGCGCTTGAACTTGTCTTTGGCGCCGGAAAAGTTGCCCCAAATTTCAGTGGGTTCTTCATTGCCCCAAGGGTATAGGGTGTTGCTGTTGGCGCTGAGCAGGTATTCAAACTCGCTTTCGGACAACAGCCGATAAGCGCTGCCGGTGGTGGCGTTCAGCCAATTGGCATAGGCATTGGCATCCTCCCAAGAGACATGGATCACCGGTAAATCGCCGTCGGCCAGTTTGCCCAAGTAGTCATGGCGCCAGTTGATGTTGAACTTGTCTTTGAAGCGACCGGTGCGTTCATCATAGATCACCGCCCGGTTGTTCTTTTCGGCGGTGGTTTGGTAACCACTGGCTTCAATGAAGCGGGCAAAATCGGCCACCGTGATTTCGAACTTGCTGACGGCGAAACCGTAGTTGATTTGGACCAGGTGGCTGGGGCGTTGGTGCTTGGGCCCGGTCTGACTGCCCATGAAGTATTCACCCATGGGCATCACCACCATGGTGGGACCGGTTTGGTTGCCCCGGTTCAACAAGTCATTGAACTCGTCGCCGATGTCGTGTGGCCCATAGTTTTGGGTTTTTTCCAGCAGCGATTGATAACCATTGAGTTGGTTGTCCGGCACTTCCAGCGCCGCCAAGGCCGCCACCATATTGGCTGCGCGGTCCAAATTCAAATCATTGATGGCACTGTAAAACTGTTGGTCCAGGTAGGCAAAGCGGTTTTGTCTTTGGGTTTGGATGTCGGTGATGGCCTGGCGGGTGATGCCATGCTCGGGATCCAGTTCTTGCATCCACTCGATTTGTTGGTTGGCAAAACTGAAATCCAGCTCTTGCGCGGCGCGCAAGGCTTGTGCACTGATGGCGGTCAACACCTGTTGTTTCAAGTCATTCAGGGGTGGATAATCGGGGTCCATGTTGGCCGCCACGATCAAGGTGTGCAAGGCATCCTTTTGGTCGTCTTCATACAAACGGCCATCGGCCAGATGGCCTTCAATTTCAGTCACCAATCTTTTTATGGTGACGATCACACTGATGCGTTCGGTGAAGGCCGGAATTTTGCTGTCAGCCTCATCAATGGTTTTCAGGCGGGCGGTCAAGGCCGTCAAGGAGTTGGCATCATAATCCCTGCTGGCCTGTTCGGCCTGATCATACAAGGCGGCATGGACGGTGGTCATCAATTCCTCAATGGCGGTGTCTTCCACGCCCAATTCTTTGGCCTTGAGCAAATAAAACAAGGTGTTCTGATTGTCAGGAAAAAAATCGTGGTCTTGCTCATGGGATAAGCGGGCCAGTTCCAACAAATCATCGATGGTTAAATTGCCCAGGTCAAAGTCGGCTTTGTTGCTCAGCCAATCAGGAATTTCGACCTGTTCCAGCACCGCGGTGGGCAGCACTTTGGGGTCATCCTGTGGCAATTGACTGGGCTGTTGGGTGGCGGGGATGGGGTTGCTGGTAGCGCCCAGGGTGGGTGGGCCAAATATTTGGTCATGGGTCCGCAAGTAATACAGGCTGTAGACCAGCACACAGCCCAGCAGCAACATGGTGGTTTCTTTGAAGCTGATCAGCGGCATGGGTCCCGCATGGTGTTGCAAATTCTGAAGTCGCGTTGCTCATCGATGCCTTCCGGGGAAGCTTGCAGCAACGTTTTGAACAGGTCTTTGATTTCTGCCCCGTTGGCTTCGCAAGCCACTTGCATGCTTTCATCGATCATGGTGTAACCATCGTGGTCGGTGTGTGCAGAAATCAGGTAATGGGGCACCACAGCACGGATGCTGCCTTGACTGTGCTCGTGTTCTGCATCATGTTCGCCAGTGAGGTGAATGTGCCCCACTGTGCCTTGCTCGGGATCGTGTATGAAGGCCAAGCCCGACACTTGCAGCCAGTGACCATTGGCGGTCCAGCTGGATATGCTGTGAGCCAAGATCTGGGGCAGCAGGCTGCGGTCAAATTCAATCAATCGCAAATCACTGGGGTAAGGAAACATTTCCTCCAAATGCTTGACCGTGAGGTTGGAACCAGCCGGGATGTTTTGATTCAAACGGATTGAGCCCGAATTCAACAACACCACATCGGCCTGACAGGCTTGAAAATGACCGTTCACCATGTCAGCCAATAAGTTGCCCAAATTGGTTTCAAAACGCCTGATTTCGGTTTCTTCGGCCATCAGTTTGCGGTGGGTGAAACTCAACACCTCGGCCAGACAATCGGGGGCCATTTGGCGTTCCTGACAATAGCGCAAATCGTTGGCATCACTCAGTGCTTGGGTAAAGGTCAAGACGGTTGGGTCTGGGGTGAAGCTTTTATCCAATGCCACCACTTGAGGCGTCACTTGGAAGTCGTCGCCGATGGTGATTTCTGCCACAATGGCCGAGGCGGCATCGGCGTCGGCTTTGAGGATCCAACGGCCGCCCATTTGTTCGGTTTGGACATAATGTTCATGGCCACCAAAAATCACATCGGGCCTGACGACTTCTGGCAATCGCATCATCGCCAGATCATCGGGCAACCATTGATGGGTCAGGCCAATCACCAGGTCGGCACCTTGGGCCCGCAATTGCGGCACATAAAGCTCAGCGGTGCTTTGGAAATCACCGAAGGACTCGATGTATTCTGGGTGGGCGATGTCGGTGGTGTGGGAGAACAAGCCCACCGTCAGGTCGCCAAAAGGCAGCAACAGGCTGCGGCTCATGCGCTCGGATCGGAGGCTGTTGGCTTGCCATTGGATGTTGCTGCCCAGCCAGATGAATTCAGATTGGTCCAACAGGCCATTCATCAGGTCCACATGCCGCATGCGGCCCTTGTCGAATTCATGGTTACCCCAGGTCACCACCATGTGCGGATCAAATTCACCAGCGGCGCCATCCATGCGGTTCAAGGTTTGGATCATGGCCACACCATCATCCTGTTTGCTGATGAATGAGGGGTGTAAAAAATCACCGGCATGCAAAAACAACACGTGGTCATAGCGCTGCTCCAGTTGTTGGCGCAGGGCGCGAACCCGGGCCAATCCACCGGTGTCACCGTTGTCGATGCCAGCAATGCGGTACACGTCATTGATGGACATGACCACCAAAGTGGTTGTTTTGGGGGTGGCTGCGGAGGGTTTTTTTGTTGCATGTTGGCAAGCAGAACATACAATGAGAACCAATAGGTAGATGAAGGAACGTGAGTACATGTCCAAGATTTTAGCAAATTTTGTTTGGATAGATGAGCCCGATGCGGCACTAAATTTGGTGGCAAAATTAAGCCCTGACAGTGATTATGCCGTGGACACGGAGTTTGAACGCAGCCGCACCTTTTATTTGAACCCGGCGTTGTTGCAAATCAGCTGTCAAGGGGTGATTTATTTGGTGGACATTGCCATACCCAAAGTGGCCGAAACGGTGTTGTCGGCCATCCAAGGGCTGGTGCTGCATGCCGGTTCTGAAGATTTGGAGTTGTGGCATCAAGTGACCCGCGTCAAACCCCAACGGGTGTATGATACCCAGGTGGCAGCGGCCTTGTGTGGCCATGCTTTGCACACCTCATACTTGAATCTGGTACAGGACATGATGGGGGTGGAGTTGGACAAAGCCATGAGCCGATCTGATTGGTTGGCCCGGCCCTTGAGTGATCAACAGTTGCAATATGCGGTGGAAGACATCATTTATTTGGATGAATTCAAAACCCGCTTGAGCGAAACCATGCAAGAACGGGGGATGGAAGGTTTGTTTGCGGTGCTGATGCAACAATTGTTGGACCAACTGGGTCAAGACAGTTACCTGGAAAAACAGCACCAAAAACTGGTCAAGTCGGAACGCTTGAATCACCGCCAACAACAACAGTTGTGGGGCATCTTGCATTGGCGTGACCAATTGGCCCAACGGCGCAACAAACCGCGCAATTGGATCTTGAACCCCCAACAAATGATCGCGGTGATCAAACAGGCGCAGCAATTTGAAGACCTGTTTCGCTTGGGCTTACACCCCAAATTCATCAAACTCAATGGCCGCAGCCTCATACAAGCGATGTCCAATCAGGATGGCCTGAATTTACCGCCGCTGCCCACCCCGGTTAAGTTAAACAAATCCCAGGGGGTCCATTTCAATGCCATGAAACAAAGGCTGGGACAAGTGACTGACCGTTTGGGCATTGAACCCTCACTGATCGTCAACATCAAAGACTTGAAAAAATTGGCCTTCGAAGGCAAGGAGCTGGCCGATTTACCAACCTGGCAAGCCATTCAATAAGCCTAAAAAAATCCTGAAAACGAGCCTTGATGGCCAACTGTGACAGCGGATTTATTCGGTGCCTTTGGTGGGACAGGGTTTGAACACGCAGTTTTTGTAAGGGTCACGACCGACGTAAGTCCCGTCAGGGCATTGTTTGACATCCTGGGTGCACATCATTGGCGGATCGTTTTTGATGCCTTCAGGTTTGTTGCCGGCTGGTTGGGTGGCCGGGCAAGGAGCGAATTCGCATTGGGCGCTTTGGTCCCGATAGACGAAGCTGCCATCTGGACATTGTTTCATGTCTTCTGGACAGGCCGTGACCTTCAAGGGTTCTGGGCAGGCAAAAAACTCACAATTATTGGCCCCATCACGGCCCACGGATTGCCCGTCTGGACAGACTTTCAAGTCTTTGGTGCAGGGTTTGGTGTTTGGGGTAGCGGTGACGGAGTCGTTATTGGTGGTGGTTTTATCGGCCGCCGGTTGTTGACAAGCGGTCAACAGCAACAAGCTGGCCCAAAGGGTCCATTGTTTCATAATTTCTTTTCCCAAAACATGGCCGCACCATTCTGGTCGTCCAGTTTATATTGCTCAAAACCATATTTCTCATAGGCCGATTGGGCGATGGAATTGCCTTCCAACACTTCCAAAGTGAGTTTACAGCAGCCCTTGTGGTTGGCGATTTGTTCCACCCGGTCAAACATTTTGCGGCTGATGCCCATGCGCCGGTACTCACTGGCCACCACCACGTCATGGATGTTGATCAACGGCCGACAGGCAAAGGTGGAAAAGCCTTCAAAACAATTGGTCAAACCGGCTGGTTGGCCATCCACATAAGCGATCAGGCTGAAGGCGTCGTTGCGCTTGGCCAGTTCTGGCACCAGGTTTTGTGCGGTGAAATCGCTCAAGGCGACGCCACCGCCCATGGGGTCGGTGGCGTAACAGTCCAACAGCTCAATCATGTGATGGGCATGTTGGGGGTTGCTGTAATCAACTTGAACGATTTCGACGGTCATCGCCAGATCAGTCGTTTTGGAAGCGGGCCAACAAACGCAACAGTTCGATGTACAGCCACACCAAGGTGACCATCAAACCGAAGGCGCCGTACCACTCCATGTATTTGGGCGTGTTTTGCTCCGAGGCGCGCTCAATGAAATCGAAATCAAGCACCAGGCTCAAAGCCGCGATGCCCACAATCACCAGGTTCAAACCAATGTTGAACAGGCTGTTGTTGCCGATCTCGAAGTAGCTGGGTGCGGCGCCGAAGAAACTGGCTATGAAGCTGACCACATAAAACACCATGATGCCCAGAATGGCGAATGTCATGATTTTTTTGAAGGTGCCGGTGACTTTGATGATGCCGGTGCGGTAACAAAACAGCATGGCGAACATCACCGCCAAGGTCAAGCCCAGGGCTTGCACCACCAAGCCAGGAAAACGCATTTCAAACACCGCTGAAATGGCGCCGACAAACAAGCCCTCCAAAGCGGCCACAATCGGCGCACCGATGGGGGCTGTGTGGGGTTTGAAAGAGACCACCAAGCTGGCGATCAAGGCGCCAATGACGCCGGTGATGGCCAAGCCATAACCCAATGATGGGTTGGTCAGGATGGTGTTCCAGGAAAAGGCGCTCACCGCCACCACAATGGCCAGTAAAATGCCGGTTTTATTAATGGTGCCGTTAACGGTCATGCGTTGTGAGTCGTCAACGATAAACTCATCCACGGGTCCCAAGCTCATGGCCTGTTGTTCCATTTGTGCCATCGCCGGATTGGATGATTTCATGTCTTTAAAATTCATATTTTGTTCCTCAGTTAAATGAATGTTGTGGGTCTATGATTATAACAATTTATGGGCAAAATCCTCAAGTGATTCACCCCGCACCCGTGAACAGTCTCTTCAGGGATCACCCCATTAATATGGTATCACAGCCCTGGTCAATCAATGGACAAAGGTCATGTTTTTTGTTCTGGGTGTAACCCTGGGCGAAGATCTGCGTTAATGGGGTATGAGCTTGGCAACATCACGACCTTTGATTCATGTAGTTCTTGGCTTGGGTCATGATGTTGATGAAAGCACCTTGGTTGTCTTGATGGATCAGTTGCATGATTCTTTGCACCGCATCGGACAAGGCATTGAGGGTGGTTGGGCTGTAATGATTCAATTTTTGAATTTCATAATACAGCTTGGGATTTTCATTGACCACGTTACTGGCGATCCCCAACTGCGCATCGAAGGTGGTACTGGACAGCCGCGCCAGCAGTTCCGCGGCTTCCCCTGATTCACTCAGGACCGTCATGAAGGCAATGTTGAGCACATGCGACAAACCAAGCACATAAGCAATGAGGCGGTCATGATCTTCAAACTTCATGTCGATCCGTTCTGCCATGGTCGGTTGAAACAGCTGTTTGACCTGATTGACCGCTTCTTCATTGCCCAAGTCGATGAATATCACGTGCTTGCCAGACAGCAGTTGGATGTCGGGACCAAACATGGGATGAATCGACACCACCTGACAACCGGTGTCGGCCAGCTGCCGCAAAGGCAGGCGCAAAGGACTCTTGATGGAGCTGATGTCGAGCACAATGCCTTGGGGTTTGAGCTGGCACAATTGTTGGATGATCTCGGCACTCTTCTGAATCGGGGTGGCAATGATGATGTAATCGTGGTTCAACTCAATGGCACCGATGTCGGCCACGAAATTTTGTTGATCACTCAAGGGCGCCAGATCATTGATGAATACATCAAAGTCCTGTGAGCGCAAGAAGTGGGCAAACCATTGGCCCATTTTGCCGTTACCGCCAATGATCAGGGCCGATTTGTTGCTGCCGTAGGTGGATTTTTTGACTTTCTGAATCTCTTGTTTGCTCAAAGAGGTTTCAATCACCAGCTCGAAAATTTGTTGCGCGATCTCCGGATCCAGGCCATGCTCAGTGGCGTGGTGCCTGACTTTGTCGATGACCTGTTTTTCCCTTTGGTAATCTCGGGTCGGTGAATTTGTGTCCAATTTCACGTTTCCGATTTGTTCGACATTAAACTGACGTTCAGCAATCAGCGCTATAATTTGACCATCGATTTCATCCAGTTTGCGGCGCAATTGATCAAGATTTTTAAGATCCATGATTGATTGTCAGTAAAAATAGGAGTAGATTGTTACAGTATATGAGTTTTTTATCAATTATTTTATCTGGGAGAAGAGCAATGAAAAAATTACTTATGGTCTTGGCAGCCTTGATGGTGTCAGGCGCCGGTATGGCAAAAGACCGGGCCGTGGTCGCGGTGTTGGATTTCACCAACGAAACCCGAGCCCATTGGTGGCAGACTGACGTCGGTCGCGAATTGGGCGGCATGCTGGCCAACGAGCTGGTTTCCACCGGTGCTTTTAAAGTGGTCGAAAGACAAAAATTAGACAGCGTGTTGGGCGAACAAGACTTGGGCGCTTCAGGACGGGTGTCCAAATCCACCGCCGCTAAAATGGGCCAAGTCACCGGTGCACAATACCTGATCACAGGAAACGTGGCGGCCTATGAAGAAAACACCTCCGGTGGTGGTGGCGGCATCAGCATCAAGGGCATTTCTTTGGGTGGCAAAAGCAACAAAGCGTATCTGGCCATTGACCTGCGTGTGGTCAATGCCACCACTGGCGAAGTTGAATTTGTTCGCACCGTCGAAGGTCACTCCAAAGGGGGCGGCATGAGCGTGGGCTTTTCCCGCAATGGTTTCGGCGGATCTTTGGGTGGTCACAAAAAGACCCCAGCCGGTAAAGCCATCCGTGCGGCGTTGATCGAAGCCACCGATTACCTGGCATGTGTGATGTATGACCAAGACAGCTGTGTCAAAGAGTACCGCGACAAAGAAAGAAGTCGTCGTGATAAGTCCAAATCATCGCTGAAACTGGATTGATCAGAAATCAATACACAAACAAAAAAGGCCGGATGTGATTCCGGCCTTTTTTTGGTCAAATTTTTACTCGATGGATTACGAGTTTGAAGGGGGCAAAATCACGGTGTCAATCACGTGAATAACGCCATTGCTGGTGCCGATGTCGGTGGTCACCACGTTGCTGTTGCCATTCAATACCACGCCACCATTCTCAACGGCGATGGTCACGTCGCTGCCTTGTACGGTGGTGGCTGAGTTCAAGTTCACCACGTCTTTGGCTTTCACTTTGCCTGACACCACGTGGTAGGTCAAAATGGCCGCCAATTGGTCTTTGTTTTCTGGTTTCAACAGGTTTTCCAAAGTGCCGGCTGGCAATTTGGCAAATGCCTCATCGGTTGGGGCAAACACAGTGAATGGGCCGTCACCTTTCAAGGTGTCTACCAAGCCTGCGGCTTTAACGGCGGCCACCAGGGTAGTGAAAGAGCCGGCTGACACGGCAGTTTCTACGATGTCATTTTTGGCGATGTCTTTGCTTTTCTTCTTGTAGCTGCCACCAGCCATGGCAGTCATGGCGAATACGGCCATCATGGCAACGGTCAAAAATTTTGTGGTTCTGTTCATGATATTCATTTTTATGTCTCTTAAAGTTTGGGTAAAAAGTCGTTACATCCGAACAATTTCAAATGTGGGATTCATGTTAGGCCGGACCCTGTCAATGGGGTGTGAGTGGGCAGCGAAAGTTGGTTCACGCTGAATTCACGGTTTGGAAGTCATCTTGGGGTCTTTTATTGAGGCAGAGCAAAACATGAACTTACATGTGATGTTGATGATGGTGCTGGGTGGCGCCGATCATACCCCGGCCAGCTTTTCATTTGATCAGTTACAAGATCAGCAATACCTGATCATCAATGATGGCGTCATGGGCGGCGTTTCCAGCAGCCGCCTGGACCGCACTGCGCAGGCGCTGCAATTCAGTGGCTCCGTGTCATTGGACAACAATGGTGGCTTTGCTTCGGTGCGCATGGTTTGGCCGTTTATCGAGCAGTCATGGCAACAAGATCCATCAGTGCTGGTGCTGACAGTCAAAGGTGATGGGAGGCGTTACCAATTCAGGCTGCGCACCAACCGGGGGTTCGATGGGGCCGCCTACACCCAGTCATTCAACACCTTGGCTGGACAGACACAGAGCATATATCTGCCAGTGGACCAATTCATACCCACCTTTCGCGGGCGGGTGTTGCGCGACATGCCGCCATTGCGGTTGGTAGATGTGCAGCAAATGGGGGTGCTGGTGGCCGATCAACAGGTTGGCGCGTTCAGCATCGAGTTGAAACAACTGACCGTGGAATGACAGCGTCCTGTCGCAGCTGAGTGGGTGGCGGCCTTGTGACCTGCTAAACTACCGCCCATGCAACCTTATTTGAATACGTGTCGTTTGATCGGTGTCTTGGCGCTGGTTTTGAGCGTCCATACCCATGCCGACACCGGCCAGGGTCAAACCCGTGAATCCTGTGATGCCGTTCAATGGGTGGGGACCTCATTGGTTCCGGAACGCTTGTTGCCAGCGATGCAGCACCTCAATCAGGCCTATTGTGCGGACGGCGGTGAACGCCCCATCCAGGTGACCAGCGGTGTGAGAAGTGCGGCCAAACAAGCCCAACTGATGCGCGGGTGTTTGGCCAAACAAGCCTGTGGCTATTATGCCAATCAGCAGGCAGCAGCAGAATTGCAAGCGACTTATGATGCGGCCAAAGGCGACAAGCTGGCGGCCGTGACGCGCACCATCGAAGCCCAGATGGCCCGCCCTGAACCTTGCTACATTTCCAAGCATTTAACCGCTTATGGTCTGGATCTGGAGCGGTGGGACAATGGCCGGGCTGCACACTGCATGGCTGATCTCAGCGGTGATGATTTGATCTTGTCGCAGGTGTTGCAAGCCAGTGCAGCGGTGGCCAATGTGGTCTATCAGGAGGGCAACAGCTGCTCCCATTTTCATGTGAACTTTGTTGGTTGGGATCAAATCCCAGGTTTGCGGCGTTGCCAACCACCCAAAAAGCCGGAATGAGGCCACAAAAAAGGCCGCGTTGCCGGCCTTTTCTTTATGCAGACAATGCTGAAATCAGTTGGCTTTGTGAATGGCGCGTTTGTCAACATTCATGGCCGCTTCAAACACCGCTTCAGACAAAGTTGGATGCGCATGCACGATGCGCGCCAGGTCTTCGGCACAGCCTTTGAATTCCATGGCCACCACACACTCAGACAACAAGTCCGCGGCGTTGGCGGCATAGATGTGCGCGCCCAACAGTTCATCGGTTTCGGCATCGGCGATCAATTTAACCATGCCAGTTGGTTCATTCATGGCCAAGGCCCGGCCGTTGGCGGCGAAAGGAAAGGTGCCGATTTTGTATTCGACGCCGGCTTCTTTCAGCTGTTCTTCGGTTTTGCCGACCCAAGCAATTTCGGGTTCGGTGTAAATCACCCAAGGAATGGTGTTGAAATCAATGTGACCATGCTGGCCAGCGATGCGCTCAACCACGGCTGAGGCTTCTTCAGACCCTTTGTGGGCCAACATCGGCCCACGCACCACATCACCCACGGCCCACACATTGGGCACCGAGGTGCGGCATTCATCATCGACATCAATTTGTCCGCGATCGGTCAACTGCACCCCACAATCATCGCTGAGCAAGCCCGAAGTTTCGGCTTTGCGGCCGACGGCAACCAGCAACTTGTCATAGGTGGCGGTGGTTTGTTCGCCATTCTTCTCATACACCACCTCAACTTGGCCGTTTTTGACCGTGGCTGATTTGACGAAGGTCGACAGGTGGATGTCCAGGCCTTGTTTCTTGAATTCACGGGCGGCCATTTTGGCGATGGTTTGGTCACAGGCGGCCAGGAAAGTGTCCATGGCTTCAAACACGGTGACTTCAGCACCCAAGCGGTTCCACACACTGCCCAGTTCCAAGCCAATCACCCCGGCACCAATCACACCCAGTTTCTTCGGCACTTGGTTCACATCCAAACCACCGGCGTTGTCCAAGATGTGCTCATTGTCGATCTCGACATTGGGGATGCTGATGGGCACCGAGCCACTGGCCAGGATGATGTGTTCACCTTGGACGATTTCGCTGCCGTCTTCGTTGGTGATTTCCACCTGACGGTCTTTCAACAGCTTGCCGCTGCCGGCTTTGTATTTGACTTTGTTGGCTTTGAACAGTTGGCCAATGCCGCCGGTCAATTGTTTGACGATTTTGTCTTTGCGGCCAATCATGGTGGGCACGTCAATCGCGGCGTTGTCAAAGGAAATGCCGTGCACGTCATAGTGCTTGGTCATTTGCTCATAATGCTTGGAGGAGTCGAGCAAGGCTTTGGACGGGATGCAGCCCACATTCAAGCAGGTGCCGCCCAGAGAATACTTGCCGTCTTTGCCTTTGAAACGATCAATGCACAAGGTGTTGAAACCCATTTGTGCCGCGCGGATGGCGCCCACGTAGCCAGCAGGTCCACCGCCGATCACAATCACGTCATATTTTTCAGTCATTTCTCAAGGCTCCTTATAAGTTCAACAGCATGCGGGCCGGATCTTCCAGCATTTCTTTGACCGCCACCAGGAACAACACGGCGTCTTTGCCGTCAATGATGCGGTGGTCATAGGTCAAGGCCAGGTACATCATCGGGCGCACCACGATTTCGCCGTTGACCACCACCGGCCGTTCTTTGATGGTGTGCATGCCCAAGATGGCACTTTGTGGCATGTTCAAAATGGGCGTTGACATCAACGAACCAAAGGTACCGCCGTTGGTGATGGTAAAGGTACCACCGGTCAAGTCATCCATGGTCAGTTTGCCGGCATTACCGGCCACCGCGAAATCACGGATGCTCGCATCGATGTCGGCCAAACCCATGGCATTGGTGTTTTTCAACACCGGCACCACCAGACCACGGTCGGTGGCCACGGCGATGCCGATGTTTTGTTGTTTGTGGTAGACCACATCGCTGCCTTCCACTGAGGCGTTTATGATGGGGAATTGTTTCAAGGCTTCGGTGGCGGCCTTGACGAAGAAACTCATCAACCCCAGCTTGATGCCATGTTTCTGAATGAATTCCTCTTTGTATTTGCGGCGGATGTCCATCACGGCTTTCAGGTCGACTTCATTGAATGAGGTCAACATGGCCGCAGTGGATTGGGCTTCGACCATGCGATCGGCGATTTTTTGGCGCAAGCGACTCATGGGCACGCGTTCTTCCATTGGGGTGTTGGCCACCGCCTGGACGTCGGGTTTGGTGATGCGACCACCGCGACCCGTGCCTGAGACTTGGGCGGCATCGATGTTGTTCTCGTGCATCATTTTGCGTGCCGCCGGACCGGCTGAACCGGTGTTGACGTCACCTTGGGGGGCGTCTTTCATGGTGCTTTCGTCAGACGAGCTGCCAGCATCGGCATTGGTCGCTGGCTTGGCGCCGCCTGTGGCTTTGGGTGCCACCGATTCTTCGGCTTTGTCGGCCGGAATTTCGCCTTCTTTGACCACGCCCAACACTTGGTTGGCTTCCACCACATCTCCGGTTTCCACGGCAATGGATTCCAACACACCATCGGCTGGGGCAGGCACTTCCAGCACCACTTTATCGGTCTCTAAATCAACCAGGTTTTCATCGCGTTTGACGAAATCACCGGGTTGCTTGTACCAAGTGGCCACCGTGGCGTCGGTGACAGATTCAGGTAAAACGGGCACTTTGACATCAATGCTCATACTTCTTTTACTCCGCGTCTATGGCCGATCCATGTTCCCCATGGATGGCATCTTTGACTAATTGTTGTTGTTCTTTGAGGTGGACTTGCAAGGCGCCAACAGCTGGGGAAGGGGACCCTTTGCGTCCGGCATAATACAGCGGGAAGCGGTCAGCGATGCAATGTTGTAAATGGTGTCTGATTTGGAACCAGGCACCTTGGTTGATCGGTTCTTCTTGGCACCAAATGACATCTTTGGCGTTCGGGTAGCGGTCGATTTGTGCGGTCAGCGCCCGCCGTGGAAACGGATACAATTGTTCCACCCGGGCCAGCGCAATGTGCTCATTGTTCTGTTCGGTCAACTGCTCCAACAAATCGTAGTAAACCTTGCCGGAACAGAAGATGATGCGCTTGACGTCTTTGGGTTTGACCCGACGATCTGGGATCACGGTCTGGAACTGGCCTTCGGTCAGTTGTTCTTTGGTGGAGGTGGCCAGTTTGTGCCGCAACAAACTCTTGGGCGTCATCACAATCAGTGGTTTTCTGGCTTTGCGCAGCATCTGCCGGCGAATCATGTGGAACGTCTGGGCTGGGGTGGAGGGCATGCAGACCTGCATGTTGTTCACCGCACACAGTTGCAAAAAGCGTTCCAAGCGGGCCGAGGAATGTTCCGGGCCCTGACCTTCAAAACCATGGGGCAAGAACATCACCAAGCCGCTCAAGCGGCCCCATTTGGCCTCACCGGATGAAATGAATTGGTCAATCACCACTTGCGCGCCGTTGACGAAATCACCGAATTGGGCTTCCCAGATCACCAGCGAACGGGGCTCGGTGGTGGCATAACCGTATTCAAAGGCCAACACCGCCTCTTCAGACAGCACCGAATTGATGATGTCGATTTTATTCTTGTCGGTTTCCAGTTGGCTCAGTGGCGTGAAGTTCTCGTTGTGATCGACGTTGTGGATCACGGCGTGGCGGTGGAAAAAAGTGCCGCGCTGCGAGTCTTGGCCATCCAGTCGAATTTGAAAACCTTCGTCCAAAATGCTGGCATAGGCCATGGTCTCAGCCATACCCCAATCCATGCGGGCTTCGCCTTTGAGCATTTTGATGCGGTCTTGGTTGATTTTGTTGACCCGCGGATGGGGTTTCAAATCGGCTGGCAAGCTGGTGATGATTTCACCGTATTGGTCGAACTGTTCCTGGGTGATGGTGGTGTTGACCTGTTCGGTCAATTCACCTTCGATATAAGGGGTCCAGTCCACCGCGAATTTGTCGTTGTTGTGGGTCGGGCCAAATTCAACGATGTCTTCTTTGTTGTCCAAACGCTGGCGGTAGTCATCGATCATGTCACGCGCCTGTTGCGCATTGATCACCCCAGCGGCTTCAAGTCGATCGGCGTAAATTTCTCGTGGTGAGGGATGCGCCTTGATCAATTTGTACATGTGCGGTTGGGTGGCGGCCGGTTCATCGGCTTCGTTGTGCCCATGTTTGCGGTAACACACCAGGTCAATCACCACATCAACCCCAAAGGTGCGGCGGTAATCGGCCGCCACTTGAGTGGCAAACACCACCGCTTCGGGATCGTCGCCATTGACGTGGAAAATCGGGGCTTGCACCATTTTCGCCACTTCGGTGCAGTACAGGCCGGCTTTCTTGTCCAAGGCATGGGTGGTGGTGAAACCGATTTGGTTGTTGACCACCACGTGGATGGTGCCACCGACGTCATAACCTTCTACCATGGCCATGTTGAACAGTTCCATGTTGACGCCTTGCCCTTCAAAAGCGGCATCGCCGTGAATCAACACCGGCACCACCACATTTTTTTCGGTGTCATCGCGACGGACTTGGCGGGCCCGCACCGAGCCCAGCACCACCGGGTTGATGATTTCCAGGTGTGACGGGTTGAAGGCCATGGCCAAATGCACGTCGCCACCGGGGGTGGGCACGTCCGATGAATAGCCTTTGTGGTATTTCACATCGCCGGAATTGATGTTGTCCAATTCGTCGGCTTTGACGCCATCGAACTCGTCAAACAGTTCGGCCGGTGATTTGCCCAAAATATTGACCAACATGTTGAGGCGGCCGCGGTGGGCCATGCCAATCACCAGTTCTTTGGTTTTTTGTGCCCCCACGTGCTGAATCAAGAACGCCATCTGTGGGATCAAGGCATCGCCGCCTTCCAATGAAAAGCGCTTTTGACCGACGTATTTGGTGTGCAGGTAACGCTCCATGCCTTCGGCCTTGGTCAGGCAGGACAGCATGTGCAGTTTGTCTTCGTCATCAAATGGGAAGGCACCGGCCGGTTTCTCCAAGCGCTGTTGCAACCACTCGCGCTTGTTGATGTCGGTGATGTGCATGTATTCGGCACCGATGTGTTGGCAATAGACACTTTCCAGGGTTTGGATGATGTCTTGCAATTTCATGCGGTCAGGCGCCACCAATGAACCGGTGTTGAATTCGGTGTTCAGGTCACTGTCGTTCAGGCCATGAAAAGCCAGGGTCAAATCGGGGGTGTCGGGTCTTTGGGCGTATTTGATTGGATCCAGATCGGCTTTTTGGTGGCCCCGCAAGCGATAGGAGTTGATCAAGCGCAGCACCGCTGCTTGTTTTTGTGCGTGGGCGGCATCGGCCGATTCGGCGCCACTGCCAGGCGGCAGTTGTGCGGCCTGAGCAAACTGCTCAATGATGGGTAAATGACGCACATCGGGCTGCTCGCCGTCAAACTGTTTGAACAAGGCTTGCAGTTCCGGGGTGACCGCTTCAGGATCCTCTAAGTAAAGGTCGTAATATTGCTCCAACCAGCTTGAATTGGTGCCAAAAAAAGCAGCCGATTGTTGTTTTTCTTTTATCCAGCTTCCCAAGGGATGTCTCGGTGTCAAACTTTGAAAACGCGTATTATACCTGAACCACTGTGGGGTAAAAGGTCAATGCCGGATAAAGGCCAAAAAACCGCCACTTTTTCGTGAACCATGACTCGGTTTGTCCGATCGCGGGTGAGTTGACCGAAAAAGCCATGTATAATTTTAAGGATGGTGTGGTTCAGGAGAGTGGACAATGTGGTTTAAACCCATCAGGCTTTATGTGATCGGCATGATGTTGTTGGCCGCCATTTACTTCGTGTGGGTGGTGGGGGATGCCTTCAGCCTGCCGCCGCTGCTGACCTGGGTTTTGGGTGCCGCCAGCTTGTTGTTGGTGTGGCAGTGTGGTCTGCGCATGCCGTACCTGGGCATGATCTCGATGGAACGTTTGGTGCAGTTTCATTTGTTGCTCACCTTGCCCATATCCGAAGTCATCCTGATCAGCACGGTGGCCAGCATCATCATGCCGTTCATCAACAAATCCTACCGCATGAATTCATACCGCATTGCCTTGCTGCGGGCCGGCAACAACCTGGCGATGAACACCATCATGTTGGTCACCGCGGCGTTGATTTTGGACTGGGGTGTGGACCTGCCGCTGACCCGCTTGGATTGGGTGGCAGTCGAAGTGATCGCTTTGGTGGCGGTGGTCATGCAGGTGATCAACATCGGCATGATTTTCATCTATTTCTCTTTGGACAAGAAGAAGATCAGGAAACTGATGACCCCCGCTTATTTGTTTGCCGATTTGGTGTTTGCCCCAGCAGGGGTGTTGTCGGCCTTGTTGTTCATTCACCCCGACCCGATGGTGTTTTACCTGTTTGCCTTTTTCATGGCGATTTTGTTGATCAGCTTCTACGGCTTCAACCAGCGCGACGCCGCCGATGATTCCCGGGCCTTGAAACAAGGCACCGAATACCCGGCCAGTTATCTCGACATCGGTCATGTCACCGCCGCGATTCAATCGCGCTGTGATCAGTTGTTTGACTGTCAGGCTTTGTTTTTGACTGAGCTCGAGCACCAGTCCAACAAACCACGGTTCCTGCTGCAGCACAACGACACCCGTTTTCCCGAGCTGGCGGATTTTGCCGCCGGTTTTGCCACCACCCAAATGGTTGAACACGGCACCCACGAAGTGCAAGGGCACACCGTGCATTTCATGGCTGCTCGCTTCATTGATCACCAGGGGGTGTTTGCGCAAATGATGCTGGTCAGGATCAACCAAATTCCTTACCTGCACGCCGACTTGAATTTGTTGCGTTTGTTCGTGCAACGCTATCGGCCGGGCCTGTCCTATGCCGTGACCTATGAACGCTTGCGCGAATACAAAGACAATTTGGAGGCCAAGGTTTCGGAGCGCACCCGCCAACTGGAAGCGGTGGACAAGGAGCGCAGTGCACTGGTTTCCGAGTTGAAGAAAATCTCCAACTCGGATGCTTTGACAGGTCTGTACAACCGCCGCTATTTCGATGCCATGATGCAGCACGTGCAAAAGAAACCACCCAAATCCTTGGGGCTGGCGGTGATCGACATCGACCACTTCAAACGCATCAACGACAGCTGCGGTCACGAGGTCGGTGACCAGGTGCTCAAAACCATTGCTCAGTTGATGGAAGCTTGGTCAAAAAACAACCAAACCCTGACCCGCTATGGCGGTGAAGAGTTTGTGGTGGTGACGGTCAATGGCGATTCGGAACAGATCGTTGAACACCACCAACAATTGGTCAGCCAGGTGGCGGCCCATGATTGGTCGAAGTTAACCCCCAAGCAAGCGGTGACCATCAGCATTGGTTTGTGCCAATATCCCGGGCAACCGTTGAGTGATTTGTTTGAACGGGCCGATGCGGCCTTGTACCGGGCCAAAGCCGCAGGCCGCAATCAATTGCAGCTGTGTCAGAGCGATTGATGCCTTGATCGGCCCGCCAACAATGCAGCCTCATGACGCGCCAATGATGTCGTTCCAATCGGTGGTGTAACGCGGCGATTTGCGGTTGGAGTTCATCACCCAGGTCGCCTCGAAACCTTGTGAACCACAGCGCAGCACGTCTTTGCCGTAACGGGCGTTGATCTGGTCCATGACCTGCATGATGGCGTCGTCCTTCGGTTGGTGGCGGTGGAACAGGTCGTATTGCACCACACCCTTGTCACTCAAACCATTGAGCATGATGCCGGCTTTTTTGTACTTGTAGCCGGTCTGGTAGATGCGGTTCAGGGCCTGGGTGGCGGCGGCCTGAAAATCGCAGGTGTTGTCGGTCGGGTAGGGCAGTTCGATGGTCACCGAACGCACGCATTGCCGGTCTTGTTTGGAAAAGGGGTTGGTGCGGATGCCCACGGTGATGGATTTGGCCACCGATTGTTGTGAGCGCAAATCGACACAGGCGCGGGACACGTGGTAACCGATGGCCTCGCGCAACACCGTTTGGGATTCGGTTTTTTCGCCAAAGGAGCGGGTGCAAACGATTTGTTTTTTCTTCTCGGCCACCTCGTTCAATTCCAGACAGCTGACCCCGCGCAATTCCATCAGGGTGCGCTCGACCACCACGCTGAAACGTTTGCGGATCCACTTGCGCTCGGCGTCGCGCAATTGCAAGGCGGTGGTGATGCCCAGCTTGGCCAAATGTTCGGTGTGTTTGCGGCCGATGCCCCAGATTTCATTGACCGGCAGGATCTCCAGCGCGTTTTTCAAATTGTACTCGCTGAACAGTGTCAACACGCCACCGGCCACCGACAGGGACTTGGCGTAGTGGTTGGCGATTTTGCACAGGGTTTTGGTCGGTGCCAGGCCGACGCACACCGGCAGACCCAAACCGCGTTTGATGTCCTGCACCATCTGCCGCATGTAGGCGCCGAGGTTGCCGCGGTGCTCTTGGCCATCGAGCTGAAAAAACATCTCGTCACAGGAGTACTTCTCGATGTTCGGTGTGTATTTCTCGATCATCGCCTCAAAGCGGTGCGACATGTCGGCGTACAGGCTGTAGTTGGAACTGAACACCGCGAAGTTGTGCTGTTTGACCAGGTGCTGGATCTGGTGCAAGGGCGCACCCATCTTCACCCCCAAGGCCTTGACTTCATTGGAACGGGCCACCGCGCAGCCGTCGTTGTTGGACAACACAATCACCGGCCGCCCATTGAGCCTGGGATCAAACGACCGCTCGCAAGACACATAGAAATTATTGACATCACACAGGCCGAAGATCATGGGCAGAACACCTCGGCTGTGAGGGTCACCCAGTATGTTTCCTGGTAATCAGGTTTTTGGCGGGTGGTGTGGGTTTTGCGGTCCTGTTTGACAAAGAATTTGACTGGTGTGTTTTTACCACAGAGGCTGTTTGCCTGGTCCTGAATACCTTGTTCGAGCCAAACCTTCACATCATTAACTTCTTGAACAGCTGTATAACGGATGCTGTGGGTGACCATGTGATGTTGGTTTGGCGATTCTTCGGTACGCAATGTGATTTCGGTTTTATCATCACTCAGGACTTTGTTAATGGCTTCCTGATCCAGATAACGGCATCTGAATGAAGCGGTGGCCACTGTACCGCTGGGATACGATTGGAGGTTTTTTTTCTGGTGAACCAGTTCCCAGTGGCTGGCTCCGTGTTTAAGATTGATGAAGTCACGGGTTTCTACCACCCAATCCAAGATGTTTTGATCACCTTGGCACAACTCAATGGCGTGATCTTTGGTTGCTTTTGTCAGGAACGCTGTGAAATCAATTTCAGCCAATTCAATGGTGGTAAAAACCCTTTTTTCTATGGTGTGATAGGGACCGTTTTGTTGCACCTTGGTGTGGATGATGTCATTGCCGTTCATCAAAATGGGGCCAATGGGTCGATGAGCACAAGCAGACAGGGTTAAAATCAATGCCAGAGTAAAGTGCCTCACCGATCCGCTCCGATGTGGATGGCCTCGCCACGCGGGCTCAGGTCGCGGGCGCCGATGGTGGGGGTGGCGATCAGGTCGAACTGAATTTGGTTGGTCAGCAGCGGGCGGAAGGCCTCGGACTCGGTCATGGTTGGGTCCAGCCACATGTCGATCAGGCCTTCGTCATCCACATCCAGCATCAAGGGGATCGACTTTTTGTGGATGTGTTCCAGCTTGGGGTTGCCCGGGCAGGTGATCACCGAGGCGGTGGTCAGCACCTCGTCGCCGACCGGGTATTGTTTGTAGATGCCACCCAAGGCCAGTGCGCCGCGCTCAGAGGTGATGTGGTGGTATTGTTTGTCCTGACCTTCGATGATGCCGCTGGCCGGGATGATACAGCGCGAAGTGCGAAAGGCGCCTTTGGTCAGCGGCGAAGAATAGAGCTTGTCGTAGCGGCTGTTGAAGGTGGCGTATTGGTAGTTGGGTTTGCCGTCGCGACCCAGCAGCAGCCACCATTTGGCCTCTTCCAAGTAGCGGTCATCGGCCCCTTCGGTGACGATCTGGATCATCGAGGCCGGGGTGCGGATGCCACGGGTTTCGACGCTGGGCACGCCCAAGGCTTCGGTGATGGAGTCCGTGAACGGGTTGTTGATGATGTCAAATGCGCCACACATGTTTTTATGGTTGTTGTGTTGTGAAGATGCCCTGGCACGGGACCCACACACGTTTGGGACCCGGATCATCCATCTTATATTTTGTGTTCGCAAAAATCGAGAATTTGTGAAATTTTCACCGAGGAATGTCTCAATCAGTGGGTGCAGGTCACAACAGCCACAAGTTCGCTGAGCTCGTCGAAGTGCAGCCCGAATGTGGCACGTCCTGGTCTGATGGGCGCTTCGACAAGCTCAGCGATCTTAAAAAACAAAAGTACAAGGTGGCTGAGTACTTCGACTGGCTCAGCATACCACCTGTCGAAGTCGCACTGGGCTGCGGTCAAGTTGACAGACACACCATTGCCCCAGGAGCGCCGACTTCAGTCGGCGTTGGGCCGTCAGGCTGGTTTGCCATTCAGGCTGAAAGTGTTCACCTTGACCGGCTGCATGAACGATGGCTGCGGCTTGGCGCCTGGCCATGTCACCGACTGAAGTCGGTGCTCCAGGGGGGCGGTCAGTGAATTCCAATGCCCTGTTTCAACCAATCGTCATCCCGGACTTGATCCGGGATCCAGGTTGGTGGTGTTGAGTTTGCCATGTAAGTCTTCAAAAACACCACCCTGGCGCCGATAAAAGTCGGTGTTCCAGCTCAATAAAAGAGGTCATGGCATCACTGAATTAAATCGCGTCGGTGTGGCGAGGTCCCTCGCCTCCATGGACGGAGGTGTGCCGTGCAAGCAGGACGCGAAAACGGCCGACTGCGCTTGGGATGACATGCTGCTGTTTAAACAACAACCTGGGCTGCATGAATGATGGCTGCGGCTTGGCGCCTGGCCATGTCACCGACTGAAGTCGGTGCTCCAGGGGGCGGTGAGTGAATTCCAATGCCCTGTTTCAACCAATCGTCATCCCGGACTTGATCCGGACGTCATCCCGGACTTGATCTGGACGTCATCCCGGACTTGATCTGGACGTCATCCCGGACTTGATCCGGGATCCAGGTTAAAGGTGTTGGGGTCAATTCAGGGCCACCATGGCTTTGGCGGTGGCGGCGGTGCGGTTGTTGACTTCGAGTTTGCGGTAGATTTGTTCCAGGTGTTTGTTCACGGTGCGTTCGCTGATGTGCAGGATTTGGGCGATTTCCCAATCGGTTTTGCCTTTGGCCACCCAGAACAACACCTCGGCTTCGCGGCGGGTGATTTTCAGTTTGTTTTTCAGGGTTTGGGTTTCCAGCTTGAGGTTGTGGGCTTTGAACTTCAACAGGTGCGACGCATCCGATTGTTGGGACACGTAGGTGATGATCAAAGTGGTCTTCTCGTGCTGAATTTCCAGCGTGTCGTCGTTACCGGCTTGTTTCAGCCAGCTTTGCAGCAGCCCCCGTTCCTTGCTGCTGAAGGTGTCGATGATGGTTTGGGCCTGATCGGTGGTCCAGATCACTTGCCCGGCCGGGTTCACCGCGGCCATGTGCTGGCCGGTGGAATCCAGCGCCAGTTTGGTGCTGTTGGTCAGGCGGGCGTTGTTGATGTGCACCGCGACCCGGGCCAACAGTTCTTCGTGGTTCAGGGGTTTGACCAGATAATCCACCGCGCCGGCCGACAAGCCTTTGACGATGTGTTCGGTTTCACTCAAGCCGGTCATGAAAATGATCGGCATGTCGGGGTGGGACTGTTTCATCAACTCACAGGTGGCGAAACCATCCAGTTCCGGCATCAGCGCGTCCAACAGCACCAGGTGTGGGGCGGTTTTTTGCAGGATGTTCAAGGCCCTGGCGCCGCTGTCGGCAATCAACACGGTGTAATCATGTTCACTGAGTGTCTGATACAACAAACTCAGGTTGTCGGTGTTGTCA
Source organism: Marinicella meishanensis (assembly GCF_019931145.1). Lineage (GTDB taxonomy): Bacteria > Pseudomonadota > Gammaproteobacteria > Xanthomonadales > Marinicellaceae > Marinicella > Marinicella meishanensis. The sequence goes on along the minus strand of NZ_JAIOUV010000008.1, from coordinate 38,836 downwards.
TCCACCGCCAGGATGATGTGATTAAGTGGTTTCATGCTGAATCAGTTGGCGAAATTGGTTCAAGTTGGCGTGCTGAATCGGTTGCAACAAACGCCGGTGTTCGGCGGCCGAAATCAGCTCGTCAGCATACAAGCGTTGTAAGTGGTTTTCAATGCCTTTGATGTGGCCGATGTCAGCCATGTCATGCAAGGCCACCCAGTGTTCCTGCGGCAGGGACACGGGTTGTTGTGAGGGCGTGGCCAATTGCGGTGATTGATCGTGCCATGACAAGTCCAACAGGCTGTTCAATTGGTTGAGCAAGGCCTCGTATTTGATCGGTTTGGTCAGATAGGCATCGTGTGACTGGTGCTGATTGGATTGCAAGTCCCGTGGATTGGCCGACACCATGAGGATCTTGGTGGTTGGCCGTTGGGACCGCAGCCAGGCGGCCAGTTGCCAGCCATCCATGCCAGGCATGGCCACATCCAACAGGGCCAAATCGATGTCTGGTGGCTGGGTGGGGTGGTTGACCAGCTGTTGAGCGGCCGCGGCATCTGTGGCATGCAGCAAGGTGAAACCCAATGGTTGCAGCATGTCGGCCACCAGCTGGCGGTGGGCCGGTTCATCGTCCACCAGCAACAGCGTTTTGGCTTGACCCTTGGTCAATGGTGCTGGCTCGGTGGTCTGGCTGGCATGGTCGGCAGGTGTGGCCGGTTGGCTTTGGTCGGACAACATGAATTGGCAGCTGAACAAACTGCCTGCGCCTGGGGTGCTGCTGACTTGGATGTCACCACCCAGCAAGTCCACCAACAACTGGGTGATGGTCAGGCCAAGGCCGGTGCCACTGACGCGGCGCTGGGGGTGTTCGATGCGCTCAAAGGGTTTGAAAATGCGGGCCAGGTCACCTTCCTGGATGCCACAACCGCTGTCTTTGATGACAAATGTCACCACTTGGTTGCGGTATTTGACGATGAAGTCAACCTGTCCTTGGTCGGTGAACTTGATCGCATTGGACAACAAGTTGATGAGGATTTGTTGCAGGCGTTTGTGGTCGGTCTTGACCCATTGGGGCAGGTTGCTGGTTTGTTGGTATGTAAAGTCCAGCCCTTTTTGTTCGGCCTGAGCGGTGAACATCAGTCGCAAGTTGGCCAACAGCTCGTGCAGATTGAACCGGTCTTGCTGGACTTTGAGTTTGCCTGACTCGATGGCCGAAAATTCCAAAATGCCTTCAATCAAATGCGCCAAATGCTCGCAATTTTGTCGCATCAGGCGGTATTTTTGATGGTTGGGATCGGCCTCGGTGGCCTGGTTTTCCAACAGCTGCGCATAGCCCATGATCACATTCAAAGGGGTGCGCAATTCATGGGAGATGCCAGACAGGTAGCGGTTTTTCGCTTGGTTGGCCGCTTCGGCATCGGCTTTGGCACTGTCCAGTTGGCGTTGTTCGGCTTGCAATTGGTCCAACAATGCTTGCCGCATGTGGCTGACCTGACGGGTTTTTTTGAGTTGGGTCCACAGCCAGACCAACAGCGCCAAAATGGCACTCAGCAACAGCGTCAGGGCAACGATCATCATGGGCTTTTCCATCATGCGCCTATGTTAACACCTTCCCATGCCGATCTCATGTCGATCTCATGTCGATCTCAGGCCAATCTGTGGGTGTGGTGAACTGCCAAGCCATGAAAAATGTGGCAGTGACCACCGGCTTGGTTTGTTAAGGGGTTATTTACTGGGAGAATGAACATGTGGAAATATGTGTGGATACTGTGGATGGGCGCGTCAACCGCTCAGGAGATGGATGATTTTGGTGATGATCAAGCCTTGTTGATCGAACAATCAGGTGTATCAGGTTCGGTTGAATCTTGGACCGCACTGAATGTCCCTGGTGGGGTGGCTGATTTTCGCCGCTTGAATGTGGATGGTGGTGTGAGCAGTGGACCTGCGGTTGACACCAGTGCAGCTGTTGCTGGTGGTACCTTGTCGGTGGCCTTTGAAATCGATGGCATGGTCACCAACCAAAGTGTTTCAGTCCACTGGAGTGATCACGATGATTTCACTTTTTGGTTGGGTTCTTTTGATGCTTCAGCCTACGAAGCACTGGTATTGGACATGGGTTTGGTCACCAATCCGATATCGGTGACACTCACTTTAAGAGACAAAACCAGCGGGACCCAAGAAACTCAAAACACAGTCATCGACACCTTTGGTATCCATGTGTTTGATCTGGCGGCATTTCAGATTGATCGCAGCAATTTGAATCTAATGGGTATGCGAATCACCCGCGGTTCTGGCATCACTGAAGACATATTGGCCAATTTCAATGCCATCTATTTCTTCGATGATGATGTGATTTTTGCCAGTGATTTTGAGCCATTGGACTGAGCCTAAAGCGGCCAGCAGACAAGGCATCATAATTGGTCATCAGAATGTCATGATTCAGTCATTTTTGCTTGGCAAGATGCGGAATTAAATGAAATGTAAAACACCGTTGCAGACGCTTTTCAGGGATCAGCGGTGTGCTATAATTTCGCTTTGAATTCATTTCGTTAGGAGAGAAACAATGAAAAAGAAACTTTTGGCTGTGTCCATGTCTTTTGTGGCAGGGGCGGCCTTGGCCAATGATTATGATGACCGCTGGATGTTGTCACCCAGTTTGATTTTCACCGCCACTGACAGCGCCAAAAACCTGGAGTCCAACTTCGGTTTGGGTTTGGGTCTGGGCAAGTTCTTGAATGAGAATTGGTCACTTGATTTTGAATTGGACAGCAGCAGTTTCGACGCTGAAGACACCGGTGGTTCGGTGGACCAAACCGGCCTGGGTCTGATGGCCCGCTACCACTTCAGTGAGCCTGGCAGCATGCGCCCCTTTCTGGGCATGGGTGCCGGCTACCTGGACCACAACGGCAGTGGTGCCGCCCGTGGCGTGGACTCTTCTGACTTGATGTTGAACCTGAGTGCTGGTTTGCGCAAAAGCATCACCGATCGCGTGGGTTTCATCACCGAAGTCAAATACCGTCTGGATACCGATGATTATGTTGGAACCAACAGCAGCTATGATGACTACCTGTTCAGCATGGGCCTGAACATCGCCTTGGGTGCCGCCTCCGAAGCCCCTGCAGCCGAGCCGCTGGTTGAGCCAGCGCCGCAGTTGGACTCGGATGGTGATGGTGTCAGTGACCAAAATGACCGGTGTCCCGACACCCCAGCAGGGATGGCTGTGGATGCGTATGGCTGCCATGACGGTGATGACGACAACGATGGCGTGATGAACTCCAAAGACCAATGCCCCAACACCCGTGCCGGTGCCACCGTGGACGAAAATGGTTGTGAAGTGCAGGTGGTGATTGAGCTGCAAGGGGTGCATTTCGATGTCGACAAAGCGACTTTGCGTCCTGAGTCGATCGCGATTTTGGATGCCGCGGTCAAAACCATGGGTGAACACGGCACCATCGTGGTTGAAGTGGCTGGTCACACCGACTCAACCGCTTCGGAAGCATACAATCAGAAACTGTCCGAGCGCCGGGCCAAAGTGGTGTATAACTACTTGGTCGACAAAGGCGTGGCGGCAGAGCGCATGACTTGGAAAGGCTATGGTGAATTGAGTCCGATTGCGACCAATGACACCGAAGAAGGCCGGGCCAAGAACCGCCGCACTGAGTTGGTCATCCAAGACTGATTCACGGTTGACCATGAACCTGAAAAAGCCCGATTCATTCGGGCTTTTTTGCGCGCCAAATTCGTTGGTGCCGCGCGCGGTAAGACCGCGTGTGTGGTGTCGGGTGGCTGTGCCATTGGAGCAAGCCATGCTGTTGGGTGTCGAGGATGGGCATGGCCCGGTCGGTATAGCGTTGAACGACGGTGGGCGCAGGGTGATTGAATGGGTTGTGGGCCCCGGATGAATTGATCACCCAACTGGGATTGACGGCATCAAGGAAGGCATCGGTGGAGGAGGTTTTGCTGCCGTGATGGGGCATCAACATCACGTCGGCATTGATGGTCTCAGGCGCTTGTTGGGTCAAGCGGTATTCGACCGGGGCTTCAATGTCACCGGGCAGCAACAGGCTGTGTGAAGCATTGCTGATTTTCAACACACAGGAACTGTTGTTGCGCAAATAAGGTGTGAGATTCAAGGGGCTGAGAAATTCAAAAGTCACCCCGTCCCACTGCCACCGCTGACCAGCCACACAGGCTTGGTGATGGTCTTCGGTGCCCCAAACCATGTCGGTTGGTACTTGTCTCAACAAAGCATTGGCAGCCCCTGAATGGTCATTGTCCCGGTGGGACAGCACCAGCGCATCGAGTTGTCCAATGTGCTGTTGTTGTAAGTATGGAATGACCACCGCATCGGCCAGGTTGAAGCCGCTGTCGTGTGCCGCACCCACATCGTACAGCAAATTGTGGTTTTGGGTCCTGATCAGCACCGACAAAGCCTGGCCCACATCCAAAAAATGGGCCTGCAGGTGGCCGTGGGGGATGGCATTGGGTGGCCGGATCAAGCCCAGAACCAGCAACAACAGCCCCCAGGCGCGTTGTGGCACCGCCCGCGGCAACAACAACCACAGCACCCCAGCCACGATGAGCAGGAACTGCCAGCCGTGGGGTACGCCCCAAACCACCGACCAGCCATCGAATTGATGGAACCAATCCAAGCAATGCAGCAGCTGCAGACTGACCCAGTCAATGGCGGTGACCAGCCAGCCTGGGAAGGTTGCCCACACACTGCCCAACAGCAACAACAGCAGCAACAGCGGCACCAGCACGAAGGTCATCAAAGGGATCATCAACAGGTTGACCCAGGGCCCAAGCAGATTAATTCGGGTGAACAGCAACAGGCTCAATGGCAACATGCCCAGCAACAGGATGAATTGCATGCGGGTGAAGACCCACCAGCGGTTGCTGTTGGCCGCCTGTCCAGCAAACGCCAAAATCAAAATGGCCACCGCCGTGAATGACAACCAAAAACCCGCGTCCAGCACCTGCATGGGGTCCAACAACAGCACCACCAACAAGCTGACCGACCACACATCCCAGCCCCAAGTCGGGCGCCTGGACAGCCGCATCAGGCCATAAACCAACAACATCACCAAGGCCCGTTGGGTGGCCACTGTGAAGCCGGCCAAGGCGGCATAGGCCGCGGCCAACAACAAGCCCAGCACCACTTGTAACAAAGGTCGGGTGATGCGTGGTTGCGGCCACAGCCGATACAGCCAAGCCCCAAGCAGCCAACCGACCCAAGCCACCATGCCGATGTGCAGGCCGGAAATGGCAATCAGGTGGGCGGTGCCGGTTTGTTGAAACAAATTTCGGTCGCTGGCCGAGAAATGGGTTTTGTCACCGATGGTCAGCGCTTGCACCAAGGCATTGACCCGGGGCTGGATGAAGGCCTGATCAAGGCGTTCAGACCAAGCCTGGCGCCAGCCATTGATGGTCTGGCCGGTGGGATTCAAGGCCGGCAAGGGGGCGCTGTGTTTGATGCTGGCCAAACCATCAATGCCATGTCTGAACAGCCATTTCTCACGGTCAAAGCCGACCCCGTTGGCGGTGCCATGTGGGGGTTTGATGTTGACTTCGAGTTGATACCAATGGCCGCTTTGGTAATGGGGCAGGGCTTGGTTGGCATAGTGGCTGAATTGGTATTGTCGGCCACTGGTTGGATCGGTGCCGATGAAACTGACTTTGTTGGGGGTGGTTTTGGGCAAACTGTCCACCCGCACCGTGAGGCTCGCTTGGCTGGGATTGGGGTGTTGTTGCTGGTTTTGTTGGTGGGCGTGTAACAGGGCCCAAAGCAAACCCGTCACCAACCACCAGGCCAGCGCCCAATGGCGGTGGTGAAACACCGCCGCCCAGGCCAAAACGAGGCAACAGGCAGCCAAGCCGAACAAAGCCGTTTCGGTGATGCTGGGCAACCACAGGATTTGACTCGCGCCCAGCAAACAGGCCAGGGCGTGGACTGGTTTCAGTGATCCATGACTGGCTTCATGGCGGCGCAAGTGCCAGCTCTCCATGTCTGAGCAAGTAATTGTGGTCCATCAAGTTGGCGACTTTCTGATCGTGGGTGACCACCACCAAAGCCGTTTGAAACTGTTGTTTGAGGTCCAGAAACAGGCGCATCACTGCACTGGCGGTGTCTTCATCGAGGTTGCCGGTCGGCTCATCGGCCAAGATGCAAGCCGGTTGGGTGACCATGGCCCGCGCAATGGCCGCACGCTGCCTTTCACCACCGGAAAGTTGTGCCGGGCGGTGACTCAGGCGTTCGGATAAGCCGACTTGAGCCAAAATGTCCTGCGCGGTTTGGCGGGCTTTGGCGCTGGGGGTTTTGGCAATCAACAACGGCATCATGACATTTTCCAGGGCCGAAAACTCGGGCAACAAATGATGGAATTGATAGACAAACCCCAGGTATTGATTGCGCAAGCGGCCGCGTTGTTTGCTGTTCAGTGACGACATCGCTTGGCCTTGAATGAAGATGTCACCGGCGGTGGGTGTGTCCAGTCCCCCCAGCAAATGCAACAGGGTGCTTTTACCGGTGCCGGAGGCGCCCATGATGGCCACGGTTTCCCCGGCTTTGACCTGGAAATTCAATTGTTCAAAGATCTGAATTTTGCGCTGGCCATCGGTGAAATGTTTGGCCAGGTTCTGACATTGCAACACGGCTTGATCATTCATAACGCAAAGCCTCCGCTGGTGCCACCCGTGATGCCCGCCATGCCGGGTACAAAGTGGCCAAGATCGACAAGCCAAAGGCAATGGAGACGATGGTCACCACGTCTGTGGTTTGTAAGTCGGCTGATATTTCGGTGATGTAATACACGTCTTTGGACAAGAATTCGGTGTTGAACCAGCCCTCCAAGGTTTGGATGATGCTGTTGATGTTGATGGCAAACAAGATGCCCGCGATGGTGCCGATGGTGGTCCCAATCAAACCGATCAAGGTACCCGTGACCATGAAAATGCCCATGATTTGGGCCCCGGACATGCCCAAAGTCCGCAAGATGGCCACATCCGCTTGTTTCTCGGTAACCAGCATCACCAAGGTGGAGAGGATGTTGAAGGCCGCCACCGCCACAATCATCGACAAAATGATGAACATCACCATGCGTTCGGTGCGGGTGGCTTTGAAAAAGTTGACGTGCTCCTGGGTCCAGTCACGAATGCGGTAAAAGCCATCCAACTCAGGGGCCAGGTCGCGGGCAATGCGCGGTGCTTGCATCAAATCATCGACTTTGATGCGCACCCCTTCGGCCGACCCAGTCGGCATGCGCAACAGTTTTCTGGCGTCTTCCAGGTGCACCAGGGCCAGTTTGAAATCATATTCATACATGCCCACTTCAAAAATCCCCGATACGGTGAAGCGTTTGAGCCGTGGGGTGACCCCGACTGCGGTGGTCCTGAACTCAGGCACGTAGAGCATCACGGTGTCACCCGGAATGACCCCCAGGTGGGCCGCCAAATCGACCCCCAATATGATGTTAAATTCGCCGTCTTGCAGGTCTTCCAAAGTGCCGTATTGCATGGCCTCTTGAAATTCAGTGACCTGCCGTTCCAAGGCCGGCAAGACCCCCTGAATCAGCGCACCTTCGGTGCGAAACCCTTGCAACATGCCTTCGGTTTGGATGTAGGGTGCGGCCCCCAAGACCTGGGGTTGATCGGTCACCCGGTCAACGGCATTCTGCCATTCGTTCAGGTGCTCGCCTTTGAAGGCTGAGATGGTGGCATGCGACACCGTGCTGAGCATGCGTTGTTGGAATTCCTTGTTGAAACCATTCATCACCGAAATCACCACGATGACGGTCATCACCCCCAGCGCAATGCCGGCCATCGAAATCAAAGAGATGAACGAAATGAAATGATTCTTGCGTTTGGCTTTGGTGTACCTGAGTCCAATAAATAGGGGTAAGTTCATAAACAGTTCCACTGAGTCAGCCGTATTGTGGCTCAAAGACCCATCAGACTCAATCTATTCTTATAAAGTTTTGTTGGGCCGAAAAAATGTGATGCATTCGGCAACAGCCGGGTTTGCCACACAATTGCCACAATAAAACATAAAAACAACAGACATCTTTTATATACTCAAGCCATTCACATCAAACCAGAGATTAAAAAGTTCATGAAACACATTCACGCCTTGATTTTATGTTTGTGCTTGGTGGCCTGTGGCCAAGACAGCCGCACCGAACAAACTGACGCCGCCAGCGAAGAAGCCATCACCGCACAACCCGCCGCCAGTGACCCAGCGGCCATTGCAGCAGCGGCACCGGCCGAGCTGGTGGTCAATGAGCAAACACCATTCAAAGTGCTCAGCATCACTGAAGGGATTTATGACAACACCAGTGCCTTGCAGATCAACTTCAACCTGCCGCTGAAACCCGATCAGGATTGGTCGCACTTGATTCGGGTGCGGTCCCAAGGTGCGCCCGTCGACAGTCATTGGATTTTCAGCAACAACCGCATGGCCCTGTACGATCCATTCATTGAAGCGGACACCGAATATGTGGTTGAGGTGGGACAATCTCTGGTCAGTGCCAATGGCAAAATCCTCTCGCAAGCCACCAAGAAAACCATCCAAACCCAATCGCAAAAAAAGTCGGCGCGGTTTTTGTCCCAAGGCAACACTTTGCTAAAAACCGACCGTCATTTGCCGATAGAAGCGGTCAATGTGGATGCCGTGGAAGTGAAATTCTGGCGCATCAAGCCGGAACAATTGCATGTGTTTTTACAGCACCCCAACAAACGCGACATCTACAGCCTGAAACAATTGAATCGCATGGCTGATTTGGTTTACACCAGCCATTACGATTTGGATCAAACCAAAAACAAGCTGGAAAACCACAACCTGCCCATTGGTGACATCGAGGCCATCAAGCCAGCGGGCACTTACTTCGTGACCCTGATGCCCGATGATTTGTATGACTATGAGTTTGCTTCAACCTGGTTCATGCAAACTGACATCGGATTACACACCCGGGTCTATCGCCAATCGGTGGCGGTGTTTGCCCATCGCTTGCCAGCGGCCGACAGCTATGCCGATGTGCAGATCACGGTGTATGACAATCAGGGCAAAGCCCTGAATGCTGGCGTCACCGATGCCCAAGGATTCGTGAAACTGGATGTGTCCAAGCCTCACAAGATGCATTATTTGTTGGCCAGTCATGGTGACAACAGCAACTTAATTCGCCTACATCAACCCAAATTGGACTTGTCAGAATTCAAGCTATCACACCGCCATTACCAACCGCAGGAATTGTTTCTGTATGCGCCCAGGGATTTGTTCCGGCCCGGTGAAACGGTCAACATCAATGGCTTGTTGCGGGACGCCGATGGTCAGTTGGTCACAGCCAGTCCGGTCCGGGTGAAGATCAGTCGCCCCGACAGCCGGGTGTTCAAAGAATTCAGTTGGCTGGGTGACGACCTGTCCTTTTACCAGACCGAATTTGACTTGCCCAACGATGCCATGACCGGACAGTGGTCATTCCAGGCCAAGTTGGCCAATGACCAGACCTTCAATTACCCCTTCGCGGTGGAGGACTTCTTGCCGGAACGCTTGAAGCTGGATTTGTCCGTGGGCAATGATTCGGCCCATGTGCCGTTGGCAGAACAACCCGTCATCCACATCCAAAGTGACTACTTGTATGGGGCGCCGGCTGCCGGCAACCGCTATGATGCCACGGTGAGTGTGAAGGCGACCACCCGCTTGTTTGACGACCATGAAGATTTTCATTTCGGTTCCAATCACGACACCCAATATGAAACCAATTTCACCACCGATGCCGCCACTTTGAGTGATTCGGGGTCTGCGGCCTTGGCGTTGCCCAAACGTTGGCATTCAACCCAGTTCCCCCTGCAAGTCAGCAGCCACGTCAATGTCTATGAGTCAGGCGGCCGGCCGATTGCCCGCAGCATCAACCAATACATCTGGCCACAGGAATTGGTCATTGGCATCAAGCCGATGTGGGACGGGCGTTTCGCCAGTCCCAACCAAGTCAATTCAATCGAACTGTTGGCGGTGGATCGGACCGGTGCAGCCATTGAAGTGCCGCATGCCGAAGTGTTGTTGATCCAAGAAAACCGCGAACGTTACTGGCATTGGGGCGATGATGGCTGGAATTACCGCAACAGCAGCCAAGAGGTGCCCGTGTTTCACGCGGTGACCCACATTGAAGCAAGCGGCTCCAATGTACTGACTTTGCCGTTGGATTACGGCAGTTATCGGGTTGAGGTCAGAACCCAGGACCAAACATTGATCTCCAGTTATCGCTTCTTTTCCGGTTGGCGTTGGTATGACCCTTATGCCGCCAGTGGTGAGAAGCCTGATCAAGTCAAACTGGCTTGGCAAGCCGATGACCTGAGCGCCGGTACGCCAGCGACTTTGACCATCACCGCTCCTTATGTCGGAACTGCTTTGGTCACGGTGGAAAGTGACGAGATTCTGTGGCACCAGACGATCACCATGGACCAAGCCCAACAAGAGATTCAAATACCGATTGATGCCAGCTGGCAGCGGCATGATTTGCATGCCAGTGTGATGGTGATCAAAGCCGGCGAAAGCTTGGGTGCGCGTGATCATTTGCCCAAGCGGGCTTTGGGCGTGATCCACCTGCCATTGCATCGGGCTGACCGCAACCTGCAAGTGGAACTGATTCATCCGGCCACATCGCTGCCAGATGAGCCGTTGACGGTGACGGTAAAAACCCAACACGCCGACCCCAACCAAACCACTTATGTGACCTTGGCTGCGGTGGATACCGGGGTGCTGAATGTGAGCAACTTTGTCACCCCCAAACCCTTTGAATGGTTCTTTGCCGAGCGCCGGTATTTTCCCGCGCTCAGGGATGTCTATGGCGCTTTGATCGAGATGATTGATGCCAACACGGCCCGGCAAAAGTTTGGCGGCGATGCCGACATCGCCCGGGGCGGGGATGAGGCCCAAGCCGACGTACAAATCGTTTCCCTGTTGACCGAAAAAGTGGCATTTGATGCCAATGGTGAGGCCGAAATCACCTTGCCCATTCCTTATTTCAATGGTGAACTCAGGTTGATGGCCATGGCCTTCAATGCCCACCAGTATTCGGGTGCAGACAGCCGCATCAAGATCAAAGCGCCGATCGTGGTGGAAACATCCATGCCCCGGTTTTTGGCCAAAGGCGATGCCACCCATGCCACCTTAGAGGTGCACAACACCGAAGACGGTCCCACCGAGTTGACGCTGGCAGTCAAGGTGGATGCAGAATTGGGTGGTGAAACCGCGCAGTTCCAGTGGTCGTTGGCTGGTGATGAGAAAAAAGTGGTGCCAATCCCCTTAATGGGTCAAGCCCACCGAGGCTTGGGCCGCATCCAGGTCAGCGCCCAGTCCGCTGCTGGGTTTGCCTTGGAGCGCAGCTGGCAATTGGGTTTGCGTCCGGCCATGCCAGCGGTGACTGACCAATACAAAACCACCTTGAAGTTGGGCGAAAGCTTGGAGTTGGATGACTCCCATTATGGCAAGTTTGATGCCGCCAACCTGAAAGCCGTGCTGCAAGTTTCTGACACGCCGGTGCTGAATCGGGCTGAACACCTGCAGCAGTTGTTGCAGTACCCCTATGGTTGTTTGGAGCAGACCTCCAGTCGCGCCTGGCCCTTGTTGTTGGCCGATGAGTCAGATTTTGGCCCCCAGACAGGGGTCAGCAAAACTGAGCTGTACGATCAGCGCCACACCATCATCAACCAGGCCATCAGCCGCTTGTTGGGCATGCAACTGTACAGCGGTGGTTTTGGCCTGTGGTCGGAAAACAACCCTGAGGAGTATTGGTTGACTGTGTTTGTCACTGATTTTTTGGTCAGGGCGAAAAAACTGGGGTATGAGGTGCCCGAGCAGCCGCTGAATCAGGCGATCACGCGGTTGCAGAATTACCTCCGCCAACCGGCCAGCATCGATTCCAACTTGGCCCAGTACCTGTCCCACCGCAATCATTTTGAGATTTCATACAAAGCCTATGCCGCGTATGTCCTGGCAGAAATGAAACAGGTTGGCTTGCAAGACCTCAGGCGCTTGTATGATGACTTTGCGGACCAAGCCCAAAGTCCATTGCCTTTGGCCCACTTGGCCCGTGGTTTGGAACTGATGGGCGACAACCGCCGGGCCGAGACTGCCTGGTTGCAAGTGGTGGATTTCAAATGGCAAAGGAACCGCTACGATTATTACGGTGATTACGGTTCCAAGATTCGGGACTATGCCGAAGTGATCGCCCTGGGGGCCCAAAGCCCCTTGATGAACCAGATGAGCCAATCAACCTTGGACCTGATCACACCCCTACAGGAAGATGTGGCCAACCGCAGCTGGTTGTCGACCCAAGAACGCAGTGCCTTGTTCAAAACTTCCAAACAACTGAAACAAGCCAATGCGATCGGCAGCGAATGGCAAATTGCCCTCATCCGGGGTGAGCAAACCGGTGCAGTCAAACAAGCGCAGGATTTCACCCGGGTTTGGCGCGGTCTGGACACCAAAACCGATGTGACCATTGAAAACACCGGCGACAAACCCGTGTTTCTGGATGTGAAGTATCACGGCTATCTGCAGCAACACCGCACAGAAAACAACGGCATGGTGGTGCGCAAAAAATATTTCGACCTCAATGGCAACCATGTGGACCTGCGCCAAATCAAATCCGGGGACGTGTTGTTGGTGCATGTGGAAATGTCTTTGGAAGAGGCCTACAACTACCTGCCAGATGCCTTGCTGGTTGATTTGTTGCCGGCCGGTTTGGAACTGGAAAATCAAAATCTGGAGCATGCGTTGAAATTGGATGACATCAAAGTTGATGGCAAATATGTGCGTGATTGGGGGCAATACACCCGCATCAAACACAGTGAGTTCAGGGACGACCGTTTTGTGGCAGCCTTGACCTTGTCCAGTTACCAAAATGCCCATGTGTTTTATTTGGCCAGGGCCGTGACCCCAGGAACCTATGTGATTCCACCGGCTTTGATTGAAGACATGTACCGGCCGGAAATCAGGGCCACCTCGGATGATTTGGGTCAGCTGGTGGTTGATCCAGTCAAACCCTGACACCACGAGCATGAGTCGCCACCTCGGTCACACTTTGGGCAAAATCAGCAAGCGTTGCTTGGCAGCGGCGCTGTTGCTGGTGTTTGTGTTTTGGCTTATGGATCGAATCTGGCCGTTGCCCATGGCTGAATTTGAGCGGCGGCATTTTGCGCAAGTGGTGGTGGACCGCTCCGGCCAGCCCCTGCGGGCCTTTGCCGATGCCGACGGCATTTGGCGTTACCCCGTCAGCGTGGCCGAGGTCTCTCCCCGGTATATTGAAGCGTTGGTGAATTATGAGGACCGGCATTTTTACCGGCATTTTGGGGTCAACCCACTGGCGGTGATTCGGGCCTTGTGGCAACGCATCCAATCCGACCGCTTTGTTTCTGGGGCTTCCACCTTGACCATGCAAGTGGCCCGCATCCTCAAACCGCATGAAAAGACGGTGGCTGGCAAATTGACCCAAATGTTTCGGGCCATGCAGCTGGAGTGGCATTACAGCAAGGAAGAAATCCTGACTTTTTACCTCAACTACGCGCCATTCGGTGGCACCATCGAAGGGGTGCAAGCAGCCAGTTACGCCTATTTGGGCAAACCCGCCAGCGAGTTAAGCCATTCTGAAGCCGCGTTGTTGGCGGTGTTGCCCCAAGCCCCCAGTCGTTACCGCCCTGATCGCTATCCACAACGGGCGCAACAAGCGCGCGACAAGGTGCTGAACCGGTTGCTTGAGCAGGGCGTGTGGTCACCACAGCAAGTGGCCGAGGCCCAACAAGAAGCGGTTTGGGCCACTTACAACACGCGCCCGATGAAAGCCCCCTTATTGGCCCAACGTTTGCGCCAACAGCATCCAGACCAGGCCTTGATCCAAGCCACCGTCGACCTGCGCTTGCAAACCGCCTTGGAGTGGATGCTCAAAGACCACATCAAACTGCATGCCGATCAGGTTTCAGCGGCCATTTTGGTGGTGGACAACCAAGACCTGTCGGTGCTGGCCTATTTGGGCAGTGCCGAATACCTCAATAATGAGCGCCAAGGCTTTGTGGACATGGTCCAGGCCCGCCGGTCACCCGGCTCAACCTTGAAACCGTTTATCTATGGCATGGCCTTGGATCAAGGTTTGATTCACTCACAATCGCTGTTGTTTGACGTGCCGCACTCATTCGCTGGCTACCGACCCAGAAATTTCACCGATGAATTTTCAGGCCCAGTCAGCGTGACCCAGGCCTTGACGCGATCGTTGAACATGCCGGCGGTGCAAGTGCTGGATCAACTCAGCCCCGAAGCGTTCTATGTGGGCATGAAAAACGCCGGCTTGGACATCCACATGCCGAGCCAGGCCCAACCCAATTTGTCCTTGGCTTTGGGCGGTGGCAGCGTGTCCATGGAACAATTGACTGGGGTGTTTGCCGCCTTGGGTCGTCAAGGTCAGGCCGGGCCATTGCGGTTCAGTGCCCATGACCCAACCAGCCAATTCCCCTTGCTCAGCGAGGGAGCGGCCTGGATCATCCAACAGGTCTTGTCGCAAGCCCCCTTGAACCACCACTTACAACAACGTCACTTGCTGCAGAAACCGGGCATTGCCTTCAAAACAGGGACCAGTTTTGGCAACCGGGATGCTTGGGTGTTGGCCAGCAACCAACGGATCACTGTTGGGGTGTGGGTGGGCCAGCCGGATGGTTCTTATTTGGAAAACAACACCGGGCGGAATGCCGCGGTGCCCTTGTTGAACCAAGTGTTGGCCATGGTGCCTGATGCCTGGCATGTCCCCATCGAGCAACCATTCACGGTGGAGCAAGCCACCATCTGTTGGCCGCTGGGTTATCGAGCCAGTCAGCAAGACAGCGCCGCTTGCCACATGAAAAAAACCGCCTATCTGCTGGATGGGGTGGCCCCGCCCACTTTATCTGATCCCATGAGTCAGGTGTTTGCCACCGAGACCCATCCAGTGATGATCGATGCCTTGACCGGCCGGCAGGTGACCCCGCAATGCGCCCCCGCACAAACCACCACCCAGTCGGTGACCCTGTGGCCATTGGTGTTGGAGCCTTGGTTGCCCAAGCACCTGAAGCGTGAGCAGCTGCTGCCGCCATTCAGTCCTGAGTGTCGCTTATTGGCATCGGCCAACAAATTAGAAATATTGGGTATTCATGATCAAGCGGTGTTGTATCCGGAGGTGTCGTCCATGGCGATTTCGGCGGTTCATTTGCAAGTGGCCGGTTCACAAGGGCTCAATCATTGGTTCCTCAATGGTCAATTGTTGCCACAACAAAGCACCGAAGTGATTTTACAAGGCCTGAAACCCGGGTTTTACCGGCTTCAAGTGATTGATTCCAGTGCCCAGCAAGCCTCCATTTCATTCAGTGTGCAGGGCTGATGCATGGGTTTTGTGTGTTGCGTCATTGACTGATTTCAAGACCCAAAAAAAACCGCCGATGAGGGCGGTTTTTTTTGAGCTGAATGGATCAGTGAGACATCAGGTGTCGGTGTCGTCGTCATCGGCCATTTCTTTCGCTTTGTCCTTGGCCTCTTCAACCACCTCGGCGGCTTCTGCTTTGGCCGCTTCGGTCATTTCTTTGGTTTTTTCCATCGCCTCATCGGTCATTTCATTGACCTTCTCGGCGGCCGCTTCAGTCATTTCGGTGGCTTGGTCTTTGGCGTCCTCGGCCATGTCTGTGGCCGCGTCTTTGGCGTCCTCATACAGGTCGGCGGCTTGATCAGCCGCGTCTTCAGACATATCACTGGCCGCATCTTTGGCGTCTTCGTACATGTCGGCCGCTTGATCGGCGGCATCTTCAGCCATGTCTTGGACTGCATCGGCCGCATCGCTGGCGCTGTCTTTGGCCGCATCAACCATCTCGGTGGCTTTGTCTTTGGCCTGATCAGCGGTTTTTTGGACTTCCGATTTGGCTTTGTCCATGGCGCTGTCGGCTTTATCAGCCTCATCACCACAGCCCACCAAACCGAACATAAACACCAGGGTCAAGCCTGATACTTTGAGCAATTGCATGTTGTTCTCCTCCTGTTATAAAAACGAAGAATCGACCAGAATCCAGATGGAAACGGCCCATTCGTGACCCAATATAACAGAAAAATGCCTGTTTTTTGTGACACAGTGACATTTTACACAGGTTCACATTTGCCTTTGAGAAGTGGTGTTAAACTGCGCCAATGAACCCAACAGCGACGCTGTGCCTGCAGGTTTATGTTTATTTTTCATGGGATCGAAAGATCCGCATTCCCCCCTTAACCCAGGATCTGTACCTGGGTTTTTTTTGTCATCTGTTTGTGCCCACCAGCGTGGTATCATGTGGCCTTTAATCATTTGACCACCACCATGACACCACGATTGTATTTAACCGCTTTGGGCCTAATCACCACCATGTCCGGAGCCGTCCAAGCGGTCTGTGATCAGACCACCACACCCATTGCACAGATTCAGGGGGCGGGGTCTGCCAGTACCTGGGTCAATCAGGAGGTGTGGGTCAAAGGGGTGGTGACGGCCGATTTTCGTGGCCCGGATGGCTGGTCGGGTTTTTTCATCCAAAGCCACACCCGTGACTCGCATGACGACACCTCAGAAGGGTTGTTTGTGCGAGATGATCAGGCCACCCAGGTATTGCAGGCCGGTGATGAGGTGTTGATCAAAGGTCGGGTGTCAGAGCAGTACGAGGTGACCCAACTGAATCCCATGCAGTCATTGGTTGTGTGTCAGTCAGGGCAGTTGTTACCGCCACCGGTGGCCTTGCAGTTGCCCATGGATCAGTCCCAGCTGGAAGCGGTAGAAGGCATGCGGGTGCACTTGTCAGACCATGTCATCACCGATGTGTATAGCTACCTCAAATACGGTGAAATGACGGTGTCATCGCAATTGCTGCTGAGTCCCACGGCGTTGTATCGACCCGGACCCAAAGTAAAACAACACCAAGCCTTGCTCAGTCGGGATCGCCTGATCATTGATGACGGCCGCATGAATCAGTATCCCCAACCCTGGGTGGCCGGGGCCGATGGCCGAACCCCCGTGGGGGCAAAAAACGCCATCCAAATGGGCCAATCGGTGGCAGCCACCGGGGTGCTGCATTTTGCTTATGGCAAATACAAACTGCAGCCCACTGAGCCATTGCAGTTTGGTGAACCTTTGGCCAACGCCCAATTGGTGCCGCCAATACCTGCAGGGCGGCTGCAGCTGGCCACGTTCAATGTGGAAAATTTTTTCACCACCCTGGATGAAAAGGATGCGACCTGTGGGCCCTTGCGTGATTTTGGCTGTCGGGGCGCCGACTCAGCCGCCGAGTTCGGGCGTCAATTGGCCAAATTGGTGGCCGTGATCAACACCGCCGATCCAGCGGTGTTGGGGGTTCAGGAGTTGGAAAACAACGCCACTGCATCGATCCAAGCCTTGGTGGATGGGCTGAATCGAGCAGCCGGGCAGCGCCAATGGGACTTCATCGACACCGGTGCCTTGGGTGAGGACGTGATCAAAGTGGGGTTGATCTATCAACCGGCTCGGGTCAAACCGGTCGGCGCCCATGCTTTGCTCAATGCCGCTGCCGATCCAGATTTTCTGGAGCACCGCAACCGCGTCGTGGTGGCCCAAACCTTCAGTGACCCGCAAAACCGGATGTTCAATGTGGCCACCGTGCATTTTAAATCCAAGAGTTGTCGGGATGCCGAAGGGCTTGATTTGGACCAAGGCGATGGCCAGGGTTGTTACAACCCAACCCGGGTCCAAGTGGCTGGACAATTGGCCCGTTGGTTGGCCGCCGATCCCACCGGGCAGGGCGCCCAGGCGACTTTCATTGTCGGGGACTTCAATTCTTATCAACAAGAAGATCCGATGGTCACCTTGCATGAGCTGGGCTTTGTCAACTTGGCTGGCCAATACATGGGCCCCAAAAACTGGACCGCCAGTTTTCGCGGGGCCGTGGGTTCACTGGATTATGTGTTGGCCAATGAGGCGGCACAACAACGGGTCAAAGGCCTGACCCAGTGGCACATCAACTCAGTGGCGATCCATGAGTTTGATTACAACATGGAACCACTGGGTGAAGACACAGCCAGGCCCCAAAATTTTTATCAAGCCAACCCGTACGCCTCATCAGACCATGATTGGGTGATGGTGGGCTTTGACTGAGGCGGGTAAGCACCCGCGACACAACGGTCGTTCATGACTTTTGTGCCATGCCACCGGCAGCCATGCCCGTTATCATGGTTGCTTTGAACCCCTGAACCTCATTGGAGCACCCAAAATGATCAAACAAGCCTTTTCTCTGTTGACCTTACTGCTGTTGGTGGCCTGTGGCCCCACGGGTCAGCCAAAGCCACCGGTCACGGCCGATTCGACGCCGCCATTGGTCGAAATCAAGCACGAAACCATGGTGCTGGATAACGGCTTAACGGTGATTTTGCACCAAGACACCTCTGACCCAATCGTGGCCTTTTCCACCATTGTGCATGTGGGTTCCAGCCGTGAGAAAAAAGGCCGCACCGGTTTTGCCCACTTTTTTGAGCACATGTCGTTCAATGATTCTGAGAATGTGCCGATGGGGGCCAACCGCAAAATGATCCCAGAGTTGGGCGGAACCCGCAATGGTGGCACCTGGAGTGACGGCACGATCTATTACGAGGTGGTGCCCAAAGACGCTTTTGAAAAGCTGATGTGGATCGATTCAGACCGTTTTGGCTACATGATCAACACAGTCAAAGAAGCCACCCTGGAACGGGAAAAACAGGTGGTGAAAAATGAGAAAAGACAGCGGGTGGACAACCGCCCTTATGGTCACACATCGCACGTGATCAAGAAAGCCTTGTACCCGGAGGAACATCCCTACAATTGGACCGTGATCGGTGATTTGGAAGACTTGCAGAATGCCACCCTGGCGGATGTCAGGGAGTTTTATGACCGCTATTACACCCCGGCCAATGCCACTTTGGTGATTGCCGGTGACATCGACATCGAAGCCACCAAAGCATCGGTCAAGCGTTGGTTTGGTGAAATCAAGGCCGGTCCGGCTGTGCCAGACATGGCGCCCATGCCCGTGACACTGCGTGAAAGCAAAAATTTATATCACCTGGACAACTTTGCCCAATTGCCTGAACTCAGATTGACGTTCCCCACGGTGGAACAATACCACCCGGATGCCTATGCCTTGGATGCCTTGGGTGAAATCCTGTCTTATGGCAAGCAGTCGCCGTTGTTCACCACCTTGGTGGAAGGAGAAAAACTGTCTTCCAATGTGGCGGCCTACAACAGTTCAGAAGAATTGGCCGGCACCTTCACCATCCGGGTCAGGGCCAATGCGGGGGTGGATTTGGATGCCGTAAAACTGGCCATACAAACCGCCTTGGACAAGTTTGAGACAGAGGGCATTCGTGCGCAGGCCCTGACCAAAATCAAAGCCCGCCAGGAAACCAATTTTTACAACGGCATCTCCAGTGTTCTGAACAAAGCCTACCAGCTGGGCTTGTACCAAGAATTTGCCGGTGATCCCGATTACTATTTGACCGACATCCAAAACATCAAAGCCGTGACCCAAGCCGATGTGCTGCGGGTCTATGAACAATACATCAAAAACCGCCCACACATCATGACCAGTTTTGTGCCGAAAGCTCAGCCTGATTTGATCGTGGATGGTTCCAGCCAGGCGCCGGTGGTGGAAGAAGCCATCGTCCAGGGCAAAGAAAAAGAATTCGTGGAAGACCCCAATGCCGAATACGTCAAAACCCCGACCCAACACGATCGCTCGGAGCCACCGTTGGGTGAATTACCGGTGATGCGCTCTCCGGCCATTTGGCAGGCTCAGACCCCTCAAGGCATGGCCGTCTATGGGGTGGAACACCGCGAGGTGCCGTTGGTCAATTTTTCCTTGCGCATTGAAGGCGGTCAAGCCCTGGATGCCAGCGACAAGCAGGGCACTGCCGCCTTATTGGCCGCCATGTTGAATGAAGGCACGGCACTGAAAACACCGGCCGAGTTGGAGGATGCCATTGGCCTGTTGGGTTCTTCCATCAGCGTCACCGCCAGCCACACCGGCATCACCGTGTCGGGTTCTTCTTTGGCCCGGAATTTTGCGGCCACCATCGATTTGATGACTGAGATGTTGTTGCAGCCGCGGTTTGATGAGGCCGATTTTGAACGGGTCAAAACCCGCCGTTTGGCCAGCATCGAATCCAGCAAAGGCAACCCCAACACCATCGCCAACGAGGTGTTCATGCAGTTGTTGTATGGTGAAGATCACGTGGCCGGCCAGATTCTGGGCGGCGATCAAACCAATGTACAGCGCATCTCACTGGCTGACGTAACCCAATGGTACCAACAGCACTTCAGTGCCCAAGGCGCACAATTCCATGTGGCCGGCGCGGTTTCAGCCGCTGAGGTGACCATGGCACTGGCCGCATTGGATCGACAATGGTCGCGCCAAGCGGTGACCATGCCCGATTTGACCGTGGCCGAACAAGACCACCCTCAACGCCTGTTCTTCATTGACTTCCCTGGGGCCAAGCAATCGGTGCTGATGGTGGGTAAAACGGCCCTTGATGCCATGCATGAAGACTTTCACCGGTTGGAAATTGTCAACAACCGCCTGGGTACCGGCTCCAGTGCGCGCCTGACCCAAACTTTGCGCATCAACAAGGGCTACACCTATGGGGCCTATTCATACATTCAGTCCAGGAAGCATTATCCGGGCGCATTTGTGGCGGCCACCCAAGTGCGCACCAACGTGACCTTGGAATCCCTGCAAATCGTGCAGCAGTTGATCGGTGAATATGCCGCTACTTTTGCTGCGGAAGATTTGGCCACCACGCAAAATCTGCTGCGCAAAGGCAACACCCGCCGTTTTGAAACGCTGGGTCAATTGTTGGGAGAAGTCACCCAATTCAGCCGCTACCAGTGGCCGACAGATTATCTGGAGCAGGAACAAGCGCAGTTGGCGGCCATGGACCTGGAGCAGGCCCATGCCTTGATCAACACCCACTTGCATGAACCAGACATGATTTACTTGGTGGTCGGTGATGCCGAGACCCAATTGGAACGGGTGAAACAAATGGGCTTGGGTGATCCGGTGATGTTGGACAAAGCCGGCCAACCGCTCCCTTAAGGGTCACTTGAACACTGTGAAAAGGTCAGCTCAGGCTGGCCTTTTTTTGTCCGTGTCTGGCACAAAGCCAGCGCTGCCAACAACTCGTGACCTACAGCCCATGTAACCTGGCAGTCATACTCATATAATGATTTGACTTTATTTTGGTGGATACCTATGCACAAAAAATTCAATCCTGTTTTCATTTTGATGGTGTTGCTGTGGCAGGCTGCGGCTTGGGCAGAAGAGCCCGAGTGGGTCAAAAAGTCCAATGCCATTGCTTATAAAATTCTCGAGTCCGGGGCCAAATTTGCGCCGGAGTTTGCTGGTCAAACTGGGGTCGATGGCTACGATGAGGCCATTTTCGATTTGCGCGATGACTTGGTCAAACGGCAATTACAAAATGCCGAAGACAACCTGGCCATGTTGAACAAAGAACTGGCCAAAGCCACCGATCCACGGGTTAAACAAGACATTGAGATCATGATTCAGTCGGTTAAAGACAACATCGAAGCGACCAAAATCAATGATGCCAAGGTGTTGCCGTACGGCAACGTGGTGGGTTTGATCTTCGCGGGGTTCAATGGTTTGTTGGACAAACAAGTGCCTTTTGAGCGCCAACAAGCGGCGTTGGTGCGCCTGAAAAAATACAACGGCACCGCCAAAGGTTATGAGCCCTTGGTGGAGCTGGCCAAAGAACGCTTGACCGAGCGCATGGGTGAAAAAGATTTGATCAAACCCTATCGCGGTGAGGTTGAACAAGACATCCAGCGGTCGACCATTTTCATTGATGGATTGAGCCAAGTGTTTGGTCAAACCGACCTGAGTGGCTATGAAGCCGATTTGCAATTGTTGCAGGATCAGCTCAAAGACTACAACGAATGGGTCAAAGCCAACATCCTGCCAAACACCCGGGAAAGCGCGGTCCTGCCCCGTGAGCTGTACGAATTGCAGTTGAAAAACTATGGGGTGGATGCGTCACCGGAAGAGCTGATGGTGATCGGGCAAAACGCATTCATGAACATCCGCTTTGAAATGATGGCCTTGGCCCCTTTGGTGGCCGAAAAAATGGGTTATGAAACCAACGATTACCGGGAAGTGATGGAGTTGTTGAAGGATGACCAAGTTCACGGCGATGCACTGATGGAAGAATACGCTGCGGTGATGCGTGCCTTGGATCAAATCATTGAGAAGCATGAACTGATTTCATTGCCCAATGAACCGGCCCGGGCGCGCATGGCGACCGCGGCAGAAACCGCCCAACAACCGGCTGCGCATTTGGATGTGCCTCGCTTGGTGGGCAACACCGGCGAGTTTCCTGAGTTCATCGTACCCAGAATCGAGCCAAACGAAGACGGCAGCTGGCCCAAAAACGATTATGCTTTTAAGGCCATGATGTGGACCTTGTCAGCCCATGAGGCCAGACCCGGTCATGAATTGCAATTCACCACCATGTTGCGTGGTGGCGTTTCCACGGCGCGGGCTTTGTTTGCCTTCAACTCTGCCAATGTCGAAGGTTGGGCTTTGTATGCCGAGGCCATCAGCAAGCAATACATGCCACTGGAAGGTCAGTTGTATTCATTGCAAGCCCGCTTGCTTCGGGCCGCTCGCATTTGGTTGGATCCGATGTTGAATTTGGGCTTGATCACCCCGGCGGAAGCCAAGCGCATCCTGATGGAAGATGTGGGTGAGGATGATTTGAATGCCCAAACCGAAATCGATCGCTACACCTTCCGCTCCCCAGCCCAGGCCACGGCTTACTACTATGGCTATGAAAAGCTGTTACAGTTGCGGGCCAAAACGGAATTGAAATTGAAAGATCAATTCGTGCAAAAGGACTTCCATGATTTCATTTTGCAACAAGGCTTGTTGCCACCTGACTTGTTGGGCAAGGCGGTGGAAGAAAATTTCATTGCACCGCAATTGAAAAACTGAGCAGCGGTCACATTGAGCTGGAAAAGGCCCTGGAAACAGGGCCTTTTTTTGTTACCCCACCAAGTTTTTGGCGACCAACGGTGTTGGGTAGCGGTCAATATGACTCATTGTGGGCCGTTAGGTCCATTTCATTGGTCAAGTCATGGCTTTTTCATTACAATGATTCTTCCTTTAAAAATTATCCGCCATAAAAACAGGGGAAGCAATGAAATTAAAAATGACTGTACTGGCCGGTTTACTGCTGGCCATCACCTGGGGCTTGATGACCACCCAAGAACAAGCCGAAACCGATCAACAACAGCAGCAGGCCGCCAACAAACCGGAGGTTGGGGTGTTGTCTGATGACCAGATACCACCCAGTTTCCAACCACTACCAGGTGGCACCGAATACGGCATTGCCTTGCCCGGGCGCATGGTGCAACCACCGGTCAGCTACCAGACTTTGAGCCCAGAGCTGCAAGGCCAACTGACCATGGAAATGGACACCACGCCCAAGTTCAGAAAAGGCGGCTTCCGCTATGAAAAAATCAGCCCGGAAGAATTGGCTCAAGTCGATCAACCATGGCCTGAAGAACAACCTGAAACCAAAAGCCTGGTGTCGTCCATCAGTGCCGGTGGCCAGGTGACCAATTCTGTTAACAACGGTGGTTTCATTTTCATCCCCGCCGATCCCCATGGGGCTGCTGGCCCCAACCAGGTGGTCAATGTGTTCAACACCACCATTGAGTTTTATGACACCGATGGCACGAATGGCAGCAGCCGCTCACTGGAAACCTTTTTTGCGCCGGTCTCGCCGGTGAATTTCACTTTTGACCCGAAAGTGTTGTATGACCAATATGAGGACCGCTTTGTGGTGATCACCCTGGAGCGGCAAGACACCGCAAATGGCGATCCAGACGACACCTCACGGGTGTTGGTGGCGGTGTCAGCCACGTCGGATCCGAATGGCGCCTGGTTCATGCATGCCTTTGACAGCGAAGTGTTCATCAGTGGCGCCGATCGTTGGTTTGATTATCCTGGCTTTGCGGTGGATGAAGAAGTGGTCTATATCACCGGTAACATGTTTGGTTATGGTGCCGGAGGCTATGGTGGCGTGCGTTTGTGGATGATCGACAAAGTCGGTTTTTACAGCGGCGGTGCGGTCAGTGTGATTGGCCCGTTGGATCCTTATGGTGGGGGCGGGGTGGCCACCACCACCCAACCGGCACACACCTATGGCACCCCGCCAGCAGGCATGGGCACTTATTTGATGTCGTATTCCCGCTTGGCCGCCGGTGGCAATGAATTCTGGCAAACCGTGCGGGTCGACAACCCCTTAGGTGCGGTGAGTTTCACCCAACAATTCTTAGGCGTGGGGAACATCGAGCCCAATGTTGGCCCATTGCCTTCGGCGCCACAGTCAGGTTCTGGCTTGACCCTGGAAACCAACGATCCGCGCGCTTTGGACGCGGTGTGGCGTGATGGCCAAGTATTCTCGACGGCGACCATTGAGAGCAACACCGAGCTGGGTGAAACCTCGGCATCCTGGTGGGTGTTTGATGGCAACGGCGGTGCCATTGCCCTGGATGATTTCGGCATCATTGATGGCGAGGACATTTCAGCCGGTACCTTCACCTTTTTTCCATCCATTGCGGTGAACGCCGATGGTGGCATCGGTGTGGGCTATTCGGCATCCTCACCCAGCATCTTCCCCGGATCGTATTTTTCGGTGCGTTCACCGGGTGATGCCGCTGGCACCATGCGGGCCTCTGAAGCGATTCGGGTGGGCACCGATTTTTACCACCGCGCTTTTGGCGGTACCAACCGCTGGGGTGACTATACTTCGGTGGCGGTGGATCCCAATGACGAGTGTTTTTGGGTTTACAACAAACACGCCGTGACCAACACCGGTGGGGCCACCGAAAGTGGTCTGTATGAAACCGCATTTGGGGAGTTTTGTAACCAGGATCCCAACGCCGTGAATGACAGCATCACGGTCAATGAAGGGGCCACCACCACATTATTGGATGGCGGCTCAGGCACCGTGTTGAACAACGACTCCGATCCGGACGCCAGCGACAGCTTGGTGGCGGTCTTGGTCTCAGGCCCAGCCGATGCCAGCAGCTTCAGTTTGAATGCCAACGGCACCTTCAGTTACAGCCACAATGGCGATGAAGCACCGACCGATTCATTCACTTACAACGCTTGTGATGATGGCACCCCGGTGAAATGTAACCTGGCCACGGTCAACATCGGCATCAATGGCATCGATGATGATCCCACGGCGGTGGCGGATGCCGACACCGTGCTGGAGAACAGCAGCAACAACGTGATCGATGTGCTCGATAATGACACCGATCCGGATGGGGGGCTGTTGGAAGTCACCGCAGTGACCCAACCCAGCAATGGCAGCACCACCTTCACCGCTGCCAACGTCAGTTACACCCCGGATGCCGACTATTGTAACGATGGGGTGACCACCGATGATTTCAACTACACCATCAACGGCGGTTCATCGGCCACAGTGGCAGTCACGGTCACTTGTCAGGCCAATGCCGACCCGGTGGCGGTGGATGACAACGCCACCACCGACGAAGACGTGATGGTGTCGGTGGCGGTGCTGACCAATGATTCAGATCCCGACGCCGGTGACACCCTGAGTGTGACTTCTTGTTCGGGTGCCTCCAATGGCACCGTGGTGCAAAACGGCAACAACTGTGAATTCACCCCGGCCTTGAATTTCAATGGATCTGGTGGTTTCAACTACGCCATCAGTGACGGCAACGGCGGCAGCGACACGGCCTCGGTCACCGTAACGGTTGATCCGGTGAACGACGACCCGGTGGCAGTCGATGACGCGGCCACCACCGATGAAGACGTGATGGTCTCAGTGGCGGTGTTGACCGGAGACAGCGATGTCGATGCCGGCGACACCCTGAGTGTGACTTCTTGTTCCGGCGCTTCGAACGGTTCGGTGGTGCAAAACGGCAACAACTGTGAGTTCACCCCAGCTCTGAACTTCAATGGCACCGGTGGTTTCAACTACGCCATCAGTGATGGCAATGGCGGCAGCGACACGGCCTCGGTCACCGTAACGGTAGATCCGGTGAACGACGACCCGGTGGCAGTCGATGATGCGGCCACCACCGACGAAGACGTCATGGTCTCAGTGGCGGTGTTGACCGGTGACAGCGATGTCGATGCCGGCGACACCCTGAGTGTGACTTCTTGTTCCGGCGCTTCGAACGGTTCGGTGGTGCAAAACGGCAACAATTGTGAGTACACCCCAGCCTTGAACTTCAATGGCACCGGTGGCTTCACCTACGCCATCAGTGACGGCAACGGTGGCAACGATTCGGCCTCGGTCACGGTGACCATTGATCCGGTGAACGACGATCCGGTGGCGGTCGATGATGCGGCCACCACCGACGAAGACGTCATGGTCTCAGTCGCGGTGTTGACCGGTGACAGTGACATCGATCCCGGTGACACCTTGAGTGTGACGGCCTGTTCTGGCGCCTCGAATGGCTCTGTGGTTCGGGTTGGCAACAACTGTGAGTTCACCCCGGCCTTGAACTTCAACGGCACCGGCGGTTTCAATTACACCATCAGTGACGGCAACGGCGGCTCAGACAGCGCTGCAGTAACGGTCACCGTGGACCCAGTAAACGACGATCCAGTGGCGGCGGATGATGCGGCTGTGACCAATGAAGACACCTTGGTGTCGGTGGCCGTCTTGACTGGTGACTCCGATCCGGATGCCGGCGACACCTTGAGTGTGACGGCTTGTACTGGTGCCAGTAACGGCACCGTGGTGCGGGTCGGTAACAATTGTGAGTTCACCCCCGCCTTGAACTTCAATGGCACCGGTGGCTTCAACTACGCCATCAGTGACGGCAACGGTGGCAACGATTCGGCCTCGGTCACCGTAACGGTAGATCCGGTGAACGACGATCCGGTGGCTGTTGATGACAATGCCAACACCACAGAGGACACCATGGTCTCGGTGGCGGTGCTGAATGGCGATTCTGATCCAGACCTGGGCGACACCTTGAGTGTGACTTCGTGCTCGAATGCCAGCAATGGTACGGTGGTGCAAAACGGCAACAACTGTGAATTCACGCCAGCGGCTGACTTCAATGGCAGCGGGGGCTTTGATTATGCCATCAGTGACGGCAACGGCGGCAGCGACTCAGCAGCGGTCGCGATCACAGTCGATGCCGTGAACGATGAACCCAGCATGGTGATCAACGATGTGGTTTACTTGCGCTTGGCAGACCTGGGCAGCCCGCCGGTTCAATCATTGGCCTGTCAATTCGATTTTGGCCCCAATGATGAGGACGCCGATCAGGCGGTGCGAGACATGATTGTCAACATCCAAAGTGATCCCAATGGGGTACTCAGCAGCATTGATGTCGACAACAATGGCGATTTGGTCTATGTCATCTCTGGTAATGCAGGGGCCGCTGAAGTGACGGTGGCATTGCAAGATGACGGTGGCGTGGCCAACGGAGGTGACGACACTTCGGTGACCTACACCTTCACGGTCAATGTGCAGGATTACGTATTCAGAAATGATTTTGAAACTTTGAACTGTCCCTGATCAACCCGTTCTGATGAACCCAAAAAAAACCGGGCATGGCCCGGTTTTTTTGATGCTTGATTCAATCCCTTCAACGGGCAGCAAAGGTCTGTAACTTGTAACGACGCAAAGTATCGGCAAATTCTTGCAACAGGCGATTGCCACTTTGCTCGGCTTGGCTGCACCAGGCCTTGAAGTCCGCAATCATCTCTTCCACGGATTTGGTGTTGTTGTCCCAAATGGCCTGCAAATCCTTTTTGTATTGCAACAAAGTGTTCAGCGATTGGCTGTCTTCGAAGTAAGCACTCCATTTGGTTTTGATGTCGGCTTTGAGGAACTGGGGATCCAGCGACAGGCTGTGGGTGAACTTCTTGATCCGTTTGTTGAAGGCTTTGGAAGCATTTTGATACTCTTCGGTCAAGGTCGGTTTGATGACGTCTTTGATGTAAACCTGCAAGACATTGAATTTATGGGTCAAGATGGCTTTAACGGTTTCACCGTCCATGTCTTTTTGTTGTTCGTCCACAAACAAATCGGGCACCACTTTTTTGATTTGACAAAGGCCCAGTTTGTTCAGGCCTTTGATCACATACCAACCCAAATCATGTTCCCCTTTCTTGTGGGCGAATTTACATGAGGAGGGAAAGGCGTGGTGGTTGTTGTGCAGTTCTTCGCCGAAAATGAAAAAGGCGAAGCGGTAGATGTTGCGTGAGGAATCATCGGTGCGGTAATTGCGGTAGCCCACGAAATGACCAATGCCATTGATCACGCCGGCGGCGAAAAATGGAATCCACAGCATTTGGATGGCATAAATCAACAGGCCAATCACCCCAAATAAGGCGATGTTGGTGAAGGCCAACAAGACGATGCCGAGGTAATGAAAGCGGGTGTAGATGTTGCGTTCAATCCAATCATCGGGTGTGCCCTGACCGTATTTACTCATGGTCTCTGACACTTTCCTTTCTTGGGTATACAGCGTGACCCCATGGAACAGCACTTTTTTGATGCCGTGAATTTGGGGGCTGTGCGGGTCATCTTCGGTTTCGCAATAGGCATGGTGCTTGCGGTGAATGGCCACCCATTCTTTGGTCAACATGCCGGTGGTGAACCACAGCCAGAAGCGGTAGAAGTGTTGCAACACCGGGTGCATTTGGATACCACGGTGGGTTTGTTCCCGGTGCAGATACAAGCTGACGCCTGACAGCGTGACTTGCACCACAATGAAGGTATAGAGCACCATTTGCCAGGCTGAAAAATCCAACAGACCGGTTTCCAGAAATGCCAAAAATTGATTCATAATTAGAGGTTTGTTTTATCGGGAATGCTCACTATAATGAAATCAATTGACAATAGCCAGAGAAAAACACGTACCCTGACGTATGGATAAAGCCACTGAATTTTCCAAGCAGTTGAAATTAAAACAAATAAATTTGACCCGTTCTGGACAAAAAATCTTGGATGATGTGACGGTGGAATTACCGACTCCTGGCATCACGGTTTTGCTGGGGGCCAATGGTGCCGGCAAGTCCTCTTTGTTGCGGGTGTTGGCTGGCATCAGTCAACCCGACTCTGGGTCTGGTTCAATGAGTGATTCCGGTGGGGCGTTTTTGATGCCGGAACCGGCGGTTTTTTATCCACACTTGACGGTGACTGAACAGTTGCAATTCGTGGCGGATCAATCTGCCATGACCCCAACCACCTCGATCGATGAGGTCCTCAGTGCCTGGCAGTTACAGGCTGAGGCAAACAAATTAACGGCCCATCTGTCGTTGGGTTTTCGACAACGCTTGTCCATGGCCCAATTGACCCTGTCTCAAGCCGGGTTGCTGCTGCTGGATGAACCGATGAATGGCATGGACCCCGAGGTCATGATGTTGTTCAAACAGCAGGTGGCCAATTGGCGTCAAGCGCAAACGGTGGTGATGGCCACCCACATCATGCATGAAGCCGAAGCCATGGCCGATTGGGTCGTGGTGATGCATCGGGGCCGCGTGTTGCATGCCGCAGCTTACCACCAAGAGCAACCGTTCAATGAACTGTACCAAGGGGTCATGCAACAATTCCATGCCGTGTCTGTGGACCATCAGTCCCCAACCCAAGTGGGGGGTGGCTGGTGAATCCGAGCAGCAAGGACCGCAAGCTGATTTTTCGCGCGCCAGGCACTTGGTTGATGCTGGCGGTGTTGAGCTTTTTGATGGCCTGGATGGGCTGGCAGATGATTGACCGCTACAACAGTTTACAGTCGGCCTTGGTGCAACTGCCCAATCCACCAACCATCACCCAAAACCTGTGGGTGCCCATGATGTTGATGGTGGTCAAATTGAGTCTGTTGTTGGTGGCTTATACCAGCGGTCTGGCCATCGCCAAAGAACGATCGCAACAAACCCTGTGGTACTTGTTGATCAACCGCAGCAGCGATCATGCCCTGATCTGGAATAAATTCAAAGCCCAATCTGGGGTGTTGGCTTTTGTCTTGTTGCACGTGCTGGTGATGACCGCATTGCTGCAGGTGGGCGGCGCGGTGGATTGGTTACAAGTGGCTTGTGGGGTGTTGGGCATGGTGTTGCTGTTGTGCTGGTTCACAGCCTTGGGTTTGTTGCTGTCCAGCCATTGTCAACAAGCCGGTACTGCCGTGTTATTGAATGCGGTGGTGTTTGTGATGCTGTGGATATTGGGTGGCCCCGGGGTGGGCGATGAATATGGCATCAACTGGTTGGTTCTGATGTCACCAGCCCATCATTTGCAGTGGTTCATGGCCGCCGAAGTGGGCTTGAGTTCGGTGTTGTATTTTGGCTTGGGCAGCTGGGTGCTGCTGTGGTTGGCGGGCCACCAAGTCACTCGCTTGAGGCGGCAGTTGTGATTCGCTATTGGGTACTGGTGGTGTGGTTGGTACTGGTTTATGGCGCGGCCCGATGGTTGCCCAATTGGCATCCGCAGCATGCATACGCCGATTTGATCCCCCCGTCAGCCCAGCAAGTATTGGCGCAACAAGATGAGTTGGTCATTGATGTTTTTGCCTTGCCGGATTCTGCTGCAGCCAGTTTGGTGGGAAATTTCTTGCAGCCATTGCTGGCGGTATTGCCCCGGGTTGAAGTGAATTTTCTGGATCCCAGCCAACACCAAGACTGGGTCCAACAGCTCAACATCACCCAACAAGGGGAAATGGTGATTCGCGACGGCGATCAATCTTTCAAACTGTCGACTTTGTCTTATGAAGCTTTTTTCAACGGCCTGAAACAGCTGGATCAGCCCCAAGATCGATGGGTGGTGCTGTTGGATCAGGTGGGCGGCCGGTCCTTCAATCCGGGTCAGGCTGGCAGCCTGAATGCGTGGCTGAATGCCATGGCTGCGGCCAATTATCCAGCCGCCGTGTTGTCCTGGAACCCGAGTTTACAGTTGCCTGCCCAAACCCAATTGGTGGTTTTGCCGGCACCCGCTCAGACCCTGGATGACACCGCCGTGACATGGTTGGAACAACAATTCAATCAAGGCATCAGCTTGCTGTGGCTGGCCGATCCCACCACCATCCAAGCCCAACCCAATTTGGCTTTGATGTTCGATGTCATGCCCACCGACGGTTACCACCAAGGGTCGCTGGTGATCAAGCATTTTCCAGCCCATCCATTGAACGAAGCCTTTGATCGGCCGCTGAATTTGGTGGGTGCCATGCCCTTTGAGACGGCCAACCAAAGCCTCTGGCAAAATGAACAAGGCCAAACCCTGGCGGCCACCGGGCAGCTGGGCAACAGCCGCTTGCTGGTGGTGGGTGACATTGATTTTTTGAGCGATGAACACCTGTATGATGGTGGCAACCTGGAAATGTCATTTCGTTTGTTGGACTGGTTGTTGTTACACGATGACCGCATCGATTTGCCCAGCATTGGGCACGGCCAAACCCAGTTGTTGCTGACGCCGCAAGAGGTGTTGTCCTTTGCGGCATTGATGTTATTGGTTTTGCCGTTGTTGTTTTTGTTGTTGGCGTTGTATCATTGGCGAAAACTGAAACGAGGTTAACATGGACATCGGTGCCATCAGAAAAGAATACACCCAATCGGGGCTCAGCAGAAAAGACTTAAAGAGAGACCCCTTGGCGCAATTTTCCCTGTGGTTTGAACAAGCCAGGACCGCTGAAATCAAAGAAGTCAATGCCATGTGCCTGGCCACCGTCAGACCTGATGGCATGCCACAAGTGCGGACCGTTCTGTTGAAAATTTTTGATCAACAAGGCTTCGTGTTTTTCACCAACTACCGCAGTGCCAAAGCCAATGAATTGGCCGACAACCCACAGGCCTCGGTGTTGTTTCCCTGGTATGACTTGGAACGCCAGGTGCGGATTTCAGGTCCGGTGGAAAAAATTTCCAAACAAGAGTCTTTCAAATACTTCACCTCACGACCCCGGGGTTCTCAACTGGGGGCTTGGATTTCGGAACAAAGCCAGGTCATTTCAGGCCGTTCGGTGTTGCAAACCATGCTGCGACAAATGAAAGAGAAATTCAAAGCCGGCACCATTCCTTTGCCTGATGCTTGGGGTGGCTACCGCATCAAGCCAGTCAGTTATGAATTTTGGCAGGGCCGAGCCAATCGCTTACACGACCGCTTCTTGTATCAACAGGATGGCGATGAATGGCGCATTGATCGCCTGGCTCCTTAATCAATTTGCCTGAGATCCATCGAGCAGTCGGCTGACTGCCTTTCTGACAAAAAAAGGCCGGTCAAGATGACCGGCCTTGTTCAGACACAAAACAGCTTACTTCTGCAACGAGTCAAACAACGCCTTGGTTGATTGCACGGTACCAGGTGCCACACATTCGAAGCTGTTTTTGAAGATGAATTGGTAGATCAAATCACTGTCAAATGCCACATTGTCACTGGGGTCGACATCGGTTTCACTGACTGGCATGGCCACGGCGCCTTCCACGTCAATGAATGACATCAATGGCCCGGTCACATTGGTGTCAATCAAATACACGATTTCTGCCCCGACCGGTAAATCCACAGTCTGGTTGATGTCATTGGATCCGCTGGTGGCATCACAATTCACACCTTGACAGACCCATGTGGGCGTGCTGACTTGATTGCCCATCACCGTTGTCACGGTGGCGCCCACGATGTCTTTGTTACCCGTGTTGGTGATGTACAGTTCATACAACATGGCTTCATCAGGTTGCACACCAGCCACACAGTTGGTGATGAAGGCCGTCAAGTTCGGGCTTTCATCGTCATCGATGTTCACCGCATCCAGATCAACTGGGTTCACCCCGTCATAGTTGCTGTCACCGGATGACAAGGCCGAGGTGATGATCTGGTAATTCTGATCCAAATCGTAGTCCACATCATCCACCCCGGTGACGGTGATGGTCACGGGTTGGTCCCAATTGCTCGGGGTGAACGTCACTGAGCCTGGAGCCACCGTACCTTCAGTCAAGTCGCTGCTGGAAAAATTGACTGTCACGTTGGCCGTTGGGGTCAGAGGCAAGGACACTTCAAAGGTGTCGGTGCCGCCCATCTCGGTGGTGACCAACTCAGCCGGAGCATTGATCAACAAATCATAAGCTTGTCCAGCAATGATGGTGACTGTGACGCTGTCGGTACCGGACTCATTACCGGCTTCATCGGCGGCGATGGCGGTGATCAGGTTGCTGCCATCGGCCAATGCCGGGCTCAAGGTGCATGACCAATTGCCACTGACATCCACCGTGGTGGTACAACTTTCACCACTGGGGCCGGTCACCGTGATGATGGCATCGGGTTCCCCGGTACCCACCACCAGTGGCGTGGCATCATTGATGGTGGTGCCATCCACAGGTGCAGTGATGATCGGGGTGGCCGGTGCCACATTGTCCAGGGTGAAGGCCGCGATGGTGGTGTTGCTGTTACCCGCCAGATCGGTGATGGTGGCGGTTTCATCGCCGGTCACGCCGCCCGGTCCTGCGGTGCCAGTACAAATCACCTGATTACCTGCTTCGGTGCCACACACGTAATTGGGAATGGTCACTGTGGCATTGCTCTCCACGCCAGTACAGGTGGCGGTGAGGGCGGTGCCGTCATTGGCTGGGTTGGGCGACACGATACAAACCGGGGCTACCGGCGGGGTGTTGTCCAAGGTGAAGGCCACGATGGTGGTGTTGTTGTTACCCGCCAAATCGGTGATGGTGGCGGTTTCATCGCCAGTCACGCCGCCCGGTCCTGCGGTGCCGGTACAAATCACTTGATTGCCCGACTCGGTGCCGCACACGTAGTTGGGGATGGTCACCGTGGCATCGGTTTCCACGCCGGTACAGGTGGCGGTCAAGGCGGTGCCGTCATTGGCCGGGTTGGGCGTGACCACACACACCGGTGCCGCCGGTGGGGTGTCGTCCAACGTGAAGAAGGCATCGGCATTGTTGCTGTTGCCAGCCACATCGGTGATGGTGGCTTGTTCATCACCATCCACGCCATTTTGTCCGGCAGTGGCGGTACAAGTCACTTCATTGCCTGACTCGGCGCCACAGACGTAGCCTGGGATGGTCACCACGGCATCGGTTTCCACGCCCGTACAGGTGGCCGTCAAAGCGGTACCGGTGCTGGCGGGGTCTGGACTGACCACACAAACCGGCGCAGCCGGGGCACTGGCATCGATGGTCAACGCTTGTGGTGCAGAGGCAGGGCCGGCATTGCCTGCGGCGTCGGTGACCCCAGCGGTCAACACATAATCGCCATTGGCCAAAACCGTCCCGGTGTAATCGAAAGTCCAAGCACCGGTGCCATCGGCGGTGGTGGTGCCAATCGACAGGCCATCGAGGAACACTTCAACGGTGGCGCCAGATTCCGCGGTGCCATTGATCAACAAGGTGTTGTCATTGGTGATGAAGTCATTGTTGCTGACGCCATTGTCGTCAGACACCGAAGTGATGCTGGCAGCTGTTGGGGCCACGGTGTCAATGCGAACGGTTTGATCGGCTGAAGGCGGCGACACATTGCCGGCGCCGTCAGTCACCACCACACTGAAGTCATAATCGCCATCAACCAAGGTGGTGCCGGTGTAGTCAAAGGTCCAATTGCCACTGCCATCGGCGGTGGTGGTGCCAATGGACAGGCCATCGACGAACACTTCCACGCTGGCGCCGGCTTCCGCGGTGCCATTGATCAACAAGGTGTTGTCATTGGTGATGAAGTCGGTGTTGCTGACACCGGTGTCATCACTGATTGAGGTGATGGCCCCAGCCACTGGTGGGGTGTCATCCAAAGTGAAGAACACATTGGCGTTGCTGGCATTGCCCGCCAAGTCGGTGATGGTGGCTTGTTCATCGCCATCCACGCCGTTTTGGCCGGCGGTGGCGGTACACACCACTTCATTGCCGGCTTCGGCGCCGCAGACATAACCCGGAATGGTCACCACCGCATCGGTTTCCACACCGGTACAAGTGGCGGTCAAAGCGGTGCCAGTGCTGGCTGGGTCAGGTACCACGGTACACACCGGTACTGCCGGTGGGGTGTCGTCCAAGGTGAAGAACACGTCAGCGGTGTTGCTGTTGCCAACGATGTCAGTGATGGTGGCTTGTTCATCACCATCGACGCCGTTTTGGCCAGCAGTGGCGGTACAAGTCACTTCGTTACCGGCCTCAGCGCCACAAACGTAACCAGGAATGGTTACGGTGGCATCGGTTTCCACACCGGTACAGGTGGCGGTCAGGGCGGTGCCGGTGTTGGCCGGATCCGGACTCACGGTACACACCGGAGCAGTCGGTGCTTGCGAATCAACCACCACTTGGGTGGGCAACGACGAGTTGCCGTTGCTGTCGGTGACGATCACACTCAACACATCATTGTGTGCAGGCAATGGAAACACTGGTGAACAAGAGAAATTGCCGGCGGCATCGGCGGTGGTGGTACACAACACATTGCCCAAATCGTCCAACACCGTGATGTCCCCATTGGGGATGGTGGTGCCGGAGACCGGATCACCATCGGTGGGGTTCACTTGTGGCGCGGGTGGGGCGGTGGTGCCTGGATCATACACGGTGGTTGAGACCGGTGGACTTTCCAACAAACCACTTTGGGTGGCGGTGACCATGATGATGTCATCGGTCACTGGCACGGGGTTGGGTGACAAACAGATCCAATCACCACTGGCATTGGCTGTGACCGGTGCATTGCTGCAGGTGATGCCATCCACATCAATGGTCGAACCCGGTACCGCGGTACCGGTGATCTCAGTGGCGCCATTGGGCACCGGATTAACGGTGGGGGCCACCGATTGGGTGGCTGAATTGCCCACCGTGGTGCTGGCTGGTTGTGACACATTACCGGCCGCATCGGTGGCGGTGGCCACAATCAAATCACCTGGGGTCAATGGCAAGGATGTGCTGGTGACACAAGTCCACACGCCGCTGGCGTTGGTGATCACCGGATCATTGTCACAGCTCACACCGGTGAGGTTGATGACGGTGAATGGCTCAGCGGTACCGGTGATGGGGTCGGTGTTTTCAACCACGGGGTTGATCACCGGTGCCGAAGGTGCGGTCAGGTCAATGCCACCGACCACCGTGGTTGGTGGTGAGGTGTTGCCTGCTTCATCTTCTTGGGTGGCGGTGATGTCCTCACCATCCACTGGGGTGGGGAACAAGGAACAAGACCAGGTGCCGTCCAACTGCACCACGGCGGTACAGGTGGCCCCAGAAGGGGTGGTGACGGTGACGGTGGCACCGGGTTCACCGGTACCAGTCACCGGATCGCCATTGGTTGGGGCATTGATCACTGGGGCCGGTGGGGCCACGTTGTCCAACACGAAAGGTGCTGGGGTGGTGGCGGTGTTGCCAGCGGCATCGGTGGCGGTGGCGGTTTCATCGCCATCCACGCCGTTTTGTCCAGCGGTGGCCGTACAAATCACTTGATTGCCTGACTCGGCGCCACAGACGTAACCAGGAATGGTCACCACGGCATCGGTTTCCACGCCGGTACAGGTGGCAGTCAAAGCGGTGCCGTTGTTGGCTGGGTCAGGGGTCACGGTACAGGTGCCAATGGTTGGCGGGGTGTTGTCCAGGGTGAAGAAGGCATCGGCCACGCTGGCATTACCCGCTTGATCGGTGACGGTGGCTTGTTCATCGCCATCCACGCCGTTTTGGCCGGCGGTGGCGGTACAAGTCACTTCATTGCCTGACTCAGCACCACACACGTAACCGGGGATGGTGACGACCGCATCGGATTCCACGCCAGTACAGGTGGCGGTCAGGGCGGTGCCATTGTTGGCCGGATCAGGGGTCACGGTACAGACCGGAACCGCCGGTGGCGTGTTGTCCAAAGTGAATGGCACGTTCGATGTCGCACTGTTACCGGCGGTGTCGGTGGTGGTGGCGGTTTCATCGCCAGTCACGCCGCCTGCACCTGCGGTGGCGGTACAGGTCACTTGGTTACCCGCTTCGGCCCCACAGACGTAGTTGGGGATTGACACGGTGGCGCCGGTCTCTACACCGGTACAAGTCGCGGTCAAAGCGGTGCCGTCATTGGCTGGGTTGGGGCTGACCACACACACAGCGGCAGCCGGTGGGGTGTTGTCCAAAATGAAGGAGGCATCGGCCACGCTGGCATTACCGGCGGCATCGGTGACGGTGGCTTGTTCATCACCATCCACGCCGTTTTGGCCAGCAGTGGCGGTACAAGTCACTTCGTTACCGGCCTCAGCGCCACAAACGTAACCAGGAATGGTCACGGTGGCACCGGTTTCCACGCCGGTACAGGTGGCGGTCAAGGCGGTGCCGTTGTTGGCTGGATCAGGAGACACGGTACAGACCGGAACTGCCGGAGGGGTGTTGTCCAGGGTGAAGAAGGCATCAGCCACACTGGTGTTACCAGCGTCATCAGTAACGGTGGCTTGCTCATCACCATCCACGCCATTCTGGCCTGCGGTGGCGGTACAGGTCACTTCATTGCCGGTTTCGGCGCCACAGACATAACCTGGAATGGTTAAGGTTGCCCCGGTTTCCACGCCCGTACAGGTCGCAGTCAAGGCGGTGCCGTTGTTGGCTGGATCAGGAGACACGGTACAGACTGGGACAGCCGGTGGCGTGTTGTCCAGGGTGAAGTTGGCTGGGGTGGTGGCGGTATTGCCGGCCGCATCGGTGGCGGTGGCGGTTTCATCGCCGTCCACGCCGGAGACACCCACGGTGCCGGTACAAGACCAGTTACCACCGCCGCCATCACTACAAACATAGCCCGGGATGGTCAAGGTGGCACCGGCTTCCACGCCAGTACAATTGGCGGTGACCACGGTGCCGTTGTTGGCCGGGTCTGGGGTCACGGTACAAGTACCAATGGTCGGTGGCGTGTTGTCCAAAGTGAACGGCACGTTCGATGTGGCGCTGTTGCCAGCGGTGTCGGTGGTGGTGGCGGTTTCATCGCCAGTCACGCCGCCTGCGCCTGCGGTGGCGTTACAAATCACTTGGTTGCCGGCTTCGGCCCCACACACGTAGTTGGGGATCGAGACGGTGGCGCCGGTCTCTACACCGGTACAAGTCGCGGTGAGGGCGGTGCCGTCATTGGCTGGGTTGGGACTGACCACACACACAGCCGCAGTCGGTGGTGTGTTGTCCAAAGTGAAGAAGGCATCGGCCACGCTGGCATTACCCGCTTGATCGGTGACGGTGGCTTGTTCATCACCATCCACACCGTTTTGGCCCGCCGTGGCTGTACAAATCACAGCGTTGCCTGCTTCGGCGCCACAGACATAACCTGGGATGGTTAATGTCGCCCCGGTTTCCACGCCGGTACAGGTGGCGGTCAGGGCGGTGCCA
Source organism: Marinicella meishanensis (assembly GCF_019931145.1). GTDB lineage: Bacteria > Pseudomonadota > Gammaproteobacteria > Xanthomonadales > Marinicellaceae > Marinicella > Marinicella meishanensis. The sequence continues at coordinate 496 of NZ_JAIOUV010000008.1, read as the reverse complement.
TTGTTGGCCGGATCGGGAGTCACGGTACAGACCGGAACCGCCGGTGGCGTGTTGTCCAAAGTGAATGGCACGTTCGATGTCGCACTGTTACCGGCGGTGTCGGTGGTGGTGGCGGTTTCATCGCCAGTCACGCCGCCTGCACCTGCGGTGGCGGTACAGATCACTTGGTTACCCGCTTCGGCCCCACACACGTAGTTGGGGATTGACACGGTGGCGCCGGTCTCTACACCGGTACAAGTCGCGGTCAAAGCGGTGCCGTCATTGGCTGGATTGGGGCTGACCACACACACAGCCGCGGCTGGAGGGGTGTCATCCAAAGTAAAGAAGGCATTGGCCATGCTGGCATTGCCCGCGGCATCGGTGACGGTGGCTTGTTCATCACCATCGACGCCGTTTTGGCCGGCGGTGGCGGTACAAGTCACTTCGTTACCGGCCTCAGCGCCACAAACGTAACCAGGAATGGTTACGGTGGCATCGGTTTCCACACCGGTACAGG
>NZ_JAIOUV010000007.1 GCF_019931145.1 Marinicella meishanensis | reverse complement strand
CACCGCATTTGCCTTCGGCTTTTTTGTCGCCGCCGCATTTGCCTTCACCGCATTTGCCTTCGGCTTTTTTGTCGCCGCCGCATTTGCCTTCACCGCATTTGCCTTCGGCTTTTTTGTCGCCGCCGCATTTGCCTTCGCCGCATTTGCCTTCGCCGCATTTGCCTTCGCCTTTCTTGTCGTCACCGCCGCATTTTCCTTCGCCACATTTGCCTTCTCCAGACCCATCGGCTTTGGCAATGCGTCCATCGGCATTTTGGTAACCGTCGGCCAGATCGGTTTGTCCGAATGGATTCTCTGATCCACTCATCAAAGCACCGGCGCCCACGACTGTTACGGCCGCTGCGATGGCTGCATTAACAGGTTTTAATTTAAAGTTTTTCATAAATATTTCCTCCGAGGGAATGAATTAATAGATAAAACACATACTTAATCAGAAAAACAACAGAGCCAGGAACCCCGGAGAGGTGCCTCACTGCCCCTGATTTTCTGACATTATTATAAGCACACAGAGGTGACCACCGACAATAAAATTTATTACAAAAAAAACGCCCAATATTTTCATATTGAGCGTTTTCACACGGTGTTAATAAAATTTTAACGCCTTCATCGACTTCGGTTTAGGTCTTTGATCATGGCAGCCAAGAATCGGGCTGCTTCACCGCCGGTCACTGCCCGGTGGTCGAAGGTCAATGACAAAGGAATGATGCGATGGGCTTCCATACCGCCCAACACCGGAACCACATCATGGCGCAATTTGCCCGCGGCGATGATGGCCACACAAGGTGGGGTGATCACAGGCGTGGCGTAGCGACCGGCATACACCCCGAAATTGGACAACATGATGGTGTAATCTTTCATGTCTTCCGGTGGTATGCTGCGTGATTTGACTTGGTCCTTGATGTGGTTCATGGCTTGACGCACGTCCTCAGGGCCCATGGCATCGCAATTGCGCATGGTGGGGACGAACAAACCGTCTTCGGTGTCCACCGCAATGCCCACATCGACATGGCTGATCAAACGACGCGACAATTTTTCCCCATCAAACCAGGCATTCAAAGTGGGTTCCGCTTGGGCTGCCACCACCAGCGAACGGATCAAGCGGGCGGTGATGTCTTCGCCGGGTTGCCAGTTGTTGATGTCGGCATCGTCCATGATGGTGGTGGGGACCACGTTGGCATGTGAATTTTGCATCACCCGTGCCATGGTGCGGCGAGACCCTTTGATTTGCTGCCAATTGTCGTCGACCACCACTTGAGAGGGGGCGGGGGCGGCTGGCTTGGTCGGCGCATTGGTGGCCGGTGCGGGCTTGGCGGCTGGTGCCGATGCCACTTTGGCTGTGGGCTTGGCCGCTGGTTTGGGATTGGCTGCGGCGGCTTTGACGTCTGAGGGACGGATTACCCCACCTGAGCCAGTGGCTTCAACGGTGCTCAAGTCCACACCCAGTTTTTTCGCCAAGGCACGCACCGCAGGCGCGGCTTTTTTGCCTCCGAAGTCGGTCATGCTGTCGACCACTGCATCAGAAGATTCCATTTGGCCAACCACGGTGCCGATGGCTTCTTCTTTGGCCGCAGGTGCGTCACCGTCTTGATCCAATTCCATCAACACCTGCTCGGCTTCGGCCCGCAATTTGGCCGGCGTGTCCACGTCGTCATTAGCCGCTACGGGCTCTGCGGCACTGCCGTCACCGGTGTCAAACGCAATCAACGGTGATCCGGTGTCGATCACATCGCCTGGCTCACCATACAGTTTGGTCACCACCCCGGCCATGGGGACCGGTACATCAACCACGGCTTTGGCGGTTTCCATGGAAACCATGGGTTGGTCGACCTCGACCGTGTCACCCACTTTGACGTGCCATTCGACAATCTCTGCATCTGGCAAACCTTCGCCCAAATCAGGCAAATTAAATATACTCATGAAACCTCCAAAACTTGGTGAACTTTGTCTAGTATTCTATCAACCGATGGCATGTATTTCTTTTCCAACTTGAACAGCGGCATAACCACATCATAACCGGTCACCCGTTTGACCGGGGCATGCAGGTCATACAGCCCTTGATCGGCCAGGTTGGCGGCGATTTCGGATGACAAGGAGCAGTGCTTGGCTGCTTCCTGGATGATCACACAGCGGCCGGTTTTGGCCACCGATTCATGGATGGTGTCCATGTCCAGTGGGCTGATGGTGGCCACATCGATGATTTCTGCCGAAATGCCTTGTTTGGCCAGCGCATCTGCGGCCTCGATGGTTTCTTTCATCATCGCCCCCCACGTGACCAGGGTCACGTCGGTGCCTTCGCGAATCACGAAACACATGTCCAATGGGTACTCTTCGCCATCGTCTTCCACTTCTTCTTTGTTCAAGTGGTAAACCCGTTTGGGTTCAAAGAACAACACCGGGTCGGGGCTGCGGATGGCTGCCAACAGCAGGCCATAAGCCCGCGAAGGCGAAGAAGGGATCACCACTTTGATGCCCGGCGTGTGGGCAAACATCGCTTCAATGCTTTCTGAGTGGTGTTCGGGGGCGTGAATGCCACCGCCATATGGGGCGCGGATCACCAGGGGACAGGTCAGGCGGCCGCGGGTGCGGTTGCGCATGCGGGCCGCATGACACACAATGTGTTCAAACATGGGAAAGATGAACCCCATGAATTGGGCCTCAGCTACAGGCTTCATGCCTTGGGTGGCCATGCCCACCGTCATGCCTGCGATCATCGCTTCGGCCAGCGGTGTATCGATCACCCGGTCTTCACCAAATCGTTGGGCCAAACCATTGGTGGCGCGGAACACCCCGCCGTTGATGCCCACGTCTTCACCCAACACCACCACGTCTTGGTCGTGTTCCAATTCATGGGCCAGTGCCATTGTCACCGCTTCTACCATCGTCACTTTAGCCATTGGACTTCTCCTCCATTGCCTGCGCATAGGCTTTTTGTTCTGCCAAATCGTGGGGAATTTCTGCGTACATGTGATCAAACATGTCAGCCACGGATAATTGCGATGCGTTGAGGTATTCTTCGACCGCGGCATCGACTTCCACTTTACAGGTGTTGATCAATTGGTTTTCCAGTTGTTCATTCCACTGGCCTTGACTGGTCAGGTACTTGCGCATGCGTTTGATGGGTTCAAACTGTTTGGCATTTTCCACCTCGTCATCTGGGCGATAGCGTGACGCGTCATCGGCCGTGGTGTGGTCACTCAAGCGGTAGGTGATGGCCTCGATCACCGAGGCGCCCTTGCCTTCATAGGCGCGTTTCAAAGCCGCTTTAACGGCGGTGTAAACGGCGATGTAATCATTGCCGTCGACTTGGATTGATGGCAGGCCACCGGCCAAGCCTTTTTGGGCCAGGGTGCGGCCCTGGCTTTGTTTCTTGCGGGGCACGGAGATGGCCCATTGGTTGTTGACAATCATCAACACCATGGGCAATTGGAACGCACTGGCTGCATTGATGGCTTCCAGAAAATCACCTTTGGAGCTGCCACCGTCACCGACCACCGAAACCGCTGCCCGTTTTTCGCCACGCAGTTTGAAAGCCAAGGCGGCACCTGCCGCATGGGTGCATTGGGTGGCAATCGGCACACACCAAGGAAAATCATGGGCCGGGCCCGAAAAGTCACTGCCGCGCTCGTCACCACCCCAGTAAAGCAACACTTCCGATAATTTAACACCGCGGTAGAACTGAGCACCGTACTCTCGATACATGGGGGCAAACACGTCGGCTTCTTGCATCGCCGCCCCGATGCCGATGTGGACCGCTTCGTGGCCCAAACAAGAGGCATAGGTACCCAATTTACCGGTTCTTTGCAACGCCACAGCTTTGGCATCGAAGGTGCGGGTCAAAACCATCAATTCATAGATGGATTTGAGGTGTTCAAAATCGGCGGCAATGGCGGGTTTTTTATCACCGACCAATTCACCATTGGGAGTCAGGTATTGCAGGTAATCAATATTAAATGATGCAACTGTGGTCAATTTCACTCTCCGAAAAAAGTTAGCTAAGGGTGTCGGGCATGCGCTGGTTGAACCGGGTTTAAGGTGGTTCAGACAAATTTTCCAGTTGGCATGCAGATGGAGGACCGGCAGAAGTGTTCCAGGTCGATCAGGTCGAAACCGTGGTCTGCTGTCAAAGTGTCACCCATGATTGTGATTAACCTGATTTGGATCCACAGGCTAAGCGGCCGATATTATATAGGAATGTGACATTTTTATAAATATCTACGGCGCGATATTCTTGGCTTATTTTCTTCTGCCAGTGGGCCAAACCGGGTAAAATGCCCCATTCCATAAAAACAACTTTGAACCCATGGGTATCAAGAAAAACATCAGAAAATTGGAAGAGGGGATTAAGCTGGATGTGTCAGAGCGCAATAACTATGGTGGTTACTTGTGTTTGGACACCTTATTCGCCGCGCAAAAGCCGGTCAGTGACCCGCCGCATCACGATGAAATGCTGTTCATCATCCAACACCAAACTTCAGAATTGTGGCTGAAGCTGATCATCCATGAATTGAATGAAGCGATTCATTGTGTGCAAATCAAACGCTTGGGTCGGGCTTCAAAAATCCTCGCCCGCATCAAGCAGATCCAAAAGCAGTTATTTGAACAGTGGGCGGTGTTGGAGACCCTGACACCCAGCGAGTACATGCAGTTCCGCCATGTGTTGGGCAATGCCTCTGGTTTTCAATCGGTGCACTACCGACAGGTGGAATTTCTGTTGGGCAACAAGAATGAAAAATTGATCAAGGTGTTTCCCGAGGGATCTGAATCCAGAAAAGTGTTGGAGCAGGTGTTGCAGTCTCCCAGCATCTACGACGTGTTCATCAAGCATTTGTATGACGAAGGCTATGCCGTTCCCAAGGATCTGGTGCAGCGGGATTTGCGCCAACCCCATGTGTTTAATGAGGCGTTGATGGCGGTGTTGGTGGAAATTTACCAACGACCCGATCAGCATTGGGCCATGTATGCTTTGTGCGAACAGTTGGTGGATGTGGAACAGTCGTTCCAACAATGGCGCTTTCGCCACATGAAAACGGTGGAACGCATCATCGGCTTCAAGTCCGGCACCGGTGGTTCGTCTGGCGTGAGTTTTTTGAAAAAAGCCTTGGAGTTGACTTTTTTCCCCGAGTTGTTGCGTTTGCGCACGGAGTTGTGAACAGACCCGCCTGGATTTCACATGATGTTGGCGGCACCGTGCCTATGATAAAGGCTTTGCTTGTTGACCGCTTATGAAGTCTGAACCTGCCATTGAAGCCGCCCTGTTTCCCATTCCGGGTATGGTTGCTTTTCCGGGCACTTTGGCGCCATTGCATGTGTTTGAGCCCCGTTATCGGGCCATGATAAAGCATTGTTTGGAACATGATTTGCTGTTGGCCGTCTCCCACACCAAGAAAGCCATTGAGGGATCGGCTGGCAACCAACAACGGGCCAAGTCCACCGCCGACCTGAACAGCAACCTTCAAAGTTATGAATCCCATGAGGTGTTTTCAGCTGGCCCTTGTCAATTGTTAGAAACCACCGCCGATGGCCGCTTGCACGTGGCGGTGCAATTCACCCAACGACTGCGCAAATTGGCAACCGTGCAGCAGGTGCCGTTCCAAATCGTGCGCTGTGAAGCAGTCAATGACCAGTTGCCGGCTTTGAATGACACCGAACTGGCGGCTTTGCTGGCCGATTGTCAGTCCATGGTGGCCCGCATCAGCGAGCATGCCAATGCCGAACTGCATGCCATAGTGATGGCCGATGCCTGGCAACAACTCAGTGCCGAGGCCTTCAGTTACCAAGTGTTCACCTATTTTAAGTTCGAACCGGATTTCATGCAGTCGGTGCTGGAGATTGATCAAGTGGACCAACGCTTGGTCATGATCAAAGCGGGCCTCAGCCGCGCCTTGTGAACCCGCCGTTTACTCGGTGGAATCAAATTGAAATTGTGAAAAGCCAATGTTGGCATAAGTGCCTTCAGGCACCTTGGTTTCGTGTTCTTGCAGCAAGGTTTTCATTTCCGCCTGAAAAGCCCGCATTTTACGGTCGATCAAGCGGTTCACTTCATCATGTCGGCTGTGCGGTATCTTGCTGGAGTAGATCGAGGCCTGATTCAGGTGTTGTTGCTGACTGGTGGCAAACATCTTCTTATAAAATGTTTGGAACAGCCGTTTGGTGGTGACGTCCACTTCTTCGGCCAAATTGGCTTGTTTGATCAGTTGTTGATTCAATGACCGGGCAATGGTGTATTGATTGTCCTTTTTTTCAATCAATTGATTGCTCAGCAGCTCATTGATCACCGCGCGGGCTCGGATGTGGTTGCCGTAGATGTTGTCGATCAAGGTGGTGAGGCTGGCGTGGGTCAGTTGGTTGCTGGTTTGTTTGGCATGTTGCAAGGCCAATATCACCAGGTCCATCTTGTTCAGCACCGCATTGCTGCTGCCGTTTTCGCGATTGAATTCAGCGATCGCCCGGCGGTCAATGCCAGTTTTGACGGCGATGGCCTGGATGGTGGGCTTGAGGTCGGCCTCCTGCAACAATTCTTCGGCGGCTTTGATGTAGGCTTTTTGGATGTTGGCTTTGAATTCTTGGCACTGTAAACCGAATTTTATCACCATTTTACTCACTGGTATCAAGGCTTTTTGCAGCTGCACCAGGTGTCTTTTTTCAGTGTTCATAAAATTTTGCGCGCATATTTGTACGCAATATTATCATGTGTGCCGATTGTTGTAAAATTCATCTCAACCTGTCCGTTGACACATCAGTTTTATCTCATTTCGCAATATGTGAATCGAACAGGGGGAGGTCAAATTTATCTCCAAATAGTGGGTTATTTATTTGCCTACACCAGCGGGGTGATACAGAGTTTTGTGGGTTGACGTTTTCTCTCTGTATTGCCCTTGCTTTATTCTGGTCCCGCAAAATCCCGAACTTTTTCTTGGCTTGGCCTGCTGCTCCTTCGTGTTGTGGTGGCTGCGATGGTCTTTGACAGTGATTTATTTGTCCTGACGCATCGGGTAAAATGGCTGTTTTGTATGGAACACGCCGATGACCGCGCTCAGTGTCAATTTGAATAAAATTGCTTTGCTTCGCAATTCCAGGGGCCGTGATTACCCCAATGTGCTGGCTTATGCCGAAAAATTGATCGGTTTGCAGGTGCATGGTTTGACCGTGCATCCGCGCCAGGATGAACGCCACGCCACCCGCCAGGACACCCGCGATTTGGCCGAATTGTGTCGGCAGCATCCGGCGGTGGAATTCAATGTGGAAGGTTACCCCTCGGCTGAATTCATGGCCCTGATCGCCGAAACCTGCCCCGACCAATGCACCTTGGTGCCCGATGCGCCGGACCAATTGACTTCCGATCACGGTTGGGATTTGACCCAGCATTTGGCCTGGGTCACCGAGTTGGCCGCTGAACTGAAATCCTTGGGGGTGCGCAGTTCTCTGTTTTTGGACCCGCAAGAAGACCAAATCCGCTTGGCTGGCACCACCGGTGTGGACCGCATTGAACTGTACACCGAATCGTACGCCCTGGCCCATGCCCAAGGTGAGCATGCGGCGGTGTTGGCCCGTTACGCGGCCGCCGCCCAGTTGGCTCAGGAATTGGGGCTGGGGGTGAATGCCGGGCATGATTTGGATTTGCACAACCTGGCTGATTTCCTCACCATTCCCCACATTCTCGAGGTGTCCATCGGCCATGCATTGACCGTTGAGTCATTGGAATACGGGGTGGCAGAAGTGATTGCAAGATACCTGAAAATATGCGCTTAATGCAGGCGTTTTTGATGTTATAATTTGGCGCTTTTTTAGCGCAAACGAGAGGCTGGCCGATGCCAAGACAAGATGCTTGGACATGGGCCACTGAAAGAACATGATTACTGTGACTTTGGCTGACGGCAGTCAGCGTAAATACGAAGAGGCTTTGTCTGTGGCTGATGTGGCTGCCGACATTGGACCTGGGTTGGCCAATGCCGCCCTGGCTGCTCGCGTGGATGGCGAGTTGGTTGATTTGTCTTATTTGGTGGACAAAGACATTGATCTGGCCATCGTCACGGGTAATACGGAAGACGGCCTGGAAGTCCTGCGTCACTCATGCGCCCACCTCATGGCCCAAGCCGTACAACGGTTGTTTCCCAAGGTGGAAGTTACCATCGGTCCGGTGATTGAAAACGGCTTTTATTATGATTTCGCCACCCGCGAACCGTTCCACGAAGATGATTTGGCCAAAATCACCGCGGAAATGAAAAAAATCGTCAAAGAAAAGTTGCCAGTAGAGCGCTTTGAAATGTCGCGCAACGAGGCCATCGCTTATTTTGAATCCATCGGTGAAAAATACAAGGCCGAGATCATCCGCGACATCCCCGAAGATGAGGTGCTGTCTTTGTACCGACAAGGTGAATTCACCGATCTGTGCCGGGGGCCGCACGTGCCAGACACCGGCAAACTCAAAGTGTTCAAGTTGATGAGCATTGCCGGGGCATACTGGCGGGGTGACAGCAACAATGAAATGCTGCAGCGGGTTTATGGCACCGCCTGGAACGACAAAAAAGACCTCAAAGAATATCTGCACTTGTTGGAGGAAGCTGAAAAGCGCGACCACCGCAAATTGGGCAAGAAAATGGACCTGTTTCATTTCCAGGAAGAAGCCCCGGGCATGGTCTTTTGGCACAACCGCGGTTGGTCCATTTATCAATCCATCCAACAATACATGCGCAAAAAACTCAACGCGCGTGATTACCTGGAAATCAATACCCCATCGGTGGTGGAATATACCCTGTGGGAAAAATCCGGTCACGCCGATAAATTTGGCGATGACATGTTCAGTGTGGAATCCGAGAATCGCCAGTTCGCGGTGAAGCCGATGAATTGTCCCTGCCACGTGCAGGTGTACAACCAAGGCCTCAAATCCTACCGTGATCTGCCCATTCGCCTGGCCGAATTTGGTTCTTGTCACCGCAACGAGCCCTCAGGTGCTTTGCATGGCCTGATGCGGGTGCGGGGCTTTGTGCAAGACGACGCGCACATCTTCTGTGAAGAAAACCAAATCAGTGCCGAAGTCTCCGAGTTCATCGATTTCCTGCACGAAGTGTATGCCGATTTTGGCTTTAACGACATCATCTACCGCATTTCCACCCGGCCTGAAAAACGCGTCGGCAGCGACGAAGTGTGGGACAAATCTGAAAAAGCCTTGGCCGACGCCCTGGATGCCAAAGGCATTGAGTGGGAAGAGTTGCCAGGTGAAGGCGCTTTTTATGGGCCCAAAATTGAGTTTTCCTTGAAAGACTGTCTGGGTCGGGTGTGGCAATGTGGCACCATTCAAGTGGATTTCTCCATGCCCAACCGCCTGGAAGCGACTTACATCGACGAGCACGGCGAGCGCGTGACCCCAGTCATGTTGCACCGCGCCATCCTGGGATCGTTTGAACGATTCATCGGTATTTTGTTGGAACACCATGCCGGTAACATGCCGCTGTGGTTGGCCCCCACACAGGTGGCGGTGCTGAATATCACCGGACAACAATCGGAATATGCCGAAAAAGTGGGCAAAAAGTTGAAAAATCAGGGTTTTAGAGCGATTTATGACTTGAGAAACGAAAAGATCGGCTATAAAATTCGCCAGCACACTTTGAACAAGACCAACTACTTGGTCATCGTGGGCAATCAAGAGCTGGAAAACAACACCATCACTGTCCGATCACATGATGGTGCAGATCTGGGTTCTATGACCGTCGAAGAACTGCTACAATTGATGCAGCAACAAATCGACGAGAAAAAATAATTGTTTGGAGGATTGACTGATCGCTAAAAATGACAAAGTACGCAGGAACCGACAAATCAGAGTTCCTGAAGTAAGACTGATTGACCAACACGGAGACCAGGTTGGTGTGATTTCAACAGATGAAGCCATGGATCGGGCCATCGGAGCCGGTTTGGACTTGGTGGAAATTTCACCCAAGGCGCAGCCGCCGGTCTGTAAAATCATGGACTATGGTAAGTTCAAATTTGAACAGGCCAAGAAAAATCAGTTGGCCAAAAAGAAACAAAAGAAGGTGCAGTTGAAAGAAGTCAAATTTCGACCCAACACCGAAGAAGCGGATTATCAAGTCAAGCTCAGAAATTTACGCAAATTCATTGGCCAAGGAAACAAGGTCAAAGTGACGATCATGTTCCGAGGACGTGAATTGGCACACAGAGACATCGGTTCGGACATGTTGGACCGACTGGAAGACGATTTACAGGATGAAGTGGTTGTTGAACAACGACCAGCGAAAATGGAAGGTCGATTCATGATCATGTTGTTGGCGCCCAAGCCCAACAAGTGAGCATGGAACAACAGGTTTAAATCCCTTAAAAATAACTAGCTGACCAGCGAGTCAAGGTTGAACAAAGCCGCAGAGGCCTGCCTCTGAATTGGCTACTTGCTGGAGTATATAAATAAATACAGGAGGGCATCATGCCTAAAATGAAAACCAAAAAAGGCGCGGCCAAGCGCTTTCGTAAGACCGCGTCCGGCTTCAAAAGAAAGCACGCGTTCAGAAGTCACATCTTGACCAAGATGAGTACCAAACGTAAACGCAACCTGCGTGGCACCAGCATGGTCCACGAAGCTGATGAAGCATCAGTGAAAAGATTACTGCCTTACGCTTAATTAAAGGAGACACATCATGGCAAGAGTTAAAAGAGGCGTCCAAGCACGCAGAAGACACAAAAAAATCCTGAAACTGGCGAAAGGTTACTACAACGCCCGCCGCAAAATTTACCGCGTAGCGAAACAGGCCGTCATCAAAGCCGGTCAGTACGCTTACCGCGACCGCAAAGCCAGAAAAAGAACATTTCGTGCTTTGTGGATCACCCGCATCAACGCCGGTGCCCGCAACAACGGCATGAGCTATTCACGATTTATCAACGGCTTGAAAAAAGCTGATATCTCTTTGGATCGCAAAGTGCTGGCTGACATGGCTGTTCACGACAAAGCAGGTTTCGCAGCTGTCGTGGAACAAGCCAAAGCAGCACTGGCTTAATGTCACCTGGCCTTTCAGGCCGTGACAATGCAACACTGAAGGGCAATCAGCGGTGACGCTGATTGCCTTTTTTTTACCACCCAAAAAACACCCAATCGACATCAACAGAGAATTAAAGTGAGTGATTTGAAACAACTCTTGGCCGCTGGCTTGGGCCAAATCGAACAGGCAGAATCCGTCCAGGCGCTGGACGAGGTGCGGGTCCATTACCTGGGCCAGAAAGGCACTGTGACCACCCAATTGAAACAACTGGGTCAACTGCCACCGGAAGACCGCAAACAAGCGGGGCAACAGATCAATGAAGTGAAAACCCAGTTGTTTGCCGCCATTCAAGAGAAAAAAACCACGCTGATGCAGGCCGAGTTGAATCAAAAACTGATGGCCGAAGCGGTCGACGTCACTTTACCGGGACGGCAACAGGCGGCCGGTGGTGTGCATCCGGTGACCCGCACCATGCAACGCATCATCGACCTGTTCTCACAAGTCGGTTTTGATGTGGTGACCGGGCCAGAAATTGAAGATGATTTCCACAATTTCGAAGCCTTGAATTTTCCGGCCCACCATCCGGCCCGGGCCATGCACGACACATTTTATTTTCCCGACGGCCACTTGTTGCGAACCCACACCTCGCCGGTGCAGATTCGGGCCATGAAAACCATGCAGCCGCCGATCAAAATCATTGCCCCAGGCAAGGTGTATCGCAGCGACTCAGACCAGACCCATACCCCGATGTTTCATCAGGTGGAAGGCTTGGTGATTGGTGAGGACGTTACATTCACTTCCTTGAAAGGGGTGTTGAATCAATTCGTTAACGCGTTTTTTGAAGACGATTTGCAAATTCGCCTCAGGCCATCTTACTTCCCTTTCACTGAACCGTCGGCAGAAGTGGACGTGGAATGGAAAAAGGACGATGGCAGCATTGATTGGTTGGAGGTGTTGGGTTGTGGCATGGTGCACCCCAATGTGCTGCGTTCCGGTGGCATTGATCCGGAAAAATACACCGGCTTCGCGTTTGGCTTGGGTGTTGAGCGATTCGCCATGTTGCGTTATGGGGTGCAGGACTTGCGCAACTTCTTTGAAAACGACCTGGCCTTTTTACAACAATTCTCAGACGCAGGAGCCAAACCATGAAATTCAGTGAACAGTGGTTACAAGAGTGGGTGACTGACACCGGCACCACCGAGACCTTGATGGAACAATTGACCATGCTGGGCTTGGAAGTGGACGGGGTGGAACCGGCCGCCGGTGCATTTACCGGTGTGGTGGTGGCTGAAATCAAAACCTGTGAACCGCACCCCAATGCCGACAAACTCAAAGTCTGTCAAGTGGCTGCCGGTGGTGATGAGCTGCAGATTGTCTGTGGTGCGCCCAATGCCCGGGTTGGTTTGAAAACCGCCTTATCGACCATTGGTGCGGTGTTGCCCGGCAAAACGCCAGGCGAGGTGTTCAACATCAAAAAATCTGAATTGCGTGGTGTGGTTTCCCATGGCATGCTGTGTTCAGAAGTGGAATTGGGCATCAGTCAGGAAAGCGATGGCATCATGGAATTGCCAGCCGATGCGCCGGTGGGCGCCGATTTGCGTGATTACATGCAATTGGCTGACCAGCTCATCGATGTGGATTTGACTCCCAACCGGGCCGATTGCTTTTGTCTGCGCGGGGTGGCCCGAGAAGTGGCCACGTTGAATCAATTGGCGGTGAATGAACCGGCAGAACAAGCCGTGGCCGAAACCACCGACATGGTGATGGACATTGATTTACAGGCCCCGGCACAATGCCCCATCTATGGCAGTCGCATCATCAAAGGCATCGACAACACCCAAGTTACGCCTTTGTGGATGAAGGAAAAATTGCGCCGCAGTGGCCTCCGCTCGATCCACCCAGTGGTCGATGTGACCAATTACGTGATGTTGGAGTTGGGGCAGCCGATGCATGCCTTTGATTTGCATCAGATTGAAGGCGGCATTGTGGTGCGCATGGCCAAAGACGGCGAACAGTTGCAGTTGTTGGATGAAAGTGAAGCCACCTTGACCCCGGAATTCTTGGTCATTGCCGATCAACAAAAAGCCTTGGCTGTGGCCGGGGTGATCGGTGGCTTGGACAGCGGGGTGTCAGCCGCCACCCAGGACATCATCCTGGAAGCGGCTTATTTTGATCCCGCCACCATCATGGGTAAATCGCGCAAATTGGGGGTCCACACCGAATCTGGCTTGCGTTTTGAACGGGGCGTGGATTGGGATCTTCAAGAGCGTGCCTTGCACCGGGCCACTGAGCTGATCACTGAAATTTGTGGTGGTCAGGTGGCACCGATCAAAGTGGCCAAAGAGACCGCACACATTCCCCAACAACAAACCATCCGGTTGACCCGAGATCACTTGCTCAAAGTGCTGGGTTTTGCTGTGGCTGACGAACAAGTGAGTCAAATCTTGACTGCTTTGGGTATCGACAACCAATTCGATGGCCAAACCTGGACCGCGACTTCACCGTCTTGGCGTTTTGACCTGGCCATCGCTGAGGATTTGATCGAAGAAGTGGTGCGGGTGGTAGGTTACGATCAGATGCCGGCGCATCGCCTGGCTTCGACCGATGCCATTCGGGTGATTCCTGAAGCCATTCGCCAATGGCGCCACCTGAAGCAACAGCTCAGTGATTTGTCCTACCAGGAAGTGATCAATTATTCATTTGTGGGTGAGAAACAACTGACTGCCTTGGGTTTGGATCAAGACGTGTTCGCCTTGGCCAATCCTTTGAATCAAGACATGGCGGTGATGCGCACGCATTTGTTGCCCGGCATATTGGCCAACATCAAAGCCAATCTGGCCCGCCAAAACCATGATTTGGCCTTGTTCGAACTGGGTAAAGTGTTCAGCAAGTCGACCGAAATCCAACAAGAAGATGTGTTGTTGCTGGCGAAAACCGGTCAACAAGCCCCCGAACAATGGGGCATTCATGGTCAAAAAGTCGACTTTTTCACCCTCAAAGGTGATGTCGAGAGCTTGTTGGCAGCGGTGCCGGGTGAATTGACCTTCACACCATCGGCTTTGGCCCATTTACATCCTGGGCGACAAGCCGCGGTCCACCTCAATGGTCAAGTGGTTGGGCATGTGGGGCAAGTACACCCCTCAATGGTGCAAAAAATGAAGATCAAGCAAGAGGTTTATGTGGCAGAATTTGCCATGAATGACATCCAACACATGGTTTTGCCACAATGGCAGTCGGTGTCGAAATTTCCATCGGTGCGCCGCGATTTGGCGGTGGTGATCCGCGATGCAATCAGTTGGTCAGAGGTGGCAAATGCCGTGAAATCAAGCCTGGGTGACGATCAAGGGCTGCTCAATGAGCTGTGTTTGTTTGATGTGTACAAAGGTGACAATATTGAAAAAGGATACAAAAGTCTCGCCATGGCTATGATTTTTCAGGAAAAAAATCGAACTTTAGAAGATAAAGAAGTGGACAAACTGGTATCAAAAGCGGTATCCTTTTTAGCGGAACAGTTAAACGCAGAAATCAGATCATGACACAAACGGTGACCAAGACTGACCTGGCCGAGATTCTTTATATGGAAGTGGGCCTGAACAAACGCGAAGCAAGCGAGTTCATCAGTGTGTTTTTTGAAACCATCAAAGCCCAGTTACTGGCGGGTCATGGTGTGAAGCTTTCTGGATTTGGAAACTTTGAACTGAGAGATAAGAAGTCGAGACCCGGCAGAAACCCCAAAACGCTGGAAGAAATTCCTATTTCAGCCAGAAGGGTGGTGGCTTTCAAGCCCGGTCAAAAATTGAGGAATACGATAGAAACCTATGCTGGATCAAGGCCACAATAAGTCCCTGCCTCCCATTCCCGCAAAACGATATTTCACCATCGGTGAAGTGTCCACTTTGTGCGATGTGAAACAGCACGTGTTGCGCTACTGGGAGAATGAGTTTGACAACCTGAATCCAGTCAAACGTCGGGGCAATCGTCGGTATTATCAGCGCAATGACGTGATGATGATACGGCAGATCCGCAGCCTGTTGTATGATCATGGCTACACCATCTCCGGTGCCCGCCAAAAACTCAATGGTAAAGTCTCAGAAAAAGAAGCCAGTAAGTCCTATCAAGTCATCCAACAGACGCGCGTAGAACTGGAAGAAATCCTGGAACTCCTGAAGTAATTCCAACGTTTTAAATTCCTTTCTTTTTCACTTGGTGATTCTGATCTTTGTGTTAGAATACGCCTTCTGTTTCGGAGCGTAGCGCAGCCTGGTAGCGCACCACAATGGGGTTGTGGGGGTCGGAGGTTCGAATCCTCTCGCTCCGACCATTTTCAGACTTTCCATGAACCGCCGTCACCCAGTCCTTGGGCAGACATTGGGTTCAAAAGTAATCTTTGCCGTCTTTGCCTTCGCCACCACCGTTGTTGGGGTCATTGCCCGGATCGTTGTCGGTGTTGTTGTCGGTCTGGTCAGCAGGTGCCTGATTGTTGGCTTGTTTTTGCTGATCTTGGTCTTTGTTGTCTTCTGTTCCTGGCATGATGCTGCTCCTGTAGATTAATAAACTAATGGCTGTGTTCAGCCCAGAAACCCATCATAGGCCAGCCTGGAGGCTGGCTCAATGGCTGTCCCTGGATTTTTTGTGGACATGTCACAGTGTGTGAATTTGTTCACATTAAGGCACGCCATTCATTTTCAGCGCCTGTGGGTGCGTTGAGGCCATCGATGCCAAGCGATCAGCAGCAGCAAAACCACATACATCAGGTTCCAAACGATGCCTTGGTCATGGGTCAGGTGGGTGTACATGGCGCCGAGCATGATGCCGATCAAACCCACGGCTGCATAAGCAGACCATTTGGGCCACAACAAACCGATCGCCCCCAGTGTTTCGAGCACAGCAATCAGATACAAGAAGCCTTCGGTATAACCCCATCGGGCGAATCTTGAGACCCAACCAGGATCAAAAAACTTGGGGATGGCCGACAGCAAAAACAAAGCAGCAACCAGGGCCGAGATGACCCAAATCGATGCATTCAACACACGTTCTTTGTTCATGGCATGATCCTCTTTCGATGACAGGGAATTAAGATTGAAGCATGCCGGCCCAAAGACCACAAGCGCCAGGACAAAAGCCTGACAGTTTCCTGACAATTCCTGGAGCGGCATGTTTGATACAGATCAGACCGATCTTTGCTCTGATTATCGTTTCAATCGGCTGGCATGATTGTTATAATCGCGCCTCAAAGACCATCCCAGCAAACCATGGTTCGAACATTGACTTTTGAACGGGGTTGTTTGGGCAACAAATCAATCAATTGGAGACTTCAATGAAATCACCCGTCCGAGTCGTGGTGACTGGCGCTGCCGGTCAAATTGGCTACCAACTGCTGTTCAGAATTGCTGCAGGAAACATGCTGGGTCCAGACCAACCCGTCATTTTGCACTTGTTGGAAATCCCACCGGCGATGAATGCCGTACAGGGTGTGGTGATGGAGTTGGAAGACTGTGCCTTCCCACTGCTGCATGGGGTGGTGGCCACCGATGACGCCAATGTCGCCTTTAAAGACGCCGACTATGCCTTGTTGGTTGGTGCCATGCCACGAGGTCCTGGGATGGAGCGCAGCGACCTGTTGCAAGCCAACGCCAAAATTTTCTCGGTACAAGGTCAGGCCATCAATGACCATGCCGCCAAAGACATCAAAGTCCTGGTGGTGGGTAATCCAGCCAACACCAATGCCTTGATCGCCCAACAAAACGCACCGGACATCAACCCCGCTCAGTTCACCGCCATGACCCGCTTGGATCACAACCGGGCTTTGGCCCAACTGGCCAGCAAATTCGGGGTGCAAACCGATGGCATCACCAGCATGACCATTTGGGGCAACCACTCATCGACCCAGTATCCTGATGTGTCGCAAGTGAAACTCAATGGCGCGCCCTTGTCGGAAGTGGACCAAGATTGGTACGTCAATGACTTCATTCCAACCGTGCAACAACGCGGCGCGGCGATCATCAAAGCCCGTGGCGCCTCATCGGCCGCTTCGGCTGCCTCATCGGCCATTGACCACATGCGCAACTGGGCACTGGGCACCAACGACGGTGACTGGGTGTCCATGGCCATCCCATCCGATGGCAGCTATGGCGTGGCACCTGGGGTGATCTTTTCTTACCCCGTGACCTGTGCCAATGGCGAATACCAGATTGTGCAGGACCTGCCAGTCAGTGAGTTTTCCCAAGCCCGCATCGATGCCACGGAAGCCGAGTTGCGTGAAGAGCGCGCCGCAGTGGAACACCTGTTCTGAACCGGGGCCCAAACCGAAACCAACAGCCGCTTCTGATGAAGCGGCTTTTTTGTGCCCAAAACTGGGCCTTGCGGTTGATGCAAAGCCCCAGCTGAACCGGTATAATTCACTTTTTTTTCGAGGATTGCCCCATGATCAGTGCCAACATTCCACAAACCCCAGCGGTCAGCAACGAGCCGATCAGAGCCTATCGGCCTGGCACCGAAGAAACCCAAGCCCTGCAACAAGTGATGGATCACATGGCCGCCCAACAGGCCGACATCCCTTGTTATATTGGTGGTGATGAGGTGCGCACTGGGGTGACCGAAGCGGTGGTGATGCCACACGATCATCAGCACATCTTGGGCCAAGCCCATGCCGGTGGGGCGAACGAGTTGAATGCCGCGGCCGATGCCGCCATCGCCGCCCAACACGAGTGGGCCAACTTGCCCTGGCAATCGCGCGCAGCGGTGTTCTTGAAAGCCGCCGATTTGATTGCCGGACCCTACCGCAATATCATCAATGCCGCCACCATGCACGGGCAATCGAAAAACTGCTTCCAAGCCGAAATAGATTCGGCCTGTGAATTGATCGACTTTTTGCGTTTCAATGCTTATTTTTATGAGCAAATCATGAGCCAACAGCCGATTTCTTCACCCGGCGTGTGGAACCAATTGGATTGGCGGCCCTTGGAAGGCTTTGTGTTGGCCATTACCCCGTTCAATTTCACTGCCATCGCCGGTAACTTACCCGCCACGCCAGCGATGTTGGGAAACACCGTGGTGTGGAAACCATCGGGCACCCAAATGCTGAGCGCCTCGGTGATCATGGAAGTGTTCAAAGCCGCTGGTCTGCCTGATGGTGTGATCAATATGGTGGCCGCCGATGGTCCCGTGGCCGGTGCCGCTTTGTTGCCAAGACCTGAACTGGCCGGTGTGCATTTCACCGGCTCCACCCCCACCTTCCAGCACATTTTTGCTGAGGTCGGTGCCAACATTGGCCGCTACCATTCGTATCCGCGATTGGTGGGCGAAACCGGCGGCAAAGATTTCGTGTTTGCCCATGAATCTTCGGACCCTGAAGCCGTGGCCACGGCCTTGTCACGTGGTGCTTTTGAGTACCAAGGTCAGAAATGTTCGGCCGCCTCGAGGGCCTACATCCCCGCATCGATGTGGGGTGAGGTCAAAGACCGGCTGGTGGCTGACATCCAATCCTTCAAAATGGGCAGCACCCGTGATTTCAGTAACTTCATCAATGCCGTGATTGACGAGCGTTCATTTGACAAGATTAAGTCCTACGTGGATTTTGCCGCCCAAGCCAGCGATGCCGAAATCATCGTTGGTGGTGGTTGTGACAAATCAGCGGGTTATTTCATTGAACCCACCGTGATTGTCACCAGCAACCCGCAATTCAAAACCATGCAAGAAGAAATTTTTGGCCCGGTGTTGACCATTTATGTTTATGACGAGGCCGCTTTTGAAGCCACGTTGGATTTGTGTGATCAAGGCTCTATTTACGCTTTGACCGGCGCCATCTTTGCCCAAGACCGCTACCTGATCAGTCACATGACCGATCGCCTGCGCCATGCCGCCGGTAACTTCTACATCAATGACAAGCCCACCGGTGCGGTGGTCGGTCAACAACCCTTTGGTGGTGGCCGCGCCTCGGGCACCAACGACAAAGCCGGCAGTGCCTTGAACCTGTACCGTTGGTTGTCACCGAGAACCATTAAGGAGACCTTTGTCCCTCCCACGGATTACCGTTATCCGTTTTTGGGCTGATTGCCCTCGGTAGACTCACCAAGAAGGCCGCTTGATGCGGCCTTTTTTATTCCCGTCATTATCCGGCTTGACCGGATAATCCAGGTTGAATACATCGAATGATTGGTGTGAATTCAATACAACGAAACATCACCTGCCTGGATCCCCGGGTCGCCTCCATGGATGGAGGTGTGTCGTGAGAGCAGGATGCGGAAACGACCGAGCCCAAGGATGACAGAATTAAGTATTACCGGCAACACCCAGTCAGTGTGGGCAAAGTGGCAGGTTTGGCCGTTGTCACCCACCGATTACCGCTATCCATTTTTGGGCTGATTGCCCTCGGTGGACTGAGCAAGAAGGCCGCTTAATGCGGCCTTTTTTATTGCCGTCATTATCCGGCTTGACCGGATAATCCAGGTTGAATACATCGAATGATTGGTGTGAATTCAATATAACGAAACATCACCTGCCTGGATCCCCGGGTCGCCTCCATGGATGGAGGTGTGTCGTGAGAGCAGGATGCGGAAACGACCGAGCCCGAGGATGACAGAATTAAGTATTACCGGCAACACCCAGTCAGGGTGGGCAAAGTGGCAGGTTTGGCCGTTGCCACCCACCGATTACCGCCATCAATTTTTGGGCTGATTGCCCTCGGTGGACTGACCAAGAAGGCCGCTTGATGCGGCCTTTTTTTGCTCAAAGCTGTTTGGCTTGATAACCGGGCAAATAAATGGGTTCACATCGATGGGCCTCATCCAGCCAGCTTTTGACAAGGGGGCGCTCCAGCAAAGCCTGCACCCAAGTTTGTACATGGGGACAGTCATCGGGGACGGCCAAGTGGCTGGTGAGGCGCAACACGGTGGGTAATAACGCGATGTCGGCCAATGAATACGCGCCGACCAAGTACAAGCCTTGGTGTTGTTGGATGCCCTGTTCCCATAAGCCATAGAGCCATTCAGCCTGTTGGGTTTCACTGCTTGAAAGGGTCTTCTTGTGGGGATAAAAAGCACTTTCAAATGACAGGGCAGGGCAAACCTGACCCAAGCCGGCGTGCTGCCAGGCCACCCATGACCGCACCTGGGCCCTGGCTGATAAACGAGTCGGTAACAGCTCACCTGTACCCAACTCATTGGCGTATTCCATGATCGCCAATGAATCGTGGATCACGACCCCATCATCGACCAACACCGGCACCGCTGCTGGCGGTGAGAGGCGACCGATTTCGGCCAAGTTGCGCCAGCGTTGTGGCCGCCTGATGTCAACAATGACCTCTTCAAATTCGATGGCTTGTTCTTGCAGCGCCAACCAAGCCCTGAAAGCCCAGCTGGAGGCATTGCGGGTGCCTGAGTAAAGCACGCGGTGATGGGTGGTGATCATAATGGGCTCCTGATGAATGGTTTGGCCCATGATAGCCGCATCAAGCTTAACAAACGCTGCAAAACAAATACAAAGGTGTATGCTAAACTGCAAAATAGTCAAAATAATGCAGCAAAATGATGGATGCCATCGACAAAAAGATTTTGCGGGCCATTCAGGTCAACAGCCGGCAATCCTCCCAAGCATTGGGTGAACAAATCGGCCTGTCGGCCACGTCCTGTCAACGGCGCTTGAAAAAACTGCGGGCAGCTGGGGTCATCGCCAAAGAAGTGGCGGTGTTGGATGGTGCGCAACTGGACCAGTTCGTGACCATCCTGGTGGAGGTCATCATCAAACAAGGCAGTTCTGCCAACCTGAGCCGCTTCAAACGAAACATGCGCTCACACCCCGCGGTGCAACAGTGTTATTACGTGACCGGCACACATGACTTTGTGCTGGTCATCACTGCCAGCAGCATGCTGGCGTATGAAAAACTCACCTATGAATTGTTTTTTGCCGACGAACTGGTGCAGAAATTCCATTCCACAGTGGTGATGGAAAATGTCAAACTTGGCTTGAGCTTACCCGTCTGATCGGCGGCTGTTCAATTCGTGAGGTGGTTTCCCTCTGGGGCCTTCAGCGCCACGTGCCTCAGTCTCAAGACTCCGGCAGCACCCAGTCAGGGCGGGCAAAGTGGCAGGTGTAACCGTTGGGGATGCGTTCCAAATAATCCTGGTGCTCCGGTTCGGCCTCCCAGAAATCACTGGCTGCTGAAACCTTGGTGACCACTTTCCCCGGCCACAAACCCGAGGCGTCGACGTCCTGAATGGTTTTCAAGGCCACCTCTTTTTGCGCTTGAGAGGTGTAAAAAATTTCCGAACGGTAAGAGTCGCCGATGTCATTGCCCTGGCGGTCAACCGTGGTGGGGTCATGGATTTGAAAGAAAAAAGCCAGGATGTCCCGATATGTGATGACGGCCGGGTCAAACAGGATCTCAATGGCTTCGGCATGGCCGTCGTGGTTGCGGTAGGTGGCGTTTTCAACCGCACCTCCGGTGTAGCCAACCCGGGTGTCTTGGACCCCGTCCATTTTGCGAATCAAATCTTGCATGCCCCAAAAGCAGCCCCCGGCCAACACCGCGCGTTCAGTGGTCATAGGAAATCCCCTTGTCAGTGGTCAAAATCCAATTATAAGGTCGGCTGCACCAAATAAAAGTAAAAATACGGCATGACCTCATAACAATTGCTCATGGCTCCTGGTCAGTCATTGGTTGATGCAAGCAGGCCGAGCCGTCGCGCCATTCACTGCTTGAGATGTTGGGCGTGGTAGGCGATGTGGTCTTCAATGAAGCTGGCGATGAAGTAATAGCTGTGGTCATAGCCGGCTTGTCGTCGCAGTTCCAATGGGTGGTCGTGTTCGGCACAGACCGCTTCCAACAAGTGCGGTTGTAGGTATTCATCCAAGAATTCGTCGTCGGTGCCTTGATCCACGAACAAAGGGACTTTGGGGGCGCCTTGTTGAATCAGTGCCACCGTGTCATACTGCCGCCATTGGTCGCGATCTTCGCCCAAGTAGCCACTAAATGCTTTGACTCCCCATTGATTTTGCATCGGTGCCACGATCGGTGAGAAGGCGCTGACTGAGCGGTAGCGGTCGGCGTTTTTCAGGGCGATGGTCAAAGCGCCATGACCACCCATGGAATGGCCAAAGATGGACCGTTGGTCAGGCTGCACCGGGAAGTGCTGTTCGATTAAAACCGGTAATTCATGCACCACATAGTCATACATTTGATAATTTTGCGACCAAGGTTCGGCGGTGGCATTGAGGTAAAATCCGGCACCTGAACCAAAGTCGTAACTGTCATTTTCACCAGCAAAGCCCAGATTCCTGGGGCTGGTGTCCATACTCACCAGGGCGATGCCATGCTGGGCGGCAAACCGTTGGGCGCCGGCTTTGATCATGAAATTCTCTTCGGTGCAGGTCAGCCCCGACAAAAAATACAGCACCGGGACAGGCTGTTTCTCGGCTTGGGGCGGTAAATAAACCGCAAAGGTCATGGGGCATTGGTTGACCCTTGAATTGTGTTGGTGGAACGTCAAGGTGCCGCCGTGCAAGCGGGTTTGGCTGTTACAGGTGGGTGGGGTTATTATCATGGGTACTGGGGGTTGAAAATTGTTGATAAAAATGGGCTTTGGCCGCCTGGTATTGGGCTTTGTCGTCGGGGTATGGGTTGTGCAATGCCAGCTTGAGCTGGTTCAATTCAGCGCGCAAGGCGGGGTCGCGATTCATGGCAGCCACAAACCGCAGGTGTGGCTTGATGCTGGGGTGTCCTGCTTGGTATATGTGTAAATGCACCTTGCGCCGGGCTTTGTGGTAATAAGCCCGGCCGGGTAAACCATATTCACCGCGAAATTCATAGCCCAGTGTCTTGAGTGGCTGGTGTTGGTCGATGAGCGCTGCCAAATCGGGCGTGACGCCCAGAATGTACAGGCAATCTTTGGCATACAATCCAGCAACTGCGGTGGAGTCGATGTGATGCAACTGCAAAGCGTTGCCACAAGCGGACCGAATGGCCGACATTTCACGTTGGCATTCTGAGGACCAGGTGGTTTTTGGAGAACTTAAATACATGCCAGACCAGAGTCTTTGATCAAAGCTGCTCAATCAAAGGTAATCACGCTGCGGATGCCGTTGCCCTCATGCATCAAGTCGAAAGCCCGGTTGATGTCGTTCAACGGCATGGTGTGGGAAACGAATTCGTCGACTTTCAGTTCCCCAGCCAGGTATTGATCAACCATGCCGGGTAACTGACTGCGGCCTTTGACTCCGCCAAAAGCGGTGCCGCGCCACACCCGACCGGTGACCAATTGAAAGGGGCGGGTGGCGATCTCTTGCCCGGCTCCAGCCACACCAATGATGACCGATTCACCCCAACCTTTGTGACAGCATTCCAAGGCTGAGCGCATCAATTCCACATTGCCCACACATTCAAAGGAGTAATCGACCCCACCATCGGTCAAATCCACCAGCACTTCTTGAATGGGGCGATCGTGGTCTTTGGGGTTAACGAATTCGGTGGCGCCCATCTGCCTGGCAAATTCAAATTTATCGGGGTTGATGTCCACCCCAATGATGCGGCTGGCCCCGGCCATCACCGCGCCTTGGATCACGCCACAGCCAATGCCCCCCAAACCGAATACGGCGACGGTGGCTCCGGGCTCGACTTGGGCGGTATTGAGCACTGCCCCCACGCCGGTGGTGATGCCACATCCCAACAAACAGACTTTGTCCAAGGGGGCTTGGCGGTTGATCTTGGCCAAGGCAATTTCTGGCACAATGGCGTATTCGGCAAAGGTTGAGGTGCCCATGTAATGGTGAATTGTGCGCCCATTGTGTGACAAGCGCGAAGTGCCATCGGGCATCAGGCCTTGTCCTTGGGTGGCTCGAATCGCCTGGCACAGGTTGGTTTTACCTGAGGAACAGAAATTGCATTCGCCACATTCGGGCGTGTACAAAGGAATCACATGATCATCGACCGCCACTGAAGTCACCCCGGCACCCAATTCAACCACCACAGCACCGCCTTCATGGCCCAGCACCGATGGAAACAGACCTTCTGGGTCAGCACCAGACAAAGTGTAGGCGTCGGTGTGGCAGACACCGGTGGCGACCAGTTTGATCATCACTTCACCGGCTTGGGGGCCGTCAATGTCAATGGTTTCAATGGACAGGGGTTGGCCGGCTTCCCAGGCCACAGCGGCTTGCATTTTCATGGTGGTGTCATCGCGTTAAAAAAAACCATGATAGCACAAGACCCCGGTTCATAATCGACGCAGCACAATGTGCCATTGGGTGGGGCCATCGGCGTAAACCACCCAGGGGGCAAAACCCACTTTTTCATGGGCCCGCAGTGAGCGGGTGTTGTGACTGGCGATTTCAGTGATCAGAAAGGGGAAGTGCCCCTTTAATCCGGCACAAAGGTGTTCATACAAGGCCCCAAACACGCCTTGCGAGCGCCAGGCTTTGGCCACACAGACTTGCCCCATGATGACGAATTGATCGGCGTTGATGGGCCGTCCATGCCATTGGGCTTGTTCGATTTGTTGGAACATGGGGGTCAATGCCGGGATGCGGGCTTCCCAGTGGGGCGCCATGACCAAGGCATAGCCAATGACCTGATCACCCAGTTTGGCGATGCTGTGGGGGTGGGGGCTGTTCATGGCTTGTAACAAAGCCAAGTCGTGCTGCAGGGTGACAAACCCCTGGTCTTGGGCTTCATCTTGGCTGATGTGTGCGGGCAAGTTTTGGGCCTGTAAATCCAGGATGCCTTGCAAGTCGCCGGTGGTCTTGGCTGCGGTGTATATGGGCTGTTGCTCCGGTGCTGACATCGGTCCCATCACATGTGACAATCGTCATCAGGGCAGGGCAGGTGCTCTACCTGAATGGTGGTGTGGTGGATGTCAAATTGCTCATGCAACACGGATTTGATTTGTTTCAACACATCGGTTTCGGTTTGCCATTCATCCACTTGCACGTGTAAGGTCATCAAATTGATGTCGGCCGTCAACGACCAGGTGTGGATATGGTGCACATCGATGACCGCTTCAACCCGTTGCATCAAGGCATCTTTGACTGCGGCTTCGGGAATGGACTCCGGCGCGCCTTCGATCAAAATGTGGGCGGATTTTTTCACCACCTGCCAACCCGAGCGGACGATCAACAAGGCCACCAACAGCGACAACACGGGATCGGCCCAGTGCCAGCCAAACGCCATGATCAGCAAAGCCGCCAGAATCGCCGCCACCGAACCCAACAGATCGCCCATGACGTGAATCATGGCTGATTTTAAGTTGAGGTTGTCATGGTCACCGCCGCTGAGGATTTTGAACACCAGCAGATTGACCAACAAGCCCAGTACCGCAATCACCAGCATCGGTGTGGCCATCACGCTCACCGGTTGCAAGAAACGTGCAATGGCTTCATACACGATCCATGCCGCAATCATTAATAAGGTCAGGCCATTGACAAAAGCCGCCAGGATTTGAAACCGGTGATAGCCGAAACTGCGTGTTTGATCCGCCTCGCGTTCGCTGAATTTAAAGGCCAGCCAAGACAATAACAAAGCCACGCCGTCACTGAGCATGTGACCGGCATCGGCCAACAAGGCCAATGATCCTGACAGCAGACCACCGATGACTTCGGCCAACATGAAGCCAAAGGTCAGGACCATGGCCCACAACACCCGGGCCTTGTTGTCCTGATTCACCGCCACGCTGTGGTCATGGTGGTGATCGTTTCCGCCGTGGTCATGGTGTTTGCTGTGGTGGTGGCCCATGCTGACTTATTGGTGTTTGCCTTTGTCCCAGCCTTTGGCGCCGAAATACTTCATGCCAGCCGCCTCGGCACCAGACTCCAAGGAAGTGCCCATGGAATCATTCCACCGATTCAAGTAACCGAACAAGGCAATGACGCCCAATATTTCCACCACTTCACCGTCATCCCAATGTTTTTTCAATTCAGCTTCAATGGCTTCATCAACGGCATTGGGCACACTGGAGGCGGCCAAGGCAAACTCAAACATGGCCTTTTCGGCCGCGCTGAACAAATCACTGTCACGAAACTCCCAAATCGCATCCAGGCGTGCTTGTGAGCCGCCATAGCGTTCGGCCGCCAGGATGGTGTGAGCCTGACAATAACGGCAGCCGGTTTGGGCACTGGTCAAATAACCCACCAAGCGTTTTTGTTCGGCCGTGACTCGGCCTTCATTGGCCATCACCGCCATGTTGAGGTTGACGAAAGCTTCGGCGATGGCAGGACGGCGTTGCATGGTCAGCACACTGTTTGGACAGAAGCCCAGGGTTTCGTTGAAAAAAGTGACCAATCGTTCGACTTCGGGGTTGGCAAACGCGTCCAGGGGGGTGATCAAAGGCATGAATTTATATCCTCAGCAAAACGCCTTAAGTTAGCGGGTCAAACCACAAATTACAAGTGATTAATCAAGGCTTTGCTGCCAACCGAAGTTACGGTGGTTCTCATCCTTGCAGTGCGGATGCAAAAATGTACCTCATAAATCAAAAAAATGTGACGTGGTGCAAAAATTTAGTTGAAAAATAAATGGCTTTGGCGTATTTTAAATGGTCAAGAGGGAATCCATTAACCATTCTGATATTAGGGGAAACAATGAAAATTCTATCCAAACATTCTTACCGCAATAGCAAGATTGCACTGATTGCATCGATGGTGGGGGCCGCCGGTCTGGCCCAAGCCGGCGATCCACTGACTTTGGAAGTCACGGTGGGTACCGACACCTCGCCTGGCGTTTGTGGTGTTGACACCACCTTGACGGTGGATCCAGGCACCGATGTGAACTTTTGTTACACCGTCACCAACAACTCGGGTGACACGTTTGAGACACACACACTGGACACCAATTTCTTTGGCTTGTTGTTGGACAATGTCGCCCAGACTTTGGGGCCCACTGAGTCATTCCAGTTCAATGACGTGCAAACCATTGGCAGCACCACATCGCTGTTGGCCGATTGGGATGCCGCGGCCACCTTGCCTTCATACACTGTCGATGACACCTTGACCTTCGACTTCACCGACATTTCAGGCACCGGTACCGCATTGGGTTTGGGTGACGATGATGAGGCTGGTGTGACTTTGCCATTCAATTTCACCTTGTTCACGCTCAGTTCTGCTGACATCACCATTGGTGACAATGGAGCCATCAGATTGGGCACATTGTCAGCCCAAATATTTGCTGGAAATCAATCCGTCACCGCCGATACCGGAAATAATCTGATCGCGCCGCATTGGGATGACTTGAACAACGGTGCTGGTGGCGAAACCTACTGGGAAGTACAAGGTGTGGCCCCCAACCAAGTGGCCATCATCCAATGGAATGATGTGCCCCATTTTGGTATTGGTACTGATGGAGTGACCTTTCAAATCAAGCTGTTTGAAGGCACCAATGTGATTGAATTCCATTATTCGGACGTTTCATTTGGCGACCCTTCTTTCGATAGCGGTGCATCGGCCACAGTGGGCATCGGCGGCGATGCAGCCAATGCTGAATACTCATTCAACACCGCCAGTCTTTCCGATTCATTGGCCATCTCATTCACTCCTGGACCGCCAGCCACTGAAGCTGCCAGCAACAGTGCTTTGGTGGTGGTCAATGCCCCAGACATCGACACCCCACAAAGCTCATTGGATTTCTCACAAAATCCCGATGTGGTTGACAACAGTGGTAACCTGGAAATCGACAACCTGGGTACCTTTGTGTTGAACTGGAATTTGGAAGAGCAAGTGGCCGGTGCGCGTCAATTCTCGCGCATGCCCTCATTGCCTGATCCGAAGAAACCAGATGCCAATGCTTCAGCAGCGGCCCTGCCAGCCAGTGCCATGGGTGCCTCAGTGCCCACCAAGCCTGCGGTTCAAGCCTTCTTGGGTGGTGGTTCGATTGCTTATGCTTTGCGTCCATTCCCAGACAATCCGCCTTCCTTGACGCGGATTGACTTGGCTGCGCCGGCCGGTGTGGCTGTGGTCAATGCCTCGACGGATTATGCATCGACCTTTGCCGGAGACTTCTACGGTAATGATTACAACACCTTGTATGCCTTGTCCAATGCCGCCAATCCTGATTTGCGATTGATCCGCATTGACACCGTATCTGGTGATTCGATTGATGTGGGTCCAGCACCAGCGACTGGCACCGAAACCTGGTCCGGTATGACTTGGGATCGCACCACTGGTGACATGTATGCTGTCTCAACCGACGCAGTGGGTTCCTCGCTGTTCACCATTGACGTGAATACCGGTGCCACCAACTTGATCGGAGCCATCGGCATACCTTTGGTCATTGATGTGGCGGCCGACATTGACGGTAACCTGTATGGGGTTGCAATTGGCACCGACGAGCTGGTTGGTATCGACAAAGTCACTGGACTGGGCACCTCAATTGGACCAACCAACTTTGACTCTAACTTTGCCCAAGGCATGGACTTTGACCTGAGTACCAACACCTTGTATTGGGCGACATGTTTTGACGGTGGCAACTGCGGTGACTTACGCACCATTGATTTGGGTACGGGTAACTCCACTTCGGTTGGACAATTGGGTGGCGCCATTGGTGAGTATGTGGCCTTCGCCATCGCCACCGATGTGGCTTGTGGTGCCGACATCCCCTGGTTGTCACTGGCCACCACATCAGGTTCAACCGATCCAGCCATGACTTCCAATGTTGGGGTCACGGTTGATTCAACCGGTCTGGCCTTTGGTGACTATGCAGGCGACATCTGCGTGCGCAGTGACGACCCAGATGAGCCCACCAAAGTGGTGCCCGTGAATTTGAATGTGAATGACATCATTTTCGCGGATGGCTTTGATGGCACGAACTGATCGAGTTCGCCATGTTTGAAAAAAAAACCCAGCTTCGGCTGGGTTTTTTTGTGCTCAACTTTGCTTTGATTTTCACCCAGATGACACCATAATGAAGTTTTCAATTTTCGGTAACCAACATGACCGCATTTTATGATTTCAAAGCCACCACATTAACCGGCCAGGAACAAGCCATGGATGCCTACCAAGGCCAGGTGGTGCTGGTTGTCAATACCGCCAGCCAATGTGGCTTGACCCCACAATACCAAGGGCTGCAAGAACTGTACCAAGAATTTCATGACCAAGGCTTGGTGATCCTGGGTTTCCCGTGCAACCAATTTGGCAAACAAGAACCCGGCACTGAGACTGAAATCAGTGAGTTTTGTGAATTGAACTACGGTGTCAGCTTTCCCATGTTTGGCAAGATCAAAGTCAATGGTGACGACGCACATCCGGTGTTCAAGTACCTGAAAGACGCATTACCCGGAACCTTGGGTAAGAACATCAAATGGAATTTCACCAAATTTTTGATTGGTAAAGACGGTCAACCCATCAAGCGATTTGCACCGACCACCAAGCCGGCCGAATTGAAAAAACACATCGAACAAGCCCTCGCGGCTTGATCATCCATCATCCGTGCCCCAGCTGAGCTGGGGCCCAATTCATTCCTCGGTGGAGATCAAGCGCTCACCCTGATGTGCTTTGGCTGTGGCATAGGTGGCCAACAGCCCTGGCTGGGCATTCATGTTTTGATACACCTGGACCGCAAAGCCAGTGACTGGTAAACCATGGAAGATCACCGGATCGTCGGTGCTGGCATCCACCCCGCGGGTGTTGGGTAGGTAATGGTCATAAACCCCGATAGCCACATGGTCAGGCCGTTTGATGTATAAGGTGGCTTGACCCGTGATGAATTCGGCGTTGCTGATGCCTGAACCCCACAGATTCAAAGAGCGCACCTGTTCATCAGCCGGTTCAGACAAAATCGATTGGGGCAATTCCTCACCCCAAGGGTGCACCACGTAGATGTTCACTGCATGGCTCAAAACGCCCAATGGGGGGCAATACACATCCGGCGGCAGGATGGGGATACAACCCCAAATGCCACCGCTGATTTGTCCATCACGGTCGAAAAACTTGTAATCGTCACTGGGGGTGCCTGGGAACCTGAATTCATCGCTCCCCTCAAACCAAAACGGGGTTGACGATTCGGGGTTTGCCTGGTGGTATGCCAAGGTGGGAAAACTGATCACCCACTCATTGACCCCGGCGATGGCTGCCGTCACGTCGTATTCATTGGCCAAAGTGGTTTTCATCAATAAGGCACTGACCGCCTCATAGCCAGTGGGCCAAGTGGTGTGCCACACTTGAGAATCGTGGATCAACAGGCTCTCATGGGTGCCACTTGAAATGTCAGGGACAGCCACCTCTGGATTAAAATGTGCCGTGGATGACTCCGGATGAAAACCATCAAGTACCTCAACCGGCACATCAAAAGCAAAGCCATTGCTCACGTCTATCAAGGTGGCTTGAACCAACACACCGCCACTGGCCGGTAACATTTCTTGGCTGGGGTCTGTTTGCCAAACCCCATTGTTTTCCCAAGCAGCTGCCAGTTGTTCGCATTGTTCAGACAGCGGTATCAGTCCATTTTCGCCGCTGTTTATGGTGCCTGAATTGGTGTCTACATTGCCCATTTCGATCACTTCGATCAGCCCATTTTCCCACCGGAAGTTGTTTGCGTTCTCTGCCGGTAACGGCACCACGAAGTCACTGGTTTCCGGTAGGTTGAGGCCACATGACTCGTCATAGTAGATCATTTTCAATTCATCACCCTGTTTGATCAAAACGGTATTCCAAGCATCGTTGCTGTCCAAATACAAATTAAACGACAACAGTGGCATTGATAGGTGGCCATCTTTGATGATCACTTTAATGGCTTTGGGTTGGTTTTGCGTGTTGTGGATTGAAAAGACCGTATTCAATCCTTGATCAACGGAATAAAAAGGGATCAAGTTGAACTGGCCGTGGCCGGATTGGCTGTGATGCACTGCTGACATGGTGTCCCAACTCAACAAGCAAGCAGAAACGGCCAGCAAAAACATGTGTTTACTCTGCATGATTTTCTCCGGTCAAATCATTGATGTGTCGATCCGATGAGTGTGCATTGGACCACGCATAAGTCGCCAACAAGCCGGGGCCAGCGCCCGCGTTGTAAAACTTCATGCCCATAAAACCTGTCACAGGCAATCCATGATAAGTTTGTGGTGTACCGGTGTGGGCATCGATCCCTCGATCGTTGCCCAGGCTGTTGTATTCGGCAAAGGCAAATTTCACACGACCTTTGTATTCCGCAGAGATGGGAACCCCCAATGGGCTGACATTGTCTCTGATTTCTCCAGACAGGAATGAATCCACCACGTCATAAGAATCATTGACAGCAAAAGTCATGGTTACACCCGGCAAAATCCAATCCACCTCTGGAGGGTGAGGATCTATCGAGCCACCGTAACCACCGCGTTCCTGTTGTCCAGTGTGATCATAATGAAAAAGTGGGTTGCGTTGCCGGTAACTGGTGCCAAACAAAAACCCATGAACAGGGTTGGTGATGAACGGTTTTTGGCTGTCTGCTTGGTCCCGGTGATAAGACCAAGTGGGGAAACTCAAAATGAAATCATTTTCAGCGGCCACAAATAGACTCAAATCATATGCATTCTCAATCCCTGTCGTCATCAACAAAGCACTGATGGCTTCATGACCGGTGGGCCAGGTGGTTTGCATGACTTGGCCTTGATGCAACAGCAGGCTGTCATGGCTGCCACTGGCCAAATTGGGTTCGGCGGCTTCTGGACTGCGGTGGTGGATGGTGTTTGCCGCAAAAAAGTCATTGAATGCCAGGGTGGGGATGTTAATGGCCCAACCGTTGCTCACATCGATCACGCTGACAGCGGCCGACAAGCCGCCATTGGCAGGCGCCATCTCAGCGCTTGATTCGGCTTGCCAAAAGCTGTTGGGCCCCTGGGCATACCAGGCATCGGCCAAGCGCTGGCAGTTTTCTTGCTCAGTCAAGTTGCCAAAAAAGTCATTGGATTCAGTGAGTACTTGACCCATTTCAATGACTTCAATCACCCCAACCAGGCGATCCCAGCTGGGCTCACTGGTGGTTGGTTGGCCACTGGCTCCGGTGTCCAGGTTTAAGGCACAGGAGTTGTCACTGCTCAGAATCAAGGGCCCATTGGGGTCTTCAGCCATGGCAAAATTCCATGATTCATGGGCCCCCAGATACACATTAAACGACTGGATGTTGGCTCCCAGTCGACCGTCTTTGAGGTGAATTTTCAGGGCTTTGGGGTGGTTTTGGTGGTTGTTGATGGAGACCAAAGTGTTCAGGCCATTGGCCACGGTGTAATAGGGCACCACCAAGGCTTGGCCCTGTTGATTTTGGCTCAGACTGACAGCTGACCAAAGGGCTTGTGGAAAGGCCATCAGGCTCAGCCAAAGCAAATGAAAACGGATGCGGTATCCCATGTCATGACTCCGACGATTTTTGTGAAAAATTATACTTTTGAAAAGTTAATTAATCGTTAGTCAGGCGTGATTGAAACAACATGAATCAAATCCGCTACATTCAGATACATTCACCGCCAGTGGTTGCTGGGATTGGCGTCCCGATCAAGCTCAGTGAGTCAGCATGCCTATCGGTGAGCCGGGTGGCATGGGTTGGGGGCTGGCTGGTTGTTCAAGACCAGGGTTTTGCAGCAGAAAATTCACCGCATTGATTGACATCAAGCCAAAGCCTTCATTGCGGCGAAACCGTTTCAACACCTTTTTCTTGCGTTCCAGAAAACTCAACACCGTGGCCCGGGTCAATGGCGCCGCCTGCGGGTCACGGGCCAAATTCATGATGGCTGTCAGGGCCACCCAGTTGATGCCCAATTGCACCGCTTGGTGGTATTCGTTTTTGTGCGACCGGTCCCAGGTGTGGTCCCAGATGGTGTTCAACACCGCTTCCAGGCTGGGCTGTTCGGCCTGCCGCGCATGGTGTTCAACCAGGCGGTTGGCCCGCTCCACTTGCAACAACAGGCCGAGGCTGTGTTTGGCTGCGGTTTCAGCCACCCCCAAAGCATCAAAATTCAAGCCGGTGCGGTGTTGGAAGTGTTCCCGGTCACGGCGGCTGCCTGCCACTGGGGGCAACATCAAAGTCAACAGGTCTTCCGGCAAGGCCAAATGCTTCACGTCAATGGTTTGCAGCACCGCATCCAAAGCCGCCAGTTGTTGGGCTGTGGGGACCATGGTGGCCGCCACTTGGCCTTCACCTTTGACCGCGTAACGGTAATCCACCCCGGCGATCAACTTCACCGCGGCTTCGGTTTGGTAGCGATGAAACAGGTACACCGGCACCAGGTGTTTTTCCAGATTGGCCACGTATTCGCCGGTTTTGATGGTGTTCAAACCAAACTGTTGCAAGGCTTTTTGTCTGACGGCCAGCACGTCCAACAAGCCTTGAGTGGCATCGGCGCCATTGTCCCACAAATGGGCATTGGGGTGACTGCCACCAGGGGCACGGGCATCGCGATCGGCAATGAAATCCAAGCCTTGCCGGCGGGCATCTTGCAACAACTGCGGTAAGGCCGTGGCTTCATCGGCGAACTCTTGATACAGGTAACGCAACGAAACTTGGTCCCAGGCACCGATCCCAACGTCATAAGCGTCTGTCAAGCTCAAATCTCCTGAGGCCGTGATTTTGATCAAAGGGTGGGGGTAGTCCATCACCGAAGCCCGATCGTTGGCACTGGCACTGAAATTGTGGATCAAGCCGAGGGTGTGGCCGACTTCATGGGCCGACAATTGGCGCAAGCGCGCCAGGGCCATGTCTTGCACGGCCTGTTCCATGGCCGCGGCATCTTTCACCCCGTCATAGGGTGAGAGCAGACTTTGGGCGATCAGCATGTCTTGTCTGACCCGCAAAGAACCCAAAGTCACATGGCCTTTGAGGATTTCGCCGCTGCGGGGGTCCACCACACTGGCGCCATAGGACCAGCCCCGGGTGGAACGGTGCACCCATTGAATGGTGTTGTAGCGGATGTCCAAGGGATCGGCATCAGGCGGCAGCAGCTTGACTTCAAAAGCGTTGGAAAACCCGGCGGCCTCAAATGCTGGCGCCCACCACCGGGCGCCATCCAGCAGGGCGGAACGCACGGGTTCTGGGGTGCCGGAATCGAGGTAATAGACTATCGGCTCAACCGGATCGCTGACTGCGGCTTCGGGGTTTTGTTTCTCCAGACGATGCCGAATCGCCCATTGTTGGGTCATCGGTTCTCCCAAAGGGGCGGCGTAATCATAGAAGGTCAGTGGAATGCCCCCTGAGCGGGCATCATACGGCCGGGGTGTGTGGGGGATGGCTGGCAATGCGACCAGGGAATGGTGGGTGCGGATGCTGAACACATCGTTTCTGGGCGACACCGAGCGGATGTGCGCCCCGGGTTTGCTGCCTTGAAAAGTCAACAACGCCTCAAACTCGGTGTTGTTCTGAAAGTTTTTGGTGTTGTCGGGGTAAATGGCCGAGCGCTTGGGGTCAACGGCGAACTGGCCTTGTTTCAGTTGTTCCAACCGATTGCTCACCCCTTGCGAGTCTCGCAGCAAAAAGTCGGTCCAGTCAACCAACACCGCCTCACCGGATTGTGCCACAACTTGTCCGCCCCACAACACCGATTGGGCAAAGCCATCGGTGACGGCTTGGCGTTCTGAGGCATTGTTGGTGTTGGCCCGAAATGTTTGGTTGGGTTCCACCAGCAGCACCTGATTGCCCAAGCGTTTGAAGTGGACCAAGGCCTGGTCACCGATTTGACCCCGGTCCAAGGCCAGGTCATTCGATCCCACCCCGGATTGCAGGTAATACACATACAGCAAATCAACTTCAAACTGTTCCAATTTGAGGAAAATTTTGCCGCTGCTGTCGGCCCAATAGAAGTCAACAAAACCTTCATGCAAGGTCATCTGCGCGGTGAATTGGTCGATGCTGGGCAGTTCTGGATCGGCTGCGGTGGATGGGTTGGACAAGCCAAACAAACAAATCAATAAAAACAATCGGGACATGGGTTTCTCATGGGTCAGGTCAATACTGATTTCAGTATGCCAAGCTTGGGCCCAAAAGTCACTGATAAATTCCATTCGAAGCTGGGGTCGAGTCGGGCTTTCGGGTACAATGCGCGGATGAATTTAACTGCCCCATTGACAGACCGTTCAGGCGGCTGTTGTGAAATGTGCCAGTCCACCACAGACTTGCAAGTCTATGCCGTGCCACCCGTGACCCATCCTGAGGTGGATACCTGCGCTTATTTGTGTACCACATGTCGACAACAAATTGATGATCCAGCCGTCACTGAGCCCAATCATTGGCGTTGTTTGAACGAATGCATGTGGAGTGAAGTGCCAGCCATCAAAGTGTTGTCCTGGCGCCTGTTGACGCGTTTGTCAGCCGAAGGTTGGCCGCGTGATTTGTTGGACATGCTGTATTTGGATGATGAGTTGCTGCAATGGGCCCAAGCCACCGGCGAAGGTCAAGAGCAAGTCAAGCACACCGATTGTCATGGGTCTGAATTGTTGGCTGGCGACACCGTAACGCTGATCAAAGACCTGAAGGTCAAAGGCGGCGGTTTCACCGCCAAACAAGGCACGGCGGTGAGGAACATTGCCCTGGTGCCAGACAACCGCAAACAGATCGAAGGTAAAGTTGAGAGCCAACGCATTGTGATCACCACCGACTTTGTGAAAAAGTCGCATTGAGAACAACCGACTGAACCCATGAACCCAAGCCTTTCATTCCCACACCCAATCCGAGCCCTGATTTTGCTGTAACTTGCCACCCAACCCGCGGTGGTGCTGGCGGCCACCCATTATGTCGACAATGTCGGCAACTGCGCGGGCTTGAACGATTGTTACCCCACCATCAAAGCGGCATTGAATCAGGCCGCACCCGATGATGACATTCGGGTGTTTCCTGGGACTTACCCAGAAGCCGTTGAGTTGTCACAGATGGGCAGTGCTTTGACCAATTAAACAGAAGGCAGCATCCAATTCACTGCGGTGGATGCCAACAACATACCAGCCATTGGCACCGCCCAATTGACCCCAGCCATTGGTTCGTCCTGGCTTCACAGTGGCAGTTTTTTCTTGGGCAATGTGGCCATCCATGGATTTGTGGTGCTGGCCAACGACGATGATGGCATTGGCTTGGATTTGGTTGATGTGGACATCACCATCACGGGTGTGACGGCATCAGGCAACAACAATGATGGCATCGATGTGGAGGCGGCGGTAGGCAATCACACCATCAGCGTCAGCCAAACCACGGCCAACAACAACGGCAGCAGTGGCTTGAGCCTGGATGGTCCTGAAGGCACCCAAATCTGGGTTCACAACATCACCGTGAACAACAACATCGGTGAGGGCATTGACGTGTTCTCTGTCACCGATACCGACAACATTTCGGTGTTCATCACCGATTCGGTGGTGCTGGAGAATGGCGATGACAGCGTCGATTCGGCCGGTGTATTGGTGGATGGTGCAGGCGGCTTAACGGTGCAAAATCTCATGGCCGACAACAACCGCGGCCCCGGCTTGGCAGTGATTGACATGATCAACACCCAAATTTCCGATGCCCGCTTCACCAACAATGGTGTGATCGATGGTCTGCCTGGTATTTTCTTGATCAGTGCCAGCACTTTTGACGTCACCCGCTCGGTTTTTACTGGCAATGGTGAGGCCGGAATTGATGTGTTGCCAACCAGCTTGATCGGTAATGAATTGACTTCAATAGCGGTCAATTGTTCTGAGTTTACTGGCAATGACTACGGTCTTTTCCTCAGCACCAATGCCGCAGCCTCGGGGTGTATGCATTCAACTTCAATGGGTTCAGCAATCAAGGCTCTGCCGCCAATCATGCCGGGGTCAACAACAACACCATCGAT
The DNA here is from genome assembly GCF_019931145.1 of Marinicella meishanensis. Classification (GTDB taxonomy): domain Bacteria; phylum Pseudomonadota; class Gammaproteobacteria; order Xanthomonadales; family Marinicellaceae; genus Marinicella; species Marinicella meishanensis. The sequence continues at coordinate 237,820 of NZ_JAIOUV010000007.1, read as the reverse complement.
GTCACCAACAACTGGTGGCATGACGTGACCGGCCCCACCCATGTGAACAACCCCGGTGGCAGTGGCAATCGCGTGTCTGATTCACTCGATGACGTCATTGGCGGGGCCATGGGGGTGATCGATTATTCAGCGTTTTTAGCCGCCCCGGCCAACATCAGACAAGACCCATCGGACACCATTTATGCCGATGACTTTGACGGCAATCTCTGCACTCAGTTATGATAGGCAGCGCCAGTAATCAATCGGCCAGGGATGGATGGGTTCAATTCAGGCTTTGCGCGGATCCAAGTGATGTGAATGCAGGGTGGGACCCGGGGTGAGGTAATACTCTTTGGTTTGGGCCAGCAGTTTTTGGCGGTGCCACAGCCCCTTGGGTACGGTGACGAAATCACCGGTGCGCAGTTCCAAAACGGTGATGTCTTCACCCATCTCAGGCAAGATCTCCAGTTTGATGGCACCTTCCAGGACGTGCAATAGCTCGTCACATTCAGGGTGCATTTCCCAGGGTGACCAGTCACTGGCTTCACCCCAAAACACCCCGCTGCTGCCGTCACCGAAGCGACCCAAATCATGGAATTCCATGGCATCCAGTTTTTTGGCAATTTTGGTCGGGTTGTTGACTTTGATCGGCACGCTCATACTCCAGGGCCTGTTAACACCAACTGAAAGACCACTGTTCAGGCTGCATTGGTGTTAACAGGCACCAGTCAATTGATTCACAGTCATTGCAGTTGATGGTTCAGTAATCATCATCGCCGTAATAACCGCTGACTGTCAAGCTGCTGCGGGGGATTTCTTTCTTACCGGCGATGACTTTGCGGCACTTTTTGCTGCCACAACGACAATTGAATTGGCGGAACAAATAGTCTTCTGTGTGGGTGTAATCAATGGAAATGAATTCCCCGGCCTGGATGATTTTCAGGGCCACCACCTTGCGGTCTTTGGTGTTGATGCTGGCGTTGGGATCGCAGGAATGCAAAAAATGGCCGGCAAAATAATCATCCAAGAGGTGTTTGTTGTGGCCGATTTGAAAGGTGTGTTCGCGCATTGAATTGACCACTTCACCCGCCAGTTTGGCGATGGTGTCACCTTTTTTGAAGGCTTTTAAGGTCATGATGCCTTGGCCTGACCAGTGGTCTTTGAATTCACACTTGAAATCCGAGGCTTGTGGGAACAACGGGTCACTGCCAAATTCTTTGGGGTACAACATCAATGTTTTCCTCTTTTGTTGGTCGTACTGTTGGTGGATGGTACAGGTCGCATCTGTGGTGCGCTTCTGGGCTTATTTATACCCACAAATGCGCCGTTGCACAATGCTTTTTTTGGAGAAAATCACCGTTCCATGATTCCCATCACAGCCATGATAATCAACGCACTGTTTGGCGGACCAACAAGAAGTTCACAACCGCCATGAGATCCAGCTGCATCCAGATGATGCCGCTTGACTGGATGCCGCCGGGTCAAGCGGGAGTACATCAGAGACAGATCGATGGCAAAAATCCAACCGAATTAACAGTTCTCAAAACGCGCAGCCTATACAATGGGACTTGTTTTAATTCATCAGAATGAATATGAAATCATGTGTTCAGTGCTTGTGCGCCTTTGGTTTGCTTTGGGCCGGCTCATTGTTGGCCACCGATTACCACGTGGATGCCAACCCACCCATTCAAAACATTGGCGACGTGCCTTGGGCCGGTTTGCAAGCCGGTGATCGGGTCTACATCCATTGGCGGGCGGCGCCTTACCTGGAAAAGTGGGTGATCAATGCGGTGGGCACGGAACAAAACCCAATCCAGGTGATTGGGGTCAATGGCCCACAAGGCCAACAACCAGTGATCAGTGGCAATGGCGCCACCACCGTGCCTGGGGTCAACTTCTGGAATGAACCCCGGGGCTTGATTAAGATTGGCGGTTCCAACACCCCAGACAACGACATCCCGCAACACATCATCATCGAGAACCTGGATCTGCGTTCAGCCAGACCACCTTTCCAGTTCACCAACGACGGTGGCGGCACCGAAACGTATTCCAACAACGCCGCCAGCGTGTATGTGGAAATTGGTCAGCACATCACCATCCGCAACAACACCATCCGTGATTCCGGCAATGGCATATTTGTCGGCGCCAATGGCGGCCAAACCCAAGACATTTTGATCCAAAACAACCACATTTATGACAATGGCATCGAGGGGCGATTTTTTGAGCACAACACCTACACCGCAGCGATCGGTATCATCTATGAAGGCAACCGCTTTGGGCCTTTGCGCACCAATGCCCTGGGCAACAACTTGAAAGACCGCTCAGCGGGTCTGGTGGTGCGCTACAACTGGATTGAAGACGGCAATCGCCAGTTGGATTTGGTGGATGCCGAAGACTCCAGTGTGTTGGTCAACCACCCGAGTTATCAGACCACCCACGTTTATGGCAATGTGTTGATTGAATCGGAAGGGCAGGGCAACTCACAGATTGTGCATTACGGTGGTGACAGTGGCACCATCAGTGATTACCGCAAAGGCAACCTGTACTTTTACAACAACACCATCATCAGCACCCGCAGCGGCAACACCACTTTGATGCGCCTGTCGACCAATGACGAAACGGCGCATGTGTTCAACAACGTTTACTACGGCACCGCCAATGGCTCCAGCCAGGCTTTGGTTGATGGCAACGGGGTGATGAATTACCAACACAACTGGCTGAAAAGCGGCTACAGCGATTGTCATTGCACCCCCAGTGGCTTCGTCAATGATTTGGGTAACAACCTGACCGACACCGAACCGGGTTTTGTGAATCTGGCCGGTCAGGATTTCACCATGCAGTCCGGAGGCGATTTGATCGATCAAGGCATGGCCATTTTGCCGGGATTGTTGCCAGACCATGCACTGGTGGGAGAATACGTCAAACACCAAAGCATCCGCAGCCGTGTGGTCAGTGGGGATCTGGACATCGGTGCCTATGAATACTGTGGCGACCTCAGTTGTGACCTGATATTTGCCGATGATTTTGAATGAGTGTGGTGACAAGCGCTGCTGGATTAATCTCAAAACCAAATTGATTGAAGAACTGATATGGAAGCCCTGATTGAATTGTTTGCCCAACCGAGTACCTGGCTGGCCTTGTTGACTTTGATTCTGATGGAAGTGGTGCTGGGCATTGATAACCTGATTTTCATATCCATTTTGACCAACCGTTTACCGGCCCACCAACAAACCACCGCGCGCCGCATTGGCATCGCACTGGCCCTGGTGTTGCGCTTGGCTTTGCTGGGAACCATGGCGTTCATTGTGGGCTTGACCACACCGCTGTTCACCGTTTGGGGACAAGCCTTTTCTTGGCGTGATTTGATCATGTTGGCCGGTGGCTTGTTTCTGGTGTACAAAGCCATTGCCGAAATCCACCAGATGGTCGACCCCGATGCCATCAAGAAGACCAAGACCTATGCCGGCCTGAGTTTGACTTTTGGTGCAGTGATCGGCCAAATCATCTTGATCGACGTGGTCTTTTCCATCGACAGCATCATCACCGCGGTGGGCATGACCAACCACTTGCCAATCATGGTGATTGCGGTGGTGGTGGCGGTGCTGGTGATGCTGTTGTCGGCCGAACCCTTGGCCCGCTTCATTGATCGCAATCCCAGTGTATTGATGCTGGCATTGGGCTTTTTGTTGGTCATTGGCACGGTGTTGATCGCCGAAGGCTTTGGTGTTCACTTTCCGAAGAAATACATCTACGCCGCAATGGCTTTCTCGGTGTTCATCGAGGCCTTGAATTTGTTGGCGCGGCGGGCCCGTGCCCAGGCTGGTGATCATGACTGAAGTGGTGTCGTGGCGGTTCCAATTGGATGGCTTGGACCATCCGCAAGTGAGGGCGTTGTTGCAAGAACACCAAGACCGCATGGCCGACCATTCGCCCCCCGAAAGTCGCCATGTGTTGGATGTGGACGGCTTGAAACAGCCAGCCATCACGTTCTGGTCCTTGTGGGATGAGGCGGTGTTGTTGGGTTGTGTGGCACTCAAGCATTGGGACGATCAGGTCGGCGAGATCAAGTCCATGAAAACCGCGCCACAACACACGGGCAAAGGCGTGGGTCGGCGCCTGATGCAACACATCTTGCAAACGGCCCATGAGCGGGGCTACCAAGAACTTAAATTAGAAACCGGTTCCATGGCTTATTTTGAACCCGCCAGGCGTTTGTATCGCATGCACGGGTTTGTTGATTGTGGGCCGTTTGGTCATTACCAACACGACCCCAACAGCGTGTTCATGCAGTTGCGCCTCACAAACTCATCATCTCCTTGAATTTTTGCGTTTGCCGCCGCGACACCTCGATTTTTTCCCCGCCTGACAGGTGAATGCGGATGCCTTGAACCCAGGGTTCCACCGATTGGATGTGCTTCAAATTGATCAATTCATTGCGGTTGGCGCGAAAGAACAAGCCTGGATCCAACCGCGAGGCCAAGTGATTGAGGGTTTTCGGGATCATCGGCTGGTGCTCAGCAAAGTGTACAGTGGTGTAGTTGCCATCCACGGCAAACAAGCGGATGTCGGCCACATCAACAAACCAACATTGTTCACCGTCTTTGACAAACACCTGATCACCTTGGGTCAACAAGCGGTCGCCATGGTTGGTGGTGCTGGATGTGGCTGCAGGCTGCGGTTGGATGCGTGCAATGGCGCGTTGCAAGGCTTGTGGTTCGATGGGCTTTTGCAGGTAATCCAAGGCGTTGTGTTCAAACGCTTGAATGGCGTATTGATCATAGGCGGTGACGAAGATCACTTGGGGGATGTGGTCCAATTGTTGCAACAACTCAAAACCATCCATGCCCGGCATTTGAATGTCAAGAAACAACACATCGGCATGGTTCTGTGCCAACCAGTCGATCGCTTGTTGGCCGGACTCGGCTTCTCCGGCCACCGTGATGTGGGGGTGTTCTTGCAGCAAATGACGCAATTCTTTGCGCGCCAACCTGGAGTCATCGACAATCAAGGCTTGGGTGGATTCAGTCATGGTTCATTTCCAAGGGTAGTTTGATTTGCACCGCCACGCGTTCATCGCTCAAGGCCTGGATTGACAGCTCGGCCCGGTCACCATACATCAGGTGCAACCGTTGTTTGAGGTTCGACAAGCCCACCCTGGTGTGGTTGCGGTCGTTGTGGGCTGGGTTGGGCTCGGTTGGTAAAGTTCCGGTGTTGGTCACGGTGATGATCAACTGCGCACCGACGCCGGTGACATTGATTTGAATGTGGCCACCGTTCGGTAATTTCATGATGCCGTGTTTGATGGCATTTTCCACCAACAGCTGAATGGCCAATGTGGGTATCAAAGCCTGTTGTGTGGCGGCATCCACTTGCGTGTCGTAGGTCAAACGCTGCTCGAACTGGATGCTTTCCAAGGCCAGGTAGTTGTTCACATGCTGGATTTCCCGTTCCACGCTGACGGTGGTTTGCTCACCGTATTGAAACGAATATTTCAGGATTTCTGACAAATGGGTGATCATTTGGCGGGTGGTTTGGCTGTCATCGATGGCCAAGGCCCGCATGTTGTTCAAACAATTGAAAATGAAATGGGGGTTGAGCTGGGCTTTCAAGGCCCGCAGTTCATTGGCCTGCAGGGCCGATTCCAGCTGCAATTGGGTCATTTGCTGTTGGCGGCTGCGGCGCAGTTGTTTGATCACCAGGTACAGCAACGACCACAAGCCCAAAACAAACCATTGTTGGCCAGAAGTGATCATCAGCATGTTGACCGAATAGCTGCTCCAGTCCATCATGCCCAAGCCATACATCATGACCAATGACACCAGAAACTGGCCCACCAAGGCGATCAGGTAATTGATCCCTACCAGCACCAAAATCAGTTTGATCAGCTGTTGGTTCTCAAACCAGCCCATTTTCTTGATGAGCCAACGCAAGCACCCAGTGATCGGCACGTAGTAGGCGAAAGAGGCCAGGTTGATGTACCACATGGTGCTGGAAATGCCGCCGGTGAAGTAGCCAAAAAATAAACTGGCCAGCAGCAGGTAGGTGATCCAGCCTGCTGCGTTAACAATCCAGAAGAGGGTGTTGGAATTCATGCCATCATTGTGCCAAGAATGCACCCATTTTGGCAAAGTAAAACTCTGGATCATCCCACATGATGAAATGCTTGCCGGTGTCGGTGATCGCCAATTGATGGCCTTGCAGTTGTTCATACTGGGCACCGTAGTTTTGGGCCAACAATTCACGGGTGACGCCAAACGGCTTGTAAGCCACATAGGAGGCCATGACCAAAGTGGGCGATTGGATCACCGCGATTTCTTGGCGGATGTCCTGGGTCATCAGTTCATACATGGCTTGGCTGACCGTGGCCGAATCGGAATCCATGCCCCACTGCTTGGCCAATTTGATGTGCTCCGGATCGGTGATCATGGTGGCCAAAATCATGTCCAGTGAAGTCGATTGCATGTCTTTGGTTTGGGCATCCATTTGCTTTTTCATGTTCTCAGCAATCAGTTTGGCACTTTCTTCGGTGGCCATGGGCATGGTCAATGCCGGCATGAATGGCACTGAATCGACGATGATGATTTTGTCATAGAAATCAGGTTGTTCGATGGCCAACAACAGGGCCATGTAACCGCCCAATGAATGACCGACCAATACGGGTTTTTGCCAGCCTTGCTGTTGCACGTAAGCTTGCAGTTGGTCTCGGACCCGAGTCAAAAAAGGGCCTTCTTCGCTCATGGCCGGTTGACCTGCAAAACCAGGCAAAGTCACGGTGTGCATTTCATACCGGTCTTGGAACTTGATCACTGTTGAATCCCATACAGTCATGTCATTACTCAACCCTGGGATCAGCAGCATGGGCTGACCTTGACCATGAACTGTGACTTTGAACGCAAAGTCAGCTGCTGCTTCTTTGGCATGGGTGCTCAAGGCCGTGAACAGCATCAATAAGGCATAAAAAAGGTGTTGGCGTTTCATGGTGTTTCCTGTGTTGTTGGTGTGGTGCTCAGTGTATGGACAATCGGACTGTTGGGGATGGATTATTGGATGAGTGGTAGCTGGGGCCGGTGAGTGGTTGCCACCATCCATACCAATGGGGGATGGTCTGAGTGAAGGGGTTTTTGTTATCATGTCCACATCATTCAAACAGCTTTAACTGTGTCGGTCACTTCCAGCACCAACCAAACCATCACCAGCCACCGCTGGCTCATCATTTCTGCGGGGGCGTACATCGCCCTGGTGTTGAATTTGTTGGAGCCTTTTGGCATCACTTTGCAGGGTTTTCGGCCCATTTATCACCTGATGTTGGGCAGCTATGGCCTGATTTCGGCGGTGGCGGTCTGGCTGTGGTTGCGCCTGCTGCCTGCCCGCTGGTCCATGGCCCAGGTGGCCAGTCAACCGTGGTTGTTGGTCGGGTGGGTGTTGTTGTTGGTGTTTTGGGTCAGTTGCAGCAACTGGATTTACAGCCAGGGCTTGCACCACACCATCAGCGGCTGGCGTCATATGTATGTACCGGTGCGGTCTTTCATTGAACTGATGCCGCAGTTTTTGGCCATTTACGCCTTGTGGGGCTTGGTCAGTGGCGTGTTCATTCACTTGTGGTCAAAGCAAGCAGCCACTGTGGACCGTTTTGCGTCAGTGCTGATGCTGCTGCCTTCTGACAACCAGGCCGATGGTTTTAAAGTCAAACCAGCGAATTTGGTCTGCCTGAAAACCAGCGACAACTACTTGGAAGTGTATTACCTGAATGACCAAGCCGAGTTACAAAACCGCATGATTCGCTCCAGCATGAAAAAAATGGAGCAGAACCTGAATACCGAAATGTTTTACCGGCCGCATCAATCTTACTTGGTCAACTTGTCCTACATCCAAGGCTTGAAAAAGGTCCAGAACAACCATTTTTTGGAAATGGCCTACTTGGATTTTGATGTGGCGATCTCGCGCAAAAACGTCAAACACATCAAAGCCCAAGTGGTCAATTGACCGAATCTCCCTGAAACCCAACCGAATCCCCCAAGCCGCTTGAATCCTGGCTTTCGGCATGAAAAATAAAATGGATCTTTGAATTATTATCAGCGAGGATTTGACTTTGAAAGCAATTATTTATCTGAGAACGGGCTTCTTATTGGCGGTTTTTTCGGCGACTTATTCGGCCACATCATTGGCGGCACCTGACTACGCCAATGACCAAACCAAACAGGTCATAGAAGCCATGGTGACGGCCCATGGTGGACTGGAAAAATGGCGGGCGGCACCGGCCATCAGCTTTGACGCCATCATGCACAACAATTACCACGGCAAAAACGAATTGGCTTGGTGGGTGGCCCGTGAAACGTTCGATCAGCAGACCAAACAGGTGCATCAGGATTGGTATATGAACGATGCCGAAATCGCCTTTGATGGCACCACGGTGTGGTCTCGCAACTGGCAAAAAGCCAACCCGCCCACCGCCATGCTGTATTTTTTCTACTACTTCGTGAATTTGCCCTGGTTAACCCAAGAAGATGGGGTGGTGCTGTCAGCCGTGAATGAGTTTGCCTGGCCTGGGCATGGGGGCAAAACCTACCACGAAGTGAAAATGACCTTCAAAACCAAGCCGACCATCGGCAAAAGTGACTTGGATTACTTTGTGCTGTACATCGATCCGGCCACCCACTTACTGGCCGGCTATCAATATGCGGTGGGCAACAAAGCCTTGTTGAAATCCCTGGGTCAGCCACCCGAACGCGAATTATTCGGCCCCTTGTGGCGCTTGATCACCAAGCACCAAACGGTTGATGGCCTGGTGTTTCCGGCGGCTTTTCGCACCATGCCAGAAGCGGATGAACGGATTGTCGGCAACCACATCATCACCCATGTGGATGTGCGCACGCCGTTGGATCCCAGCAAGTTGATCCAACCTGCTGGGGCGAAAGTGGATCCGGAGGCCAACCGATGAGGTCATGGATATTGCAGGTTTTTATGCTGGGTTGGCTGTTGTTGGCCAATCCAGCCTCCGCCACCACATTGACGCTGTCAAAACTGGCCACCGGGCATGATATTATTGCAGCTCAGATCAATGGGGTGGATGGCTTGTTTGTCGTCGATACGGGCGCGATCACGGCGGTAAATGCTCGCGGCTTGCAAAAATTCAAGATACAACAAAAACTCAGCAGCCAACAAGCGGCCGGCGCGGGCGGGCCCATTCAGATTGATTTTTACCGCATTGAAACGATGAGCATCGGCGGTGTTGACGTGCCCATTAAGCAAGTGGGCAGCACCGATTTGAATGCGGTCACCATGGGTTTGTTCAATGCCACGGGCCGCATGATAGATGGCTTGATCGGTATCGATGTGTTGATGGCCATGCAGTCGCGTTTGGATGTGCTCAAGAACACCTTGACTTTCAATCCACCCACAGCGGCATCAACAGCTGACGGCAACCAATCACTGACCGTGCCATTGCGGGCTTTGTCATTCGATGCCTTGGGTTTTACTTTTTTGGTTTTGTCGTATGAATGGCAACAACACCAAGGCTGGCTCTTGGTCGACTCAGGTGCCAGTCGCACCCTCATTGACCACGCCGCCTTGGCGGCTTTGGGTCTGGCGCATGAGGCAACCGGCCAAGCCGAGTACAGCAACGGAGCCGGTGGTGGCTTCGCCTTGCAAAGCATTCCTTTGGACGCCTTCACCATCATGCAGCGGCCATTGGCCATGGATCGGGTGTACAGCAGCGACCTGTCCGCCGTGGTTGCATTCACCCAATCACACACCGGAACTCGAATCGACGGAGTCATCGGCCAAGATTTTCTGCAAAAGTATGGTGCGGTGATTGATGTGGGTGAGGAAAAGTTGGTTTTGAAGTTGCCTTAGCGGTCCCTCCAATGTCCATCATGATGGCGCAATGCCGGCTTCCGGTCAGAACGGGGGCCGGTATCCTCAAACAGTCGACAAGACGGCGAAGAGCTGGCACCAAGCCAGAACAGGGGCCGGCATCCACAACAAGCGGTCACCTCCAAGCAGTCGACTTGCCGGCGGCGGCCGGCATCCAGCGTCATTTATGAGGAAGTTTCATTGAAATTCATGCCAAATATAAGCCCATTAATTCAATGATTAATACCATGTTTCTTGTGCGGTATTTTATGGGGTTGTATGGTGTTTAGAGAAAGCAATTGGACCCCGTCTTATTTTAACTGGCTCCCGGCTGATTTTCGTATCTGGACCCCGTCCTCCGACGGAGTTCGTTAAAAAAATGTTAATTTTTTCTTGACTCTGAATTTCACAGACGTAGAATGCGATCCCATTATTGAAAACGGGCCCAAAAATTTGGGCGCCATGAACGGAAAAGAATAAACATGAATTTACATTATTTCAACATAAACAAACCAGCGACATGTCCGAGTGAAGACTCGTTCGTGCTGCGCGGTATGCAGTTGATTTGATGCCTTTCAAACAACTTGAAAGGCATTGACGGCCTTTCAGGAATCTACGTTGAAAACCCGATTGGCCATGCCAGCGGGTTTTTTTTTGCCCCAAACAACTGCCACATACATTTTAAAAAGAACAGGTGGCTGAGCCTGTCGCAGCCAGGGAATGGCTGGTGGTGACCAGTGATGATCACTTCGACAAGCTCAGTGACCTTTAAAAAGAATTCGATTCACCTCATGGACCTGTCTCTGCATGGCAGGCCGGTGCTGCCAACTGTGTTGGTGTGTATGTCAGTGCAGTGTATTCAATATATCTGTATTGTGAGAATTAATCTCGTGCCTTGAGGCAAGGCATCGTTTGAAGCTAATGGCCTTAGTCCTTAGTGAAAATGATAACGCAGGATCAAGGCACGAGGATGATTCCCTTCGGGTGAACCATAAAACAGCCATCTGTGTTGTTGTGTTTTCTTGGAAGGGGATAAACCATTCCTGTATAAGCACGCCTAACAGCTGACAGTTTTATGGCTCACTCACAGCACAGATATATTGAATACACTGCACTTGGTGATTGGATGCGTTAGATAGCCAAGTGGTCAAAGGCGACAGTCTTGAAAACTGTTTATTTTATATACGTGGGTTCGAATCCCACTCTAACTTTTGATAGCTCAGTTGGTAGAGCAGCAAAATTTTGATTTGCGGGTCGCAGGTTCGACTCCTGCTCAAAAAACCAGCCGAAAGGCAAGGGCGAAAGCCCCTTTAACGCAAGACATGAGAAGGTCTTTAAATGTCTCAGGTCAGTCTCAGTTGGGTGGGCGAGAAGCCCGTGGCTGCACAACACGCGGTCATAACAAGGTCGTTAACCAACAGCGACGGCGCAGGTCAGTGGTCCTGGGTTGGGGTGTTCATCCCAACCTGGTTTGAGGCAACTCAAAAACAAGGAGGTAAACCCCTGACACGCCATGGGTGCATTGGGTCGCGGTTCAGTCCACAAGACATGAATCGAGAAACCGGTGACGGTCACCACGATACAACCAGGGCTCAGGCCTTTTAGGACGTATCGAACACACAGGGAATGGAGTGGTGACCTGACTCGGTGGAAGCGGCACAACCCACCCATGGCCACTGTACCGTCGTGAGATTGACTTTCTATATTTTATCGGCCTCTTTATGGGTCGTGGATCATGACAAAAAGTTGAATTTGCTGAATCTCGGTGCTGAATTTCGGCGTTAGTGAACTGAATCAATGGCGGTGCTATTAATCACGTTCACTGCCTTGACCTTCAGCCACTCAACACTTTATGTCAAAGACCCAGACCCATGCAGAGGCTGATCAGATCACTGTGCACTTCGACAAGCTCAGTGATCTGAATACAAGGTGGCTGAGCCTGTCGCAGCCAGGGAATGGTTGGTGGTGATCAATGATGATCACTTCGATGAGTTCAGTGACCTTAAGTAACAGGTGGCTGAGCCTGTCGCAGCCAGGGAATGGTTGGTGGTGATCAATGATGATCACTTCGACGAGCTCAGTGACCTTAAGTAACAGGTGGCTGAGCCTGTTGCAGCCAGGGAATGGTTTGTGGTGATCAGTGATGATCACTTCGATGCGCTCAGTGACCTTTAGGATCAGGTGGCTGAGCCTGTCGCAGCCAGGGAATGGCTGGTGGTGATCAGTGATGATCACTTCGATGCGCTCAGTGACCTTTAGGATCAGGTGGCTGAGCCTGTCGCAGCCAGAGAATGGCTGGTGGTGATCTGGGATGGTCACTTCGATGAACTCAGTGAACTGTGGTGTTTCAGGTGATGGGTGGATTCAATTCCACATGACCTGAACAGCCAGCGCAGGAAGGCCTGCGGTGGTGCGGTAGGTAAGAGAGCGAAGGAATGCTGTGGCCAAGAAGGCTTGGTGACAGTGGTCGGTAGGCGAGAGAAAGGAAGCTTGGCCGGTGTCAGGGGGTCCTGGCATCGGCATCGGATTCGATGAATCCAATTGACATGAGCCCATAAGGGCATTTTTTAACAGACGAGGTTTGAATTGAATGACTGAGTTTAACTAGTGTGTGCAGACTTTATTTGCACAGGATAAGGAAATGATTTTTAGAAAAAGAATCGTGGTGGCAGACAACGAACGGGCTTTGTTGTTTCGAGACCGCCAATTGGAAGCCGTGTTGACTGCGGGTGTACACCAGTTTTGGGATTTCGGCAATCGCTTGAAAGTGCGCTTGTTCGACATCACCGCCACTGAAATCACCCAGAAAGATGTCAAAGTTTTGTTGCGAAACAAAGCCAGCTTGTGCAAAGAACATTACACCGTGATCAGCACCGACGAGAATGAGGTGGCTTTGATTCACGTGGATGGTCAGTTCACTGATTTGATCAAACCCCAAAGTGAAAAATGGTTTTGGAACACCGCTGCGAAAGTGGAGGTGAAACGCATCAATGTCACTGAACAAGTCGAAGTGTCTGTCAAAGACATGAATGTGTTGGCCAAAGCCGCCAAGGCTTCTGTCTTGAGCAAAGGTTTGGTGATCAAAGAAGTGGTCAACCAACAAGTGGGCCTGTTGTTCATCGACGGTCAATTGCAACGGGTGTTGAAAGCCGGTAAATACGGTTTTTGGAACTTCAACCAGTCCGTGGATGTGGCCGTGGTCGAAACCCGGGCCCAAACCATGGAAGTGGCCGGTCAGGAAATCTTGACCAAAGACAAAGTGAGCTTGCGGGTGAACTTGTCTGCCACCTTCAAAGTCACCGACGCGGTGACTGCCGTGACTGAGTTGGCGAACCACAATGACTTCTTGTACAACGCCTTGCAGTTGGCCTTGCGCAAAGCCATTGGTACCCAAGTTTTGGACGCTTTGTTGGCTGACAAAGAAGCCATCGACACCTTTGTGCGTGGTTTTGTGGCCAAAAAAGTGGCTGATTTCGGCTTGACCTTGATCGAAGTGGGGGTCAAAGACATCATCTTGCCTGGCGAGATGAAAACCATTTTGAATCAAGTGGTTGAGGCCGAAAAAGCCGCCAAAGCCAACATCATCAAACGCCGCGAAGAAACCGCTGCGACCCGCTCTTTGTTGAACACCGCAAAGTTGATGGATCAAAGCGACACCTTGCGCCGCTTGAAAGAGTTGGAAACTTTGGAAAAAGTGGCCGACAAAGTCAACAACATCACCGTATTCGGTGGTTTGGAAGGCTTGACCAAAGACAACATTAAACTCAACGTTTAGTGTTAGTCCACCTGTGACCCACAGCACCTTTGGTGTTGTGGGTTTTTTTGTGCGTTTTTCAGCAACAGAAAAACCTGTCATCCGGAGCGCAGCTGGCCGCTTCCGCGTCCTGCTCACGCGGCAGACCTACATCCATGTAGGCCAGGGATCTCAATTCGCTTCAGAGATCCCACCACCCATTGCATTCGGTCGGGATGATATTTTTATATGTTTGGTACTTCCCTTCCTTGGAGCGCCGACTTCAGTCGGCGATGGGTTGCTATCAAAGCATGAAAATGAGACAGGGTGAGCAACCACTGATCGGCAACAAAGATAATGGCTGCGGCTTGGCTCCTGACCATGTCACCGGCTGAAGTCGGTGCTCCAGTGGGTGATTTGAGGTTTATTTGTGTATCTGTAATTGCCAAGACCTCACGGGTTCACGATCGGTGCTTCAAAGGTGTTTTTGAAAATCAGGTTTTCGCATTCACCGACTGTGCCGTTCAGGTCGTAGCGGTCAATGATGGCGTCGTTGCCGTGTTCTTCGACCCGCAGGAAATAGGTGCCGGCGGGTAAGCATTGGCGGGTGATTTTGGAGAATTGATTCACCCCATTGTCGTCATCCACGGCGATCACTGCCCCCTCGTTATCCAGCAAGGTTAACAAGGTGTCGCCGGTTGGACCGGTGGTTTCAAAGGTGACGGTCATGTATTCGTCGTCGCTGAGGTCGACACCGACATGATCGACATCACCGACGGTGCAAATGGAACGCAGGCGGCTGTTGCCATCAGGGGTGACCGTGGCGGTGGCCAGGGTGTTGTCGTCTTCCCAGATGTCGGAGGTGCACTCGGCAACGGTCAGTGGGAACCCCGGTAGCAGGATTTTGTTGCTGCATTCGGAGCCGTAACAATTCAGATCAGCTGGGTATTCGCCGATGGTTTGATAGGTGATGGCCAGGTTGTAATCACCAGCGGGCAGGGTGTCAGGAATGAAGATGCTGGTGCTGAGATGGCGGATGTAACCGGGGGTGAAATCCACCCCAGTCACCACTTCGTCCAGCAGGAATTCAAATGGATTCAATGGGTTGTCTTGGTCGGTGATGGCGTCCCAGGTGATCGGGTCGTCGGTGGCGTAAAAGGCGATTTGGATGTTGCGGGTGATGTCGGCAAAGCCCATGTTTTGGATGCTGTAATCAAAGGTCAACACCTCGTTTTTGCCGACGGTGTTTTTATCAATGCTTTTGTGTGGGTCGCGATCATACAGGTACTCGATTAATTCACCAGCCGCCTGTGGCGGGTACAGGGTCACATCCTGTGCAATCCAACTGTTCAAGTCACTTCTTTTGCCCGCGGTCAGTCTGACTACATGGGTGTTGTCGACGCGATTGCCGTTGGAGATGATGCCGACCACATGACGTTGGTTGTTGGCATAGCGCCACACAGGGCCGCCGCTGTGACCCCCATAAATCGCCGCGAACAGGGCCATGATGTGGCCATTGTGGTTGGTTACGTTGTCTTCATCGTAGCCCTTGTATTGCACATTCACACCGGCCGGTACATAGGGTTCTTCACTCGGATAACCGCTGTAATTCACCGAATCTGGCACATCGCTGCTGCGCCCCATGGCACCGGTGTAATGCCCCACAATCCGGTCCAATGTGATCACGCCCCAATCATGGTCGTAGTTTTGGTCCTCGGTCCAGCCACTGTAAGAGCGCAAAGCCACCGCTTTGGCCAAACCAAAAGGCCAGTCGGCACACAAGCTGATGCCGCATTGCTCGGGCAGCACCCAATCGGTCTGCCCGGGATAAACCCACACTTCGTCCGCTGATCTGCGATCGCTGGTGTCGCCATCACCATTGGGATCAAAGCTGTATATGCAGTGGCCAGCGGTGACCACGTGAAAGTTGCTCGCCATGAAGCCGCTGCAGCCGCCCCAAAAATCATCTCCATTAACCCGGTAGCGGGCAATGATTTTGACAATGGAACTGAGTGGATAAGCCGTGGTGCCCAAAGCTTGGGTGGGTGGTGTCGGCTGGCCCATGGCCGGATGTGTTGAAAGGTGATCAATCATTGAATCGGTCACCTGCAAACCCGTGATCGGTGCGTCATCAGGCAGCCGCTTGGGCGGTGGGCTGGCAGGCCAGCTTTGATCGGTTTGGTGGTTCAGATCAAACAGCATGACTCGCCTTTGCTCGGGGTGGTTGCTCTCGTCGTCACTGTGCGTGTCCGCTTGCAATTCTGGCGTCAGGTATCGGATGTCAGCCGCAGAGAATGGGACGTCATTGGCAACGGCTTGTTGCCAAACCAAAAACATCATCAGTGGTAATATCTTCATCTTCATCTCCTCAATCTGGGTTCAAAATGGCGGTTCTTGGGGTTATCAATGCCGATGCACGCCCTAACAACACAAAATAAGTCACATAATTGAACATCGACGACCTTGGTGGCTGTTGAGTTGGTCGCTCAACGTGGTAAATTAGGGTTTTGCCTTCGAGCCAAGCCAGCAACCGCTGAATCAAATGAATCCAATGTTCACCGCCGTGTCACAAGTCAACCCATGCCACACCGCTGCGATCAGGAGGGCACATGGCTGAACGGTCAAATTGGCAACAACTGGAAGCGTTGATTGATGCCGCCTGTGCCGCGGATCCGGATGCCGACTTGGAGACCTTGGTTGAGCAGTTTCTTGAGGGAATGTCCGCAGCCGAAGCCGCGGCCGTCCGGCAGCAGCTTCAGCTCGTAAGTGACCCGGGCGGTTTGACTGGCTTGTTGGCCGACTCAGTGGCACCTTTGGGTGCCCTACCTGCCGGATCACAAGTGGGCCACTACCGGGTGTTGGAACGGCTGGCCGATGGCGGCATGGGGGAAGTGTATTTGGCCGAACGGGCCGATGGCCAATTTGATAAGCAGGTGGCCTTAAAGATATTATCCGAAGGCTTGATCACCGAGTCCATGGTGCAGCGATTCAAGCGGGAACGTCAAATTCTCGCCCAACTGTCGCATCCCCACATCGCCACCTTGTATGATGCCGGCATGACTGACAACAACCGGCCATGGTTTGCCATGGAGTTTGTTTCAGGGGTCAACATCAACACCCATTGCGAACAACAAAACTGTTCGGTTGAGGCCTGTTTGTCCTTGTTCATTATGGTGTGCGAAGCCATCGCATATGCCCACAGCAAGGGCATCATTCATCGGGATTTGAAACCGGCCAACATTTGGATTGACACCGCGGAACATTTGGGCCAGCCGAAGGTGTTGGATTTTGGCATCGCCACCATCCAGCTGCCGCAGTTGGACGCCAGCCCCATGACCGGCACTGGCCAAATCATAGGCACGCCGGGTTACATGTCACCAGAACAAATCTTGGGTTGCCCAGATGGGGCTGGTGAAGCAGCTGAATCACCGCGCCTGGATGGTCGCAGTGATGTGTTTGCATTGGGGGTCATTTTGTATCAATTAATGACCCGTCGGCATCCGTTTGCGGCCGATTCAATCACCGAAACCAATTACAAGGTGCTGAAAGAAGCCCCACCGACGATTCCCGGTTCGCAACTGCGGGCCGATTTGGTGGCCATCATTGAGCAATGTTTGGCCAAAGACCCGGCCGATCGATACCCTTCGGTGCCGCACTTGGTGGCGGATTTGAAGGCCTATTTGGCCGGTGATCCGGTGCGTGCCCGACGCCTCAATGGGTGGCAAAGGATGCAAAAAAAAATCAAGAAACATCCCTTGGTCAGTGCTTTGGGTGCCAGCGTGTTGGTGTTGCTGGTGGGCGGGGCCTGGTTGTTGGTGACCGAACGTTGGCGCTCGCAACAATTCGCTCAAGTGGTGCAAGAATATGCCCTGGTCAGCAAACAAATGGAACAATCGGTGCGAGAAGAGCACTTGTTACCGCATCACAGCCTGGCGCCGAAGTACAGCCAGATCAAACAACAGCTAAGCAATTTGTCAGCGACCATCGAAGACGGTGCCATGAATGGCCCGGTGTATGCGGCCATGGGCCAAGCCCATTGGCTGTTGAACCAACCGGCCAAGGCCGTTGTGGCCTTTGCCCAAGCCGCTGAATCTGGCTTCAGCAACCCCACCACTGAAATTCAATATGGACTGGCCTTGGCCATGAACTGGGAGCTGAAGCGCAGTGAAGCCCACTTAATCAGGGATGCCGCCGCCCGCGAGGCAACCGTCGAGCGCTGGCGCCAACAATTTTTGCAGCCGGCCCAAGTCAAACTGTCTGTCAACATCGATGAAGCCCAACAAGCCACTTATTTGAAAGCTTATCTGGCCTTTTTGCAAGAGGATCATGCGCAAGCAATTACCTTGGCCCAGCAGGCATTTGCTGAGAATCCCGGTCTCTATGAAGCCTTGCGCCTGGGGGCTGAGGCACACCTCACGCAAGGCAAAATCTTGACCATTGATGGTCAGTTCAAAGCGGCATTGGCTGCCTACCGACAGGCCCAAGGCTTGCTACAGCAGGCCTTGGAGATTGGCCGCAGTGACTTACAAAACCACGCCTTGTATTGTGAACTGTTGAATACCCAGCTACACGTCAGCATTGACAATGCCGAGACCAGTTATGAGGACAAGCTCAAGCAAGCCAAGGCGGCGTGTGAACAGGCCAATGCCTTGTTACCCGGCCAACTGAATGTATTGGTTTCCTTGGCCGAGGTTCATGGTCATTGGAGCAGTTGGCAAAGTGATTTGGGCCTGCCATCCATCGAGCACTCCATGCAGATGGTCGATCATGCCAGAGCCGCCCATGCGCTTAAACCCGAGCACTTGGATGTCTTGTCTCTGTTGGTGGTGGGCTTGATCAAAATCACCGGTGAATCCAATCAAGCGCTCAGTGATGAAGCCAAACAAGCACTGTTGGCTGAGGCGCAGGCCTATGCCGAACAATCGGTGAGCCTGGATCCGAATGATGCTTATAATTGGGCCAATTTGGGCGACATTTCTTACACCTTGGCTGATCGCGGACTGACCCAGCCGGACATCAGCCAATGGGTCGAGGTGGCCATTGATGCTTATCAACAAGCCAATGCCCTGTTGCCCAGTTATGCTTGGCACTACATGACCGCGCATTGTCACCGAACTTGGGCCCGTCACCACCGCCACCATGGGCGCCTGGCAGCGGCCCAACAGGCATTTGAATTGGCCAATCAGGAATACACCACCACGGTGCAGCAGTCGCCTGATTTTGCCGCCGGCTGGCGCATTCGGGCGGAAAATCTGACAGAATTGATGACCATCAACCAACAACTTGACATTGATTCAGGCCCCTGGCAGACCGAAGGTTTGGCGGCCATAACCCGCGCCTGCGAACTGTACACCGCGCACAGTGAAGTGCCACAAGATTTTGCCGAATTGGTGCGATTTTTTGTGGCGCCCCAAGCGCCCGCATCGATCGATGCATGCTTGCTCCAAGTGCTCAACAACGCCCAACCGGTTGTGGCGGAGGATGGTCATGACTGAGCAGCCAACGGCGGACATCACGGCCTTGTTGGTGCAAGCACAAGACGGCAATCAAGCCGCTTTGGACCAGTTGGTGCAAATGGTTTATTTGGACCTGAAAAAGCTGGCGCGTGGTCAGCGCCAAAAAATCATGTCTCACACCATCAACACCACCGGTCTGGTGCATGAAGCCTGGGAAAAAATGCACCAAGGTGGCATGCAATTCAACAACAAAAACCACTTCATGGCCGTGGCAGCCTTGGCCATGCGGCATTTGCTGATCAATGAGGCCAAAAAGAAGCAAGCCCAAAAGCGCCAACATGAAGGAGTCAACACCTATGACAGTGCCATACATGGGTCAGGGCATGGCCCAACGCCCTCAGTTGAATGGCTGTTGCAGTTGGATCAGGGTTTACAATCTTTGAAGGCGCACGAACCGCGCTTGGAGCAGGTGTTCGTGTTGATTTATTTCGCCGGATTGACTGAGGCGCAGGTGGCAGAACTGTTGGCGATCAGCGACCGCACCGTCAGAAGGGATTGGGTCAAGGCCAAACTCATGTTGGCCATGCATTTGACCTGACCCAATCAACGGGGTGATCATGGGTCATCTTCAAAATTGCTTATGAAGATGACATCGGGGTCATCAATTTCCAAAGTGACGGTGGTGTCTTCAGTGAGCACCGGAATCACACATTGGTTGCCATTACCCATGCAGCCGGTCCAACCGACCAGTACATGCCCGGGTGCAGGATTGGCGGTGAGGGTCACGGCCGAAAAAGACGGGAAATTGCCTGCGCAAAGGTTGCCACAATCGATGGCCGATGGTGAGCTGGTCACCGTGGCCTGACCAGCGCCGGTTTTTTCCACAGTGACGACATGGGTGGGTTCGGCTTGAAACTCGGCGACCACTGAACTGGTCTCAGACACGGTGAAACTACACGGATCGGTGCCACTGCATTCATCGCCACCCCAACCCACAAAAACCTGGCCCAAACTGGGCGCCGCGGTGAGGGTCAATTCGGTGCCAATGGCAAAGGCTTGTGAACATTGGTCGGTACAACTGAGGCCAGCCGGCTGGCTGCTGACGGCACCAGATCCGATCACCGTCACGTCGATCAAAGCCGCTTCATAGACTTCGGTCGCACCGATGTCACAGTCGCGCTGACCATCGGCATCACCGTCATAAATCACCCCAAACAGCCGCCGGTCACCAGTCAAATCCAAGTCAATGTCCATCCCATTCGGGTCCACACAATCGGCCCCAGCCCAAGCATCAATCAGGGGGCTGCCAGGCAATGGCACGATTTCTGTTGGGTGCAGGCCAGCACTGGTGGCTTGTGGTTCGGTGTTGGCCGCCGCCAAGATTTGGTTGTCACTACCAATCAAACAGCCGGTGGACAGGTTGCTGAGGTTGTGTTGGGCGTTGACCTGGTTGGTGCGGTTCAGGTCACATAAAGCAATGAAATTTGTCTGCTCAGTGCTGATCACGGCGTTGCCATAGAAACTGGATTGGCCGGCTGAAAAGAACACATCCAAATCCCCAGCGGCTGAGGCATCGGCGCCTTCGCTGGTGTTGTGATAAAAGGTGTTGCCAACCAGATGGACCTGGTGGTCACCGTCATTGGCGTTCAGTAAAAACAACTGCAACCCGCCGACTTTCTCGGTCGATGCATTGTGCGCGATCAGGTTGTTGCTGGCATCCAGGTTGACGTAGAACAAAACCACCCCCGCAGTGCCGGTGGCGCTGTTGTGCAACACGGAATTGCGGTGCATGATTAAACTGTCCTGGGTTTCATTGAACGGTGCTGACTTGTACACCGCGCCACCGGCGCCAGTGGCCTGGTTGTGGGTCAAAACACTGTTGGTGAGGCTCAGATCACGTTCATCAGAATACACCGCACCGCCGGCACTGGCCACGTTCTGTTCAAACCACACGTCATCAATGTGGGCATCATGCGATAAACGCAAGGCGCCACCTGAGGACAAAGCGCTGTTAAAACTCAGTTGACTGGCGGTCAAATTCAGGGTCACCTGTTCGCTGGTAAAAATGGCACCACCCCGATCTCCACTGCTGTTGTGGTTGAAGTCGGCAGCGGTGATGTTCAGCTGGGTGTTGACCGCGGTGTTGCGGGCAAAACCAATGGCGCCACCGTCGGCATCTGAGTGGTTGTTGGTGAACACCACCCCGGTCAGATTGATCTGACTGGCTTGGCCTGAGAATTGCATGGCACCGCCAGGGGTGCTGGCTTGGCCCATGGACAGCAGGGTGTTGTTGAGGGTGAAATGCTTGCCAGGATTCAAGGCCACGTCCAGCAGACGGTCTTGTTGGGTGCCCAACAAGGACAAGGATTTACCGGCCGGCACCTGAATGTCCAGGCTGTCTTGAAACACCGGAATGGCTTCGGTGACATTGAGCACCAACGAATTCACCGGGTTATCAAACAAAACCGGTACAAAGTTGATGACATCATCACCGGCCCCGGCGACACATTGATCAAATGCCAAATCAAAACTGGCCGATAAGATGGCTTCGGTGAACGCACAGTTGCCGTTGTTACTGGGACTGAACTCATCGGTGTCAACGGTGATTTGGGCGGCATCAAGTGCCGCACTCAACAAGCACAGCAAGGCAATGACATATGGATTTTTTTTCATGGGAACTCCGCAAATGGTCAATGGGTTTACTCGAATGTGCTGGCAAAAATCAGGTCATCAAAGACCAATTCAACGGCGCCGATGTCGCAAGCGCTGGTGCCATCACCATCGCTGTCTTGGGGCCTGGCTGTCCCCCGCTGATCGACCAATAGGGGTTGGTTTTCTTCGTCCAGGCAAACCGCTGGATCAATCGCATCCACCAGCGGACTGTCACTCATGGGCAGCCGGGAGGGGGTGGGACCGCCATTGTCGGCCAAGGCCTCCAGTTGCGGGTCCAACACACCCATGCCACTGGAGTCTCCCAACAAGTCGCTGGGGTCACTGATCCAGTCGCAGTCTGCCACATCACCCACCAAATTGTGTCCCAACGAGGTGATGTCGCCAAAACAGTTCGGTGATTCACCAGCAAATGCCGTGGTGTTTTCAGCCAGCACGGAATGACCGACATGAACCAAGCCAAAGGCGTGGATGCCACCTGAAAAACTGCCATTGTCGTTTTCATTGGCGCTGTTACCGGTGATGGTGTTATTAATCAGCAATGCCACATCTGGGTTGAAGGCGCTCAAATACAAACCGCCCCCAAAACCACCGGCTGAATTGTTGGCAATGGTGTTGTTAACCAACACCGTGGTGGCATTGGTGACTTGAATGGCTCCGCCATCTTCGCCGGCTTGGTTGTTGATGAAGGCCGAATTTTTCACCAACAGCACGATACCGTTTTGATTGCTGAATATGGCGCCGCCGTCGGTGCCAGCCACATTGCCCATGAATAAACTGTCCGTGATGGACAAATGGATGGTGTTTTCAAAACCTGTGAACAGGCTGATCGCCGCAGCCCTCCCACTGGTTTGGTTGTTGATGAACTGGCTGTTGATGATTTCGGCCTCCAGCCCCGCATTGGAGTCATTGGA
This sequence comes from Marinicella meishanensis, assembly GCF_019931145.1. Taxonomy (GTDB): domain Bacteria; phylum Pseudomonadota; class Gammaproteobacteria; order Xanthomonadales; family Marinicellaceae; genus Marinicella; species Marinicella meishanensis. The sequence continues at coordinate 215,216 of NZ_JAIOUV010000007.1, read as the reverse complement.
TCGCAGTGAGATGGCGGCACCACCACCATTGGTTTGTATGTTGTTGGTGAACAGACAATTCTCAACCATCAATTTGGGTCCATTTTCTCCCCCCAACATCGTCACCGTCCCACCGCCGTTGGATGGGGTGTGGTCGGCAAATTCACAGTTTTTTAAGGTCAAGTCATGGGCGGTTTCCATGCGCACCCCAGCGCCAAAAAAGCCTCCAGCGGTGATGGTTACATTGGCCACCACCAAAGGGCTTTGCGACACGAAAACCGGATGGGTGTTGCCGCCCTGTATGGTCAACAACTCACTGCCAGGTCCCAGCAGTTCCAAGCCATCGGTGATGTCGGGTAAGTTCAAAGCACTGACATCAATCAAAGCCGGTGTTGGTAAGCTTGAAAACTCAATGACGTCCTCGGCTGAGTCACCGGCAGCACATTCGCCGGCCATGGCACCGGAAACCTGATCCAGGTTGCTGGACACAATGGCCTCCCTGAGGGTGCACTGGCCGTCATCGGCCTGCACATTGGCGGTGCTGTTGACTTGGATGGTGGCCGCCATGGCCCCTTGGCAGAGGTCCAAGGCGGTCAGCCCCAAAAGCATGAATGTGAATGTTTGCTTGCGCATAATGTATCTCCTGAAATGAATGCTCATTCAGCTAAACAAGAAAATTCGCCAATGCGGACAGAGGCGGTGAAATTTTTTTAAAAATATCTGGTCAAGGCACGGTTTGACCGCCCACAATGTGGCGATGGAAGTGTTGTTCATCTATGGTCCGGCAGCGGCCGGCAAGTACACCATTGGCCAGCAGGTCAGTGAGGCCATGGGCTGGCCTTTGTTTCACAACCATTTGGTGGTGGATGCGGTCAAGTCACTGTTTGATTTTGGTGGCCCAGGATTCATCCAGTTGCGGGCGCAAATGTGGTTGGAGGCCTTCTCGGTGGCGGCTGAGCATAACCGGTCATTCATTTTTACCTTCAATCCAGAGAACACCGTTGATCCAGCCTTATTGACTGCCATGGTGGCTCGCATCACCGAGCAGGGTGGGCAGGTGCATTTCATCGAGTTGCGTTGTGATGAGGGGCCGTTGTTGGCGCGGATGGGTGCTCCCAGCCGCCAACAATTTGGCAAACTCACCGATTCAGACTTGTATCAACAACTCAAAGCCGAGGGCTGTTTTGAATTCCCACGCTTTTGTGATCCTGACCTGGTGCTTGATACGGGTGTGTTTTCAGCCCAGCAATCGGCCCATCTGATCATGGAGTGGTATCGGAATAGAAAGCCACAGTAAGAAGCGGCAGAGGCTGCCTTCAGTGGTTCACCTTCTGCTAGAATGAATGGTTTTTTCACAACAGTAATTTCTTCCTCATGACCCATGCCAACGCCACTGACCGGGACCTGACCCAAGGTTCCATTTACCGCCACATGTGGCGCATCGGATTACCAGCGGCTTTGGGCATGGTGTTCAACACCTTATACAACCTCACCGACAACTGGTTTGCCGGTCAGATTTCCGATGTGGCCTTGTCGGGTTTGTCCATTGCCAGCATTGTGTTTGCCTTGTTTTTGGCCTTGGGCATGGGTTTGCAAAGCGGCACCTCGGCGATGGTGGCCGCCGATGTGGGCAGCAACAACCGCCAACAAGTGATTGCCTGGATCAACTGCTCCCATGGCATCACTTGGTTCTTGTCCTTGTTGATTTTGTTGTTGGGGTGGTTGTTTGCCTTGGATTTGTTGCACCAGCTCAGTGACGATGAACAAATCATCGGCATGGCTTGGGATTACACCTTCATCATCCTGATTGGTAATGTGTTTTTCAACCTCACCAGTTGTTTCGCCGGCGCCCTGATTGCCCATGGCAACACCACCAGCTACCGCAATGTGCTGATGGTGGGCTTTGTCGCCAACTGGTTGCTCAACCCTTTGTTCATTTTTGTGTTGGATCTGGGCGTGGCGGGTTTGGCCTGGTCCACCCTGATCATCAAGGCCGGCTCGGCCGCCTACTTGTGGGTGGTGCTGAAAAATGAGGTCGGCACCGGTTCCAAACCCGCCTTCAACCTGGATCATTGGCGCCAACTGCTGGCACAAATCATGCCGGCCAGCATGAACATGTTGACCATCATCATTGGCGGGTTCATCACCATCTATTTCATTGCCCAATTTGGCGACGATCCGGTGGCCGGTTATTCGGTGGGCATCCGCATTGAGCAATTGTTGTTGATGCCGGCCTTGGGTTTGAACGCCGCGGTGATGGCCTTGGTGGGCCAGAATTACGGTGCGGGCAACCTCGAACGGGTCAAAGAAATCTACCACAAGTCATTGAAAGTGGCCGCTTTGGTCTCGGTGTTGTTCATTCCCACCATGATTTTCCTGTCACCCTTGATGATGACCCAGTTCAGCAACTCCCAGGGCATCATTGATGTCGGAGTTTATTACCTCCGGGCCGATGCCTTTGCGTTTTATGGTTACATGCTGTTGTTCTGTTCCAATGCCATGTTACAAGCCATCAAACAACCGCTGTTCCCCTTGGTGATTGGCATCCTGCGTCAAATGGTCTTGCCCATCGGTGCCTTTTATGTGTTGATTGAAGGGCTGGGTTATGGCCTGTATTCCATTTTTTGGGCCATCGTGGGCATTGTGTTGGCCAGTTCTTTGGTGGCCTTGTGGTACACCCGAACACGCCTTAATATCTTATTGGATGATGACGCCAAGACATCGGAGAAGATGGGAGCTGAACCATGATTGAATACATTTTACTGGTGCTGTTGCTGTTGATTTTGCTGGTGATCACCCAGTTCAATCGCATGATGCAATGGTCTTTGAAAAAGCAGAATTTGCAAGGGCTCCAAGCCGCCCAACACGGCAGTGAACTGGAACAACGGTTTTATCAGGGGTACATGCAGCAAGTGGCGCTGGGCCATGAGCCCCGCATCAAAGCAGTGGTCGCGGCCATCGAATTCACCCCGCCAATTGAAGCCGTGGACCAAACACACTTGAAATTCAACCTGTCACCCACCGCCATCAACCACCTGCAGGTGGCCCAAGAACGTTTACTCTTCACCGGAAAATTCGGCGGCACCGCCATTCAGGTCAGCGTGCCCCTGAATCAAGTTGAGCTGTTGACCGCGGCGCAGGAGGCCTGATGCTGGATCGTTGGTTTAAATTGACCGTGCACCGCACCTCAGTCAAACAAGAGATCCTGGCCGGGATCAGCACCTTCTTGGCCATGGCCTACATCATGGTGATCAACCCCAACATGCTGTCGGCCACCGGCATGGATGCCGGCGCGGTGTTCGTGGCCACCTGCCTGGCCGCGGCCATCGGCTCGGCCTTGATGGGTTTGTTGGCCAATTACCCAATTGCCCTGGCACCGGGCATGGGCTTGAATGCGTTTTTCACCTTTGGGGTGGTGGGGGCCATGGGTCATTCCTGGCAAGTGGCTTTGGGTTGTGTGTTTTGGTCGGGGGTGATTTTTTTCTTGCTCAGTGTGTTCAAACTCAGGCAGTGGTTGATCAACACCATGCCCCGGGCGCTGAAAACCGCGATTGCGGCGGGCATTGGTTTGTTTCTGGCCATGATTGCCTTACAAAATGCCGGCATCATCGTCAACAACGAGGCCACGTTGGTGGGTTTGGGTGATTTCAAATCGGCCGAAGTGCTGTTAACTTTTTTCGGCTTTCTGGTGATTGTGGTGTTGCACCACCACCGCCAACACGCGGCCATCATCATGGGCATTGTACTGGTCACCACCTTGGCGTGGCTGTTGGATCTGGTGCCCTATCAAGGCTTGGTGGCCATGCCACCGTCTCTGTCACCCACCTGGTGGCAACTGGAGTGGGGGGTGATCCTGGACTTGGCCTTGTGGCCGGTGATCATCGCTTTTCTGTTTGTCGACTTGTTCGACACCTCAGGCACCTTGGTGGCGGTGGCCGAACAAGCCGAGTTGTTGGATGAAGACGGCCACCTGCCCAAGGCCGATCAGGCGATGATGGCCGATTCCGGTGCCACCATGGCCGGGGCCTTGCTCGGCACGTCCACCACCACCAGTTACATCGAAAGTGGCGCTGGGGTGACCGCCGGTGGTCAAACCGGCCTGACTGCTTTGACCGTGGCGCTGCTGTTTTTGCTCAGTTTGTTTTTGTCTCCATTGGCGGGCATGATCCCGCCGTATGCCACGGCCGCGGCCCTGTTGTTTGTGGCCATGTTGATGTTGGCTGCATTGCGCTCAGTGGCGTGGGATGATGCCAGTGAATACATCCCGGTGTTGTTAACCGCATTGATCATGCCGTTCAGTTTCTCCATCTCCGATGGCATCGCCGTGGGCTTCATTGCCTATGCCTTGATCAAAGCACTGACCGGACAGTCTGGGCAAGTGCCGATCAGCGTGTGGGTGATTGCCGTGTTGTTCACCCTGCGTTTTGTGTTTTTGCTCTGAAGACTTGGCCAGAACCACCGGCAATCTTTGAAAAATGACGCCGGTGGCTTTAAGATGTGGGTTTCTCAAACCGCATAAATCAAACCATGAAATCCATTGTACAAGGGGTCTTAATAACCGCCATCGCTGGCCTGCTGGTGGCCTGTGGTGACCAAGCAACGCCACCTGCCGAAAGCAAACAAGCCGACACAGAAAAACAAGAATTGGCCAAACCCAGCCTGCCCAATCACGCCGAAGAACAGCCGGCGGTGCCACCACTGCAGGCCATTTTTGACAGCTCGGCGGCGGTCTTGTTTCACGCCAGACCTCATTACGCCACGGTGTTGGGGGTGGATGAATCTTTGGCCGGTGGGGCTTACAACCACCGCTTGGACAATTATGCGCCAGTGGTCGAGGCCAGAATGCGGGCCAAACTGCGTGAGATCAACCGCCAGTTGGCAGCCATGGAAGTGAGCAGCCAAGTTGATCGCGACAACCAACAAGTGATGATCAACCTGAACCGGTATTTTTCAGGTCATGAAGACTTTGACATTGGTTACATCGATTTGTGGATGGGCTTGTCGCCATTTGTGGTCAATCAAATCAACGGGCCCTTGATCGATGTGCCCAATTACATGGTGTCCAACCAAAAGATCAACAGCCTGAAAGACGCACAAGACTATTTGCAACGATTGGATGGCTACGATGCCTTTTTACAAAGCGTGATGGCCAAGTTGTCGCATGACACCGAGCAAGGCTGGATACCGCCCAAAGTCATCATTGACAAGACCATCGCTGGCTTGGAGGCCTTCATCGCCCCGACTGCCACCAAGCATCCTTTGTACAAAACCTTCACCAGCCAGGTGCTGGCCATTGAAGGCATCGGCAAGGAACAAGCCGAAGCCATGTCGCAAGAAGCCGCTGAACACATCAATGGTGGTTTGTATGCCGGTTATCGTTTGATCATTGACGCCTTGCGCCAATTGCGTGAGCGGGCCACCGATGAATCGGGCATTTGGGCCCAGCCCAATGGCCCAGCCTATTATGCCGATGCGGTGAAGATGTTGGGTGACACCGACTTGTCGCCTGATGAAATCCACCAACTGGGCTTGGATGAAGTGGCCCGCATCGAGGCCGAAATGGATGCCATCCTGGTGGCCAATGGTCACACCGAGGGCACCGTCGGTGAGCGGATGTTGGCGATCAATGACGACCCCCAGTTCTTATATGAGGACTCGGAAGCCGGCCGCGCCCAGCTGATCGCCGATTTGAATGGCTACATCGAAGAGATCAATGTGCGCATGCCCGAATTGTTTGCCACCAAACCACCCTACGAGGTGGAAGTGCGGGCGTTTCCCAAAGCACGACAAGCATCGGCCCCTGGAGGCATGTATTCATCACCAAAAATCGACGGCTCACAACCCGGCATCTACTGGATCAACTTGCGTGACATCAAAGCCAATGCCAAGTTTGATCTGAAAACCCTGACTTACCACGAAGCCAATCCCGGCCATCACTGGCAGATCGCTTTGAATCTGGCACAAGACAGCTTGCCCATGGTGCGGCGCATTGCACCATACAATGCCTATGTCGAAGGCTGGGCCTTGTACTCAGAATTGGTGGCCAAGGAAATGGGCATGTATGAAGGGGATCCATACGGTGATCTGGGTCGGCTGAAGGCCGAGTTGTTCCGCGCTGTCCGGTTGGTGGTGGATACCGGATTGCACCACAAAAAATGGAGCCGTGAACAGGCCATCAAATACATGGCCGAAACCACCGGTACCGTGGACTCGGATGTGGTGGCCGAGATCGAACGCTACATGGTGTGGCCAGGCCAAGCCTTGGGTTACAAATTGGGCATGATCAAAATCGTCGAATTGCGCCAACAAGCCCAGGAAGCCTTGGGCGATCAATTTGACATCAAAGCCTTCCATGATTTGGTGTTGTTGGGCGGTGCGGTGCCGATGGCAGTGTTGGAAGAAAAGGTGGATACCTGGGTTGCTGCGCAACAGGTGCAGTAACCCCCTGAGATGGTGTCGGCAGAAAAGCAGCCAACTTGCCCCAGCTGTCAGGCCGATTTGCTGGGGCCATATTGTCACCAATGCGGTGAAAAACAGCTGAACCCAGAAGATCTGTCCATGCGCACCTTGGGCTCTCAGGCCTGGGAGTCGGTGACAGAAATGGACGGTAAGTTCCTGAAATCGTTTACTTTGTTGCTGTTCCGGCCGGGCCAACTGACCGCCGATTACCTGGCCGGTGTCCGCCAACACCGCCTGACACCGTTTCAGATTTTGGTGTTTGCCAACATCCTGTTTTTTTTGGTTGCGGGCCTGTTGGGTTATTCGGCCTTCACCACCTCCTTGGAAATCCACACCCAGGCCACCAACTTCCTGCACCAACCCTTGGCCCAACAAATGGTTGAGCACCGCTTAGACAGCACCGGCGAGGCAGCCAGTGAGTTCGCTGCGCGGTTCAATGACCGCGTCGAGATCCAGGCCAAATCATTGGTCATCATCATGGTCCCCATGCTGGCTTTGGTGGTGTTGGGCTTGAATCGGTCGGTGCGTTTTGGCGCCGTGGGTCATTGGGTGTTTGCCACCCATGTGTTTGCCTTCATGTTGGTGTTGCAAGCGACTTTGGCGCCGCTGCTTGAGCGTTTGCTGGTGGTGGTGTTGCCCATGGCCGGCCCACAGGCTTTGTCCCAATGGTTTGAGTTCTCTTATTCCATTTTATTGTTCCTGTCCTTTGGGGTTTATTACCACCTGGCCTCCAAACAGGTGCATCAATTCTCGACGCTCATCACCGCGGTCAAGGCTTTGTTGTTTGTGGTCGCCATTTATTGGATCTTCCTGATCTACCGCATGGTGTTGTTTTTCACCACTTTTTACAGTTTATGATCGCTGGCTTGCTGCCGACTGCCAGCCAGCTCAGCTTGGCTTGGGCAAACAATGAATCACCCCCAAGCCCTGTTGTGAGCGGTCGAACACACAGTGGTAGTTGTTGATCAGCGGTAAGCCACACAGGGTTTGATCTGGCCACTGCGGCATTTGGTTCATCACCATGAACATCCAATTGTTGGGCCGTTGGGCGTGGTTTTGCCAATAACAATGGGGCGGCACCACCAGCGCCACCGGTTCCCCATCCAGGCCTTTGAAGGTCAAGGTCAAATCAGGCCACTGTGCAGGATCCAAGGCTTTGGGGTGGTAATCCTGGCCTTGCTGAAATGCCGTGGTGGCGGCTTGGGTCATGTCTTTGAAACGCGCATCGATTTGTTCGAGGCAGTCCATGAAATAAGCATACAGGTTTTTTTGCAAGACCAAGAAACTGCAGCCTGAATCGATGATGGCATTGGAAAAGAAGCTGTTCACATGTTGTGCATCGAGTGGCGGTGCGGCACAAAAATCAAAGCCAGCAAGCTGACAGCCAAGCAATTCGGTGTTGTAGTAGGCATCATGCACCACCTGGAGGGTTTGTTTGGGTCTTGCCGGCAATGCGCCACCAATGATGAATGCGCCTTGATTCAGCGGTTCTTGTTCGCGGGCCGCCAAATCCATGTCGGCTTGGGGCACATATTCAATGGAGCGGTGGGTGATCAAACTGAACCGATTGGGCACGATGCCGTGGTCTTCAAAGTCGGTGAACAGGGGGGTGATGTCGTGTTCTGGGAACTGGTGCAGGTAGGTCCTGAAGGCCTTGATCCCTTTGGGCGTATCGGCCACGCTGAATGGCCAAGGATGGGTTGAATCCAACGCCGGGTTTTGTGTCTGCAAATAAGTACTGACGTCATAGGCTTTGTTCAGGTGGTGATAAGCCAAGCCCCAGATGCCGTCGGCTTGTTGAAAATTGGCTTGTTGGCTGTCGGCGGTGATGGCAAAAGGGGCGTCGTTCAAAACGACGTTTTGCTCGTGATCCAATTCGATTTGACTGCGCAACACCGGTCCCGCCCAGCCACCAGAACCATACACCACATCTTGCGCATAAGTGGTGGTTTGCAGGTGTTGGTCGTTTTCTGGCTGGTATTTTTCCAGGTCGATGGCCAAAGTGCTGCTGCCGGTGTCCAACATGACGTTGACGGCCACTTGTTCACTGCCAAAGTACAATTTGGTGGTGTAAGCACCCAGGCCCAAGGCCAGATTAATCGGCAAGGTCAGCCCTTGCTTGGCTGTTTCATCGGCACTCATGGACAGCCCCCGCTCATTGGTTCAAAGCACTTTCGGTTCTTGTGATTCATTGGGTTCACCCATTCTGAATTTGATTTCTTCGGCCAAACGTTCGACACAGGCTTGACCTTCCTCGATGCAGGCTTTGGACTTGTGCAGATGCAACAAGCCAACGTCACTGAGCCTGGGTTGCAACAACACATCCGGTGGCTCACCGGCCAGGCGGCTGCGGGTCAAATGCGAAGACATGATGTGGATGGAATTGGAAATCACATCCAGGCTTTTCGGCTCTTTGACGGTGGAGCCATCGGCACTGATCATTTTGAAAGCCTTTTTAAAACCCGATTTGGTTTTTTCCCACAGGCTGGGGTCATCGTCATCAGCTTGGATGGCGTTGGCTGGGTGTTCAGGGGCTTCATCTTCCTCAATCACTTCATAGGAGTTGATGATGTCGGCATTGAGGTTCACGGCAATGACTTTGTCGGCGCCCAAAGCCCGACACAGCGTCACCGGTACCGGATTGACCAAGCCACCATCAACCAGCCACCGTTGGTCCAACAAGACGCTGGGAAACAAACCGGGGAAGGCCATGGATGACCACAAAGCATCGTGCACCGAGCCTTCTCGCAGCCACACTTCCTTGCCCGAACTCAGATCGGTGGCCACCGCGCCAAAAGGTTTTTGCATGTCTTTGAAAGTCAGCGATTCCAGGCCGATGGTGTGTTCGAATAATTTTTGTAACTTGACCGCATTGACAAAGCCTGAGGCATTGATGTTGAAGCTGAGGAATTGGCGAATTTTCGACTCATTCATCGACAAGGCCCAGTCCTCCAGTTTTTCCAAATTGTCGGTGGCGTAACTGGCCCCCACCAGCGCACCCACTGAACAGCCAGCCACCACGTCCGGTTCGATGCCCAGTGCATGCAAGGCTTTGATCACCCCAATGTGGGACATGCCACGCGCTGAGCCACTGCCCAACGCCAGGCCAATTTTGGCTTTTTTCATTGCCATATCGGTCGTTTTCAAAGTCAATGATTCTAACCGCAATCAAAACACATTAAAATAGGGGCATGACCACCCGCACCGAAAACCACCGCACCCATTGCCTGGTAGCCCAGGATTTGATGTTGTTGGCTGCGGTTGAAAACCGTCAGTTACAACTGGCCGAGTTCAACCATGCGGTGCACATCAAAGTGGCTTATGGCTATTTGGTGCAGGTTGGCCTTGCCGGGGCTTGCCAACAAATGCCAGCGACTTTGCGCGGCTTCTTGCAGCACCATGGGGTGGATCCCAAGAAATTTCACGCCACCATGACTGAAGGTTGGTTGCGGGCCATTTGGCACTTCATGCAACACGGTCCAGCCAGCGAATCGGCCGATGAATTCCTGCAGCAGAATCCGGTGTTGTTGAACCGCGAAATCTTGCTGTCACACTACAGCCACGAGCGCTTGTTTTCCGACCGCGCCCGCCAACGCTACGTCGAACCAGATTTGAACCCATTTCCTGAAAACTGAATCAAACCCCGACAAAAAATATTGGATGGGATCAGCTGGCCACCGTTTGATTGCGTCCCTGGTTTTTGGCCAGGTACAGATTGCGGTCGGATTCACGGATCCAGTCGATCCGATTCATTTGCGGCTTGAGCCTGGCCAAGCCAATGGACAAGGTGGTTTTGAATTCGGGCAACACTTCGATGCTCGCCACCGCCAGGCGAATGTCTTCGGCCAGTTTTTTGGCGGCTTGCCAACTCAAGTCTTCCAACACCGCAATGAATTCTTCACCGCCGTGGCGAAACACCACCCCGTGAGTGCCGACGTGGTCGCGGATGCAATGGGCCATGTTTCGCAAGGCTTCATCGCCCTGGTCATGGCCGAATTGGTCATTGATCCGTTTGAAATGATCCACATCCAGGGTCAACAAATGGCATTCACCCAACAGCTTGTGGTGGTGGGTGATCACCTCATCCAAAGCCGCACGCAACAGGGTACGGTTGTACAAACCGGTCAGGGAATCGGTGATCGCCAGGCGGTGTAGCTCGATTTGTTGTTTGTTGATCTGGCGGATGCTGACAGCGGTGAAGGCGCTGATCAAAGACAAGGTGGCAAATATGCGCATGGCCAAGCCCCGCTCAAAGGTGTTGAATGCCAGGTATGTGCACAGCGCGATGATCACCACATTGGCGCCCCAGGCTTGTTTTTCCGGCAACAAATAATACAAACAAACCAAGGCCGGAAAACTCCACAACACCCCAATGATGCCTTGGTTGGGGATGGAATAGTAACAAAACATCAGGATGGCAGGGCTCAACACCAAGAGCGACACCCAGGAATAATACCGCTTCCAAAACACCACGGTGATGGTGTTGAGAGCAAAGATGACCATGATAAAAAATGAAGCGATGGCCACATCCAGACGGCCATTGATGAAATTATTGATGGCAAAAGGGGTGATGAAAAACAGCGCCACATTGCCCAGCCACATGGCGGATTTGTTCAGCACGCTGTACTCATTTGCTCGGTATTGCAGCAGTTTTTTAGCCCTGACCATCACCCACACATTCCATCACACACCCTTTCAGTATAACTTTTTTATGACAGCAGGGTGTTTTTTTGCACAGATGGCCGACAATCAGCCAGAAAAAATCAGCTGCGGTGGCTTCAATCCTGTAATGTGAGGACCAAGTGACGCTGGTGGGCACGATCTCGGTGTTCACACAAAAACACGCCTTGCCAGGTGCCCAGTGCCAGGCGGCCATCACTGACCGGAATGTTCAGCTGACAACCCATCAGCGACGACTTGATGTGGGCCGGCATGTCATCATCACCCTCATAATCATGGTGAAAAGGAAAATCCCGCGGCACCAAATGCTCTTCAAAGCGCTTGAAATCTTCCCGCACCGTCGGATCGGCATTTTCATTGATGGTCAAGCCCGCCGAAGAATGCCGCAAAAACACATGCAACAAACCCACCTCAACCCCTGGCAGTGCCTCCGCCACAGCCTGCTCAATCCGATCGGTGATCAAATAATACCCGCGCCCGGGCGTTTGGATGGTGAGGTTGAATTGTTTCATGCTTGTATCCCAGCTATAAACTGCCTATCATGGCCACAACAACTTCAAATGGGTTTGCACCGCCATAAATAGCCATCAGTGTTTATCAAACTTTTTTAATACCCGACAGATTTAAGTGGGGCCAGTGTTCATCCACATCCTGGAGACCATTAAAATTAATCGAAACTGGATTGGAAAATATCATCTTCCAATAAACCAAACACCACAATTTCGGGCACATCATTGTTGTAAGAGACATTGACTTGGTCACCCATTGACAGATCACACAAGCCATCAACGGCAGGACCTTCAGGACAATAAACCTTGTCATAGATTTGATTCATGTAGTTCATGGAATTCGGTATATCGGTTCCAATCACATAATGATGGCCATGATCCAGATACGTTCTGAATATTCCGTCGGCATTTGAAACTGCAGGAGCATTGATAAAGTATGAACCATTATCAACTCTCCAAGAATCAATAATTACGCCCTCGACTGGTATATTGCTGATACCATCTAAAACCAAACCTTGAATTCCACGCACAAAATCAAGTGAAATATTGATTTCTACATCACCACTGACGATGTCATACGTGACCGGTGCCAGTGGTGAATCACAGACCATATCAAAATCATCACTACACAGAACATCAGGGAAACCCTTCTGATTGAAATTTGAATCTGATTTAGCCGTTACAAAATAAGTGCCTGGTTCCAGAACAAACTGGTGTGTTCCATCTTCATAGTTTCTGGTGACGTACTGGCCGGACTGATCAAAAACAGTCACTCTGGTTGAATCCAATGGCTCCTGAGTTAGAGAATCCAGAACGTTAACAATCAACTTCGGTTTGTCTGCTAAAGCCATGTCGATGCTGACTAATTCATTGGTATTAACAGAGACCAAATCTCCATCAGCTAATTGACAACTGACACCAAGGCCCAATGGACAGTTGATGTCATTGTACAATTCTGAAAGATAACCACTGACACCGAATCCATCATACTCAACATAAATATAATAATTCCCCAGAGGCAAAGTATTGATTTGAGCTGACCCATTAAAATCAGACTCAGCAATACCCAGCAATTCAAAATCTTCATTGTAAAATTGGACGCTGTGATTGTGTAATGGATTGCCAGTAACATCACTTGTTAAGTTAACCTCAATGGATCCGTTTGAGAAAATTTCAAAATCATTGATATCAATATCTGAACCGTATTCAACATTGATAATTTGTGCTTGGTTTACGCATGATTGACTCCACTCTTGATCGCACAACACCCCCTTGTAGAAGGTGGTTAAAGCATCAGAACTATATGGGGTGCCAGTTATTATGTATTCCCCGGGTGATAAATAGAATGGGGGGACATTTCCATCATCTGGAATATATCCGGAGTATGTGACTTGCCCGCTATCAATTCTGATCATTTTAACCCTTACATTGTTAGCGATTTGCCCATTGGTATACCTGAGTTCGTTGATTGAGACAGCACCTTTTCTCAGCAAACTGATATCAACAGTTGTATGTGAGTTGGTATTTAAGTTGATAGGATCAGCGTTTTCATGGGTGCATTCTAAGCCACATGGGGTGTTACCATTAAAAGTGGACTCATAAAACCGAGAACCATTGACCAATACATAATACGAGCCGGCTTCCAATCCATGGAACCTATACAAACCATTTGGATCTGATCTGGTGGATTGTATCTGGGCTCCATTTTCATTCAATAAACTGACTGTCATATTGTATAAACCACCAGTTTCGGGGTTGGTTATTTGCCCGTTGATACTGGCAATGGGTTTGAGCATGAAATTTAATTCAATGTCTTGATTGGCATTCAGTTGGACTGTGTTTGATGCACTCAAACCACAGCCATCACCCAGACAGTTGATGTTGTCATAAAAATGATGGTAGTAACCAGATTTTTCCACAGCAATTTTCGTTGGTCCGATCAAGGGGGCATAGAAACTGAACCCTCCGGAGAGATGATTGTAGTTGACCTGTGTTCTCAAAACCTCTTGATTGTTTTGATAAAAAACGAAGTTATGTGGTGCAAAGCTGAGGTCACCATCATTGATTTCAGAAAATTCACCATGAATACGAGGCTTCCTGTCTATGTTCATGTTGATGGTATAATTACCACCTGTATCGAAGAATTGTGGTTCAGCATCCTGTAAACTACAAGCGTGAGACACACAACTGCCACTGCCATATACATTTGAAAAGTACGTTGAATTATTACCGTAAAATATGATGTAATAGTGTCCTCTGGGTAGATTGAAAGTCACACTTGAATCATAAACATTTCGGTTGGCAACCCAGCGGCCTTCATCGTCAAATATCACAACGTATCCCTGAACACTCTGTTCCAATGCTGTCTCTAAATCAACAGTCAAATTGGCATTCTGATTAAGCGAAAAATGGTAGCTGTCGTTATGGCTTTGCTCATTCACATTGATGACATCGCCATTCTGTGTTGGGCAACTATAAATCGATGGGCACGGGATGTTGTTATATACTTCTGGCTGATATTCGTAAGCATTGGCTATTAAGTGATATTGTCCGGCTGGAATACCGGTCAAAACATAATTGCCTTGAGCGTCTGTATAAGCATAGGAGAATGAACTGTATGATGAATCATCAGCTTTATATATATAAACAGCGGCACCCTCTATGCCTTGACCTGTCGTATCTGAAATGGTGCCATTTAATGAATACCCAGACTGCAGGGTCACATTCACATTTTCTCTATTTTCCAACCCTGAAATCAAAATTTGTTCACCTTCATTGGCAACAAAACATTGCGAACTTGAGTAGTCCGAGCAGGCCATTTGAGGGTATAAAGTGTTTAAATACCCCCTTTTATAGGCACTGATATAGTAAATTCCATTACCCAATCCATCGAACTCATAATGACCATCAGGCGAATAATAAGAAGAAATATTCACTCCAGTTTGGTTGTACAGAAAGACTGCAGTACCCTCAACCAATAGTCCAGATTCATCTTGGATAGACCCGCTGATTTTCGCACTTTCGAATAACCTGAAATTGATGTTGTTGGTTGCAACTTCTGAACCATGGTTGATCACTGTGGCATTGCTTTGTGCAAAATCACAACTAAAGATGCTGCTGTTCAGGCAGTTTTTTAATGAAAAAATTTGCGCCAAATAGCTGTCTGCTCTGGTTTTAACATGATATTGCCCGGGTGGAATTCTTGAGAAATTGTAGACAGTTCCTGCAGGCAGACCAGCATTGTAATATTCAGAATCAACAAAAGCATAATTCTCAGCATCATAAATTTCGATTACTGTGGTTTCATCAATGTTATCAAGTGTTTGATGGTCAAGTACGGTCCCCGAAAAATCCTGATGTGGTTCCATCTCAAAATCAGACAAAACAGTTGTGCCTACCAATCCCACATTGATCAGCTGAGCCGTGTCGAAAGGGCAGCCCTGAGTATCACAATGTTGATTGTTGTATACCTCATCAATGTAATCAAAAACGGAAAGCGTCACATAATATCTGCCTGGATCAGGTACCACCAAAGTATACTCCCCCAAACCAGAAACATAAGATGAGTCAACAAGGTTTTGATCTTGGTTGTATAACTTGGCTGTTCCATATCCCAAATAGTTACCAATGGTATTTTTTACTTTACCTGTGATCTTGGCTTTTTCTATGACGTTAAAGTCTACTGTTTCGATACCGTTGGTGGCGTCAATCTCTATCGGAATAAGTTGATTCAAGTTGCAACCAATTCCCAGGCCCCCTTGACAAATGATGCCGCCATTGAACTGTGCTATATAATCATATTCGCTATCAAGGTAGACAAAATAACTGCCAGGACTCAAGTCATCAAATTCATACTCACCCAAATAATTACTGAAAGTAATGGAGTGATATGAACCATCTGATCTATATAACCAAAGGAGATAGTTACTGTTATTTATAGGGCCACCAGATACCCGTCCTCTGATGATTCCCGTATTGTTAAAATTGATATTGTCCGTAACCAGTGTCAAAGGTTTGGTACTTTCATCAACCAAAGATAATAATGCCCTTAAATCGACATGGAGGGCATCTAACTGAGCATTTTCCGGGTTGGTTTTATGGTCTTCATTTGCCCTCATTTGCATCAGGCGGACATCGTACTGCTTTAACTTTTCAATGAAATGGGCAGAAAGGTTATTTGATTCGCTGTTTTCAATAATTTTGGCACCCGTCGCAACCAGGTAAGCCACTTTATCGACATCAAAATCATCAGCGTTGGCTATGTTTGTTAGTAAAAATAACAGTAAGAAAAATATGAAGACTCTGCTCATTTGGATTTCATCCTTGTCAATTGGTCACTCTATTATAATTAATAAACAATGACCTATCAAAAGAACAATCAAAAAATGCAGAATTTCTTAAGAGTTAAAGAGGGATATTCACAAATAACGATCAGATGACATATAAAATGATTTAAATAATAAGTTGCAACCAACGCACGCTCAAATTTTGTCATTCTTTGAGGTAAGAAATAAACTTCGTAACAACCTCAAGTAGTGATCAACCGATGTCTTCACCCAGTGGGTTTCCTCTAGTGGTTATGCCATTATTTTTACCCTAAAATGTGTCTGTTATTCTCAGGCCTTGCCAGTTTGTTATCAGTAAAAAACTAACATGGAAATAGAAAAGTACATAAGAAAAATTGAATCAAAAGTGCATTTAAATCATGTGAGTGATCTCAATTCTGATCAAACATACGACATCATAATACCCGTCTTCAATGGACTTGAGGCGGTCAAGGAATGCCTGGAGTCGATTCTTGAGCACACACCAAAATCCAATGCCATTCATATTTATGACGATGCCAGCACCGATCCAAAAATCAAACCGTGGCTGATTGACATGGGTCAACAACACAAACACATCAAACTACACTTCAATGAATCAAACCTGGGTTATTTAAAAAACGTCAACCTGGCCTTAAAAGACACCCACAAGGATGTTGTTGTTCTGAATTCAGATGCGGTTGTAACCAAAAACTGGTTAACTGAAATGGTTATTATTGCCAACGAACCTACTGTAGGGATCGTTTGCCCATTATCTGACAATGCCACCATTTTAAGCTTACATGAACATGTATGTGATGATCATCCTCATTTAAAATTTTTCACAGGCCATTGGTACCCAATCCCAACAGCAGTTGGCTCTTGTATGCTAATTAAAAGGGTGATTATTGACCAATTTGGTGGTTTTGACCCTTATTTTGATCCTGGTTATGGTGAAGAATGTGATTACTCTTTCACTTTAAGAAAGAATGGATTTGATATCGCCTGTGCTTGTGCTGCTTATGTATTTCATAAAGGTTCTGCCAGTTTTGAAGACAGCTCATTGTCCCTGAAAGAGAGTCACCAACATTTGCTGGATATCAGATGGCCAAAATATTCATCAGAAGTGAAATCATTTGCTGAAAACAATCCCATACACTTGATTGAAGAATATCTATTCTCACAACAGAAGAAAAATCTAAAAACAGTTCTTCATGTCATACATGGGATTGATTTCAAAGGCGGAGTAGAGCTTTTTACAAAACAACTGATTGATGAATTAAGCAGTCAATTTAACCATGTAATTTGGGTGCCTGCAGCAACGACAATGCCGAATCAAACAGTTCGACATGAAATCAAGTCTGATCATGTCAGGGTGTGTTACTTTCAATTTCTTGCCCATTCCAGCAACAGTCAAATTGGTAAACTTTCAGCGGATCTCAATAACGAAAAACTGGATCAGTTATTCATGCAAATTGCACTGTATAATCAGCCAGATTTGGTGCATTTTCACTCAATGGTCGGTTTGGGGACAGTGATGTGGCCTCTGATTTGTGCTGAATTAAAAATTCCCTATTTGTTGTCATGTCATGATCATTTTGGAATTTGCCATAATTATGAGCTAACAACTGGATTTGGAACCAGTTTGGCGTATTGTCAAAAACAACAATGCCTTCCCTCAGACAAGGATTGCATTAACTGTCTTCAAGGCAGCTCAAGGTTCACCAGCGTATCTACAGAACAATTCATTGCCACAAGAAATCAGTACTGGGATCAAATTTTTAGTCATGCAAAATCCGTTTTCACCCCCAGTCAATACCTGAAGGAATTGTTATCCAAAAGATTCAAAGGGTTAAAAAGTAAAACTCATGTGGTTGAACCTGTTTTTACACTCAAACCCAAATCCACCGCTCATACAAACAATCACAAGCCGCCCACAGTCGCCTTTTTAGGTAATTTCAGCATACCAAAAGGCGCCAAAACATTCCTGCAAGCACATCAACAGCTCAGTCATTACGACATTCAATGGAAGATCATTGGTGGTGTTGATGCCGTTCTTACCAATCTGGTAAAACCACTGGATATTGAAGTCACAGGAAGTTATTCTCGAGATGAGTTAGAAGGTCATTTCAATGCGGTTGATGTCATTGTTTTGGCATCTGTTTTTCCAGAAACTTACAGCATCACATTAACCGAAGCATGGAACCATCACTGTCTGGTCATCGCTCCAAACCTTGGTGCAATCAATGATCGAGTCGTGCACAAAGAAAATGGCTTAATATTCGACTCAAATGACTCAAGCAGCTTAGCCAAAACCATCAAGCTGGCATTGTTTGATGAACCAGAAACATCGGCAAAAATCAGGAAATTTCTATCCAATAAAAAGCCAGAAATACATGAACCACATGCAGTATTCAAGACAATCTATCATCAAGAAAGTATTGAACCTGGCATGCTCAAGCCTGAACGCAGCGTCAATGCATTCAAGCACTCACTTGATAAACCTTCTCCCTCAGGGGCTGACTTGATGAGTGATTGGCTGAGTGCTCCCATGACCTTGGAAGGATTGAGCGATTGGAAAGAACCAATTGAAACAGTGATCGTTATTCTTGGCAAGGACCCAGAATTAATTCAACTGACTCGGCGAAGTATTGAATCCTTTGCAGCCTCATGCGAAACCATAATTAACCCCTCTGACTCTGAGATCAAGAGGTTAATTAATGAGAATGCGATTTGCTTGATCAATGCAGGCCATTTATTCAACGACAATTTTGGCAACTGGGTCCATACATTCATGGAGTCAAAATATTCAATTGGCTTGGCAGATTATGCACTGCATAACCAAAATTTAAAACAATATGCGCCTCAATTTATTGGAAAATTTGATCCATTCAGATTGCTCAGAAGAAGCCATCTGATAGGTTGCTTATTAATGAAGCCAAAAATGAAACTTCTGACGGAGGAATCTGATCTTGAAGCTTTGCTTGGAGGGCAAAAAACAACATCAAATTTTTTATCAGACACCATTCTTAAGGATGGTCTGGATGGCATTCAGTATTTCCCTCACCTCAGTTATTACCATCATGATCAGTTATGGGCCAGAGACTGGAAAAACAATAAAAACTCACCATGCATCAAGCCATCGTACTGCACCCAATCGATTTCCATTGCCATTGTTAGTACAGGAAAAAACACTGAGTTATCTCATTTAATCAATACCTTGCTGAATCAAAAACATGTGGATGTTTTAAGCATTCATGTCTTTATTGACCAAACAAATACCATCAGTGATACTGAAAAAGTTTTTTCTCATCCCATTGATCACAGTTGTTCATCCAGTGCCATCACTCAAGTCATGAACAAACAGTCGGCTGACGTTCTCTTTTTTACTCACGACAATGTGGGCATTGTCCATGAAGATGCCTTGTTTCAACTTATTCAATATTTAGGCTGGTTTGAAGTGGGCGGAATTTCTCCCTCTTTTCCTGTGAGCAGTGCCCCACATTCATTATTTGGAAACAAAGCTGGCAAAGGCAACTATGTGTTTGGCTATGGACCCTTGTGGGACCAACGATTTGATGCCAAAAATTATCCAATAATGAATGAATTTTTAGATGAAGATTGTTGGATGATTTCAAGTTCATGTTGGCAAAAATTAGGTGGCTTGTGTGATGATGAAATTCAATTTCATCAATCAGAAATGATGAGCATTAAAATCGCGCAACTGGGGTTTAAAATTGCCCTTATGCCGACCCATGGTTTCTCAAAAAAAGGATTGCCTACGCATTATTCATTGATGAAAAAAGGTGACTTAGCAAAAGAGCGTGACGCGCTTTTTGCCAATTTTGCAAGCCTTTTAAAGCGCCCAGTGTATGTTTCTAGATCACTCAACAGTCAGGATACTTTGGAATTAGACCCAAACTTTGGCACATTCAAAACGCCAAAACAATTGCCTCGGATATTGGCTTATGCAAATGACAGTAGGGCCAGTGGCTACTATCGAGTTAAATCACCCCTTTCCGCATTGGTTGCCACCAATCAAATAAGTTCACATTTTTTGCCAGAACAAAGGGAGCACAAAACACCCACAGTTTGTGAATTGGCCAAACAACAACCCAATGTTCTTTTGTTACATAATTTTTTCAGCGATGTCCAATTGTCCGCTCTCAAAACATACCGTCAAATGATGGACATTCCTATTATATTCAGCATTGATGACTTGGTTACTGATTTGCCAGAATACAATCAACTGAGAAAATCCAACCCCAAAAACATGTTTGAACGATTGAAGTTTGCATTGAAGCACGTTGATCGACTGATTGTTTCTACTGATTTTCTTGCTCAACAGTATAAAGATTTACATGACGACATCATCGTTGTTAAAAACATGATTTCCAGGTATTTATGGCCTATGAGAAATCAATTAAAAAATCAAAAAGTTCGAATTGGGTGGGCCGGTGCAGAACAACATTCTGCCGACATTGATTGGCTCACTGAGGTGATCAACGGAACCAGTCAATACGTGGACTGGGTGTTTTATGGTGATAAACCCAAAGCTGTTGATCCAAATTTTATCGAATTCCATTCACAAACTTCGTTGGGAGAATATCACAGTTATTTGTCTTCTTTGCAACTGGACATTGCCATTGCACCATTGGTGAGCAATGATTTTAACTTCGCCAAAAGTAATTTAAAGTTACTTGAATATGGAGCCATAGGCGCTGCTGTTATCTGCTCTGACATTGTTCCCTATCACTCTTCACCCGCTCTCAAACTAGAAAATAAGCCAAAACTATGGATTGATCATATCATCCATTTAGCAACAGACTCAGCAACCCGTATGATGTTGGCACAAAATATGCAAAATTGGGTGCAAAAAAATTATTACCTTGAAGACCATATGGATTCTTGGTCAAGTGCTTTGTTTTTGGATTAATCTCACAGGCCAATTCTGGACATGAGTTGGCCAATAAGATATTTCTGTTGATCAATTGTTTTTAACAATTCATGATTCTGCTTATCAATTTCTATCAAGCGTTGAATTTGCATATCATAGTGGTTTAATAACTGATTTTCTTTGTCAGAAAAACTGTGCACAGTCGACAAGTCAAGGTTATCAATGGTATCGGGGTTATCAGAACCGATCATTATTAAGTACTTTGCCAGCGAGTTGGGACCATTCTTAACTGGTTCATCATCGGTTTCTTCAACAACACAAGACAGTTTATCTGGGTCATGTTTATCCAATTTAAATTGCTCAATCACTGAAAACAGTTGAAGTTTTTGGCCATACATCATGTTGTATTTGAATTCTGATTTCATTAAATCCTCAAATTCCAACTTCGTTAACTCTTTCACGTGATACTCATTGTGTTCTTTGTCCCCAGAGTAAACCAACTTATCTGGTGTGGAAATAATCAATAAGCCATCTTTTTTCAAAATCCGTTTAAACTCTCTGATAAGTTGTTGATGCTCAGATAAATGCTCTAATGTTTCAAAAGATACAATGACATCAAATGAGTTTTCTATAAATTGAGTTTCGGTTGCATTAGCAACTATAAACTCGACATTTTCTATGTCCCCATAAGTTTCATTGGCATGTTGAATTGTGGCTTTGTCAACGTCGACTCCAACCACTTCACTTGCTCTTTTTGCTAACAACGCACTCCCATATCCTTCTCCACAGGCAACATCACAAACCCTTCTGTCTTTAACAATTTCAGCAATAAAATAATACCTGTGCCAATGTTCATACCAGCTGTGATAACGGGTTTGTTTTTGAGGAACATATCTTTCCATTGGTTACTTGAATGGCTTATTGCGTCATTTTGCGATTTTACTGTTCTCTTCTTGGGAACAGTTTTGATTTAACAGCCAGTAACATGGATAAAATCAAGGCCAGAATCCCCACTGGTTTATTCAATACGGGTACATCCACAGGTTCGCCCATCAGCAAAATTTCTGTAGGATCATCAGGTGCTGGAGTATCTGGATTATCAGAAAGTTGAGAAGGAAAATTAGTTGATATCAAAACTGCTTGGTTTGTTATTGGCCCATAGGCGGTACTATTGACAACTGTATCGAATCTAATTTCAACCAGGGATCTGTCTTGAATAGTGCCCACATCAATTACCAGCGATCTGTCTCCAGGGGATGATCCTGTTGTAACGACTCCCTGGCTTGTTGTTATAGAATCATTATCCAAAACAGTCCTCGAACTTAGGGTATCCGATAGGAATACTCCACTTGCATTAAATGTTTCTGTGTTAACAATATCTATGGAGTAAGTTAAGGTGTCCCCAAATGTGACACTTGATGAGTTATCGGCGTCATTAGTCAAATCCACCGATTTAAGTAAGAGTAGCTCTGCACCTCCTGCTGAAATTGATTCTTTTGAAAATTCAATATTTAATATTTCATCGTCCAGTTGCTTACTTAACGCGTCATTTGCTTGCAATGTAAGTGTCATAGCACTGACGGCAGTCACAATTTTTTTCATGAAAACAATCCTTTTTAGACAGGTTCAGTGATGATATATGATTTATTTAATAATCTCAACCTCAGACCTGATCAGCAATTGGACGCAGAATTATTCCCAAAGCCAGGCGGCCCTCACTGACCAGGATGGTCAATTGACAACCCAGCAGCGATGATTTGATGTTGGCCGGCATGTCATCATCCCCTTCATAATTAAGATGAAATGGAAAATCCCGCGGCACCAAATGCTCCTCAAAGCGCTTGAAATCTTCCCGCACCGTCGGATCGGCATTTTCATTGATGGTCAAGCCCACCGAAGAATGCCGCAAAAACACATGCAACAAACCCGCCTCAACCCCTGGCAGTGCCTCCGCCACAGCCTGCTCAATCCGATCGGTGATCAAATAATACCCGCGCCCGGGTGTTTGGATGGTCAGGTTGAATGGTTTCTTGGTTGTTTGGGTCAAAGAAAAATCATATGATAACAACTTCAACCAAGGAACAGGAAGCACCATGAAAGTCTATTTGGATGACGAACGCCCAACTCCGCCAGGCTGGCAGCGGGTCTACTGGCCCGATGAAGCCATCGAATTGTTGCAAACTGGCCAAGTCACTGAACTCAGCCTCGATCATGATTTGGGCGATGACGAGCGCGGCACCGGCTACGACGTGGTGCTGTGGCTCGAAGAAGCCGTATTCACCCAAGGCTTCAAACCACCCCAAATCAAAGTCCACTCCGCCAACAGTTCAGCCCGCGAGAAGATGGAAAGGGGGATCAGGCAGATTGAAAAAATAATAAATAGTCAACATGAAACTTGTCCTACTTGTGGTGATTACCAAATGGTCAGGCGAAAAATGATTTTGATTGACCCCATTTGGAAGGACTCACCTTCGATCGATCCCAGGTTGAAGTACTTCACCGATTTAAGGGTTGATGATGTCAAAGTTGAAAATAGGCCTGATGCGCCTTTAGAACAAGTGATGGATGGTTTTTACTGTGAACACTGTGAAAAAGGGTTTGTTTCAGAGGAGGTGCTTGTGTCAAGCCATAAACTGAATCGTGGTTTTTGAAATGTGCAGAAATTTTGATTGAGAATAAAACAATGGTTGCCTTGGCTCAGGTCAAAACACAAAACAGCAGGCATTAAATAGCTCATGAAAGGCGTCATCTTTATTGGCATACAAGGCAGTGGCAAGTCCACTTTTTTCAAACAGCAATTGCAAGACACGCATTTGTGTTTGAGCATGGACATGTTAAAAACCCGCCATCGGGAGCGGCTTTTGTTTCAAGCGTGCTTACAAGCCAAACAACCGGTGGTGATTGACAACACCAATCCAACGGTTGCCGATCGCGCCAAGTACATTGAAGGCTTCAAAACGCATCAATTCAGTGTCACAGGCTATTATTTCAAGTCTGAATTGGCCGCTTGCCTGCAGCGCAACGAACAACGTACAGGCAAAGCCTGCATCCCTGAGGCCGGCATCCGGGGAACTTATGGCAAGTTGCAGTTGCCCACCAAAGCAGAAGGCTTTGATGAATTGTATTATCTGGAAATCATCAACGATGAATTTGTGATTGAGGCATGGAACGATGAAATTTAACGAATTAGATCAACAAATGCGGGTGTATGAAACCGCCCATGACCATTGTGTGTTGCCAGGTGTTTATGTGGTGGCACGCATCGATGGTCGCTGTTTCACCACCTTAACCAAAGACAAGCATCAATTTGATGCCCCTTATGATGTGCGTTTCAAGGACATGATGGTGGCGACCGTTCAACATTTGATGCAATGCGGCTTCAAAATCAATTATGGCTACACGCAGAGTGATGAAATTTCTTTGTTATTGGCATTGGAAGACAGCACTTTTGAACGCAAAGAACGCAAGCTCAACTCCATCCTGGCCGGCGAAGCCAGTGCCAAATTCAGTTTGGCCTTGGGTGATGTGGCTGCTTTTGACTGTCGCATCTGTCAATTGCCATCGGCCAAACGGGTGGTGGATTATTTTCGCTGGCGCCATGAAGATGCCCACCGCAATGCTTTGAATGCCCATTGTTACTGGGCTTCCAGAAAACAGGGGCTGGATGCAGGCGAAGCCACCGCCAGGCACGCCGGCAAATCAACCGCTGAAAAGAATGAATTTCTGTATCAAAATGGCATCAATTTCAATGATTTGCCCAGTTGGCAAAAACGCGGGATAGGGGTGTACTGGGCAGAGTATGAGAAACCGGCATTGAATCCCAAAACCAGTGAATCGGTGGTGGCCATCAGAAAGCGATTGAAAGTGGACATGGATTTACCCATGAAAGACCAGTACAGTGCCTTCATCAAGCAATTCGCGGCAGAGAAGTGACATGGGACTTTTGAATTTTCTGTTGCTTGCTGGCATTTCTCCCCACCATGAGTTTGAATCCCATGTGGCTGAGGTCTTGCTGCCGGGTACCGAGCGCATCGTATTGGCCGAAGCCATTCGCGTCTATCGCAGTGAGACTGCTTTGCTCGATGCCAAAACAAGCCCAAATGATATGGACTTGAATGGCTTGTTGCGATCCATCGCAGTTGAAGCCGCTGCACCCACCGCCACCCACTCCCTGTTTGAAATCAAGGAAATGTTGAGGGGGCAGTGGGATGTCGGTGACACCCTGATTGTGAGTATCGAAGAACGTGAATTGACTTATCCCTGCGATCTCACCCATGATTACGATGGTCACCTACAGCCTGAGTTTTGGCAGGGCTCTGCGGGCCGTGCGGTGTTGGGTCATTTCCTAGAACCGCATGTGCACACCACTTGTTTTGAATTGGGCCAGAATTATTTGTTGCTGGATGAGCACTTGTATCAAAGCAGAGCCTATGAATTGATCCAATCAGATGAGGATCAATGGTATCGATTCATTCAAAGCCAAGTGAGTTCACAAGATGACTGATCCGATGGCTGGTGAAAAACTGCAGTTTGGAAGTTCAAAGAAGTTGGGATTTGAGATTCAACATCTTGAAAACCAGCAGTATGTCCGAGTGGATATTTGGTTGGGTGGTCAATTGATCACTTGTGATGACAACACAGCCTATTTGGGTACTTTCAAAGTTGACCTCAGACATGATTTAAAACGGATCAGTGACTTCTCACAATTCACCCACCTTTTTGATGACAAGACACCTAAAGAAGTCCATCAGTTCATTTACAGCACCCGTGATGAGCATTCAGTAAACCATAACATATTCGATGACTCAGTTTACCCGGCTCACCAATTCATGGGTTGGGATGCAATCACTGACAATGTCACCGCATTTCTGGTTGATTGGGACAGTTGTCTGAACGTCACATGGTCATTTTGGCGGGCAGACCATCATGAACCCGAAAACATCAATGTGATCAATGCAATCAGTCTGAGCAAACACGAGGTCTTTAACGTCATTGAGGATGTGTTGAATTATTTGGATTCATTTTCATATTAAGAAATGACATTAAAAAAAGTCATTTCAGCTACTCAGCTTTTTATTTACAATCACTAAAATCTTATTCAACCAATTGTGTTCGCACCGTCATTAAGGCATAACCTAATAAATTGAGGCCTTTCCACAATCGGGGGTTGTGGCTGTTGGCATGATCGGCGGCCATGCCGATGCCCCAGATGCGGTCGAAAGGGGACGCTTCGATCAAGACTTTGGTGCCGGTGTTGAGCAGAAACTGTTTGAGTTCGGGGTGTTGGCTGAATTTGGCCAGGTTGGCCCGGCACACAATGTCAAAGCGGTGCTCATTCCAGGTGTCTTCATTGAAGCCTTGGACCTGGCGGCCGAAATTTTTGGCCGCACCGGGCGATTTGGCTTGGCAGATTTTTTTGACCATGGCCTGATCGCCGAACAGCCGGGCTTTTTCGGCCATCATGTAATGCTCAGCAGTGGGGTAGTCGGCCCCCTCGATGGTGAAGGGGGCCGGGTACCATTGGCTGAAGCAACTTTTGCTGATGGTGCCATCGGTGGTTTGCCGATGACCCCAGAAAAACACGTACTTCAGCCGTTTGCCTTGGTTGATGCATTCAATCAACTGTTCGTTGTTGCGGATCTCCATGTTAAAACTCCTATGCGGCTTTTTGACCAGTCAGTTGTTGTTGTGCACGCACTTCCTTCAAAGTGCATTCTTTGAGCAAGCGTCCATTGAGGAACACCGGTTTAAGTAAGTTTTGGCGACCACTCAACTCACTGGCGCGGATGGTTTGGTATTGGCCATTTTGTTGGATCAAAGCCAGACGTCCGGCTTTGGATTTCTTGCCAGGGTCGGTGATTGGGTCTTTGTAGACATCGATCCATTCACCGTTGATGCCAACGGCTGAGGCTTTCATGGCGAACTTCAAGGTGTCGCGGTTCACTTTTTGCAACAGTTCCGCCCCCATGCCAAAAGCGATGTTTTCGACACTGAGTTGGCGGCGTTTCATTTCAACCAAGATCTGTTCGATGGTGGTCAATGACACCCCATCGCCTTGAATCACCCGCAAGAAGTCGGGCAACACTTTGAATCCGACCGCATTGTAACGGTGACCAAATTGTTTCATCAGTCGCTCAATCACATCTGACACCATGCTGACTGGGTCGCCGCTGTCGGGCCTGACCACCAAGGTACCGCCGTGATTGATCACTTGTTGCCTCAATTCTCTGCCCCAAATGTGGTCAATGGCATGCCAGATGTCGTAGGAGTCACTGACCACCGCCACGGTTTTGCCTGGACCACCATATTGCTCCAGCATGTTTTGATAGGCTTCCGTCTCACGTGATTGTCCCCAGCTGGTCATGGTGCTGTGTTCTGAGGCCGGGATTGAGAAACCCGCCATGGCCTCACCATAAAATTGACGGCCTTGGACCAAGGCCGAAACGGTGTCGGTGCCTTGGAAGTTCACCAAATGCGCCAAACCTCCAATGGCCGCAGACTCCAATGAACTGACGCCGCGCGCCCCAAAATCATGCAACTTGAAGGCCAATCCCTCGGTGTGCCCGGCGGTTTCACGCATGTATTTTGCAATCACTTGCTTGCATGCATGCGAGACGGTGGCCACGGTGGTGGGGTACCAAATCGCACGCAACAAAGCGGTTTCCACGAAACAGGTCAACCAGGCACAGGCTGGATCGGTGTTGATGATTTGCACCATCACATTCCTCGTAGGCAACACCGTGCCTTCCTTGATGGCTTCAATTTTGATTGGCAGCAGCCCTTGATGCGCCTGTAAAATGTGTTCCCAACCAGCCTGGTTGAAAGGCACGCCATGCAATTCATAAAGGGCCGCGGCTTCATCGATGTCTTCGCGGGTAATGGCATGGGTCAAGTATTGCTTGATGAACATTTGCAAACCAAAAAACAAACTGGCAGTAAATTCCCCACCCCTGGACTCAATGTAACTGGAGACGTATTGAGTGCCAGGTGGGTATTGAAGGTAATGTGAAGTTTTGTAAGAGTCGGTATTCAAGATTAAATTATTCATGACGGAAATCCTCCGTTATTGGTTGATCAGCCAAAGTCTGTCTATGGGCCGCTGTGGCTTTCATGCCACACTCATATAGTGGCACATGGCCACTAAAAAGTCAAGAGCTATTCAAACCCCATGTCAATACTGCCCAATCATCTTTTGAATGATGAAGTAATGGTCCTCAAACAAGTGGGCAGGATCCAATTCTGACAGTGGCAGCCAAAAGGCTTGTTTGGCGTCATCACCGCCTTTGACCTTGGGCAGCGCTTGATTGGGTTTGAGCTCAATATAAAAGGCATGGGTGATGGTGCGTCCACGCATCGAACGATAAGGGTCATCAAACACGTCATTGTGCCGGATGGAACCATACAGCACGGGCACCGGCACCTTGAGCTTGGTTTCTTCCTTGAGTTCCCTGATGCAGGCGTCTTTGAGGGTTTCGTGGCCGTCGACAAAACCACCGGGCAGGGCCAGCAGTCCTTTGCCCGGGCTGGCTTTTCGCTCCACCAGCAAAATGTGCCCGGATTGCACCACCACGGCATCCACCGTGACAAAAGTGGGTTGGTATGGGGCCACTTCCCAGCCTTGCTTGTAACGTTGAATGAAACTGAATTCATCGCACAAATGATGGAATACGTCGCGGTGACCATTTTGCGAGAAGTCTACCAGGTAGTCAGCCACGGCTGGAGGTAGGTGGTCTAGTGTCTGTAACTGCTGAATGGTTGACTGCACCGTTTCTTTTTCGGCCAACAGGGCGTTCCTGATTGGGGTGGCATTGATGTTCAAATAATCATCAACTGCCACCGAACCCCATTGTGGGAACAGATTCAAATAATAAGAGGAGTGGTCTTTGCTGTGTCCAATCAGGCCGATGCGCGGGTGTTTGTGTGGGGTGGTGAAGTGGGCGGTGACCAAGCCTTGGATGGTGGATTGCACGTTTTTCACCCACAGTTCATCGTTGTAGGTCACATCCATCAACGGTGCGGTGATCAATTGCTGGTTTTCTGCAGTGCTCAGACAGGCCCGCATCATGGCATCGCGTTCATCGAATTGCCAGGGGTTGCGCAAGGACCTGGGTTGGTGGGCCGAGCCAATCAACACAATCAATTTGTCGGCTTGGGTCAGGGCTTTTTGTACCAC
The DNA here is from genome assembly GCF_019931145.1 of Marinicella meishanensis. GTDB lineage: Bacteria > Pseudomonadota > Gammaproteobacteria > Xanthomonadales > Marinicellaceae > Marinicella > Marinicella meishanensis. The sequence continues at coordinate 186,215 of NZ_JAIOUV010000007.1, read as the reverse complement.
TTTGAGGTGGCCCGAGTGGAACGGTTGAAAACGGCCAATGAAGACCAGGAAGTCGAATTGTTTTGGCATAAGGAATCCCCTTAAATTGAATTTTTGTCTTGTCAGTCTGTCTGACAACTGATATAGTGGCGCAAAGCCACATAAAAGTCAAGCGATGAGTTATCAAACCGAAAAAGAATTTTTAATCCATTACGACCCCAAAGCCTTCGATGCGCCATTGGTGACAGTGGACTTGTGCATCTTCACCTTGATTGAAAATGATTTGAAGATCTTGATGGTGAAGCGGTCGCAGTTTCCAGAGAAAGGCAAGCTGGCACTGCCCGGTGGCTTCATTGACTTGGCCACCGATTCGACCATCGAAGAAACCGCGCTGCGTAAACTGTTGAACAAAACCGGGGTCAAAAGCCCCTACCTGGAACAAGTGGCGACCATTGGCAACAAAAGCCGGGATCCCCGGGGCTGGTCGGTGACCACTTTGTATTTTGCCCTGATTCCTTACGAGGATGTGATTGGGGCCAATGAAGTCGGCGATGCAGTGCAGTGGTTGTCGATGGAAGATGTGGCCATCAGTTCCATGGCTTTCGACCACAAAGAGTTGATCAAACTGGCGCGGGAACGGCTGGCCAACAAAGTCAGCTACACGGACATTGGTTTTCATGTGCTGCCTGAAAAATTCACTTTGACGCAGTTGCAACAGGCTTTTGAAATCTTGCTGGACCACAAATTGGAAAAGAAATCGTTCCGGCGACGCATGTTGTCGGCTGATTTGGTCAAGGAATTGGATGAAGTCAGCGCCGAGCGGGGCCGGCCGGCTGCTTTGTATGCGGCCAAATCCAAACAACCGCATTTTTTTACCCGGAGTTTATAAAACAGGCAAGGAACATGAATTTAAGGACAGAAAAATACCTGAGTCAGGTGAAACAATGGCCAGCTGAAGGCAAACACATCATGGCTCAATACGATGATGAAGCCATTGTGGTGTACCAGGCTTATCGCGAATCAATTGGTCGCTATGCCGTAGACCACCAGTGCTTTGGTGGTGAATTCAGTTACCAACGCATGACTTGGATCAAACACAACTTTCTGTGGATGATGTACCGTTCGGGTTGGGGCACCAAGCCCGGTCAAGAAGTCATTCTGGCCATCAAGTTAAAAAAGCACGTATTTGATGACTTTTTAACTCATGCCGTGGCCTCTTCTTTTGGGCAGTCGGCATTCAATGATCATGCGGCTTGGCAGCAAGCGGTGGCCGATTCTGATGTGCGCTTGCAATGGGATCCAGACCATGACCCCTTTGGTGCCAAACAGGCCCGAAAAGCCATCCAACTGGGCATCCGGGGAACCAAGCTGGAGCCACTCAAGGGTGAGGGCATCATTGAAATTAAAGACATCAGTCCGTTTGTGGCTGAACAAAGGCAAACATTGGAAAAAAGGCCGTTGAATGAACTGATGATGCCCGCAGAAACGGTATATGTTCCTGACTGTGAAGCCGCCATCAACAACATCAGGCAGGATCGAGTATGAATAAAACAGACACCATCACCATGTACCGACCATGTGGACAGGCCGAAATGGACTTGGTCAAAGCCAGTGGCTATACCCAGTGGCCGCCACGCTTGCCTGGGCAAGACATTTTTTATCCGGTCACCAATGAGGCCTATGCCCATGAGGTGAATGCCTGGAACGTGCGAGAGCTTGGTGTGGGTTATGTGACCCGTTTTGCGGTGCAGCGCTCATTCGTGGAACAATACAAAGTGGAAGTGGTTGGAGGCCAGCAACACACCGAATGGTGGATTCCTGCGGCTGATTTAGAACAATTGAACAACAACATCGTCGGCCACATTGAAGTGATTGCCAAGGAAGTCAGGGCCGCCGATGCCAATGACAAGATATCAGGAACATCATCATGAATGTGATTAAATTAAGTAAACTGGTGTCATACATCCTGCGACATAAACCGGAGGATTATGACATCACCTTGGATGCCGAAGGTTGGGTCGATTTGCCCGTGCTGATCAAGCACATGGTCGAAAAACACCCAGTCTATACCGATGTCAACATCGAAACTTTTGAGCAGATTGCCCGCCAGAGTGGTAAGCAACGGTTTGAAATCAAGCACAACCGCATCCGGGCTTATTATGGACACTCGATCAAAGCCCGCATAGAACGGAACGCAGTCACACCGCCTGATGTGCTGTATCACGGTACACCAAAAGCAACAGCTGAGTTAATCAAAGCCCAAGGCATGAAAGCCATGAACCGACAAAATGTGCACCTGTCCACCGATCGTCAGACCGCAGAAATCGTGGCCAAGCGTTGGCACACCGAATATGTGATTCTGCAGGTGGATGCCCAGCGGGCCCATGCCGCTGGGGTGGCCTTTTATGCCGGCAATGAAAACATCTGGTTGGCCGATCACATCCCGCCGGAGTACATTGGCCACAGTGCATAGGAGCTGAATGATGGGCATCGAGTTGATTCAAGGGGACATCACCCAACTCAAAGTAGACGCCATCGTCAATGCCGCCAACAACGCCATGTGTGGCGGTGGTGGGGTCGATGGTGCGATTCATCGCGCCGCGGGACCCGAACTGCTGGCCTTGTGTCGCACCCTGGGTGGCTGCCAAACGGGGCAAGCCAAAATCACCCCAGGCTTTAATTTACCGGCCAAATACATCATCCACACGGTGGGTCCGGTTTGGTATGGCGGCGGCAACCACGAAGCCGCCATGTTGACTTCTTGTTACCAACAGTCACTGCAACTGGCGCATGAGCACCGCCTCCGACACATTGCTTTTCCCGCCATCAGTTGCGGTTCATACCGCTACCCAATTGCTCAGGCTGCCCACATCGCCATCCAAACCACCCAAGCCTGGTTGCAACAAAACGACCGCGACCTGCAGGTGTTGCTGATCAATTTCGAGGACAAAACGCATCAACAATTTGTCGCTGTTTTCAAAGAGTTATATGGATAATCCAGATTCATTCTCCAAAGACCAATTCCGTGGCTGTTTATTGGGACTGGCCTGTGGGGATGCTTTGTGTGCCAGCTATGAAGGCGGTATTTTGGAACGGGCATTGTGGCGACTGATTGGCAAGACGGGCGGACAATTGCGGTTCACCGATGACACCCAGATGGCGCTGGACATCATCCATTCCATCAATCACTGCGGTGAACTCGATCAGGACCACTTGGCCGGTCAGTTCGCCCGCAGCTACCGATGGTCCAGGGGCTATGGTCCTGGATCGGCCAAATTACTGAAAAGTATCAAGCGCGGTGTGGATTGGCGCACAGCCAACAATCGGCACTTCAAAAACGGTTCTTATGGCAATGGGGCTGCCATGCGAGCGCCGGTGTTGGCCCTGTTTTTTCAGTCTGAGGCTGAGTTGTTGGCAGCCGCTGAGCAAGCAGCCATGATCACCCATGCCCATCCACTGGGCATTGAGGGTGCTCAGTTATTGGCGATGGGGGCGCTGATGGCGATGCAACAACAAAGTCCAGTTGTGATGGCAGAAATCATGCTCAAACTGGTCAAGCAGGATGCATTACAGCAAAAGCTGTTGCGGCTGCAACAGCAAATTGAGGCACAGCTGGTCCACAACCCCAAATCCATGGTGCAGCAGTATGGTAATGGCATGTCAGCCCCCCAATCGTGCGTCACAGCATTGGCGACGGCCCTGCAATTTTTGCCGCGGCCCTATACCGAAATGACTGCTTTCATTGGTCAGATGGGCGGTGATGCCGATACCATCGCCGCCATGGCTGGAGCAATCTGGGGCGCGTATCATGGTTATCAGGCCATGCAAGTTGATGCGGTCAACACCATTGAAGCGGGACAGTTGATGATTGAGTTGGCGGATCAAGTTTTTATCAACAGGCACGCAGTCATATGAGGGCTGTGAATATAGAACTGGTGACTGGTGATTTATTGGCACAACCAGTGGATGTCATTGTCAACAGTTGGAACCGCAACATCATTCCTTGGTGGTTGTTAATCCCTCAGGGGGTGTCGGGTGCAATCAAAAAACAAGCGGGTACCGCTCCATTCAAAGAATTGGCCAAAATGGGCCCTATCCCGTTGGGAGCCGCCAGAGAAACCGGAGCAGGGCGGCTGAATTTCAAATCGATCATCCATGTGGCTGGCATCAATCTGTTTTGGTTGGCCACAAAAAACTCAATCGCCCAGTCAGTGATCAATGCCATGAACTTGGTCAATGAAAATGGATACTGCAGTGTCGCATTGCCACTGATTGGGGCGGGTTCTGGTCAAAGGAGTGCTGACTTTTCACAAAAAGTCATCATCAACACATTGGAACAAATGACATTCGATTCTTTGGTGAAAGTGGTTAGGTATGAAGTGTGAGTATTCTATGTTTGAGGCCTTTGTGATATGAAACTGGTGTTGATTCCCGGTATGGATGGCACGGGCGAGCTGTTTGGCCCGCTGCTGGCTGCGTTGCCTGACCAGGATTGCCTGGTGTTGCCTCTGCCGGCAACTGGTCCGCAGGATTACGCCACCTTGGTGCAAAAAATCCATGCGGAATTGCCGACTGAGCCCTGTGTGTTGATGGGTGAGTCTTTTGCCGGTCCCATTGCCGCGCAGCTGTCTGCGTTGCCGCAGGTCCAAGCCGTGATCTTCGTGGCCACTTTCCTCTCAGCCCCGTCCCGCCTGCTACTGTCTTTGGCTCGTTGGCTGCCGATCAGCGGCATGATGCGTATGCCAGGAGCCAATGGGGTCTTGAGGGTGCTGATGTTGGGACGCGAGGCCAGTGGCCCATTCCTGAAGCAATTCAAAACTGTGGTCGAGCAGGTTGATGATCAGACCTTGAAAAACAGAATGGTTGCCATGCAAAAACTTGATCCAAAACTTGCGCGGGTGAATAAGCCAGCCATTTATTTACAACCGGCTCATGACCGTTTGGTGCCCAAGTCCAAAGCCATTGCATTCAAACAGCACTTTCCAGCCATCCAAATCCAAGCCATTGCTGGCCCTCATTTTATTTTGCAAAGCAAACCCAATCAGGCTGCAGCCCTGATCGAAGACTTTCTGCATCATGTCGCTCAGGATGATCAATGACAGCAGCATTTGGCTGGAGATCATGGGTATAATGATGTCATCAGAAAATGGATCTTGACCCCTGACATGACGACTGGCATGACAACTGACTTGGCGACATTCAAGCAACTGACGGCACTGGAACCTGACCTAATGGCAGCGAATGCCGATGCGTATCTGCAGCAAAAATCACAAGAGTTGGTGTCTTGGGTGGCGTCTGTGGACCCTGATAATCACCGCTTGGTGACCCAAGTGCACGACGCCTTGGCTGAATTGGGCCGCCATGAGCAGCAAGCCTATTGGCAATTGAACCACCGCCTGGTGCAGCCCTTGCAGCAGTTGATGGCCGACACCGAGGCCGGGGGGCGGGTGTCTTCTTTGTTGCGCCAATTGCAACAGCAGGTGGCGGACATGCAACCACCCAAACAGCGGCTGAACTGGAAAGAACGGTTTTTGTTGTTGTTTTCCTGGCGCCAAACAGCCTTTCAGATGTGGTTGGATCGGTTTGCAGAAAACCAACAGGCCTTATCGGGCTTGATGGATCGACTGCAAGCGGAGCAAAAGCAACTGCGCCGTGACAACCACATCCTGCAGGACGATTTGGTGGCACTCAACCAAGGTTTGGCGGCCTTGTCTGGGGTGTTTGATTTTGTGGCCGCTCTGGAAGCCCAACTCAAACAAAGCCTGAGCGGTCAATCCATGGCCTCACTGCGAGCTTTGATTCAGGACGAATGGCTGCCGCCGGTGCAACAACGGCTGATCGAATTGCAGCAGCAATTGCTGATCGCCCGGCAAGGCGTGATGACCTTGGAGTTGATCATCCAGCAGAACCAAAGCCTGATCCGCGACATCGATCAAACCGTGATGACCACCACGGCGGCGCTGGATGTGGCCGCCGCTGTCGCCACGGCCAAGCACCAGCAACAACAAGCCCCCAAGCGGCAACAGAGCCGCATCGACCCCCAACAGTGGCAACAAGCCGCTGCCACCATTCAAGCTGCCAGAGAGCACCTGTCAGATTTGCGACAAAACTCAGCAACTGCGATGAATGAATTGAATCAAAGTGGACAAAATAAGCGATAAAAGCGCAACAGAGATCACCCGGCTGTGGGTGACTGATGTATGATGAGAATCCAAGATAACGGATGAAAGGAATCATGAGAAAAATCACCAAACCACTGTTTGTGATGTTGTTGATGTTGCTGTTGATGGCTTGCCAACAGTCTGACCTCACCGCCGATGACGAGATCCAAGCTCAAGTCAATGCATTGAAACTGTTTTGTGACAACAGAGTCCCGTGCTTGGCAAAAGTTGAGCAACAAGCCAAAGCGTGCCAACACCACCTTCCAGTCTCCACAGATGACACGGCCATCAACTCAGCGCAACAGGCCAAGGCTGAAGCGCAGTTCATGGTCTGCATCATTGAAGCCATGGACCAGTCGTATAACCAGCGGGTGAATCAATTGATTCCAGTCAAAGAAACCGCCATTGAGCCGCTGCCAGGAGCCTCAGTCAGCGTCAATTATGATTTTGTGGGTAACCCCAAAGTTCTGCAGGTTATCGAACTGGATGGCCAGTTGCAAGTCAATGGTGAATTGATCCAAGCCAATCAACTGAAAAATCGCATCAGGGCCAAGCGATTAACTGAGTCATTCAAATCGGTGGTTTTGATTGTCAGCGATGAGACCGACACGGGGCTGTTTGTGTCGGCCATGGACGACCTCAAGCAGCTTGGTTTTGATCAAGTGAACATTGCCAGAAAAGAAAAGTTAGATCAATATCAAAACAAATAATGTTTTCTTGAATCAGAAGAACTGAATAAAAAAATCAAACAATTCAACGACATGGATGATCTTTGATAGACCAATCATTAAATTCAGTCGTGAATTATTCACCGCAACATGACTTCAGTCACATTGACATATTATGTCATAGTGACATATTATGTCATCATGCATTGAGCAGTTGAAGGAGAGCATAACAACATGAATACAGAGGATTTAGCCATTAAATTATCTCAACATCGAACCGCGGAAGGGTTCACCTTTGATTGTCAAAGGATCAGCGGCGAAGTGGAAGTGTTGCAGGTTGAGATGAATGGTTTTGATGGTTTTCCGGTATTCATCACACAGACTCAATTTCAAATCATTTGTATTGTTTATTTGTGGACTGAAGATGAAATCAAAACAGACAGACGCACGGAGATGTTGGAGATGATGTTGGACACCAGCATATCGATCCCTTTGTCCTCCTATGCCAGGGTAGGCGACCGCTATGTGCTGTTTGGGGCGTTGTCAGTGAGGTCTGATTTGGAAAAGGTGGTGGAAGAAGTGGTGATGCTGAACGAAAACGCCGTCGATGTGGTGTCGGCCATGGAGGATTTTTTGGTATGAGTGACGACAAGCAAGACCCGAATAAAGACAACAAGTCGGAAGGTAAGTCTGACAACAAAGCCGGCGTCGGGAAAAACATATTGGAGAAAATAATGAACGTGATCAGGGAAGATTCACGGGCCTTGAGTGAAGCGGTGATGGATTCGAGAGGAACCCGAATTCATGAGCGGCAGATCGAGGTGGCCAAGGACAGCATTAAGCAGGCCAAACGGGCCATCACGGATGAGTTGGCCAAGGAGTTACAGAGTTCAAGGAAGTTGAAGATCATCAATGAGCGCGTGGACCAGCAGGAACAGCGCATCATCGATGCCCTGAGTCAGGATGACGAGGCTTTGGCGTTTGAACTGGCCACGGAAATGGTGGAGTTGGAGCAGGACCGAGACACGGAAGCCGCGATCCTGCGCTCACATGAGTTGCATTTGGGGCATTTGACGCGACAAATGGAACAAACTGAGCGAACTTTGATGGAATTGGAACGGCAACTGGCGATGGTACAAACCACAGCGGACATCCAAAAGGCGACCGATGTGATCACTCAAAGTTTTGCCAAGGCCGATGCCAAGATGTTGTCAGCCAAGCGGTCCCTGGAACGGATTCGCCGCAAGCAACAACAAATAGACCAGCAGTACGAGGTTGACGAAGGGTGGGAAGAACCCAAAGAATTACCAGCATCGAAGAAGTCGATTGCTGACCAGGCAAAGGACGGTGCAGCCGATGTGTTGAAAAGGATCATTGACAAGGATTGATCGGCTGCCACTTGATTAAGCGGACCTGTGGTTCAAACCACGGTCCCCAAGTAACAACAAAGACTCGGGTCATGGATGAGGCAGCAGGTGTGTTGACAGGATGGTTGACAAGGATAGTCTGCTGCAACCGATTTGAATGAAGACTGCCCAACAGCAGTCAGCGAACAAAATGAAACCAGTGAAACCATGTTTTTATCAGGCAAAGGACCATGCAGCTGATGTGTTGAGATGGATATTTGACAGGGATCGATCGGCCGCATGACTGATAAAAAACAAAAAATATTGAACAAATGGGCGACCGAAAAAAAGGCCGTGAAAGCGACCCAGGTGGCGTTTGATGTCGGTGAAAAGATCCAGTATGTGATTCGCAAAGAAGCTTTGGATCGCAGCATCAACCCCTCGGACCGCATCCGACAAATTTTGGGCTTGAACGTGTCACGCAAACCGAAGCGATTGCGTTTATCCATATCATTGTCGGATGAAGACATGGCATTTTTGGCCAAAGCCTATAAACTAGACAGCCAAGACCCGGTTGAGGTCAAGCGACGTGCCGCGGAGAAATTGATCGAGCACGTGCGCCAAGCAGATGAGGAGTGAAGATGGACGTATTTATCAACAACATAATCAGTTTTCCGGTGGTGGTGTTCACCTTCTTGCTGGCCATCATCATGGTCTATTGGCTGTTGGCCATGCTGGGTGCGGTGGACATCGAAATGTTCGATGCCGATTTGGACTTGGATGTGGACGTTGATGTTGATGTGGACATCGAACCGGACATGGATGTGGGTGCCACCGTGGATCCTGATTTGGATTCGGAAGGTTTGAGTGGGGTCACCGGCTTCATGCTGAAATGGGGCTTGACTGGCGTGCCGGTCACCGTGGTGGTGTCGATTCTGGTGGCGTCTTCCTGGTTGATATGCTACATCGCGGCTTCCATGCTGTTGCCTTTGGTGCCTTTGGCGCTGCTGCAATGGTTGGTGGGGGCGGCCTTGTTGGTGGTCAGTTTTGGTCTGGCCATTCCCGTCACGGCCCAATTGATCAAACCGCTGAAAAGCGCCTTTGTCTCCCACAGTGCGAGGAACAAAGCCTCGTTTATTGGCGCCGAATGTGTGGTGAAGACCGGCTCGGTCAATGAGACCTTTGGCCAAGCGGAATATGAAGACGGCGGGGCCGGTATGTTGTTTGATGTTCGGGCCAACCCGGAAGACGGCATCAAAAAGGGTGACCACGTGATCCTGAAGTCGTATGATGAGGATGACGGCAGTTACTGGGTGATCAAAACAAGTGATTTTGATTGACCCTTTTGATTAACCCCAAGGAACCGGCCAAACAGCGGCAGGCAAGCCGCTGCCAAGGGCTCTGAATTTGATTGTGTGTTGCATGGGGCACAACCTGGACGCAACACAGAATCAACACAAGCATAACAACCCAGGTTGTTGATATTAAAAGACTTCGTTTTAAGGAGAATAAAAACAATGAACAGTGATTTATTAATCGCCATAGCCATGTGGGCAGGCGTTGTGGTGCTGGCCATCATTGGCCTGGCGCTGATTGTGATGAAGTTCTACCAGAAAGTGGAACAAGGACAGGCCATGATTGTGAACACCTTGAAGGAAACCCCGGAAGTGACTTTCACGGGTCGCACCGTGTGGCCGGTGATTCATAAAAAAGAATTCATGATTATTTCTCTAAAAACCATAGAGATTGATCGGCGGGGGCATGACGGCTTGATTTGTAAGGACAACATCCGGGCCGACATCAAAGTGACCTTCTTCGTGCGGGTCAACAAGACCAAAGAAGACGTGTTGAAAGTGGCCCAGGCCATTGGTTGTGAGCGGGCCTCCAAGCAAGCCACGATCGAAGAATTGTTCAGCGCCAAGTTTTCTGAAGCTTTGAAAACCGTGGGTAAAAAACTGGAATTCGAAGAATTGTATGAGGAGCGTGACCGTTTCCGCGATGAAATCATCCAGGTGATTGGTAAAGACTTGAACGGTTATGTGTTGGAAGACGCCGCAATTGACTACCTGGAACAAACCCCAATCACGTCTTTGGATGAAAACAACATCCTGGACGCCCAGGGTATTCGCAAGATCACCGAATTGACCGCTGCCCAACACATCCTGACCAATGAGTTTGAGCGCGAAGAAGAAACCAAGATCAAAAAGCGCGATGTGGAAGCCAGGGAGCGCATATTGGAATTGGAGCGCATCGAAGCCGATGCCACAGCCCGGCAACAGCGGGAAATTGCCTCAGTGCAGGCCCGCGAAAAAGCCGAGAGAGAGAAAATCGAAAATGAAGAACGCCTGAAATCAGAAGCGGCGCGTATTGCCGCGGATCAAGAGATCATGGTGATGGAAGAAAACAAACAGCGCGAAGTCGAAGTGGCGGCCAACAACCGCATGCGCGCCGTGGCCATCGAAGAAGAAAAGGTCACCAAAGTACGGCAATTGGAAGTGGTGGGCCGCGAACGCGAAGTGGCGTTGGAAGAAATCAACAAAGAGAAAGAGCTGGAAGTTGAAAAGAAAAACATCGCCGATGTGATCCGCGAACGCATTGCGGTGGAAAAAACCGTGGCCGAGCAAGAAGAGCACATCAATGAACTGCGCGTGGTGGAAGAGGCCAAACGCAACAAGCAGGCGCAAGTGATTGCTGCCGAAGCGGTGGCCGAAGAAGCTTTGATCAAAGAGATCAAAGCCGCTGAAGCCCAAGAAACAACCGCCAGACACCGCGCCAGCGAACGCATCATCTTGGCCGAAGCCGAGCGTGAAGCGGCCTCCAAAGAAGCCGATGCCAAGATTCGTTTGGCCGAAGGGATTCGCGAAGAAGTGGCGGCTGCCGGCTTGGCCGAAGCCCAAGTGACCGAAGCCAAAGCCGCGGCCAACCAGAAACAAGGTGAGGCCGAAGCCGAAGTGCTGACTCGCAAGTTGAAAGCCGAAGCGGTCGGTGCCGAAGAAATTGGCATGGCCAATGTGCGGGTGAAAGAAGCCGATGCCAAAGGTGAAGAACAACAAGCCATGGTGGCGGTGAAAATCAAAGTGGCCGAAGCGCAAGCGATTGAAGAACGCTATGCCGCAGAAGCCCGTGGTTTGAAAGAGAAATTTGCCGCCTTGGCGACCATGGACGACACCGTGCGTGAGCATGAAGAATTCCGCATGGGCTTAGACATGGCTCACTTGGAGAACATGAAAGCGATTGATGGCAACATCGGTATCGCCGAGACCCAAGCCAAAGTGCTGGCCGAAGCCTTGAAAGAAGCCAACATTGACATCGTCGGTGGCAATGGCGACTTCCTGGAGAAATTCATGAGCTCCTTGGCCGTGGGTAAAGCCGTGGATGGTGCCATTGGCAAAAGTGACATCCTGCAGGCGGCCGTCAGCAAAGTGATGAGCTTGGGCGGTGGGGCCAAATTCGATAAGGAAGCGGTGACCAAACTGATCCAAAAATTGTCACGCAATGACGACGACCAGGCAGACAGTTAAACAACCGCATGATCGGGGTCTCGGCGGGCAGTGGCCCAATGGGACCTCCCACACAGGACTTGTGTACAACCCAAAGCAGAGACATCCATGACGGAAAACAACACCATCAATCAAGCCGTGGCAGAAGGTGGCTCCTATGAAGTGATCCGCAAACGGCTGGAAGAACAAAACAAGCTACTGGAAAACCAGGCCATTGCCTTGAACCGCATGCGCGAAGAGGCTTTTGGCAAGACCATTCTGGAAGTGATTGATCGCGTGCGGGTGCGCACCGAACACAATTGCACCCCCAGAGACATCGTTCGCATCAACGGCCAACTGTTGTTTGGTTACAACGTGTTCATCGGCCTGAAAAAGGAAACCCAGGTCTCGGATGTGTTTGCCCTGTACAGCTTGACCGAAACAGACGGCAAGTTTGAGGTCAAAGCCGAATCGCTCAAAGGCACCTTTTTGGACGATCCACTGTTCGTCAAACAGTTTCTGGAGCTGTACAGTTACTACAAAAAGTCCGAATTGATCCAACTGCGGGTGGTCAACCAAAAACTGATGGCGGCGTTCAAAATCGGCGAGAACATCGGAGACATCCGTGTGTTTCGATGGGGCATCGGCAGCAATGGCGAAGTCAAATACATCGACGACCGCGGTGAGCGCGATATCGAATTGCCGCCACCATATGATTTCGAGTGGCACCAAGCCACCCGCGAACATTTTGTCGAAGGCCGTCACCCCCACGTGTCGATCTTGGATCAGGTGTTTGTTGAAACCGTCGGTGGGGATCTGACCATCAAAGTGGAAAACAACACCGAAGACGGTGAGGGCATCTACGAGGAAGCGGTCGATGAGCCGCACCAATCACTGGAAGACGCCGATATCTATTACGCCCAGGTTGAATCATTGATTTTGTTGAAAATTCGGCCGTACAAGGAAGAGGTGTGGCGCCATTTTGTGTTCAACACCCGCAACAACGACGTGCAACGCATCGATGCCATTGGCCATGCCTGTGTGCAGCTGCCCAATGATCACGGCATCATCTTTCCCGGTGGCTATTACCTGCAGAGCGGTGAATTCAAGGTGTTTGCCGAAGACATCAGTGGCTTGCGCTTCAAGCGCCGCTGGAATTCACCCAATGGTGAGGACGTGTTGTATGTGTTTTATGAGCGACACGAAGGCAAGTTTGCCTTGTATTCCTACAACATGATTCGCAAGGAACTGCAAAGCCCCATTTTTGGCCACGGTTATTCCTTGTATGACAACGGCCGCATGATCATTTTCCGTTCGGAATCCAAAGAGCCGACCCGCATCCACCCGATGCAGGTGTGGCAAACCCCATACACCAGCGAAGAATTCAGTGCCGCCCAGCCGGTGGATGAATCGGTACTGGCCACCATCGGCAATGCCGAGTTGGTGCAGGGCATTTCTGAACTGTACAGCATCGCCAAATTGATCAGTGAGCAAAGCGCCAGTGTGGTGGTGTATGAAGAGTTGATCAAAAACATCCAGCGGGTGTTGGATGGTTACTATTGGCTGGACCACGCCGAACTGGGTGGGGTGGCCACGCATTTGAAGACCATTGGCGAGACCGCCGAGTTGGTGTTGGATGAATTTGAAAAGGTCAGCTCCATCAGCCAAGAGTCCGGCAAGGCGCTGAATCAAGCGCAGCAGGACCTGAAACAGCTGTTGCGACAAATTCAGATTGCCAACTGGGACACCCCAGAACCGTTTGTCAACGGCTTGCTTGACCTCAAGCGCCAGAAAGGCCATCTGTTGTCCTTGCGAGAATACCGCTACATCGACACCGAGACCATCGATGGTCTGTCGACCCAAGTGGACGAAGAAATAGTAGCCCTGGGCAAGCGCACGGTGAATTTTCTGGCCGATGAAAAAGCCATGAACCACTACAACCTGGTGGTGGAAAACGTGCACGGCAAAATCGGCGAGATGAAAACGGTCAAAGACCTCAAACCCCTCAATGAGGAGCTGGAGGAAATGGCCCTGGGCTTGGATGCCTTGTCTGAAGTCATCAATGGCTTGGAAATCGATGATACCTTGATGAAAACCGCGATTCTGGAATCGGTGTCCACCGTTTATAGCCGCATCAACCAAACCAAAGCACACGCCCGCTTAACCATCAAGGAATTGTCAGCCACCGAGTCGGTGGCTGAGTTTGGGGCACAGCTGGCGGTGTTGTCACAAAGCATCACGTCTGGGGTGGCTTTGGCCGAAACCCCCGATGGCTGTGATGAACAATTGGCCCGTTTGATGGTGCAATTGGAAGAGTTGGAAAGCCAATTCAGCGACAACGAACAATTCCTCGATGAGATCCTCAACAAACGGGAGGAATTGCACGAAACCTTTGAAAACAAAAAACAAAGCCTGATTGATCAACGCCAACGCAAGGCGGAAAATGTGCAATCAGCGGCTTCGCGGGTGCTGAAGAGCATCGAACGGCGGTCCTTGAAATTCACCGACAATGACCAACTGAATACCTACTATTCATCCGACCCCATGGTGCACAAAGTGGCCGAATTGGTGGCGCAATTGCGCGAATTGGATGACAACGTCAAAGCCGATGACGTCGAAGCCCGCCTCAAAGCGGTCAAAGAACAGGCGATTCGCAGCCTGCGTGACAAAAAAGACATCTTTGAAGACGGTGGCAATGCCATCAAGCTGGGCAAACACAAGTTCAGTGTCAACACCCAGCCGTTGGATTTGACCATTTTGCCCAAAGGTGATGATTTGGTGTTCCATTTGTCGGGCACTGATTTTTATGAGCCGGTCAATGACGACCGTTTGCTGAGTTTTCAAGAATTCTGGGGTCAAGCCATGGGCTCAGAAAATTCGACCGTGTATCGGGCGGAATACCTGGCCTTCAGCCTGTTTCAAGGGGCTTTGGATGGCTCCGGTGAGCACCGCCTGGCGGACTTGTCGGCCATGGACTCGGCCGAGCTGTTGGCGGTGGTCAAGGCCTATGCCAGCCCGCGTTACCAGGAAGGTTATGAAAAAGGTGTGCATGACCATGATGCCAGTCTGATTTTGCAACAGTTGCTACAGGCTTATGAGCGGGCCCCGCTGTTGATGTACGCGCCCACCGCCCGTGCCATCGCCATCCATTATTGGCTCAATCACCCCACCCAGGCCAGTCAGGCGGCTTTTCGAGAACAGTCACAAACCGCCCACAAAATCGCCAGCCGTTTGGGCGGTCGCGACATGGGTCTGGATTTGTGTGCCGCCTTACAAGCCGACATGCAAGCACACCACGGGGCCATCGGCCTGACATTCAGCGAAGCGCAAATGGCCACCGCGGCCCAATTCTTGTTTGCCTGCCTGACCCAGCCCAATGAAACCCATCGATTTCGATTGTCGGCGCATGCCGCCAAGTTGGTGGGCTTGTTACAATCCCATTTGGAATCCACTTCCGAGTACAAGCCATTCAAACAACAGCTCAAACAGTGGCAAGACCAGCCGCAAAAACAATGGCAGTTGGTGTCCTATTGGCTCAAAGGTTTGATCCAACAACAAAAACAAGCCGGTGTGGTCACCGATTGGCACCGCTATGTCGATGAAGCCATTGTCTTTCTGTTGTGTGATGATGCCAAGCAATTCGATGACTCCCCCGTGTCACTGAGTTGTGCCGTGGATGAGTTGTTGGGCGATCATGGCAACATCAAAGACCGCACCTTGCGATTTGAATTTGATGAGTTCATGGCACGGTTGGGGCACTTTGCCGGGGTGGTGCACCCACAGTTTCAGGCTTATCGCAAGGTCAAACAAGCGGTGATGCAGTCGCAGAAAAGCACCATGGAGCTGGAATCGTTCAAAGCCCGCCCCTTGTCATCGTTTGTCCGCAACCAATTGATCAATGAATCCTATTTACCGATCATTGGAGACAACCTGGCCAAACAAATGGGCGCGCTGGGACAACAAAAACGCAGCGATTTGATGGGCTTGCTGCTGTTGATTTCACCCCCTGGTTACGGCAAGACCACCTTGATGGAGTACACCGCCAACCGCCTGGGCCTGAATTTCATGAAAATCAATTGTCCCTCACTGGGTCATGAAGTGAAATCCCTGGATCCGGACAACGCGCCCAATGCCACCGCGGCCCAGGAATTGAATAAATTGAATCTGGCGCTGGAAATGGGCAACAATGTGATGCTGTATTTGGATGACATCCAACACACCCATCCGGAGTTTTTGCAAAAGTTCATTTCCTTGTGTGACGGCACCCGCAAAATCGAAGGGGTGTGGCAAGGGGTGAGCAAAACCTATGACATGCGGGGTAAAAAATTCTGTGTGATCATGGCCGGTAACCCCTACACCGAATCGGGCGAAGTGTTCCGCATCCCCGACATGCTGGCCAACCGCGCCGATGTGTACAACCTGGGTGATGTGCTCAGTGGTCAAGACGACGTGTTTGCCAAGAGTTACATCGAGAATTCACTGACCTCCAATGCGGTGCTGGCGCCTTTGGCTTTGCGTGATTTGAATGATCTGTACCTGTTGATGGACATGGCCCACGGCAAGAATGTGCCCAGTACTGACTTGTCGCACAGCTATGCCACCAGTGAAATCAATGAGATCATTTCGGTGTTACAGAAAATGTACCAAATTCAGGACGTCATCCTCAAGGTCAACCAACAATACATCCGCTCGGCGGCGATGGATGACCGCTACCGCGAGGAGCCGCCGTTCAAACTGCAAGGCAGTTACCGTAACATGAACAAATTGGCCGAAAAAGTGGTGGCCATCATGGATGATGCAGAACTGCAGGAATTGATCAATGACCACTACATGGGTGAAGCCCAGTTGTTGACCACTGGCGCCGAAGAGAACCTGTTGAAACTGAAGGAGCTGCGCGGTGTATTGACCCCCGAAGAAGCCGCGCGTTGGGCTGACATCAAAAAAGAATTCAAAATTCGCAATGCGGTGGCCGGGGATGAAGCCGATGGTGCCACCAAGATTGCCAGTCAGATATCGGCTTTGCAACAAGCGTTGGGTGAAGTCAGTGCCGCGGTGGCCAACAAACAACAAGCAGCGGCCACCCAAAACCAACAAAACTTGGATAACATGAGCCAACAATTATCCAAAGCCATCAGTGACCTGAACCTGGAAGTTCATGTGTCTAATGAGCCGTTGCCGGGCTTGGATGCGGCCTTGGGTTCCTTGTCTGAAACTTTGGAAACTTCGTTCATTCCGGTGATCATGACCATGAACAAAAAACTCGGCATCCACACCGAAGTGTTGGAGCGGGTCACCGCACTGAGCCAAAAAATCCAACGGCTGAGTCAACAGAAGTCCATCCGCACGGTCAGTCAAACCAGCAGCCGTCAAGCAGCCAACAAGCCAGCGGCCAAAAAAGTGACGAAAAAGAAAGCAGCCAATAAAGTGACAAAGAAAAAAACCACCAAGAAGACGACTTAAAGCAGGTGATCAAGTTCACTGAGCTTATCGAAGTGGTTTCAACGTTCAGAGGCATTGACCTGACCCCAGGTCCCTTCGATAAGCTCAGGGATCTTTTTTGTTTTCTTCAGGCTCAACAGCAATGGACTGCCTTAAATTGGTTTTGACCTGATCATTGGTCCCTTCGACAAGCTCAGGGATCTTTTCTGATTTCCTTCAGGGTCAATAGCGCGATGGACTGCCTTAAATTGGGATTGACCTGATCATTGGACCCTTCGACAAGCTCAGGGATCTTTTTTGTTTTCTTCAGGCTCAACAGCGATGGACTGCCTTAAATTGGGATTGACCTGATCATTGGACCCTTCGACAAGATCAGGGATATTTTTTGTTTTCTTCAAGCTCAACAGCGATGGACTGCCTTAAATTGGGATTGACCTGATCATTGGACCCTTCGACAAGCTCAGGGATCTTTTTTGTTTTCTTCAGGCTCAACAGCGATGGACTGCCTTAAATTGGGATTGACCTGATCATTGGACCCTTCGACAAGCTCAGGGATCTTTTTTGTTTTCTTCAGGCTCAACAGCAATGGACTGCCTTAAATTGGTTTTGACCTGATCATTGGTCCCTTCGACAAGCTCAGGGATCTTTTTTTTATCAGCCCATCCACAGGAGCGTATTGGTTTAACGTTGGCGTCAATGAGAGAAGCATGGCATTCTCCATCTGTGGCCGGTAATGAGTAGAATCATGAATTCAATCCCCCCAAACCGTCATCCCGGACTTGATCCGGATCAAATGGCAGGATTGCCGTTTTACCATGTGCAGCACCCGAAGGGCTGTTGGCATGGATGCCAACAGATACATCCAGGTCGAATGAATCTCAATGGAAAAAAACAGTCAATACCAGAAGACAGATCACCTACCTGGATTGAATTCGCGCTCCTGCGCTCAACCCTTCGGGTCGCTTCGCGTGGTTGAAATGCTGTCCTTGCATTTCAATTTGCGGTCAAGCCGCAGGATGACAAATGTTTTTAGTCAAAGAGTTAAACGAAAAGAATGCGCTCAACGCCAGCTTTTGGAGGCTGCCGCGGTCAGCAATGACAGTTCATTCCTTTGATTTGTGTGGGCTCAAAAAGACCATTTGATACCGGCATAAAAAGCCCGGCCTTCGCCGCTGTAGAAGTAATTGCCATCGGTGCCACCGGCATCGGGGATTGGTAGGCTGGTCGAAATGTAAGTCTGATCAGTGAGGTTCTTGGCATCGAGGTACCATTCAAAGCCTGCAGTTGATTGATAGGACACGGTTAAGCCGGTCAGCAGGTAGTTGTCGGTGCGGAAACTGTTGGCCAAATCAATGTAATAAGCGGTGGGCACCCATTCGATGTGTGGGGCGATGCGCCAGCCAGTGGGCGTTTGGTAACTCAGCTTGGCTTGCACATAATGTTCGGGGATGCCTGGGATCCGGTTGTTGCCAAATTCTGGATCATCATCCAGTTTGAAGCGGGTCCATTGGTAATTGACTTGCCATTGGAATTGATCCATTTCGATCAACACTGACTCCGCCACACGCCATTGCAAGGCGGCTTCCAATCCCCAGTGCGTTGAGTCATCGGCATTGGTGGTGCGGGTGGCCCCATCAGGAAAACGAAAACGGATGAACTCATGATCCAATTGGCTGTAATACACGGCCACATCCCAACTCAGGGTGCCTTGGGTGCCACGGGTGCCCAACTCCAGGGTGTCGGCGCTTTGGGCCCGAATCGGGGCATTGATGCCCGGTTGGTTGCCGTTGTTCAATTCGGCGAATGACGGGGCTTCGAAACTGCGCGACAGGTTGCTGAACCATTGGCTGTTGCCCGTTCGATACAGCAGGCTCAGGCGGGGGTTGACTTGCTGATAATCGCGCTTGCTGATCACGCGGTTGGGCCAAGTTTCGGTGATGTCACGTTGGGCGTGGACCGCTTG
Source organism: Marinicella meishanensis (assembly GCF_019931145.1). Classification (GTDB taxonomy): domain Bacteria; phylum Pseudomonadota; class Gammaproteobacteria; order Xanthomonadales; family Marinicellaceae; genus Marinicella; species Marinicella meishanensis. The sequence goes on along the minus strand of NZ_JAIOUV010000007.1, from coordinate 167,180 downwards.
AATGGCCGCGGTGGCGGTGAGCCGGTCACCAAAGTGGTCGACCAGCAACGGTTGTTGGCGCTCGTAGGTGAGGGTGGTGGTCCAGGCTTGTTGCTGGCGGGACAAACGGTCGGCACCGGGCAAACCGGCTTCATTTTCCCGCCGCCGCTCATCTTGCGTGCCGTAGTGGCTGTGCAGACTCAGGGTATTGAACCCATGGGTCCAGGTGAATTGTAATCCGGTGTCTGCCGAATCGCGGTCAATGTATGTGAACACCGGGTTGACCAGGTTTTTGTCGGCATGGAACAAGGCGAAGTTGAATTGGCCACCAGAGTGGCTTTGGTGTTGCAGACGATGGCCCAGTCGGGTCATGGTCAAATTGCGGTGGAAGTTGCCATTGATGTTGAACCCCCGGGATTGGCGGGGATCGGCCAACAACAGGCTTTTGGACAGGCTGCTGGGCAACTCGGCATGGGTGTTGAGGTGAAACAAGCTGCTTTTGTGGCGGGTAGTGCGGTCTTTTTGGTATCGGTGCTGCCAATCAAAGCGGCTGCTGCGTTGCTGGTTTTGTACCCGAAAGCCGTTTTGACTGAAATGGCTGGCGCGCAGGCGCATGGCGTGGGCGGATCCCTCATCGAATGCGGGGCTCCATGACACCAAGGCTTGTTGGGTGGCAAAGCTGCCGGCGGCCAATCGCAGTTGGTGATCCGCATCGGCTTGTGGTTCGGTGGTGCCAAAGTTGATCACCCCACCCAGGCCGCTGGCTCCTTGGCGCATGCCATTGGCACCACGGTAGACCGTCACATAGTCGGTCAGCCAAGGGTCGATGGCTTGAAAATCGAATGAACCGTCGGCGGTGTGCAAGGGCAAGCCATCGTAGAGCAGCTGCAGACCGCCACCTTGGAATTGGCGGCCCAAGCCAGAGCCACGGATGGACACCCGAGCGCTTTCGGCGCCGTTGCGCGGTTGCACAAAGACCCCTGGGGTGAAATCCAACAAGTCTTTGATGTTGGAGGCTTTCTGCTGGTCCCACAGCTCAGGGGTGGTGATGCTGGCGCCTCCAGCCGTGTCGTTCACCCGACGGGCTTCAGGCAACAATGGCGCTGGCAAGGCTTGTTGTTCGCTGGACACCACCATCACCGGTTGTGCCACAGCAGGCTTGTCTTGATCAGCCTCCTTGCTGTTGAGGCTTTGTTGGGCAGCAGCGGTCAGCACGGTGCTGCTCAACACCAGCCAAATCAACGGTTTGTGCATGTTTACTGGGCGGCCGGTGAAATCTTCAAAATGCGGCCATCGGGGTGGTCAGTGGCCACATAAATTAAGCCATCAGGACCTTGTTCAATGGCCCGGATGCGTGACTTCTGATCTTTCAGCAGACGCTCTTCTGACACCACATGGCTGCCGTCTTTCAGTTTGATGCGGTTCAGGTGCATCAGCTTCAAAGCGCCGGTGAAGATGTCGCCACGCCAATTGGGAAACGCGTCACCGGAGTAGATCAGCATGCCTGAGGTGGCGATCGATGGGTCCCAGTAGTGGATGGGTTGTTCCATGCCCGGCATTTTGGTTTTGTCGGTGATTGGCGTGCCGTTGTAATTGATGCCGTAGGTGATCACTGGCCAGCCATAATTTTTGCCGGCTTCGATGTGATTGATTTCATCACCGCCCTTGGGGCCGTGCTCATTGCCCCACAATGCGCCGGTTTCCGGGTGCAAAAAAGCGCCTTGGATGTTGCGGTGACCGGAACTCCAAATGTCCGGCAACACACCATCCTGGCCAATGAATGGATTGTCAGCGGCCGGCTGTCCGTTGGTGTCTATGCGCACCACTTTGCCGTAATGGGTGCCCATGTCTTGAACGTCACCTTTGCCACAATTGCGGTCGCCCAAGGTCACGAACAGGTGCCCGGTGCGATCAAACACCAACCGCGAACCATAATGGTAACCAGCCCGGCAGGCTTGGGCTTGGTGCCAGATTTCGGTGGTGCCCTCCAGACCCTCGTCGGTCAGTTTGGCTTTGCCCACCGCGGTGCGTGACTGATCGCTGCCTTCTGCTTTGGCATAGGAAAAATAAATCATCTGATTGTTGGCAAAATCGGGGTCCAACACCACATCCAACAAGCCGCCTTGGCCAGTGTCATTGACCGCCATCAACCCCGCCAATGGGGCCGAAACCGAGCCATCGGTGTTCACCACTCGCAGGTTGCCGGCTTTTTCGGTGACCAGCAAGCGGCCATCGGGTAAAAAGGTCATGCCCCAGGGTTTTTCAATGCCTTCGGCATAAGTGCTCACGCTGATTTCGTGGCTGGGATATGATTTGGCCGGTGTTGAGCCGGACCAGGCCAGCAAGGCAGTGACGGTTGTTGCCAACATCCAATTCAAGTGTTTCATGTGCATTCACCCAATGGTTTTCAAAACCATCATTGTAAACGCAAATGGTGAAGGTTGTGTCGAACCTGGGCTTGGAACGGCTGAATTGAGCGGCTGACGCGTTGAGACGAGTTTTGTTAGAATGTTTGGCTTTCAATGACCACAGGAATGACCATGCGCTTACCCCTTTTGCTGCTGACCTTGTTTTGGGCCGCCACCGTGCCGGCTGAAATTATCCACTTGACCCACATCAAAGGCTACAGCCACAATGGTCAGGCCTTACAGCAACTGGACCAATTGCTGTTTGATACCGCATCAGGCCAAATCCTGGCCCCCACAGCAGAGAACCTCAAAGGTGCCCGGGTGGTCGATGGTCAAGGGCAGGTGGTGTTGCCGGGTCTGCACGATGCCCACGGCCACATTTTGAATTATGGCTTGTCGCGCTTGAAAGTGGATCTCAGGGGCTTTCAAAGCCTGTCCGATACTGTGGCCCAAGCCACCCAATACGCGGCCGAAAACCAAGACTTGCCATGGATTGTAGGTCGCGGCTGGAACCAGGTGTTGTGGCCGGGTAAAGCCTTCCCATCGCGTCACGATTTGGATCAAATTTCCACCGAAAAACCGATTTGGTTGGAGCGCATTGATGGCCATGCGGGCTGGGCCAATTCCAAAGCCCTGGAACTCGCTGGCATCAATCGAGATACGGCCAAAGGCAATGATTTGATTTTGAAAGATGCCGAAGGCATTCCCACCGGCATTTTGATTGACAACGCCATGTATGCGGTGGATCGGTTGGTGCCTGCCATCACCCCTGAGATGAAAGTCAAAGCCATGAAATTGGCCTTGAATGATTTGGCAGCAGCGGGTTTGACCTTTGTGCATGACGCTGGCATCGGTGGTGACAGCCACCGGATTTTTACCGACCTGGCCACCAAGGAACAATTGCCAATCCGGGTGTATGCCATGCTGGCCAGTGGCGATCCTCTGTTCGTTGAACTCCTCGGGCAAGGTCAACTGAACATCGAGAATCGCTTCATGGTGCGTTCGGTTAAGTTGATGATTGACGGGGCTTTGGGCAGTTATGGGGCGATCATGCATGAACCGTATTCAGACAAACCCGAGATGCGCGGTGCCTATGTACAAACCCCGGCGCAGATTGAGCAACTGCTGGATTCAGTGGTCCAAGCCAATTTCCAGGCCAATGTTCATGCCATTGGGGATCGCGGCAACACCGAAGTGATTGATTTGTTGGCCAGGCCAGCCATGAAGTCCAGTGAATTGCGCCACCGGGTGGAGCATGCCCAAATCTTGCGCCTGTCTGACATCGCCAAATTCAAACAACACAACTTGATCGCTTCCATGCAACCCACCCACGCCACATCCGACATGAACATGGCCGAAGATCGGGTGGGTCCCGAGCGCATCAAAGGGGCTTATGCCTGGCAAAAACTGATTCAAGCGGGGGTGGTGATTGCTTCGGGTTCTGATTTCCCGGTGGAGTTGATCAATCCATTTCATGGTTTGCATGCGGCGGTCACCCGCCAAAATCACCAAAACCAACCGATCGGTGGTTGGTACCCAGAGGAAAACATGACGGTGGCACAGGCCTTGCAGACCTTCACCATCAACGCCGCTTATGCAGCCCATGCCGAATCGTTCAGTGGTTCTTTGGAGGTTGGCAAGCAGGCTGATTTCATTGTCATTGATCAAGACATTTTTGAGATCAAGCCCCAAGACATCTGGAAAACCCAGGTGTTACAAACTTGGGTGTCTGGACAGCCTGTTTATGAACGCTGAAACAACACCAACTGATCTGCGCCAACAGCACATGACGGCTTTGGCAAGTGGCGATTATGAGTCATTAGCAGTGCAGCGCTTGCAGTAAACGTGTTATCTCATCATCAACGCACATGGCGCAACGCATGTTTTGGTCAATGCCCAGGGTCGGGCCCAAACCTTTCGTCATGTTTGGCAGATCAAAGAATGGTTGCAACAGTCGTTTGGCATTGCCGCCGACAATGTGCCAGTTAACAATTTAACATCAGACCGCCAAACCACCTGACTGATGCCTGAGCTGATGGGCTCATGACGGCCTGGTCAAGATGAAAGTGGCTACGGCGATCAGCACCAAGACTTGGGCGCCGATGGCCCACAAAGGGGCGCCCAATGCCCAGCTTAGTAACGGCATGGCAGCCATCACGCTGACAGCAATGGTTTTGCTCTTGCGGTCGATGCGGCCGCCGTCTTGCCAGTTTTTGATGATCACCCCCCAGCGTGGGTGGCTGAGTAACCATTGGTGTAAGCGGGGTGATGACTCAGCGAAGGCCAAGGCCGACAGCAAGATGAAGGGGGTGGTGGGCAGCAGTGGCATAAAAACGCCAATGATGCCCAACACCAGGCTGACCAAACCCAGCGTCACCCACAGCAGCCTTTTGACGCGGGCAATCAAACGCAGATCATGCTTGGGCCAAAACCCATTTGACGTGATCCAAGCGCTTTTTAAACACCTTTTCCAAGCGTCTTTTGAACCACCAGCCCATCAAGTGACCGATGACGGGGGTGGTGATGGTGAAATGTGAATGCCAGTCGACTTTGACCTGCTCACCCACCTCAGTGAACTCCAGCCAGCCGTTGTGGTGTTTCAGCGGCATTTTGGGGCGGGTTTCGGTGATTTGGTAATCATAGCTTTTGTTCAGTTCAAAGCCATTGATTTCTTCGATGAAGGTGATTTTGGGCGCCCGCACCATGCGCACCGCTCCGAGGCCATTTTTGTCCGGGTCACCGGCCTTCATCATGCGGCAGGTCAAACCGCCGCCGGTGAGGAATTTTCGGTGGTCACTGATGTGGGCAAACACAGCCGTCAAGGGGTGGTTATAATGCGCGGTGACATGGACTTGATGCATCAGACATATACTTCATTGTTCAATCTGTTTATTATATGCTGAGCCTTTGAATTTCTGCTATGATTGATTGATGATTCTGACCGACCCCAGCCTGGCCTGATCTGCATGCAACCCCTCAGCGGACTGGACTCATCATTTTTGTATTTGGAAACCGACAGCCAGCCGATGCACGTGGGTGGCCTGAATGTGTATGAAGGTTCTTTGGCCTTCGATGACTTCAAGGCTTTTTTGGCGGAACGTTTGCCCTTGGCACCCCGTTTGTCACAACGCCTCGTCCAGGTGCCGTTGAGTTTTGATCATCCCTATTGGGTGGATGATCCGGATTTTGATCTGGACCTGCATTTACACCATGCGGCCTTACCCAAGCCCGGGGATTGGCGGGCTTTGCGCCAACTCACTTCACGCATTTTTGGTCAAAAACTGGACCGCTCCCGGCCCTTGTGGGAGTTCGTGTTCGTTGAAGGCTTGGACGCCATCCCGCAGGTACCCAAGGGGTCGGTGGCGGTGATCAGCAAGATTCACCATGCGGCCATCGATGGGGCTTCGGGTGCGGCCATCTTGGGATTGTTGTTCGATGTGACCAAAAAGCCCCGAAAAATTCCACCCATGCCGCCCAAAGAGGTGGCGCCATTGCCCAGTGATTTGACCCTGTTGCGTCGCAGCACCATGAATTTCATCAAACGGCCATTGAAACTGCCAGGCCTGTTGTTGGAAACCGCCAAATCCACCTGGCATGCCGGGCGCTTGTCACGGGTCCAAAGCCCAGACATTCCGCGGTCGATTTTTAATGCCCCACCGAGCCTTTTGAATCAATCGATCACCGCCAAGCGCCTGTGGAACAGCGCTTTGTTGGACTTAAGCCGGGTCAAAGCCCTGCGCCAAGGGGTGGCGGGAGCCACCTTGAATGATGTGGTGTTGGCCATTTGTACCGGAGCCTTACGTCGGTACCTGTTGGAAAAAGATGCGTTGCCTGACAAACCTTTGGTGGCCATGGTGCCGGTTTCGACCCGCACCCAGGAGGAACAGCAAAACATGGGTAACCAGGTGTCCGCGATGTTGGTGCAACTGCCCACCGACCAAGCCGATCCAGTGATCCAGCTGCAAAAGATCCACCAACACACCCAACAAGGCAAATCCTACCAAAATGCCATCGGCGCCAAGCAATTGATTGATTATGCTGAATTCATCCCTTTTGCCCTGGGTTCGCAAGCCACCCGCCTGTATACCCGCATGCAAGCCAGCCGCTACCATCGGCCATTTTTTAACCTGGTGATCACCAACGTGCCAGGTCCCCAGGTGCCGCTGTACATGAACGGGCACAAAATGTTGGCCCACATGGGCATGGCGCCGGTGTTTGATGGCATGGGTTTGATCATGCCTGTGTTCAGTTACAATGGGGTGATTTCAATCAGTCCTACAGTGGCGGCCAAAGTGATGCCAGATGTGGACTTGTTCACCCGTTACATCCGGGAAGCGGCCAACGAACTGGAACAGCACCTGGCATCCAATTGAAAGCCGAGCCCAACAACCCCACATCAACACCATGACTGCAGCCAACACCCAAACTGCCCATGCTCCGCAACGCCCATCATGGCTCAAGGTGGCGCTGGAAATGCCCACATTTTTTGAGGCCGGTTCATTGGCTCTGAGTTTCCCCTTGCTACAAACCACCCCCAAAGGCGATGGTCATCCGGTGCTGGTGTTACCCGGTTTTCTGGCCTCTGATTTTTCCACCCACTTACTCAGAACCTTTTTAAAAAGTCGCAATTACCGAGCCTATGGTTGGCGCTTGGGCCGCAACCTCGGACGTCACAGCCATCCAGAAACCGCCTGCGGCCCGGCCATCATCCGCCGCTTGCACGACATCCACCAAAAGCACGGTGTAAAAGTCAGCGTGATTGGCTGGTCATTGGGTGGCATCTATGCCCGGGAATTGGCCCGAATGCATCCTGAAATGGTGCGACAAGTGGTGAGCATGGGCAGTCCGTTTGGGCCCAACCGTCGGGCCAACCATGCGATCAAAATTTTTGAAAAAACCAGTGGCCACAAACTGTCTGACATGTGTCCCCAATTGATCAAGAACATGCCATTGCCACCGCCGGTGCCCAGTACCGCGTTCTACTCCAAGACCGATGGCATCACCGCATGGCAATGCTGCTTGGAGCAAGAAAGTGAATTCACCCAGAACATCGAAATCAATTGTTCTCACTTGGGCTATGGCCATCATCCGGCGGTGATGTGGGCTTTGGCCGACCGCTTGGCCCTGCCTGAGGATGGGTGGCGTCCTTTCAAAGCCAGGCATGTGGAAAGACTGATTTATCAGTAAGGGTTCTGATGTTTCACATCCTGTTGCATGTCTTGGTTCCCTTGTTGGTGGCTGTGTTGTTTTATCGAGACAAATGGTTCAAAGCCATGCTGATCATGTTGTTGACCATGCTGGTGGATGTGGACCATTTATGGGCCGATCCCATCTATGACCCTGAACGTTGCAGCATTGGCTTCCATCCTTTGCACCACCCTGGGCTGTTGCCCATCTATGCCTTGCTGATGGTCCACCCCAAAACCCGTTTGGTGGGTTTGGGGTTGTTGATTCACATGGTTCTGGATGGGCTGGATTGTCTTTAAGCGGCCTTGATGCCCTGGCGTTCCAGGTATTCAGCATAGGTGCCCCTGAAATCGACCACTTCATGGGGCAGGATTTCCAGCACCCGGGTGGCGATGGATGACACGAACTGGCGGTCATGTGAGACAAATATCAAAGTCCCTGGGTAGTTTTCCAAGGCCAGGTTCAATGACTCAATCGACTCCATATCCAAGTGGTTGGTCGGTTCGTCCATGATGATCACATTGGGTTGTTGCAGCATCAGCTTACCAAACATCAAGCGGCCTTTTTCGCCCCCTGACAACACCGAAACTTTTTTCTGTGAGTCTTCCTTGGAAAACAACATGCGCCCCATGACCGAACGGATAGCTTGTTCATCGTCTTCGGGTTTTTTGAATTGTTCCATCCATTGGAAAGCAGTGATGTCCTGTTTGAAGGCGCCCATGTTGTCCTGTTTGAAGTAGGCGATGTCCACATTCTCAGACCATTTGATGGTGCCGGTATCGGCCTCAATGGTTTCGGTGATGCAGTTCAAGAAGGTGGTTTTACCGATGCCATTGGCACCGATCACGGCCAGGCGCTCACCGACTTCCAACAACAAATCCACGTCTTTGAACAAGGTGAGATCATCAAAGGACTTGCTCAAGCCATTGATTTGCAAGGCATTGCGGAACAACTTTTTCTCTTGTTCGAAGACGATGTATGGGTTCACCCGGGATGAAGGCTTGATGTCTTCCAATTTGATTTTTTCCAATTGCCTTTGTCGCGAAGTGGCTTGCTTGGCTTTGGAGGCGTTGGCCGAAAATCGCGAAACGAAGCTTTGCAGCTCGGCAATTTGGGCTTTTTTCTTGGCATTTTCCGTGTATTGGCGTTCCCGCGCTTGGGTGGCGGCGGTCATGTACTCGTCGTAGTTGCCTGGAAATACCCGCAATTCACCATAGTCCATGTCGGCCATGTGGGTGCACACGGCATTCAAAAAATGGCGGTCATGTGAAATGATGACCATGGTTGATTTGCGGTTGTTCAGGGTTTCTTCCAACCAGCGGATGGTGTTGATGTCCAAGTTGTTGGTCGGCTCATCCAACAGCAAGATGTCTGGATCGGCAAACAAGGCCTGGGCCAACAGCACCCGCAGTTTCCAACCTGGCGCCACTGCGGACATCGGTCCGTAATGTTGTGCTTCTGGAATGTCCAGCCCCAACAACAACTCACCCGCGCGGGCTTCGGCTGAGTAACCATCCATTTCAGCAAAGGTGTTTTCCAATTCGCCCACCAACATGCCTTCTTCATCGGACATTTCCGGCAGCGCGTAAATGCGATCGCGTTCGGCTTTGACTTCCCACAGTTCTTTGTGCCCCATGATCACGGTGTCAATCACTGAAAATTCTTCAAACGCATACTGATCCTGACCCAACACCCCAATGCGCTCATCCGGGTCGTAACTGACATTGCCAGAAGACGGGACTTGTTGGCCGGTGAGGATTTTCATGAAGGTGGACTTGCCGCAGCCGTTGGCGCCTATCAGGCCATAGCGGTTGCCGTTACCCAGTTTGACTGAGATGTTCTCAAACAATGGTTTGGATCCGAATTGCATGGTGATGTTGGCGGTGGTGATCATGGCTTTGAGGCTGTGTTAGAACGAGGGCGCGATTATACAGAGGTTCGGCGTCAATGTTCCTTTTTTTATGAGGTCAATTGCAGAAATAATGCCAGAATGGCCGGCGTTGGGGGTCGCTTTACGGATTCAGGGCTTCAATCAGGGCTTCAGTGACGCGTTGGATGCCTTCGTTGTTGAAGTGTAGGGTGTCATAATAGAACTGGCACTGTCGCTCAGCGGCAAACAGTTCGCGCAGGTCAATCAACTGAAAATTCGGGTGATCGAGGTATTCCAGCAGCAAGGCATCCACCAATTCATCGATGTTGCTGGGTTTGACCATGTATTCAAAGAATTCGTTCTCAGGCAGCAGCAACAAAGTCAGTTGTTTGTCGGCTTGTAAGATGCGATCAAATAAATACCGCCATTTTTCGGCATGGGGTTGAAGGTCAATTGACACCGGATGCCATTGTTGTTTTTTCAAACGGGCTTTGGCTCGCCGATTGGAACAGTTTTTATAAGCCGGCACGAATTCGTGAGGGACCTGGCTGAGGTTTTTGAATTGACTGGCGCTGTTGATACAACTGGCCAAACTGCTCAAATCATGGGCACACAAATCACCCGACATGGCTCGGCTGTAATCCAGCACCTCTGACCACTTGTTGGCGTGGTGTTGATGCTGGCGATGTCGCTTGAGTGGATTCAAGACCCAATCTTTGATGTCACCGGCATAGTTCTGCAGGGCCATTTGATTCAGCCAAATGTCGTTGTCACTGGCATTTCTGAAATAGTCGAACGTGTCAAATTGCCAATAGTCTTTAAATGGCCAGGTGATTTTGAATTCTTTTTGGGTGTTGCCCAGGTTGACGAATTCATGTTCATACAAACCCAACATGATGCCTTGCAACTCTGGCAAATGGTCGATGGACCACTCGGCAGCGGTGTGGGTGGCCAAGAAATTGGAGCCTGCCAAGGAGAGCCGCAAGTGATTGATGTCGCGTTCAGCCCTGGCGTCACGCAGTTGTCCATGATCAATGCCCCAATCCATCTTGGAGTCGCCCAAAGTCACCCAATGGATGCGCTTTAGGCCAAATCGTTCAAATGCATTGAGTCGCGTCACGGTGTTGCCCATGTGTGACAAGGGCGACAGCATGCGATCATACCAGCCAGCGCGCAACATTCCTTCAATCATCAGCAGCAAAGCAGACAAAATCACCAAAGGTAACCAAAACTTTTTGTGCTTCAAAAATTCAATCATAATCAGAATTGGAAATACATGAATGAGCCGGTGTTTTGGCTGCTGAACAAATACAACACGATGGCCAAAAGACACTGCAATGTGACATAAGGTGCGGTCTTCAAAGTGCTGGATTTTTCAAACAAGTCAAGTTTGGCTTGCAGCAGGTGCAACAGGGGCAACAGGGCAATGACCAAAATGGGTATGGTGTTGTTGGTGGTGAATTTGAATTCACCGTGCAGGGTGAAAATGTGGTGGATCATGGTGGCGCTGTCAGTGAAATCGGCGGCCCGGAAAAAGATCCAAGCGAAACACACCAGATGGAACACCAACAACCATTTCAACAAGCGGAATATCAAATGTTTGTTATTCAACACAATCCATTGGAACTTGCTGTTGAAGCGTTCCACGGCCAGATAGACCCCGTGCAACACGCCCCAGATGGCAAAATTCCATGATGCGCCGTGCCACAAGCCACCCAAAAACATGGTCAAAAACAGATTGCGCATGGTTTTGTAGGCCCCCTTGCGGTTGCCGCCCAAAGAGATGTACAGGTAATCACGCAACCAACGCGACAGGGTCATGTGCCAGCGTCGCCAGAAGTCTTGGAAGCTCAAAGACACATAAGGGTGCATGAAGTTGCGGGGAAAGGTGAAGCCCAACAGTTTGGCCACACCGATGGCGATGTCTGAATACCCGGAAAAATCAAAATAAATTTGAAAGGCAAAAGCATACACGGCCAACAAATTCATCATGCCTGAATAGCCTTGCGGGTTGTTGAAAACGGGGTCAACAAATAAGGCCAGGTTGTCGGCAAACACCACTTTCTTGACCAAGCCCAACATGATCAACAACAAGCCGGATTGGGCCATGGCAAAACTGAAATGGCGTTTTTCATCCAGTTGTTTGAAAAACTCCGAGGCCCGCACGATGGGTCCTGCCACCAGTTGCGGAAAGAAGGAAACAAACAAAGCATAATCAACAAAACGGGTTCGCGGTTGTAACTGGCCGCGGTGGATGTCAATCATGTAGCTCATGCTCTGGAAGGTGTAAAACGAGATGCCCACCGGTAACAACAACTCAACACCTGGGATGGCATAAGAAAACCCCGCACCCTGCAACACCGCATTGGAGGAATCCACCAGGAAGTTGAGGTACTTGAAGATCCCCAGAATACCCAAATTGACGGTCAAACTGAGGTACAGGAATTTGTGTGGCTGGTCACTGCGAAAGTACTTGAGACCCAAGATGAAGTCACAGACGATGGTGATGTAGATCAGGATCAGATAGGACCAATTCCACTGGCCATAAAAATAAGCACTGGCAAACACCAAAAACCACAGTTCAGAGCCTTTGTGCAACCGACGCAGGATGGCACTGACCACCAGCACAACCACCAGAAACACAAAAAACGATAGGCTGTTAAACAACATGGGGGATCAATTCCGTCGGTGGCCGTCTGTAAAAAGTGCTGCATTATACACCGAAATTTACAAGCGTTAAGCGCCGAATGTATGGCTGGCTATTTTTTGTTCATGGATTGACAGACCGTGACTTTTGGCCTACAGCGTTCTTCGTAAATAGGGTCTAATGGCACATTGAAGCGGGTTGACCCGTTGGTAAACTGGCTGAAAAAATCAGGTGTGGCATGAACATAACCAAAGTCAGTTTGAACAACCCGGCCAGCATGGCGGTCATCCTCGCCCTCATTGTGTTGTTTGGTTATTTGTCCATCAAGGACCGCCCCTTGCAATTGTTACCGCCATTGTCACAACCCCAAATATCCATTTTCAACAACTGGCGAGCAGCCGCTCCTGCGGAAATGGAATCCAACATCATAGAGCCGCAGGAAACCATTCTCCGACGCACCCCAGGTCTGAAAGAAATCACCAGCAACATCAATCGGGGTTTCACCAACACCACCTTGACCTTTGAACAAGACACCGATCTGCAACAAGCGCTGATCAATGTCATCAACAACCTCAACCAAGCCCCACCATTACCGGCCGATGCTGGCGAGCCTTTTGTGGCGGTCGGTGGGCAAGGGCAGCCCAACGTGGCATCGATCCAAGTTTACACCCAAAAAGACAATGTGGATGCCGATTACACTTCAGAGCGCTATGAATATGTTTTTGATGAAGTGATTGAGCCCCGCTTGGCCCGCATCCCAGGGGTCAGCCGGGTCAACATGAACAGCCGCCGACCATTGGAAGTGCGGATCAACTTTGACCCCTATCAGGCCGCCGCTTTGGGGGTGCCGGTGAGCAGCATTTCACAATCCATCGCCGCGGCCAATGACGTGTCGGCTGGCTTTGCCGATGTGGGCCGGCGGCAATACACCGTGCGGTTTTTGGGCCAGCACGATTTGGACGGTTTGGAGTCGATGATCATCGCCTGGGTGGATGGGCGGCCGATCCAATTGCATGAAGTGGCCACCGTGGAAAAAATCCCGGTGGATGGTTTTGGGGTCAACAAACGCAATGGCTACCCGTCTTATTACATCACCTTACAAAGTGGCACCGACTCCAACACCGTGGAGATCTTGGATGAAGTCAATGTGGCCATCAAAGAATTGAATGAGGGTCCCTTGGATGAGGCCGGTTTGATCATTGAATTGAGTTATGACTCGTCGGTTTACATTCGACGGGCCATTGATTTGGTCAAGAACAATTTGGGCCTGGGTGTGATGCTGTCGATCGCCGTGTTGTTCTTCTTCTTGCGGGATCGGCGGGCCACCTTGATCATTGCCACCGCCATTCCGGTGTCTTTGATGGTGGCCTTCATGGCCCTCAAAGTGTTTGAGTTGTCGTTGAATGTGATTTCATTGGCCGGCTTGGCCTTTGCCGTAGGATTGATCTTGGACGCGGCAATCATCGTGCAAGAAAACATCGTGCGTTACAAACAAAACGGGGTGTCATTGCAGGAGGCCGTGGTCAAAGGCACCGAACAAGTCAAAGGGGCCTTGTTTGCTTCCACCGTCACCACCATCGCGATCTTTTTACCCATTTTGTTTTTGGAAGGCATGGAAGGTCAGATGTTTTCAGATTTGGCCATCACCCTGTCGGTCAGTGTCATGGCCTCTTTTTTGGCCGCCATTTCGATCATTCCGGTGGCCAGTCGGTTGTGGTTGCAAGGCCAACAAAAAGCCGACCCCTGTGAATCGGCTTGGGAACGCATCACCGCTTGGGTCATGCGGGCCACCGGTACGCCGGTCAAACGGCTGTCATGGGTGGGTGGTTTGGCCGCCATGTCTTTGGCCATCGTGGTGTTTTTGATGCCGAAAGCGGACTTCTTACCGCCAGCCAAAGCCGATGCCGTGCAGGTGTTCTTCAATGCCCCGCCGGGGGTGACCACCGATGTGTATGAACATGAGATTGGGCAATTGATTGTGGACCGTTTGCGACCCCACATGGAACACCAAAAAGCACCGTTCATCAAAGGCTACAACCTGTCGATGTTTGGCACCAACAGCATTTTGTACTTGTATCCCCTGAACCCAGAAGACACCGAACAATTTGTCGAACTGCTCAGTGGCGACTTGCTCAAAGGCATACCTGACACCACCGCGTTTCCCAGCCGGGCCTCCCTGCTGGGTGTGGGCAACAACGGTGGGCGCTCCATCACCGTCAATTTGCAAGGCTCTGACATCTCTGGTTTGATGCAGGCGGCCAGGCAAAGCATGCCGGTCCTGCAGCAAGCCTTGCCCGGAGCCATGGTCCGTCCCTTGTCTGGCTTGTCATTGTCTGAACCCGAATTACAGATCATTCCCAATGAACACCGCATCACCGAAGTGGGCTTGACTTCACGGGGGCTGGCCAGTGCCATCCGCTCCTTCACCGGTGGTTTGTTTGTGGGTGAATATTTTGATGGCAACAACCGCTACAACATGATTTTGCGTTCTGCCGGTTGGTCCAATCCCGATCAACTGGCCGCCATTCCGGTGGCCACCCCATTGGCCGGGGCCCAAACCATTGGCTCTTTGGCGCGCATCGAACGCACGGTGGGGCCCAGCAGCATCCAACGGGTTGATGGTCAAAAAACCATCAGCCTGCAAGTGCTGCCTGCGGCCCACATGACGGTGGAAGAGGCCTTGGAGAAATTGCGCCTGGTGGCCGGACCACAGATGCGTGAATTCCTGCCTGATGGGGCCGCCATCCAATACAAGGGCAGTGCCGACCGTTTGGAATCGGCCTTGGGTGACATGTTGAAGAATTTCTTGCTGGCGGTGTTGATTTTGTTTTTGATGATGGCCGCCATTTTCAAATCAATGCGCGATTCCTTGTTGGTGTTGGCCGTGATGCCACTGGCCCTGGCTGGTGGCCTGTTGGCTTTGAAATTACTGAACCTGGTGGCTTACCAATCCCTGGACATGTTGACCATGATTGGCTTCATCATCTTGCTGGGCCTGGTGGTCAACAACGCCATCTTGTTGGTCAGTCAAACCCGCGACGGCGAACGCCAAGGCTTGGCGCGCTGGGAAGCCGTCCAACAAGCGGTGCGGGTGCGGGTCAGGCCGGTGTATATGAGTACCTTGACCAGCATCTTTGGCATGCTGCCCTTGTTGGTCATCCCGGGGGTTGGGTCCGACATCTACCGGGGATTGGCCACCGTCATCATCGGCGGCATGGTGTTCAGTTTGTTGTTCACCTTGTTGCTGATGCCCAGCTTGCTGTTGCTGGGACAACCTGGTGGCTGGCTTGAACGCATCAAGCAAGCCATTGGCGGCCAACAGCCCAGTGAATCACCCCAATCCGCCAAAGGCATGGCCCAAGTGGCCCAAGATCCTGGAGTACAATCATGAAAAAAATCTTCACCTGGGCGTTGTTGCTCAGTGGCCCCTGGGCCTGGGCCCAAGAGCCCGTTCAAGTCCCCGGTGTGCCGGTCATCACTGACACCGTGAAACAAACAGAAGTGGTGCCGACCATGCCGGTTACCGGCAATGTTCACAGCCAAAATGCCTTACAGATTACGGCCGCCATCACCGGTCAATTGGAATTTGTGGCCGAACCCGGGACCGCCTTGGCACCGGGTGATGTGATTGTCAAAATGAACACCCAAGCACTGGAACTGCAACAAGCAGAGCAACAGGCTTTGATCAAACGGGCCACCGCCCAACTCAATTACCTGGAAACCACACTGCGGCGACAGCAAGACCTGGTCAAAGCCCAGTCCATAGCGGCCAACGCGGTGGAACAATCGGAGTCTCAACGCGACGTCGCGGCCAGTGATTTGGAAGTGGCGCAGCTGCGCTTGGCACAGATTCAAGAGCAGTTGGAGCGGTCGGTGATCAAAGCCCAATTCCATGGGGTGGTGTCGCAACGCGACCGGCGTGAAGGTGAAACAGTGGCGGCAGGCACGGTGCTGGCTGCGGTCACCGACATGGACAACTTGGAAATTCGGGCTCAGGTGCCATTGCGCTATGCCAAATTCATCCAAGTGGGACAATCACTGGATTTGTTTGCGCATGAAATCAACCAACAGGGCGTGGTCAAATCGTTGGTGCCTGCGGGCAACAACCGCAACCAGTCCTATGAGCTCAGGCTGCAATTTACCAACACCCATGACCTGACCATTGGTCAATTGGTCAGTGTTTCGGTGCCCATGTATCAGGCACGATCGTCTCTGGTGGTCAATCAGGATGCCTTGGTGTTGCGCGAAAACGGCACCTTCGTGTTCAAAGTGTCGGCGGCCAACACGGTGGAGCAAGTCAGTGTCAAAGCCAATGAAAATGTCGGTGATTTGATTGCCATTGATGCCGACCTCAAAGCCGGTGACCAAGTGGTGATTCGCGGTGCCGACAACTTACAGCCAGGTACCGCGGTTGAAATCAAGAACAGCCAGGGTTAAGCAGCAACGAACCCAACGGTTAGCCTGACTGCCGCAAGGCATGGATCTGATCCAAGGTTTTGCGTTAAGCCACTGATTGGCTGCCTTGAGAAAAACTTAAAGCCACCAATTGGCGGTGCAGGGCTTTGATTTGTTCGTTGATTTGTGGGTCAATCTGGATCTTTTTCTGCTGTTTGATTGAGCTGATGATGTGGGTCATGGTGGCTCCTGATTTGCTGGATTCAATGACCCACATTGTGCCAACAAAAGATCACAAAAAAATCACGAACGGGTGAACATTGCATCACATCATTGCCAGGCGGTGGCTTGAAATGGGGGCTTTTGATTTTAAATAGTACTTAATCAGTCCTATTTGGTGCTATAATCCGCGCCATGCTGAAAATGTCCAAATTAACCGAGTATGCCTTTATGGTGATCATGGCTTTGAAAAAGTCAGATGTGCCGGCGTCTGCCGAACAGGTGGCCCGGGCCACTGGCTTGGAAACGCCGACCGCCAGCAAAATCCTCAAGCAGTTGAAAAAAGCCGGTTTGTTGGCCGCCAAGCGCGGCGCCACCGGCGGTTACTTTTTGGTCAAAAGCAAACAAGACATCTCTTTGCACGAAGTGATCAAGGCGATGGAGGGGGGCATGTCGCTGACCGATTGTGCTGAAGACGATGCCGCCTGTCATTTAACCGATGCATGTTACATGAGCGCCGGCATGAAGCGGGTCAACCAGGTCATTCTCAAAGCCCTGGAGAGTGTCACCGTCAGTGACATTCTGGACGACCAGAAAAAAATCACTTTACAAATCAAACCGTGAACACCATGAAGCAAAACACAGACAACCCAGCGGCGGCTGCGGAAGAACCCAATCGAGTGGTCAAAGACCGGGCCCGAAAAAAATACAAAGAAGGCTTTGTGACCGACATTGAGTCCTATACCATACCGCCTGGCTTGGATGAGGACACCATCCGCTTGATTTCGGCCAAGAAAGATGAACCACAGTGGTTGTTGGATTATCGCTTGGATGCCTTTCGCAAGTGGCAGAACATGCAGCAGCCTGAATGGGCCAAGTTGAACATCCCACCGATTGATTTTCAGGCCATTTCCTATTATTCATCACCCAATGCCAACAAGGAAAACGCCCCCAAGTCTTTGGATGAAGTGGATCCTAAATTGCTGGAAACCTATGACAAGCTGGGTGTGCCACTGCATGAACGTGAACGCTTGGCCGGGGTGGCGGTGGATGCGGTGTTTGATTCGGTGTCGGTGGGCACCACCTTCAAAGCCGAACTGGAACAGGTGGGGGTGATATTTTCCTCGTTTTCCGAGGCGGTGCAGGATCACCCGGAATTGATCAAGCAATACTTGGGTTCGGTGGTGCCGGCTTCAGACAACTACTTCGCTGCTTTAAATGCGGCGGTGTTCAGTGATGGCTCATTTGTCTACATCCCCAAAGGGGTGCGCTGTCCCATGGAGTTGTCGACCTATTTTCGCATCAATGCCATCAACACGGGCCAGTTTGAGCGCACCTTGATCGTGGCCGAAGCCGGTTCATACGTCAGTTATCTGGAAGGCTGTACCGCACCAATGCGCGATGAAAATCAGTTACACGCAGCGGTGGTGGAGCTGGTGGCCATGGACGATGCCAAAATCAAATATTCCACGGTGCAAAATTGGTACCCGGGTGATGAAGACGGCAAAGGGGGCATTTACAACTTTGTCACCAAGCGGGGTAATTGCTTGGGTAAGAACTCGAAAATCTCTTGGACTCAAGTGGAAACCGGTTCGGCCATCACCTGGAAATACCCCAGTTGTGTGTTGCGCGGTGACCATTCCAGTGGTGAGTTTTATTCGGTGGCTTTGACCAACAACCACCAACAAGCCGACACCGGCACCAAAATGATTCATTTGGGCAAAAACACCAAAAGCACGGTCATATCCAAAGGCATTTCAGTGGGTAAAAGCCAAAATGCCTACCGCGGCTTGGTGCGGGTGGCCAAGAAAGCCGATCATGCCCGTAATTTCACCCAATGTGATTCCCTGTTGATTGGTAAATCCTGTGGTGCCCATACCTTTCCCTACACCGAATCGGCCAACATGACGGCCAAGCTGGAACACGAGGCGACCACGTCAAAAATATCTGAAGACCAATTGAATTATTGCTTGCAACGCGGCATCACCGAGGAAGACGCCATCTCCTTAATTGTTGATGGGTTTTGCAAAGAAGTGTTCAAAGAATTACCCATGGAGTTTGCTGTGGAAGCAAAAGCCTTGTTAGACATCTCATTAGAAGGAGCCATCGGCTGATGTTAAAAATTGACCAAGTGGTCGCCAATGCCGGCGACAAAGAAATCCTTAAAGGTTTGAACCTGACGGTGAAACCCGGTGAAGTGCATGCCATCATGGGGCCCAATGGGGCCGGTAAAAGCACCCTGGGTAACTTACTGGCGGGCATGCCGCATGTTGAGCTGACCAGCGGCAGCGTTGAGTACATGGGCAAAAACCTGCTGGAGCTGGAGCCTGAAGAGCGGGCCGCCGAAGGGGTGTTTCTGGCCTTCCAGTACCCGGTGGAGATTCCCGGTGTGAACAACATGTACTTTTTGCGCACCGCCTTGAATTCTCAACGCAAATACCGTGGTGAAGAGCCGATGGATTCGGCCCAATTCTTGCGCATGGTGAAACAAAAGATCAAAGATTTGAACATGCGTGATGATTTGCTTAAAAGGCCGGTGAATGTGGGTTTTTCGGGTGGCGAGAAAAAACGCAATGAAGTGTTTCAGATGGGCGTGTTGGAACCCAAATTGGCGATCTTGGATGAAACCGATTCCGGTCTGGACATCGACGCATTGAAAATCGTCGCCGATGGCGTCAATCAATTGCGCTCACCGGATCGTTCGTTCATCATCATCACCCACTACCAACGGTTGTTGGACCACATCCAGCCAGACTATGTGCATGTGTTGGCTGATGGCAAAATCGTCAAATCCGGTGACAAGGGTTTGGCATTGGAATTGGAGGAGCAAGGCTATGGCTGGCTCAATGAGTGAGGCGATGACGTGGTTGGGGCCAGCAGAGTCAGGCCAATCATTGCCGGCTGGGGCGCCACAATGGCTGCGCGACAAACAGCAAGCGGCCATTCAGCAACTGTCATCGATGTCGGTACCGCACCGCAAAATGGAAATCTGGCGTTATGCCGATGTCAACCGCCTGCAAGCCCAAATGACTGCTGAAAATGCGCCTGAGTTACCCACACCGAATGCAGTCGATCACACCGTGATTGTGGTCAGCCAGCAGGGTATCCAGTGGCATTCGGATCAACCCGATTGGTTGACCGTTGAACCGATCAGCCAAATGGCCGCGGCTGATTGGCAAGACGTGCAGCCACAGGCACATCCAAGCGAACAGGGCATGGTGGTGTTGAACCAAGCTGGGCTGCATGGCGGGGTGTTCCTGGTCGTGGCCGCAGAACAAACCAATCCAGCCCATGTGGTTGAGTTGATTTATGTGCATGAGGGCGAACATTGGCTTAATTTGAGGAACCAGTTCAAACTGGCCAGCAACTGTCAGGTCACCATCAAGGAAACCCATGTTGGCGATCGCATCAACCTGGTGTCGCATTGGGCTGTGGGGCCAGGGGCTCAGGTCAAACGTGAAGTCACATCGCGGCTGCAGCCAGAGGCCATGTTGGTGCAATTCGATCACATGGAGTTGGCCGATGGGGCTGACGTGCGGGCCATGCACCAGCGCAGCAATGGCGCGCTGCAGCACCACCAAAGGCAAGTCCAGTTTGCAGGAGTAGGGGCAAAATACGTTTCTGGATCAATAAATAAATCCATATTAAACAATAATATATGCGATATTGTTAATGTGATTCATAATCAAAAAAACAACCGCTCAGAAGTCACCCACCGATCGATCGCCAAAGACCAGTCACAAATTTTCAACAACGCCAGGGCGTTGGTGGCCGTGGGTGCCGATCAATCAGAGATCGAACAGGACTTGAAGAACATCCTGCTGTCAGCAGACGCCAAAATTTTCAGCAAGCCAGAATTGGAAGTGTATGCCGATGAGGTGGTGGCGGCCCATGGTTCGACCATTGGGGCATTGGATGAGCAGTCGCTGTTTTATTTGCAATCGCGAGGCATTGAATTGACCCAAGCCAGAGAAATCATGATCGAGTCATTTGAACAAGAGGCCCAGGTATGTTGAGAGATCAGTTTCCTGGATTGAACAACCAGGTCCATGGCAAGCCGTTGGTCTATCTGGACAATGCCGCCACGGCCCAACGGCCCCTGGCCGTATTGGATGCGGTCAATGGTTATTACCTGCACCACAATGCCAACATCCATCGCGGGGTGCACGCCATGAGTGAATCGGCCACCGAGCTGTATGAGCAGGCCCGTGGCTCGCTGGCGCGGCTGATCAATGCGCCGTCACCCAAGGACCTGATCTTTGTGCGGGGTTGCACCGAAGGGGTCAATTTGGTGGCCCAGACCTTTGTTCGCAGTCGCCTCAAAGCCGGTGATGAAATCCTGATTTCACATTTGGAGCACCACTCCAACATCGTGCCATGGCAAATCCTGTGTGAGCAAACCGGTGCGGTGTTGAAAGTCATCCCGATGAATGAACAAGGCGAGTTGGTGTTGGATGATTTGGACCGATTGCTCAATGCCCGCACCAAGTTCATGTCGGTGGTGCACATCTCCAATTCACTGGGGACCATCAATCCGGTTAAAAAACTGATCAAGGCGGCCCATGACCAGGGCGTTCCGATCCTGGTTGATGGTGCTCAAGCCGCACCACACATCAAAGTGGATGTGCAAGATCTGGACTGTGACTTTTATACGGTCTCTGGGCACAAAATGTATGGTCCAACTGGCTCAGGTGTGTTGTATGGCAAAGCCGAACACCTGAATGCCATGCCACCTTATCAAGGTGGTGGCGAGATGATCAGCAAGGTCACTTTTGAGTCCACTGTGTACAACGCGGTGCCGGCCAAATTCGAAGCCGGTACGCCAAACATCGCTGGCGGCATTGGCCTGGGAGCCGCTGCTGAATTCATGCTGTCGGTGGGGTTGGAGCGCATTGAACAGCGTGATCATGAACTGCGGATCTACACCGAACAGGCGCTGCAACAAGTAGACGGTTTGCGCATCATCGGTACCGCAGCACAAAAGTCACCGGTGTTTTCCTTCGTGATTGACGGCGTCCATGCGCATGACATCGGTACCATCATTGACCATTATGGGGTGGCGGTGCGCACCGGCCATCATTGCACCATGCCCATCTTTCAATTTTTTGGGTTGGCTGGCAGCTGTCGGGCTTCATTGGCGTTTTATAATACTGAACAAGAAGTGGATGTTCTGGTAGAATCCCTGCTCAAAGCAAAAGCCATGTTTGCCTGAATGAGCGACCTGAATCTACTGTACAAACAAGCCATCCTGGAACACAACCGAAACCCGAGGAATTTTGGCAAACCTGACGCTTGGACTCACCATGCCGAGGGTTTGAATGCCATTTGCGGAGATTTGGTTGAAGTCTATTTGACCATCAAGGATGGCGTGCTTGAAGCGGTCCATTTCGACGGTGAGAGTTGTGCCATAGCCACCGCTTCGGCATCGATGATGACCGAAGTGACCACCGGCTTGTCGGTGGCCCAATGGCAAGCCCGCTTTGCCCAGTTCAAACAAATGATGGACAAACGCAGCCAAGACCAAACTTTTGCTGAATTGGGTCAGGTCAGCACCCTGGTCACGGTGAAAAAATTCCCTTCCAGAATCAAGTCCGCCACCTTGTGTTGGTATGCGGTGGATGCCGCCATCCACGGCCGGCCGACAGCCACCACCGAATGAATTTGCGCCAGATGACCAGTAAAGATGAGTGACAACATCCCACAATTCAACCCACAACCCTTCACCTGGAAACACGGCAAAGGCTGGTTTGACGCCGGTATTCAAATCTTTTTACGGGTCAAGAAACAATGGTTTGTGGCCTGCATTTTGGTGGGTTTGTTGATGGTGCTGGTCGGCGGCATCAACCCCCAGTTGATGTCGGTGGCGATGGTGTTTGTGGCACCGGTGTTGACCGCCTATATGATGAATTGTTGTCGTTTGGCTGGCCAAACCGCCAACCCAACCAGCACTGGCTGGCAGGCCGTCGGAGCCCAATTGGCACCACTGCTGGTGTTGGGGGTGTTGTCAGGCTTGTTGAGCGTGTTGTTCAGTTATGTCCATGATCAAATCCTGCTGGCCTATGGCCTGCCGGTGGTGTTAACCGAAGAATTGGTGAAAAACATGTCTGGCCGAGAATCCTTGTTCAGGGCTTTGCTGAGTCTGTTGACCCAATTGCCGGTGGTGGTGGCTTTGGCTTTTGCACCGGCCTTGATTCTGTTTCACCAGACCCTGCCGTTCAAGGCCATGCAGTACAGTGCTGTGGCCGTGCTGCGGACCTGGAAGGCCTTTATGGCATTGACCTTGCTGTTCATGTTGTTGTTTTTTGCCATCTTGATGGTGGCCAGTTTGTTGTTCTCATTGATGATGACTTTGGCCGGGGGCATCCATGCCATGATGATCAATGTGGTGGTGCTGTTTTTATTGGTGACCGCCGGTGGCATGGGGTTGGGTGCCCAATACCAGGCTTACACCGAAGTGTTTGTGACAGAAGACGAGCCTGATAAGCCAAACGGAAATGATGATGGGACTGAAGTATACGCCGAAATTTAACGCCACAAAGGCCCCTGACTTTGATTTGTTGGGGGTGGACGGTGCCCGCTGGAACCTGGCCAAAGCCATGGGGCCGAAGGGCTTGGTGGTGATGTTCATTTGTAATCATTGTCCTTATGTGAAATCGATTCAGACTGCTTTGGTTAAAGACAGCCAGGCCTTGATTGACATGGGTATTCATGTGGTAGGCATCATGTCCAATGACACCACCCAATATCCGGCAGATGACTACCCAAACATGCAAGCAGTGGCCGCACAAATGGGTTATCCTTTTGCTTATTTATGGGACGAAACCCAAGCCGTGGCCAAAGCCTATGGTGCCGTGTGTACGCCAGACATATTTGCCATGGACGCCACCGGGATCATCCGCTATCGAGGTCGTTTGAACGCAGCCGGAATCAATGACCAGGCCACTGATTTGCGCCGTGACTTGCTGCTGGCGATGCAGGAAATGATCGAAACCGGTATTGTGAACAGCGAACAACACCCTTCCATGGGTTGTTCAATCAAATGGAAAGAACAGGAGTGACGAAGCACCGATGACCAAAACTTACCAATCATCAGACATTGAGGTGTTGTCAGGTCTGGACCCCGTTAAACGACGTCCAGGCATGTACACCGAAACCTCAAGACCCAACCACCTCATTCAAGAAGTGGTTGATAATTCCGTGGATGAGGCCTTGGAAGGCCATGCCAGTAAAATCGCTGTGACCTTGCATACCGATGGCAGCATCGAAGTGGCTGATGACGGCCGGGGCATGCCGGTGGATGTGCATCAGGAACACGGCGTCACCGGGGTTGAATTGATCTTATCCAAATTGCATGCCGGCGGCAAATTCTCCAACAAAAACTACACCTTTTCCGGCGGTTTGCATGGGGTGGGTGTGTCGGTGGTGAATGCCCTGAGTGAGCGCTTGGATGTGTGGATCAAAAGAGATGGCAAAGAACACCACATTGCCTTTGAACACGGTGACAAAGTCAGCGACCTGCAAGTGGTCGGTCAAGTGGGTCAAAAGAACACCGGCACCCGGGTCCAGTTCACCCCAGCTGCTGAGTACTTTGACACCACCAAAGTGGGGGTGAGAAAACTCAAGCACCTGCTCAAAGCCAAAGCCGTGCTGTGTTCTGGTCTGACCGTGCAATTCAATAACAAACTGGATGACAGCAGCGAGTCATGGCAGTACCAGGATGGCTTGCAGGAATACCTGTTGGACGCCATCGAAGTCGAAGAAAAGGTACCGCAAGCGGGATTCATTGGCCACCACCAAGATGAAGACTTTGCTGTTGATTGGGCCCTGACCTGGATCCCCCAAGGTGAATTGGTCACCGAAAGTTATGTGAACCTGATCCCCACCGCCCAAGGCGGCACCCACGTCAACGGCTTGCGCACGGGTTTGACCGAGGCCATCCGTGATTTTGCCGATGCCCACAACTTGCTGCCCAGGGGCCTGAAACTGGCGCCTGATGACGTCTGGGACCGGGTCAGTTATGTGTTGTCAGCCAAAATGAAAGACCCGCAGTTTTCCGGGCAGACCAAAGAACGGTTGTCTTCCCGGTCGGTGGCCTCTTATGTGGCCAACAACGTCAAAGACGCCCTCATCTTGTGGATGAATCAGCATGTGGCAGAAGGTGAGCAAATTGCCATGATTGCCATCAACAACGCACAAAACCGCTTGCGCAAAGCCAAGCAAGTGGTGCGCAAAAAAGTCACCACCGGCCCGGCTTTGCCAGGTAAATTGGCCGACTGCAGTTCTGAGGACCCCATGCAGGGCGAGCTGTTTTTGGTGGAAGGTGACTCGGCCGGTGGTTCGGCCAAACAAGCCCGTGACCGAGAGTTTCAGGCGATCATGCCGCTGCGAGGAAAAATTCTGAATTCGTGGGAAGTGGAGTCCAATCAGGTCATGGCATCGCAAGAAGTCCATGACTTGGCGGTGGCCATCGGGGTGGATCCTGGCAGCACCGACTTGGCGGGTTTGCGTTACGGCAAGATCATCATTTTGGCCGATGCGGATTCTGATGGTTTGCACATTGCGACCTTGTTGTGTGCCTTGTTCTTGCGGCATTTTGAGCCGGTGGTGCGGGCCGGGCACATTTTTGTGGCCATGCCGCCATTGTTCCGCATTGATGTGGGCAAAAAGAAATTCTATGCAGTGGACTCCAGCGAACGCGACCAAATCCTGCACCGCATTGAACGGGATAAAATGACTGGCAAGGTCAGTGTCACACGTTTCAAGGGCTTGGGTGAAATGAACCCCAGTCAATTGCGTGAAAGCGCCATTGCACCGGACACCAGAAGGCTGTTGCAATTGTCGGTCAACGCCGGTGACAACACCCATGGAATCATGGACATGCTGCTGGCCAAAAAACGCGCGGCTGAACGCAAATCCTGGCTCCAGGAAAAGGGTGATTTGGCGGTGTTGTGATGCCGATAAAGCATTGTTTTGTCGGTACCTACATGCTATGCTTTGACGGGCAAACCAACTCAGGGCGCATGCTTGACGGAACCTAATCCACAGAATCAAAAACAATCCAATATCGGCACTGTTTTCATTGCGCTGATCTTGTTTGGTTTATCGATCGCCATTGCTTTTTACGTGCAACACCAACAATATGGCGTGTTGCAACAAATCCTCAAAGGACAAGCCGAGCGCACCGAAAAACGCTTGATTCAAAGCACCTTCGATTTGATGGCCGACCTCAAGGCCATGAGCAAACGCTGGGTCAAAGACAACAACACGCCAGAAGCCAACTGGCGTTCCGATGCCAATGACTTCATCGAACGCATTGAAGGGGTTGATTCCATTTGGTGGGTCGACGCCGATTTCAACAGCCAGTGGTCAGAAGGCTATTTACAGAACCACAGTTCACGGAGCACCGAAGTGCTGCAAGACGAGGACGTGGTATTGAAATTGATCCGTTCCAAAGAGAATTTTCAACCCGAAATCACCCACACCTTTTTCTACGACGACGGCCATGTGGTGTACATCTTTCAACCGATTGGCCAAGGACAAAATTTTGCCGGATTCCTCGGCATAGAGGTGCATGTCAAAGAATTCATCGACCATTTATTGGGTGATCCGGCCAACTCCGGCCATTACACCAAAGCCTATTCAAGCCAGGATGTGGTGTTTCAAAATGGCCCAACTTTGACCGATGATTCCTATTTGGAATTTTTTGAATTAAACCTGGACAGTGACAGCAATGGCTGGGTGTTCAAAGTTTATCCGACCGAGTCGTCATTGGCGCTGATCATTTCACCGATGCCTTATTTCATTGCCGGCGCTGGCTCCTTGATTTCGTTGTTGTTCATGCTGACCCTGATGTCGCGGCAAAAAGCCCAAAACAAGTCAGCCCAACTGGCCAATGAAATCAGTGAGAAGGAAAAGGTCCAGTTTGAGTTGGAATACCTGGCCAACCACGACACCTTGACCCATTTGCCCAACCGCCATTACATCACCAATTTCATTGAAAAGCGGGTCAAATTCTCCCAAACCAGCCAACAGAAATTCACCATCTTGTTCATCGACCTGGATCATTTCAAAGACATCAATGACACCCTGGGCCACGCTGTGGGTGATGAAATGCTGAAAAAACTACCGGTGTTGTTCAACCGGGTGTTTCGCCATGATGACGTCATTGCCCGCATGGGCGGGGATGAGTTTGTGGTGTATTTGCCGGGAGAAATGAGCACCGAGCACGTGACCAAACTGGTTAAACGGTTCTTGCAGTCGCTGGAATACCCCATTCAAATTGATGAACATTTGATTCGTTTGACTGGTAGTGTTGGGGTGGCATTTTATCCGCAGCATGGTTCCACCGTCACCGAGTTGTTGTCGCATGCCGATGCCGCCTTGTATCGGGCCAAAGATGAGGGCCGCAACACCTTTGCCATCTACGATTCTGAGATTGAACAGAAAGCCAAAGACCGCATTCAATTGATCGCGCGTTTGCATTTGGCCAAGGACAACGAAGAATTTGAAATGCACTTTCAGCCGCGATACAACCTGAAAAACAACACCGTATGTGGGGCCGAAGCTTTGTTGCGCTGGAACCGCAATGGGGCGGTGATTGAACCGGTGGAGTTCATCAATTTATTGGAAGAAACCTCGTTGATCATCCCGGTTTCCTGGCGCATGCTGGAATCCAGTTGTAAGCAGTTCGTGAAATTGTTAGAGGCCAATCCTGAGCTGATCATGTCATTCAATGTGTCGGCCAAACAACTGGAGCACCCTGATTTTCTGCACAGGTTGAAAACCACCTTGTCCGAAACCCAGTTTCCACCAAGCAATCTGGAACTGGAACTGACCGAACAAACCCTGATTCAGAACGTAGAAAACAGCCAATACATTTTGAGCGAGGTCACGCAACTGGGCATCGCCATCGCCATCGACGATTTTGGTACCGGTTATTCTTCATTGTCTTACCTGAAAAATTTCCCGGTGGATGTGCTGAAAATCGATCAATCATTCATTCGGGACATTGACTCGGACAAGGATGACCTGGAGTTGGTGCGGACCATGATCACCATGGGTAAAAACCTGAACATCACCACGGTGGCCGAAGGGGTCGAAAATGAGGCCCAACTGCAATTGTTGCGGACCGAAGACTGTGACCAGGTGCAAGGACACTATTTCAAGACCGCGATGAAGTTCTACGACTATTATCAGTTGGTCAATTCCTGACTGCACGCCATATGGCGCCTCATTCAACCATGGGCCTTGATGGCCGTCACCAATTGATTCACTTGTTCTGTTTGGGTGGCGTGCGAGAATACCAAGCGGATGATGTCATCGGATCCGGGCCACACATGAAACTCAAAGCCTTGCTGTTGCAACGATTCAATCATCGCCAGTGGTAAGCGACAAAAAACTTCATTGGCTTCAACGGGGTGAATGAATTCCACCGCCCCAGTGGTGCCCTGATGGAACTGCTGGGCCATTTGATTGGCGTGTTGGGCCAATTGCAACCACAAATCATCTTGCAAATAAGCGCACAGTTGCGCACTGACATAACGCATCTTACTGATCAAATGCCCGGCCCGCTTTCGCAAGCGCTTGATCTGTTGGGTGAGTTGAGGGTTGAACACTATCAGTGCCTCGGCCATCATGGCACCGTTTTTGGTGGCGCCGAATGACAGCATGTCAATGCCAGCTTGCCAGGTCATGGCTGCCGGTGAGCAGCCCAGGGTGCTCAGCGCATTGGCGAAGCGGGCCCCATCCATGTGCAGGGCCAAGCCATATTTGTCCTTGATGGCTTGTAGCTGGCGCAATTCATCCAGCGAATACAAGGTGCCAGATTCGGTGCATTGGGTGATGCTGATGACACTGGGCAAACATTCATGTTCGCCATGGGTGCCAGTGCCTGCCAGATAACGATCCAAGTGCGGCAAATCGATTTTGCCATGGGCGCCAGGCAAAGGAATCAGCTTGGCCCCAGCAGTGAAAAACTCCGGGGCACCGCATTCATCGGCATTCAGGTGCGAATGTTCATGACACAGGATCGAGCCATAAGGTGGACAGGCCAAAGTCATGGCAATCGAGTTAGCGGCGGTGCCGGTGGTCAACGGCAACACCTCACACCAGGTTTCAAACAATTGCTGACATTGCTCAGTGAATTGTTCACTGTAAGGGTCGTAGCCATAGGACTCGGTGAATCCTTGGTTGGCGTCCAGCAATGCCTGCATGATGGCTTGGTGTACGGGGGCTTCGTTGTCACTGCGAAAATTCATGGGGTTCCTATTTTATGATTGGTCAATGAAACGGTACAGGTGTTGTTGCAGGTTTTTCAGCTGGGTGTGAGAGCAACAATAAATGCCCAGGTCCCGGGCCCGGGACAAGGTATATTTGTTCAGCGGCTGATAGCTGACCAGCATGGCCCGACCGGACAGGCCGCCGGTGAGGGATTTGATGGTGTCCAGGCGATAAATGGCCGAACTGGCCGCGGCTTGGTCGGTTTTGCCGTGGGTGAAGCGCCGGGTTTTGCATTCAATGATGTGCAAGCGGTTGTGGATGATGGCCGCCACATCCAATTCATTCTTGACCGTGCCCTGACTTCTGACGATGGTCATGCCTTTGGCCAAATCCGCCAACTGCGGGCGGTTTTTTCGCATCCCAAACAACAAAGAAAACACATGGTTTTCCAACCAGCCACCGTTGCAGTAAAAACGGCTTTCGGTGCTGGCAAACTTGAGTTTGCGACCGCGTATGGTTAATTTGCCAGCCGCTTCAAAGCGATCGAGTAACTGCTGCAGGTGGTGGTTGCGCAACAACCCCGAATCCAACTGATAGCGGTGGTCGGCCGAGGCCGAACTGGCCATGTAATTGAGGCTGCCTATGGCCTTGTCCATGGTACCCAGTTGCGAGATGATCCAATTGGTTAAATCACGGGAGGCTTCTGGCTCCGGGGTGTTCTGGCCTTGTTCGATGACTTGGGTGTTGAACGACTTGAGGTATTCCTTGAGCTTGATGTGATGGCCCATGTGGATGTCTTCATGGGTGTGTTTGGTGTTCAACCAGGACAGTTCGTCGGTGAATTTGTCGACCAAAAACACCGGATAGCCATAGGCGGTGAATTGTTCAAAAGCCAACAACAACAATTTGCTGTAACCACTGGAGGCGTTCAGTTGGATGTCATCTTGTTGGTGATGTTCGATCAACGCCGCCAGCTGTTCACGGGCCAGTTGGGTGTCAAATTCAGCCACCCTGGTGTGGCATTGTATGCCCCGGGCCTGGATGGCCGATTTCAAACCACTGATCTCATCATCTGCATGGTGCATCAAAACCACTTGATCGGCTTGTAATTCGATGGCAGCGCTGAGAATACCGGCATGTTGCGGGTGATAAAAGGCCAAATGAATTTTCATCCCAGCATTATATGACAGATTCAGTTTGGGTTCATGTCAACGTGAGTTTGGACCGGTATTTTTCAGCAGCAACCCAAGCCCTGCTTGGGCTGCTTGTGATGGCCCACAAAAAAACCACTTACTGGTTGGTGTTTGTCGGGTACTTGGGTTACAATTCGCTTTCAATTCGATCACAGTAAAAAGTTGGTTAACGCCAGCTTTTTTTACGCCTTTGAGAGTTGAGCACAGTGTCCAAATTAAACCAAATATTGTTCCCCCCGAGTCATCAAACTCCAGCCATTTTGGCTTTGGAGGATGGCACCATTTTTCACGGACAAGCCATGGGTTCATGTGGTGAAGCCACGGCTGAGGTGGTGTTCAACACCGCCATGACTGGCTACCAAGAAATCTTGTCTGACCCTTCTTATGCCGGGCAAATGGTGACTTTGACCTATCCCCACATCGGCAACACCGGCACCAACCAAGCCGACAATGAATCGGCGGCCATTCATGCCAAAGGCTTGATCGTCCGGGATTTGCACCTGGTGCCCAGTAATTGGCGTGATGAGGCCGATTTGAACAGCTATTTGCAACAACACCAAGTGGTCGGCATCAGTGGCATCGACACCCGTGAGCTGACCAATTTGCTGCGCCTGAATGGTTCCATGAATGGCTGCATCATGAGCGGTCATGACATCAATGAAAATGAAGCCGTGCAGCGGGCCAAGAAATGCCCCAGCATGGCGGGCAAAGACTTGGCCAAAGAGGTCACCTGTGCCACCGAATACGCGTGGTCTGAAGGCACCTTTTCCTTGGCCGAAAACCAAGCCACCAGGCCGGCAGCAAACCGCTTCAAGGTGGTTTGTTACGACTTTGGGATCAAACGCAACATCTTGCGAATTCTCAAGGATTTGGGTTGCGATTTGACCGTGGTGCCGGCGCAAACACCCGCGGCTGAAGTGTTGGCGATGCATCCCGATGGGGTGTTTTTGTCCAATGGTCCCGGAGATCCGGCGGCCTGTGATTATGCAGTGGCGGCCTGTCAAGAGTTGTTGGCCGCAAAAGTACCTTTGTTTGGCATCTGTTTGGGACACCAAATCATGGCCCTGGCTTTGGGGGCGCAAACCATGAAGATGAAGTTTGGTCACCACGGCGCCAACCACCCGGTGGCAGACAATGCCAACAGCACGGTGTTGATCACCAGTCAGAACCACAACTTTGCGGTGGCCGCTGATGGCTTGCCAGACAGCTTGACCGTCACCCACCAGTCACTGTTTGATGGCAGCATTCAGGGCATCAGCCACCAACAGCAAGCGGCTTATGGCTTCCAAGGCCACCCAGAAGCCAGTCCTGGACCGCATGAGGCCAAGCAATTATTCCAACCGTTCATCGACGCCATGCAACAGGAGAAAAGCCGTGGGTAAAAGAACAGACATCAACAGCATCCTGGTGTTGGGCGCCGGTCCCATTGTGATTGGCCAGGCTTGTGAGTTTGATTATTCAGGCACCCAGGCCTGTAAAGCACTGAAGGATGAAGGTTACCGGGTGATCTTGGTGAATTCCAATCCGGCCACCATCATGACCGATCCGGAAACCGCTGACAGCATTTACATCCAGCCGATCAACTGGCAAACCGTGGCGCAAATCATTGAGCGCGAAAAACCCGATGCCTTGTTGCCCACCATGGGTGGCCAAACTGCCTTGAACTGTTCACTGGACCTGGTCAGTCAAGGGGTGTTGGAACGCTTTGGGGTGGAGATGATTGGCGCTTCTCGTGAAGCCATTGACATGGCCGAAGACCGCGAACAATTTCGTGAAGCGATGGAAGACATTGGCTTGGAATGCGCCAAGTCATACATTGTGCACAACATGGACGAAGCCCGCGAAGCGCAGCAACACATCGGTTACCCGGTGATCATCCGGCCATCATTCACCCTGGGCGGTACCGGTGGTGGCATCGCCTACAATTTGGAAGAATTTGAATCAATCACCGCCGAAGGCCTGAAGATGTCACCCACCACCGAAGTGTTGTTGGAAGAATCGCTGCTGGGCTGGAAAGAATATGAAATGGAAGTGGTGCGTGACAAAGCGGACAATTGCATCATCATCTGCTCGATTGAAAACTTGGATCCGATGGGGGTCCACACCGGTGATTCAATCACCGTGGCACCGGCCCAAACTTTGACCGACAAAGAATACCAGGTGATGCGTGATGCTTCATTGGCTGTGTTGCGCAAAATTGGGGTTGAAACCGGCGGCTCCAACGTGCAATTCTCGATCAATCCAGACAACGGTCGCATGATCGTGATCGAAATGAATCCACGGGTGTCGCGTTCTTCGGCCCTGGCTTCCAAAGCCACGGGCTTTCCAATTGCCAAAGTGGCTGCCAAATTGGCCATAGGCTACACTTTGGATGAATTGAAGAATGAAATCACCGGTGGGGCCACCCCGGCGTCATTTGAGCCGACCATTGATTATGTGGTCACCAAAATACCTCGATTTGCCTTTGAAAAATTCAACAACAGCGTGGATCGCCTGAGCACCCAAATGAAATCGGTCGGTGAAGTGATGGCCATTGGCCGCACCTTCAACGAATCGTTACAAAAAGCCCTCAGGGGTTTGGAAACCGGTAAATCCGGACTTGACCCCAAGGTCGATGCCCAACAACTGGCCGAAGGGTTTGATTTGGTCAAAGAAATCCGCGAGCCCTCTTCAGAACGCTTGTTTTATGTGGCCGATGGTTTCCGCCATGGCTTGGATGTGGCAAAAATTCACCAAATTTCCAACATCGATCCTTGGTTTTTGCAGCACATCGAACGCTTGGTGCAGATTGAAGCCGCCTTGCAAGAAACCGAACTGGCAGACATCACCGCGGCGCAAATGATGCAGTTGAAACGAGAAGGATTCGCGGATGCCCGACTGGCGACCTTGATGGACGTGGATGAAGCGGCGGTGCGTGCCCATCGCTTGGCCATGGACATCAAGCCGGTGTTCAAACGGGTGGACTCGTGTGCGGCCGAATTTGAGGCGCCGACTGCCTATTTTTATTCGACCTATGAGACCCATTGTGAGGCCAACCCCACCGACCGTGACAAGATCATGATTCTGGGTGGCGGCCCCAATCGCATCGGACAGGGCATTGAGTTTGATTACTGTTGTGTGCATGCTTCGCTGGCGTTGAAAGAAGCTGGCTTTGAAACCATCATGGTCAACTGCAACCCCGAGACTGTATCCACCGATTATGACACTTCGGATCGCCTGTATTTCGAATCTTTGACCTTGGAAGACGTGCTGGCGATTGTGGCCTTGGAACAGCCCAAGGGCGTGATTGTCCAATACGGTGGCCAAACCCCATTGAATTTGGCCGAAGACTTGGCCCAAGCAGGGGTGCCGATCATCGGTTCTTCACCCGAATGTATTGACCGCGCCGAAGACCGCGAACAATTCAAAGCCATGCTCGACAAATTGAACCTGAGACAGCCACCCAATGGCACCGTCACTTCGGTCGAACAGGCCGCGGCGGTGGCCGATAACATAGGCTTTCCATTGGTGGTCAGGCCTTCCTATGTGTTGGGTGGTCGGGCCATGGAAGTGGTTCATTCCCAGCAGGATTTGTTGCGCTACATGACCGAAGCGGTGCAAGTTTCCAATGACTCACCGGTGCTGTTGGATCGCTTTTTGGATCACGCCATTGAAGTCGATGTCGATGTCATTTGTGACGGCTCCGATTTCATGGTTGGCGGCATCATGGAACACATCGAACAGGCGGGTGTGCATTCGGGTGATTCGGCCTGTTGCATCCCGCCTTTCACCTTATCGGCTGAGCTGCAAGCCGAGTTGTCCCGACAGTGTGAACTGATGGCCAAAGAACTCAATGTGGTGGGTTTGATGAACACCCAGTTTGCCATCCAAGGTGAGGACATATACATTTTAGAGGTCAACCCCAGGGCTTCACGCACGGTGCCTTTTGTGTCCAAAGCCTCTGGTTTGCCGTTGGCCAAGATCGCGGCATTGTGTATGGCTGGCATTAGCCTGGCCGAGCAGGGTGTGCGACCACGACTCGACTTGAACCACTATTCCATCAAAGAGCCGGTGTTCCCTTTTGTGAAATTCCCCGGGGTGGATCCGATTTTGGGTCCGGAGATGCGTTCCACTGGTGAGGTGATGGGCATTGGTAAATCCTTTGGTGCGGCGGTGGCTGCTGCCAAATTGGCGGCCAATGTGTTCATGCCCAGACAAGGCAAGGCTTTTGTCAGTGTGCGCGAAGCCGACAAACAGAAATTGATTCCCTTGGCCAAACAGCTGCGGGCATTGAATTTTGAGTTGGTGGCCACACATGGTACTTGTGACTTGTTGCGAAAAGCCGGGCTGTTTTGTGAAAGTGTTAACAAGGTGATTGAAGGTCGCCCACACATCGTGGACCGGATCAAATCAAAAGAAATCGACTTCATCATCAACACCACAGAAGGGGCGCAAGCGATCGCCGATTCGGCATCCATCCGCAAAGAGGCGCTGAAACAAAGCATCAACTACAGCACCACCATTGCCGGCGCAGCCGCCACGATTGCGGCCTATGACTATTTGAACCAACAAGAAATATATGCATTGAAAGAACTGCATGAACACTGAATGACATGGGTCATTCATCAACTGGATAGAAGAACAACATGAACAGAGCTCCGATCACCCTGAAGGGTGCTGAAATGCTGAAAGCCGAATTGAAAAGGCTGAAAACCGAAGAACGCCCCAAAATCATTGATGCCGTGGCCGAGGCCAGGGCCCATGGGGACTTGAAA
Organism: Marinicella meishanensis; assembly: GCF_019931145.1. Taxonomy (GTDB): domain Bacteria; phylum Pseudomonadota; class Gammaproteobacteria; order Xanthomonadales; family Marinicellaceae; genus Marinicella; species Marinicella meishanensis. The sequence continues at coordinate 132,309 of NZ_JAIOUV010000007.1, read as the reverse complement.
GAAAATGCCGAGTACCATGCGGCGCGTGAACAACAATCCTTCACCGAAGGGCGCATTGCCGAATTGGAAGGCCTGATTGGCAACGCCCAAATCATCGACGTGTCGAGTTTAAATGTGGGCGACAAAGTGGTGTTTGGCGCCACTGTGGTGCTGGAAGAAGAAGCCAGTGGCGAACACGTCACCTACCAAATTGTGGGCGATGCCGAGGCCGACATCGATGCCGGCAAAATTTCCATCAGCAGCCCAATTTCCCGGGCTTTGATCGGCAAAAGTGTAGACGATGAAGTGGCAGTGCAAGCCCCAGGTGGTGAGATCACCTACTTCATTGAATCCATCCAATACGTCTGATCGGACGTGCGGTCAGGGCTGATGACCTCAGCGAAACTCATTCGTCGACCCAGCCCTGACACCGAATTGGCCGGTGGCGAACACCTGCACCCATTGATCCAACGCTTGTATTTGACCCGTGGCATCACCGATTATGCCCAAGTCAATTACCAACTCAAACACCTCCACCATCCCAGCGGCTTCAAAGGCATCAAGCAGGCGGCCGAGCAGATTTGCGATGCCATGGCCCAGCAACAACGCGTGGTGGTGGTTGGCGATTTTGATGCCGATGGCGCCACTGCCACTGCGGTGGTGATTCGGGCGTTGCGAGCAATGGGTGCTGAGCACCTGAATTTCTTGGTGCCCAATCGCTTTGAGTATGGCTATGGTTTGACCGTTGAGCTGGTGGCTGAGTTGGTCAAGCTCAAAGCCGATCTGGTGATCACGGTTGATAATGGCATTTCTTCATTGCGCGGGGTGGATGCGGCCAACCAAGCCGGCATGTCGGTGATCATCACCGACCACCATTTACCCCCCGATGAATTACCGGCCGCCGCGGCCATCGTCAACCCCAATTGCGCCGACGATGGCTTCCCCAGCAAAGCCCTGGCCGGCGTGGGGGTGGCTTTTTATTTGATGACGGTGGTGAAACAAGAGCTGTCACAGCGCCAATGGTTTGAGCAGCGGTCCCTGCCTGAGCCGAATCTAACGACTTTGCTGGACTTGGTGGCCTTGGGCACGGTGGCCGATGTGGTGCCATTGGATGCCAACAACCGCATCCTGATCGATGCCGGTTTGAAACGGATCGCGCAAGGCAGTTGTGTGATCGGCCTGTCGGCTTTGTTTACCGTGGCTGGCTGTCAGCAGGCCAGTGCCGATGCCAATGCCTTGGCCTTTTACATCGCGCCACGGTTGAATGCCGCCGGTCGCCTGGAGGACATGGGCATCGGCATCAATTTATTGCTCACGGATGATCCCGCAGAGGCTCGGGTTTTGGCGGCACAATTGCACGACATCAACCAACAACGCAAAGCCATCCAAGCCGACATGCAACGGTTTGCGGATTCGGTGGTGGCACAACTGAAACAACGGGCTGAATTGCCCCCGGCTTTGTGTCTGTTTCATGAAAACTGGCACCAGGGTGTGGTGGGCCTGTTGGCTTCCAAAGTCAAAGAATTCACCCACCGCCCGGTGGTGGCGTTTGCCCTGGAAAGTGCTGAATCCGATCGGGTCAAAGGTTCAGCCCGCAGCATCCAGGGTTTGCACATCCGCGATGCTTTGGTCAATGTTTCGACCCGGCACCCAGAATTGATTGAGCAATTTGGTGGCCACGCCATGGCCGCAGGACTGACCATCAAAAAGGCCAAACTCAAAGACTTCAAACAAGCGTTTGCTGAAGAGGTGGCACTAAGCCTGACGGCAGACTTGAAACACCGCACCATCCACAGCGATGGCTCGGTCGCCACCGAAGACTTGTCTTTGCATGTGGCTGAGTTGATTCAACAAGCCGGTCCCTGGGGGCAGCGCTTTGAACCGCCGCTGTTCGATGATTGGTTCATCATCAAGCAAAAGTCATTGGTCGGTGACAACCACACCAAACTCACCCTGCAAACCCCCGATCAACAAAAGCAAATCGCAGCCATTGCTTTTAACCGCCACCCCAATGATTTCCTCGAACCCGAACACCGCATGCACCTGTGTTATCAAATGATGGTCAACGAATTTCGCCAAAAACGCAGTTTACAATTAAAAATTGATCACATCTTGTGAGTCATAAAAACATGACAATGGGGTGGCCAGTGGCTCCTTTTGATGTCATAATCAATACAGAACCGCACAACAAAACACCATAATCAAGGTTCCAGGCGTGTCTCAGCAGGCCGCATTCCATTCCCGATCCCATAACCAATTTTATGAATGGTTTTTGTGAAACGGCACACAAATTATTCAATTAAAAGTGTAAACCATTGAAAATTAATTGCTTCGTGGTCAAAATAATCTATAGTTTAATTGCAATTGACGGCCCTTAAAGGGCGAAAAAAGAGAGAAGGGAAATGAAAAAATACTATCAGCGCGGCCTGGCGCTCGTGTTTGTCTTATTCAGTGCTGCGGTGTGGGCACAACCTGATTTGAATGTGAATACGGGGTCACCGTATCAATTTCCAGGTGATGGACAGGTCCATTTCGTTGAATTTTTCGTCAACAACGACGGTGATTTGATTGCGGGCGATGGCATCACCATTGACATTTTCTTGCAAGATCAACTGTTGCAGTTTGAAGGGACTGTCTTGGGCGATCCCTTATGGGATTGTGCCGCCATCATATCCGACGGTAGTTGCACCTTTCAGGGTGCTTTGAATGCCTTTGGTGGCTCAACCACCTTGGAAGTGGGTATCATCACCCAACCAGGAGACATCACCTTTACGCCGGCTTTGTCAGCCACGGTCACCGATGTCGGTGGGGTTGAGGTCAATCTCAGTGACAACGATGCCTTTGTCGACATTCAATATTCATCAGGTGGGGTGGATTTGGGTCTGGTCAAAACCTTGTCTGCGTCTTCACCCAACAATGTTCAGCCTGGGGAAGCCATCAGTTTTGACATCACCGTCAGCAATCCTGCAGGGCCCGATGCCAACAATGTGGTGGTGATCGATGATTTCCTGATCAACGATTTGATTTTTGATGCCAACAGTTCCAGCCCAGAATGCAATGACACCGGTTCGGTGATCCAATGTTCTTTGTTGGACTTGCCCACAGGGGACGACTTTGTCTTCACCTTGGTTGGCATCGTCGACATCAATGCCCAGCCTGGGCCCAAAACCAACGTTGCCGATGTGTCGGCGACTGAAACCGATCCCTTCCCCAGTAACAATTCAGACAGTCAGGCATTCACTGTCAGTATAGGTGGCACCCCTGAAATCGAGGTGTTCAAATCGGTGGTCGGGGGCATCACCCAAGCTGCACCTGGGTCCAGCTTGGATTATGAAATTCAAGTGAGGAACACCGGTGTGGGTGACGCCCTCAATGTGGATTTGCAAGACACCCTTCCAGCGGGTGTCCAATACCAAAGTCATGTGGAACTGGGACCCAATTTTGCCTGTACTTTCACGGCGCCAACTTTGAACTGCTTGGCGCCCACCTTGCCGAACACCGCTGCGGTGGACGGCGTGAGAATCACGGTGCAGGTGACTGGTAACGACGGTGACACCATCATCAACACCGCGTCTTCCACATTTTTCGACAGCAATTCGGCCGATAATGTGGACTCGGCACAGTTTGATGTGGTGGCGCCCACCGCTGACTTGGACATCGGCATCGTGCCGGATCAGCCGGTTTATACCGTGGGCGATTTGGTCACTTTGGATGTGACCTTGCACAACCCCTTTGCCTCCAGTGCCGCACCCACCGACGCGGTGGTCACAGTCTCACTGCCGTCGCAGTTGGTCTTCAATTCGGCGCAAGTGACCAATGCCACCGGCTGGTTGTGTACCCACGATGGTTCGACTGTGGGTGGCGATGTCACCTGTGACAGCCAAGGCAACCCGGTGCCGATTGGGACCAACACCTTCATCCAGGTTCTGGCCCTGGCCGACTCGGATGCCACCGGCACCGGTGCCACCGCCACGGTCACCAGTGGCTTGGACCCGAATCCCAGCAACGACACCGACTTTGGGCCCTTTGTGGTGAATCCGGGTGATGCTGATTTGGCCTTGTTTTTCACCTCAACTTCAGGTGTTTACACCCAAGGAGATCCCATCAGTTACGAATTCTTGGTTGAAAACCCCATGGGATCTTCAGCCAACCCAACCGATGTGGTGGTTGACGTGACCTTGCCGCCTGAGGTGAGGTTCTCCAACACCGACTTGGTCGCTGCCCCAGGCTGGTCCTGTAACCACGACGGTTCCACCAATGGTGGCACCGTGCTGTGTGACCGCGGTGGCTCACCTTTCATCAGTTTCACCACCCACAATTTCAGGATCAACGTGGTGGCAGTGACCCCCGGAACGGGTGTTTTGGTCAATGCCAATGTCGCCAGTACAGCGGATTCCAATTTATTGAACAACAACGACAACCAAACCGATGACATCAACGCAGGCGCCAGTGATTTCAGCATCACCAAGAACGTCAGTGGCACCAACTTTGCCATCAATGACCCCTTCACCTACGTGTTGACCATTGACAACCCAGTGGGCTCCACCGCCAGTCCAGTGGATGTGGTGGTCAGCGACACCTTACCCAATGAAGTCAGTTTCACCGGTACCATCATTGGCACCGCTTTGGGCACGCCATTCAGTTGTGTCCACGACGGTGCCACCAACGGTGGGGTATTGACTTGTGACACGGGTGGGGCGCCGTTTGCCATTGGAGAAACGGTCACTGTTGACATCAACGTCACCGCCGCTGTCGCCAGCAACAACGTCAACAACTCGGCCACAGTGGCCACTGCCGTTGACCCAGATGGCACCACTGGCAACAACCTGGGTTCCGCACCCACGGTGGTGATTGCTGGCGGGGGAGCCACCACCCTGGTGGCGACCAAATCGGCTTCAGTGGCTGGGGTGCCCATCACCGAGTTGAATTATGGCCAGACATTTGAGTATGTCTTGGAGGTCCAAAACACCGGACCGGTGGATGCCTTGAACGTCAATGTGACCGACCTGATTCCTGCAGATGTGACCTTGAACAACACCCAGTCTGTTGGTTGGGCTTGTAACCCAGGTCCCGATATTGACTGTACTTTGACCGCGCCATTGGCCTCTGGCAGCACCGCGCAGATTGTGCTGGACGTGACCGCCACCAACAACACAGCGGTCACCAGCGTCACCAATCAAATGAGTGCGATTGGGACCAACACCGGAGCCGCCGTGGACGACACCCTGGTGTTGAATTTTGTCACGGCCACAGCCAGCTTGAATCTGGCCCAAAATCCATCGCCGGTGGACCCCGGAGCCGCGGTTGACTTCGCGGTTCAGGTGGTCAACACCGGTACCGGTGATTTGACTGGGGTGCAAATTGACAACCTGCTGCCATTGGGCTTTGTTTATGTGGGTTTCACCGCAGATCCAGGTGTCAGCTGTGCCGAAAACGCTGGCATGGTCAATTGCATCTACACGCCAACGCTGACCGCCGGTGGCACCATCAACCTGTCGATCCAAACCACAGCCATCGCCTCCCCAGTGGCAGGGCAAAGCTACACGTTGGACACCACCTTGGATGCCAATGAATTGGTGGCTGCGGTGAATGCCAGCTTGACCGTGGTGTTCAGCCTCAGTGACGTGTTTGTGAACCTGTTCTCTTCGGTGCCGCAAGTGGCCTTGGGCACGCCGTTCACCCAAACCATCAGCATCAGCAACACCGGTGTGTTCCCCTTGGTGAACATCAGCAGTTTTTACAATGTGCCGAGCAACATCACGGTGCTGGGAGCCAGCAGCAGTGATTTCACATGTGTGCCAAGCAGTGGCGTGTTGACCTGCACCAACTCGGCACCGATGCTGCCCAATGGCAATGCCATCATCGAAGTTGATTTGCTCATCAACAGCGGCAGCGGGGTGTTCAGCAACAACGTCACAGTGAACGCCGATGGGTTGATCAGAACCGCCAACGACAGCGTTAATATTGTGGGCAATGCGCGCCATGATGTGGCTTTGTTCAAGACGGCACCGGTGTCAGAAGTGGGTACCAATTCGCCATTGAGCTATGTGTTGGAGGTGTTGAACGTCGGCAGCGAGACCCAAACCGCCTTCGCCGTGTCTGATGCCTTGCCAGCTGGCATGGTGTTGCAAGATTTTGTTGGCGCCGAATGGTCTTGTGAAGGCAGCACCGTGGTCAACTGCGCGTTCAACGGCACCTTGCCTTCTGGGCAAAGCAGTCAGTTGCAACTGAATGTGATCAGCCCCGAAACACCCGGTTCTGTGACCAACACCGCCAGTGTGTCATTGGCCGGTGATGAAAACCCAGACAACGACACCTCCGCAGTGGCGGTCAATGTCAGCCAAGGCGGCGGCGGTGGCGTGACCCGAGCCGACCTGGCCGTGACCATCGCGCCGAGTGCTTCGACTGTACTCAATACCGACACCATTGCGTGGGAAATCGAAGTGGCCAACATGGGCCCTGACACCGCCACCAATGTGCAATTGACCAATCCATTGCCAATGGGTTTTGTGGCCGATTCGGTGCAAGTGGGTTCCGGGGTGAACTGTACACTTTTGTCCATGTCATTGACTTGCGACATCTTGTCATTGCCCAACAACCAGGTGCAATTGATCGTGCTGGAGGGCAGTTTTGCTGCAGGCTTCAGTGGCGTCATCATCAACGACGTCGAAGTCATGTCTGATGCCATTGACAGCAACCCCAGCAACAACCAAAGCACCACCCAAGTCACCGTCAATGCGGTGGAAGATTTGGATGCCGATCTGTCGCTGTCGTTGAACGTGGATCAACAAGACATCCAGCAAGGCGACACCTTTGAACTGTCATTCCTGGCCAGCAACCAAGGACCTGATTTGGCAGTCAATGCGCGTTTGAATGCGAGCTTGACCGGTCTGATCCAAAACGTACAAGTGCTGAACGCCGGTGGCTGGGCCTGTCAGGTGAACAACACCAGCTTGTCCTGTGCCTATCCGGGGAATTTCATGGTGGGTACCGCTTCACAGATCGATTTGCGGGTGGTGACCCAACAAGTGGTGCAAACTTCCCAGCCGATCGTGTTCAACGCCAGCATCGAATCCGATTCCATGGACAGTCAGCCGGGCAACAACCTGGCCAGTTTCAGCAACGAAGTGCGCCGCACGCCGACTGAAGAGGAAATCTTTGCCTTGTTCGATGAAGCCGTTGGTTCCGGGGCCAGTGACACCGTGATGCAAACCATCCGCAATGTGTCCAGTTACTGTGCGCGCAGTTATTTCATGGCCATTGAAGGTTTGTGTGAAGAATTGATCGCCGGAGCCCGTCCGGACAACCGGGGCGACATCATCAACCTGATGGAAGAAATCACCCCCAACGAGGTCACGGCCCAGTCCACGTCTGCGGCTGAAATCATCACTTCACAATTCCGCAATGTCGATTCGCGATTGGCGCAATTGCGTGGCGGAGGCGGGGCCGGTTTCAGTGTCAACGGCTTGACCGCTCGTTACGGCAATGAATCCATCCCCTTGGGCATGCTGGCTTACTTGAATGACGACGAGGAAGCCGCTGCCACCAGTAACATCAATGACTTTGTTTCGCCGTGGGGCATGTTCGTGAACGGCACCATCTCCATGGGCGAGCGGGATGCCACGGGTCGCGAACTGGGCTTTGATTTTGACACCTATGGCTTGACCGCCGGGGTGGACTATCGCTTCAGTCCCACCAAAGTGGCTGGTGTGGCCTTGGGTTATGCCAATTTTGATTCTGAAATCGAAGGGGAAGCGGAGGTCAAATCCACCGGCCTGACCCTGACTGGCTATGGTTCATTCTACATCAAAGACAATTTCTATGTGGATGGCCGCATCAGTTACGGCAACCCTGACTTCGAGCAAAAACGCCGCATCAACTTCAACTTGGACAACATCGCGGTTGACCGGGTGGCCACCGGTAAGACCGATTCCAACCAGTATTCGGTGGCCATGAGTATGGGCTATCACTTCAATAAGAATTCTTGGAACATCACCCCCAATGCCTCGGTCAGGTACGTCAAAACGTCCATCGATGGCTTCCAGGAAACCGGCGCTGGCGGCTTCAATTTTGCCTTTGCCGACCAAGAAGTGAAAAGCATGGTGTGGTCAGTGGGCACCAGCGTGTCCAAAGCCATCAGTTTGAAAAACGGGGTGTTGTCACCGCAATTTGACATCAACATCAGTCGCGAAACTGAGAACGATGGCGGTTTCATTGAGGCCCGCTTCATTGATGCCCCGGATGATGAAATCTTCTTCATCGCCACCGATGAACCAGACCGCACCTTCGGCTCAGCCGGCTTGGGTTTGGTGTTCATTGGTGCCAACGGCAAGCAAGCGTATATCAACTACCGCAGCATCTTTGGGTTGGAAGGATTTACACGAGGCACCATCAACATCGGTGCCAGATTTGAGTTTTAACAGGTGAAATCATGAAAAACGTTATCTTTAAATACATCGGCGTCTACCTGGCCATGACATCAATGGTGGTGACCGATGTCAGCGCCAAGCGGTCGAAAAAGGTCACAGAGGTGAAACAAGGTCAGATCACGCCAGACCAACTGTACATTGTGGATTGTCTGTTGCCGCCACAAATTCGGCAGTTGGGGCAAAACTTCACTTACATTCCACCGCGCAAACCAGCCAAATTAACGGCCAAGGAATGCGCTTTGCGTGGCGGTGAATACGTGGCTTATGACGAGTCCAATTTTGCCACCGTGGCCAAGGTGTGGAAGCAACAAGCCGATGGCGGTGATGCCACCGCGCAAAATTACATGGGTGAATTGTTCGAGCGTGGCATCAACGGCACGCCCGATTATCAGTCAGCCGCAGCCTGGTATCAAAAGGCCGCCGATCAAGGTTTGTCGGCCGCGCAGTTGAACCTGGGTAACTTGTATGAAAAAGGCTTGGGTGTGCCTCAGGATGCGGTCAAAGCCATCAACCTATACCGCCAAGCAGCTGGCGTCACAGAGGCCAAGTTGGAATTGGTGACTGAGCAAGATTTGCGGGATCGTCGGGAAAAAGAACACCAACGCATCCAATTGGAACGTCAAGTCTTTACCTTGAAAAACGAGTTGTCAGCGGTCAATGAAAATTACCAAAAAACCCAGGACTACATCCAATCAGCCAACACCGAGCTGCAACGCTTGCAAGCCGAATTGCGTGAGAAGAATGATGATCCTAGGGTCAAGCAGCAAATTGCTGAATTGGAACAACAGGTCAAAGACCTGACATCTAAAAATGCAGAAAGCCGCGAATTGGCTTCCACCTTGGTGCGCAAGATTGCTGCTGAAAATGGTCAAGAGTTGGCCATGAACACCGATCAATTTGGCATCAATGTGATCACGCCGGACATCTTGTTAACCCGGGGCATTCGCAGCATCCCAATCGCCAACAACCAAGCCAAGTCGATGTCCATCATGGGCAGTGTCAATCCGCCTGAAGAAGTGGCTGGCTTGACTTTGAACAATGAAAACATCACCGATAAACTGACCGACACCGGCATCTTCAGTGTGGATGTGCCATTGATTGAGAACGATGACACGCCGGTGAGCATTGAAGCAGTGAAGAATGACGGTTCCAAATCGGTGGAACGCTTTGTGGTGGTGCGACAACTGCTGGAACAAATCAAACCACGCTACTTGTCCGACATTTTTACCAAACGTTTCAAACAAGATTTGGGTACTTACCACGCGTTGGTGATTGGCAACAACAATTACAACGACCTGGAAGACTTGGGCACCGCCATCAATGATGCCCAACAAGTCGGCAAGGTGTTGTCAGAAAACTACGGCTACCAAACCCAGATTCTGGAAAACGCGACGCATTTAGAGATCGTTCAGGCCTTGGCCGATTACCAGGAAAAACTGGGTAAGTTGGATAATCTGGTGGTTTATTATGCCGGTCACGGTTTGATTGATGAGCGGCAAGACGGTTATTGGATCCCCACCGATGCCAAATTGGATGACAAAAAAACCTGGATCCCCAACAACGTGATCAGTGAGTTCATGTCCAGCATGAATGCCAAGCACGTGATGGTGATCGCCGATTCTTGTTATTCTGGCACCATGTCAGGCTCAGCCATTAGGCCCTTCCCAGAAGATGTGGCGGAAAATGACATCCTTTTCACTTCCCGGGTCAAGGCCCGCACGGTGTTGACCTCTGGTGGCTTACAGCCGGTGCTGGACAGTGGCGGTGACGGTCATTCCATCTTTGCCTCGGCCTTGTTGGACGTGTTGAAAGAAAACGACGGGGTGATGGAAGGGTATCGCTTGTACAAAGCACTGGACCAACAGGTCCGATTGCGCTCCAAGTTGACGGGCATCCAACAAAGCCCTGAATACACCGCAGTGCGCCATGCCGGCCATGAAGGCAGTGAATTTTACTTCTTGCCAGCCAGCATCTGACCAGCTTATTCTGGTCAAAAAAAAGCAGCCAACTGGCTGCTTTTTTTGTGCCCAAATCACGGCGTGATCACGGTTCGCAGGCGGCCATGATTTGATCCAATTTGGCTTTGTTGATGGTTTTCATGCGGTTGCCGGCTTCCTCATTGTTGCAATCGTAGTCAACCAGCACCGATTCATACAATTGCTCAGCCATGGCCACATTGCCCAATCTGAATTGGGATTCGGCGGCCAATAATTTGTCCGACATTTCTATCTGCTGTTCGGTGGTCAAATCGGTTTGGTTGATTTCGATCGCTGCTTGTTGATTCATGAACCACACCCCAACCAACACCGCCACCACCACAATCACACCGGTGATGATGAAGGGCAGGGGGCTGGACTTTTTCTTCGCCGCCAGATCCGGCAGTGGGGCGAAGGAATGGGTGGTGTCGGTGATCGGTTTTAACCGCCGCAAATACTTTTTCAGCTGCGCCACCAGCTGTGTGGCCGTTTGGAAGCGGTCATCCGGATTTTTCGCCAACAACTTATTCAGCAAGGTTTGGTACTTGGCTTTTTCTTCGGGCAGATCGGGTACCGGCTCGTGCACATGGGCATAGCTGATGGCAAAGGTGTCACTGCCTTCAAACACTTTCTTGCCAATCAGCATCTCGTACAACACCACCCCCAACGCATAGAGGTCAGAGCGTTCGTCGATTTCTTTGCCCAAAGCCCGTTCAGGGCTCATGTAGTGGGGGGTGCCAACCACCGCGCCGACGCGGGTGAATTCACTGACGGTGTTCTGTGCTTTGGCGATGCCAAAGTCCACCAACACCGCCTGGCCATCCTCATGGAACAGAATGTTTTCTGGCTTGATATCGCGGTGTAGGGTACCGCGTTTGTGGGCATGTTCCAGGGCTTTGGCCATGTCCACCATGATGTTGAAAGCCTCCAATTCGGTGATGCCTTCTTCAATCTTTTTCTTCAAATCCCCACCGCTGAGGATTTCCATGGCCAAATAATAATTTTGTTCAATCACCCCACAAGAGAACACCGTGACGATGTTGGGGTGCGAAAATTGGGCCACCGTGTCACCTTCTTTTTGCAGGTCTTCCAGGATTTTGGGGTCGTTGCCTTGGGGGGTAACGATCTTGATGGCCACCGGTCTTTTCGGCTCCAACTGTTCCCCGATGAACACCCGCGCCATGCCACCACGGCCGATTTCTTTGCCCAGTATGAAGTTCGGGATTTCAATGTCGAAGGATTCTTCCATTAGCAACAGAGGGCTGTATACTTATTCATGCTTTCTATTATAATGAAGGCAGGACAAATATAAACCAAAAAAATTTCAGCCCATGTTCCAGTACATCGATGACAAGAAAGAACCCATGCGCAAGGTGGATACGGCCTGGTTGCGGATGGAATCTCCGCATAATTTGATGATGATCACCGGGTTGATGTTTCTGGATCAAATGCCTGATTTGGCCCAATTCACCGAGGCCTTGGAAAAAAAGTTTTTGAAATACCGCCGCTTTCGGCAATTGGCCCACCAAAATGCCAGTGGCTCTTACTGGCAGGATGACCAATACTTTGACATGGCCGCACACGTCAGGCGGGTGGCTTTGCCTGGTAAAGCCGATTACCGTGAGTTGCAAGACTATGTCAGCAACCTGGCCTCCACACCGCTGGACAAACACAAGCCCCTGTGGTCTTTCCACATCGTTGAAAACTATGAAAAGGGGCCGGTGGTCGTGTCCCGCATTCACCATTGTTACGCCGATGGCATCGCCTTGATTCAGGTGCTGTTGTCAATGACCAGCACCAGCCGAGAAAAGAGTTTGGATTTCGATGTCGACGAAACGGTCAAAGAACAACACCAAAAGTTGGGTTTGTTGAAACAAGTGATCAACCCCGCCAAAAAACAATGGGTCCATTCACTGAAAATGATGAATGACATGACTGAACTGGGTAAGAAAATCTTGCAAGACCCCAGTTTGATCGAGAAGGGCGTGGGTGACTCCATTGACATGGCCGAGGAATTGTTCAATGCATTGACCTTAAGTGATGATCCACAAACGGTCTATAAAACCCAGCTGTGTACCCGCAAACGGGTGGCCTGGGCCCAGTCCATTCCCTTGGATGAAGTCAAAGCCATTGCCAAAGCCACCGGTACCACGGTGAATGATGTGTTGATTTCCAATTTGGCTGGCGCTTTGCGTGAATACATGCTGGAAAGCGGTGATGACCCCAATGCCAAAGTCATTCGGGCCACCGTACCAGTCAATTTACGGCCCTTAAAGCACGCCAAAGAGCTGGGTAACCACTTCGGCCTGGTGTTTCTGAACCTGCCGATTTTTGAAGACAACCCGCTGAAACGCCTGTCGTATGTTCATCATGAGATGAATGAATTGAAAAAATCGAAGCAAGCCTTGGTTTCATTGGGCTTGCTCAGCATGATTGGCTTGGCGCCGCAAGCAGTGCAAAACAAACTGCTGAATTTGTTTTCTAAAAAGGCCACCGCCGTACTGACCAATGTGCCAGGTCCTTCGGTGCCCTTGTACATCGCCGGTTGCAAGGTGGAGAAAACCATGTTCTGGGTACCACAAAACGGTACCATTGGTATGGGCATCAGCATCCTGTCATACAACGGCCAAGTGGAATTTGGCTTGATCGTGGACAAGAAGTCTGTCCCCCAACCGCACCATGTCATTGTGCGTTTTCCTGAACAGTTTGCCAAGTTGCGTGAACTGATGATGTTGCATCCCTGGGACGGGGAAGTGCACGAAGACCTGTTCGAATCTTTCATATAATCAAGCCGCATTTCGTCATCATGGGCATGTGATGTGTCTGTGGTGTTTCCTATGACCATGTCCATGGTGATGCCCTTGGCCATTGCCTGTCTATTGGCTGAACCCATAAACCATTGTGTGCTTGGACCAATCAATGATAAAGCCCCGAATACTTGTCAGAATTTATCGACAAATGGTCAGAAAAATGCGATAAGAATTTCAGAAAACACAGATTGAAAGGCGTTTTTTCACCAAAAAAATACCAAAAACGTGATGAATGTCCCAAATTAATTTTACATATCTGTTAGCTCCTCAGTACAATGGAATCACCATTAATTAACTACAAACGGGGTAAAAAAATGAAAATTAAATCTAAATTAACGGCATTAGCCATTCTGTCTATGGGTGCACAATCAGCCTTCGCCGATGGTGGCAGTGAGTTGGGTATGGAGCAATACCAACCGAAAGCGTACTATGAGGAGCTGACGCCCATTGAAGAAGCCATCTTGGCCGGTGACAGTGTCAAAGCCGGTGGTTCTTATTTTGTGTTCTTGGCCGCTTCCAGCGCCACACCTTATGAATCAGGTTACACCACCAATTATGCCGGCGGCGGTTGTATGAATGCCGTGGGCAACGGTGGCACTGCCTGGTTGGACCAAAACTTGAATCTGCCTTCAGGCCACAGCATCGGTTTGATGCGGTTTTACTATGTCGATTCAACAGCCAGCGATACCACTCAAGCGATTCTTTTTCAGATGAATGGTGACGGTACATTCACAAGCATCGATTCTGTTGTATCGAGTACCGATACTGGAGCCGGTTCTGACTTCACCACCTTCACCCATGTGGTCGACAACACCGCTGGCGCTTTGATCGTGCGTTTTGAGGGTGTTGATGACAATCTGATTGAGGCTTGTGGTGTGCGCTTCGTTGTTAACCCCAACTGATTTGGGCTGAATAAGGAGAAATACCATGAAAAAACATTATATATTTGGTTTCTTATTGACGACCACAGGATCGTTGGCCTTGGCTGAGGACAACGGTGGTGAGCCTGATCTGACAAACGAAGTGATGACAGATTCGGTGTTGGGAGGTTTTCCCACAACCGGAGGCATCCAATTCTTGAGCTATGGTGCATCTTCCATGCAGACCATCAGAAATGGAACCACGACGTTTGATTATGCCGGTGGTGGTTGCATCAGCAACACGACGGCAACCACTTTGTTCATTGATGAAAACATCACCATTCCAGATGGCTCCATCCTGGTTTCGGTGGGTGGTTTTTATAACAACAGTGGAAATGATGCTGGTGACGTTGAAATTTACAATTTTGATGGTTTGGGTGCCTTTGCAACCAACGCCTTCGTCAGTACCCCAGCAGCCGGGGGCGGTAGCGCATCTGCAGGAGCCTATTTGTGGGACACCACCACCGCTGGTGAGTCTTATGTGGTTCGTTGGAATGTTGAAGCCACCCCTTCGGGCAATCCTTGCATGATCAGGGTCGGCTACATCCCACCTGAGTATGCGGCTGAAACGGTATTTGCACACAAGTTCGAATACTGAGCAACCATAAAACGAGGTAAAAAGAGGGCCGGTCATATGATCGGCTCTTTTTTTGCCCGGTCTTTAAGTCTTTGTCGTGCATCACTTTAGGCACTACTCAAAAGTGGCCATGAATGGTTATAATGATTGGGAGTCAAATTGAGGAGGCATTATGCGAGGAGCCAATTTTTTGTTTTTTCTGGTGTTGCTGATTGGGGCAGCGGTGTTTTGGGGGGTCTCCCTCTACAACCGCTTGGTGAAAAAACGCAACCATGTGGAAGATGGTTGGAGTGGCATCGATGTGCAGCTTAAGCGCCGTTATGATTTGATTCCCAACATCGTCAATGTGGTCAAACAATATGCCCAGCACGAACAATCCACCCTGGAACAAGTGATCAACCTGCGCAATGCCGCCCGCGGTGGAAATCAGCCCGGTGCAGCCACCCCGGGTCAAAAAAGTCTAGATGAACAAAAGCTGTCACAGGCCTTGGCCGGTTTGATGGTGCAAGTCGAAGCCTATCCAGATTTGAAAGCCAACACCAATTTCATCGAACTGCAGCAACAACTGCAAAAAATCGAGGAAGAAATTCAATACGCCAGGCGCTATTACAACGGGGCCGTCAGGGAATACAACACCGCAGTGCAATCGTTCCCATCCAATTTGATCGCCAACCGTTACGACTTTCGTGAAGCGGAGTTTTTTGAACTGGAAAACCCCAAACATGCGGAAAACCCAGAAATTAAATTCTGAGCCATCCATGAGAGGATGGTGGATGTTGTGGTTGTGCCTATTGGCCTGGCCAGTTGGGGCTGTCGAACACATCAAACATTTTCACAGTGACATCACGGTCCAAGCCAATGGGAATGTTTTGGTCACCGAAACCATCCGAATACAGGTCGAACACGACCAAATCAAGCGGGGGATTTATCGGGATTTTCCGACCATTTACAACACCGCCTTGCTGACCAAATCAACGGTTGATTTTGCCGTCACAGAAGTCTTGCGCAATGGGCAAACCGAACCACATCACCTGGAAGATTTGAGCAACGGCGTCAGGATTTACATCGGTGAGCGCAATCGGTATGTGGATCGGGGCGAACAAACCTATGTCATTCGCTACCGCACCAACCGGCAAATCGCCTTTTTGGATGAACATGATCGCTTTGCTTGGAATGTGACCGGTAATGATTGGCGCTTTGCCATGAACCAGGTCACCGCCACCGTGCGGTTGCCTGATGGTGTATCCATGTCGATGGTCAAACACGGTGTGTGGACCGGTTTTGCCGGCGAGACCGGCGCCGATTTTGATTCCGAAATCAATGGCAACACCTTGCAGATCACCAGCACCAAGCCTTTGGAGCCCTATCAAGGTTTGACCTTCAGTCTGGAAATTCCCAAGGGACACTTGGTCGATAACAGCCATTGGCTGTTGGATTTTTTCAGTGACAATTTGATGTGGGTGTTGATGGTGTTGACCTTGGTGGCCTTGCTGATGTTTTATGTGCAAGCCTGGCACCAAGTGGGCAGGGATCCTGAACCGGGGGTGATCATGCCCTTGTTTTATCCCCCCAAAGGGGTTTCACCGGCCGCCATGCGTTACATTTTGGAAGAAAAAACCAACCACAAAAATTTCACCGCGGCTTTGATCAATTTGGCAGTGAAAGGCTACCTCACCATCAAAAAATTCAAAGCGGGTTATCAAATCAACAAAATCACCAGCAGTGACAACCAATTACCGCCCCAATCTTCAGGTGAAAAAATCATCATGAAACGCTTGTTGGGCAGCCGCAACAGCCTGTATATCGACAAGAAATATGACAGCAGGGTCAAAACGGCCATCAAACAAGTCAGCAAAAAGCTGATCAGTGAATACAAGGAGAAGTGCTTCAAAGACAACAAGATGCTCGGTTTTTATGGCATCGGCATCAGTGTGCTGGTGTTGGTTTTCTTCATGTTGCACATGAACTTACTCAGCGGACCGCACTTGGCCCGCAGCTGGGCACCTCTGATATTCACTTTGTTTGTCATGGGCACCATCTTCCGGGCCACTCGCGGTTGGTTGGACAGCATTGCGGTGCTGTTTCATGGCATCATGATGGTGGTGGGATTTGGCATTTCGGTGGGCGGTTTCCCCATCGAATTCATCATCATGAGTGTGTTTTTGGTGGCACTCAATGGTTTGTTCATATACCTGCTGAAATCACCCACCCCATTTGGCCGTGAATTGATGGATCAAATTGAAGGCTTTAAACTGTATTTATCCACCGCCGAACAGCACCGCTTGGACATCATGCACCCACCTGAAATGAGTTCAGAGTTGTTTGAAAAATACCTGCCCTATGCCATTGCCTTGGGGGTGGAAAATCAATGGTCTGACCGTTTTGCCAATCACCTGCGAGCATCCGGCACCGATCCGTCACAACACAGCTACCGGCCAGATTGGTATTCAGGCGGTCAATTCAATTTGTCGGGCTCGGCAGGGGGCATCGGTGAAATGAGCCGTGGCATGGCAGCCACTGTATCGGCCGCCGCAGTGCCGCCGTCATCATCCAGCGGTGGTTTTTCATCGGGCGGCGGTTTTTCCGGCGGTGGCGGTGGCGGTGGCGGCGGCGGTGGTTGGTAAGTCGGCTACTTTGATGTCATTGCTGAGTTTTTTGCGTGGCATTGAATGATTCAATTCAGCGGCTCAATTCAGCTACAATGATGGGCTCTTAATCAACACCCCCAAGTCACCATGCCACACATATACAACCGCCGTGATCTGGCCTTTCAGTTGTACGAAGTCCTGCCGACCGAACAGCTTTGCACCGCCACCCGCTACCAAGACCATGCCAAAGACGTGTTTGAACAGCTGCTTGATTTGGTGGAAAAACTGGCCGAAGAAAAATTTCAGCCCCATGCCGCTTTGGTGGATGCGCATGAGCCCGAATTGATCGATGGTCGGGTGAAAATCATTTCCGAAGTCAAAGCCGCGCTGGATGCCTTGGTGGAGGCGGGCATACCCGCTGCGGTGTTTGATGAGCGGTTTGGCGGTCTGCAGTTGCCGCATGTGGTGGGCCAGGCGGTGGCCTTCATCTTGGGTGCGGCCAATGTGTCGACATCGGCCTATGCCTTGTTGTCGGCTGGGGCCGGCAATTTGTTGGCCAGTTATGGCAATGAGCAACAACAAAGGTTGTTTCTCAAACCTTTGATCGAAGGCCGT
Organism: Marinicella meishanensis; assembly: GCF_019931145.1. Classification (GTDB taxonomy): domain Bacteria; phylum Pseudomonadota; class Gammaproteobacteria; order Xanthomonadales; family Marinicellaceae; genus Marinicella; species Marinicella meishanensis. The sequence goes on along the minus strand of NZ_JAIOUV010000007.1, from coordinate 114,415 downwards.
TATTTCGGCACCATGTGCCTGTCCGAAACGCAAGCAGGTTCTTCCCTGGCCGACATCAAAACCCAGGCCATGCCAGCCGATGATGGGACTTATCGAATCGTTGGCAACAAAATGTGGATCTCCGGCGGCGAACACGACATGAGTGAAAACATCGTGCACTTGGTGTTGGCCAAAATCCCCGGTGGAGAGGCTGGAGTCAAAGGCATTTCCTTGTTCATCGTGCCCAAATTTTGGGTCAATGACGACGGCAGTCTGGGTGACCGCAATGACGTCAGTCTGGCCGGCCTCAACCACAAAATGGGTTTTCGAGGCACCGTCAACACGGTGTTGCATTTTGGCGAAAATGGCGGTGCCAAGGCTTGGTTGGTCGGTGAACCTGGCAATGGCTTGACATATATGTTTCAGATGATGAACGAAGCCCGCATCGGCGTTGGCATGGGGGCCACATCCTTGGCATACACCGGTTATTTGCACGCTTTGGCCTACGCCAAAGAACGCCTTCAGGGTCGAGACGTGTCTGCGAAAGATCCCACCGGCCCGATGCGTCCGATCATTGAACACGCCGATGTGAAACGCATGCTGGTGCAACAAAAAGCCTACGCCGAAGGGGGCTTGGCCTTGGGCTTGTATTGTGCCTACTTGGTCGATCAGCGGTTGATCTCACTTGAAGCAGGCGATCAAACAGCAGCACAACGGTTCACTGATTTGTTGGACATCCTCACCCCGGTGGCCAAATCCTGGCCCGCCGAATTTGGCTTGCGGGCCAATGACCTGGCCATTCAAGTACATGGCGGTTATGGCTACACCCGTGACTATCCGGTGGAACGGCTGTATCGCGACAACCGCTTGAACCCGATTCATGAAGGCACCAAGGGCATCCAGGCCATGGATTTGTTGGGCCGCAAAGTGACGCAAAATCAAGGGGCCTCCGCCCAAGCCTTGCACCAAGTGATGAGTGAAACCCTGGCCGAGGCAGCAGATTGTGAACAGGCCCAAGCCTGGGGACAAGAACTGGCCAGTGCGGCGCAAACTTTACTGCAAACCACCCTGACCATGCAACAACAAGTGGCGGCCAAGGGAGCGGCTGCCTATCTGGCCAATGCCACCCTGTATTTGGATGCTTTTGGCCACGTGGTGGTGGCTTGGATGTGGTTGCGTCAGGCAATCATGGCCGAACAGCAGTTACCGACTGCCAACAGCGCAGCAGAGCGCTCATTCTACCAAGGTAAAATCGACACCTGTCGTTATTTCTATCGTTATGAACTGCCCACCATTAAAGCACCCTTGTCGTTGTTGGCAAAACTCGACAGCACCTGTCTGGACTTTGCCGAGGCTGGATTTTGAGGCTTATCGGGTTAACAGAATGTTGAGTAAGTTGTCTTGAAAGTTGATGTTTGAAGTGAGGGTGGAATGGGGTTCACACAGAAAATAAGGGTAATCAATGGGAAAAAAGCTGTATTTGTGTCGGGGCACTGTCGGGTCCAACACATCTCTGGCCAATAAAGAGGCTTTGGTGACTGTGCCATCTCCAGGTTCGAGCATCAAGCGGTCATAATCAACCCCCGGAACTGGTTCTTCAATTTGCTTGGGTGTCAAGCGGATGGCTTGACGACCCGTATCGCTGGTTTCCAACAAAATCCTGGCTGGGGTTAACTCGCAGTCTCCTCCCATCACCACCAAGCGGTAGGAGGGATCATCAACAGGAATGGTCAATGACCACACAAAACGCCGAGCCCGCTCAATGTGCTTATGAAAATAGTCTTCAAGACTGGCCAAGTATTGGGCTCCCTCAGCCTCATTTTCGAACCCTGCCAAGATTCGATGGCGGACTTTGGGATCAAAAATGGACCATTGAAACTGTTGCCAAGTGCTGACATCGAACACATCGTAATCCAGAGGATTGCCATTGACATCGATCACCCAGTTGTTGATGCTGTGGGGAAACAGTTGATAAACACTGGGCATGGTGACCAACACTTCGGTGGGGACTTTCCTCAAACCCACTTTCAACCCCGTGATGAATGACTTGACTGAACCCACCGAGCCCAAGTTGGGGGTGCCCAAGAGAATCACTTTTCGGACATGTTTGGAGCCCGCTTGATTCATGGGAAAATTGTTGTCATTCAACACATCGGTTTCTCCATAGCGAAGGTAGTAGCGGGTGATCAGGCCGCCCATGGAATGGGCAATGATGTCAAATTTTAAATCAGGGTCACGGTGGTCATCTTGGATGCGGGTGATGAATTGAGACAATTGGGCGGCCGTTTTCTGATTGTCTTGTCGCCAATCATAATTGAAGATGTAAAGTTTTCTCAGGTTGGTGGGATCAAACTGCCCGGGATGGCTGATTTGATAATTGGCATAGGCCTGCAAAGTGTCGATGATGGCCCGATAAAAATCGGTGCCAGCGGCTTGGTCAGCTATTTCAAACGCTTCCAACTCATCGGTGATGGGCTCTAAGGTGAGTGGGTTAAAGGATAGCTTGATTGCATGGTAGCTCGAAAACAACAGATCAATCAGGTTGCCAAACCAGATTTCTTCGAAGCTGTTGCGGTCTCTGAGTTTACTGCCCATGATGCCATGAATCAAAATCACCGGAGGTTGGGCTGCTTGGTTCGGTTGGGAGAATTGATACAACCGGGCCAGATCGGGTTTGTTGCCTTGACAAGCGCTGATGACCAATAGGGCAATCAGCAACTGTGAGTGTTTGAAAAGTGAACGCAACATCAGACCAGTTTAGCACTGGCCAGAATTTCAAATCAAGGCCACCCAACAGGATGTTGAGTGGCCTGATTCAGGTGCTTATTTCAATCCCAAGCTGGGCATGCGACCCGGGGTCCAAGGAGCGCCATGTTCCTCCAGCTCCTCTTCAAACATCCGCAAATCGGTATCCAGCATATGCAGCGTTTTCAAAGCGGTGGACAACTGACTGGCCGCCACTTTCATGGACTCCCGATAATTGCCTGGAATGTCGGCTTGTGATTCAATCAAACCACCATACAAACTGCCAACCCGTTGTGACACCGACCAAGGCACCGGTTCTTGTCTGGCAGCGATCACCTGATCACCCCACATGACCACTTTCAGCTCGGTCAAGCGCTGTTGCAGATCGCGCACGGTTTGGGCCTGGGCTTCGGTGCTGTCGGTGGCCAGGTCCACGGCTTTGACCAAATGCTTCAAGCGGTTCTCGATTTCTCTGAGTTTACCACTGGCGCCATCGGTGCGGCGTTGCATTTCAGCCAACTCTTGTTTGAAGGCCAGCACCGCAGCGGGGTTGTCAGAAATTTCAGGGCTGTTGTCCATCGATTTCAGTCTGAAGGATTGCGCTTCACTCAGGGCGATCAATTCACCCCCTTGGCGTTTCATCAAGGTGGCCTGGTAGTTGCCAGGCACGGCCAGTGGGCCCATCGGTGGCGAGACCCAATAAGGCACGAAACCGGGTTTTTTTAGGCTGACTGGGTCTGGCGCTGGGTAGCGCATGTCCCATTGCACCCGTTGGAAGCCAGCTTTGTTTTTCGCCGGCACCCGTTGGATGACATTGCCTTGTGCATCTTCAATCAACAAGAACACCATCGGAGCTTCCTCGTTGTCTTCAGTTCGCAGGGCATCCCAAGACGGGTAGGGGGTGTCTTCACCGGCATTTTCCTTTTTAATCTCTGCCGCTCGGCGTTGTGCTTTGAGGGTTTTGAATTCGGCTTTCAGGTGGTATGAAAACGTGGCCCCATAGGGTGGATTGGGGGCGGTGAAGAAGTCACTGCCCGAAGACCCTTTGACGCGGTCATCAAACTGGTCGCCTTCGACATACAACCACGCGTCCTTGACTGGAAATAAAGTGGCTTCATCGGTTTTCAAATCAGTGACTTGGGTGCGCAATGGGGTGTAATCATCCAAGATGTACACGCCACGACCAAAGGTCCCGACCACCAGGTCGTTTTCTCTTTTCTGAATGGCCAAATCACGCACTGCGATGGTTGGCAGTTGTTTCAATTCAACCCAGGAGTCACCACCATTTTGCGTGAAAAACACCCCGTACTCGGTGCCAACAAACAACAAATTCGGGTCCACATGATCTTCCACGATGGTGTGGGCGAAGCCCCTTTCAGGTAAGTTGCTGCTGATCGATTTCCAGCTTTTGCCCTGGTCATTGGAACGCAACACATAGGGTTTGTAATCACCGCGTTTGTGGTTGTCAAAGGTGGCGTAAGCCACTTCGGCATTGTGTTGCGAGAACAACACATCGGACACATACGACATGTCGGGCACCCCGGAGAATTTCTTCACCGAGCGCCAATTGTCCCCGCCGTCTGTGGACACACTGATGACCCCGTCGTCACTGCCGGTCATCAACAGATCGGCTTGCACCGGGCTTTCGCTGATGCCGATCAGGCTGCCATACATCGAAGTGGACACATTTTTGGCAATGGTGTCAACGCCCCAAACCCGATCCATGACTGCCAATTCATTGCGATCAATTTGTTGGGTCAAATCGGGGCTGATCACGGTCCAGGAATCACCGCGATCGTCTGATCGGAACAATTTTTCTGCCCCATAATACAGCCGCGTGCTGTGGTGTGGGCTCAGCAACAAGGGTGAATTCCAGTTCCACTTGTAAGCCGGTTCATCGGCCGGCGGGTGGGGGGTGATGTAAATGCGTTCCATGGTGCGGCGGTCGTAGCGGGCCAAGCCGCCATATTGGTATTGTGCGTACACGATGTTGGGATCATTGGGATCAAATTGAGGCTCGTAGCCGTCGCCGCCCAGAATGATGTGCCAATCGGCATTGGTGATGCCATGGATATCATTGGTGCGGGATGGGGCGCACAATGAGTTGTTGTCCTGGGTACCGCCACAGACGTTGTAAAAGGGTTCGGCATTGTCCGGTTCAATGCGGTAAAACTGGCCAATGGGCAGGTTTTGGATGTGGCGCCAGGTTTGGCCACGATCCCATGACTCATAAATACCGCCATCACCTCCAATATACAGGTGTTCGGTGTTGTCAGGATCAATCCACAGCGCATGGTCATCCACATGTCGATATTTCAATGACAAAGGCGTCCAGGTTTTGCCGCCGTCTTCAGAGATGTTGGTGAAGGTGTTCATCGAATAAATGCGATCAGGATTGTGTGGGTCCACAATCAACTCATTGTAGTATTGTGGACTGTTGGTCATGTAGCTGGATTGCTTGTGCCAATTTTGGCCAAAATCCAGTGAGCGGTAAACGCCTTGCTCTTTGTCATTGGCTTCAATGATGGCGTAAATGGTTTTGGGTTGTGACGGGGCGTTGGCCAAGCCGATGCGGCCCATGTGGTCTTTGGGCAAGCCGGCTTTGATTTCTTTCCAGGTCACCCCACCATCGGTGGATTTGTGGATGCCACTGCCAGGGCCACCATTGATCAAAGTCCACACATGCCGTCGACGCTGGTATGAGCTGGCCACGATGTGGTCGGTGTTGTCAGGATCGATGACAAATTCATTGACCCCGGTGTATTTGTCGATGTACAGGATGCGCTCCCAGTTGTCTCCACCATCGGTGGTCTTGTACAGGCCGCGATCGCCACCGTTGCTCCACAAAGGACCTTGGGCAGCCACCAGCACGGTGTCGCTGTCTTGTGGGTTGATCCAAATTTGAGCAATGTGATTGGAGTCCTTCAGGCCCATGTTGTTCCAGGTTTTGCCGCCGTCGGTGGTCTTGTATATGCCATCGCCGAAGGCCACTGAGCGTTGTGAGTTGTTTTCACCGGTGCCAGCCCAAATCACCAAAGGGTTGTTGGGATCAATTTCAACCACCCCCAAAGAATAGGAGCCCTGGTGCTCAAAAATGGGTTCCCAGGTGATGGTGTTGTTGCTGGTTTTCCATAAATTGCCTGAAGCCGTGGCCACATAAAACTCATGCTTTTTGTCGGGATGAAAGGCGAAATCCGAGATGCGCCCTGAAATCATGGCCGGGCCGATGTTGCGCAAGGGCAGGTTGGCCAGTGGGTGTGCGTCGGCTTTTTTGGTTTTGGCGTATGCCGGTGGCAGCCAAGCCGCGGTGATGACCATCAACGCGGTGATGACCAGCAGTTTGTGATGTTTGAACATGAGTGATCCTCTTTTTGAATGGTGCAAAGAATCTATCATACCGCATGGGAGGTGATATCTGTCAAAAGTCATGCTTCACCCCGGTTCTGTTGCCTGAGCAGCCAGCCTGGGGGCATGGATTGTGGATTGTGTGACCGATTACCCTTACGCCACCGGTTGGAATCGCCTAAAATAACCAACCAAGGATTGCTATATTTAAACCCACAACCCATCATGAAAGCATTTGAATTTGGCCCTTTTCTGCTCAATGTGGAGACGGTCAGACTGTACAAAAATGGCGCAGAAATCGAACTGGAACCGCAAGTGTTCGATGCCTTATTGCTGTTGATCAAGCACCGTGATCGGGTGGTTTCCAAAGATGACATGTTCAATGAGTTGTGGCAGGGGCGAACGCTGACTGACCATGTCATCACCCGCACCATCTATGAACTGAGAAAGGTGCTGGATGACAAGGACAGTGAACAATCACACATCCGCACGGTGCGCGGTAAAGGGTATCAGTTCATGCCGCCTGAGCCGTTGACTGTGGTCGATCAAGGTGAGGAAGCCAGTGTTGGGCAAGCCAGCATGAAAAAATGGACCATGCCCCTGGTTGCGCTGCTCACCGCTGGGGTGATTTTGTGGGTATTTCGCTGGGGTGGCTCGCCACAGGAGCCAGTCAGTGCCAACCAGCTCACCGCCCATCCCATCATTGCCATCATGCCCATTCAGATTCCAGCCGATTCAGCGGCCGTGTCGGTGATGTCCTATTCCATCATTGATCAAATGGTGGCGCAATTGGGCTTGAATTTGAACATGCGGGTGATCCACCCAGACAGCCTGTTGGCTTGGCAAGACCAGTGGCATGATCTGTGGGCCATCCAACAAGCCACCCGAGCCAATTTCATCATCCAAGGGGAACTGACTCAATACTCGGATTCGCGGATCATGCTGGGATTTGAGCTGCACAAAGCCGATGCCAATGGGCAACTGACACCCTTTTCATTGGGCCAATTCTCCTTTCCGTACCCGGCCAACAGCCAAGACCTCAAAGAGCTGTACAAACAACAACGGGATACCATCCGGGAAATCATTCAATTGATCAAGCCAGGCGTCACCATCCGCAGTGATGGTTTCAATGAAACCAATGATCCCGAGGCCTATCGCATGGTGTTGCAAGCCCATCACTTGATGCGTCGAGACTCATGCAAAGAAATTTTGCAGTCTGAGCAGCTGTTGCAAAAAGCCACGACCAATGACCCGAATTTTGCCTATGCCTGGTTTCAATTGTTCGCACACTACTTTAAATTGGTCTATGTCTGCGGACAATCCACTGACAACTACGAAAAGGCCCTGGCCATGGCTGCGAAAGTGGAACAATTGGCGCCGGGTAAATACCAGGCATTGACCATCGGCCGCAACGTCATGCTGACGGAAACCAATCAAGTGGAAAAAGCCTATGAGTTGGCGGCTGATGCCGATTGGCATGATCCGGTGATGTTGAACATCAAAGTGTATACTTTGCGCTATGCCGGCTTTTTACATCAAGCCACGCAGTTGATCAGCCGGATTCGCCAGCTGGATCCTTATTTTTACAGCAAGAAACCGATTTACCAAGCCCCCAATTCATTGTTGTACTTGAATCGTTTTGATGAGCACCTCAGTCTGTTGGCTGAGCCAGGCAATGCCTACCATGATTACTATCGGGGTTTGAATCTGGTGTTGTCGCAACGCCCCGACCAAGCCAAGCCGTTGCTGCAAGCGGTGGTGGAACGAACCCCCAATGACTTGTTTGGGCAATTTTCGCACGCCTTGTTTTGGATCATCAATGAGCAGTTTGAAGCGGCCAAAGGGCTCATCGATGACATGGTAGAACAGCGCTTGCAACAACAACACTTCGACGGTGAAATGGCCTATAAATTGGCCCAGTTGTATGCCTTGGCCGGCTATCCTGAAGCGGCCATCAAGCAGTTTCAAGCAGCGGTGGACCATGGCTTCTTTGCCCATGCCTATTTCATTCGGGACCCGGCCATGGACGCCATTCGCAACCACCCCCTATTCGCAGTCATTTTGCAACAAGCCTTGGCCCGACACCTGGCCTTTGCCGAACAATTTGGCCTGGATCCAGAAATCAACTGAAAAACAGCCACACCCATTCATCACGGAATCATCAGCGCTTCATCATTTTCTGAGCGCACCGCTTGCTTAACATGTCACGCTTTTGAACCAGTCAATCTGACTGTTGTGTGAGGAGATGATGATGAAGAAAATTTTGTGTTGTGTTTTATTGGCCATCCATGGCCTGGTTTCGGCGGCCATTTTTCAGGTGGATTTAACCGTGCAAGATCAAGTTGATGGTGATCCTGGTGACGGGGTGTGTGAAATACCCACAGGCGGCTTTTGTACCCTGCGTGCGGCGGTGATGGAAGCCAATGCATTGGCCGGGCCTGACATCATTGTCTTGCCCGGTGACCGCACCATCCAGCTGACCATTGATGGTGACAATGAAAATGCCGCGGCCAGTGGTGATTTGGACATCACCGAATCGGTGGCCATTGGCGCCTTCACCGAAGACACCGAAAACTACCCCACCGTGGATGCCACCCAACTGGATGATAGGGTGTTCCATGTGTTGAGTGGGGTGGGCGTGGTGACGCTGGTAAATTTCAGGGTCACCAATGGGTCTGCCGACTTCAACAGCGGTGGTGGCATCAACATCAGCATCGACAACCAAGTGGAACTCAACCGCATGTGGTTTGAAGACAACACGGCTGATTCAGGCGGTGCCATTTACCTCAATGGCTTGAGTGAGTTGAACATCATCGACAGTGTGTTCAAAGGCAACGCGGCGGTGTCACAAGGCGGGGCCATGTCTTTGTTTGGCTTGGTGGACATCGACCGCGCCACCATTTATGAGAACCTGAACCTCAATGACGGATTCCAAGAAGCGGTGTTTGTTGGGTTTTCACCCTTTGGCAGCACCGGCTTAACCATTCGTAACGCCACAATTTTTGATAACAGCAACACCGGCATTTTCGCCAGTGGTGCCGATTTGTCGATTCGCAACACCACTGTGGTCAACCACAGCAATCGGGGTGTGGTCTCCAACCCCAATGACTTCGCCACCCCAGAATTGAGGATTCGCAACTCGCTGTTCGATCAAAACAACCTCAATTGTGCCAATGGTTTGGTCGATTTACAGGCCAATAACTGGAACATTTCATCAGACAATTCATCCTGTTTTGCGGTGGGATCCACCAACCTCAACGAGCAGGACCCCAAATTGACCGTGTTGAAAACCGATGATGAAAATTGGCACCGCTATTTTCGCTTGGGTTTTTTCAGTCCCGCTGTCGACAGTGCCCATCCGGCGGCGCCAGGACCAGGCATTGGTTGTGAAGGAGTAGACCAGCGGGGGGTGTCGCGGCCACAGGACAGTTACGCTGATGGCGACGCCCGCTGTGACCGTGGTGCCATTGAACTGTCAGCTGACATCATTTTCTATGATGACTTGGACATTTCATATATCGAGCAACAGTGATTGATCCCAATCACTGCCACAATCAGAATCTGGTGACGCCTGCCCCGGAACAGCTGGGTCCTGAATGTTCTTTTATTGAATGTTTTAAAAAAGCCCCGCCGGAGCGGGGCTTGAGGAGTGCCTGATCTTGGTCAGGATCAGGCCAGTGCAACCCCAATCAAGTGGTTGCTTTGGGAACCCGGATTGACTCCACCAGGGCTTGGATTTCAGCCGGAGGTGGGGCCGTGGCTTTACTCACCACAAAGGCCACCGAGAAATTCAGGATCATGCCCAAGGTGCCGATGCCCTCGGGTGAAATGCCAAACCACCAATGTTCGGCATTGTTCAGCTCAGGGTGCATGCCCTTGAAGTAGTAAATGTATGCCAGGGTGAAGACGATGCCCACCACCATGCCGGCGATGGCGCCGGTTTTGTTGGCTTTTTTACTGAAAATCCCCATCAAAATGGCCGGGAACAGGGAGGAGGCGGCCAAGCCAAAGGCCAGGGCCACCACCTGGGCCACAAACCCGGGTGGGTTGTATCCCATGTAACCAGCCACCAATATCGCAAATGCCGCCGCGATGCGACCCACCATCAATTCTTTTTTCTCAGAAATGTGCGGGGCAAAAACACCTTTCACCAGGTCGTGAGAAATGGCCGCTGAAATCACCAGCAACAAGCCGGCAGCAGTTGACAGGGCAGCGGCAATGCCCCCGGCGGCGATCAAGGCAATCACCCAATTGGGCAACTGGGCGATTTCGGGGTTGGCCAACACCATGATGTCTCGGTCTACCTTCAGCTCATTGCCTTGCCAGCCATAACTGGCAGCGTTGGCTTGAAAGGCCTCGTTCTTGTCGTTGTAATATTGAATGCGGCCATCACCATTCTTGTCTTCGAAGGTCAACAAGCCGGTCTTTTCCCAGGTGGCGAACCAGTCAGGTTTTTCGCTGTATTGCAAATTACCGGTGGGGGTGCCCACTTCGCCGGGTTGGATGGTTTCGATCAAGTTCATGCGGCCCAAAGCGCCCACAGCCGGGGCGGTGGTGTACAAGATGGAGATGAACAACAAGGCCCAAAATGCCGATTTGCGGGCATCGGCGACCTTGGGTACAGTGAAAAAGCGCACAATCACGTGCGGTAAACCAGCCGTACCCACCATCAAAGCGGCGGTGATGAAGAACATGTCGATGGTGCTTTTACTACCGTCCGTATAGGTCGTGAAGCCAAGGGATTGCACCACGTCATCCAGCTTGGTCAGCAGGTACATGCCTTCACCTGACATTTCACTGCCAAAAGCCAACTGGGGAATGGGGTTGCCGGTGGCTTGCAGGGAGATGAAAATGGCCGGCACCATGTAGGCAAAGATCAACACACAATATTGGGCCACTTGGGTGTAAGTGATGCCTTTCATGCCGCCCAAAACCGCATAGAAGAACACGATGCCCATGCCGATGATCAGGCCGGTGAGGATTTCAACTTCCAGGAAGCGAGAGAAGACAATGCCCACACCGCGCATTTGTCCGGCCACATAGGTGAATGAAATGATGATCAAACAGACCACCGCCACGATGCGTGCGGTTCTGGAGTAATACCGATCACCGATGAATTGTGGCACGGTGAATTTGCCGAATTTACGCAAGTAGGGTGCCAACAACAGGGCCAACAACACATAGCCGCCGGTCCAACCCATCAGATAAACCGATGCGTCATAACCAGCAAATGCGATGATGCCCGCCATGGAAATGAAGGAGGCTGCTGACATCCAGTCGGCCGCGGTGGCCATGCCATTGGCTATGGGGTTGACCCCTTTGCCGGCCACATAAAAGTCACCGGTGCTTCTGGCTTTGGACCAAATGGCGATGCCAATGTACAGGACAAAGGAAAGGACGACGACGATGATGGTTAATGTTTTCAGTTCCATGATCATTCCTCCACGTCAAATTTCTTGTCAAGTTTGTTCATGCCTCGAACGTAAACCCAGATCAAAACCAAGAACACATACAAGGACCCTTGCTGAGCCATCCAAAAGCCCAATTTAAAACCGGCGAACTGGATCTGGTTTAATTGTTCCACCAACAAAATCCCACACACGTATGAGACGAAAAACCAGATGGCCAATAACACCCCCATGAGTTTGAGGTTGGCTTTCCAGTAGGCGTCGTGATTGCTGTTTGATGACATGTGACCCTCACAAAAAGTTAAGTAAGGGCAATGTAGCAAAACCGGGCGCTAAATGATCTTAGACTTTGGTCTACCATGGTGCTGCTGATGGCTGTGCTAAGATGCTTTAGCAGCAGCAAAATCCACTTGAGTTCAATGACTTGGCATGAAGCAGTGAGGACACCACATGTTCAGTGAATACAGCGTTTATATCATCTTGGTGGCATACATGGCCTTGATGTATGGTGTGGCCCGCTGGGGGGATGGATTGAACATCCAAAACAAGCCCAAACTTCGCAGTTGGGTTTACGGCCTGTCTTTGGGGGTTTATTGCACGTCCTGGACATTCTTCGGCGCGGTGGGAACCGCCGCATCCAAAGGGTGGGATTTTTTACCGATCTATTTGGGACCGTTGATCCTGTTCACCGTGGGTTGGCCATTGGTGAAAAAAATCATTCAAATCAGCAAAGCCAACAACATCACATCGGTGGCGGACTTTGTGGCCAGCTTGTACGGCAAGTCACGGCGCATTGCGGTGTTGGTCACCATCACCGCAGTGGTGGCCTCGATCCCTTACATTGCCCTGCAGCTGGAAGCCATCACCGCCAGTGTGGGGGCCATTGGGGGGCAACCCAGCAACGGCCCCAGCGATGAGTTGACCAGTGCTTTGCTCATCACCGTGTTGTTGGCCTTTTTTTCCACCATTTTTGGCACCCGTAAATTTGATGTCACCGAACACCACCGGGGCTTGATGGTGTCCATTGCCTTCGAATCGGCTTTGAAACTGGTGGCATTCATGGCGGTGGGCTTGTATGTGGTGTTGGTCTTATATCCCAGCCCAACGGCGTTGCTGACTGAAGGCTTGCAAGTTCAACAGATTGCCAATGGTCCCAATTTGTCGGTCAATTTTTTGTCACAAACCATGTTGGCTTTGATGGTGTTTATGTGCCTGCCCAGACAATTTCATGTCACCGTCATCGAAAATGAAAGCCCGCAAGATTTGGGCAAAGCCCGTTTGATTTTTATCCTTTATTTGTTGGTGTTCACTGTGTTTGTGATTCCAATTGCTTTGGCCGGCAGTGCCTTTCTGACACCGGGCGCCAAAGCCGATTTGTATGTGTTGCAATTGCCCATGGAATATCAGTCGGCGGGTCTGACTTTGTTGGTGTTTTTGGGTGGTTTGGCCGCCGCCACCGGCATGGTGATCATCGCCACCATCGCTTTGAGCACCATGGTCAGCAACGATTTGATCCTGCCCTTGTATCTGCGTCTGAAAAATTACCATTTGCCGCATAAAAACAGTTTGAAGCGCATGGTGTTGTGGAGCCGACGCATCAGTATATTCGCCATCAGTTTGGTGGCTTTCGTGTTCTATGGCATGGCCAGCAACAACGTGCCGTTGGCGGCCATGGGTAACCTGTCCTTCTTGTTGATGGTGCAATTCGCACCTGCCATTTTGCTGGGCATCTATTGGCGACAAAGCAACAAGCAAGCGGCTTTTCTCGGTTTGTTGGCCGGTGTCATGACTTGGTTTGTGATGGTGTTCTTGCCCCAGCCAATCGCTGGGGTGCCCATGACCGATTATGGTTTGTTGACCAGCATGCTGCAATTAACCGGTGAAGATCCACCCTTGTTCAAATTATTTGGCACCTCCGTGACCATCAATTTTTTGGTGCACATCCTCACCGCTTTGTGCGGGCGGTGGTGGCGCAACCGCAGCCGCCAGCGACTGGGGTGGTCACCGCACCAGCGAGGCCCCGATCAATCACTGACTGTGGCGGACCTCAAGCAGGTGGTGAAACGCTTGGTGGGGGAGGGTTTCGCACAACAATCATTCGCCGAGTTTGCGCAAAATTTAAACCAACAAGTGGCTGATGAGCAGCCCGCCAGCCCACCCATGATTCAATTCACCGAATCCTTGCTGGCAGGCTCCATCGGCACCTCTTCCGCCCGGGCGGTGGTGACCGCCATGCTGCAATCCAAAGGCATGGCGGTGAATGACATTTTGAATTTGCTGGACCAAACCCAGCAAGCCATTCAATTCAATCGGGATTTGATCGATGCCACCTTGGACAACATCTCTCAAGGGGTCAGTGTGGTGGATGATCATTTGCGGTTGGTGGCCTGGAACAAACAGTACATTGAACTGTTGGGCTACCCCAAAGAGTTCATCAAACGCGGCATGCCGATTCAAACCGTGCTGCAGTTCAATGCAGAACGGGGCTTGATGCCCGCAGACAACAGCCGTCAAGAAATTGAGAAGCGATTGGTGCTGCTGCGCCAGCGACGCTCTTACCAGGCCGAACGCACGTTTGACAACGGGCGGGTGTTGCAGATTGAGGGACACCCCATGCCCAACGGCGGATATGTCACCACCTACAGTGACGTGACGTCCTACAAAAAGGCCCAGCAAGAGTTGATTGACAGTCAAAAACAGATTCAGTTTTACACCGACCATTCACCGGCCATGTTGGCCTATGTCAATCAAGCCAGACAAGTGATGTTTGTCAACAAAGCCTATGAACAATTCATGGGGCTGTCGCGGGATGCCATGATCGGCCGCTCTTTGGACGATTTGTTTTCCGACATGGAATTGGCCAAAAGGGAACCTTACCTGAGGGCGGCGTTTGCCGGCACCACCCAATCATTTGAAATGTCCTTGGCCGATTTTGATGGCCAATCTCACTTCATATTGGGAACCTATGTGCCCGATTGGCAACAGCAGCAGGTGGCTGGGGTGTTTGTGATCATGCAAGACATCAGCACACGTCGACAAGCCGAATTGGAATTGGTGCAGGCCAAAGCCAACCTCGAACAACGGGTCAAACAGCGCACCGAAGCCCTGTCACTGGCCACCGAAGCGGCGCAACAAGCCAATTTGAGTAAAACCAAGTTCATCGCCGATGCCAGTCATGATTTGTTGCAACCCTTCAATGCGGCCCGCTTATTTGCTTCCATCTTGCGCGAAAAAACCCCGCAATTGCCATCTGACATCGGCGCCAACATCGTCAAATTGGACCAATCCCTGAAAGCCGCCGAGAACATGCTCAGTGCCTTGTTGGACATTGCCAAATTCGATGCCGGTGGGGTGCAGGCAGACCCTCAGGACTTTCAATTGTCCAAGCTGTTGCGCCAACTGGTCACCCAATACCGACCTCGGGCCGAAAGGAAAGGCCTGGATTTGCGGGTGCATGAACCTGATTTGTGGTTACACACCGATGAAAAACTCTTGTATCGGGTGTTGCAAAACCTCACCAGCAATGCCATTCGCTACACCACAGCAGGTGGGGTGTTGGTGACCGCGCGATCCCACCAGGGTGCGGTGCAAATTGGCGTCATCGACACCGGTGCGGGTCTGACAGCCGCCGAACAAAAACTCATTTTCAATGAATTCAAACGTTTGCGCCCCAATGATCCAGCGGCTGACAAAGGTTTGGGCTTGGGTTTGAGCATCGTGGATCGGATTTTGCGGCAGTTGGACATCCCGCTAAAAATCAATTCAGTGCCCGGTCGTGGTTCCACTTTCATTTTGACCGTGCCTGCCGGACAGCCCCAAGCAACGGCGGCATCACCCAGCGTGGAGCCCGGTCCTCAACGGCTGGCGACACACGCCAGCAAAACCGTGTGGTGTATCGACAACGAGCCACAAATCCTGGCTGGGATGCAACAATTGTTGAATGGTTGGGGGCTGCACGTGGAGGTGGCGATCGACGGATCCGCCGTCGAGGCTTTGGTGGCGCAGGGCAGCCAACCCGATTTGTTGTTGGTGGATTATCAATTGGACGACGAATTGGGCACCGAACTGGTACAAGAATTGTGCCATTCAACAGGCTGGCAAGTGCCGGTGGTGATGATCACGGCCAACCACAGCGAAACTTTGCAGCAATTGGTCGAAAAAGCCGGTTTTCATTTGTTGCTGAAACCGGTGAAACCGGTCAAGCTCAGGCAGTTGATCAATCAGTTGCTTTGAATGCCGCCAAAACTTTATTGGCATACAATTCTTGGAGCAAAGCCGTTTCATGTTTGCCAGCCAACCAAGCACAGAAGACCACTCCCACTAAAGCCCAGCTGAAGGTCATAACCACGGTCGGGTCAAGATTGATAATCTGCGGGTTTTGCTGCCACCAACCCAGCAACAACACCGCACCCATGGCAGCGGCCAAGGCGTGGCTGGTGACTTGCCAAAACGCAATGCGATGCACCACGGTTTGCAGATGCTGGTCAGCTGGGTCGTGTTCAGTGATGATGGCAGGCACCACAAATGCGGCCAATGGTAACCAGATGATCATCACCACGCCCAACACCAGACACAGCAGGCTTTTGACCATGATGAGGCCGGTGATGATGACTTGACAGCGGCGGATGTGGTGTTGATTCAAAGCCGGAATGAGTCGGTTCAAAGGCCAGATCTTGACCAATGCCCGCATTTTTTGTTGATGGGCCAAGTGACCCAAGCGGCGCATCAGTGGATGGTTGATGCAATGGCTGCCCCATCGCAACATGAGCCAGGCCAGTAACTGGCAAACCAGCCAAAGCGCCAGAAATTTCAGGACAATGGCGTCACTCATGGCGTTCTTTTTGTGCTTTGAATTCAGCAATCATGGCTGGGAACCGCTGTTCAAAATGGGCATAACAGGATCGCATCGCTTCCAGCCGTTGCGTGTCGGCGCCTGATGGCATCTCAGCCAAGCCCAAATCAGCCAATTGCACCAGTTTTTTGATCATGGCCAGCCGTGCTGTCAACATGGTTAAAAAGGCATCATCGGCGATTTCATACCACATGGTCTTGCTGCCAGCCTCGCTGTTTCTGTTGACCAAGCCGGCCGCAACAAAAGTTTTCAAAGCGCCATGAACCGCACCGGCAGAGGCACCGGTGGCCTGTTGGATGGCCTTGGCCCGTTGTTTGGCGGGTTGGCAGATCAGTAAATGCCCAAAAATTCTGCCGGTCATGGAGCCCTGACCCATTTCGTCAAAAAATTGGGCCATTTGTGCGGTGAAACTCATTAATATCACTAAATTCAGTAAATAGTGAATATTAACACGATACAATGCTCAGGTAAAGCATTGTTGACTCACCATGTTGGTGTCATGTCAGGAGGTTCAGTGGATTTCGATGTTGGCCACTTTCATCACCGCTTGGGTGCGGTTGTTGACTCCGAGCTTGCGCATGATGGCCGTGACATGGGCTTTGACGGTGGCTTCTGAGATGTCCAGGTCATAGGCGATTTGTTTGTTCAACAGACCCTGTTTGATCATGCCCAGAACTTTGAGTTGTTGGGGGGTCAATTCGGCCACCTGGCGGGTGGTCTCAGCCAGGGTGTCGTCGAGTTTTTGATACAACTGCTCATTGAATTGGTAAGGGAAGTGGGTGTCGCCCTGCAACACGGTGTTCACCCCACGGCGAATCTCCTGGATGGAGGCTGATTTGCTGACAAAACCCAAGGCGCCAAAGTGTTTGGCATGCATGATGGTTTCGGGTTTGTCGTTGGCCGAAATCATGATGATCGGCAAATCGGGGTACTTCTTTTGTACATAGGCCAAGGCCGAAAAGCCTTCCACCCCTGGCATGTTCAAATCCAACACCAACAGATCGGCATCGTGGTGCTCACGCAATTGCAACCGCAAGGACTCTGAAGACTCGGCTTCTATGATTTGGCAATCGGCATGGCTGCTGCTCATGGCTTGGCGCAAAGCATCACGAAACATCGGGTGGTCATCGGCAATGATGATTTTGTCAACGGTGAATTGTGCCGGATCCCAGTTCATGACGGCTGCTTGATGATTCAACGGTTCAAACGGTTGTTGATCAAATGGGTCACCACCTCCGGTTCTGCCAGGGTGGAGGTGTCGCCCAAATTGTCGTATTCATTGGCGGCAATTTTGCGCAAAATCCGCCGCATGATTTTACCAGATCTTGTTTTGGGTAAACCTGGGGCCCATTGGATTTTATCCGGGGTGGCAATCGGGCCGATTTCTTTGCGCACCCATTGCACCAGTTCGGCCCGCAGGTCTTCGGACTCAGCCACCCCATTGACCAATGTGACATAGGCATAAATGCCTTGGCCTTTGATGTCATGGGGATAGCCCACCACCGCCGCTTCAGCCACCGCTTCATGGGCCACCAAGGCGCTTTCGACTTCGGCCGTGCCCATGCGATGGCCGGACACGTTGAGCACATCGTCGGTGCGTCCAGTGATCCAATAATAGCCATCGGCATCACGGCGGGCCCCATCGCCGGTGGTGTAGACCTGGTCAAAAGTGGCGAAATAGGTGGAGTAAAACCGCTGGTGGTCGCCAAATACCGTGCGCATTTGGCCTGGCCAGGAGTCGGTGATCACCAAGTTGCCGGCTGCTTCACCAGACAGCTCGTTGCCATCGTTGTCCAGCAAGGCCGGTTGGATGCCAAAAAACGGTCGGGTGGCTGAACCAGGCTTCAATTCAGTGGCTCCGGGTAGGGGGGTGATCATGATGCCGCCGGTTTCGGTTTGCCACCAGGTGTCAACGATCGGACAGCGCTCATCTCCAACCACCTCGTGATACCATTTCCAGGCTTCGGGGTTGATCGGTTCGCCCACCGAGCCCAATACTTTCAAAGAACTTCTGGAGGTGGCATTGACCGGCTCATCACCTTCTTTCATCAAGGCCCGGATTGCCGTGGGTGCGGTGTAACAGACGTTGACCTGGTGTTTGTCACAAATTTGCCAAAAGCGACTGAAGTCGGGGTAGTTGGGCACACCTTCAAACATCAAAGTGGTGCCGCCGTTGGCCAATGGGCCATAGACCACGTAACTGTGACCGGTGATCCAACCGACATCGGCGGTGCACCAATAGATGTCACCCGGGTGGATGTCAAACACGTATTCATGGGTCATCGAGGCATACACCAAATAGCCACCTGAAGTGTGCAACACCCCTTTGGGTTGTCCGGTGGAGCCAGAGGTGTACAAAATGAACAGGGGGTCTTCGGCATTCATCACTTCCGGTTCACAAGCGGTGCCCACATCGGCACTGGCTTCGTGGTACCAATGGTCATGCAGTTGCCAATCAACGGCTTGTTCGGAGGTTTTGATCACCAACACCGTTTCCAGGTAATCACTGACCCCGGTCTTGGCCGCCGCCTGATCCACGTTGGCTTTCAAGGGGATGGCTTTGCTGCCCCGCACCCCGCGATCAGCGGTGATCACCAGCTTCGATTTGCAGTTGATGATGCGGTCACCCAATGCATCGGGTGAGAAGCCGCCGAAGACCACCGAATGGATGGCGCCGATGCGGGCACAGGCCAGCATGGCATAGGCCGCTTCGGGAATCATGGGCATGTACAAGGTCACGCGATCGCCTTTGCCCACCCCCAGCTTTTTCAAGGTGTTGGCAAAGCGACACACCTCTTGGTGCAAGGTGTGGTAGGTGATGTGCTTGGATTCATTGGGGTCATCACCTTCCCAAATGATGGCGGTTTGGTCGCCGCGTGTGGCCAAATGCCGATCGATGCAATTGTGACTGACATTCAAGGTGCCATCGGCGTACCATTTGATGTGCAAGTCATCTTGGGCATAAGAAACGTCTTTGACTTGGGTATACGGGGTGAACCAGTCGATTCGTTGACCGTGTTCGGCCCAAAAGGCTTCATTGTGTTCGATGCTTTGTTGGTACATGGCCAGGTATTGGTCATTGGTGCACCGGGCCTTGGCGGCAATTGCTGGGTTCACTGGATAGCGTTCTTGCATGGCGGGTTCTCGCTGTGATTGTTTGAGCTGTGGGGGTCAATATGCCATTTTTCAGCCGTTTGACCCATTAGACTTTGGTCTTATGTGACCCCAGTTAGCGGGGTTAATTCATGCCAGGAAATGAGCTGACTTTCCGCACTTCTATGTCGGGAAATGAGTCGACCACTTGGACCGTAAAATCAGGGAATGAACTGACTTCTTGCCATTGACCACAGTCATCTGGAAATGACGAGACGAACTGCACATCGATGTCGGCAAAAGAGCTGACGAATTTGATTTTCAGGTCCGGAAAAGAATCCACGAATTGCACTTTGCCTTTCAATTCAATGCCGTTGTGGTAACAAGAGGGCTCGTTGCTGGAACTGGCCTTGGCCGCAGTTTGTCCGACTTGCTGCATGGCTTGACTCATGGCTTCATAGGCCATGTCGGGTGAGGCGCCACGCGGGCGATCAAAGATGGCAATCAGAATGATGCCAGCGATCACGGCGGCGGCAATTTTCACGTCTTTGTTCATACAATCCTCCCATCGATTGTCGTTGCTGGGTGACTCAGCCCACATCAGTGGCTGATGTCTTTTAATTTTAGCGGGTATCCCTGGCGCTGTCGATGTTTGATTTGAGCCAGCAACAACTCGGCCGTGGCCAGGGCATCTTCCAGGGCATTGTGGGCATGATACCGGGGCAGGTGGTATTGTTCACGCAGGTTGAACAGGCGCAATTGATTGGGCTGGATGGGTTGGTTCTGTCGCTCCAGATACCGCCGCTCGATGGCCAAGGTGTCGACCACACACAGCGGTAAACGGTGCCCATACAACTGTAGGCTGAGCTGCTGCAGGAAGTCATGTTCGATTTTCTGGTAGTGGACCGCCAAGGCTTTGCCGGCCATTTGGGTCAACAACCATTCCATCATGGTCTGTACGTCTATGCCAGCAGCCAGGTCGTCATCGGTGATTTGGTGGATGCTGACGTTGTCACTGGTCAACTTTTTGTTGGTTTTGATCAATGCATGTCGGCACTGCTTGAGTTGAATGCGGCCTTGGCTGATGTGGGTGTAACCCAATGAAATGATGTGATCTTGGTAGGGATTCAAGCCAGTGGTTTCGAAATCCAAGACCAGGTAATCCACCGCCAAAGCGGGCTGGTTCAGGTCCGGCAAGGGGGTGGTTAAGTAATGCTTCAAGGCCCCTTGGGGTTGGTGTTTGAGGGCATGTTGAAGCAGTCGCTTGTTGTGATTGAACCAATCAAACATTCACAGCTGACCTTGGTTGTATTTTTGGCTCACCACATCCTGGTAGGTGCTGATCAGTTCAAAGGCATCTTTCAAGTGGCGCCGTTCCAAAGAGGACAACTCATCCGGATTGACGTGGTTGTTCGCAGCCTGTCCGGCTTGGATGTTTTTGACCTGGTGCTGCAGGCGCACGGTGCACAAGAAGTCATGGCTGTCGATCAAATCATCGGCCGCTTCGCTGCTGATGACACCGGCCTGGCAAGCGGCTTGGATGCGGTCACGGGTGTTGATCAACGCGGTGCCGGCATCCAGGGCGAACACCCTGGCCACATCGGTCAGTGGCAAAATGCCCCGTTTTTTCATGTCCAGGGTTTTGTGCTCGGCACCGTGTTGCTCCAGCACAAAGCGCCGAAACAGGCCCAAAGGTGGCTTGTTCTGTTGGGCGTTGGCCGCCATGAAAGCCAGGAATCGGCGCTGTTGTTGGATCAGCTGCTTAACCGATTCATGCAGCTCGTCCAACAATGAAGCATCACCATACACGCAGCGCAGATCAAAGAAGATGCTGGCATACATCAATGCTTTCGGTTCTGGGGTGAGGATCCACCGCTCAAAATAACTTTGCCACACCGCCAGTGGCTGCCGCCATTGTTCGTTGCTGGCCATCACATCTCCAGGGCAATACACATAGCCGCAGCGGTTGAGCCAATCACTGACGGTGCTGGCCAATTGTTGAAAATAGCAGCCGTGTTGTGCCGGCTCATAGTTGTCGGCCAACAACAGCCCGTTGTCTTGGTCCGAATGGGCTGTTTGGTCATTGCGGGCCAGCGAGCCAGCTACCAAGTAGGCAAAGCGAATGGGCGCCGGACCCAGTTCCTGGATGGTTTGTTTGATCACTTTCTGGATGATGGCGCGACCAATGGAACTGATGGAATGGGCGATGTCTTTGGCGTGTAAGCCGGCGGCCACCAATTTCACCAAGGCAGTGGGGATTTGTTGGCTCAAACTGACCACTTGCGCCAAGTCGGTGGCCTTGTGAATTTCGTTGACCAGATAAATCGGGTTGTGGCTTTGGTGGTGGATCAGGTCGGTGGCGGTGACCATACCCACCAACGAACCGTCCTGCACCACCGGTAAGTGGCGGATGTTCAAGCGGGTCATCAACAACATGGCCTCCAAGCCATTGCTGTGAGGATCGATGCACACCGGGTTGTGGGTCATGACTTGGTCGATGCTTTGCTGCGCCGGTATGCCATCGGCGACCACTTTGGTGCAGAACGCCCGGTCGGTGACGATGCCGAGGATGGTTTTTTCTGCCGCATCCAGCACCAACGCCGAAGTTTTGTCCTGTTGTTGCATCAGCTGGGCCGTGTCTTGAATCGATAGGCTGGCGTCGATGGTCAAAGCGGGGTGCAAAAAATCGGCCACCCGCGATTTGATCAGGATGTTGTCGTGGTTGGCTTGCAGTTCATGCAGGGCGCTTTTCAGCCGTTGGTTTTTTTGTTGGCTGAAATAGTCATTGAAAGCCGGCACTTCTTGCATCAGCGTGTGGTACAAAGTGTCAGGTATCAGGTAAAACAAACTGTCTTCCAAGCACGACACTTTGTTTTTGATCAAACCACCGCGCTCAATGGCCCGATGGCCAAAGAAGTCACCGCTGCCAAACTGAGCCACCAGACCGTCTTGGTGATCGGTGCGAATCACCGCGCCGGAGCGAATCATGTACAGCCAGTGGTTGTTGTGCCCGGGTTCCAACACCACGTCTTCTCTGGGGTGGTAGGTGATTTCAATGGCGGTGGCCAGTTGTTTGAGGGTGGCCCCATCCAATTTGTTCAATGGATGGGTTTGTTGCAAAAAATCATGAATCTCCAGCTGTTCAATTTCCATCAGAACCTCACTTGAGTTTCAGCGAACACTGGTTGTTGTTGGTGTTTGAAGGCCAGCCTCAATTGATCAAATTGGCGGATGTTTGTCGTTGGCGATATTTGCAATTGCCAGTAACGACCGTCTACCGACTTCATCATGGGAAACTGTTGAAAACCTTGTTCGTTACCCAAGGCCAAGGAAAAATCACTGATGGCCTGGCTGCTGTACGCAGCCAATTGCAGTTGTTCTTGTTTGACCGCGCTGATCAGTTTGAGCTCCAAACCGGGTGTTTGAAACACACAGGCATTGTCACTGGGTTGGCAGGTTCCTAATAAGCGCAATTGACCATTGGCTGCAGCCGGTTGCTGGCGATCAAGCCACCAGCCGGCCAGGCCATAACCAGCCAGGGCCAACAAAGGGACCATAATAATGGCAATTTTGAGGTGTCTGTTCATGGGTTTCTGGATGTCTTCATTATACGCAAAAAGAGGCCCGTGGCAGGACCTCTTGTGTGCGGTTAATAAAGTTCGCTTCAAAACGCATATTTGGCACTGAAGATCAACCGATTTAACTCACCGTCAGCGCCTGACTCCAACTCCCTTTTGCCATGTAAAAATCCAACCCCCAAGGTGATTTTGGGCACTGGTGAGTACAACAGGTTGAATTGGGCACTTTGGGCCGATTTACTGACGCCCAAGCCGGTGTAGTCAGCATCGTTGTCAATTTCAATCCGTGACAAGATGAAGTTGGAACGCAATTGGTCATTCCAGTGATGCCGATACGCCACGGCAAAAGCCGTGGAATCGATGGTTTCTAAGGCTCCGGTCTCCGTCAACACAGCGGCATTGGCGGTGTTCAAGGCCACATAACGGCCCATGCCTACACCTGAGGCCAGATTGAATCTGAGGTCATTCTTATCACCGATTTTGTATTTGCCAGTGATGCTCAGACCATAGCCAGTTTCTGAGGTGTTGTCATTGACTTGGTCCAATTCCAAATAGCGGAACAGCCCGGCCACCGCCACATGTCCCCAGTCGGCTTGGTGGGTGTATTTGGCCACAAAATCTGGGGCGCCATTGTCATCAGAGACAATCCGACCACCGCCGCCAAATGGGGTGACTGTGGTTTCTGGATTTTCCAAGGCCAATTGCCAGGGACCGTTGGTGTAACGCACCATGGGTTGGCGCTCGAAGATGATGCCATCGGGTGCCGCCAGGAAGTCCACCGATTCGGGCAGGGCACCCACGTCTTGGAAGGTGCTCCAGGTTTGACCGAACAACCAATCGTTGTATTTGATGAAGGCATGCCGCAAACGGGGTTGGTATGAGTTGCTGACCCGCTCATTGCCACTGGGGGCCAACAAAAAATCCATTTCAATGAACGTGGTGATTTGGTCGCCACTTGCCAATTGGTGACTGCTTTTGAAATTAATCCGAGATTCCTTGGCCGAAAAATCAAAATCAGTGTCTTCGCCTTCACCCCCCACAGGAATGGTTCCTGGGATGTAAAAATCACGGCCCACTGAACCACTGGCCAAATCACCATCGCTGTAGGCAGAAAAAGACCCGGTGGCTTTGACAAAACCGCCAAATTGGTAACTGTGTTGCTCGCCAGCATCATCTTTGGCAGTGTTCTGGGCTGCGGTTTTGGGTTCGCCCGCTGGACGTTGACCCAATTCTTGTTTCAATTCCAGCAACATGGCCTCCAAAGAGGCAATTTTGGCCTCCAGTTGTTGGTACTTTTCATCGTTGGCCTGGGCACCCCCACACACCAAGGTGGTGGCGATGGCCACAGTTAAGAGTTTTTTCTTGAGTTTCATGTGTTGCCTCCTGTGTGCTTTGGGAGACATGTTAGGCAAATCCCTGGGGGCGTGGTATTAGCCTTTAGTATGAGGGCCGATGCAAGCGGGTTGAATTCGTCTGGCGAATCAATTTTTGAAAATCAAGACGGCCAGTGAAAAGGCATAGGCGCCAATCACCTTTTCATCCAAGAGCAATTCTCGCCCATCCAGATTGGCCATGGCATTGGCCACCAGTTGAATCACCACGCCCAAAAACAACAAGGTGGCAGTGGTGTGAACTTTTTGTCTTGAGAAGGATTTGTCGCCCACTTGGTAGGTCTTGGGGTCGTGTTTTTGGATGGCCAGTTTTAAACCGGTTCCGGCGATGACCAGCGACAAAAACAAGCTGAGGTATTCACTGTAAAATGCGGTGGCTTCCATGGTTCATTCGGTTGTCAAAGGCAATGATAGGCTTGGCATGGGTTCATTATACCGATTTGACAAATAGATAATTAGATGATAATCTAAATAAAATGCAAGAAACACCCAAACAAGCTTCGCTGTTCACCGCCATCGCCGACATTCAACGACGCAAAATACTGAATTTGTTGAAAGAAGGGGAATTGTCGGTGGCAGCCATCAAAGCCCATTTTGATTTCAGTGGTGCCACCTTATCGCACCACCTGAATGTGTTGAAGCAGGCAGAGTTGGTGCGGGTGCGCCGACAAGGACAGCAGCGCATATACACGCTGAACCTTTCTGTGTTGGAAGAATTGCTGTTGTTGATGAATCAGTTGTTGAAAGGAGATGAACATGAAAAACCGTAAAATCCTCGGGTCTTTGGTCGCGGTGGTGGCCATCACATGGGTGGTGGCGTTTTGGTATGAGCCGAAATTACCAGAACAGATCCCCACCCATTGGAATGTCCATGGTGAAGTCGATGGCTACATGAGTAAGCCGTGGGGGGTGTTTTTGTTGCCCATCATTTCTTTGTTGTCCAGTGCCTTGTTGCTGTGGTTGCCCAAAATCGCGCCCAAAGGGTTCAAGCTGAACCAAGCCCAGAAAGTTTATGAAATCATCATTTTGGTGATGGCGGTGTTTTATTTGGGCATCATGGTGTTGTCGTTTGAAGCCGGAATGGATCGCGCCATTGACATGAATCAGTGGGTCATGGTCGGGGTGGGGGTGTTGTTTTTGATCATTGGCAACTACCTCAGCAAAGTGCCCAAGAATTTCTTTCTGGGCATCCGCACCCCATGGACCTTGTCTTCGGATGAAGTGTGGTACAAGACCCACCGCCTGGGTTCGTGGACTTTTATCTTGGCCGGGATCCTGACCTTGGTGGGCGGCTTGATGCATTGGCCATTTTGGCTGTTGACCACACTGATCATGGCCGGCGCTTTAATACCGGTGATTTATTCGCTGGTGATCTACCATCGAATCGAAGGTTTCGACGAAGAAGATTGAGGCCTAATAGTTGCCCCATGGGGCCGTTTTCTGGTGTTAAAATGGCCCTTTTGATGACAGATGATGGGCATGATGATTCGATTCTTAGGGCTTTGTGCAGGCGCCATGTTGTTGTTGGGGTGCCAACCTGAAAAACCGGCTGTGCAGGATGATCAAGCGGCCTTGACTCAACTGGTGGCCTGGATGTCAGGGGCCTTCAGCAGTGAACAACAAGCCAGTCAAGATGACCGTTACTTTCACATCAGCTTGAAAATGAAGCCCATCTGGACCGAACGCGAGGATGGTCATTGGCTGTATGTGGAACAAGCGGTCGGGACCCGACCTGAACAACCTTATCGCCAACGGATTTATCGGGTGACGCCAATGGCAGATGGGCGCTTTGCCAGTGCTGTATATGAACTGCCGGATCCACAAGCCGTCATCGGCGCCTATGAAGACCCAGGCCTGTTGGCTGATGTGACGGTGGCAGACTTGCAGTTGCGCACCGGTTGTGCGGTGATTTTGCAGTTTGACGGGGCGGCACAATATCAGGGCAGCACCCAAGACAAGGCCTGCCTGAGCAGCTTGCGCGGGGCCACTTATGCCACTTCGGAGGTGACCATCACAGCCACGGGCATCAGCAGCTGGGACCAAGGCTGGGATGCCAATGACCAACAGGTATGGGGCGCCACCGCGGGTCCCTATGTGTTTGACCGCTTACCAGCCAGCGCTGACTGAGGAATCGCCATGACTTGGGCCATTGGGCAACTCATCTTGGCATTTGTCAGCACCGGATTAATCAGTTTTGTGCTGTTTTATGTGATGCTCAAATCATCACAAGCCGACACCGTAACGGCCATGGACAAGCCCGACAAAGCCACCCGCAAACGCGTCAAAGCAGACCTCAAGCAGCAACAATGGTCCATGCAAAATGTGATGATGTCCAAGTGGGTCGATTTCGGTGGCGGTTTTTATGGGGTGGTGGCGGTGTTGACCTACCTGGTGGTCGAATTCTGGGAAGTGGTGGATTTCTTGACCAGTGAAGCAACTGTCTTAGACACCCTGGCGGCTTTGGGTGTTGGTGATGTGGTCAACTTTTTCATCAACTCGTTGATGAACTTCATCACCGCCATTGCCTGGCCAGCTTACTGGTTGAACAAAGTCGATGGCGCGCCGGTTTGGGTGTGGTTTGTGGTGGCTTATGCCGGTTATTACACCGGCCAGGTTTTGGCCAAATCGGTGATCAAGCCATACGCCCAAGAGTGATGAAGGGTCATTCGGTCAAACCATTGACCACGTGTTGACTCCAGTTTTCCATGTCGGTGGTCATGGCTTGCAACTCATCCAGCGCGAACAAACCCAGCACTTCGATCTCCGCTTCGTTGCTTTGAATCTCTGGGGTGGCCAATTCCCAGCGTTCAACCACCCCAATGTGCACCCGTCCAACTGGGTTGCTGTTGTCGACGATGTAGCCCAAGGGCGTTTTGCTGGTGATGCCTGCAATGTTCAATTCTTCGTCAATTTCCCGCTGACCTGATGTTTCGATGGTGCGATCCAAGTCAATGACACCGGTTTCATCGTAAGCCAAATCGAAGGCATCGATGTGACCGCCAAAGCCAATGGAGTTCAAATGATGCAAGCGGCTTTCTCCGCCTTGTTTGGTGCGCTGATAGACGGCGATTTTGCCTTGATAAGAGAGGATCACGTAAGGAATGATTTGTTTGAAATTCTCATCCTCTTCCAAATGCGGCCTGGGGCCAATCCACAATTGAGCGAGGTCAAAGATGTTGTCTTCGGTTTGGATGAAGCCTTCGCCCGGTAAGGCGTCAGCCACGGTCTGGTTGCTGATGCAAATGATGTGTTGCACTATTATTTCCTGGATCAATGAACAGCCCGCAGTTTACCATGACCATGGCCCACTCCGAGTTGCTGTTCGCATCAATTCAGGTTCTTTTGGGCTTTGATTAAGTCGTACTTGGCCTGGTAAATCGAGGTGGTTTGTGCGGTGTGTGAATTTTCCAGTGCTTGCTGCATGGCCCTGATGGCCTGGGCATTCAAACCCAGTTCAAAGCTGGCTTTGGCAATACCGGCATAGGGTTGGTGCATGTAATCGGCCAATTCGGCCGCTTTTTCATAAAATTTGATGGCCTTGCGGTAATTGGCTTGGGCCATTTCCTGGTTGGCCAGGTCCAGCCATTTGAACGGGTCCGGGTCGTTGTAGTTTTCCAGTTCGTTGGCAATCATCTGGGCTTCATTCAAGCGCCCGGCATTGACCAGGAATTTGTGGTAGTTGTTCATCAACTCCAAATGTCCCTGGCTGAAGGACAAACCATAGATATAGGCCCGTTCGGCATACTCATTGGCACCGATCCGGTCATACAGCACGCCCAGCATGTTGATGGCCACCAGGTTGTCCGGCTGGATGTGCAAAGCCTCTTTCAGGTTCCAATACGCCAAATTGTGGTCGCCATCGATCATCGCTTCGGCCGCCCGGTTGCTGTAGAACAGGGCATGAAATTCTTGTTTTTTGACTTTCCTCAGGGTGCGTGAGCCCAAGGTCGAAAAGTAATCGATGCGCACCTTGTCGTTGGGTTTGACGAATTGTTTGGTGGTGGTGGCGGTTTTGTTGTAAACCACCGTGCGGATGTGCTGCGAGCTGAGTTGCAGATTGCCTTCCAACTGGTACACCGGCGGGGTTCTGGCCAATTCATAACTGATGCCCACATGGGTCAACTGTGACAGGGCCCGGGTCAAGATCGCCAGTGACATGCAATTGCCAGCATTTTGGGCCATGGCGTCGGTGGCAACCAGGGTTCTGGAATGGAAGTTGAAATTATCCAGTTGGTGTTCGAGGAATTTGTATATCCGCTGACTGTCCGACAGCTTGCGGTATTCCTTGCTGTGAAAGGTTTTCAAAAAGGCCTCGCGTTGAGCCGGTGTCAGGGCAAACACCTCATCCAAGTTGATCAACTGGGTGGGCGCACCAAACAGGCCGTCATGGTAGATGTCTTGTTCGGTATAACTGGCTTTCAGGTTGAGGCGTGAGGAGGAGCCACAGGCAGTCAACAGCAGGGTCAACAGGATCAGTGGCAGCGAAGTTCTGATGCGTACCGTGAATTGTTTCATTCTATGATTATAGAACAGCGCCGCAACTTGGAATAGTAATTTTCGATGATTTTAGGCGGTGTCAAAGCCCCCATCAGCCGAGCGAATTGAGCGATGTGGCCTTGAATCGGTTCGGTCAGGGCTTCAAACCGCTGCTTGATCCAACAGGAATGCTTTTTTGATCACCACCGTGCCGGCGATGAAATCATGCAATGCCCGGCGCCGTTCATTGGTCAGCATCACCAGCAGTTCACTCCAATACCAGACCATCATGATGGCATCGGTCCAATGGTGCCAAGCTGGAAAGTTCTCAGTGATGAGTTCAGCCTATCTGATCCAGTTACTGGCAAAATAGGCATTCAGATCAAGCCCCTGTAGGGTCACCACAAAGACATAAACGGTGACCACACTCAATAAAATATCCACCGATGACCGCATGAAACTGGTTTTGAGGCTGATGCGACTGCCATCAATGTGGGTGATGCGGATACCCAGTACCAATTTGCCTATGGTGCCACCATACAAATAGTTCAGGGCCACCGCATAGCTCAGTGACAGCACGGTGATCAGCACTTCAATGGCCACTTCCGCGCCATAAGTTTGGCTGTTGATGGCTTGGACCGCGATGACGATGGGAATCACGATCAATATGTCGATGATTGCCGCACCCAAACGTTGTCCGAAAGTGGCGTAGACAGATTGTCCATTGAGGGTGAGGGGCAAGTGTTCCATTTGAATATGTCCTTATTGATGTATGCAGATGAATCGGTACTATGACCCTTGTGGCGGGTCTTGGCAAATTTAACAAAGTTTGCTTGCAAATCAGTGAAGGACTGAAACTTTTGGCTGCCATGTAGCAGTGGTTGCAAAACTTGACACCAGCAGGATCAACGATGGCATCAGATCATGAAAAAACAGCCAACCTGAGGTGGTGGTTGGCTGTTTTCCACGTCATTTGAAGGTGGCTTTAAGGACCTTCGAAACTGTCCTCAAAAATCAAATCGGTGTCCTCAAACAAAAGCTCGAACGAGTGGGTGCCTCGCCCCAGCGTGTTGATGAACAAGGTGTTGATCACCGCATCATATTTCAGACCAAACACCGGCGCATTGGGCAAATCGGCAGACAATTCGGTCCAGGTGCTGAAGCCGCTGTCTTCCTGGGCAATGAATAAGCCCCGATCGGTGCCGACCAACAGCGCATCATCGCCAGCAAAAGGATTGCCAGCGTGCAGCACCGACCAGATACGTCCGGGATTGAAGCTGGTCAAATTACCGGTCACCTCGGTCCAGTTGTCACCGGCGTTGTTGGTGATGAACACCCCGCCAAACAATTCAACGAAGGCCGCTCGGTCGCCGTTGATGGCGTTTTGGGAAACCGCTGCCACCAAGTTGGGTGAGCTGAATACCGATGACAAGTTACCACCGGCGGTGGTGCGTCTGAGCAGATCGGTGTCGGCGGCCACATACAACAGCTCGGCATTGCCAGGGGCGCCAGCCGCAATTGAATTGGCACCAAAGCCGAAAGCGCGCACGGCTGGGGTCACTTGATTCAAGGTGTTGCCTTGGTCCAATGATTCATAGACGCTGTTGGCAAAACCGATCACCAAACGATCCGGATCTTGGCTGTTGATGTCAACCGGGGTGACGAATTGACCAACGGTGTTGGTGTCACCACTGACCACAGTCAATGCCGGAAAAGTGAACGAGTCAAAACTGTTGTCGGCATTGCGTACCACGCGAATAAAGGCTTGCAGGTTTTGTGCGCTGGTGTATCTGGCTGATTGACTAGCACCAGCCAATGACACATCGTCGACATCAAAATCACCGCCATCACCACCGAGTAAGACGGTCCATTCTGGTTGGCCGGTGATGTTTTGGCTGCCTTGAGAATTGTCTTGTGCGCCACCACCCAACACGTCAGAGTTGCTGTCGTAATCGGCCGAATGCATTTCCGTGGTTTGCATGCTGCCATTCAAGGAAATCCAATCGCCGGAGGCATTGTTGGGTGAGGTGCGGATGTAAACCCCGCCGTCATCGGCTTCCAACAAATTGCCGTTGGCGTCGAAGGCCAAATCCCGTGAATCGGCGTGGGGCGCGGTGTTGTTGGCGGTGCCCGAGTGGGTCAAGGATTCCCATTGACTGCCTGGTGTGGCCGTGGCATCACCCCTGAACAAGCGACCACTGAAGGTGTTGGCCCCCAGTGAATTGGGGAAGGCAAAGGGGCCGGTTGTGCCGTCGTTGTTGTCCGCCGGTTGACGGTCGCCGCCGATATATACCACACTGTCATTGCTGGGATCCACCGTCATGGACATGTGAATGCTGGCTTGACCGCCTGGGTGGATACCAAAAAAGTCATCCGGTTCAAAGGTTCCAGGCAGCTCCATGGAGGCAAAACTGCCTCCGCCATTGTCTGAATAAAACACCCCGGCCAAACGACCGCCAGTGGCGATGCCCACAAACACGTTGTCGTTGTTGCCGACCGCGATCTCTACGTGCGTACCGCCCGAATCCACCAGGGTGGCATCGATGGTGGCGTCACTGATCTTGCTCCAGTTGGCACCGGTGTCGACACTCTTGTAGATGCCTGAGGTGCCACCACAAGCTGGGGCATCGACGATGCTGGCATACAATATGGCGTTGTCAGAAGGGTCTGAGGCCAGGGCGTCGACCAAACCACCGCTGATGCCATTGGTCACTTGGGTGAAGCTGGCGCCGGTATCGGTTGACCGAAAGATCCCCGTCCCAGCACATGACGCGCTGTTGTCATCGTTGTCGGCCGCGGCCACGATGACCGAGCCCCGTGGCGCCACGCCTGAGATGTTGCTGCCCGCCAAGTCAGTCAAGGCTGACCAGGTGTCACCGCCATCAGTGGTTCTGAGCAATCCCGTTCGGGAACCGCCGATGCGACCAATGCTGCTGACCCGGCCAATACCGGCCACCAGGGTTTGGAAGCTGCCATCGGTGGGGTCCATCTCCAAGGCTTGGATGGACAAGGATTCCTGATCATCGGTAAGCGAAACCCAAGGTGGGTTGTTGCCTGGGATGGTGGCCATGGTGGTGCGCCAGACACCACCATTGACGGTGCCCGCATAGATGATGTTGGGATCAGTGGGGTGTGGTACCAAGGCGTTGACAGCCCCCACTTGATTGGGATTCAAGGTTTCTGACTGACCGCTCTCAAAGGGCGCGGGCCCTTCTGAGGTCAAGGTTTGGGCCATGGCAGTGCTTGCCGAACCCAGCAAAGTCAAACAGACCCATGATGATTTAATGGATGATAATTTCATAGTTTTCTCCGTTTACTTTGTGGTGGGTTAAATGGGCATTTGGCCAAAATACTTGAGGTCTCGCACGGGGTGTTCCCAAACCGGTTGTTGTTTGGATAAGCTGTGCGCTTTCAGCAGCGGTGGGTTCTTGATCAAGGCCCCATTGCTGAGCTGGCCTGTGGCCGGTGTCATGTACAACAGCAAGTCTCCCACCACCGTAAATGGCGCATAAGACATGGGTGCCGTCAGTTGTCCCAGCTGTTGTCCGCTGGCGGTGTAAATGGTCCAGCGGTATTTGATGGCTTGGTTGCTGGGTAGGCGTTCACTGATCAACACAAATTGTCCTTTTGGTGAGACAAACTGCCGACCGGTTTTATCTGCCAGCACGGCCTGTTCTGTTTGGGCTGCCACCGGTGCCAAGGCAGCGGGAGCGGCTGAAACAATGCTCAAATCCGTGATATTGAGATTAATGACGCCGCTTTGGCGATTGTTGTTGGTACTGGCAGGGGTTCTTTGACTGCCCAGCTCCAAAACATCTGGGGACATGCCTTGGGCGGTGCCACCCGAATAACTCCAGTGTAATTGCGTGGCTTGCTGAGTGCTTTGCTCCAATTTGAATTGATGACCGGCACCGTCCACCACCGAGGCCATCACCTCACTGGGTAATTCCACAGCGGTGCTGTTCAACACTTGGCCATTGCTGGTGTCGTGATAAACCAGTGACAGGCTGCCTTTTTGTTGGTGTTGTTTTTGGCTCAACAATTGATTGCCGTTCAGCACAATGGGCTTGTCTGATGCGGCTGTGCGCCAATTGGTGGTACCGGTCTTCAGGTCCAGCGCTGCAATGCCGCCTTCGGGCAACATGATCAAAGCTTGCTGTTGCTGGTCATCGACCAACACGCCTGAGCGCATGGTGACCGGTTCGGCAGCGAGGCTGTGGCTGATGACCCCCAGTGCTGCCAGGGTAAGAAATTTTTTATTCATGATTACTCCTCTGTTAATGAATGTGATGTGTGATGCGGTTATTAATGGTTGGTTGTGCCACCTGGCAAAGGGGTATGGTGGCCTCTGATAGCAAGGCCCCATGGTGCCAAGTGGCATGGTGCATCAACACGGGGAACTTTATACTATGACTTTCGTGAATAAAACATATGACATTTGGCCCATTTTTGTCTGATGGTAGAGGTTGGGTTGAACAGGGTGTGGGTACTGGTCTATGTTCGACTGAAATCAACGCATCACTGAAGGCTCAATGTATTCATGGGTCCCTTCAGGGGAATGCAGTAAAAAACCATCGCGCAAAGCGCCGTCCCCACCGACCTCGCCATCAGCACCCAGGTGGTACAAAATGATCTGGCCTGATTGAAGTATGGGCACATACCGGTATGCATGCCCCCAGGGGTCCACCAGTTCCTTCTCAGATATGTATGGGCCAAGCCACCCTGGCACGGGCGGATTGACAGACAAGTCTATGAGCTTCGTGGGGTCATGGCCAGTATCGGTTTTGTACAATTCAATGGCATGAATCAGTTGGTGCATCTCAACTTTACTCTGGATTTGTTTGTTCGCACATTTACGCTCGGTGGCATTCAGCCATGCCAGCAACAATGCCACTGCGAGGATGAAATAAACTGCTGTATCAATTAATTTCATTGTGTGGGTTCAGGCAAACACAATCGATCATAATGGTATTCCATTATGGCATCCTACATCAGCAAGGTGACATCGCTGGCCAGAGAATCACCACCAGGTTGTTGATCAGAACCCAGGGTGCATACAGTGATTGAGTTGTTTTGTGGGTCGGCTTGAAAGGCATAAGGCAGGCCCCAGGGATCGAGCAAATCTTTGGCCTTGATATAAGGGCCCTGCCAATTGACATTGGTGGTTGCTTGCACCAAATCTGAAAGGTGTTTTGGCCATTGGCCGGTGTCGTGCAAGTGCGCCTTTGCGGCCATGGCCATTCTTTTCAGCAAGATCTCATTTTCCTTGAAGGTGGCTTTGGTTCGAGAGCCGGTGGTGACGTGGTTGAATGACTGACTGATGATCACCACCAGCAGTGTTATGGTTGTGATTAATACTACGATTGTTTTCATGAGTCCATTCCGTGGATTGAGAATAGGGATAGACTCGTTGCGGGGCTTTGGGTTCCGTTTATGGGTAGAGCTTATGCGTTAGGATGTACTGGTGAACTGGTTCGGAGATCCATGCTTGCTGCCAGGCCATGGCCGGTCCGGTGTGTCTGATTTGGGTGGAGGACACGTCAATGGCTGGCAGGTCTTTGACCACGTACACATGGGGGTTGATGGCTTGCAGTTGTTGGATGAAAGTGGCATTGAGGCCATGGCCGGGGCGTTGGTGGATCAGCAGGCCATTGGTTTGGACCAGTTCCTGCCAGCGATGCCATTTTCTGAATTTGGGCCAACGACCGGCAAAATGGTCGGCGCTGAGCACAAACAGCTTGGCCGGGGCATCAATCGCCGCCAAGGTGTCGATGCTGTAGCTTTTTTGGCCATTTTTAATAAATAATTTCTTTTCAGTATCAGTGATATAAACAGGATATTTAAACTGTTTTCTCATTGCTTTGGCGACCAGCTCACACATGGCAAGGCGGTGGTTGAATGCGGTGCGGGGCAGTTGTTTACCGGCAATCAAATTGGGTTGGTAGGTGGGCACCATCAAAAACCGCTGGATCGGTAAGCCTTGGGACTGGGCAAAGGCGAAGCTGTTGTGGATGACCTGTTCATGCCCCCGATGGATGGGATCGGCGGTGAGGCCAAAGACCAGGGTGTGACCTTCAGTCGCTGGCATCGTGCCTGAAGCCATTGGTGATTGGCATCCGTCGGTCTTTGCCAAAAGCCATCTGCGTCACCCGCGGTCCGGGTGCCGCTTGTTGCCGTTTGTATTCATTGCGGTCCACCATTTTCAGCACCTTGATCACCAAATCAAGGTCCTGATTCATGGCTTTGGCAATCTGTGCGGCGTCTTTGTGGCGATGCAAATAGGCTTCCAGGATGCCGTCCAACACCGCGTATTCAGGCAAGGAATCGGAATCCTTTTGATCAGGGCGCAATTCGGCCGAGGGTGGTTTGCTGAGGGTGTTGGCTGGGATCACCGGTCCGGCGGGATCGATGCCGTTGCGGTATTCACACAAGGCATAGACCTGTAATTTGAACAGGTCTTTGATCGGGGCAAAGCCACCGGCCATGTCGCCATACAGGGTGGTGTAGCCCACAGCCGTTTCACTTTTGTTGCTGGTGCACAGCAAGATGGCGTTGTTGTTGTTGGAAAAAGCCATCAACAGCACGCCGCGAATCCGGGCTTGGATGTTTTCGTCGGTCTGGCGGTGAAAGTAATCGTCATACAAGTCATTGAACAGCGGTTCCAAAAATTCATGGAACGCGTTGTGCATGGGCTTGATGGGCACCAATTGGCTGTGGATGCCCAGGGTGTCGGCCAACAGTTGGGCGTCGGTCACCGAATGATCCGACGAGTATTTCGAGGGCATCAGCACGCCGGTGACATTTTCGGCACCGATGGCATCGGCTGCGATCACCGCGGTCAAGGCCGAGTCAATACCGCCTGACAGGCCGAGTACCGCCTGGGTGAAGCCGTTTTTCTGAAAATAGTCCCGGGTACAGGTCACCAAAGCATCGTACAGTTCAGCCAATGGCGTTTCTGGTTCGGCAACCGGCCCCTGGCTGTGGGCGAAATTGACGGTGCTGAAAGCGGCCTCAAAGGAAGGCGCCAACAAGACCAGCTCACCGGCCGCATCCAAGGCACAACTGGTGCCATCAAATATCAATTCATCTTGGCCACCGACCAAATTACAGTACACCAAAGGCGTGGCAAAGGTTTTGGCGCGCCATTGCAGCATATCGATGCGGCTGCCGATCTTGCCGGCGGCGTAGGGTGATGCTGAAATATTGACCAACAGGTCCACCCCTTGTTCCGCTTGGTGGGCCACCGGTTCGGCGTCATACCAAATGTCTTCACAGATGGTGATGCCGATGCGCAGCCGTTGTCCATTGAGGGTGAGTTCGGCGATGCCGTCATGACTGCCGGGGGTGAAGTAACGTTTCTCATCAAACACCAAATAATTGGGCAGCTTGTGTTTGTCGTAGATCATTTTGATCTCGCCATCCTGCATCAAAGCCGCCGAATTGTGTAACAACTCCGGTTCATTGGGGTGGTTCCTGGGAAAGCCAATGACCACCGCCAGGTCGCCCACCTGTTCGGCAATGGTCTTGATCGACGCATAACAATCATCGAGGAATTGTTGGTGGAACAGCAAATCTTCGGGTGGATAGCCACAAACGGCCAATTCGGTGAACACCAGCAGGTGCACGCCTTGGTTGTTGGCTTCTTGGATGGCATCGAGGATCAAGCGCCGATTGCCGGCCAGGTCTCCGACTTTGACGTTCAATTGGGACAAGGCGATGTTCAGGTTCGGTTGTTGCATCATGGGACTCCGCTTACACCACCAACAAGCTGTAATCCATGGCTTTCACCGAGTGGGTCAGGGCGCCAATCGAGACGAAATCCACACCGGTCAAGGAAATGCCTTCAATGGTTTCCAGGTTGACGTTGCCGGAAGCTTCCAGGTCGATTTTATCCGCCGTGATGCGCACCGCTTCGGCCATGGTTTCGTTGTCCATGTTATCCAGCATGATGCGGTCCACCGGACAGGTCAGGGCTTCGCGCAACTCGTCCAAATTGGTCACCTCCACCTCGATGGGCCGTTGGTGGTTGTCGTATTCCAGCAGCTTATTCACCGCCTGGGTGATGCCGCCGGCCGCCTTGATGTGGTTTTCTTTGAGCATGGCCATGTCATACAAACCATGGCGGTGGTTCATGCCGCCGCCCAACACAACCGCCCATTTGTCCAGCACCCTGAGGTTGGGGGCGGTTTTGCGGGTGTCGAGGATTTTGCATTTGCCTTGCGCTTTTTGCACAAATTGATTGGTCAAAGTGGCGATGCCACTCATCCGTTGTAACAGGTTCAGCGCCACCCGCTCGGCCCCCAGGACAGACAACACCGGACCTTCGATTGCGGCCACCACGGCGCGGTTTTCACAGCGTTCGCCATCTTTGAAGTTCAATTGTACATGGACCGATGAATCGAACAACAAAAAGGTCTCTTTGAACACCTCCAGTCCGGCGATGACCCCGGCTTGTTTGGCGATCAACTGGG
Organism: Marinicella meishanensis; assembly: GCF_019931145.1. Classification (GTDB taxonomy): domain Bacteria; phylum Pseudomonadota; class Gammaproteobacteria; order Xanthomonadales; family Marinicellaceae; genus Marinicella; species Marinicella meishanensis. Next base: position 77,077 of record NZ_JAIOUV010000007.1, on the reverse strand, counting down.
CAGTGCAGAGTTGACTGGCTGGGAAAATGGCTTCACTGGTTAAATCACCGGTTTGGATGTCTTCCAACAAGGCTTGGGCGATGATGTGGCGGTAATTGACTGGGTTCATGGGTTTTTGACTCGCAGGCCTGCGGACAGGCTGGTAAAATGTGCGTTTGTTTAAAAGCAGTCATTATCTTTGACCCACCCATGAAGCACAAGAGTCGGCACCGCAAATACATGAAAAAAGCCCTCAAGTTGGCTGCCAAAGGTCTGTTCACCACCGGCGCCAATCCGCGGGTGGGCTGTGTCTTGGTTAAAGGCGACCAAATTGTGGCCCAAGCCTTTCACCAGCGGGTGGGAGAACCCCACGCCGAAGCCTTGGCTTTGCAGCAGGCTGGTGAACAAGCCGCTGGCGCCACCGCTTATGTGACCCTGGAGCCTTGCAGCCATCAGGGACGCAACCCGCCGTGTGCCGATGCCTTGATTCAAGCTGGGATCAAACGGGTGGTGGTGTGCAATGATGATCCCAATCCCCTGGTGGCTGGCGGCGGCTATGACAAACTGCAAGCGGCCGGCATCGAAGTGATCAAGGGGGTCTTGGCCAAACGAGGTCAAGCCTCGAATCGGGGGTTTTTTCACCGCATGCAAACCGGTTTGCCCTGGGTGCGCTGCAAATTGGCCCAATCCATTGATGGCCGCACGGCCATGGCCAGTGGCGAGAGTTTTTGGATCACCGGCGAGCCGGCCCGGGCCGATGGTCAATATTGGCGCGGGCGCAGTGGGGCCATCATCACCGGTATTGAAACGGTGTTACAAGACGATTGTCGATTGGATTTTCGCCCAGAAGATTTGCGCAAAAAACACCGCAAATGGTTGATCGACCAGCCGAATCAACCCCTGAGGGTGGTGGTGGACAGTCAGATGCGCCTGCCCTTGACTGCCAAAATCCTGCAACCACCCGGCCAAGTGATGCTGGTGGTGGCGCAAGAAGACTGTGATAAAGTCAAACAATTCAAGCAGTTGGGGGTCGATGTTCAAGTGATGCCTGCCATCGATGGCCGGGTCGATCTGTCACAATTGCTGGCCCATTTGGGCCACTTGGAAATCAATGAGGTGCTGGTGGAAGCCGGTGCCACCCTGGCCGGTGCCATGTTGCAACAGCAATTATTGGATGAACTGTTGATTTACACCGCGCCGGTGTTGATGGGTTCAAGTGGTCGTCCATTGCTGAAATTAAACATTGAAGAAATGGCCGACCGCCACCATATTCAAGTGATCTCCACAACCTCATTGGGACTCGATTGGCGCACACAGGCGTTGATCAAACACAAGTAATGTTCACAGGCATCATACAATCACTGGGCCAAGTGCTTGATCGGCAAGAAAAATCAGGCGACTTGTGGTTCCAGATCAAAACCCATTTCAGCCAACCAGAACGCATCAAACTGGGCGATTCCATCGCCATGGATGGGGTGTGTTTGACCGTCACTGCCATCGAAGGTGATGCCGTGGCGGTGGACGTGTCGGTGGAAACGGTCAATAAAACCACCGTGTCTCACTGGCAGCCAGGTTCCCACTTGAATTTGGAGCCGGCCATGACTTTGGAAGACCAGCTGGGTGGGCATTTGGTTTCGGGGCATGTGGATGCCATAGGCCAATGTCTGAGCCGCACTCCCAGCGCCCGTTCTGAAGTGTTTGAATTTGAAATTCCCGCCGCTTTAACACCCTATGTGGTGACCAAGGGGTCGATCACCATCAACGGCGTCAGCCTCACTGTCAACACCATCGATGATCAAGTGCTGACGGTCAATTTGGTGCCCCACACCATGAGCCACACCAACTTGGGCGGGCTTGAACCCGGTGACGCGGTCAACATCGAAGTTGACACCATTGCCCGTTATGTGGCGAAAATGCTGCAACCCCAATTCGCCCAAATCCTGCAACCATCCTGAACCATGCCATCATGAAAATAGCCCAACAAAACCAACCAATTGCTTTGAACAGCACTGAAGAACTGATTGCCGACATCAAAGCCGGCAAAATGGTCATCCTGATGGATGATGAAGACCGTGAAAATGAAGGTGATTTGGTGATTGCCGCCAATGCCATCACCCCGGAAGTGGTCAATTTCATGGCCAAACACGCCCGCGGCCTGTTGTGTCTGACTTTGATGCCAGAACAGTGCCAGCGACTGCAATTGCCGTTGATGGTGGATCACAACACCGCCCAATTGGCGACCAATTTCACCGTCTCCATCGATGCCGCTGAAGGCATCACCACCGGCATTTCGGCCTATGACCGCTACAAAACCATCATCGATGCCGTGCAAGTGGATGCCAAACCCAGTGATCTGGTGATGCCCGGACACATATTCCCGCTGATGGCACAACAAGGCGGGGTGTTGTCTCGCGCCGGTCACACCGAGGCCGGTTGTGACATCGCGCAATTGGCAGGCCGCACACCCGCGGCGGTGATCGTGGAAATCATGAATGACGATGGCAGCATGGCCAGGCGTGAAGACTTGATCGAATTTTCACAACAACATGACCTGAAAATCGGTACCATTGCGGACTTGATTGAATACCGCATGATGAACGAGACCACCGTCTCGGTGGTAGACGAGTTCAGCTTTGACACCCAATGGGGAGAGTTTCAAGTCAAGAAATTCACCGACCGCATCACCGACACCGAGCATTTGGCTTTTTACCTGGGTGAATTGCAACCCGAAAAATCGGTACCAGTGCGGGTCCAGTATGGCCACTTTTTCCGAGAATTGCGTGGCTTGGATTCGGCAGACAACTACTGGACGGCCCAACGGGCCATGCAAACCATTGCCCAGCATGGCAGCGGGGTGATGGTGGTGTTGAACGCCAATGAATCGGTACCCACCGACATCGAAGAAGCCGGTAAGCGCAAAAACAAAGGCACCTACGCTTATCAGAATGTCGGCATCGGCTCACAAATTTTGAAGGCCTTGAATGTCGGCAAAATGCAGTTGATGAGCCCTGAGATCCGCTTCCCGGCATTGTCGGGGTTTGGCTTGGAAATCACGGAATTCATCGATTACAAAAAATAACCGCACCGTGCGAGCACAGGAACACACATGAAAGTAGCCATCATCACCGCCCCGTTTTACCGCCACATCAATGACGGTTTGTTTCAAGGCGCGGTCAACTATTTGAACCAACAAAACATCGAATACGAACGGTATGATGTGCCGGGAGCGCTGGAAGTGCCATTGGCTTGCCAATACCTGGCCCAAACCAACCAATATGTGGCCATCGTGGCCCTGGGGGCGGTGATTCGAGGTGAAACGGCCCATTTTGATCACGTGTGTGAACAAAGTGCCCGTGGCATCATGAACGTGTCATTGGCCCACAACATCCCCATTGGCAATGGCATCATCACGGTAGAGAATGAAAAACAGGCCCTGGCCCGGTCCAGTGTTGATGAGTCCTTGGGCAAAGAAAACAAAGGCAAAGAAGCGGCCCAGGCCGCCGTGGCCTTGCTGCGCCTGCGCAAAGAAATTTCGGATCACGTCGGATGAGTGAAGCCATCGAATTCATCACCCAAGCCCAACTGCCCACCGCCTATGGTGAGTTCGTGGTGCATGTGTTTGAACACCAAGGGCAAGAACACTTGGTGTTGACCCACGGCACGCTTGGCACTGATGATGTGGTGTTGACCCGGGTCCATTCGGAATGCCTGACCGGTGACGGCTTGTTCAGTCTGCGCTGTGATTGTGGTCCGCAATTGGCCTATGCCATGGAACAAATCGCTCAGGCCCAACAGGGCATGATCATTTATTTGCGGCAAGAAGGGCGGGGCATTGGCTTGACTGAAAAAATCAAAGCCTATCACCTACAAGATCAAGGGCTGGATACGTTCGATGCGAATGTGCAACTGGGCCACCCCCCAGACAACCGCAATTACGACATGTTGGCCGGTGTGTTCCAGCATTTGGCTGTGACCCAAGTGCGCTTGATGACCAACAACCCCGACAAGATCAAATCCATTGAGTCACAGGGTGTGCAGGTGGTCGACCGGGTGCCGATCAAAGTCGGTCACAACCCCCACAATCAGTTTTACCTGAAAACCAAAAAGGACAAATTCCTGCACCTGGATTAAGGGCTGTTATCCCCAGCGCATCAAGTTCAAAAACTCACGGCGGGTTTTGGGCCCATAGGTTTGAAAATGCGGGGTGGGGTGGTTCAAATAATTTTGTTTGCTCATAGCCAGCTTGTCTTGTTGGATGAATTTTCCCACTTCGGCCGCACTGATTTGGTAGGGTTTGGTGGCATTGAGGCCAAAAATTTTGGCCCGGTCACTGGCGGTGATCGGGGCGTACCCGAATTGTTCCTGAAAGGCTTCTGAGATTTGGAACGTCCGGAAGGCTTGAATTTGGTCTTGTGGTGAGCCGTACCAAATGGAATCGGTGCCCCACAGGATATTCTCCACTCCCAAATGCTTGATCAGTTTGCCCATGGCATGGGCCGCCTGGTTGGGATCTCGCATCAAAAACCGCCAGGTGCTGCCCAGTTCTGCATACACATTGCCACCCGGCTTGATACCGTGTTTCAGCACCGAATGGATCAATGAATTGATGCCGCGGTTTTCACTGTCGGCGGTGTAGGCTTGTTCGGTGAAGCCGTGATCAAAGCCCGAATGGTAGATGATGAAATTCATATCCGGGAATTGTTTGGCCGCTGCGCCCACGTCATCACACAAACTGTGCTCAAACGATTTGGGACCAAAGGGGATGCCTTTGTGAATGCAGATGTTTTTGACGCCCAGTTTTTGGGCCTTCTCAATCATCGCCAGACCGACGTCATCGGTCAACCAGTAGCCAATGCCTTTTGGGCCGAACTGGGTGTAGGTTTTGAATGCCGCCACTTGCCATTCCTCGGCCAAGGCATCCATGCCTTCCAGATCACCGGGTTGATTTGGGTTGACCCGGCCATGCAACAACAAACGGTGATCACCTTCCATTTGGTCAATGATTTGACGCGTGGCATCGGCTTCTTGGATGGTCAAGGGTTCATTGTCAGGTGCCGAAGGCACGAAGGACAGGACCATGAGATCGGTGTCTGAATCCATGAACACGTCTTTGATGAATTCATCACTGCCCAAACATTGCAAATAACTGCGATTGCCGTCTTGGCCAGCCAAATCACATTGGGATTTGGGCATGAATGACAGGGGTTTGGCAGTGGGTGGTAATTTTTTCAGCCAGTCACCGTTGGGGTTCACAAAATGACCTTGCACATCAAATATGAATTCTTGTCCGTCCACTTCAGTGGCAGCCAGGTCACCTTCGGTGGCTGCATCGGCAGACAGTGCATAGTGGCCTCCGGTCAAACCATGGCGGGCAAATGCCGAGTTGAAGGCCAACAAAGTGGCGGCGGCACCGCAACTGGATTTGAGGAAAGTGCGCCTGGGTTGGTTCAACTTTTTGGCCAGCTCGGTGGCTTGCTGGTGGGCCAACAAGTTGGCTTCGGTTTGCGGTTGGGCCAAGGGAATGGGGGCAAATTCACCGTTGCTGGTGCTGTCGAGTTTGATTGGCAGGTTGCGGTTGTCTTGGTCTTGGGGGGCGGCCATGGTGTGTCTCCGGTATTGCGGTCTATTCACTATAACCCATCTGCGTCACGGGGGGATAGGCCATTGGTCAGGGTTGCTTGAGAAACCGTGACTTATGGCCTACGAAAAATGCGGTAATGGGTGACTTACAGCCCATGAATCAACCGAACTGTTCATGCTCAAATAATAAATAGTAGACGATGTGGGCAGGCGTTAATCAGTCTTTCAATTCAAGTTAAAACGGCTTATGTGCCAAAAGTACTGATTTGTGAATTGATTGTAACTATCTCCATCTTCCCGCGTTACTCAGCCAATCAACCTTCATAAATAAGAGGAAAAGTCGTGAAAACATTTGTCAAAATTCTTGCACCTGTCTTGGTATTGGTGATCAGTGTTTACGTGGTCCAAGCGTTGGCGGCCGCCAAGCCAGAACCTGAAAAGAAAGAGCCCACCCAGCGGCTGATTTCCCTGTATGTTGACGAAGTGAAAAGCGAAGTCATCACCCCCGATGTTGAAACCCAAGGCGAAGTTCGGCCCAAAACCGAAATTGATTTGATTTCCAGGGTTACTGGCCACGTGGTCAGCATTGCTGATTCATTTGCCGAAGGGGCGCAGTTTGAGCCTGAGTCAACTTTGATCAAAATCGACGACACCGATTACAAAGTGGCGGTGGTGCGGGCCGAAGCCGAAGTAGCGGCTGCCAAAGTCAATCTGGAACGCGAATTGGCCAATGCCGAAATGAAAAAAGACACCTGGCTGCAAAAGAATGGCAACGTCAAACCGACCGAATTTGCTTTGAACAAGCCTCAGGTCGAAGACGCCAAAGCCCAATTGCGGGCGGCCCAAGCCAATTTGAAAGAAGCCCAATTGAATGTGGCCCGAACCGAAATCAAAGTGCCATTCAAAGGCCGCGTGGTCAACCGCTTGGTCGGTGTGGGTCAGTACATCACCGCTGGAACCCAGCTGGGTAAGGTGTTTTCCGTGGATGCCGTTGAAGTGCGTTTGCCACTGACCGATATTCAGTTGACTGAGTTGGATTTGCCGATGGGTTTCATGGCTGAAAATGGTGCTGGCCCTGCGGTGGAATTCACTTCTCACATGGGCCGCTCCAAACACAGCTGGCAAGGCAGAATCACCCGCATCAATGCCTCATTTGATCAAGAAACCCGCTTGGTATACGCCATCGCTGAAGTGCAAGATCCTTATGGCGCTGGCGCCGATTTCGGGGTGCCATTTGCGGTTGGCATGTTTGTCCAGGCCAACATCGAAGGGGTTGAATCCATTCAAGCCATGGTGATTCCACGGGACGCCTTGCGCAACGCCGACAAAGTGTATGTGGTGGATGCCGAGAACAAATTGGACATCCGTTCGGTGGAAGTGATTTCCACTTCCAAAGAGCAGGTGTTGCTCAGCGGTGGTGTGAGTGTGGGTGAAAAGGTGGCGGTGTCCACCTTACCCAATGCGGCCCAAGGCATGTTGGTGGAGCCAATGGTCAAAGGCCAGGCCGCCAGTAATGAATCTTTGGCTCAACTTTAACAGCGCACAGACCAGTGAAGAACAAGAGAGCGAGGTAACAGCATGAATCGATTGATAGCCTGGTGGGCAAAAAATTCAGTGGCTGCGAATTTGGTGATGATCGGCATATTTGTCGCTGGCTTCATCCAGTTCAGCCAAATGGAACGCGAAATGGATCCACAAGTCAGGTTCCCTGGCTTACAAATCAGCGTGGCCTGGCCAGGTGCTTCGCCACAAGACGTGGAAGAACAGTTGGTGGCCCGAATCGAAGAATCGGTCAGCGACATGGATGCCATCGAATGGGTGCGGTCGTCATCCCGTGAGGGCATAGGTCAGGTGTACATCCTGGCTGAACAACAGGTTGATTTCAATCAGTTCATGAATGACGTGAAAATCCGTGTTGATTCGATTTCGTCGTTCCCCACTGACATGGAACAACCAATTGTGCAGCAATGGGTCAACCGCGATGAATTCATCCGCATCGCCGTTCATGGTGACATGACCGAGCGCGAGTTGAAGCGCTTGGCCGAAACCTTGCGCCGTGAGGTGGCCCAATTACCGGCCATCACGGTGGTGCAATTGTTCGGTACCCGCAACGAAGAAATTTCCATTGAGGTAGGTGAAGACGCCTTGCAACGGTATGGCCTGACCTTCTCTGATGTGGCCACCGCGATCCGCAATTCTTCGATGAACCAATCATCCGGTACGGTCAGAACCGAAGTCGGTACTTATCAACTGAAAGTTCGCAGCCAAGCCGACACCGAAGCCGATTTTGCCAACATCATCATCAAAGAAACCAATGACGGTGGTGTCATTCGGGTGGGTGATGTGGCCACCGTTATTGACGGCTTTGAAGACAACCCGATTTTGGCCACCTTGAATGGTGAACCTGGGGTGTTGATTCAGGTGATGACCACCGAAATCATGGACATTGTGACCGCTTCACAATCGGTGCGCAAATGGATTGCTGAACGACAAGACACCTTGCCACATGGTGCCAAACTGACTTTGTGGAATGACCAAGCCGAAGACTTCAAAGGCCGCATGGAAACCATTGGCTCATCAGCTTTCATGGGCTTGATCCTGGTGTTGGCCATTTTGATGTTGACCTTGCGCCCCAGGGTGGCGCTGTGGGTGGCTGTGGGCATTGCCACGGCCTATGCCGGTGCCTTTGTGTTCCTGCCAACGGTTGGCGTTTCTTTGAACATGTTGTCGACCTTTGCCTTCCTGCTGGTGCTGGGTATTGTGGTGGATGACGCCATCGTGGTCGGTGAAGGCATCCATTCCGAATCAACCCGTCTGGGTGGTGGTACCAAGTCCGCCATCTCCGGCGCCCAGCTGGTGTCCAAACCGGTGATCTTTGGGGTCTTGACCACCATCATGGCTTTCATGCCGTGGCTGTTTTTGGGTGGCTCGACCAGTGAGTTCACCCGCCACATCACCTGGGTGGTGATTTTGGCCCTGACATTCTCCTTGATTGAGTCCTTGCTGATTTTGCCGGCTCACTTGTCGACCATGAAACCGCGCAAAGACCAAAACCGCTTGGGTCGCATGCAAAAAGCGGTGTCGCAAAGCATCATCAACTTTGCCCATAACCACTATCGCAAGATCGGTGAGTTTGCCTTGCGCAACCGCTACTTGACCACCAGCTTTTTTATTGGCCTGTTGGTCATCGGTTTTGGCATGTTCGGCAATGGTTTGGTGAAGAAAAGTTTCATGCCTGACATTGAGTCCGATGAAATCATCGTCAATGTGGTGTTGCCAGAAGGGGCGCCGTACAGTCGGGCCCTGGAAATTTTGGCGCAGTTGCAAGCGGCCGAAAAACAATTGGAAGATGAAGTCAACGAAATGACCGATGGTCAAGGCGGCTTGATTGAAAATTGGTACACCCGTTCCAGACGCGACAGCGTGATCGCCATTGTGAAGCTGACCCCGCCGGAATCGCGACCTGAAGCGGTACAGAGCATGTCGGCCAAAGACGCCTCGGTGCGCTTGCGTGAGTTGATGGGGGATGTGCCGGATGCCAAAGAGGTGTCGGTGCAATACACCCAAGGCAACAATGATCCTGGCTTTGAGCTGTCCATCAGACACCCCGACCTGGATGTGTTGCGGGCGGCCACCAATGAACTGGAAGACCAGTTGCGCACCTATGAAAGTTTGTATGATGTGCGCAACAACCTGGAAGGGGCTTCGGAAGAAATTCGCCTGACCCTGAAGCCAGGTGCCACCAAATTGGGCCTGTCGTTGGCAGAAATCAACCGACAGGTGAGACAAGCTTATTTTGGCGAAGAAGTGCAACGGGTGCCCAGAAACGGACAAGATGTGCGGGTCAAAGTGCGTTATCCGGTGGAGTCCAGACGCTCCATTGAATCCTTGAATAACTTCTTTGTGCGCACCACCGATGGTCGTGAAGTGCCTTTGATGGCGGTGGCTGATCTGGAATATGCCCCTGGCATCAAGAGCATCCAACGCTGGAATGGTAACCGCGCTGCCCGCATCAGTGCGGATTTGAAAGACGATGTCAGGAGTGACATCAACAAAGACCTGGAAGAAAATTTCTACCCAGCCTGGGAAGCCAAGTATCCAGGCATCATCCGTGGCTCGGTGGGCCAGGCTGAAGGTGAGGCCCGTTTCATCAAAGAAGTGATGGGTTTGTATTTCATGGCATTCTTTGCCATGTACACCTTGTTGGCAGTGGCGTTCAAGAGTTACTCGCAACCCATATTGATCCTGATCGCCATCCCATTTGCATTCGTGGGCGCCGTCGTCGGTCACGCGGCTTTGGACATGACCATGGCCATCTTCTCCTACTTTGGCATCGCCGCTGCTGCTGGGGTGGTGGTCAACGACAACCTGGTGTTGATGGATTATTGCAACAAGCTCAGGGAAAAGGGCATGGATGCGAAAGAAGCCATCGTGGAAGCCGGGGTGTTGCGCTTCAGACCGATTCTGCTGACTTCGGTGACGACCATTGTGGGCTTGATGCCGATGATGCTGGAACGGTCAATTCAAGCAGCCTTCTTGCAACCCATTGTGGTGTCACTGGCCTTTGGGGTGTTCATGGCCTTCTTTGTGACCTTGTTGATGGTGCCATCGCTGTATGGCATTGGCATTGACATCAAGACTGGTGCGCGCAAGTTGTTCCGTCGCCGCAAAAAAGACGACCAAAATGACGAGTCAGGTTCTGATGAACCCAGCATCACCGTGGTGAATTGATCGGGCTTGGTCTTGACCCAAAAAAACCGCAGCCAATAAGCTGCGGTTTTTTTGGGCGAATATGGAATCGCGTTTATTTCAAGTTGTTGGCCACAAAGTCCCAGTTGACGATGTTCCAGAAGTTTTTCAAGTAGCCGCCACGGTCGTTGCGGGTGTCCACATAATAAGCATGCTCCCACACATCACAGGTCAACAAAGGGTGCAAGCCATCGGTCATGGGGTTGCCCGCATTGGCGGTGCTGACGATTTGCAAAGCGCCTGATTGATCCTGTACCAACCAAGCCCAGCCGGAACCGAAAGTGGTCATGGCGCATTGGTTGAACTGTTCCACAAAGGCATCAAAGCTGCCAAATGCGTCGTTGATTTTGTCCGCCAAGGCACCGCTGGGTTGACCACCACCGTTGGGTGAAAAGCCATTGAAGTAAAAGGTGTGGTTCCAAATTTGAGCCGCATTGTTGAACACGCCACCAGATGATTTCAGGATGATTTCTTCCAACGACAAGCCGGCAAATTCACTGTCTTTGACCAAGTTGTTGAGGTTGTTGACATAGGCGTTGTGGTGTTTGCCGTGGTGATAATTCAAAGTTTCCTCAGAAATGTGGGGTTCCAATGCATTGTTGGCATAGGGTAATTGGGGTAATTCAAATGACATGTGCAAATTCCTATTGTAAAGTGAGATAAAAAGTTCCAGCCTTTCATATGTGGTCCACCTGGCACATTTAAAGGTTCGGTTTATATTTTTAGTGGCAATGTATGGATCGACCACATGTTAGGAGATTGGGTGTGAAAGAGATGTCAGCGGTGTTGTCATTCTGGTTTGCAGAAATTGACGCCAAACAATGGTGGGTCAAAGACCCTGAATTTGATCGCTTGATCGAACTGCGATTTGCAGATTTGTACCAGCGGGCCATTCGCAATGAATTGTATCAATGGCGCGCAACGCCGCCAGGTCGCTTGGCCGAAATCATTGTTTTGGACCAATTCCCAAGGAACATGTTCCGTGGTCAGGCTGCGGCATTTGCCCACGATGACCTGGCAGTGTCATTGACTCAGGCGGCCATTGACACCGGTGCCGACCAAGCCTTGTTGACCCAACCGGCCAGGCTGGCCTTCATGTACATGCCGTTGATGCACAGTGAATCGGCCTTGATTCATACGCAAGCGGTGGCCATGTTCAGCCAACCAGGTTTGGAGTCAAACCTGGACTTCGAACTTAAGCACCAGGCCATTATTGATCGCTTTGGTCGTTACCCCCATCGCAACGCCATTTTGGGCCGCCAATCAACCCAGGAAGAATTGGCGTTCCTGCAACTACCTGGGTCCAGTTTTTGAGTCATTGATTGACAAAAATTGTTGCTCAAGCAATCGAATGTCAGACATTTGTGCCGTGAAGTAAAACTTTGTTAATTTTCTTCGCCAACATCCCTTCCTGCAGCGAACAGGCCCATTTACCTATTCAATCGGACCCCATTTACGCGTATAATTTCGGCTCTTTTTTTAACCACGGACACGATGACTGAATTTCGAACCGAAAAAGACAGCATGGGTGAACTGCAAGTACCCGCCGATGCCTTGTATGGGGCACAAACTCAACGGGCCGTTAATAACTTCCCCATCAGCGGCTTGACCATGCCGCGGGCTTTCATCAACGCCTTGGGCTTGATCAAAGCGGCCGCCGCCGAAGCCAACCAAGAGTTGGGGCACATGGAACCGGCCATTTGCCAGGCCATCACCCAGGCGGCACAACAGGTGCAATCGGGTGCGGTGGACGCCCATTTTCCCATCGATGTGTTCCAAACCGGTTCCGGCACCAGTTCCAATATGAACTGCAATGAAGTCATCTCCCACCTGGCCAGCACGGATGCGTTGTTCATCCACCCCAATGACCATGTCAATATGGGGCAAAGTTCCAACGACGTGATCCCCACGGCGATTGCCGTGAGTTGTGTGTTGTCGGTGACCCGCCAATTGCTGCCGTCATTGACGGACTTTGTGTCGGTGTGCCGAGACAAAGCCGCCAGTTTACAAGATGTGGTGAAAACCGGTCGCACCCATTTGATGGATGCCATGCCGGTCACTTTTGCACAAGAGTTGAACACTTGGGCCAGTTTGGTCGAAACCAACATCCAACGATTGCAAGATGCTTTGACCCGCGTTTCGCAACTGCCTCAAGGCGGCACTGCAGTGGGCACCGGCATCAATGCCGATCCCAAATTCGGCGCCTTGTTTGCGACCAAACTCAGTGCCGAAACCGATGTGACATTCAGTTCCATGGTCAACAAATTCGACGGCATCAGTGCCCAAGACAACATCACTGAACTGTCTGGACAGCTTAAAGTGTTGGCCACCACGTTGATGAAAATTGCCAATGATTTGCGTTGGATGAATTCAGGTCCCTTGGCGGGTATCGGCGAAATTGAATTGCCGTCGCTGCAACCCGGCAGCAGCATCATGCCCGGCAAAGTCAATCCAGTGATCCCAGAAGCCATGGCCATGGTTTGTGCCCAAGTGATTGGCAATGACGCCACCATTGCAGTGGCTGGACAATCCGGTAACTTTCAACTTAACGTGATGTTACCCGTGATTGCGTATAATGCATTACAGAGCATCGAAATATTAAGCACCGCGACCCACGAATTGGCGCACAGTGCGATCAAAGGTTTCAAAGTAAACCACGATGCGGTCAGCGAAAATGTGGGTAAAAACCCCATTTTGGTGACGGCATTGAATGCGGTGATTGGGTATGACTTGGGGGCCAAAATTGCCAAACAAGCTTACCGCGAAAAACGTTCGGTGCTGGACGTGACTTTAGAAAATACCAACATGACAGAGGCTGAAATCAAAGCCATCTTAGATCCGATAAAATTGACCACAGGGGGAATCGAGGACTCAAAATGAAATCATTTATTCAAAACACATTGATCAGCGTACTGATGCTGTGCAGCTTCACTGTTGCCGCCGAATTGCCTTCATGGGGCATGACTGAAAACCAGTACAAATTACCCAACTTCAGCAGCAAAATGTCTGAAATTGGGGCCCAAGCCACGAAGAACAATTGGTTGTTAAAAGTCACTGCACCCAAAGACTGGCATGCCACCATCCGCAATGGTTTGACCAACACCGGCGAGCGTGATGTGCAAATGACCTTCAAAGATTCACTGTACCAAAGCATTGCCATCACCGCTGTGAAAGGCGCCAAGGTGGCAAAAATTTCATCGTCATCCAGCAGTGACACACCGGTACAAAAACAAGTCATCATTGACAAGCCAGAAATTGACACCGAGGTGGAAGCACCGGATTTTGGTGACACCAGTTTCGAAAACAACAACAGTGACTTGTTGGAAGGCATCAGCAACATGCAAATCACCGTGCCGCCAGCCAATGGCAGCACCGATTCGGCCTATGAACCGAGCCGAACTGAAGTGGCCCAACCCGAGCCGGCGGTCCGTGAAACGGCCCCACAAGCCGTCAGCGAACCGGTGGTGGCCGCCACCCCAGCTGCGCCAGCAGAGGAGAGTGATGCCGCCATCACCGAAGAAAACAAAGAAGACTTGCGCAAGCGCTACGCCCGCACCAAACGGGTGGAAAAAGAAATGAGTTATGCCAACATCACCAGCAAAGATGATTTGTACATCCAAGGTGATGTGGTGTTGATCAAACGCTTTGTGAATCAAGGTGTGGTGATCTACTTCTGGATGCAGGAAGCCTATGACCCCGCAGAGCACAAGTTGATTGAAAAAGGCAGTGGCAAGTACCAAAAAGACCCTGAAGCTGTGGCTGGAGACACCCCGAAAGCTGAGCGCCAGGAAGCCGTGGTCGAAGCCACGGTCGAGCCGACTGAACTGAATTTCGTTGCGGTGGACACCAACATCGAAGATCAGGATGACCTGCGTCGTTCACACGCCCGCAACAAACGCATTGATTTGAGCATCGTGGCCGACCAACTCAAAGAAGATGACATCCTGTACGTGTTGAATCAAACGGTGTTGGTTGAACGGCCGTTGACCAGCGCCAGAAGCACCTATTTTTGGTTGGTCGGCGACACCACCATCACCCGGGCGGTGGAACGCATAGGTGACGACGAATTTTTGATCAAATAAGCACCAATCAGTGAGGGCATAAAGCATGGTTTATCGCTACTCACACATCCGCTTAATTCGACTGGCTGGGCTGATCATCTGGCTCAGCCTGTCGATCCCATTGTTGCTGCAGTACGAAAGCTTCAATCGCCCCTTCAATGTTTACCTGATATCTCATGTGCTGTTTGGGCTGGTGTTTTGGTTTGTGACCAACAACATCGGTCAAATGAGCTTCAAACTCAAGGCCTGGATGTCCATCGTGATGTTGATCGTGTTGGTGTTGGTGATCAACCACATCACCGACAGCGGCACCGGCATTTTTTATGCTTTGATCATCTCGGTGTTGTTGGCATGGCTGTTTCCGCTGCGCCAAAGCCTGATCCTTTTGACCGTGTGCAATTTGTTGATTGGGTTTCAGTTTGGTTACATCGGCAGTGAATTGGAAGACCGCACCCAGTCTTATGTGTTGTTCTTTATTTACCTGGGTGTTTCGGTGTTTTCCTTCATCATCTCTTTGGTGGCATTTCGCCAACAAAACGCCAAGGAAGAACTGCGCATGTTGAACACCGAATTGAAAGCCACGCAGGTGCTGTTGGCTGACAGTTCCCGGATCAATGAACGCTTGCGCATTTCGCGGGAATTACATGATTTGATCGGCCACCATCTGACGGCTTTGACTTTGAATTTGGAGGCGGCCTCTCACATGACCGATGGCAAGCCCCAATCCTATGTCAAGAAGGCCCATTCGATAGCCCGTTTGTTGTTGTCTGATGTGCGCGAGGTGGTGGGGAAATTCCGCCAATCTGGCACCTTGGACCTGGGCTTGGCGATCAAAGAGTTGTTGTCGGGTTTGCCTCGCCTCAATGTGACTCAAGAAATACCTGATGAGTTTTTGGTGGAGGACCCCAAGCTGGCGCAAACCATTTTGCGCTGTGCACAAGAATTGATCACCAACACCATGAAGCACGCCCAAGCCAACCATTTGAAAGTGAAACTGGCGCGCTCGGAACACAGCGTGGTTTTGGTGGTGCAGGATGACGGCATAGGCTTGGGTCAGTCGAAAAAAGGCAACGGCATGACAGGAATGGCCGAACGTGTTAAATTACTGAATGGTCAGTGTGTTTATGAGTCTGGAAAGGGGTTAAAATGCACCCTGACTTTTCCCGTTTAATGGCAGTTGAGGGCATAACAACGAATGATTAAAGTATTACTGGTAGACGACCAAAATTTGGTCAGGCAAGGGGTTCAAGCCCTGTTGGAAATTGCCGATGACATCGAAGTGATTGGCGAAGCCCGATCTGGGCAGGAAGCCATAGATTTGGTGCCCAAATTAAACCCGGATGTGGTGTTGTTGGACATGCGCATGCCCGGCATGTCTGGACTGGATGTGTTGCATGAGTTGTCGCAACTCAATCAATTGCCGCCCACCATCATTCTGACCACCTTTGATGATGAAGAATTGATCTTGGCCGGGGTCAAAGCCGGGGCCAAAGGTTATCTGTTGAAAGACGTGCCACTGGAAGAGTTGGTGGAAGGCATCAAACAAGTGGCCGAAGGCAAAACCATCGTGCGCCCACAAATCACCGAACGCATATTAGAGAGTGTGGAAGGCTTGAAAAATGAGTTCGTCAGTTTTGAACGCCCGGAACCATTGACCAACCGCGAAACCGAGATCCTGCGACTCATGGCCGGTGGCTACAGCAACAAGGAAATTGCCAATTCCATCTTTGTGGCCGAAGGCACTGTGAAAAACCACGTGTCCAATATCTTGTCTAAACTGGGCGTCAGAGACCGCACCCGTGCGGTGTTGAAAGCTTTGGAGCTGGGACTGATCTGAGCATGAGTGATATGGAATACGAATTGCGGGTGCAAACCGCCCCCGAATGGGTTGATGTGGCCAAATCTGATTTCAATGCCTTCTTGCAAGACCATGCGGCTTGTGAGCGCAAAGCCGCGGCCTTGGCCATGTCTATGGTGCAACATTATCCCGATAAACCCGACTTGATTCGTGGCATGATTGATTTGGCGATGGAAGAAATGGCGCATTTCAGAGAAGTCATGAAAATCATGCTGGATCGCGGGCTGCAACAGGCCAATGATGAAAAGGATCCGTACATTCGGGCCTTGTTGAAACTGATCAGGAAGGATGGCCGCACCTATTTGTTGGATCGATTGCTGATATTCAGCATCGTGGAAAAGCGCGGGCATGAACGTTTTCACCTGCTGGGTGAGTCATTGGACGATGCCAAAATGAAAGACTTCTATTTGCGCTTGGCCAAAGCCGAAAACCGCCACTACACTTTGTTTGTGAAATTGGCCCATCAATATTACGGCCAGCAAGAAGTCCAGGATCGGTTGGATGAATTGTTGGATGCCGAAGCCGAAATCGTCAAACAGTTGCCGTTCCGGGCTGCCGTGCATTGACCCCAACACAGCGGCAAGCCGCCAAGCAATACCTCAGCCAATATGGCCACGATGTGGACTGCCTTGAAGGGGCCAAGGAACACCAGTGGCAACAGGTGGTGATGGTACCCGTTTGTGGCGAAGCGCCCGATTTCATAGAGCGCCTGATGCAACATCAGGTAACCCCGTCTGTGTTGTTGATCGTGTTGCTGAATCGACCTCAAGACCATGACAAAAGCGCCACGTGGCAACAACAAAACCAACGGCTCAAAGCACATTGCTTGGCTCAGGCCAAACGGCAACATGCATTGGCGGCTGGGCATCATTTGTTGTTGGGTTTGGCTGGTTGTGATTTGTTGTTGTTGGATTTCAATGAACACCCCTTTGACCCCAGTAAAGGAGTGGGCCTGGCCCGCAAAATTGCAGCCGACACGGCTCTGCGCCTGATGTTGATGGGGCGAGTCAACTCACCATGGATTCACAGCACCGATGCCGACGTATGTTTGCCAGCCAACTATTTCCAAGCCGCCCAGGCGCAACAAGCAGCGGCCTTGAGCCTGTCCTTTGAGCACCACAGCGACGATCCTGACTTGCAACATTGGCAACAGCAATATGATTTCAAGCTGCATTACTACCGGCAAGGGGTGCAGTTCCTGGGTGCGCAATATGCCTACATTCCATTGGGCAGCACGTTGGTGGTCCATGCCACCGCCTATGTGCAAGTCAGGGGTTTTCCTTGTCGCAGTGGTGGCGAAGATTTTTATTTGTTGAACAAATTGGCCAAGGTGGGAGCGGTCCTGAATGTGGCCGATGTGGTGGTGCGCATTCGCAGCCGGCTGTCTGATCGGGTGCCCTTTGGTACCGGACCAGCGATCAAGCGGCTACAACAGGCGGCAGCCCGCGATCAATCGGTGCTTTACTACCACCCACACATTTTTCATGTGCTGCAGTCATGGCGCCAAGAACTGTTGGATTATTTTGAATCCCAACAACTGCCAACTGATGACCACGGCCTCAATCAATACTGGCAATTGGGCCAATTGTTGCCCAAAAACCACTCACAAGCCAAAACCAATCAACGTTGGCAACAATTCGTGCATGAGTGGTTTGATGCCTTCAAAATTTTGAAATCCGTGCATTTTTTGCAAGATCAATTCAACTCGATACCCCAACAACAATTGCTGGACATGCCTGACTATCAAACCATCATCGGGGCAGGTCCAGACTGAAAGATGGCTTGCAATCTCAAGTATTTTTTGCCATGATCCAGGGTGGATTTGATCTCAAACCAAAAAAAACGTCGAAGTCAAACCAAAAAAAGAGGAGTGAACATGAGTTTAAGTGCACCCAAACAAGTGGTCTTTTTGATTGCAGTCATCCTGGCCATTTTGTCAATCGTATCAGCCAAAGTCACCGCCATCCCGGTGGTCTCGGGTTATGAATACTGGGTCTTGGTCGCCGGTTTTGCCTTATTGGCATTGGGCAATTTGGTCAAGGGTATATAGAAGTAACCATGTGAGCATAAAAAAACCCGCTTTGGCGGGTTTTTTTTGTGGCTTAACATAGATGATTGGCGGCTGTTCGAGCTGCCCAAAAATGCACTGATGTATCAATGCCAGCGGCAAATAGATGATGTTTGGCGGGTGAGAATTGTTGGGGGAGGGATTGATCAAATGCGTCCTGCATTTGACCCTGCGGGCGCCTTCGGCGTCAAAAAATGATCCTGTCATCTTTTTCGAACCAGCTCGGGTTCGGCACCCGATCGAACTGCCAATATTTGTATGCCAGCGGCAAATAGATGATGTTTGGCGAGTGAGAATTGTTGGGGGAGGGATTGATCAAATGCGTCCTGCATTTGAACCTGCGGGCGCCTTCGGCGTCAAAAAATGATCCTGTCATTTTTTTCGAACCAGCTCGGGTTCGGCACCCGATCGAACTGCCAATATTTGTATGCCAGCGGCAAATAGATGATGTTTGGCGAGTGAGAATTGTTGGGGGAGGGATTGATCAAATGCGTCCTGCATTTGAACCTGCGGGCGCCTTCGGCGTCAAAAAATGATCCTGTCATTTTTTTCGAACCAGCTCGGGTTCGGCACCCGATCGAACTGCCAATATTTGTATGCCAGCGGCATGCAAATATTGGCGGTGAGAGAGGGATTCGAACCCTCGATACGCTATTAACGTATACCCGCTTTCCAGGCGAGCTCCTTCAACCACTCAGACACCTCACCGCGTGGGTGGTGGATTGTAACGTTTTTTTCATGTGATTGGAATGGCTTAATGGTGGGAAGTTTGTGAAATGTCAGAGAGGGATTATCAAATACATCCATGTATTTGCCCCTTTGGGCTGACGTGAAAAAAGTTTCGGGAAAACTTTTTCATGCAACCCGTAGGGCCATTCACAGGGAGGTGAATGGTAAATTTTGTTCCTGACATAATTTCCGAACCCCCGATACGCTATTAACGCCAAAGTATGTTTTTGGCCGCTTTCCAGGCGAGCTCCTTCAACCACTCAGACACCTCACCGCGTGGGTGGTGTCTTGTAACGTTTTTTTCATGTGATTGGAATGGTGCGGGGATCAAATTGTGTCATTATTTGCCGAATCCCCAAGAGCGATGAAAAAGACGATATACTGATCATCGGTCTTAATGTGGTGGATTTCCATGTCTGAAAAGAACGTTCATTTTTGGCACGCTTTGTTGGTGTTTGCTGGCTTGTTTGGTTTGATCGCGGCTGGCATGTTTGTGTTGGATCACTTGTTGCATGTGGTGTTGTTTGTGGGGGTGGTTTGGGCCGCCATCCATGCCGCTGTGCTGGGGTATCAATACCGCACCATTCGGGAGATGATGAGCAGTGCCATCCATCGGGCTTTACCGGCCATATATATTTTTCTGTTGATTGGGCTGGTGATTGCGGCTTTGATGAAAAGTGGTACGGTGGCCACCTTGATTTATTACGGTTTGGATTGGATCTCGCCGGCGGTGTTTTTACCGGTTGGCTTTGTGTTGTGTGCCTTGATGTCGTTGTTGACCGGCACCTCTTGGGGGACCGTGGGTACCTTGGGTGTGGTGTTCATGGGCATTGGTTTGGCGCAAGACATGCCACTGTACTGGGTCGCAGGCATGGTGGTATCGGGGGCCACGTTTGGCGACAAAATGTCGCCGGTTTCAGACACCACCAATTTGGCGGCCATGAGTGCGGACACCGATTTGTATGCCCACATCCGTTCGATGATGATGACCACCATCCCGACGTTCTTGTTGGTCACCTTGATTTTTGCGGTGGTGGGAATGAACTTGTCAACCACTGCGGCGCAAACGGCACAAATCGAAACCATCAGAACCGCCTTGGCTGGCGAATTCAATTTGAACCCACTGGTCACCATTTGGCCGGTGGTGGTGATGGTGTTCCTCAGTTACCGCAAAGTTGCTGCTGAGGTGAGCATGACGGCTTGTGTGGCGGTGGCGGTGGTCATTGCCTGGTTGTTTCAAGAGGCAACGGTGCCACAGTTGGCCCATGCCTTGTGGCAGAACAGTCCCACCAACACCGGTGTCGACAACATCGATCAATTGCTGGGGCGGGGCGGTTTGTACAGCATGGCTTGGACCTTGTTGTTGGCCTTGATCGCCATTGCCTTGGGTGGCATTTTGCAAGGTGCTGGATTTGTGATGGCCTTGTTGGGCGGGTTGGTGGATCGCACCCGTCGCACCGGCTCCTTGGTGGCGGCCACCATAGGCTCCGGCTTCATGACGGTGGCGGCCTTGGGCGAAGGTTACATTGCCATCATTCTCAACAGCCAAGTGTTTCGCAAAGCCTATGCCAAGAAAGGCATTGATGCCTCGGTGTTGTCGCGTTCCGTGGAAGAGGGCATCACCTTGCTGGCAGGCCTGATTCCTTGGACCACAGCTGGGGCTTTTTACGCGGCCACTTTGGGCATTTCGGTGCTTGATTTTGCACCCTATGCCTTGTTGAATTTACTGAATCCTGTGGTGGCCATTGTGTTTGCCTACTTGGGGTGGGCCATCATCCGCGACCCCAAGCAGCCTTGATCAAGAAGACTTGGCTTCTTCCCACATGCGCATCAGGCCTTGTTGAGCGGTGGATGCCACCAAATTGCCCTGGATGTCAAACACATGACCGGTGGCAAAGCCCCTGGCTTCCGATGCGCTGGGACTGTCACAGTCATACAGCAACCAGTCGTCAATGGCAAAGGGGCGGTGGAACCACATGGCGTGATCCAAACTGGCAAATTGCAATTTGGGGTCCAAATACGACACCCCATGGGGCAAGGTGGCGGTTGAAACCAGGTGGTAATCTGACACAAAAGTGAGCAAGGTGCGGTGCATGAGTTGTGGCTCATCCAGCGGATAGCGGGCCTTGAACCACAAACGCTTGATGGCTTCTTTGGGTTCGCTGTCAAAAGGATCGACGTCATCAACAAAGCGAAATTCAAAGGGACCCTGGGTGGTCAGCGTGCGGCGCATCCGCGGCGAGAGGTGTTTGATTTTATCCCCTGGAATCAGGGTTTTTTCGGTCAACTCATCTGGCAGTGGCACCGCAGGCATGGGCTTTTGGTGTTCCATCCCGGCTTCTAATCTTTGAAATGAACAAGCCAAGATTAAAATTGGTTTGCCATTTTGGATGGCCGATACCCGGCGGTTGCTGAAGGTGCGACCATCACGGGCCCGTTCAACTTGGTAAATCACCGGTTTATTGCAGTCACCCTCGCGCAAGAAGTAAGCATGTAATGAGTGCACCTCTTGGTTTTCAGTGGTCAGGTAAGCTGCTTTCAGGGCTTGTGACAAGGCTTGGCCGCCAAAAATGCGACCCGTGCCGATGTCCAGTGACTGGCCTCGGAACAAATTAACTTCCAGGTGTTCCAGTTCAAAATAACCCAATAATTTATCCAATTCATTCATATTGTTTTGCATGAGAGCCTATATTGATGAGGTTGATTTGTGGCATCACTTGGTGCCAGGGAAACAGCGGGCCCGGGTCAATTTTGCGGGCAATTTGGACCTGCGGATTGTCGCTGGCCGGAATGCGTGTTTGATCCAGGTCTTCATGGCCAGCCACGTGTTTGAGGTTGGGTAAAGTCAACTGCAGGTGTTGCAAAAGACCCACCAAGCCGTCGATTTGTTGTTTCGGGTATGGTTCCGATGGGGTTTGTGCTGTGGACACATGCCAATCAGGATAACGACCCGAATTGACCAGTTCGATGCCAATGGATTGTAGGTTGTGGCCTTTGACATGGTGGGCCACAAAGGCTGGGTCCACCCACTGCAAAACATCGCCGTTGCGATCCACATAATAGTGTCCGCAGTTACCGGTCCCACTGTCGTACAACACCTTTTCGGCATATTCTCTGGCCATGGCCAAATCGGGCAATTCGGTGCAATGAATCACCACCAATTCAACCGCGCTCAATTCGCGGGATTGCAGGCGTTTTTCGTAGCTGACTGGTTGTATTTGGATGGGCACTTTGGCGTCGATTGCAGAAGGATTTCTATGATATCAAACTGTGGGCCACTTTTGAATCCATGTGCGCTTGTCATCAATCCGACTAAAATGCGTAAAAGTCCCCAATTATCAAGGGTTTTGGTTATAATCATTGTCTCAGAAAAACTCGTTAATTGGTTTGCAATCACCGGGCAAAACCAGTAGAATTCGCCGGCTATGGCTAAATCACTACCAGATTCAATTGAATTGAATGCAGCGGTAAGGAAAGAATATCGATTGCATGGGGTGTTGTTGCTGTCAGAATTGGACCGGATGCCGTCAGAATTGATCAGTTCTCAAGAGGCTGAAATCAACTATGACATCCAGTTCAAACATTCCAAAACGGTATTGGGAGAAGCAACCATTCAAATTCAAGCGATGCTGGAGTTGATCTGTCAACGCAGCCTGGACACTTTTGAGTTTGAGCTCAAGTCCAACAACACCATTGGTTTCATCAGTGAGTTGGAGGACGAGGCTAAACTGGAAGCCCATGTGTCACCCTCATGGGTGGTGGACATGCTGGTTGATCCCAAGGCTTTGTTGGAAGATGAGGTGTTGTTGTTAATCCCCGACATTCCATTGAAACCCGGGGCCCGATTGAACAGTCAATACTTGGCAGATCAGGACAGTGAGCCAGTGGCAGAGGAAACTGAGAATCCTTTTGCTGCATTGAAAGAATTAAAAACAAAAGATTAAGTAATTTTGGAGAATCAAAATGGCAGTACAAAAAAGCCGTGTCACACCTTCTAAACGAGGCATGCGACGTGGGCATGATAAGTTGAAATCACGCACTTTATCGATCGAAAGTGAAACCGGTGAAACTCATCTGCGTCATCACGTCAGCCCAGAAGGCTTTTACCGTGGCAAAGAAGTCGTTCAGTTTGACGAGAAAGAGGTTGATACCGAAGAGTGAGTTGAACTCTGATGGCACAACCTAGCCAATCTCGCATGAACTGCAATACATCAATGGGTAAAGATTTCTTTACCCATTTTTGTTTGTGGGTTATGGTCCAGCACCAACCCAATGGGGCCATCTCATGCCGGTGATCGCCATTGATTTATTGGGTGGCGATGACACCCCACTCAGTCGCGTTCTGGCCATCCAACAATTCATGGCGGAACAGGCTGATTTTGAAATCAAACTGTTCCTCAATCAAACCACCCTGGACAGCTTGCAAGACACATTGCCATCTCTGGGCCCTCGCTTACAGCCCCAAGTGGTCGAAGGGCAGGTGACTATGGATGAATCACCTTTGCTGGCCTTGCGCAAAAAGCAAGACAGCAGTTTGTCCATGGCCATCAAAGCCGTGGCTGACAAACAAGCCGACGCCATCCTGACCGCCGGCAACAGCGGTGCCTTGGTGGGATTTGCCAAATATTGGCTCAAGGCGGATTTCCCCATCGAACGACCGGCCTTGGCCACGGTGTTGCCGGGGGTGCCCAAACCCACATTGTTTTTGGACATTGGCGCCACTTTGGAGTACCGGGCCGATGACTTGTATGCCTTGGCCGAACTGGGAGCGGCCATGGCCCCGGGCCTGCTTGAATGTGGTCGCCAGCCCGAAGTGGCGCTGTTGAATGTGGGCACCGAGCACATCAAAGGCCATGACACGGTGCAACAGGCTGATCGCCTGCTGCAGGCATCTGACCTCAATTACGTGGGCTTCTGTGAAGGCACCCACTTGTTTGCGGGATATGCCGATGTGGTTTGTTGTGATGGCTTTGTGGGCAACATCACATTGAAAGCCTGTGAAGGGGTGTTGCAACAGTTCAAGCCAGCGCCCAAACGGGGTTGGTGGCAACGATTCAAAGCACTGTGGTTGGGGCAAAATAAGGATGATAATTTCAACCCGGCCCAATATAATGGGGCGTTGTTATTGGGCTTGGACGGACTGGTGGTTAAGGCACATGGCAACAGCAATCAACATGGGTTTTACCATGCCTTGGTGAGAACCGCCAAATACATCAAGCACCAGCAAGGGACATCAGACCAAACATAAGAAAAAATAAGTGTGGGACAATCTTCAATGAGAATATATTCTAAAATTCGTGGCACCGGCAGTCATTTGCCGAAAAAAATCCTGACCAATGCCGATTTGGAAAAAATGGTGGATACCGATGATCAGTGGATCAGAGATCGCACCGGCATTCAACAAAGGCATGTGGCTGGTGAAGGCGAAACGTCTTCAACGTTGGGCTTGGCTGCGGCAGAAAAAGCCTTGGCCGCTGCTGGTATGACCGCCGATGACATCGATTTGATTGTGGTCGGCACCACCACCCCAGATCTGGTGTTTCCCAGCACCGCCTGTTTGATTCAAAAAGGCTTGGGTTGCAATGGCATTGCCGCCATGGACGTCAACGCCGCTTGCAGTGGCTCCATATATGCCCTGGGTGTGGCCGATAAGTTCATCCAATCGGGACAACACAAACGGGCGTTGGTGATAGGTACCGAAACCTTGACCCGCATGGTCGATTGGAATGACCGCACCACCTGTGTGTTGTTCGGTGATGGCGCCAGTGCCATCGTCTTGGAGGCCAGTGAAGAACCCGGCATTTTGTCCACCCATTTACATGCCGATGGCGGTCACGATCATTTGCTTAATGCCACCGTGGGGGTTTCAACCGGTTTGAAAAATGAGCCCAATGGCGGTTTGAAAATCCGCATGAAAGGCAATGAAGTGTTCAAAACCGCGGTCATGACCTTGGGTCGCATTGTCAAAGAAACCCTGAAAGCCAATGGCTTGAAAAAGACCGACATCGATTGGTTGATCCCGCACCAAGCCAATTTGCGCATCATCACCGCCACCGCCAAAAAACTCAGCATGAGCATGGACCAGGTGGTGGTCACGGTCGACAAACATGGAAACACCTCGGCCGCTTCGGTCGGTCTGGCTTTGGATGAAGCCATCAGAAGTGGTCAAATCGCACGTGGGGACGTGTTGTTATTGGAGGCCTTTGGTGGTGGTTTCACCTGGGGCTCTGCTCTGATTAAATACTGATTTATCGACAGAACTAATGAATAAACTCGCTTTTGTATTCCCTGGTCAGGGATCGCAATCGGTTGGCATGTTGGATGGTTTGATGGACCATCCAGAAGTGACCGCTTGTTTGAAAACAGCCAACGAAGTCCTCGGTATTGACTTGCTCAACATGGTCAACCAAGGTCCAGCCGAAGAACTCAATCAAACCCAATGGACCCAACCGGCCTTGTTGGCCACCTCGGTGGGTATTTATCGAGCCATCATGGCGCGAAAAGAAATTCAGGTGACCGTCATGGCGGGGCACTCTTTGGGCGAATATTCGGCTTTGGTTTGTGCCGGTGCGGTGGACTTTGCCGATGCCATCCAGTTGGTCCACAAACGGGGCACATACATGCAGCAGGCGGTGCCTGCCGGCACGGGATCTATGGCCGCGGTGTTGGGTTTGGATGAGGCCTCGGTTGAAGCCGCTTGTGCCCAAGCCAATGGCCAGGTCAGCCCCGCCAATTACAACTCTCCCGGACAAATCGTGATCGCTGGTGAAACTGAGGCTGTGACTGAAGCCAGCCAATTGTGCAGCGATGCCGGGGCCAAAAAAGTCATGCCTTTGGCCGTCAGTGTGCCTTCTCATTGCGCTTTGATGCGACCGGCTGCTGAGCAGTTGAAAGCGGACTTGGATGCCACCGAATGGCAAACGCCACAAGTTCCGGTGTTGCACAACGTCGATGTGCAAAGCCACGAGAGTGAGGCGGCCATCAAAGCGGCCTTGACCCAACAACTGTTTGCCCCAGTGCGTTGGACAGAGACCATGCAAGCCCTGCAAAACCAAGGCGTGGACACCGTCGCAGAATGCGGTCCCGGTAAGGTGCTGTCAGGCCTGTTCAAACGTTTTGATCGCAATTTACAAGTCATCCCTTTGCTCAATGCCAAAGGGTTTCAATCATTAATCGGGGAGTGAACATGAGTGATTTATTTGATTTAACTGGCACCGTGGTGTTGGTGACGGGTGCCAGTCGTGGCATTGGTCGCGACATCGCAGAGACTTTGGCCAAACAAGGTGCGGTGGTGGTTGGGACCGCCACTTCGGCCAGCGGTGCAGAGTCGATCACCGACTACTTGTCGGCCCACGGTGGTCGTGGGGCGGTGTTGGATGTGTCCAATGCAGACAGTGTCGACCAACTGATGGCTGAACTGAAAGGCTCGGTGGGTCTGCCCACGGTGTTGGTCAACAACGCCGGCATCACCAATGACAAACTGTTGATGCGCATGAACCTGGACGATTGGCAGCAGGTCATCAACACCAATTTGTCATCCATTTACTTGATGAGCAAAGCCTGCATCCGTGGCATGATGAAAGCCAAAACCGGGCGCATCATCAACATCGGTTCAGTGATTGGCGACATGGGTAACCCGGGTCAATGCAATTATGCCGCAGCCAAAGCCGGACTGATCGGTTTTTCCAAGTCCTTGGCTCGAGAAGTCGGCTCACGTGGCATCACCGTCAATGTGGTGGCACCCGGTTACATCCAAACCGACATGACCGATGAGTTGGACGCGGCCCAACGGGACAGCTTGTTGCAGCAAGTGCCGCTGCAACGCCTGGGCACAACCCAGGACATTGCACAGGCAGTGTTGTTCTTGGCTTCAGGAGCCGGCGCTTACATCACCGGCGAAACCATCCATGTCAATGGCGGCATGTACATGTCATGAAGGCAGGTCTGACGGGCAGTGGCTGCTGTCTGTTACAGACGTTTGAAACAAATATCAGGTGGATACTTGATAATCCCTTGGCCGCCATAATATAAGGGTGGAATATTTTATAAACCTTGCATACAATATGCTTTTTTACATAGGTAAACACCACAATGAGTGACGTAGAAAATAAAGTAAAAGAAATCGTAGTTGAACAGTTGGATCTGGATGTTGAAGTTTCTGAGCTGAGCAATTCATCTTCTTTTGTCGATGACTTGGGCGCCGATTCTTTGGATACCGTTGAGCTGGTCATGGCTTTGGAAGAGGAATTCGAATGTGAAATTCCTGAAGAGGATGCCGAAAAAATCACCACTGTGCAACAAGCGATCGATTACGTAACTGAAAACGCCTGATACTTTTTGCCGAATGATTTGAATGAAAAGCTGCGATCTGATCGTGGCTTTTCCAGTTTTTATGGTCTGGAATCATTCAATCCACACCAACATCATGCCATGCAACTGCAGGGCAACCACTTAATGACGGGGACAAACTATGACTAAACGCAGGGTAGTGGTCACGGGCATGGGCATCGTATCGCCTGTGGGGAATTCACTGAAACAAGCCTGGCATAACATCAGCAACGGGGTCAGTGGCATTGCACCAATCACCCATTTTGACACCACCGATTTTGCTGCCAAAATTGCTGGAGAAATCAAAGACTTTGATGTCACTGAATACATCTCTGCCAAAGATGCCAAAAAAATGGACCCATTCATCCACTATGCCATGGCCGCTGGTCATGATGCCATGGTCGATTCGGGCTTGGAGGTTACCGAGGCCAATGCCGAACGCATTGGCGTCTATGTGGGCGCGGGTATTGGTGGTATTTTGGGCATCCAAAACACCACCGAAACCTGGTTGGAAAAAGGCCCCAGAAGGATTTCACCATTTTTCATTCCCAGCACCATCATCAACATGGCTTCTGGTCATTTGAGCATCAAATACGGCTTGAAAGGGCCCAACTTGGCCATGGTTTCGGCCTGTTCTTCGGCCACCCACAGCATCGGCATGGCCTACCGATCCATCGTTTACGGTGATGCCGATGTGATGATTTGTGGCGGTGCCGAATATGCCTCAACTCCGATTGCCATTGGCGGCTTTTCACAATCCAAAGCCTTGTCAACCCGCAATGATGACCCAACTGCAGCGTCTCGGCCTTGGGACCTGGAGCGCGACGGTTTTGTGTTGGGTGACGGTGCCGGTGTGATGGTGATTGAAGCGTATGAACACGCAAAACAGCGTGGGGCCCACATCTATGCCGAGCTGTCTGGATTTGGCATGAGTTCTGACGCCCACCACATGACTGCGCCATCACCCGGTGGTGAAGGGGCGGCCCGTTGCATGGTCAATGCCATCAATGATTCCGGTTTCAATGCCGATCAGTTCAACTATGTCAATGCCCATGGCACGTCAACTCCGCAAGGGGACAAAGGCGAAAGTGATGCCATCAAAGTGGCTTTCGGTGACCATGCCCATGACATGGCGGTGTCATCCACCAAATCCATGACTGGGCATTTGTTGGGTGCCGCTGGTGGCATTGAAGCGGTGTTCAGTGTGATGGCCATCAAAGACCAAATTCTGCCACCCACCATCAACTTGACCAATCCGGATCCTGAGTGTGACTTGGATTATGTGCCCAACACCGCCCGTGATGCACCGGTGGGTGTGGTGATCACCAATTCCTTCGGGTTTGGGGGCACCAACGGCTCTTTGGTGTTCAATGCCTTGTCGGCCCGTTGACCTTGCTTGATCGACCTTGATTGAGATTCAACTTGATTCAAAGCCTGATTTGTTGGCCTTGGCGGCTACCCAATCAGGCTTTTTTCCTGCCTTACTCGAAAGCCAATCGGTCAATGAACACTTGGGCCGCTATGACATCTTGATGGCGGCTCCCAGCATGGAAATGCTGGCCTATGATCGTGAGCAGCTGGAGCAATTGTTGCTTTGCATTGATGGCCCGCCCAATGACACGGCCGGTTCCGCCCCATTTCAATGGGGGTGGTTGGTTTACTTTGCTTATGAGTCGGCTTATTTTATGGAGCCGAAGTTGGCGCATTTGATCAAGCACAACTGTGCCGAGCCTTTGGCCTTGGCCGTGTATTGTCAAGGGGCGTTGGTGCATGATCAAATTGCCGGCAAGACCACTTTGTGGGCGGAGTCGTCTGCGGCCGCCGCAATGATTCAAGCACAACTGTCATCCCCGGCGGCCAGTGCACACTGCAGAGCGGCCATTGAGCAGCCGAAGGAGGATGCGGCCGATCACTTCATTCAGGCGGTGAATGAGGCCAAGGCCTTGATCCGGGCAGGGGACATATATCAAGCCAATTTATCCCGTCAATATCGGGTTAACCTGGCCCCGGAAGTGACCCCGGCGGCCTTGTTTGCACGCCTGCGCCAAGCCAACCCAGCACCGTTTTCAGCCTTGTTACAAGTGCAAAATTTTGCGGTGGTCAGTTCTTCACCTGAGCGTTTGTTTTGCATCAAAAATGGAGTCATTGAAACGCGACCCATTGCCGGGACGCGGCCTCGGGGTGATGACCCGCAAGCCGATGCGGCGATGATCAAGGAGTTGTTGGAGACGCCCAAAGAACAAGCTGAGCACATCATGTTGATCGACTTGGAACGCAATGACATCGGTAAGGTTTGCCGCACCGGTACCGTGGCAGTCAATGAGTTGATGGTGGTGGAAAGTTACCAACATGTGCATCACATTGTGTCCAACATCAAAGGCACTTTGAAACCGGACGCCACGGTGGTCGATGCCATCAAAGCCTTGTTTCCTGGTGGCACCATCACCGGTTGTCCTAAAATACGCTGTATGGAAATCATTCATGCCATCGAACAACGTGACCGCGGTTGTTACACCGGCAGTTTGGGCTACATCAACCACAACGGTCAAGTGGACCTGAATATATTGATCAGGACCGTGGGCATGCTGGATTCAAAGGCCCACTTCAATGCCGGCGCTGGCATCGTATTTGATTCAGACCCCGACGCTGAATTGGCCGAAACACGGCACAAAGCCCAGGGCATGATCAATGCCTTGCAACCCGTCATGACCGAACCACACAATCCATCCGGGAAGCCATGATCATTGCCAGTTCATTTGACCACAGTCGACCTGATATGCTGTTGAATCGGGCCATGCAGTATGGCGATGGCTTGTTCGAAACCATGCGCTGGCATCGCGGCCGCATTCCCCTGCTGTCATGGCACTTGCAGCGCTTGCAAAAGGGGCTTGAAGCCTTGCTGTTTGACGCGCTGGATGTCAGCCACATGCAACGGTTGCTGAAACAACACGCCAGCCAATGTGCCGAGCCAGATGGGGTGTTGAAATTGTTGGTTTTCAGGGCAGGGGAGGAACGCGGGTATCGCCCACAAACGGGCCGTTTTGAGTGGCTGTTGACTGCCCATGACCTGCTCAACGCCGCCACCGCGGATCCCATCACCTTGGCGGTCGCCAATGGCCGTTTGTCACACCAACCCAACCTGGCTGGACTCAAACACCTCAGTCGGCTGGAGCAGGTGTTGTTGTCGGCCGAATTGCAGCAACACCCCACCGCCGACGATTTGTTGCTGCTGGATGTGGCAGACCAGGTGATTGAAACCACCCAGCAAAACGTGTTGTTGCTCAAAGGGGAGCAGATATGGACTCCAGAATTGAGTCAATGTGGCGTCCAGGGCGTGGCCTTGAGCTGGCTCAAAAGTGTGTGTGCGGTACAACAACAAGCGATTGCTTGGCAGCAAGTGCCAGATTTTGATGGCCTGTTGGTGGGCAATGCGGTGCGTGGCTTCACAGCGGTGTCCCAAGTCATTGGCCCAGGCGCAAAAGATTGCATTTCCTTTGGCACTTCCTCATCGGTTCACGCTACAATAAACAGGTATTGGGAAGCGTTATTGAATGCATGAAAAAAGTATTGTTGTCCATTGCAGGTGTGGTGATTTTGTTGGTGGCTGGTGTCGGATTTTTCCTGTATCAGCAGTACCAGCAGTTCTTGCTGACCCCGGTATTTAAGAATTTACCGGTGGTGTTGGACATCGAAAAAGGCAGTCATTACAGTGACTTTGTTGCCATGGTGCATGACCAAGGCGGCTATGGTTCCGAAATGAACTGGAAAATCATGGCCCGTTTCAATGACCTGGGTGGTGCCATCAAATCTGGTGAGTTTGAAATCGCTGAAGCCATGACGCCACGCGAATTGATCACCTACATCGATGATTACCGGGTCAAAACCTACAGCATCACCATCGTTGAAGGGCATACCTGGGAACAAATCAAAAAACAGTTTCTCAACAGTCCACTGAAACAGGTTTTGGTGGACATCAAGGACAGTGAATTGAAAAACAGATTGGGCATTCAAACGGGCAATTTGGAAGGTCAGTTTTTACCAGAAACTTATCAGTACACCAAAGACGATGTTGATTTTGATGTGTTGCAGCGGGCCCACCAGGACCTCAATGAGGCATTGTTAACAGCCTGGGAAAACCGCGACCCATCACTCACCCTCAAATCCCCTTATGAATTGTTGATTTTGGCCTCGATCATTGAGAAAGAAACGGCAGAGCCCAGTGAACGCAACATCATCTCAGGGGTGTTCCACCGACGCCTACAAAAAGGCATGAAATTGCAAACTGATCCCACAGTGATTTATGGTGTCGGCTCGGCCTATGCGGGTGACATCACCTCCGCCCATTTGAAAACCGACACGCCTTACAACACCTACACCCGCACTGGCTTACCGCCCACCCCAATTGCCATGGCCAGTGGCGCATCGATCGTGGCTGCTGCCCACCCCAACCAGGGCAAGGAACTGTATTTCGTGGCCAACAACAAAGGCGGGCACACCTTCAGCGAGACTTACGAGCAACATCAAAAAGCCGTGGCTGCCTATTTGCGGGGCGAGTGATGGGCGCCCAATTCATCACCTTAGAAGGTTCTGAAGGGGCCGGCAAATCGACCGCCATGGCCTGCATCACCGCGCAATTGGATGCGTGGCAAGTACCTTACATCACCACCCGTGAGCCCGGCGGCGAGGCCAATGCTGAGCGCATACGTGAGTTGTTGTTGCACAGTGATCACCTGGCCGATGAAACTGAATTGTTGTTGATGTTTGCTGCGCGCAATGAGCACCTCGCCAAAGTCATCAGACCCGCCTTGGCGGCTGGTCAATGGGTGGTTTCGGACCGCTTTGTGGATGCCAGTTTTGCGTATCAAGGGCAAGGCCGGGGCATCGCCTGGTCCACCATTGAGTTTTTGGAACGGTGGGTGGTGGCAGACACCCAACCAGATTTGACCTTGTTGTTGGATGTCGATCCAGCCACTGGTTTGCAGCGGGCCGCCCAGCGATCGGACAAAGACCGCATAGAACAAGAAGACCTGACCTTTTTTGAGCAGATCAGGCAGGGCTATCTGCAACGGGCTGAACAAGACCCCGGCCGCATTAAGTTGGTCGATGCCAATCAATCGATTGCCCAGGTCCAAGCCCAAATTGTCGACCACATGAAGGCATTTAAAACAGGGCTTGAGCCATGAAATTATTTTGGTTGGAAAAACACCTGGCCCAATGGCATGCGGCCCTGGCCAATGACCACAAACCGCAAGCGGTGATCGTCAATGCGCCACCCGGTATGGGCAAACATAATTTGTTACAGCAGATCTTGGCCGACTTATTGTGTCGTGTTGACCAAAATGGACATTGTGGCACTTGTCAAAACTGCCGTTTGCTGGCGGCTGGACACCATCCCGATGTCGACTGGGTCAGGCCTGAGAAAAACCTGATCAAAGTCAAAGCCATCAGAGAACTGACTGAATTCTTCACTTCGACCCCGCATTGTTCTGATTACAAAGTGGCGATCATCGACCAGGCGGAGTCCATGAACACCGCCGCCGCCAACGCCTTGTTGAAAGTCTTGGAAGAGCCACCCAGTCGTGGTTTGTTGTTTTTGGTCACCGAATCCAGGCACCAATTGATGCCGACCATCAAAAGCCGATGCATCACTTTGGATGTGGTGTTGAATGCGGCCGAAAAGCAACAATTGGCAGATTGGTTGACGGCCCAGACAGGGCAAGATCAAGCGGCAGTGAATGATGCCCTGATCTTAACCGACTGGCAGCCGATGACTTGTCAAAGCTTGTTGGAAACCGGACATTTGCAACAGTTTCAGCAGCAACTGGATGTGTTGGTGCAGGTGCTCAATGAGCACATCTCCACAGCGCAAGGGGCGAAATCATTAAACGAGGGGTTCACCCTCAATGATTGGTCCATGTTGCAACGCCATGGTTTGCATCTGATGAAATCTCAGTGGCAAGCCATGTCTCACGAAGTTTTTGCCAATCATTCTTTAAATCAAATAATTAAGAACAGTCCGAAAGTGACTCATATTATTATTAAATTGAATGAATTGATTCAACAGTTTATGCTAAACTTTAATACCCAGATCAAACCCCAGTTGTTGCTGGAGTCGCTGTTGATCGAAATAAAGAACGAACTGAATCACGGGAGGTAACCATGGCATTTGCAGGGGGTATGGCCAAAAAAGGCATATTGTCTTTAAACATCCAGGGTGCTGCAGAGTTGCACCAATGTTATATGCCATTCATCAACAATGGTGGCTTGTTTGTCAAAACCACCAAAGAATACAAGATCGGTGACGACGTGTTCATGATCCTCACTTTGGATCAAGATGAGCGCATGCCCATCACCGGGAAAGTGGTGTGGATTACCCCGAAAGGGTCACAAGGCGGTCGATCTCAAGGCATTGGGGTGCAATTCAATGACGATGCCGACATGGAAGTGGTCAAAACCAAAATCAACACCATCCTGGCCCCATACAGCGGAGAGGATATCCCATCCTTAACCATGTGACATGAGTGAGTTTCTCAGCAGCCATGAATTACTCAATTTAGAAGATGAGCTGAGGACTGCCTCTCAAGCGCTGTATGTACATAAAAATTCAGTCGAGGGCTTACCAAAAAGCTTGAAGTCCTTGTCATTGAGGACCGGTTGGGCGACCTATTTGTGGGTCAAAGAACAAGGCCTGATGAACCTGAAAAGCTCCGAACCGCCACCCCCCAAAACCAGAGATTTCAGCGCGGCTGTTAAATTTGCCAGTGACAGGAAACACTTCTCGGTATTCATTTTTCCGATCAATGACAAAGACACTTGGTTGGAAGCCAAATTGTTTTTTTCTCGCAACACACCCGATTTCAGTGGTGCCGTTAAATTCTTGTTCATCTTGCCCAAAGGCTCTTCCCACCAGTTTTTTGCCATCCATGGCAAGATCATAGATTTCAACATGGGGCTGGATGGAAACTACGTGTTGCGGGATGGCAAGTGGATCAGTGCCAATGAGCTTCCGTAATCAAAACATCCTGATTGCTTGTGGCGAGAAGAAAGACCGCTTGGCTTTCTTTGATTACTTTGATGGCTTGGAGGCTGACAAAATTTACACCGCCACCGATCTCGCTCAAATGCATGACATGTTGGCCAATGAAGACGATGACATTGCGGTTTTGGTGTTTGAAATTTCCAAACAATGGGTGCAAAGCAATAAGCAGATATTGGATTTGAAAGTCAAATTCCCAGCCTTGCATATGGTGGGTTTGGTCTCAAAGCAAGTCAATTTGAATCACAAGCAGTTTGTGGAGATCCAATCCCACGTTGATGACTTGTTGTTTTCCCCCATATTGCAATCGGAACTGGTGGCCAGACAAGTGGCCTTGGAACAGTCATCAGAGTCCACGACCAAGTCGGTTGTGCACCAACACAACGAGCTGGAAGTTTTTCTGACCCAGTATTTTCAACCTTCGGGTTTGCCTCAGGTGTTGATTGATGTCAACAGCCATCGGATTACGCACGTCAATGATTCGGTTAAGTCGGTGTTTGCTGTGGACCAGGAGGCGTTGCAAGACAAGATTTGGTATGAATTGGTTGAAGCCAAGGAAATCAGTGCCATTGAACACCTCAAAGCCACGTTAACCGAACAAGGACAAATCAAAGAACGGCTGTTGATTGACCTTGGCAGTGGTTACAAAGCCGTGATATTGCGCATCAATTATGTGAGCATCGGTGATGATCCATACTATTTGGCAGAACTTCATGACCGGACTGAGCAGGTCTATCAGCAAAAATTCCTGCACTTTTTGTCTTTGGTTACCACCTTGGATTTCGACAACAAGGCGCAACTTGAAGACATGAAAACATTGCTCAAATGGGCAAGTTTTGATTTCTGCTTCATCGTGGCGAAAAAACGGTCTGGTCAATACACCGATTTGGTGTGGGACTGTTCATTGAGTAATTTTGCGCAAAAGTTCATCAGTTCTCAACATGAGTTTGTCACCCGCAAGCTACAGAATGCCCGGGCCTACTCAGTGGAAGACGAAGCCCACAAAAAAATTCCAGGTGATGACTTTTTGAAGTTTTATTCGATCAACACTTTTGTGGTCTTCAATTGCGCGGTGGATGACAAAAGTGACGCACTGATGGTTAGTGGTTGTGTCAAAAAACCGAAACAATGGGCCACCTTGAAACTGTTGTTCCAACAACTGTCGTTGCATTATAAGCAATCCATGGCTTTCAAAGCCTTGCAAAAATCACACGAATCCGAGAGTCAGTATGACGTGTTGACCAATCTGCTCAATCGCCGCTACATCGTCAAAGCCATCGAACAAACCATTGAAACCAATCCGGCTTATGTGGCGGTGATGTTCCTGGATTTGGACCGCTTCAAAGTCATCAACGATTCTTTGGGTCATGATGTGGGTGATGATGTGCTGATCAACATCGCCAATTTACTGAAAAAACACGTCAATGCCCATGGTGTGGCCGCCCGTTATGCCGGTGATGAGTTTTTGATTTTGCTGTACAAAGATGTGGACGCAGAAAAAACCAAACAAATCGCCAGCAACATTTTGAAAGCCGTGGCCAATCCCATCAAATTAAAAAATGGCAGTGAGATCAATTTGACCATTTCCTTGGGGATTGCCCAATTCCCTGAACATGGGCAGACGGTGAATAAGCTGATCAAACATGCCGACATTGCCTTGTATGATGCCAAGCTCAACGGTAAAAACCGCTTCACCTTGTATCAGGATTCACTGGACGGTGATCATGCCAAGCAGAACGAAGAAATGGTGAAGAATTTGCAGCTGGCCATTGAGGAAGGGCAAATTGATGTCTACTACCAACCCAAGATCGATGCCACCACCGAAGACATCATGGGCTTTGAAGCCTTGGTGCGATGGGAACACCCCGACTTGGGCATCATCAGTCCGGGCTTGTTCATTCCCTTGGCCGAACAATCGGATTTGATTCACCAGATTGGCATGTTGGTGATCAAGAAATCCTGTGAGACATTGAAAACCTGGCAACGAAAATTCAATTTGCCGTTGACCATGTCAGTCAACCTGTCCCCATTGCAATTGTCGGATAAAAACCTGACGGAGAAAATCAGTGAAGTGATCAATGAGTCAGGCATTTATCCCAAACACCTGGACTTCGAA
Organism: Marinicella meishanensis; assembly: GCF_019931145.1. Classification (GTDB taxonomy): domain Bacteria; phylum Pseudomonadota; class Gammaproteobacteria; order Xanthomonadales; family Marinicellaceae; genus Marinicella; species Marinicella meishanensis. The sequence continues at coordinate 40,573 of NZ_JAIOUV010000007.1, read as the reverse complement.
ATCACCGAGAGTGAAAAATTCAAGAGCGTTAAAGACGCCTTGTTGATGTTCAAGAAGCTGGTGAATCTGGGCTGTACCTTATCCATTGATGATTTTGGTACCGGCCATTCAACCCTGGATTACTTGCGCAAAATTCCCGCCAAAACCCTCAAAATCGATCAGGTGTTTGTGAAAAACATTGGTTTGAGCCCCGACGACGAGGCCATTTTGGATGCCACCATTGACATGGCCAAAAGGGTGGGGCATTACATTGTGGCAGAAGGGGTTGAAACCGAGGAACAAAGACTGTATTTGTCACAAAAAGGATGCGATTATTTTCAGGGATATTTGTATTGCCGACCGGTGCCAGCCAGTGAAATTGATCGGATCCTGACCCAACGGGCCGAAATATTAAAAAATAATTAAAACGCAATGAACTATTTTCAGTTCATGACAGTCCAAGCAGGCAATTAAATGAATTCGAACAATCAGGATAAGATGTCAGAAAAAACATTGGATGCAGAGCTGGTCGAGCAAGCCAAACAAGGAAAAATGGCCGCGTTTGAATTGTTGGTCAATCGCTACCAGCAAAAAGTGGCCAATGTGATTGCCAAATTCATCAAAGACCGCCATGAAATACAAGATGTGGCCCAAGAAGTTTTCATCAAAGTGTTTCGGGCGTTGCCCAATTTTCGGGGTGACAGTTCATTCTATACCTGGATTTACCGCATCGCGGTGAACACCTCAAAGAACCACCTGGTGGCCAGATCAAGGCGCATTCAAAACACCCAGGTGGAATTTGAAGAGGCCGAATCTTTCGGCTCAAATGAGGACCAGCGCAGTTTGGACACGCCCGATGCCGTTTATTCCCGGGGCGAATTGGAGCACACCATGGCCAAGGCCATCGCTCAATTGCCTGAAGATTTGAAAACTGCGATTGTACTGCGCGAGGTGGACGGCCTCAGTTATGAGGAAATTGCGGCTGAAATGGACTGTCCGATAGGCACAGTCAGATCCAGAATATTCCGGGCCCGTGATGCCATTGACATGGCTTTGCGACCGTTGTTAGAAGAAGAGAGTGTAAGAAAGCAAAATGTCAGATAAGTCAAAACAAAACATTTCTGAATTGATGGATGGTGAACTGCCCAATGACTGCAGCCGTTTCCTGCTGAAGCGCATGCAATCAGATACCACCTTGCAAGCCAGCTGGAACAGTTACCACATGCTGCGGTCAAGCTTGCAACAAAACAACGACGCACCGTTGATGCACAATTTGGGTGCCCAGGTGGTCAAACAACTGCAACAAGCAGAGCCTGTGATGGTGGAACATAAACCGAATCGATTCAATGGTTGGCTCAAAGCCGTCGCCGGCTCCGCCATTGCCGCTTCGGTGGCTTGGGTCGCGGTGCTGACCTACAACAGCAATGCCATCCCCAACGCCGAACAAGCCAGCCCGGTCTATGCCAAAACGGCTGAACAATTCATCAACCCACCCAATGCCCAGGTGGTGCGGGTGGAACAGCCGATGGGCTATACCCGCTACCCGTCATTGACACCGCAGATCCAACAGTATTTGCAGGAAAGCAATGAGCGACCACAAATTCCGGTGTATTACAATGCCGAATATGCCAACCGCTTGATCATCCAGTCGCAACAACAAAACCGGCAAAACACCGCGGAAGATTGAAGCCAACCTGCATGAAACTCCCAGCATGAATCGAGTCGCCAAGGTGATGGCCTGTGAAGCAGGGACCATCACCTTGAAACTCATCAAAACCGAAAACTGTCAAGGCTGTCCGCTGAATTGCAACCAACCCCTGGTGGATTTGTTCGCCATGCGAAAACACACCTTTGAGCTGTCACTCAAGCACCCCCAGTACCAATTACATGACCCCGAAGGTCTGTTACAACACGCGACTCCAAGCGAACAAGAAGTGCGCCTCGTCATTGATCAACATGATTTGCTGACCTCCAGTGCTTGGCTGTACTTGCTGCCCTTGCTGGTGATGTTGTTGGCTGCCAGTGCCGGTCATTGGGCTGGCCAAATCATGGCTTGGCCGGTGGACCACATGGCCTTGGGTGGCTTGTTGGTCGGGGTGGCGGCTTGGGCGCTGGTGGTGCGCAGAAAAAATTCCATTAAAGCCTTGAAATTTAGGCCAAAAGTCACGATTTTACCTTTCATCAGCACTTAGTCTGTGATCAGCAGTCTATAGCAAGCAAAATCAACCAAACAATTACCCAAATGAAGGAGTTGAACATGAAAAAAATGATTCCATTGTTGATCTTGTGGTCATTCAGTTTCACGGCGTTGGCGGCAGAGATGACGTTGCCGAATTTCACCGATTTGGCCAAACGCACAGGCCCGGCGGTGGTCAATATTGTGGCCCGTGACAATGCCGAGGAGATCGCCAACGATGAAGGTGATCCGAATAATGACCTGTATCGATTTTTTGGTTTTCCCAACCAACCCCAAAACCGTGACCGGGTTTCTGGTGGTTCTGGCTTCATCATCGATGCCGATGGCACCATCTTGACCAACCGCCATGTGGTGGAAGGGGCCGATAAAATCATTGTGACCTTGATGGATCGGCGTGAATTTGAAGCGGAATTGGTCGGTGAGGACGAAGCCAGTGACATCGCGGTGTTGAAAATAGAAGGCCAAGGCTTACCCACGCTCAAATTGGCGATGAATGAGGAAGTGGAAATCGGCGAATGGGTGATGGCCATCGGCTCTCCGTTGAGCTTTGAAAACTCCATCACCAAAGGCATCATCAGTGCCAAAGGCCGACAAATCGGTGCCCAACAATATGTGCCATACATCCAATCTGATGTGCCCATCAATCGCGGAAATTCAGGTGGTCCCTTGATCAACCTGGATGGCGAAGTGGTTGGCATCAACACCTTGATCTTTTCCAACACCGGTGGTTATATGGGCTTGTCCTTTTCGGTGCCCATAGATGTGGCCATGAACGTGGCCAATCAGCTGCAAAAAAACGGCGTGGTCAAGCGCGGCTTGTTGGGTGTTGGCATCGACAATGTGAACCAAGCCATGGCCGATTATTTGGGTATGGACAAACCCATGGGTGCCTTGGTCAACCAAGTTTCTCCAGGCAGTGCCGCGGCCAAAGCCGGGGTTGAAGTGGGTGATGTGATTGTTCGCTTCAATGGCAAATCCATTCCCACCCGCCAGTCATTGCCACCGGTGGTGGGTACGGTGATGCCTGACACCGAAGTGTCATTACAGGTGTTCAGGGATGGCAAAGTGAAAGACTTAACCGCTGTCTTGGGCGTGTTCAATAACAACCAACAAGCCAATGGCAGCAATGATGAGAACCCCGAAGTGGAAGCGGGCATCGGCTTTTCGGTCAGTAAATTGTCTGAGCAAGACAAGGAACGGGCTGGGGTCGAAACCGGGGTGATCGTCACCGACATCACCGATCGCGATGTGGAGCGGGCCAACTTGCGGGTGGGCGATGTGATCCAACGCATCGGCAAGACCGCTGTGGAGAACTTGTCAGATTTCAGTGACGCCATCGATGAGCTGGACGACGATGAACCCTTGGTGCTGTTGATCAAACGCGGACCCGGTAATACTTTTATAGTGATTGAACGCTGAGCCTGCTTTGGTATAAAATAGCGACAAATCCCATGAATCTCATGGGATTTGTTGTTTTCAGGGGTCTGAGAACAGCCAATCCCGTTCACATTGAAGTTGGTATCATTGTCATCCATGAAGAACATTCGAAATTTTTCGATCATTGCTCACATCGACCACGGTAAATCAACCCTGGCAGATCGCTTCATCCAGATCTGTGGTGGTTTGTCCGAGCGAGAGATGAACCAACAAGTCTTGGACAGCATGGACATTGAACGGGAGCGGGGCATCACCATCAAATCCCAAGCCGTGAGTCTGCAGTATGTCTCACAATCGGGTGAAACCTACCAATACAATCTGATTGACACCCCAGGCCATGTCGACTTCTCCTACGAAGTGTCGCGATCACTGGCGGCCTGTGAAGGGGCTCTGTTGGTGGTGGATGCGGCACAGGGCGTGGAGGCCCAATCGGTGGCCAACTGTTATACCGCCATCGAAATGGGCTTGGAAGTGATTCCAGTGATCAACAAAATCGACCTGCCTTCTGCCGATGTCGAGCGGGTGAAACAAGAAATTGAAGAAATCATAGGCATCGACGCCAGTGACGCCTTGTTGGTCTCGGCCAAGACCGGACAAGGCATCGAGTCGGTGCTGGAAGCCATAGCGGACTTGATTCCGGCACCTAAAGGCTCGTCTGAAGCCCCATTGCAAGCCTCCATCATTGACTCTTGGTTTGATAATTACTTGGGTGTGGTGTCCTTGATCCGGGTGTTCAATGGTGAACTGAAAGTCAAAGACAAAGTTCAGATCATGTCGCTGAAAAGTGAACAGCAGGTCGATGGTCTGGGTAAGTTCACCCCCAAGCGCACCCCTGGAACGGGTCTCAAATGTGGAGAAGTCGGCTATTTAACGGCATCCATCAAAGACGTGCACGGGGCGCCAGTGGGCGACACGATCACCTTGACCCAAAATCCTGCCAGTGAGCCTCTGGCGGGCTTCATGGAGTCGCAGCCGCGGGTCTTTGCTGGTTTGTTTCCTACCGCTGCCGATGACTATCAAGACTTGCGTGAATCATTGGAAAAATTGCGTTTGAATGATGCCTCGCTGACCTTTGAGCCCGAAACCTCTTCGGCCCTGGGCTTTGGTTTTCGGTGTGGCTTTTTGGGCATGTTGCACATGGAAGTCATTCAGGAGCGCATCGAACGGGAGTTTGACATCGATTTGGTGACCACCGCACCCACGGTGGTTTACGAAATGGTTGATAAGACCGGCGCAACGGTGATGTTGGACAACCCCGCTGACCTGCCAGCCATGTTCGATGAAATCCGTGAGCCCATCATCACCGCCAACATCCTGTTGCCACAAGATTATGTGGGACCGGTGATCAGTTTGTGCATCGAAAAGCGCGGGGTACAAAAAAACATGCAATACCTCGGCAATCAAGTGCAGTTGAGCTTTGATTTGCCATTGAGTGAAGTGGTGTTGGACTTTTTTGATCGACTCAAGTCAGTCAGCCGGGGCTATGCCTCATTTGAATATGAGTTCAGCCATTACCAAGCCGGTCCCTTCATCCGCCTGGATGTGTTGATCAACGGCGACCGGGTTGATGCTTTGTCGATCCTGACCCACCGGGAAAATGCCCAACGCCGTGGCCGGGACTTGACCGAGCGACTCAAAGAGCTGATCCCACGACAAATGTTCGATGTGGCCATTCAGGCTGCCATCGGCTCACAAATCATTGCGCGCACCACAGTCAAAGCGTTGCGCAAAAACGTCACCGCCAAATGTTACGGCGGCGATGCCACCCGTAAAAAGAAACTATTGGAAAAACAAAAAGCCGGTAAAAAACGCATGAAACAAATCGGCCGGGTGGAAGTGCCGCAAGAAGCTTTCTTGGCGGTGTTGAAGGTAGACAATTAGAGGACCAGACCCTGTGAATGAAATACACTTTGATTTTGAAGCATTTTTGACCCTGGCCAGCCTGATCACTTTTGTGATGTGGCTGATCGGAAAATTCAAATACAAAGGCCAAGAGCCGGAACACAAAACCATCATGTCCCACATCCTGTCATTTGGTTATTCTTTTTTTCCGGTGTTCTTCTTCGTGTTGCTGGTTCGCACTTTCGTGTTTGAGCCATTCAGAATCCCTTCGGGATCCATGATGCCGACCTTATTGACCGGTGACTTCATTTACGTCAACAAATTTTCGTACGGCTTAAAAATGCCCGTCACCCATGACACCATCATTGAAGTGGGTCACCCAGAGCGGGGAGACGTGGTGGTGTTCAGATATCCTCCGGATCAAAGCGATGATTACATCAAGCGGGTGGTGGGACTGCCAGGTGATGAATTGTTTTATGACACCAAGAAAAAGATGCTGTACATCAACGGTGAGGCAGTGAAACAAGAGGTTAATGGACAGTATGAAGGGTTTTTGGACCGCAATGGTGAACGCAGAAGCAACATTGAAAAAACCGAATTTCTGACTGAAGAAGGCCATCAAATGCTGACCATCAATGGTCGCTACAACCCATTCATTCACACCAATGTGGTGGTGCCTCAAGGGCATTACTTTGTGATGGGTGATAATCGAGATAATTCCAAAGACAGCCGCGAGTGGGGCTTTGTGCCAGAACGGAATTTGGTCGGAAAGGCGCAATTCATCTGGATGCACTGGCGCATCCCTCACTTTTTTGAAGGCTTGAAGCGCATCGGTACCAAGATCATTTGACAATGAATGGCCGTGTCCTGATAATAATTGAATGATTAGATATCAAATTCAGCGAAATAACCGAGGTAAAACCATGAAATCATTGAAAAAAGCCAAAGGGATCACATTGATTGGATTTGTGTTTGTGTTGGGCGTACTGGGCTTTTTCCTGTACGCAGGGATGCAAATTGGGCCGGTTTATATGGATCACATGTCGGTGGTCAAAGCCATGAAAACCGTGGCCAATGAAGGCGCCGCCAACCTGTCACCCGGTGAAATCAAAAACCGCATCAGCAAATTGCTGTACGTGAGTTATGTGGATCAGGTCAAAGCCGAAGACTTCAAGGTGGTCCGTGGCAATGGCCGTGAATTGCGGGTCAAATACGAGGTGGAAAAAGAATTTCTCGGTAATTTGTCCTTCAAAATCAAGTTCGAAGAAAGCGTGACTCTTTAAGCTGACGATTCGTTTTGAACATATTGGGCCAAAAAGTCACTTGGCATGACACCCGTTGGATCAATCAGGCCCTGACCCACCGCAGTGCGGGAAAGAACAACAACGAACGCCTGGAGTTTTTGGGTGATTCGGTGTTGTCATTGGTGATCTCAGACTTCTTATTCCAAACCTTCGAACAACTTTCCGAAGGTGAACTGTCTCGTTTGCGTTCGCAATTGGTCAAAGGCAAAACCTTGGCGGCGATTGCACGCCATTACCAATTGGGGCCACAAATCAAACTGGGGGCCGGTGAAATCAAATCGGGCGGGGTGAACAAATCCTCGGTGCTGGCCGATGCCGTTGAAGCGGTGTTCGGTGCGGTGTTGATGGACCAAGGCTTTGCCCAAGCCAAACAATTCATTGAAGCGGTGATGCAGCCGTGGTTGCAAGACATCGATCCCCAAATCATCAAAAAAGACCCCAAATCTGAACTGCAGGAAAGGCTGCAACAGCGGGGCCTGCAACTGCCCAGTTATCGATTGCTGGAAGCCGCTGAGACCGAACAGGAAATTCGCTTCAAAGTCAGTTGTCAGGTGGCCGAATTGGATTTAAAAATTGAGTCGACCGGCAGTTCCATCAAAAAAGCCGAACAGTCGGCAGCCAACAAAGCCATTGAATGGCTCGAAGCCCAATGAGCGACGCCGATACCATGGATCACCCAGACTCCAAGCAGTCTTATAAATCCGGCTATGTGGCGGTGATTGGCCGCCCCAATGTGGGCAAGTCCACCTTCATCAATCAAGTGCTGCAACAAAAACTGTCCATTGTCTCGCACAAGCCACAAACCACCCGCCATCAAATCTTGGCCATACACAGCACCGCAGCCGCGCAAATGGTGTTCATTGACACGCCAGGCATTCACAACCAAAAAGGCACCGCCCTGAACAAACACTTGAACCAAACCGCCCAGTCTTCATCGCATGGGGTGGACGTGGTGTTGTTTTTGGTGGAAGCTTTGAAGTGGACCGATGAAGACCGCCGGGCCGCCAAAGTCATGCAGCAGTCGTCGGCCAAAAAAATTCTGGTGATCAACAAGATCGATAAAGTAAAACACAAAGAACAGCTGATGCCATTTGTTGAACGCCTGGTTGGGGAACACCATTTTGATCAAATTCATTACATCAGCGCCTTAAAAAACAAACACTTGGAGCCCTTGCTCAAGGTGATATATGATTACCTGCCGGTTGGCGAACCGATTTTTGATGAAGACCAGATTTCTGATCGATCGACCCGATTTTTCATCACGGAGTTGATCCGTGAACAACTGATGGAGCGGTTCCATCAAGAGTTGCCATACAGCGTGACGGTCAACATCGAAGCGTATGAAATCAAAGGACGGATGCATCACATCCATGCCAACATCTGGGTCGAGCGCAACAACCAAAAACGCATCATCATCGGCACCCAAGGTGATGCCATCAAGCAAATTGGCATCAAAGCCAGACAAGCCATCGAACAGTTCATCGAAGCCAAGGTCAATCTCAAATTGTGGGTCAAGGTCAAATCATCTTGGACCGACGACATCAAGGCCATTGAAGCCTTGGGTTACACCGATGAGTTCAAAGACTGAATCGCCCCGGGATTATGCTGCATGACCGGGCCTACGTGCTGCACAAGAAACCCTATAAGGACAGCAGCGAATTGATCAAAATTTTCAGCCAACACCACGGTGTGGTTGATGTGTTGGGCAAAGGCAGCCGCGGCCCCAAATCCAAATTCAAAGGCCAATTGCAGCCATTCATCGAATGTGAGGTCAGTTTCACCGGTCGATCCGCATTGCAGACCTTGGTCTCGGCTGAACAGCCGGGGGCGCCGTTCAAAACCGGCTATACCAACCACGTGGCCATGTTGTATTGCAACGAACTGCTGTTGTTGTCCAATTACCACGACGAGGCCAATCAAGCCATTTATCACTGTTATGCTCAGACCATTGATGGTTTGAAAAGTGCCACCAGCGTGGCCTTGCTGCTGCGTCGTTTTGAGTGGCAATTGTACTGTGCCATGGGTTACGAGCTGACCCTGCCTCAAGGTGCAAAAGACCAGGATCACTTGGCTTTTGATTCCATCAACGGCTTGGGCATCAAACCGCAGTCAGACCAATGCACGGTGGCGGTGTTCCGGCTGTTTACCCAAGGGGCTGACTTGTCCGCAGAGCAACTCAAGCCCTTGAATCGCCTGATGCGGGGGGTGATCAATCACTTGGTTCATGGCAAAACCATTCAAAGCCGGGCATTGCTCAAAGCCCGGCCAGCTGAACGGCCCTCAGTCAAATGAGTTGGCAAAAATCAAATCCGCGCTCAACGGCTCAATGCACGAAGGGAAATTACTGACGATGCGGGTATCCAACAGGGTGATTACCGTCGGATGGAACTCATCGTCATTCAAACCACAATCCGCGCCATTGGGCGCGCCAAAGTGACAATAGCTCATGATGGTGCCAGCACTGCCACCAGGGCAAGACACAGCGCCGCCGTAACAACCGCCTTCGCCGTTGAAGCATTGGTCCACAGCAGGCACATAACAATGGGTGTGTGGTGAACCCATGTTATGGCCCAATTCATGACCCACAAACTGAGCGGTGAAGCCGGTTGATAAGCTGGAGCCGATGCGGTTGACGCTGTAACTACCCACCGTCTCGGTGCCACCGGCTTGCAGGAAGCCGTTTTCGCAGTATTGATTGATCCAGGCGATGCCAGAGAAAGAGAAGTTAGCAATATTTTGACCACTGAGTAAAACCACAAAATCGCGACTGATGGCGTCGTTGTTGACCCGCCAGTATTCACCAAAATCATTCAGTGAGTCAAAGATGTCTGAGCGGGTGGGGAAAGGGTCGGCGGCGATGCGCAAATTGACGTTGCCAATCAACAGGCGCAAGGACAAATCACGTTCATAAAACACGTTCATGTCACTGAACAAACCAACAATGTAATTGGTGGCTGTGGTGGTGTTGTTGCCTTTGCCAGCCATCCATTCGTTGTCGGTGTCCACCGCCACCACTGCCTGATAATCAAGCGCCCCGCGAGGACTGGGTGACAAGGTTTGTGACATCAGGTCAACTTGCAAGTCGGCCAAAGGATCACCCGGTTGATCTGCCAGGGCGGTCTGGCATTGTTGGCTGGCCTGATCGGTGGGTACGCCGCTGTCGGTTGGCTGGAAATCGATGCCTTGATGTAAATTACCTGTGATGGCCATGGTCACGCCGGCTTGATTGATCAAGCCCGACACATCCCCATTGTTTGGGTTCACCACCAGGCTGACACCCTGGGCGGTGTCGCCATAGACCAATAAATTGGGTGGTGGTAAGGTCACCGTTCCCTGGTCTGTCAGGGCCGTGATTTTTGCTCCGGGGGCCATGATCTCATAACGCGTCAAGCCAACGGCCTGATGGCTCTTGAGGTGCACGGCATCGGCCACATCCCGTATCACATCGGGAAATGACTGGATGTTGACCGTGGCATCCATGGGGGTGGTTAACAACTGTGAGACCGTGTGTTTGCTGGGCTGCCAACGTTGGGCCACAGCGACACTCCGTTGCTTGGCTTGGACACTGATTTGATGGGTGTTCAAATGAAGAGGCTGTACCGGGTCGGTCTTGGGAGCCGTGTTGGCCGAGACCTGCAGTGACCACAGCAGGCAGTGGATTGAAATCAAAAGACGCAATTTCATGATGACCTCCAGAACAGATTGTCAATTCATCATACCAAATCTGTCGCGGGTGAGCAGCCAAAACCCGCATTATTTTCGCTTGTCATGGATCACGATTGGGTTTGAGCAAAGACCGTCATTGGGGGTGAATATTCGGCGCAAGGCAGGCCGCCAGGCCGGCCTGCTTGATGTATAATGGCTGCCTTTGTTCAGCACTTGCAAACCATGTCCATTGGAAAAATATTGATCGCCAATCGCGGTGAGATCGCCGTCAGAATCATCGCCACATGCCGCCAACTCAACATCAAAACCGTGGCGGTTTTTGCCGACCCTGACCGCCATGCCAAGCACGTGCAAATGGCCGATGAAGCGTGCCATTTGGGCAGCGCAAATTTGGCCGACTCCTATTTGAACATTGACAAGTTGATTGCCGCCGCCAAAATCCATCAAGTCGATGCGGTGCACCCCGGTTATGGGTTCTTGTCGGAACGGGCTGAATTTGCGGAAGCCTTGGCCAAACACAACATCATCTTTATTGGTGCGCCGGCAGAAGCCTTGCGCTTGATGGGTTCGAAATCCGCCGCCAAACAAACCATGCTGCAGGCCGATGTGCCCTGTGTGCCGGGTTATCAAGAGGCCGATCAAAGCACCGACACTTTGCGCCAGGCGGCTGCTGAAATCGGTTATCCGGTGTTGATCAAAGCGGTGGCCGGTGGTGGTGGTAAAGGCATGAAAATCGTGCACCAGGCCAGTGACTTTGATGACCAGTTGAAATCCGCCCAACGCGAAGCCAAAAACGCTTTTGGCGACGATCAGGTTATTTTGGAAAAATACATCACCCAACCCAAGCACATTGAGGTGCAGGTGTTTGCCGATCAACATGGCCACGTGGTGCATTTGTTCGAACGGGATTGTTCGACCCAACGGCGTTATCAAAAAGTCATTGAGGAAGCCCCGGCAGCGGGTTTGAGTGATGCCACCCGCACCGACATGTTGAATGCAGCGGTCAAGGCCACCCAGGCCATTGATTATGTGGGGGCAGGCACCATCGAGTTCATCATGGATGGTGATGACTCGTTTTATTTCATGGAGATGAACACCCGTTTGCAAGTGGAACACCGGGTCAGTGAGTTGATCACTGGGGTGGATCTGGTCGCCTGGCAAATCAAAGTGGCCCAAGGCGAACCGCTGCCGAAAAAACAAACAGAAATTCACGAGTCAGGCCATGCCATCCAAGTGCGCTTGTATGCCGAGGATCCGACCAACAACTACCTGCCTTCAACGGGTCTGTTGGAACGGGTTCAATTGGCGGTGGCTGATCACGTGCTGGTTGATTCGGGCGTCGGTACCGCCGATTCGGTGACCATCCATTATGACCCGATGATCGCCAAACTGGTGGTGTGGGCCAAAAATCGCAAAACCTGCATCAAAAGAATGCAACAAGTGTTGGATGAAAGTGCGGTGTTTGGGGTGAAAACCAACATCGGCTTTTTGTCGCATTTGTTGTCGACCAAAGCCTTCCTCAAACACCAAATTTACACCAATTCATTGGATCAGGGTGAGTTGGCCTACCTGCCAAGCTTGAGCCCTGAAGTGGTCGCCATTTATGCCGATCATCTGTTGTCGACACCAGGCAGCGCACGGGTCTGGGACCGAGCCAACGGCTGGCGCTTACAGGGCAATCAGCCCTTGCAGCTGCAGCTGTTCCACCAAGGCACTGAGCATCATTTCACGGTCACTTGGGAAGACGACGCCTATTTGATCAATGGACAAGACCATTATTTACCGGGTCCCCAAGACCGCTGTCATGTCCACCGCCATCAAGTGCAAGTGGTGCACAACCATTTGCGCCATGAATTCTCTTTGCCTGATTACGAGGCCAAGGCTTCGGTGGCTGATGCCAACGCCATCATCGCGCCGATGCCGGGCAAAATCATTGAATTGAAAGTCAAAGACGGTGATCAGGTGCGTGCCGGTACCACCTTGGTGGTGATGGAAGCGATGAAGATGGAGCTGGAACTCAAAGCCGAGGCCGATGCCACCGTCAAGGCCGTGCATCACCAGGCCAATGATCAGGTTCAGGCGGAGACGGTGTTGGTTGATATGGAGCCGGTGTGATGTTGCCTGAAAGGATAAAACTGGTGGAAGTGTCACCTCGAGACGGCTTGCAAAACGAAGCGCAAACCATTGCCGTGAAAGACAAATTGGCTTTGATCCATGGTTTACAAGCCGCTGGGGTCAAGCACATCGAAGTCACCGGTTTTGTGTCGCCCAAATGGGTGCCTCAATTGGCCGATGCCAGTGCAGTCTGTGCCGGTATCCAGCCAGCTGCTGGGGTGCATTATTCGGCCTTGACCCCAAACCTGAAGGGCTTGGATGCAGCCATCGCGGCGGGAATCAAAGAAGTGGCGGTGTTCACCGCGGCATCAGAAAGCTTCAACCAAAAAAACATCAATTGTTCGATTGATGAATCCTTTGCTCGATTTGCACCGGTGCTGGAAAAAGCGCAAGCCCATGACATGCAGGTGCGGGGTTATGTGTCTTGTGTGTTGGGTTGCCCTTATGAAGGTGAAATCGATCCCAAAGTGGTGGCACAAGTGGCCCATCGCTTACACCAAATGGGCTGTTATGAGGTGTCTTTGGGTGACACCATCGGTACCGGTACGCCGCAAAAAGCCGCCCACATGTTCAGCCTTTGTGCCGAACAGATACCCACCGCACAATTGGCCTTACACTTCCATGACACCTATGGCCAGGCTTTGGCCAACATCCACGCCTGTCTGCCCTTGGGTGCTGCGGTGATCGATGCTTCTGTGGCGGGTTTGGGTGGCTGTCCCTATGCCCGCGGTGCCAGTGGCAACGTCAGCACCGAAAACGTGGTCTATATGCTGCATGGCATGGGCATCGAAACCGGGATTGATTTAGCTCAGTTGATTCAGGTGGGGCAACAGATTTCCAGCGTTTTGGGTCGATCGACCAACAGCCAAGTGGCGCAAGCCTTCAGTGGCTGAGGGCTTGCCTGGTTCACTGGTCGGCATTGACCTCTGCCAGGGCCAGTTGATAAATCATTTCTTCGTAATCGTACTCCGGCCAATTTTCTTGCATATCAGTCAGTAACTGGTCGGCCAGGGCGAAATCACCGCGTTCCAAATAACGCCCAAACTGTTCATATTCCAGGGCCATCAGGGGACTCATGGTGCTGGGGTTGATGGGCCTTTTCTGACCTTTTAACTCATCCAACAAGCGCTGCTGATTGGCCCGCAATGACGCTTCATCAATGGGGCGGCCGGTGATGGATATGTGTCCTTGTTGTTCGATCACTTGTTCCAATTGATCCAATGGCACGGGAGGGGCGGTGGTGGCTGCAGGGGCATCGAGGGTGTGGGCTTGATCGGTGGGGGTGACAGTGGGCTCCACACGCTGCTCCGCTTTATGGGTGTCACTGGGTGTGGTGATCGATGGCTTTGGCCACAGCCACCAAGCCGTGGCGGCGAACAAGCTGAGCAAAGGCAGCCAGATCAGCCATTGATTGGTTTTTTTGGGGGCGTCTTTCATCGATCAAGCTCCATTCAGTGAAGGTGTTCAAGGTCATTGGCCCAATGTGGCATTGAGACCCAAAAGGCCATGAGAAGTTCAATTCCCATGGCCTGGTAGGCCCGGACCCTGGACTTACCTGGGTCCATTGTACTGCTTGGGGATCAGTTGACCAAGCCTTTGGCCAGGGAAACCAACTGGATGAACTCTCCCCGATAACCATAGGCGTCGGGTCCTTTGGCACCGCGGGCCAGGTCCAACACATCGTCATAGGTGAAGGCGTTCAAGTAGGTGCCGTCGCGCAACAATTGACCAAAGGCGGCCACTGAGGCAGCGAATTTGAATTCATTCGAGGCGTCCTCCAATGAGCGGATGTTTTGCTGCATGATGGGCCATTGCAACAATTGACTGCGTTCGGCATCGGGGGCTTTGTACCGAATTTTCAAGAACGCCAATTCATCGCTGTGGGCATCAACCACGGGTTGTTGCTGATAACGCGATTCGCTGAGCCAACCGGTTTGCCCGGCCAACACAATTTCATAGATGGCGGTGACGGTGTGCCCCGCACCGATTTCTCCGGCATCGACCTTGTCATTGGCAAAATCTTCTTCATTCAACTGGCGGTTTTCATAGCCAATCAAGCGGTACTCGCTGACCGCATTGGGATTGAATTCAATTTGAATTTTGACGTCTTTGGCGATGGTGAACAGGGTCGAATTGATTTGGTTGACCAACACCTTGTTGGCTTCTTTGATGGTGTCGATGTAGGCGTAATTGCCGTTGCCAACATCGGCCAGTTGTTCCATCAGATGGTCGTTGTAGTTTCCGGTGCCAAAGCCCAAGGTGGTCAGCGACACCCCTTGTTGCCGCTTGTGCTCGACCAATTCTTTCAATGCTTCAAAGTGGGTGGTGCCCACATTGAAGTCGCCATCAGTGGCGATCAGGATGCGATTGATGCCGTGGTCTTTCTTGTGCTGCTCTGCCAGTTGGTAGGCCAAGTGGATGCCGGCGGCACCGTTGGTCGAACCTCCGGCGGTCAATTGATCCAAGGCCATGGCAATTTTGGCTTGGTTGTTGCCGGGTGTGGGTTCCAACACAACCCCAGCCGCACCGGCATAAACCACGATGCTGACGGTGTCTTCAGCGGTCATTTGGCGGGTCAATAATTTCAGTGATGATTTGAGCAAGCCAATTTTATCGGGACTGTTCATGGACCCGGAAACATCGATCAGGAACACCAAATTGGCCGCCGGTCTTTGTGCCCTCTGTGGTTGGTAGCCCTTGATGCCAATGTGCAACAGGTGGGCCTGTTCATTCCAGGGTGATGGGGCCAACTCGGTGGTGGCCAAAAACGGCTGATCCTGGCGTTCTGGGGTCGCATAGGCATAATCGAAATAATTGATCAATTCTTCCACCCGCACCGCATCTTTGCGGGGTATTTGCCCTTGGTTCAGCATCCTGCGGACATTGGCGTATGAACCGGTGTCGACATCAATACTGAAGGTGGAAATGGGCTGCTTGAACACCGATTGCACCACTTGGTCATCAAAATGGTGGTAATTTTCGCGGTCCAACGGCTGGATCGGTTGGTGAAATAAGTCCGCACTGACGGCCATGGGGGCTTGGCGGCGATGCGGTTCGGCTTTGGCAGCACCTAAGGACTCTTCATGCTTGATGCGGTTGCCGGTGACCGCGATCACACCTGATGACTGGTCGGCTTCTGCTTCAGCGACTGTCCGCGGCTTGGGTTTGACTTCTTGCTGGTCAGGGTTGTGGGCGACACAGGCTGAGAGCAGGGCGGTGAAGATGAGCAAAGTATATCGTTTCATTTGGGGACCTCTGAGTGGATGATACTTGGCTATACGGAGGAGACAGCAAAAGGTTGCAAAAAAATCTCCATGGCAAGAAAAAGGTGGACCGAAGTCCACCTTTTGGGTGTTGCTGAAGCGGGTCTGCTTACCAGATTTTCACCCGTTCTTCCGGTGGTAAGTACATGCCATCACCCGGTTGTACATTGAAAGCCTCATAGAATTCAGGCAGGTTACGCAAAATGCCATTGGCCCTGAACTCAGAAGGTGAATGGGGATCGACATCGATGCGTCGCAACAATTCTTCGTCGCGGTATTTACGCATCCAGACTTGGGCCCAACCCATGAAGAATCGTTGTTCTGGGGTGTAACCATCGATCACGCGGTCATCTTTGTAATTGGCCTTGAAGGCTTTGTAAGCAATGGACAGACCACTCAAGTCGCCGATGTTTTCACCTTGGGTGAATTCACCTTTGACGTGGGTGCCATCAACCACCGTGAAGGCGTCGTATTGTTTAACCAGTTTGTTGGTCAACTGTTCAAAATTGGCCCGGTCTTCATCGGTCCACCAGTTTTTCAAATTGCCGTCACCGTCATATTTAGAACCTTGGTCATCAAAACCGTGGCCCATTTCATGTCCGATCACCGCGCCGATGCCGCCGTAGTTGACGGCCTCATCGGCCACCAAATTAAAGAACGGTGGTTGCAAAATGGCCGCTGGGAAGACGATTTCGTTTTTGGTGGGGTTGTAATAGGCGTTCACCGTTTGTGGGTTCATGCCCCACTCATTGCGGTCAATGGGTTGGCCCAATTTGCTGCGATTGCGGTGGGTGAAAAAGCGGGTGGCTTCTTTCAAGTTGGCCACCAGGTCATCACCGGCAATGTTCAAGTTGCTGTAATCACGCCACACATCGGGGTAGCCGATTTTGGGATCGAACTTGGCCAGTTTGTCCAAGGCTTTCACTTTGGTTTCATCGCCCATCCAATCCAGATCTTTGATGCTTTGGCCATAGGCATCACGCAAGTTTTCAATCAAATCCACCATGCGCTCTTTGGCTTCAGGTGGAAAGTGTTTCTTGACATAAACTTTGCCGACCAATTCGCCGGTCAAGCCGTTGACCAAGTCGACCCCACGTTTCCATCGGGGTTCTTGCTCGGTGGTACCGGTCAATACCGTGCCATAAAAAGCGAAATCTTCTTTTTCAAACGGCTCACTGAGGTAATCAGCCGCGTTGCTCAGCATGTGCCAACGGAAATAATTCTTCCAATCATCAATGCTGTATTTGGCCAACACCTCATTGACGGTGTTCAAATAAGGGGGTTGCATGACCACCAAATGCTCGGGTTGTTCAATCATGGAGTGGGTTAACCACGCATCCCAGTTGACATTGGGCAGTTGCGCAGAAAACTCAGCAAAACTCATCTTGTTGTAGGTCTTGTCCCGATCGCGGTTTTGGATGGGGTTCCATTGACCTTCAGCCAGGTCCTTTTCAATCGCATACACCACATCTTTGGCCGCTGCTGGATTGACCACACCCGCCAAGTCGAACATGTTTTGAATGTGTTGTTGGTATTTGTTGCGGATGTTTTCGGATTTCTCATCGTCTTTGAAATAGTAATCCCGATTGGGTAAACCCAAACCGCCTTGACCCATGTAAACGATGTGTTGGTCCGATTGTTTCTGATCGATGTACACAAACATGCCCAGAGGGGCGGCGCTATATACATCGGCATACCCCATGTACTCACTCAGCTCATCGCGGTTGGAAATGGCGTCAATTTTGGCCATTTCTGCGGCGATGGGTTTCATGCCCAGGGCATTGATTTGATCGGTATCCATGTAACCACGGTAGATGTCGGCAATCTTTTGCTCGGCACTGCCTTGGGCGTTGTCCATGGCCGAGACATCATTGATGATGGCTTTGACCCGTTCGCGGGACTCTTCGGCCAATTTGGTGAACGCACCGTAGTTGGATTTATCGGCCGGTAATTCAAACTCCTTTAACCATTTGCCGTTGATGTGGCGGTAAAAATCGTCTTGTGGCCGGACGCTTTTGTCCATGTTCTCCAGAGAAATACCGGATGCCACGGTGTTGTTGGTATCGGCCGTCGATGTTTGCTTGACGGCATTGGGTTGGCAAGCCACCAATCCCAGCGACAAGCCAGTGATTAACAGGGTCTTTTTCATGTGTCCTCGCGTATGATCATAAAACCGATCCATTGTAGAGAGTTCTGGGCTTTAAAAGATGTGCAGATGGTCATGAAGTGCCGCTGTGGTCACGGGTGACAGGCATGCAGCAGTCTGTGAAACAGCCACCAAGTCCAATGGAAATTGGTGGCTGTTGGTGGGTCATTCCATCATCAATTGGGTCATGGCTTTGATCAGTGCCTTGATGCGTTTTTGGTTTTGTTTGAGGTAGCTGGCATCGGCTTTGGGTTCGGTATACCAGTGATCCAACCAGGCCATTGCCTGGTTGTGGTTGTCAGGTGTTTTGTCGCCGGCCATGCGCTGTGACAACACTTTGACTTGATAAGCCATGCGCGCTTCCAGCTCATCCTCAGGCGTTTCCAGCCCAGTGATGAATTCACCTTGAATCAACAACGCTGCCAGCTGTTCATTGGATCCTTCGCTGGCCTTGCGCTGCTGAAACAAGGACTGCATGTCAGCATCCAGCAACTTGCTGGATTTCTGCTCAAATTCGGCGGCATCGATTTGACCTTGTTCCAACTGGGTGTAAAGACCATCCAGTCGCTGCTTGTTTTCATAACATTGCAGGGTGGCTTTGAATTGCGCTTGTTTGATGGCTTGGTCGATGTTGTGTAACAGGTGATTGTATTCATGATCCAGCATTTTGGCCGGTTTATCCAGAGCATCCCAGCCTTGCAAGGCGGTTGCTCGCAGCTGCAACAAGGCTTCACTGTTTGGGGCTTTTTTCAAGGCACTTTGCTGGGTTTTGATGAAGGCATTGGCGGCCTTTCTTTGGGCTTGGTGCGCTTCATTTTGTGCTTGTTTGGCCTGGTCTAGGCGATTGAACACCGCATCATTGGCCTGGCGAAACTTTTTCCACAGCTTGCGTTCCTGGTGCTGTTTCACCATGCCGGCTGATTTCCATTGTTGCTGCAATTGCTTGGCTGCATGGGTCGCCTCAGCCATGTCTTCCACTTCGCTCAAGGCTTGGGCTTGTTCAATCAACTTTAATTTTTTGCGCTCTGCAATGGCATAAAATTCCGACAGTTTTTGGTCGATGCGGTTGATGGCTTTCCGCAAATTCTTGGCAGCTTTTCCCCGTTGTTTGGGGGGCAACTCATCCAAAGACTTGAGGTAATTGATCGCTTGTCGGCTCATGCGGGACAGATCACGCTCGCTGGCTTCCGCCAAATCGATGGTCTGCATG
This sequence comes from Marinicella meishanensis, assembly GCF_019931145.1. Classification (GTDB taxonomy): domain Bacteria; phylum Pseudomonadota; class Gammaproteobacteria; order Xanthomonadales; family Marinicellaceae; genus Marinicella; species Marinicella meishanensis. The sequence goes on along the minus strand of NZ_JAIOUV010000007.1, from coordinate 21,414 downwards.
GCTTCGATGTGGGTTTGGATGTCGCCCAAGTGGGCGTTTTGTTGTTCATTCCTTTTCTCAAAAAAGGGCTGCGTGGGCTCGAACAAGGATTTCGAAACGGCGCGGAAGGCTTGCCACATTTTTTGGTTGCGACTGGGAAATCGGTCACCGGGTAATTTTTCCATGTCCTCCAAGGCGTACCAACGCTCATTCGCTTCTTTCAGTTTTTTCATGACGGCATCGGGGTGTTGTCCTTGCCCCACCATGGTCTGCAATTCATCGATGATGTCTTGTCGGGCTTTGTCGTTGCTCCATTTTTGCCACTTTCTCAAGTCTTTCAGTTGTTGCCAGACGCTGTCCAGTGGGTATTTGTTTTGTTTGATGATGGGATGGTTGAAACCAGCCAATTTTTTCAGCTCAGCCAACTCATTGGCCATGGCTTTGGCCTGGGTGAGGTGACCATCTTTGATTTCCTGTAGGGTGGGCTCAATCATGGCCACCGCGTCTTTGGCGGCTTGGTCACGTTTTTGCGCCGAATGCTCAATTTTCTCAGCCAGTTTCAGGCAGGCGTCATTGAAATCTTGTGTAACCGTGCTGAAAACCTCACTGGTGGGGATCGACTGGGTGGCTTGGGACCAGCGTTTTTTGAACTGCTTCAGTTGATCGGGCCGGGCCACCGGCTGCGACAATGCCTGTTGCAATTGATCCAGAATTTGTGTCACTTGCTTGGGAATCTGTTGGCTTTTCTGAACCGCCGCACGGATTTCTTCCAGGCGGACTTTCAAGGCTTGTGATTCGGCTTGTTCATCGGCAGGCAAGGCTTCCTGTTCAATCGATTGATGCTTACCAATCAGCGCTTGGATGTCTGGCAATCCCCAGTTTTCAGTCTGTTTCAGTTTGCTGGTGATTTCTGCCATCATGGTGCGGCCTCGTTGGACCTTCTGTTTGCGCAAAAACTCCCGGCGATGCTCGGGATCCAAGGTCATCTTGGCCGCTGAAAAAGCCCCATTGAACCGGGTTTGGATGGTTTTGTCCACCTGATCTTGAAGGCCTTGCCATTGCTGCTGAATGTGTTCCAAGTCAGGCTGGTGGGTTTTGTCCAGTACCACATGCTCCAACAGCTGACACAGTTGAATGGCTTCATCAGCGGGTTTCAAGCGCTGCTTGGTCGCCAGCTTGTCTTGAATCTTGGCATGCAATTCGGTATGGCTTTTGGCCATATTGTTGGCCAAACGCTTGAGGGTGGTGGGTTGTTCAATTTGCTCCAGGATCAGGTCCTGCAGGTCGGTGTCTGGCTCTGTCAACAGCAATTCACTGAGCAGTCCTTGTTGACTGATTTGGCTGATGGCGGATTTTCTGACTTGGGTGTTGGCGGCGGTTTTGGCCAAAGTGCGGATCACTTCAGGTTCTTTCACCTGCTCCAACCATTCGACCAACTCATGGCTGTCGTTGTGGCTGAAAATGTGGTTGATCTTTTTGCCGGCTTGCTGGCGCACGGCTTTGTTGGGATGGTTGTTGAGGATTGACAGCAAGTCTGAGAGGTCTTTGATGCGCGACAAGGCCGTTTTTTGCACTTTGTCACTGGGGTCGTTGTTGACGATGTCGAGCAAGGCATCAATCAGCACCGGATCTTGGGTTGATTTGATGGCGGTGATTCTGACTTGTTCGTTGGGGCTTTGCCATTTTGGTTTGTTAAACCACTGTAAAATACTCATTATGCTGCCTTTTCTAACAGGTTTTGGTTGATGAACAACAATTGCTCCTCCGCATCACCGATGGTCATCAGTTGGCGGGCGATGGGGTCCAGGTTCATGCCTTTGAGGAACCATTTGATGTGTTTCCTGGCAATGCGACAACCGGTCGCTGGACCATAAAAGTCATGCAGGTTTTTGACGTGTTCATACATCACTTGAATGACTTCAGTAGGCTGGGGTTTGGGTGCGGCTTGGCCGGTTGCCAAGTGGCTTTTGATTTGTTGAAAGATCCACGGGTTGCCTTGGGCAGCCCGGCCAATCATGATGCCATCACATTGGGTCTGTTGCAAAACTGCTGCGGCTTTGGCTGGGCTGTCAATGTCGCCATTGGCGATCACCGGAATGTTCGCGGCTTGTTTCACCGCTGCGATCAAGTCATAGTCACTGTGTCCTTGGTATTTTTGTGCTTTGGTGCGGCCATGAATGAACAAAGCGGCAATGCCAGCTGCTTCAGCCAGCTGGGCGATCAAGGTCACATTTTGGTGCTGCTCATCGGTGCCTAAGCGGGTTTTCAGTGTGACCGGCACGGCCACCGACTCGACCACTTCCCGGCAGATGGCTTGCACCAGGTCTGGGTTGGCCATCAGGGCTGAGCCACACATCTTCTTGGCCACTTTTTTCTGGGGGCAGCCCATGTTGATGTCGATGATTTGGGCACCATTGGCAACATTGTGCTGTGCCGCTGCCGCCAATGCCTTGGGATCCGAACCGGCAATTTGCACGGCAATGGGCCCAGGTTCGCCGTCATGATTCATGCGAAATTGGGTTTTGGCGGTGCGCAACAGTGACAGGTCACAACTGAGCATTTCTGACACCGCATATGAAGCCCCCAAGCGTCGGCACAATTGTCGAAAAGGACGGTCGGTGACACCGGCCATGGGCGCCAGCATGACGGGATGTTCAATCAAGTGGGGGCCAATGGCAAATGCGCTCATGTCAAATCAACTGATTGAATATTTTGAAGCCAGAGACCCAAGTGGCCACCGCCGAGCCGATGTTGGTCAACACGAACACCAACAACACACGGGTCACGGGGTTTTTCCACCAGCCTTTGAGGTGCATGGCGTCTTGCTGCAAGGACTCGAAATGGTGCACTTTGGGTTTGCGGATCATGGTTTCAACCAGGGCCGCCACCATGCCAGCAGCTATGGTCGGATTCAAAGAGGTGAATGGAGCAGCCACCACTGCGGCAAAAATGGTTACCGGGTGGGCGCCGGCGATGGCGGCACCGATGCCTGAGAGCACGCCATTGTATAAAAACCAAGTCTTGACCAGGTCAAAACCCAAATCGCTGTTTTTGGCAAATCCCCAAGCAAAGCCAGCCAGGATCACCAGGGTTATTAACCACGGTAACAATTTCACCCAAGTCTTTTTCGGTGGCAGGGTGTTCAATTGGTTGATGGTTTGGTTGCAGTCCATCGGGGCTTGCATGTAGTTGGCCAGGCCTTTGAGGTGCCCGGCACCAATGATGACCAACACGTTTTTCACCGGTTGAGCGCTGGAAATGGGTGGTTTGCTAATGGACTGTTGTAACCGCGCAGCCATGAATTGATCGCGTTCATCAATCAGTGATTTGTACAGTGACTCGGAATTTTCTGAAAATTCATTGAAGGTGCTTTCCAGCATGTCACCAGATTTCAGTTTCTCAATTTCTTTTTCGCTGATTTCTTCTTTTTCAAAGAATCCGCCAAAACCAAAAATCAAATTGATTTTTTCCATGAACCTGAGAGATCGCCAAGTCCGTTTCATGGTGATGCCCACACTGCGGTCTATTTTCCACAAAGCCAGGTTGCGCTCTTTGGCGGACTGTATGGCTTGTCGCATTTCCGCACCGGGTTCAACGCCCAGTTGTTCGGCCAAGCGATTTTGGTAAGCACTCATGGCCAAATTGGTGGCGATCAGTCCAGTTTGTTTGTTTTTAATGATGCTGACCAGGTCCATGTTTTTGTAGCGATTTTCATCGGTGATTGCCTGATACCTGATTTCATCCAGTTCGATGGCAATGGTGTCATAGTCACCGGTCTCAATCAGCGAGCGCACCACGTCAGCGCTTTTTTGCGAAACATGTGCGGTGCCCAACAACAACAAACGCACACCGTCGTGCTCAATGAACTGGTGAGGTTGGTCAGTCAAAATTTCTGGTGGGGTCAAAGCAGTGTTCCGGCCGCAAAAAGCAGCTATTTTAGCATCAAGCAACCGCTGGTTTGTAGACAATAAATTATCGAACCATGAATTTTACTGTGATTTGGCTTATGTCGATTAATGGGCGCATTTAAGGCATTGTCTTAAACCAGGAGCCCTTGTCCGAAACGGATAAAAAAATTTTCTTCACTGTTCAAGCGCGATGATGAAAATTTCCACATTGCCATCTTTGGTTCTGGTGCAAATGATCCGATTGCCATCTGAAGACCATTGAGGCTTGGTAAAAGAAGCCCCTTGTGAGTCAAATTCAGTGATTCTTCGCCTGTCTGAACCATCTGGTTTTATGGTGTATATTTGCCAGTTGCCTTCCCGCTCGCGTTCTGACGCATAAGCGACGAGGTGACCATCTGGTGACCAAGCTGGCCAACCATCGTGTTCCGGATAATTGGATAAGTTGAAAGCTTGGGAGCCATCTCTGTTTGCAATGAATACTTCTGAGTTACCTGTGGTTGATCCCATATCAGTCAACAGACGCCTCCGGAAAGCAATTTTTTGACCATCAGGAGAAATGTCAGGGTATGAGTCCCAGCTTTCATAATCAGTGACCCTGCGAACGTCGTTGCCATCTATGTCCATTTCATAAAGATCAATGTTGGCATCAGCGGTGTACGCAGTTGTTGGGTAATCCTCCAGATCCATGCTTCTGTTGCTGTTAAAAATGATGTTCTTGCCATCGGGAGAAAAGTTTGGATGGCCATCATTGGCTGGGTGATTGGTCAGATTCACTGGATCTGTCCCATCTGCATTCATGATGTAAACTTCGTAATTTCCATCTCTAGTGGAGCTGAACAAGATTTTCTGGCCATCTGGTGACCAAATGGGCGAGCCATCATGTCCAGGCGAATTTGTCAGTCTTTGAATGCCAGTACCGTCACTGTTCATGACATAAATTTCTGAGTCGTCATCCATTCGATTGGATTGAAACACAATTTTTTGATCATCAGGCGACCAATGGGGGTAGGATGTTTCAATATTGGTTAATTTTTTAATGGAAATTTCTGCAACTGAAACCGTTGCAAAACCACATAAAAATGCTGCAATTTCAGCGAATTTATACAATTTCATGGTGACTCCTCAGAAATGACGGAGTATAGCGGGTGTTTGGTAGGTTGTTGCTTGTTATGCAGTCATTGGTTGCTAAATGGTCAGTCAATGGTGTCGATGCATCGCTCTGCAATGGCTTTTTGAACACGTTTGAGCTGAGTTCGACTGATTTTTCTGACGTTGCCATCTGCGAGTTTGATTGTTTTTCCACCTGAACGGTCTTTTTCCAAGCTGCATATTTGATCAATGTTTACCATCGTTGAGCGATGAATTCTGACGAACATATCTGGTGGTAATAACTTTTGAAAATACTTCATTGGTTTGCGCTCCAAAAACTCCCCTTTTGTTGTGTATAGTTTGGTGTAGTAATTTTCTGCAGAAAGCCAATTTATTTCATCAGGTTTTAATACGTAATTTTGCTTGCCGCGTTTTAAGCTAAGCCACTGTGGTTCTGTTGTTGGACTCTTTACCTCATCATCTTTGGGTTTCATTATCAGGGCAGCCATCAAGGCAATGTCCAACAAGGTCCAAAAGATAAAAAAGTAAGGATATACGCCATATTTCGTGTGCGGAAATCCCAGGTATGGGCTGATCAGTTGGCAGACAGTAAAAAACCAAATGTAGTGAATCGATACGGCCAAGATTGCCCATAATAAAAGCCATTTTTTAGAAGACTTTTGTTTATTGAGCAAGCGTGATATTTTGCGGTGTATAAGATACAGCAAAACCCAGAAAAACCATATCAGGGCTTGCCAAACCAGCACGTGAAAGAAATTAACTTGTGCTTGGACAGTTGTTTCTTTGAGAAAAATAGCCAATGACCAAGTGACTGAAATGGTAAGCAAAGCCAGAAAGAACTGAAGGTTGTGGGTCATTTTCATAAAGTGTCATTTTAAGTGATGTCGTTTGACATTGCATGATATCAACTGTCAAGTCTGAGCGCCCGGTGATTGGGCAGGACAAGACCATGGGTTGTGCATTTTTATGGAACTGAGCAGAATATACACAGGTTTGAAATCGTCGTTGTCTTCAATGTTGCACTGGACTGTGTGCCAGTACCTTGAACTTGAGCATGGCTTAAAAAACGACCCTCAAAAACAGCATTGTCTTGATTACAACGTCCGAGAGTTTGCAAAATTCCTGCGACGCCAGGAATTGACGGGCTTGATCCGGCAGTGGCTGTTTGGCATCTGCGACCACATCGGGAGCCAGGCCTTGCTGGTGCAGCTGTTGGTTGCGATCAGCAAAGTGTGCAACCGACAAACGCACCAAAGAACCGTCAGGCAATTCAACCCGACTGATGCCAGTGGTGTAACCGGAGGATTGACTGCCCATATAAGTGACGCCTATTTACCCCTTGAAAGCCATGGCCACTGCTTCAGCAGGCGCCTGCGGCGTCAAAAAAGTTTCTGGAAAACTTTTTCATGTAACCCGTAGGGTCATTCACAGGGATGTGAATGGTAAAATTCATTCCAGATGAATATTTATTCATCGCATCCCAGCGATTCACCCCTTCGGGGCTGGCGTGAAAAATTGTTCCTGACAATTTTTTCGAATCCAGAAGAGTGGTTTGTATGTTGGCTCTTCGACCAAGGTGGTGCTTCAGATGGTGTTGTTGGTAGTGGATAGCGAGACAGGGATTGATCAAATACATCCTGTATTTGCCCCTTCGGGCTGGTGTGAAAATTCGCTCCATACGAATTTTTGATGAATTGCGTCCTGCATTTCACCCTGCGGGCGCTTGCGGCGTCAAAAATTGTTCCTGACAATTTTTTCGAACCCAAAAGAGAGGTTCTTATGTGGGATTTTCGACCAAAGAGGTACTTCAGATGGTGGGTTGTTGGTAGTGGATGGCGAGACAGGGATTGATCAAATACATCCTGTATTTGCCCCTTCGGGCGCCTGCGGCGTCAAAATTTTTTCCGGAAAAATTTTTCGAACCCAGAAGAGGATTCTTCATACTGACTATGCGCCATTTTTTTCAGCAAGGATGCTGATAAAAATGGCGGAGAGACAGGGATTCGAACCCTGGATACGCTATTAACGTATGCCGGTTTTCAAGACCGGTGCATTCAACCGCTCTGCCATCTCTCCGCACCATTGGCTCATCGCTCAATGAGGTTGCGTACTTTAGCTCAAATGTCGGGTCAAATCCAGATTTTTTTTCAGCAAAAATTCATTTTTTGGCCTGTGGTGAATGTCACACCTTTTTATTTCTGGGTAAAACAGATAAAATACGCCGTTTTAGTTGGTTTTGAGAGAAATATGGCACTAGAGACTGGTGATAAAGCACCTGATTTTTCATTGATCGCAGACAATGGCAAACCGTTCAAACTATCATCTAAGCTGAAGGGCAATGCATTGCTGGTGTTTTATCCAGGCGACAACTTGCCGGTTTGTCAGCAACAGATGCGGGATTACCGAGATCATTACGATAAATTCAGTGCGCTGAATGTGGATGTGATTGCCATCAGTGGTGATGAATCTGGGTTCATCAAATCATTCAAGAAAGAGCATGGACTGCCATTCACTTTACTGAGTGATGCCGAAGGTGAGGTGTCCAAGTTGTATGATTCTTTTGGTTGGTTTGGGGTCAAACGATCGGTCTTCTTGGTGGATAAAAACTTTGAGATCAAGTACAAGCATGTGGAGTCGGTGTCCATTTACCGACGTTCGGTGGATGAATTGACCGACATCATCAAGCGCAAGCTGTGACGATTGAATCAATCGCATGAAAAAACCGGCCAATGAGCCGGTTTTTTTTGTGCTTGATTTGCTGCCGGCTAACTGCCGCCAAATGATTCGTCGAGTTTGTTTTTGATTTCGGTCTCAATCACGGTTTTAAAAGGTATCATGAAAAACCCCAGCCTGGCATGGATTTCAATGCCATCATCGGCCAAAGTCAACAAACCGGATACGCCAGAACCCGATAAATTACATTCATGCTCACTGATGAACTCATGTTGGATGGCGTATTTGTCCTCCAATGCCTGTAACAGTGACAGCAGGGTTTCTTTGGAATGATCAATGTGACAATCCAGGGGATAGGAAATGTTGATTTCTGACATGGTTATTTGTTACATGGCATGGGCTTACTGAGCCGGGTTCCGGTGGTTTTCAGTTCGCAGTTTCTTTCTATATCGTCACTGATGGCAAAACTGAATATCTGCTGATAAGTCCGTTGTAATGTGCTGCTGTTCAAGGACTTGGGATCAAACTTCCAACGTTTCATGGCTTTTTCCACCTCTTGTTCAAACGCCACAAAATTATTGATCTGGGAATTCAGCTTGATGTCATAGACTTTGCCATTGGGATTGATTTTGAACGTGGCAATCACTTCTTGTTCAATTTGGTTGTACCAAAAATGTTGCGGGTAATTGGGTGCCACATACTTTTTATACAGCGGCTTGATGCTGTTGTCCGCCGTGAAGGAGGCCAGGTTGTTGCTGTGATCTGACGTTCTGGGGACGGTTTCATTCAGGCTGTCTGCCACCACCTCTGTCGTGCTGGTGGCCAATTCGGCCATCGGCGGCTGTCCTGACAAGGCTTGTTCTTTGGGGTCAAACAGGTCATAGGTCGTGACCAGATCATCAGTCACTGGCAGTTCGATGTCTTGTTTCATTGAGGCCATCATGGCTTGCCGGTCAATGAGCGATTCAGTCAACAGGTTATTGACCACTGCCGGTGCAGGGGTGTTGGCGTTTGACGAGCTGTTGACAGCCATTGCCGGTTCCGTGCGGACCGGTGCTTGTGTGGCTGTTGGCTCAGCCTCGCTGTTGTACTCAGTGCTGGCAAACTTGGGATAAAAGTCTTGCTGACCGAAATTTTTTCTGCCGAAAGGCGCGGTGATTGTCGCCTCATCGGCCAAGGTGATTTGGGTTTCCGCTGCAGACAGTGAAAAGCCATTGTCGCCTTGATTGGCGGGTTGCAACATGACCAGCATCAACAAGAACAGCAACAAGAAGGGAACAAACACCATCAAAGATGATTGGCTGGACTTGTTTTGCAACAAAAACTTAACCCGGTTAAGCAACATGCCATCATTGATGCCCAAATGCACACTGGGGCTCAGCTTGATGCCATTGGAAAATTCCGCGATGTTGGTCAAGGCTTTGGCATAGGTCAAAGTTTCGGTGTCATGTGACAGCACCAGTTGGTCACAACATTGTTCACGGATGTGACGGATGTCGTTGTTCATCCAGCGGATGCCGGGATGGAAGAACAACAGAATGTCGGCAAACAATTGCACGATGTTGTGAATGAAATCATTGCGTTTCAGGTGGCACAACTCATGCTTGATGATGGCATCCAATTGGTCTTGTGGGATGTGGTTGATGAGACTCAGGGGCAACAATACGGTGGGTTTGAAAAAACCATAGGCCGCTGGCACCATGACTTTTCTGGAAATTTTCAACACCGGAATGGTGGGCAAATCCAAGCGGATGGCGGTGTCTTTGATGTATTGCTTGAATTTTCTGGAAATCGACGGTTCGCATTCGTGTTCAATGGCAGCCAGCTGAATCCAGGACCTGACCAGGCGAAAGCTTAAAAACATCACGGTGGCCGCCCATACCAGCACCAAATAGGGCAGGCTGGCATTGATCATATACTGCAACAACCCGTCGTAACTCAGTTGTTGATAAGACACCACAGTGGCCGTCAGGGTTATGACTTGGGTGGCTTGTTCTGCTGCAGGAACGCCGGACGTGATGTGGATGATGGGAACCACCAAACTGACCACCACCAAGGCCATGCCGGTCCAATACTTGGCGTGGATGGATTGCAGGTTTCTCGTGATGAGCCAATAGGCACCCGTGATCAGTGTGCCTTGCCACAAAAAGTGTATGAGTGCCCATCCAATGGAAGAAATGAGCCATTGTGTGTCAGCTGCCAGCATATGTTTTTCAGTTTAACTGTTTTCTACTTTCTCAATCAATGCCCTGATTTCGTCAAGTTCTGACTGTTTGGTTTCGTCAGAAGTACCCAAAGCTTGCATCACCAAAGAACTGATCGATCCTCCAAACAATCGGTTCTTCAAGTCTTCCAGCATTTGCTTTTGGGTTTCTTTTTTACTGAGCGTGGGTTCATATATATGTGCCTTGTGCTCGCTGTTTCTGGTCACCAGACCTTTTTGATGCATGACCTGCAACATTTTCAAGGTGGTGGTGTAACTGGTTTTACCGGTTTTGATGATTTCTTCGTGGATTTGTCGCACCGTTGCCGGTGATATGACCCACATGATATTCAGTATGGCCAGCTCTGTTTTGGTTGGTTTTGGTAAATTTGTCATGGTATAGTGATTTGGTTTAACGAAGTTCCTCGTATATCATACCTGAATCGCCCTTGGGGATACAAGTGTTCTGTCCGCCTCAGGACCAATAATTATCCGTCAGTGAAACTGGTGAGATTGCAACACCGTTTCGATCACCGGATCATCGCCTTCACGATGGCGGGTTTTCACCGGCAAACAATGTTGTTTGGTGTCCAGCCAGGTGCTGGTGCTTTTATCGGTCCCAGCCGGGTAGATGCGATCCATTCTGACCAAGCCATCGGCTTCTTCCACGATTTGGAAGTGATACGTCCGCAGCTGTTTGGATTTCAACACGGTCACGGCTTTCGGTAGCAAGCCATTACACACCTGGTGGCCCAACCACCAAGGCATCATGTGAGCGCTGACAGGGCGTACTTCCGCGGTCACTTGAAATGGCTTCTTTTTGTGTTGGCCGCGGATCGTGGTGCTGCCAGGTTCGGCCCTGAATTGGTAGGCTTTTTTGCTGAAGGCCACGGTTTGTTTCATGCGGTGCTCAATGGTCAAAATGGCCAAGCCTTGCAAGGTGAACTGGGTTGATTCGGTGCGCTCAAATCCAGTCATTGAAGCCAGCCCGTGGGTGCCTTCGGTGTGGTCTTTGAGGGTGTATCGATTGTTGCTGATTGTCAGTTCGGTGACTTGTTGTGCGGTGGGTTTGCCGCCACGCAGGATTTGGTATTTGGCCTGATAGCCTGCTGGTTTGTTGTGCTGGGCCCACAAGGGTCCGGCCAGCAGGAGCAGGGCAGTGACCAGCAGCCAATGGCGGTTTGGTTTCTTTGGTCGGGCATGCATCATTCAATCATCAGCGGTTGGGTCATCGTTTGGCCATGATAGCGAACCTCATCGTCGGTCCAAATCAGGTCGCCTTGGGCTATCAGACCCACCACAGTGGTCAAAAGTTTATGTTCTTGCAAAATTAATCGGTCAGCCAAGGCATTGGCGTCATCTCCGGCTTGGACCGCGATGGTGGTTTGGGCCAGGCTGGGACCTTGGTCAAGGTGCTCATCCACCAGGTGCACAGTGGCCCCATGCCAGGGATCCTGGTGATCCAAAACCTTTTGATGGGTGTTCAGCCCAGGGTATTTGGGCAGCAAGGAAGGGTGGATGTTGATGATTTTTCCGGCGAACCGGTGCACCAATTCAGCCGACAGGATCCGCATGAAGCCCGCCAACACCACCAAATCCACCGCCAGTTGTTGCAACAATTCACCCAACATGTGTTCTGCCCGTTCGCGATTGGACCAATTGAGGTAGGTGTTGGTGATGCCGTGATCCCGTGCCAATTGCAAACCAGCGGCGTAGGGGTTGTTGCTGATCACATGTTCAATGGCATAGCCGTGTTGGTGATTGATCAGGGCCGCCAAGTTGCTGCCACGACCAGAAATGAGGACTGCAACTCTCATCAAAGAATCACGACATCTTGGCCCGCATGTGCAATGGTCTGTCCCACGTTCCAAGCGGCCAGGTCATGTTTTTTCAATTGGGCAATGACCGCTTCGCTGTGTTCGGTGTCGGTCACCAGACACAAACCAATGCCACAGTTGAAGGTGCGCAGCATTTCCACTGCTTCGATGTTGCCTTGCTGTTGCAGCCAATCAAACACCGCTGGTCTCTGCCAACTGTTGGGGTCCACTTCGATGGCCACGCCGGCCGGCATCACCCGACTGATGTTTTCCATGATGCCCCCGCCGGTGATGTGGGCAATGGCATGAATCGGTAAGTTGGCTCGCAACAAATCCAACACCGGTTTGGCATACAACTGTGTGGGCGCCAGCAACTTTTGACCCAAAGTGGCGCCATCAAAAGGTTGGTTCAAATCTGTCTGGGTGGCTTCAATGATTTTCCTGATCAGGGAATAGCCGTTGGAATGCGGGCCGCTTGAGGCCACCCCAATCAAGGTTTGACCCGCTTGTACGCCACTGCCATCAATGACCTGGTGCTTGTCGACCACCCCCACCACAAATCCAGCCAAATCATAATCGTCTCCTTCGTACATGCCGGGCATTTCTGCCGTTTCGCCACCAATCAGAGCGCAGCCAGACTGTTGGCAACCATTGGCAATGCCAGCGATCACTTGGCTGGCTTGGTGGGTGTCCAACTTACCGCAAGCGTAATAATCGAGAAAAAACAACGGCTCGGCACCCAGCACGATGATGTCATTCACGCACATGGCCACCAAATCGATGCCAATGGTGCTGTGATCATTCAACATGTGGGCCAGTTTGAGCTTGGTGCCCACGCCATCTGTGCCTGAGACCAACACCGGATTTTCCACCCCGGTTTGGGTCAGATCGAACAAACCGCCAAAGCCGCCAAGTGAGCCCATGACCCCAGGTCGATGGGTGGCTTTGACCCATGGTTTGATCTGCTCAACCAGTTGATTGCCAGCATCAATGTCAACGCCAGCGTCCTTGTAAGTGAATGATTTGTTGTTTGCCATGGGGTGAACCAAGTGAAATATTTTAAGAGATCCAAATTTTATGCGATTGGCCATCGCAAAGGGTGGAAAATTAGCACTAATTTAGTTGCTTGGCCTTGACTTTATTCCTTTATAATTGTCGCCATGAAAATCTGCACCCTGACCTTATTGTTGCTCACATTTGAGTTGTTTGCTGCCACGGTAGACACCAACCAGTCTGCCACTTTGGTGCGTGCCGATACGACCAGCAACCTGACGCAAAATGAGGCGGCATTTTATTCGGTGTTGAGCAAGAAAAGTGGCTTGGGTGGCCAGGCTCTGCAAGCCCAATTCCCCTTGACCGAACAGCATCAACAGGCCGTACTGCGCAGTTATGTGGAGAGTGTGCCGCCGGCCGTGGATGCCTCCGCCCAATGGTTTCATTTGATAGTGGATGATGAAAAAACCCATCAGTACATGCTGGACAACGACATCCCCGTGTGGCCCGATCGACGGGGTCAATTGTTTGTCTGGGTGGTGGAAGAGTTGGCAGACCAAACTTTGGTGTCATCGGTGCCTGAATCGCCGGTGGTTTATTGGCTGAAGAAGTGGTTTGATGTGACCGGTATACCGGTCCAGTTCTACGACCCCAACGCCGCTGATTTGTTGGTGTTTCAACCCGAGGACGTGCGCTTCTTGAACCCAGACCTGGTTGACTTCATTCTCATCGATGAAATACATGCCGCGGTGCTGTTGGTCTTTGTACAACACACCCGGTCGGGGTATTCATACCGCTTTGGCTTGGCCCAGCCAGAACAACCCATGCTGATCAAAAACCGCCAGTTCGTCGATTTGGCTGGTGGCATGCAAGCCCTGGTCACAGCGGTACAAGCTGTGATGGCTGAGGGACAACGGTTGTATGCCGATGAATTCAATACCAATACCATTGGCGTGTCGATCAATGACTTGGTGGATGCCGACCACATGTTGCGTTTGATCAGCTATTTGGACAACCACGCGTTGGTGGATGCCTATCAAATCAACCAATTTCAAGACCAGCAGCTGCAAGCCGTGATGCGCATCAAAGTGCTGCCGGATACCTTCATTGACTACGTCAACAAAGAAGGTTTGTTGGCCCATGTGCCCTTGGATTTGGGCCAAACCATATTGTTCAAGTGGCTGCCATGACCGCTTATCTGAAATACCTACCCAATTTCATCACCATTTTGCGCATGGCGGCGATGTTGCCGCTGATGTGGTTGATGTGGCACAAGGAATACAAAGGGGCATTGTTGGTGGCCTTGTTGGCCGGGGCTTCCGATGGGCTGGATGGTTTCTTGGCCAAAAAATACAATTGGCAAGGTTGGCTGGGTGGGGTATTGGATCCACTGGCTGACAAATTGATGATGCTGTGTTGTTACACTGTGTTTGCCTTGCAGTCATTGATTCCATGGTGGCTGTTTGTGTTGGTTGTGGGGCGTGATTTGGTCATCATCGCCGGCGCCACCTACTACCATTTTTGTGTGGGCAAGTTGGCCAAAGCCACGCCCACCCTGATCAGTAAATTCAACACCGCATTACAAATCCTCTTGATTTTGGTGCTGCTGGTGTCCATGAGTGGCTGGTTGGACCTGTCTGTGATGCACCAGCCATTGATCTGGTTGGTGGGCTTATTCACCGTGATGAGCGGTGTTCATTATGTGTGGATGGGTTTTGCCATGAAACGCCAAGCCCGCGCACAACAATCCATGAATCCATAACCCCATGTCTGAAAATAAAATCAACAAACAATGGTACGGCCTGGCATTGATCGTTTTTGTCGGTTACCTCATATATCTATTGTCACCGATCTTGACGCCGTTTGCCGTGGGGGCCTTGTTGGCCTATTTGTTTGACCCTTTGGCCGATCAACTGGAACGCTGGAAACTGAGTCGAACCTTGGCGGTCACTGTGGTGTTTTTGGTGATCAGCATTTTGGTGTTTGCCATCTTGTTGGTGTTGATCCCAAGTTTGGAAAAACAAATCGCCAGTCTGATTCGGAATTTGCCGGTCTATTACCAGTGGCTCAGTGACAACCTCACACCTTGGCTGCGCAGCACCTTTGGCATCGAAACCAATTTGTTCGATGTCACCGAGCTGACCCAGCTGTTAAAGACCCATTGGGAAAGTGCCGGAGGCATTGCCCAAACAATCATCAGCTCGGTGACCAAAAGTGGTTTGGTGATCGTCAATTGGTTGATGAACTTTTTGTTGATACCAGTGGTGACTTTTTATTTGCTGAGAGATTGGGACATCATCACCAATCGGGTCAGTGAGTTGATTCCCCGACCTTATTATCGCACCGTCAGTCAAATCAGCCATGACGCCAATTCTGTCTTGAGTTCATTCCTGCGGGGGCAGTTGAGTGTGATGCTGGCTCTGGGTGCCATTTACACCACTGGTTTGTGGTTCATCGGTATCGAGTTGTCTTTGTTGATCGGCATGGGCGCTGGCTTGATTTCATTCGTCCCTTATTTGGGCACGTTTGTCGGCTTGGTGGCCGGGGTCATCGCCGCAGTGGTGCAGTTTGGCGACATGAACCACGTATTTTATGTGTTGATTGTGTTTGGCGTGGGTCAATTATTGGAGGGCTTTGTGTTGACGCCCTGGTTGGTGGGGGATCGCATCGGTTTGCACCCGGTGGCGGTGATTTTTGCAGTGTTGGCCGGCGGTCAACTCTTTGGCTTTGTTGGTGTGTTGTTGGGTTTGCCCTTGGCAGCGGTGATCATGGTGTTGTTGCGCCATGGGCATGAACGTTATATGGGGAGCAAGCTTTACGGCAAAGAAAGCGACATCAACCTGACCAACGATGATTCTGCCAAATCAGCCCAACCGCCAGACGAGGGCTCTGTCTGAACCTTGCCGCGATTCGAATGAAGCCACTGCAAGCCACCTTGCCATTCACCTCGATGGTGCAGCCCACCATGGCCGACTTCATCGGTCACCCTACGGTGGTTGATGCCTTGAGTCAACCGAGCCAGTTGCCAGCCTTCACCCACATTTGGGGGCCTCAACACACCGGCAAAACCCATTTATTGTTGTCTCTGGCTGCGCTGTTGGAAGCGCACAATTGTCCTCACTTGCTGTTGGATGGCAGGCAAATCGGGACCATGGATTGGGCTGCGGTGTTGCCTGAGTCGATGGCTTTTTTGTTGTTGGATGATGTCGGTGAATTGGCCGGCCATCTAGACCATGAAATCGCTTTGTTCAATGGTTTCAACCATTGCCGGTCAGCCCACATTAAATTGGTTTTGTCGTCGCACATCCAAGCCAGAGACCCACAGTGGCAACTGCCCGATTTGCGCTCGCGCCTGCAGTCGGGACTGGGTTTCACTTTGGCGCCTTTGCAAGGCAAACAGGCCTTGCAGTGCATGCAACAGCAATTTCACCTGAACGGCATCAAGTTGGATCCGGCGGTGATGCAATATGTACAAGCCCACCACCGCAGATCATACCCTGAGTTGTATCAGTTGTTCAGCCGTTTGGCCACCGCTTCATTGGCCCTCAAGCGCAAAGTCACGGTGCCTTTGGTAAAGCAGGTGATGCAAGAATATAACGCCCCAAATTCGCCAACTTGATGGTCACACCGAGTGATTGACTGCATCACGCTGTTGGGTGGTAATCTGACCCAGCCACATGGCTCAATCAGCAACAGCCGAATCTGGCGTTGTCAAAGCTGGATAAGAATGATCAAACCAAGCAATTTGCGCTTTGACACTGACCTGGCTGGACTGCATTGTGATGATGCAATTGTTGTTAACAGGCCCTAGACAAAAGACGGCTGTTCAGAGATAATACCGCCTCGGTGACTTCCGTTTGTCACCTTGCAATAAATAGCAGTGAACCCGGTCAGGCCCGGAAGGGAGCAGCCGCAGCTGTGATTTTATGTGTGAGGACCGGCTGACGGGAGTCCCATTACCTGATTTTCATCATGACCTACCAAGTACTCGCCAGAAAATATAGACCCCAGAATTTCCAAGAAATCGTCGGCCAGGAACACGTGGTTCAGGCCCTGGTTAATGGCTTAGAAAGTGACCGCTTACACCACGCGTTTTTATTCACCGGCACCCGTGGAGTGGGCAAAACGACCCTGGCCAGGGTGTTGGCCAAAGCGCTGAATTGTCAGCAAGGGGTGTCTGGCCATCCATGTGGTGAATGTCAACATTGTGAAGAAATCAAACAAGGCGATTTCATCGATTTGATCGAAGTGGACGCTGCCTCGCGCACCGGTGTCGATGACACCCGCAGCCTGTTGGACAATGTGCAATATGCGCCCAACAAAGGCAGCTACAAGATTTACCTGATTGACGAGGTTCACATGTTTTCGAAAAGCTCATTCAATGCTTTGTTGAAAACCCTCGAAGAACCACCAGAACACGTCAAGTTTTTGCTCGCCACCACCGAACCAGACAAGCTGCCGGTGACGGTGCTGTCGCGTTGCTTGCAATTCAACCTCAAACGCCTGACCCAAAAACAAATCGGTGATCATTTGCTACACTTGCTGAAGCAAGAATCGGTGCATTATGATGAACGGGCCGTGGAATTGATCGCCCGGGTGGCCGATGGCAGCATGCGAGATGCCTTGAGTTTGTTGGATCAATCACTGGCGTTTGGTGCCGGTCAGATCACCTACGATGAGATCCGCGGCATGCTGGGAACCATTGAACAAACCCATGTCACCGAGTTGTTGCAGTTGATACAACAGCAAGAAGAGGCTGGGGTAATGGACAAACTGGGCTGGTTGCATGACATGTCAGTGGATTACAGCCACTTGTTGGAAGACCTGTGTCTGTTGTTGCATGAAGTGTCCTTAATACAAAGCCTGGGTGCGGTCACCGGTGGGGCCAATTTTGAAGCGGCCGTGTTGAAAAGTTTGGCGGCTGAAATTCACCCCGAAACGGTGCAGTGGTATTACCAGTTGGTGGTCTTGGCCCTGCAACAAATCAACATCACACCCAACAAGAAAATCAGTTTTGAAATGGCGGTGATGCGCATGCTGGCTTTTGAGCCGCAAACCGGCCAACCCGGTGGGCGCCAACGACAGGCCAACCAAACCAACGCGGGTCAGTCACCAAAGGCCAACGCCACAACCAACAACACAGCCAACACCCAGCCGCAGCCCACAGCCCAACAAGTCACCGAACAACCAGTAGCCCAGGTCGTCGATTCGAGCCCTGCTGCGCCTCAGCCGCCACCACTGCAAGCGGTCAAAGAAGCGGCACCAGCGGTCAACGAAGCGGTTGATTTGAGTCAGCTGCAGCGCAACACTTGGCCGGATGTGTTTCAAGCTTTGAAACTCAAAGGCACCGCCCGCGAATTGGCCAGGAACATGGAGCTGCTTGAAAATGACCAAAAAGTCATTACATTTGCTGTGGACCAAGCGGCCAACAACTTCATGACCGATCGGGCCAAGCAGGCCATCGAACAAGCCTTGTTGGCGGGGTCCGATAAATACCGTTTGCAGTATGTTTATAAAGACCATGCCGACTCCCTGGCCAAAGAATCTTTACAACAAAAGCAGCAAGCTGAACAACCCCAAAACTTGGATCACGTGGTGACCGATTTGCAACAACAATTTGGCGCCACCATCATTCAAAATAAATTAGGTGACTGACATGAAAGGCACATTAGGTAACATGATGCAGCAAGTGCAAAAAATGCAAGAACAAATGCAGCAAGCACAACAAGAAATGGCCAACAAAGAAGTGGTGGGCTCAGCCGGTGGCGACACCGTGCAAATCACCATGAATGGCCAACACCAAGTCAAAGGCATCAAAATCGATCATGGCATGGTGGATGGCGACCACGAAATGCTGGAAGATTTGTTGGTGGCCGCATTCAATGATGCGATGAACAAAATTGCCGACATGCAAAAAGACAACCTGGGCGGTTTGGCCGAAGGTTTGAATTTGCCACCAGGCTTCAAAATGCCCTTCTGATGTCACTGATCAGTGAACTGATTGCGTCGCTACAAATCTTGCCTGGGGTGGGGCCCAAGACCGCCCAACGATTGACCTTTCACCTGCTCCAAAAAGACCCGGAAGGCGGCCAAAAATTGGCCGAAACCCTGGCCCTGGCCATAGACCAGGTGGGGGAGTGCGACGTTTGCCGCACCCTCACTGAGAACAACATTTGTAAACTCTGTGCCAACCCCCACCGCAGCGACCGCCAGGTGTGTGTGGTGGAATCACCAGCGGACATCATCCATTTGGAAAGTGCCACCGATTTCAATGGCCGATATTTCGTCTTGCATGGCAAATTGTCGCCGCTGGATGGGGTGGGGCCAGAGGCTTTGAAGCTGGAAAAACTGGTTGACCTGCTGTCTTCACCTGAATGTCATGAGATGATCATCGCCACCGGTTCCACGTTGGAAGGTGAGACCACCGCCCAGTATTTGGCCCACCTGGCTGAACAAGGCGGCATCAAAGCCACGCGCTTGGCCCACGGTGTGCCGTTGGGGGGTGATCTGGAGTACATCGACAATTCCACCTTGGCCCATGCCTTTGCCAGTCGCACCAATTTATAGGAGTCCTTATGGAACCGACCATTTTTGATCTGATTCTGCAAAAAGAAATTCCCGCTGACATCGTTTATGAAGACGCGCATGTCTTGGGATTCAAAGACGTCAACCCCCAAGCGCCGATCCATGTGCTGTTCATTCCCAAAGTGCGGATTGCCACCCACAATGACTTGGATGCCGACAACATCGATTACCTCAGTCGCATGCACTTGGCAGCCAAGGAGTATGCCGCGGAAGTGGGGGTGGCTGATGAGGGCTATCGAGTGGTCATGAACTGCAATGGTCACGGTGGTCAAACGGTGTATCACATTCACTTGCATTTCTTGGCCGGTCGCCAAATGCTATGGCCGCCAGGCTGACCCAGCTGCGGCCAATCCAAGCAACCATCATGGGCGACAAAGACCAGTTATTTTCTCAACCTTACAGCCACATCAAAGCCTTTGCCTTTGATGAAAAAGTCGTGGCGGTGTTTCCGGACATGATCAAACGCTCGGTGCCAGGCTATGACACCATTTTAAAAGGTACGGCCATGCTGGCCATGAACCACGTGCAAGCCGAAACCCAAGTGTATGACCTGGGGGCTTCTTTGGGGGCGGTGTCCTTAACCATCGATCAAGCCATTGGTCCAAAATCAATCCACATCCACGCGGTGGACAATTCACCACCGATGATCGCATCGCTGACCGAACAGTTGTCTGCCTTGAAACTGCACAACCGCATCGACGCCCATTGCGCCGACGTCGCCGACTTTTCCATGAATAATGCCAGCATGGTGGTGAGTAATTTCACTTTACAGTTCATGCCTGTGGCCAGTCGGGCAGGGGTGTGTGAGGCCATTTACCAAGCGTTGAATCCGGGTGGGGTATTTGTGTTGTCGGAAAAAATCCTATCCAGCCAAACCATGATCGATTATTACCATGGTTACAAAAAGGTCAATGGCTATTCGGACATGGAGATCGCCCAAAAAAGACAGGCCCTGGAAGACTCCCTCAAGCCCGACAGTTTGGAAACTTGGCAGCAACGACTCCGACAAGCCGGTTTTCAGCACACCGAAGTGTGGTTCAAAGCGTTCAACTTTGTCTCCATGGTGGCCATCAAATAAGCCATGTTCAAAACCCAACTGAAACCCTTTTGGGCAAGCCTCGCCGACTCTGCTTTGCAACCACATGCAGACCGCTTGCGAGCCATCACCGACCACGCCATTGAGCAAATCAATCAAGGCGATTTACACCGTTGGTTGGCGGCTTTTGATAAGCTGCCCGAGGTGCCCGAGGCTGCACTGATCCCTGGCCAAGCCCCAGTCACCATCCGATGGCCAGCCGGGCAGGTCGATGAACAGCGGTTGGAACAATCATTGCGTGGCTTGCACCCATGGCGCAAAGGACCCTTTCAAGTGGGTGACTGTTTGGTTGATGCCGAATGGCGTTCTGATTTCAAATGGCAACGGGTGCTCAGTGCCTTGCCGCCATTACAGCACCGCACGGTGTTGGACGTGGGTTGTGGCAATGGCTATTACCTGTTGAAAATGGCCGAACACCGGCCACGGGTGTTGCTGGGCATTGAACCTGGATTGTTGCAAAACGTGCAGTTTTGGGCGGTTGAAAAATACGCCCAAACCGGGGCCGCGGTGTTGCCCCTGAGGGTGGAGGCGATGCCCGCAGACATGCGTTGTTTTGACGTGGTGTTTTCCATGGGCATCTTGTACCACCGCAAATCACCGATTGACCATTTGGAGCAACTCAAGAACTTATTGAGCCAAGGGGGGCAGTTGGTGTTGGAGACCCTGGTGGTCGATGGCGATGCCACCACCTGTCTGGTGCCGCCGGGCCGTTATGCCCAAATGCGCAACGTCTGGTTCTTACCCAGTGTTGACATGCTGTGCCTGTGGCTGAGAAAAGTGGGTTTCAAACAAGTGACGGTGGTCGATGTCTCGCGAACCACCACGGCTGAACAAAGGTCCACCGACTGGATGCAGTTCCATTCCTTGCCTGACTTCCTCAGTGAAGACCAACAACAAACCACCGAAGGTCATCCACCCCCACAGCGGGTGATCATCACCGCCACCAAGTGATCCAGCACACAACCCCGCGTCAGTACTGGTTTTGCGCTGAGTTGTTTGGCTGTGGTTAGGAATTAATTTCATTAATTTGTCACAAAGGGGTTTACATTG
>NZ_JAIOUV010000006.1 GCF_019931145.1 Marinicella meishanensis | reverse complement strand
AAAAGAAATGATGTATTATGCATCAACTGGTGAGTCTGCCAATGCGGCATGACTCAAGTAAAAAACTCTCCGGTAAACCCGGGGCGATTCACTTTTCGTCTTGAGTGAATCTTGCTCATAAACTAGGAAAAGCGCAACCAGTAACTCAGAAAAATCATTAGTTCTAGTGTTAATACTAATCATCCATCACAAGAGTTTATCGTTTATATAAGCGGAAATTTTATTCTTGGCAGTGTTAATATTTATTATGAATTTATGTGATGTTATTTTGTTTTTTGTAATCAGTTCAGATAAGTCATCAACGCTGTAAGGGCTCATATTTTTATCACTAATCACAAAGTAGTGGTACTTATTTTCTGAAAGCAAGTAGTCATGTTTCTGTTTTTTAAATTTTTCAAAATGATTTTTTATTCTAGATGTTGAAATCCCAGAATCTGCTAAAGATTTAATGCAAATTAATAGTATCAAGTCGTCATAAGAGTACCTTCTACCAACACCCTTTTTCCCAATTGACACGCTCGCTTTCAGTATCGAGTGTCTTTGATAGTAATGAAGCATATGGATACTATGCCCAGTTATTATTGATGCTTCTTCTGTAGTTACCGTTTCCATATTTGAGCAAATATTATAATTGAGTATAGAGCAATACTCAATTATAATATTTAGGTACATGTGGTATAAAGATATTTTCTAAGGAGAAAAGATGACTTCATTCCGTTATATGGGAACAAAGAAATACTTGGCCTTAAAAGTCAAGCGTTCAATCGAGTTGGCAAGCAAGTCAGGTCATGTCGCCGACTTATTTTCAGGAATGGGGGCAGTTGCAAGAGAGTTTTCATCTTCAAGACCTATGTACTTAAATGATGCTTTAACATTTCCTACAATTTGTTCAAAAGCATATTTCTTAGACAACAGCCTCAAAATTGATGATCAGCTGTTAAAAAAATTATATGGGCTCTTCAGAGATCACAGGACTGAATTAAAGAATGTGTTTAAAAGAAGAATACAAAGAGAGAGAAATGCCATTGAAAAAGGAATAAATACTTTAGCTGAGTGGATGATTCATGCCCCCCACGTTGGCAATAGTGTGCATTATCAGAAAATGAAATCTGCTGCCAAGAAAGCTGAAGGGATCTATCACTATCAATTAACAACGCTCTATTACTCTGGATCATACTTTAGTACTACTCAGGCTATCGACCTTGATGCTTTAAGGTTCGCAATAGATGGAGTTTGCAAATTGGAAGATAATTATCCTCTCATTACGATTTGGTTGGCGACAGCAAGCATTCTCATTAATTCTCCTGGCCACTCTGCACAATACCTTAAACCAAACTCACCTTCTTCATACTCTAAAATAAAAAATGGGTTTTCTCGTGATGTCTGGGCAACATTTATCGGCTTACTTGATGATTATTCACCTTGTGGAAACTCATCTTGGAGAAGAAAGAATATGGTTTCAAAAAATGATGCACTTCTATTGCTAGAAAAGGGGTTGCCAGAAGAAGTTTCAATTGTATACGCTGATCCACCATATACAAATGACCAATATTCTAGATACTATCATGTGTTTGAGACGTTATTGCTCTACAACTTTCCTGACTCAACTGGTTGTGGCCGTTATCCAGAAGGGCGTTTCAGTTCGCCATTTTGCTTAAAAACCAAAATTGTTAACGCTTTTGAACAATTATTTTGTGGGGTATTTGACCATTCTATACCACTTGTATTATCTTATCCCTCTGATGGTTTACTATCAAAGGTTGGTGTAGATGTAGTTGAATTTGCAAACGATATGTTTGCTAAGGTCGAAGTTATTGAAAATCAGATCAGCCATTCAACAATGGGAGCATCAAAAGGATCTCAGAAAAAGTCAGCAGTTGAATATATTTTGACATGTCACCCGGCATAAGTGGTGAGGAGTAGAAATGAGTAATGTAGAAACACTGGATATAGGAAAAATTGAGAAGGACCCTAATAACCCTCGCTTAAATTTTCCTGAAAGCGAGATAAACAAGTTGGCAGAGTCAATAGATGAAGCTGGTGTCTTGGTGCCAGTGGTAGTTTATCAAATGGGCAAAAAGTATCGATTGCTTGATGGAGAGAGAAGATGGACTTGTTGTAAAAAACTGGGAATTTCAAAAGTTCCCGTAATTAAGATCGACAAACCTACCGAAGAAAAGCGTTTAACTTGGATGTTTAATATTCATCAAGTTCGTGAACGGTGGCAAGATATGCCAACTGCCATTGCTTTAAAAAACCTGGTTAATGAAACTGGTATTACTGAAACTAAAGAACTGTCTAGAAGGACTGGTCTATCTACAAAGCTTGTAAAACAATACTTATATATAGTGGAGCTGCCTCAAGATATGCAAGACTCAATAGCAAATCATGAAATAGCAATGAACTATTTCTGGGAACTTAAACTTGTGATGGATAGTTTAAAGAAAAACCGACCAAATATTTACAATGATTATGGAGATAAAGAACTGTTGAAACGGTTCGTTGAGAAAAGGAAAAACAATGTAATAACGGATACAGTTTCGTTAAGAAATGCCAACTACATTATCAAGAAAGCCGCAGAAGATGACCCAGACAATGTTAATGAAGGAGAGCTGGATAAAATGATAAGAAATTTGATTGATGATGATCAAATGTCAGTAAACGATGCATATGAAGAGTCTGTAATGGTGGCTGTCGAACTTGATAAGCTATTAACCAAATCAATGTCCGTGGTAAAAGCTTTTACTCGCCTTTTAAGCAAAACTCAGGAAAATAGTGAATTAAAAGAGATAAAAGAGATTGGGGGTCGAGTTGTTGCTCAGTTAAATACTGCTCTTGAATCCAAATGAGTCAAAATAATGAAATTACAAATGTATTAAGCAAATTAGAATCTGTAAAAACATTTCAAATTCCACAAAAGGCTATAAAATTGTCAGCAGATATTTCTTGGATGCCTGATGGAAAATGTAAAATAAATGGCAAGAAAACACTTGTTTGTATTCACTCTGTTAATGATGAACTACCAATATTTTTAATGAAACGAATTGAGGCGGCTGTTAATGCGGGTATTCAAATTCTAATCGTTTCTGGTTATAAAATTTTAAAGAATCAAAATCAACTATCAAAACTTGTAGAACTCAATGTATTGGTTTCTTTTATTGGAATAAATATTGAGTCTATTGAAAAGCCAGAATTTATTGCTACAGCAATATCGAAATCAAAAATTAAAGTCTCTAGACAATTATTATCGCATACGCTCACTCTGAGTCGAGAAGCTGTAAAAGTAGCTGAAAAAGGAAAGAGGTTTGAGCAATTCTTATGTCTATTTTTCTCACAGATTGAAGATTTTTTTATAATCAGTTCAAACTATCGGACAAAAACAGAAGAAATTGACATCGTAATTCAAATCAAAGAGTCTAATTCATCAAGATGTTGGGCAAGATTTGAAGCTCCATATATTTTAGTTGAAGCAAAAAACCAAGTTGAAAAAGTTGGCCAAGGAATTATCTCAAAACAATTAGGAATCATGATAGGGAAAGCGATCGCTACAAAACTGGGAATTTCTGTGTCTATGAATGGGTTCACTACAAATGCAATTAATCAGACATTTAGAAACAATGACTCCAAGAAGAAAGTAATTTTGATTACTGCAAAAGAGATAGAACATTGGATCCTACAAAATAAACCATTAGACGATCAACTTGAGGCGCACGTTAGTAAATCATTACTTGAATGAGTCTTTTTAGAATATTTTCTACTTAAAGCTAATCTAAGTAAAAAATTGAGACTTGATTTCATATTTAAATTATTCAAATTCATTATGTTGTCGGAATTAGAAGTAAGAAGATTGTATATTGAGGATTTTGAGTGGGAGAGAACAAGCCAGAGTTGGAAAGATCTGAAACCGCAAAAAGATTTTAATCAGTTCAGTCATAATGATGAATCATTGGAGGAATATTACCAAAGATTAAAGACGAGGTTTAATATTCCTAAGCCTGTTTTGAAGCAGTGGCTATTTGGATTATATTACGATCAAGATACTGTAAATAATTACGGTTGGATTGACTTTGATAAAGTAATGTTCAAATTATCAGAGCTTTCGACTGATCAGGTTTTAAAACTAAGAGTAATAGATAACTTTCAAGCTCATGTAGATGAAGGAGCCGGATTTAATGCATATGATCAGCTTCCGTGCCAGCCACATGACACAGAATTCTGGCGTGATTATGGAACTTGGAGGACCCCACCAATAGTACTAGACGTTACTTCACTAAATTCCCAATCTATACCCTTGCACGCTGACATTAAATCGGATTTACAGTTGGTAGAAGGACATTCACGATTAGGTTATTTTCATGCAATAAATAAATGCGGCCATAGGCTTAGATCTAATCATAAAGTGTACATAATGACCGTTAAAAAATAATTTACAGTTTCATTGCTAGATTTACTAGAAGCTTCTAGTGACAAATGACCTTTCCTATATTTGCAAATATCAACAGGGCATCGCTGTTCATTTTGACAACTCCATCATCATCTATTGTCATGTAGGGCGGATATTCATTACCTTTGTCGTCTGTTATTTTTCCAGATTGAAGATCATCAATGAAAGACCGAAGCTTGTACACTAACGATCTATCATTTTTGATAACTCCAAGATCCATTATGTGTCCATTTTTATGTACAAAAGCATCTCTGACCAATTTTAAACACTCCAACTCACGTTTCTGATTTCCTCCTAGTCGACTTATCCACTTATCTCCGAGAGTGCTTTCCATATATGAAAACAATGATACGAGCATTGCTCCAGCTACCAAGTTTTCATTGTCTGCAAAGATTTGAGTTCGCTCGGGAGTGTCCTCTGCATAATGCTTTATTCCATAGGTTAAAGCATGATAAAGCCCCGAAAAATAATGGTATCCAATTTTTTTCATATTTATTTTCAGAATTCATCTTCTAAAAGAAGATCATCCCACAACATCATTATTCGGGGAAGCTCATCAAATTTTAATGCCTTGAACAACTTTGGATCTGCACTATGCATTTCTCCAGTTACGCTGTCCAGTGGGCCATCCCACCCACCAGACAAAGCTGGTTCAACGCCATTGGCATCTCCCCATGCTACTATCCTGTTATCTATCCACCCATGAAGTTTCCAGAAATGACTGTTAACATGACTTGAGAACGGAGAACCAAGCCAGTCATTATCTACATCCAGTGTGTTTGTGTTATCAGGTGGTTCAGAACTCCAGTGCATGTGCATCCACCCGTGTATCGATCTCTCTAACTCCGTTCCCAAAGCGTCCAATGTGATGTTTCTGAGCCACTCTCTATTTGAGAATTCATTTTCGACCCTGTTCTTGTAGTAGTTTGTTACATTTTGGTCTTTTGAATTGCGAAATATATTTTGCAAATCAGGGTTAGATGCTAAGTCAATCTCCGGCATTGGCCATACAGGATCATTATGATCCCATGGAATGTTTACCCATGGGATAACAACATCCTCTTTAATGTGATGGTGATAGTGGTGTCTTCCTTCATTTGCCCACGAGTTTGTCATTTCAATCATTCTTTGATGCATGAACAGAAAGTCAATTCCAGCACCTTCTTGAGTTTCGAATCTAGGTGGCTCCCAGCCATCAGCAATTAGCTGTTCTCTGCTTTCTGTAGGCAAACTGTTCCAGGAACTTTCATTTCTCACAAGATGCCATATTGCGTGATACATCCTGATTCTCTCAGATGCCAATTTCTCTTTTACCGCCTGTGGAATATCACCATAAGCCATACCTTTCTCCTGTTAATTGGTTATCACAAACTTATTTTTTCATAATTAAAGCATGTAGTCAGCCTTTTTTCCATGGATGTACATAAATTATATTTTATTTTTAATTAAAATTTGACCTTATGTCCGGGTCAAAAAATGACAAAATATCTATTGAAAACCTGGAGAATTACTTAAGCATCGCTTAAACAGAAGATTTCAAAACTCTCTGGGAAAAAGCAAGCCTGTGGGTTTTTCCCTGATTATAGGAACACATCTGAAAAGGGTTTTCTTAACCATTACAGAGGTGTTTTTGCAAACTCGAAGAAAATTATCTAAAGAATTCAAAGAAGAAAACCGTCAGGTTGGCCAACCAATCGGGGTCACGCTCGAACAATTGGGAGCTAAGCTTGGCTTGAGCCCCAATTTGATCAGTCGCTGGAGACGTGAGTTAATTCAATCAGGAACAGGGGCATTCTTAGTAAATTGTATTTGAGCAATCCCCTCCTAATTGAATATTCAATCAATCAACAACCTAGAACATAATTAACTCTTGTTGTTCTAGGTTGTTGATTTTAAAAGAAATGTGTTAATGAGTAATTTTGGCGTCAACCACAAAAAAAGCCCGGGCTGGCCGGGCTTTTCTGAACACGTGTTGTAACGGTTATCTGGCCGCGTTGCTGCTCATGCTGCCGTTCCTGCCACTGTCGCGGGTTTGTGCCATGTCACGCATGCCCTCGGTGTGACATTGACCGGTTTTGTGGCCCCGGTTGTTGGCGCCCGACAGCTGGCCTCGTGACCGCTCTGTGGTGCCATCCTCTGGGTCTGACAAGACCAAATCTGAGGCGATGTTGCAGTAGTCCCAACGCCACCACTTGTCGGTGAATGAAGTGGTGTAGTAATTGACCTTACTGCGGGCCCAAGTGGGTATGCCTGACAACCAAGCACTGGCGCCTGAAGTCGTCAGGTTGCCGTTGTAGCCACAACCGATGCCAAATATGTCACCAATCAAGGCCAAGTTGCCAGCCAACGGCGTGCCTTGATACGGGGTACCAACGGACTGAATCAAGCGACCAGAGCCGGCATTGTCCAAGCCACTCCAGTAATAGGTGTACAAATGCAAGGCAGCCGCGCCACCTTGCGAATGGGCCACCACCCCAAAGGATGGGAAATTGTCACCGTAGCTGTCAATCAAACGTGCAAACTGATCATGCGAACGGTTTTGATTGAAGTCGGTGAATTTGACGTAATTACTGAATTGATTTTGCACCGGTCCCCAAGCATCGCCTGAGCAATAGCCGTGCACCAACATCAATTTACCACCGGCCGCTTTGGGGCGATTGTTCAGGACTGCTGGCTTGTCCCCCTGCAGCATGGATTCAGTGATACCGCCTTTGTAAGACGACTTGGATTGTTGCCGGATACTGGGTAACAGCAAAGGCAACTCATCGACAGCCAACATATTGATGTAATACTGGGTGTCTTCCAAACGGATGTTTTTCAAGGCATATGGTCCGCTCACACCTTGGTCCAACAACCAGCGGTCATCCAATTGCAGGGTCAGTTCACCGTGGTTGATTTCCGCAATGGTGGATAACCAGGACACCGCTTTGGCGGTGGCGGCTTTTTGGCTTGGATCGGTGCCCCAAACCTCGGCCATCACGCGAAAGCGACCGTTGTCCAAAGCGGTATCCACCCCAAAACTCAAATCAATTTTATGCGGTGCCGAATAGGCGCCGGTGGCGACTTTGGTGCTCAATGACAAATCTGACTCAATCACCGGAATCACATGTTCAACGGTGCGATAAAACGGTTTGCCGTTGGGGGTGAGGCCTTCGGAGATGACTTGCACTTGATACAAGCCCGCCTGCTCTGCCACAAATTGACCATTGAATTGGCCGTCAGAGGCGGCCTTGTCAGTGGCCATACCGTCATCAAACATGGACACTTCAAAGGTCACACCATCGGGCTGGGTGATGCGTAAGTAAGAGGATTGAATCATTTGCAGGTCATTGGTGACCATGGTGAATTGCTTGTCACTGGTGGTGGCTGAGGCATTCAGATCAATCACCTCACCGACCAAATAACCAGCGGCGTTGGCAAATGATTGCAGCTGGTAAGGGCTGTCACTGCTGACCAGCAGGTAGCCGGCTTCATTGTGGCTGGCTTGTACCCCAAATTTGTATTCGCCCGAAGGCAAGTTTTGCAACTCGAATTGGGTGGCAGGAAATTGTTCCTGACCCATGCCAAACTCGGTTTCCCGGGTAAAAAATTCGAAGCTTTGCTGGCTTTTGTTCTGCCCCATTCCACGGATACTCAATTGCCACTTGTCGCGATTGGGCGCAAACAACAAGGCCTTGGGATTGTCGCCATCAATCTTCACCGACTGTTCCCAGCCATAACTGCCTTGTTTGTTGGGCGCCATGTTGACCGCGATCATGGCATGTTTTGAGGTGATGGCATGTTCGGCCGGGTGGCTTTTTTGCAGCAGCTCGATTTCTTCGGCAGGACCTGCCAAGTGCTTGGGAAAGTGGTTGGTGTTGGCCAAACTGGCAGACGCAGTCAGCAACAAAGAGGCAGAGACGCCCCATGCTTTCATTTGATTCATTGTTAAACCCTCTAGTTTTTTGTTAATCGATCGCCGTTGTAAACGTCCCCACGTAATGCATTTTGCATTCACACCGGTGGCTTGATTGTTGTCGTGTGACCTCTGGGGTCTGTATCACCATGGTGTCCAAAAACGCGATCGCAAATTAAAATAACACAGACTGACCGTTTTTTCAAACGTTTGTTTGAAAAAGCTTTTCAATTTGCCCTGGTCAGGGCGCAATGGCTGGTCTTGCTGGTTGCAGTCGGTGGTCACATCACACCAGACCTGGTTAACTTATGCGACAACATTCGTTATAATATGTCGCTTTTTTCAGGGGTCGAAATGAGCCGATACAACGAATACTTAGCAGACATCGAAGTCCGCCAACAACAAGGATTGCATCCCTTACCCATTGACAACGCCGACCTGTTGGCAGAAATCATCAATCAGATCAAAGACCAAAACCACCCCCACCGAGCCCAGTCGCTGGAATTTTTCATTCATAACACCTTACCTGGCACCACCGCTGCAGCCAAAGAAAAGGCGGCCTTTTTAAAGGCCATCATCTTGGGCCAGACTGAGGTCCCTGAAATCACGGTTGAATTCGCATTTGAGTTGTTGTCACACATGAAAGGCGGCCCATCAGTGGCGGTCTTGATTGATTTGACCTTGGGTGATGACCCAGCCATCGCGCAAACCGCTGCCGACGTGCTGAAAACCCAAGTGTTCTTGTATGAAGCAGACACCGATCGCTTGGCCGCGGCCCACCAAGCGGGCAATCCCATGGCCACCGCAGTATTGAACAGTTATGCGCAAGCGGAATTCTTCACTCAATTGCCGCCGGTGGCTGAGACCATTGAGGTGGTGACCTATGTGGCTGCCGAAGGCGACATCTCGACCGACTTGCTGTCGCCGGGCAACCAGGCCCACTCCCGTTCCGATCGCGAATTACATGGCAAAAGCATGATCTCACCGGCGGCCCAAGCAGAAATTGTGGCTTTGCAAGAACAACACCCGGACAAACGCGTGATGCTGATCGCTGAGAAAGGCACCATGGGTGTTGGTTCCTCTCGCATGTCAGGGGTCAACAATGTCGCCTTGTGGACCGGCCAACAAGCCAGTCCATATGTGCCCTTTGTCAACATCGCGCCCATCGTGGCTGGCACCAATGGCATCTCCCCCATATTCCTGACCACCGTTGACGTCACCGGTGGCATTGGCTTGGATTTGAAAAACTGGGTCAAAAGACAAGACGCCGATGGCAACCCGGTGCTTGACCAGCAAGGTGAGCCGGTGTTGGAACAAGCCTATTCTGTGGCCACTGGCACGGTGCTGACCATCAACACCCAGGACAAAACCCTGTATCAAGGCGAGCAAGCCCTGGTCGACATTGCCGCGGCCCTCACCCCACAAAAACTGGAATTCATCCGCGCCGGTGGCTCATATGCCATCGTGTTCGGGAAAAAATTGCAAAGTTTTGCAGCGGACCTGCTGGGGATCGACAAACCCCAGGTGTTTGCCCCATCCAAAGAAATCACCCATGCAGGCCAAGGCCTGACCGCGGTGGAAAAAATCTTCAACAAAAATGCCGTGGGCGTGGGCACCAACGAAGCCTTGCATGCGGGATCAGATGTGCGCGTCAAGGTCAACATTGTTGGTTCACAAGACACCACCGGTTTGATGACTTCTCAAGAACTGGAAGCCATGGCTGCCACAGTGATTTCACCCACCGTTGATGGCGCTTACCAATCGGGATGTCACACCGCCTCGGTCTGGGATCACAAAGCCCAGAAGAACATCCCCAAACTGATGAACTTCATGAATCAGTTTGGCTTGATCACAGCCCGCGATCCGAAAGGAAAATACCACGCCATGACCGACGTGATTCACAAAGTGTTGAACGACATCACCGTCGATGAATGGGCCATCATCATCGGTGGCGATTCCCACACCCGCATGTCCAAAGGGGTGGCTTTTGGCGCCGATTCAGGCACGGTTGCCCTGGCGTTGGCCACCGGTGAAGCCACCATGCCCATTCCAGAGTCGGTCAAAGTCACCTTCAAAGGTGACTTGCTGGACCACATGGACTTCCGCGATGTGGTGCATGCCACCCAAGCCCAAATGTTGAAAAAATTCGGTGAGAATGTGTTCCAGGGTCGGGTCATCGAAGTGCACATCGGCACCTTGGCGGCAGACCAAGCGTTCACTTTCACTGATTGGACCGCTGAAATGAAAGCCAAAGCCTCGATTTGTATTTCCCAAGACGATACCTTGATTGAGTCTTTGGAAATTGCCAAAAGCCGCATCCAAATCATGATCGACAAAGGCATGGACAATCAAGCCCAGGTGTTGCAAGGTTTGATTGACAAGGCCAACCAACGCATCGCCGACATCCGCTCCGGTGAAAACCCCGCACTGATGCCTGATGACAATGCCCAATACCACGCAGAAATGGTGGTGGATTTGGATGCCATTGATGAGCCCATGATTGCCGACCCCGATGTCAACAATGCCGACATTTCCAAGCGATACACCCACGACACCATTCGTGAACTGTCCTACTATGGTGGCAACAAAGCCGTTGATTTGGGCTTTGTTGGCTCTTGTATGGTGCACAAAGGCGATTTGAAAATCATGGTGCAAATGTTCCGCAATTTGGAAGCGGCCCACGGTGCCGTGACGTTCCAAGCCCCCTTGGTGGTGGCGCCGCCCACTTACAACATCGTTGATGAGTTGAAAGCCGAAGGTGATTGGGAGATATTGCAAAAATACTCAGGCTTTGTGTTTGATGATGCGGCCCCCAAACAACAGGCCCGGACTGCTTATGAAAACATGATGTATTTGGAGCGACCTGGCTGTAACTTGTGCATGGGCAATCAAGAAAAAGCGGCCAAGGGTGACACGGTCATGGCCACCTCCACCCGTTTGTTCCAAGGCCGTGTGGTGGAAGACTCCGCGGAGAAGAAAGGAGAATCGCTGCTGGCTTCCACGCCGGTGGTGGTGCTGTCAACCGTGCTGGGCAGAACCCCCACCATTGAAGAATACAAAGCCGCTGTGGCCGGGATCAATTTGACCCAGTTTGCGCCACCCACGCAACAACTCAACACCCGTCCGGGCAACCTGGCTTTTTTGCGCAACCGCCAAGCCGCCAAAGCCAATCCACTGCCTGACGTGGTTGGATAAACCGCGGTTGAAATGACTGGCTGAACAATTCGTTGGGTGCCTGCACTCGGGCACCCAACGACCAGCCTGCCACCCCCTCATTGCTTCTATTTTTACTGCTGACCCGTATACATCTTGCCTGTTAATTTCACGGCAATGATGCGATAATAAAAGCATAAGAAATCAGATCCACGTTCAATGATCAATTGAACCAATCAACAAGGGTGCTTCAATGAGTGATACACTAAAAACCGCCGATGTGTTGGCGTGTAACAACCAGACCTACAAATACTTCAGCCTGAAAAAATTGGCCGCCAGCCATGACATCAGCCATTTACCATTCAGTTTAAAAATCCTGCTGGAAAACCTGTTGCGCCATGAGGATGGCGTTGACGTGACTTTGTCAGACATTGAGGCCTTGTGTCAATGGGACCCCCAAGCCGAACCGGCCACCGAGATCGCCTTCACCCCATCGCGGGTGGTGCTACAAGATTTCACCGGGGTACCCGCTGTGGTTGATTTGGCCGCCATGCGCGATGCCATGAAAATGCTCGGTGGTGACGTCGAAAAAATCAATCCGCTGTCACCAGCCGAATTGGTGATTGACCACTCCATCCAAGTGGACAAATATGGCACCCATGATGCCGCTGATTTGAACACCCAAATTGAATTCCGGCGCAACATGGAGCGCTATGGTTTTTTGAAATGGGGACAAAGTGCTTTTGACAATTTTTCTGTGGTGCCACCAGGCAATGGCATTGTGCATCAGGTCAATCTGGAATACCTGGCGCGGGTGATTTTTGGCGCCGAGCAACGGGGCGAACTGATGGCCTACCCCGATACCGTGGTCGGTACCGATTCACACACCACCATGATCAATGGCATCGGCGTGTTGGGCTGGGGTGTGGGCGGCATCGAAGCCGAAGCGGCGATGCTGGGCCAAGCCATTTCCATGCTGATTCCGCAAGTGGTCGGCTTCAAGTTGACCGGTAAGCTGCAAGAAGGCGTGACCGCCACCGACTTGGTGTTGACCGTGGTGGATATGTTGCGTGAGCACGGCGTGGTCGGTAAATTCGTGGAATTCTTTGGCGCCGGCTTACAACATTTGCCGTTGGCCGATCGGGCCACCATCGCCAACATGGCGCCTGAATATGGCGCCACTTGCGGCATTTTCCCAGTGGACCAGGAATCCCTGCGTTATCTGCGCTTGACCGGTCGCACTGAAGATCAAGTCAATTTGGTTGAAGCCTATACCAAAGCCCAAGGCCTGTTCCACGATGAGCACAGCCAAGATGCTTCTTACACCGCGGTGCTGGAACTGGACATGGGCGATGTGGTGCCGAGCATTTCTGGCCCCAAACGGCCACAAGACCGGATTGTGCTTACCGAGGCCAAAGCAACCTACAACAAACATTTCAACGAATTTGAAAACGGCAGAGCGCCCAAGTCAGTGCCCGTGAGTGCCGCCAAAGGCGACTATTCATTCACCGACGGCGACATCGCGGTGGCCGCCATCACTTCGTGTACCAACACCTCCAATCCAGCGGTGATGCTGGGCGCAGGTTTGTTGGCACGCAATGCCGCGGCGAAAGGCTTGGAGGTCAAACCCTGGGTCAAAACTTCTTTGGCCCCAGGCTCCAAAGTGGTGTCTCATTATTTGAATTCTGCTGGCTTGATGGATGATTTGGAAGCCCTGGGATTCAATGTGGTCGGCTTTGGTTGTACCACCTGCATTGGTAATTCAGGGCCGTTGGACCCGGCCTTGTCCCAGGCCATCAATGGGCATGATTTGATCGCCACTTCGGTGTTGTCGGGTAACCGCAATTTTGAAGGCCGCATCCACGCCGACATCCAAATGAACTTTCTGGCCTCACCGCCGCTGGTGGTGGCCTATGCCATTGCCGGTACCATGAATTTTGATTTATACAATGATTCCTTGGGTGATGACCCAGACGGCAACCCGGTGTACCTCAAAGACATTTGGCCCAGCGATCACGAAATTGCTGACACCATCCAAAGCAATGTCAACCAAAACAGTTTCGCCCAAGGTTATGAAGGCATATTTGAAGGCGATGCCAATTGGGAGGCGGTCAAAACCAACCCCTCAAAACTGTTTGACTGGCAAGCCGATTCAACCTACATCAAAAACCCACCCTACTTCGCTGGCATGACCATGGATGTGGGCACCATCGACAACATCACCGGAGCCCGGGTGTTGGCCAAGCTGGGTGACTCAGTGACCACCGACCACATCTCCCCAGCCGGCGCCATCGCCGAAGATTCACCCGCCGGTGAATACCTCAAAAGCAAAGGGGTGGACAAAGCCAATTTCAATTCCTACGGCTCGCGCCGGGGTAACCATGAAGTGATGATGCGTGGCACGTTTGCCAACATCCGCTTGCGCAACCAGCTGGCACCCGGCACCGAAGGTGGCTGGACCCGACACCAGCCCTCCGATGAGGAAATGAGCATTTTCCATGCCGCCATGCAGTATCAAGCAGAGGGCGTGCCCTTGCTGGTCATTGGTGGCACCGAATATGGCACCGGTTCATCGCGTGACTGGGCCGCCAAGGGCACCAACCTGTTGGGCGTCAAAGCCGTCCTGGTGCAAAGTTATGAACGCATCCACCGCTCCAACTTGGTGGGCATGGGCGTCATTCCGCTGCAATTCAAAGCCGGTGAAAGTGCCGACAGCCATGGCTTGACCGGGACCGAAGTGTACGACGTCAGTGGACTGCAAAATGGCGCCAGCAAAACCGCCCGGGTCACCGCCCACCGCCATGACGGCACCTCGGTGTCATTTGAAGTGGATGTGCGCATTGACACCCCGAAAGAGGTGGAATATTGCCGCCACGGTGGGATTTTGCATTACGTGTTGCGCAACCTGGCCTCCTGAAGCATCACCGCACCGACATCGCCAGCACAGCCTTACAGGGTCAGCCACCGTCAAGCTGACCCTACTGGGCTTGGCTTGTGCTATCATGAAAACCAATCAACCCAATCAACGACACCCCATGAAAACCGCCACATCCACCCTGCTTTTTTTGCTGTTCATGGCACCCCAAACCATGGCCCAAACCGGCGAGCTGAAAGCTTGTCGCACAATCTCCGATGATGCCCAGCGTTTGGCTTGTTACGACCGCATTGGTCTGTCAGAAGATACAGCCAACAGCGATCAGCCCGAGCCGCAAGCCGCACCGACCAACAACCACTTTCCGGCCTTGTTGGCTGATTTGAACGAACCCAATTTATACCTCAGTTATGGCCGCCTGGATTTCTTGGGCGATGACTTCAATGCGTTTTTATTCGGTGCCGGCATTCGTCAATCGGTTAAAGATTTCCGGTGGTCAGATGACCATTCCTTGACGTTCAATGTGTATGGCCAAATCCGCTCACAGTTCGATGTCGATGAATTGGACACCCGCAACAACCGCGGCGGTGCCTTGATCAACACCGATTTCACCATTGGGGGTGAGTTGGTGCAGTCGTTGGACACCTGGAACTGGCGTTTCAGTTACAGCCACCGCAGCACCCATTTGGGCGATGAATTCATCATTGACAACCCCAACTACCTGACCGATCGACTCAATTTGTCATATGAGGTGGTGCGATGGACTGCTCACAAGCCCTTAGGCAACTGGGATATTTATGGTGGCCTGGGTTTCATCACCCGGTCTGAACCCGGCAATTTGGCCAAAGACATGTGGCAATTGGGTTGGCAATGGCAAGGCGCGCTCTGGCACAACCTCAAGCCCGTTTGGGCGGTGGATCTGCACTCTTGGGGGGCTTACGACTCAGCCATCAACATCAACACCCGCCTGGGGGTGGAAATTCAACAATGGACGCAAACGCCGTTTCAAGTGTTGCTGGAATATCAGGACGGCCACTCACCCTATGGTCAATTCTATACCGAAGACCTCACTTTCATGGGCTTGACCCTGCTCAGCAATTGGCGCTGATTGGGGCCTGGCAGCCCTCAGTGGTTTAGTCAACGCAGGCTTGGGTCGGTTAAATAGTCCACCTCTTTGACCTGATTGCGGCCAGAGTTTTTCGCTTCGTACAAGGCCGTGTCAGCCAATTGATACAACTTGGCTGAGGTGAATTTGGTGGGATTGATGGTGGCCAGACCCACTGAAACCGTGATTTCTATGCTTTTATCCGCACCGGCTTTGAATTCAGTGGCGCCCACTTGCTGCCTGATTCTTTCCGCCAAATTTTTGGCTTGTTCTGGTAAAGTCCCTTTCAGCAAAAAACAGAATTCCTCACCCCCAATGCGGGCCAGACACTGCACCGCCCCATGATCAAACTGGGTCAAAACCTCAGCCAATTGATGCAGTACGGCATCGCCGGCCGGGTGCCCATAGGTGTCATTGACTTTTTTGAAGTGGTCGATGTCTATGATCAGCATCGACATCGGCAACAAAGCCTTTTGACATTCCGCATACAACTCAGTCAAAACCGTGTTGAACACCCGGCGGTTGTTCAATTGGGTCAATTCATCTTCCTGGGCCATGACATTGAGCTTGGCATTGGCCACCTGTAACTTTTCGGTGCGCTCAGCAATGGTGTTTTGCAGCTCTTGATTCATGCGCAGAATTTTTTGTCGACTGAGTTTGATTTCCTGATACAAATTACTGATTTCTTCTGGCAAATATTCATTCTGCTCAAACTCAGTCATGTCGGCGCTGAAATCGGCTCCTTGCTCAATCATGTCATTCAAGCGTTGCATGTAGTAAGACCAAGAATGGGCAATGGACCAAGCCAACAATTTGGAGACCAGCACCACCAACACAATGGTGAAGGCAAAGATGATCAAAATTTGTTCAATCACGCCAGCAAATTTGGCCTCATCCTGTATGGTGATCAAGCGCCAACCCCACGGCAATTGATGTTCATTCTTAGAGTATACCGATGGCATTTGATGCCCATTGCCACGAAACACATGAACCAATTCATGGTCATAAAAACGGTCCACGCCTTTGCTGAATGTCAGTGATTCCAAAGGCTCCAAATTCATGCTGGATGAAGCCATCAACACCTGACCCGTTTGGTCCAGCAAGGTGGCTTCAACCGAGGCATCGATGTTGTCAAGAAATCGCTGTACCGATTTCAGCGAATACAGGATAAAGGAGCCTTCCACCACCCCCAGA
Source organism: Marinicella meishanensis (assembly GCF_019931145.1). Taxonomy (GTDB): domain Bacteria; phylum Pseudomonadota; class Gammaproteobacteria; order Xanthomonadales; family Marinicellaceae; genus Marinicella; species Marinicella meishanensis. The sequence continues at coordinate 306,119 of NZ_JAIOUV010000006.1, read as the reverse complement.
CGGGGTTGGTCAGGGTCTGTATCGGGCACCCCGATGCTCACTGCGGTGATGATGTCTGAACCAAAACCGCGGCCGATGAAACCGGGTGACACATACACCGCATCTTGTTCCATCGCTGCAATGAAATAAGCCCGGTCACCGACGTAAATTTGTTCATTTTGCAGCAACACATTGCGCACCAGTTCGGGTGGCGATGAGTGTAACAGGTTACCGGTCTGATCCGCGATCACCATGGTCATGAATTCGGGGTATCGTTCGTTGAACGTTGACAAAGCATCTTGACGCATTGATGGATCATCCCACACATAGCTCAAGGTAGACCGCAACTCAGTCATGGCCGTTAATTTTTGTTCAAAAATCAGCTGCAATTGAGACACCAGTTTTTCATGCTTTTGATCATGGCTCTGGCTGAATTTTTCGCCGTTGTTTTTGATGTTCTGATTGAGGTTAAAGAAAAAGAACAAAATGCCCACGGTGATCAACAACGACGCAATGATGTGCGAGGACTGGTCCTTGATGGACAGGGTTTTGAATTGGCCGCTGCGACTCAAAAACTTTTTCAACAAGGGCACGTAGATCAACAGCGCGGTGATGTGGGCATAGACGATGGCATTGGTCAGTTGTTTGATGAGGATGGCGGTGCGGTGGGTGTCTAAAAACAGTTCATACTGGGCAATCGAATACCAGGACACTGGCATACCTATGAATAACCAATACGCCATCACCACCAAGATCACATTCCACCGCCGGTAATAGCAGATCAGACCGACAAACAGCGCTTCCATGCCAAAGGTCAAGGTGGCCCAGTAACTGCCCCAGGCCCACACCAAGGTGGACGAAGCAATCATGCTGGTCAACAAACCGACAATGGGGCCGCGAAAAATCGCTATCAACAACACCAAGGCCGGACCAAACACAAATTCGGCTTCAAAAAACAACGGCAGACGAAACATGTTGATGATGGCCGCGGTTAAACCACCAATCACGATCAATAACACGTCTTTGCTTATGCCAGTCAGTTGCATTTGGAAAAATTAATCTCACACACCAATTCAATATATCCGACAACATCCACCGTTGTGAAACAATTGAACAAATAGCAGGAAAAACTGGCCAGATTGCCCAGAAAAAAGGGGTTTGAACGCCGCTGGTGGTCAAAGCAGCAAAAATTTGTCATTTAAATAACAAATTCAATCCTGCCATGGTGGTGGCTTGAATTCAAGTCAGGTCATTCAATCAGCCAAGGGGCGACCACCTTCGGCAAAGGCTTTGAAATCGGCCAAATACTGGCAAGACTGTTTTTTGAACATGGACGTGGGCATGAACCAAGACATGAGGCGCATCATGCCGGTGAATTTGAATACATTGTCAGCTTCCCACACCGTCTGCCCTTGGGCATTTTCATGAAACCGATTGATCACGTGGTTCCAGACCCCTGGGCATTCGTAGGTGGCAGAAAATTCATGCGGTAGGTTATTTTTGGTGATGGTTTCCACCAACGACATGGCTTTTTTACCGTGCAAATAATCCAAACGCATGGTGGCACCTTCCGTGCCAGGATCGCCCTGTAACAGTTCATAAGACTGTAAGCCGCGTTGCCAATGCCGCATGTTTTCTGGATTGTCCAATAACTCGACAAAGCGGTTCAATGGCACCGCCACGGTGATGCTGGTTTGGTATTTCATGAGACCCTCCTGCTGAAAGTTTGTTGTGCTTGATCATAACACCAGATGTTGCCTGGCTTGAGGTGCACCCCACCCAGCCAAAGATTTGGTTTGACCCAATCCAGGTAGTGGGCCTCTCGGCTGCGAACACGTCGGCCCAACTCAGTCACCATCAGCGGTTGAGTCAAGTCCAACTCAGGCCCATCGTGGGCCGCTTGGTGGCACAAAGGATGCGGGCCAGACATCAGTTTTTCCAACAGTTTAAAAAACAAAGTGTCACCCAAATAAGGCGCCGTTTCAGCCTGATTCAACTGGTGAAAAACATGACCTGGCAGTTCACCGTCCATGATCAAATGCAGCGCCTGGTGGGCCGTAAAACCCAAGCCATTGTCCACACTGGGGAACTCCTGACAGAAACGTTCGATGGCCGCCGGCACGAAAGGCAACAATTCATTGGCTTGATCAATCATGGGCAACCAAGCCATGGGATCTGACCCTGTGAGTCGCTGCCAACAGGCACTGGCCAAGGCATAATGCCGCTCGGTTGCCTGTTCATGAAACCGCGTCAATTCCACCAGTTCATCGGTATAGGCAGAACCCAAAAACAAGTCAGTGACAATCAGCTGAACCCGGGCCGGATCGAACTGTTGTTGCTGCAAAAAGTGCAACACCCACAACAATTGCAATTGGTCATACAAATCATGTTCAAACCACAAGTAGATGACTTCATAAGGCGTCAAATCACCCAGCACTTGGCGCCGTTCTTTGGTGTACTTTGCAACCGTATCAACGGGGGCCCATTGCTCGGCCAAGATGTATTGATTGCGCACAGAATGATCAGACAGAAAATCATCTTCCCATTGCAGCGGTCCTTCGTGCAAGGCATCGCGAATGGGCAGAAACACACCGGTAAAACCCGCTGCTTGTAAACCGCCCACCGCGCTGTCACCATTGGTGATGTGCAGGACGGCGTCGTTCACTCCAATTCAGCCAGCACGCAGCGCAGCGTGCCATAATCATACATGCCATCCAAGGCGTCATAAACGGGTTTGAGCTTTTTCTCTTCCAGGTATCCTGACATTTCTGCCATTTGAATGATGTAATCGATGTCACCATCGGTCAAGCCGGTGACGTCCTTTTTGTCAACCAAGCCCACGGCAATGGCTTTGGACAGGTGCATGTAGACGGTGTTGACGTTCAAATCCAAGACTTCAGCGACTTTGTCCACCGATTGATGCTCCAAAAAATGATCCAGTGAGACATTCACGTCATCTTCCAAGCGGTTGTCCAACTTGTCTGGCAAGGGGTTGTCTTTGATCACTTGAATAAAATCGGCCCCGTATTTGGCCAGTTTGTATTCCCCCACCCCGGAAATGTACATGAATTTCTCGCCTTCCACCGGGCGTTTTCTGACCATTTCCAGCAGCGATGCATCACTGAAAATGACATAAGGTGGCACACCCTGATCGGTGGCCAGGTCCATGCGCAACTTTTTCAAGGCGTTCCACAACACGGTGTCATGGCGGCCCAAATCCACTTCTTCGCTGCGCTTCGACTTGTTCTTAGCCTTGACCACATCCCGCAAATAAAATGATTCATCACCCTGAAGGATGGATTTGGCTTTTTCAGCCAATTTCAAAGAGCCGTATTCGGCGTCCACATCGATGTAACCTTGACTGATCAGTTGACGATACAAGCGGCGCCACCAGGTTTTGACGTGGTCTTTGCCCAAACCAAACACGTTCAACTCATGGTGCTTCAATTTTTTCACCCGTTCATCGTTGCCGGACCCCAGCAACACATCAATCAAATACATGATGCCGAACTGCTGGCCGGTGCGGTAGATGGCAGACAAGGCCATTTGGGCTTCTTTGGAGGCATCAATTTTTTCGGGCGGATTCAGACAGTTGTCGCAGCTACCACAAGGTTTTTCGAGGTTTTCATTGAAATACCGCAACAAGGTTTGGCGGCGACAATCCAACTGCTCGCACAAATCAACCAAGGAGTCCAGTTTGTTGTGCAGCACATTTTTGTGTTCATCCCCGGCGTCTGAATCCCGAATGAACTGCCGCTGCATGACCACATCTTTGTAGTTGTAGGCCATCCAGGCATTGGCCGGCTGACCATCGCGCCCGGCGCGGCCGGTTTCTTGATAATAAGATTCAATGTTTTTGGGCATGCTGAAATGCGCCACAAAGCGCACATCGGGCTTATCAATCCCCATACCAAAAGCAATGGTGGCCACGATGATAACCCCGTCTTCCATCAAAAACTGACTTTGATTCTGCTCTCTGATTTTGTTCGACAAACCGGCATGGTAGGGCAAGGCTTTGCGGCCTTTGCCCGACAGAAACTCAGCCACCGACTCCACTTTGCGGCGCGACAGGCAGTAAACGATGCCCGCATCATTGGGGTGGTTTTCATTGATGAAACGCCACAGTTGTTGTTTGCCGTTGTCTTGTTCTTCAATGGCGTAGGTGATGTTGGGTCGGTCAAAGCTGGAGATGAAAATTTCAGCGCCATCCAACTGCAACTGGGTGACGATCTCAGCCCGAACCTTTTCGTCCGCGGTGGCCGTCAAAGCAATTCTGGGGACGTTGGGAAAGTTTTCGTGCAGCACCGACAGTTGTTGGTACTCTTTGCGGAAGTCATGGCCCCATTGCGACACACAATGGGCTTCATCAATCGCAAACAAGGCCACCTCGATCTGTTTCAGGAATTCTTGGGTTTCTTCACCCAACAACCGCTCCGGTGACAAATACAACAAATCCAATTGACCGGCTGTGGCCTGTTGCATGACCGCCGCCACTTCGGCTGCCGACAAGGTGGAATTGATGTAGGCGGCACTCACGCCCAACTGTTGTAAGGCATCCACCTGGTCTTGCATCAATGCAATCAAGGGCGAAACCACCACCCCGACCCCCGCTCTGGCCATCGCCGGAATCTGATAACACAGTGATTTCCCGCCACCGGTTGGCATCAACACCAAGGCGTCTTTACCAGCGATTAAGGTCCCCACGATGTCCTCTTGCTGGTGCCGATACTGATCGTACCCAAAAACCTCTTTCAGTATATTTTTAGCTGCACACATCTTATTGATTTTAAACCATGAAACATCCATGCACAACTCCCGTGTTTTTTGTTTTTATTCCCGTCGATTCTCAAGTTTTGCGAATGGCCTTTGCTGTAATGGGTGGAAATCAAACAGGAGACCCGACATGACCCAAGCCAAACAACCCATCTTGACCACTGTGCTGCTGATTGGCGGCTGCTTTTTGTTGTTATCGGTACCCAGTTGGGTGGCGCTGCCCATGTTGGGCTGTGCTTTGTTGTGGAGTGTGTTGCATTTCACTTGCCGTGAGGTCACTTTGTGGCAGCACCTCCGGGCTTTCATCATCGAATTTTTTGGCTTTTGTTGTTTGGTGGCCTGTTTCACCGGCACCATGGTGGCCATGTATGGTTTGTTGTTTGCCTGAATCTAACCAGACCGGTAATAGAAGCGCTTGATTCAGTTGGCGTTCAAGTTGATGACCGATAATGAAGCCATTGTGACACCGAGATTGAACATGAATACAGGCAGCAAATTAATCATCACCTTGGGCTTGGGCTTGGCCTTGTCAGCCTGCATGCAACCACCCAAACCGTTGCGTGGTCAATTCAGCGAAATCAGCCCCCTCAACTACCAAAAGCAACCGGTTGCGGACCTGATGGTGCGTTGGACCGGTTTTGTGGTGGATGTGGAAAACAGCAAAGAGCACAGTTGTTTGACCATCGTCGCCAAGGTACCCGATCAAGTGGCACGACCCTCCAAACGCATTCGCGTGGACCAAGGGCGTTTCCTGGCGTGTAAACCCACCTTTTTGGAACCGAGCAGTCTGCTGAAAAAACCCGTGACCGTGACCGGCCCAGTGAAGCGTTTGGTGGAGAAAAAAATCGATGACATGAGCTACAACTATCCGTTGGTTGATGCCCAGGTCATTTACATTTGGTGAGCATGTCTTCAGCACTGAGCTGTGCATTCAGGCGTTCTAGCTTTTCTGCCATGGCGTGATTTTCCATGTACAATTCATCCAATAAGTTGCCCAAGTAAAACATTTGCAACCATCCTTGATGAATCATATCTAAAAACCAGCCGTTGCTGTAGCCCAAACGCTTGGCATCTACGGTAGAGTGATGCCACTTATGCCGCTCCAATAATATCCGATAAATGGTCATGGCCTGCTCAGGATGTTGTTCATCGTCCACGGCTGCCAAAGCATCAATTAATTGCTGATCCTGATATTGACGGTAATCAATTTGTAAGTCCACATCCATGATGGTAACTCAACCAGCAGGCAGAAGCCTGTGCCAGAGGTCAGTTTGACTGCAGCACCTGTTGCACCACAGGCAGCACATGGGCCACTTCAATCAAATCCATGGCCCCTGGAAACTCGGTTTTGGTACCCCATTTAACCTGCATCACAGTTTGACCCAGGAACTTCTCGCAGGCTTCTGGGTATTTGTCCACGGTCAGCTCTGGGTATTGGTAAGAGCCCGATCGCCGGAAATTACTGGCGGCCAACAAACCAATCACTGGGGTGCCGACACAGCCAGCCATGTGCAATGGGCCAGAATCGGGTGAAATGACCAAATCCGCCTGTTGTAACAAACACCACAGTTGCTTCAAGGTGTCTTGGCCGGCGATGTTGGTGACCGCCCGCTCCGTGCTTTGCTCAATCTCGGCCACCAATGCCAGCTCCTTGGGGGCTGGGCTGCCGGTGAGGATCACATGTGCGCCATGGCGTTCAATGATCTGGTCAACCAAAGCCGCGTATTTGGCCACCGACCAATTGCGCAATGGGTGGCTGGAACAGGGGCTGATGACCACATTCTTAACCCCAGGTTTGATCAATTGATGGGCGAATTGTTGATCGGCTTCGCTCATGGGCAAGTCCCAATTCATGACTTTTTCTTGACACCCCAAATGGCTGGCAAATTGCATGAAACCATCCAACACATGGCAATCAGGCAGGTGGGGAATGCGTTCATTGATCACCCAGGAATGCATTTCTTTGGCCCGCTGTCGATCAAAGCCGATGCGGCGCTTGGCGGCAATGAAGCGAGCCACCACATTGGCCCTGAAAGACAACTGCATGTGCAACAGCACATCAAACCGCCGGCCTTTGAGTTGTTGTCGCAAGGCTTGAATGCCCCGCCAACCTTGTTTTTTATCAAACTCGATGAATTCAACCCCAGGCAAACCGGACAACAAGCGATGCTCCAACCGGCCTATTACCCAGGTGATGGGGCAGCCGGGAAATTTTTTTTGCAAAGTTTTGACCACCGGTATGACGTGCGTCACATCACCAATGGCCGACAATCGGAACAAACAAATGGACGCCGGAATGGGGCTCTGGTTTGTTGTCATCAATCAAATCATTTAAAATAATGCATTCTATCATCGACTGACCACTGAACTTGCACATTAACCGAAAAAACAACCGCTGGATCATCTGTGATCCCGCCCTGAAAGACGAGGTTGAAGACCAGTGGTTCACCCAAAAATACTGGATGAACCAAGGCCGTTTACTGGGTGCCAGTTCAGGTCGCGGCGCGGCCTGGATCATCAAATCTGAATGGGGCAAATGGATTCTCAGGCACTATTTCAGGGGCGGTTTGTATGCCAAACTCAATCAAGACCAGTACCTGTGGACCGGCATCAAGCACACACGGGCATACCGGGAGTTTCAATTGTTGGCTGAGATTCAAGCGCTGGGGTTACCCAGCCCACAACCCATGGCCGCTCGGGTGGTCAAAAAGGGACTGTTTTACCGCAATGATTTGATCATGTCCTACATCCCTCATAAACACACACTGGCGCAAATATTGGCTGACGACGACTTGCCTTTGGACCAATGGCAACACATTGGCCAATTGATTGCCCAGTACCACCAACAGGGCATTTACCACTCCGACCTCAATGCCCACAACATCTTGATGGATGGAGAGAAGATTCATTTGATTGATTTTGACAAAGGCATGCAGAAATCACCCCATTCAAGTTGGCAACAAAGCAACCTGCAACGGTTGCAACGTTCCATTGAAAAGGTGAGCGGCCAAAGTTCTGAAAAAGCACTGTCTGCAGCCTGGCAAGCTTTACTCAAAGGTTATCAGACATGAGTCAGTATCCGGTTGTCGATCAATTACAGCGCCCGGTTAAGGATTTGCGCATCTCACTGACCGATCGCTGCCAGTTTCGTTGTCATTATTGTTTGCCCGCCGAACATGTGGCTGTGATGCGCCAACAAAGTCAACCAGAAAAGCACCTCAATGACGAGCAGATCACGGCGGTGGTTGCCGCCTTTGCTCAATTGGGTGTCAGCAAAATCCGCTTGACCGGTGGTGAACCTTTGCTGCGGAAAAATGTGCCGGCATTGGTACACCGGATCAAGCAAGTCAAGGGCATTGAGGAAGTGGCGTTGACCACCAATGCCGGCTTGCTGGACCCGGTGCTGGACGATTTGGTGACCGCCGGCTTGGACCGCATCACGGTTTCTTTGGACGCCTTGGATCCAGAATTGTTTGCAGCCATCACCGGTACCCAATACCCAGTGACACAAGTCCTCAACGCCATCCAACGCTGTGTCGATTCCGGGCTCAAACAAGTCAAAGTGAATTGCGTGATTCAGAAAAACACCAATGAACACCAAATCGTACCGATGTTGGCGCATTTTCGCGACACCGGCGTGGTGGTTCGATTCATCGAATACATGGATGTGGGCACCATCAATCAATGGCAACCCGATCAAGTGCTGTCCAGTCAACACATGCAACAAATGGTGGCGGCCCATTGGCCATTTGAGTCACTGCCACCGCAAGTCAAAGGTGAAGTGGCCAATCGCTTTCGCTTCAATGACGGTGGTGGTGAGTTTGGGCTGATTTCATCCATCAGTCAGCCATTCTGTCACGACTGCAACCGCGCCCGCTTGAGCACCCAAGGCGAGATTTACACCTGTTTGTTCGCCCACCAGGGTCACGACATCAAAGCAGTGATTGAACAACCAGACCTTTTGTTGCAGCGCCTCACTGAAATCTGGCAACAGCGGCAAGACCAATATTCAGCCCAGCGGTCACAGCAACGCCCATCCAACAAGGGCAAAATTGAAATGTTCATGATCGGAGGATGACCCACCCATGACCCAAGACCTGAGTCACATTGATGCCCAAAACAACCCCACCATGGTGGATGTCAGCGGCAAAACTGCCACTGTTCGCACCGCCGTGGCCCAAACCCGGGTGCAATTGCCACCTGCCGTGCAAGACGCCTTGTTGGATGGTGACATCCAAAGCAAGAAAGGACCGGTGTTTCACACCGCCATCATCGCCGGTGTGATGGCCGCGAAAAAGACCCATGACTTGATTCCTTTTTGTCACCCATTGCCCCTGGAAAAATGCGACATTGAAATTCAAGTCGATGCCGCCAAGCACTTGCTGATTCAATGCCGCTGCCAAGTATTGGCCAAAACCGGGGTGGAGATGGAGGCCTTGACCGGGGCCAGTGTGGCGGCCCTGACGGTTTACGACATGTGCAAAGCCCTGAGCCACGACATCATCATCGGCCCCACCCAATTACTCGAAAAAACCGGCGGCAAAACCGACCACAAAAAAACATGAACTCAGCAACAACCATCACCATTGAATTGTATGGCCAGTTGAAAGACACCTTTGCGGCCCAAACCATCGAGCACCGTTTGGAACCTGGTGTACCCACAAATGTGCAGCAACTGTATCAAGCCTTGCGTGCGCAACAGCCCAACGCCCCACAGCAACAACAGATACGCCCCATCATCAACGACACGTTCGTCGAATGGGATGCCGGTTTTCAAGCCGGTGATGTGATCGGCTTCTTGCCACCGGCCTCCGGGGGTTGAATGTTTACCCTCAGCGAGCAACCCATCGACGCGCAAGCACTCAAAGCCCAGGTCAAAAATCCCCGCAGTGGCGGCTTTGTCAATTTTGAAGGCTGGGTCAGGAACCACAACAAAACCGCCCAGGATGAAACCGCTGCAGTCACCGAACTGCACTATGAAGCCCATGAAAAACTGGCCCAACAAGTGGGTCAGCAAATCATCGATCAGGCGATGCAGCAATTTGATATCAATGCCGCGGTTTGTTGCCACCGGGTGGGTCAATTGCAAATCGGCGACATGGCCATCTGGGTAGGGGTTTCGGCCGATCACCGTCAGGCTGCTTTTGCGGCCTGTGAATTCATTTTGAATCAAACCAAAGCGCAGGTGCCCATTTGGAAAAAAGAGCATTACAAAAACGGCGATTCTGGCTGGGTTGAAGCCAACCTGTAACCCTGTTTGATGCCCTCCTTTGACCACCAAAAATTCGTCAAGACCTTGCCCAAGTCGCCAGGCGTCTATCAAATGTTCGACGCCGATGATGAGGTGATTTATGTGGGCAAAGCCCGGGTGCTGAAAAACCGGGTGGCCAGTTACTTCACCGGCAAAGCCAAGGACAACAAAACCATGGCACTGGTGGCGGCCATTGATCACATGGCCTTTCACATCACCCGCTCAGAAGCCGAAGCCTTGCTGCTGGAAAACCAACTGATCAAACAGCACAACCCACGTTACAACGTGTTGCTCAAAGACGGCAAAAGCTACCCCTATATTTACTGTTCAATTGGCGAAGATGAATACCCCTTGTTGGAGTTCAGGCGCGGCAAGAAACAAAGCCAGGGTCGGTATTTTGGCCCGTTCCCGTCTGCCGCTTATGTCAGGAACTCCTTGGATTTCCTGCAAAAAGTTTTTCAAGTCCGACAATGCAACAACAGCACCTTTCACAACCGCTCCAGACCTTGTTTACAACACCAAATCAATCGCTGCACGGCGCCGTGTGTGGGTTATGTGACGCCGGCTGAGTACCAACAACAACTGCAATACACCTTTGACTTCATTGAAGGCAAATCCAACCAGGTGGTGGATTCCCTGATGCACCGCATGGAGCAAGCCGCCACGGCCCAACATTACGAGGAAGCCGCACGCTACCGGGATCAAATCAAAGCCATCCGCATGATTCAGTCACGGCAAACCGTGGAATTGCAGCCGGATGACAATTTCGACCTGATTGCTGTGGGCCACCAAGCCAAACTCTACATCGCCACCGTTGGCACGGTCAGAAACGGTCAATTCATGGGCTACCGCAACCACTTTCCCACCACCCCAAAAGACACCCCGTTGGATGAATTTTTGGCGGCCTTCATGGGCTTGTATTACGGCGACCAAATCACCGCCGATGCGGTGCTGTGCAACACCGAACCGACCGACAAAGCAGACTTGGCTGAACTGCTTTCGGCGATCAAAGGCAAAAAGCTGTTCGTCACCGCCAAACCCCGGGGCAATCGTTTGAAGTTGCTGCAACAAGCTGAAGAGAACATGCGCAACGCCTTGGCCGTCAAAGCCAGCAAATACCAAACCTGGCACAACAAATGGGCCATGTGGCAACAAGAGCTGGGTTTTGCGGACCCGCCCCAACGGGTTGAGTGTTTTGACATCAGCCACCAAATGGGCGAACACACCCGCGCCTCGTGCGTGGTGTTTGATGACAATGGTGCGGTGAAAAAACAATACCGCCAATACATCATGGAGAACATCACCGCTGCGGATGACTACGCCGCCATGCGCCAGGTCATCACCAAACGCTTGGCCAGCATCAAAAAAAGCGACTTGGGACACCCCAATGTGTTCGTCATCGATGGCGGCAAAGGCCAAGTCAATCAAGCCTTGGCCATCCTCGCGGAGCACGAAATTGAGGACATCCAGGTGATTGGGGTGACCAAAGACGATCACCGCACGGCCGGCGAAGAACGCATTTACTTACCCGAAACCAAACAATACATCAAACCCGAAAGCCACGGTTTGTTGTCGCTGATGATTCAATTCATTCGCGATGAAGCCCACCGCTTTGCCATCAAATCGCACCGCAAAGCCTACAAAAAGTCCCGCACCACTTCGACCCTGGAAGACATCCCCGGGGTGGGCGAAAAACGCCGCAATCAATTGTTGAAACACTTCGGTGGCTTGCAGGGCTTGAACAAAGCCAGCTTGGAAGACATCACCAAAGTGACCGGCATCAGTCACACCATGGCCCAAACCATCTACGATTTCCTGCACCCAACGGCCCAATAAGCCAACAAACCCTCCAGAGCGCAAAAAATGGGTGACAAACCCCGCCCCGCTGATTTTATAATGAAGCAAGAGAAATTGATTTGCACATCTGATGATTGACCTTGCGCCATGACCCAAGACTTGGACAGTTTGTTGCCCGCCATCTACGAAGACCTCAAACGGTTGGCGCGGGTTCAGCGCAGTCGGGTCTACAGCAAACACAGTTTGGGCACCCGCAGCATCGTCCATGAAGCTTATTTGAATCTGGTCAAAAACAACACCGAGGTGGCCAATGAAAAGGAATTGTTTTACCTGACTTCGGTGGCCATGCGCAACATCATCATCGACAACGCCCGCATTTGGAGCGCCAAAAAACGCGGGGAATTCAGTCAGGAACTGTCCCTGGAACAGGTGGATTTGGTTTCGGCCAGTCGCAGCCAAGAAATTTTGGCCCTGGAAGAAGCCCTGGTGGGCCTGGAGCAAGACAACAAACGCCTGGCCGACACCGTCACCTGCCGCTTTTTTGGGGGGCTGACCATGGCCGAAACGGCCGAGGTCATGGGCCTATCCTTGGCCACCGCCAAACGCGACTGGACCCTGGCCAAAACCTTGTTGTTTCAACGCCTGTCAACATGAACCAAGCATCCAACAACCCAGCCCATGAGGTGTTCTTGGCGGCCTTGGAGTTACCAGCGTCAGAACAAGCGGCATTCATCGATCAAGCCAGTCAGGGTGACCCAAGCATGGCCGATGAAGTGCATGCCTTGTTGGCCACTGCCCTGGCCTCTGAAGCTTATTTCACTGGCTTGGAAGACTCCATCTCAGGGGCTCAGTTGAATGAAATTGAGGACCACTGTTTTCGTGATTTTCAAGTCGGTCAATACCAAATCCAAAACATCATCAAGCAAGGCGGCATGGGCAGCATTTTCCTGGCCCGCCGGGCCGATGGTGAATTTGAGCGTGAAGTCATCATCAAAATGATGCCCATTGACTTGCAACTGGATCACAACCTGGCGCTGTTTGCACACGAAAAGGAAATCTTGGCCAGTTTGGTGCACCCCAACATCGTGCAGTTGTATGATTCCGGGGTGACCGACAGTGGCCAGTCGTATTTTGTGATGGAATTGGTCAACGGTCAACACATTGCGGCCTATGCCGCGCAACACCGACTGCCCATCGATGCCCGCTTGGGCTTGTTCCAGGACGTGCTCAAAGCCATCCAATACGCCCACCAACATCTGGTGATTCATGGCGATATCAAGCCTTCCAACATCTTGGTCAGTGACTCAGGCGAGGTGAAACTGCTGGATTTTGGCATTGCCCGCATCATGCACCAGCACCAGGATGACATCAAAGGTTATTCGATTGATTACCAAACCCCTGAGCACGAACAACGACAGAAAATCATCACCAGCACCGACATCCATCAGTTGGGCCAACTGTTGTTTGAATTGTTAACCCTCAAAGCCCCCCAACAGGTTGATAAAGCGGGGCATCAATGGCCCCTGTTGTCCGATCACTGGCGCAGCCTGTCTGACGCGGAACAAAAACGGGTGGCCCAGCAGTGTCAAGCCAGCGTGGCAGCGGTGCGGCGGCGCTGTCAGTCTGATTTACAATGGATCTTGGCCAAGGCCCTACAACCATTACCGGCAGATCGCTACCAAACAGCAGCGGCCATGGCCGATGACTTGCACAAATATGCCACTGGTTATGGTGTCAGTGCGCGACACCCCAGCATCCCGTACCGGCTGCTGACCTATGCCAAACGCCACAAACTGTTGTTGTCTTTCACGTTCACTGTGGCGGCCCTGTTGGCCGCCTTGACGGTCATGACCAACCGCCACAACCAAGCATTGTCAGCCGAACGCGACAAAGCGGTGACGGTGAAAGACTTGTTGGTGGATGTGTTTCAGGTGGCTGACCCCAATCGAATTCCCGGCAAGGAAGTCAGCGCCACTGAAGTGCTCGACATCGGCTTGGAACGCATTCGCGGCACCTTCCAACAACCCTCGGCAGTGGAAGCCGATTTGCTGGAAGAGATCGCTGTCACTTATCAGAATTTGGGCAATTACCAGCAAGCCCAGAGCGTGTTGGAAGACGCCCATGAAATCCGTTCACAGTTGCCAGAAAAGGATGTCTTCGCAATGGCCAAAAGCATGATGCTGTTGGGAGAAAATGAACGCCTGCAGGCCCATTTTGACCAAGCTGAGGCCTGGCTGCTGCAAGCATTGGCCGTGTTTCAACAACAGCCCGATCAGCACGGCGCTGAATTGGCCGCCACGCAAAGCAAACTCAGCCGGGTCAAAATGTTGCAAGGTGATTTGGCCGCAGCGGAACAACTCGGCCTACAAGCCACCCATTTGCACGAGGCCATCCATGGTGCAAATGACATCCGCTATGCCGAGAGCCTCAACGACCTGACAGCGGTTTATTTCCGGCAAGGCAAATACGAACAAGTGCAAGCCTTGTTGTCACAAACCAAGGCCATCAGAGAATCCGCTTGGGGTGACCGCCCTGGTCCAATATTGGACAACGACTACGCCACCAACATCAACAATTTAGGTTTGGCCCATTACTTGCAAGGCAACCTGGATCAAGGTGAACAATACTTCCGTCAGGCCATTGAACTGCGCCAAGGCATCTTCACCGCACCCCATCCGGATCAAGCCCAGTCACTGACCAACCTGGGGCTGTTGTTGAATGATGCCGGTAAACCGCATGAAGCACTGCCCTTTTTACAACAAGCATTGGCAGTCAGGCAGCAAACCTTGGAGCCCGGCCACATGCGGATCAATGACGCCTGGAATAATCTGGCCATGGTGCACCATGAAAACAGTGAATTTGCCGAAGCCCTGGCGATTTACCAGTCGATTAAGGACCCCATCATCACCACCCGGGGTGAAACGCACCCGCAAACCGCCTCGGTGTACACCAACATGGCCAACACCCTGTTGGAGTTGAATGAGTTTCAAGCCGCCCATGACTTCCTCGAAAAGTCATTGCAGATCAGACAAAACGCGTTACCCGAGGGTCATTTGTACTTGTCCTACAGCTATTTGGGCTTGGGGCGGGCCAAAGTGGCCCTGGGGGCCATGGCCGAAGGCCGGGACTTGATTCAACAAGCCCTAGCCATTCGCCAGCAGAAATTGCCGCCGAGGCATTGGTTGTTGGGTGAGGTGATGTATGCCCAAGCGATGGTGCAATTCATCGACCAACAATCCGATCAAACCCTGACCCAACAGGCTTGTGACATCTTGCAAGAGAAAAAAGGCCTGGCCAATTTCCTCACACAAAAATGCCTCACATTGCTGCAAAAGATCAGCGCGCTCTGATGCACCAACCCCAACCTTGGGTCACTGGCACGATGCGGTGAAATTCCACTTGGTGTTCGAATCGCCGTCACAGCGTGGGTGGACATCGATGTAAATGGTTTCGGTACCCGGCGGTAAGTTGATGACTTGGTTGGTTTTGCCGCGGGTGCCCACACAACCCGAATCCCACAAACTGTTTTCTGCGGCATTCAACACCCTAATGCGGTCTTCGGCGGTGAAGGTCTCATACAGCAAAGACAGTTGTGTTTTACCGACCATGTTGAAGCGGTGCCGCTCGGCGGCGTTGCTGCCGGCCCGGGTCAAGGCATCACAGGTGCCCTCTTTGATCACCTCAGGCGGCGTGACCGGCGCGGCGCCAGCCACACCTGTACCACTGCCGACATCGGCCAAACAAGCGGTGCCATCGGCGTTCATGTGATAACCGGCCACACAAGCACATTGCGGCACCCGATTGTGGCCTGTCACCTGTGCCCTGGCCCCCACCCCAAAGGCACTGCAATCATGGTCAGCCACTGCAGCGGCTTCTGGCGGCATGCACTGGCCTTGGGTTTTGGACAACACCATGCCGGCTTGCACACATCGACAATGCACCCCGCCACTGAAGGCATCGTATTCGGCAATGGTGTCCGGATAGGCCGAACAATCGGTGGCAGCCACCTGTTCGTCTTCAGGATAGGCACAACTGCCCAGCGAGTCTGACCACTGCTTGGCACCCACACATTGACAGCGCCATTGGTTTTGGCTGGGGTCCCAAAAGGCGGCCGTGCCCGGATAGGCCGTGCAGTTGATGTCTTGACTGGACAAATCGGCCAAAGGCACGCACATCTGGGCGGCATCTGACCATTCCAATTGGCCCGGACATTGGCATTGGTTGTTGACCCATTGGGTACCTGGATAGGACGCGCAAGATCCGACACTGGCCACCGGCACGCATTGGTTGTTGGCATCAAATTCATGGTTGGGCGCACAACCGCACATCACTTGTTGACTGGCCGGATCCCACTCTGCCTGGGCATGCGGACCGTAGGCACCACAGTCGGTGTTGGCGATTTGCTCATCCAAAGCGGAGGCACAGCGTTGCAAAGCATCATACCAATCTGCATCACCTGGACAGACACAGCCGGTGGCTTGGCTGGCTTCATCCCACACCGCCACGGTGCCTGGATAGGCCGAACAGTCGGTTTCATGCACCGGGTTGTCCGCTGGTTGGTCATCGGGATCAGGCCTGGGGTCGGTGCTGGGTTCGGTGCTGGGTTCGGGCTCTGGATCTGGTCTGGGCTGCGGCGGTTGACAGACATCGCCGGCTGGGTTGTCGTCTGAATTGCGTTGATGGGGGTTGGGGTGATCCGGGCAATTGTCGTCATCATCGGGCACCCCGTCATGATCGCGGTCTTTGATCACCGGCGGGCGCACCTGTTCGGCATGGCAGCCGTAAGCATCGCCTTTGTAGGGACTCAGCTGGAAGGCCCGTTGGGCTGATTCCAAAGCCGTCATGTCCGAACCCACCAGCTCATAGCGGGTCTTGCCGGCATAGTTGCTGTTGTCGCATTGGGCGCGCACGATGTTGAAGCATTTGGGCGGATCACCAAATGATTTGTAGCGCCAAACACAGTACTCACCACCCGAACCGGGGGCCACATCAGCCGGTGGCCGGATGCCGGGACCGGCGCTGGGTTCCTGCTCGGGCAACAAGATTTGGATGTTGATGTGCAGGTAAAACTCTTGACCACCATGGGTCACCACCAAAGTCAAAGGCGTGAGGGTGGCCGGTGCCGTGACGCGGGTGCGGATGAGCAACAAAAAGCGGGTCACCGGGTAACTGGCCTGCACCGCCTGGTCATCAAAAGTCACATCCAACAGTTTCTCGTCATAGATGGCTTGCAGCTTGACTTTTTCATGGGTGTCGGTGGCGTTGTAAACCAACACATCGCAGGTTTTGGGGTACAACACGTCGTTGGGCGACAATTCAAAGGCGTCGCCACAGGTGAACTCTGCGGTCAAAGGCAACAATGGATCGGCTGGCGGTTGATCTTGGGGTGTGGGCTCACAGTCATCACCCACCCCATCGCCGTTGCGGTCAAATTGATCTGGATTGGGCACATCTGGACAGTTGTCTTGATCATCGGGGATGCCATCGACATCGCGGTCTGCCGGCGTAGTTGTGGGGGTCACGCTGCTGCCTGGGGTCGGCTTGGGTGCTTTGCCAGGGTCAGGTTTGGCGGGCGTTTTGGGTTCCTCAGCCACCACCAGGAATGACACAGTGACCGATTCGACCCGATGTGGTATGTCATCGTCTTCTAAACGGAACACCCGCATGCCGCTCTGGTCTTCGTCGCGGAATGTCAGGTTCACCACGTGTTGTCCCCGTCGGTCCAGATGCATGTATTTGAGGGCCTTGTTGGCATCCCGATAAACCAACACCATGGGCAGTTTGCCGCCACTGACCACCAGTTTCACAGGTGTGGTTTCCCCCGCTTTGACATAGCGCAAAGAATCGCCCAATAACTCCAGTCGCAACGGCTTCGCACCACTGGCCGGGGCCTTTTGGCGCAAAAACTCATCGTCACTCATCGCTTCCAGCCGCTTGAGTTCTGCGGTCAATTGCCGCCGCTGTTCCAACAAGGCGTCTTGTTGTCGTTGTAAGCCAGCCAACTCGCCGTCCTTACCCGGCAACACCCGGTGCCGGTAGTTGGACTGGTCTTGGATATAACGACTCCACACCGCCCTGATTTTTTCATTGATTTTGATGTTTGAGCGGTATTCAGCCCCACTGTTTTTCCAATCGGCACGGGTGCGCGTGGGGTATTCTGCCCGCCATTGTTCGAAAGCCGCTTCTCGTTCGGCTTCCAAAGCCGCCAAATCTTCGTTCAATTGCTGTTGCCGACCGAGGATCTTGCCCAGCCCCACCAATTGCCGATCGGCCACGTTGGTGACTTTGTGCTCCAGGTGGTGCTTGATTTTACCGGACAGCTTCCACCAATCACTGCGGTTTTTTTGCAGCTGTTGTTTGATGGTGTCGATGGCCTGTTGCCGTTCACTGCTGGCCCAAACCGGAGCTGGCAGCACCAGCAACAACAACCACAAAAGATGGAACCGACAGCGGGCAGGCATGATCAATTCCCAGGCGCTTGGCCTTTGGGCGGCAACACCCGTTTTTTCTTCTTGATCGGGGCTTTGGGCTGACCGCTGACTGCGGTGCTCTGACTCCGTGGGGCAAATGGCCGATTCAAGGCTTTGGCCAACAACGGCGCCGCCATTTGAAAACCCACATCGCCGTGCTGCAACAACACGGTTTGCAGTTGCTCGTAGCCGTCGCCACCGGCCACCCACTGCTCTTTGACTTGGTAATATTCAGGTCCCTGGCCCACATGCTGTGAAACCGTTTCAAAGGTGTCCAGGCGGGTCACATTGACCTGCACCCGATCCACCCGCTGACCCAGCACTGTGATGGATCCGGCATCCAAGATTTCCACCAACACATCCACCTGTTGCATGATGGCATCAGCTTCCACTTCACGCAAATCGGTGCTGCGGTCGATGGTGCCTGACAGTTCATTCTGCCGTTGCGCCTGGCGCACAATTGAGTCGTAATTGACCATGCCCATGTTGGCCGCTTGCATGTAATCGGTGAAGCCCTGATAAAAAGCCCGCATGCCGGGGGTCACGTTGACTTGAATCACCTGGCGATTTTCCGTCATGCGGTGGGTGTCACGGGTGTCCTTGGCTTGGTGGCTGCCTTGGTAGGCCCGGTTCATGGTGGTGATGGTGTCGCGGGTATCGGCCTGCCATTCAGACAAGTCACTGCCCAAGCGTCGGCCCAGTAACAACAAAATTTTGGGGCTGCCCATTTGGCGGTATTGCTCACCCAAGGCTGGGCTGGCATAGCGCTGCGAGGCGGTGGTGCTCGGCTCTTGATCCGGGTTCATCACCGGGGGTAAATCTTGCCGGTATTGGGCGGTACCCAACAGCGGCCAGGCCAACAGCCAAGCAAGCAGCCAATGAATCAACGTTTTCATAACTGTTCCCTCAATTCAATCAAGAAGGTGTCAGGCATGGGCTGTCTGATCGAGGCTTCTTGGTAATTACCCAGAGTTCGGGCAGGTAAATACAGGCGCTTCCACCCAGTCACTGGTTCAGCAATCACTTGCTGGGCGTCCAAATACTGGGTTCTGGCCTCCAAAATGATCGGATAATCGGTGCAATTCACAATCCGGGCATACACATTCAGCTGCCCGGTTTCACTGCGCATGGCTTTGACGTCTTGCACCACGATGCGCCGCAGCAAGGCGGTGTCGGTGATGCTGACAGTGGACAACGCAATCGGATGCAGGGTGCCTTTGATGGCAGGCACCAACACACCATAGCCACGTGGTGACGAGCCATATGGGGCCTTGGAGAAGTCACAGCTTGGGAAGGTGACTGGCGGGGCGGTTCTGGGCTTGGAGGCACAAGCGGCCAACAGGACCAATATCATCAGGATGGAAATGTTTTTCATGAGACACCTCTTCATTGGTTGATGTGCCGCAGGTTCAAATACCCCGGCTCGCTGTGGATGTAAAGCACATCACAAGAACCATCGGACTCGATGCCTTGTTGTGCCTGATGCAGGAACGTGCTGGTCATGTCCCACGGGTTTTGTTGCTGGGCATCGACAAAATGGAACTGCACAGCAGCTTGTTGTATGGCTGCTTTGTCGTGGGCTTGGAGGTACACAAAGGCGGGTAGATTGTCCCAGTATCGGATGTCAGCGGTGGGTTTGGTGGCCCGTGACACGCCTTTGGACACCAGGCCAAACAAGGCCATCACCGCCCCGGCATTACCTAAATTGCGGTTGTTGCGACTCAAACCGGTGTTCATCAAAGCGGCGCCGGTGTCGGTCAGGGCCGAGCCCATTTGATTGGTGTTTTCTTTGAACACCGCTTTGCCTTGGTTGATCACGTCAATGGTGCGGCCGCCGCGGGTGGTGGCCTGCCAGTGGATGTTCTCTGCCGTGGCAAAATGCCGGTTGTCTCCGTTCAACTGTAAAATCGGGCGACGCAAACCAGCGGCTGATTCAATGCTGCTGGTGTCAAAGGCCATCATCTCATTGTATTTGCCCTTGCGGAACTTCGCCGGTCCACGGCCTGAAGTGGCCAAAACCAGCAGGTTTTCGCCGTTGACCGGTCGCCGCAATGACGCATTCAAGGCTTCGGCCTGACTGAAATAATCATCCGCTTGCGAAGGGTTGTTGTTGCATTGGGAGGCCCAACCGGCGAGGTAGAAATGGCTGGCAAAGTCTTGCTCATAGGTTTGCTCCTCGGCCATAGAATCATGCAACAACCCGCCCAACATGCTGGCCCGGGCATTTTCATAGTCATCGTGGTGCAGGTATATCAACCCCCGGTAAAAGTACACCATGGCCCGTTCATACGGCTCACCTTTGAAATCTTTTAAGGCTTCTTTTTTGAATTTGGAGCGGGCTTTTTTGGCGGTTTTGTTGTCGGCATAGATGGTTTCAATTTTGTTGATGGCCCGATCGAACAACCAAGCGGCCAGATCCAAGTCACCGTTTTGCATGGCCAACAAGCCGATGCGCATTTCATTGAGCACTGAATTGCGTGCGCCTTGTCGCAGGTAGACTTCGAAGTAAGGACGGTATTGCGGTGGTTTGTCCTGCATGAAAGCATCCAGTTGAGACGCTTCCACCGCCCGCTCATGGGCGTATTTGGGGGCCGAAGAACAAGCCACCAACAGGGCCGTCAGGACCATTGTGATCAGCGGTTTCATCATCACCTCCTAGCGATAGATCGCATCGTCCTGGGCAAATTTTGAAAACTCAAAATCATCGGCCCAGACGATGGTGCCGTATTCCAGGTCGATCAATTCAAAAGTGATCTGCGAATAGCGTTGGATGGCACCGGTGTTGCGATCACGGGCATCCAAGGACTTGATGCTGCCGGTCAATCGATAATCACCGCCGGCGGTGGCTTGGGTCATGCCGGCAGTGCCCTGGTCCACTTGGCCATCGCGTTTCAATTGTCGCTCCTTTTCGACCATGGCGATGTTTTGCCGGGCCACGAACATCATGCGACCTTGCGAGGCCCTAATCAAGCCGGTGCGCAAACGATCTACGATCAGGTTCTTGTTGATGGGCTGCGAGCTTTGGTTTTCGAAATAGGCCGCATCCATGATGATGCGGGGCGGCCGGCTGCGGTTATTCAGGATGCCACTGGAGATGATGCTGCGCATCATTTGCTCGGTCATGGACAGGATGTCCTGGGACTCAACCCCCACCCCACTGACGATGCCACGACTGCCCGGATCCACATAAGTGGTGGGCCGACCCGCCACATTGTCCACGGGCCGATGGTTGCTGCTTCCCCCACAAGCCACCAAAGCCCATGTGGCACCCAGAATGAGAATGATTGATTTGAATTGCACTGCTCGCTCCCGATTTTGCTGTTGTTATACACAGATTCGGAAAGCAGCTGGGAAACGGCTCAAAAAAGTTTGTTTTTTTATTTGGGGGTTTATTCTTATGATGTATAGAGTCATGTTGTTAAGTTAGCAAATATGGCCAATATACACCGACATCCTCGGGCTTGGCTTACATGGATGTAAGTCCTAGAATCGAGACGGGATCGGAGATCGTGACCCGGGGATCCATTAACCCCAAACCCGTCATCCTCGGGCTCGACCCGGGGATCCATTAACCCCAAACCCGTCATCCTCGGGCTCGACCCGGGGATCCACTATTCAAATGAATGCAGTTGGAATGAATGGCCATATCAGAACTCAGCCAAAGAGTGAACTGATGACATGAAAGGGACGTCTGACCTGCTGCGCAGGTGTCGTCGACTGAAGTCGACGCTCCAAGGCAGCCAGCTACCTGGGTGAATACAAATAACTCAAAGACCGCCATCCTCGGGCTTGATCATTGCCACATCCTGCTCGCACGACACACCCACATCTTTGTAGGCGACCTTGGGATCTGCCTTTATTGGAAGAAAATCGAATGAAGAGATTCTTAAATTTTTGGATTAAGATCAAACACCAAACCCGTCATCCTCGGGCTCGACCCGGGGATCCATTAACCCCAAACCCGTCATCCTCGGGCTCGACCCGGGGATCCATTATCCCCAAACCCGTCATCCTCGGGCTCGACCCGGGGATCCATTGTTCAAATGAATGCAGTTGGAATGAATGGCCATATCAGAACTCAGCCAAAGAGTGAACTGATGACATGAAAGGGACGTCTGACCTGCTGCGCAGGTGTCGTCGACTGAAGTCGACGCTCCAGAGTGGTATTGATTGAAATGATTCAGGCATAAAAAAACACCCTGAGGCAGGCTCAGGGTGTTTTCATGAAGGTGTTGCCGTTCGTCAGCTCAAGATCAACCCAAGGCGTGATCCAGCTCGGCGATCAGGTCTTCGACGTCCTCGATGCCGACAGACAGGCGCACCAGGTTGTCGGTGATGCCGATTTTGGCGCGTTGTTCGGCGGGGACTGAGGCGTGGGTCATGATCGCAGGGTGGTTGATCAGGGATTCAATGCCGCCGAGTGATTCGGCCAAGGCGAACAGGTGGCATTTTTCCATCATCGCCGCGGTTTCGGCCAGGCCGCCTTTGATCAATACGGTGATGATGCCACCAAAGCCGCGCATTTGTTTTTTCGCCAATTCATGTTGTGGGTGCGATGGCAGTCCGGGGTAAATCACTTGTTCCACCCGAGGGTCATTCTCCAACCACTCGGCAATGGCTTGGGCGTTTTGGCAGTGTTTGTCCATGCGCAGTGGCAAGGTTTTGAAGCCCCGCAAGGCTTGATAGGCATCGAAGGGACCCGCCACGCCGCCGATGGCGTTTTGTAAGAAACCCACCTGCTCGGCCAATTCAGGGTCATTGACTGCGACAAAGCCGCCGACCATGTCGGAGTGGCCATTGATGAATTTGGTGGCCGAATGCATCACCAAATCCACGCCCATGCTCAAAGGGTTTTGTAAATACGGTGAGGCAAAGGTGTTGTCGACCACGGTCAACAAACCGTGTTGTTGGGCAAAGGCCACAATCTTTTCTATGTCCACCACCTTGAGCATCGGATTGGTGGGGGTTTCTACCCAAATCATCTTGGTATTGGGTTTCAGAAATTGGTCCAAGCGATCAATCTCGGCAGTCAAATCCACGTAGTCAAAATCCAGGTTGGCCGAGCGTTTACGCACCATGCGGAACAAGCGGTTGGTGCCACCATACAGGTCATCCATGGCGATCACGTGGTCACCCGAGTCCAGTAACTCAATGATGGTGGCCGTGGCCGCCATGCCCGAGGCAAAGGCAAAGCCATGACTGCCATTTTCCATTGCCGCCACCGCCCGCTCATAGGCAAAGCGTGTGGGGTTGTGGGAACGGGAATATTCAAAGCCCTGATGTTTGCCGGGACTGCTTTGCACGTAAGTCGAGGTGGTGTAAATCGGTGGCATCACCGCACCGGTGGTTTCATCGACAAACTGGCCGGCGTGGATGGCTTTGGTTTGCAAGCCTTGGTATTCGCGGCCTTTCTTGTATTCGTTGTTGTTCATGGCGTTCTGCTGATTGGGTTGGAAGGTCTGATATCAGGTCATCACTGGTTGATATCAACCCTGCGCAAGTAATTGAGTAAGTCAATGCGGGTGATCAGACCCAAAAATTGGTTGTTTTCTTTCACAATGGCCACTTTGCCGTCATCAAAAATCGGCATCAATTGGTCCAATGGCGTCTTGACGCTGAGGAATTCCAGGTTGCTGGTCATCGCCGATTCCACCGTGTCATCGAAGGCTTTGGCATCCCCAAACACCTTCAACAGCACATCCGACTCATCGATGATGCCAACGATCTGATCGCCTTCCATCACCGGCATTTGTGACACGTCATACAACTTCATGCGCTGGTACACGGTGGCCAGGGTTTCTTGGGGGCGCATAACGATCGTGTCGTTGGACTGGTAGGGGCGCGAAATCAAGTCACGCAAATCGCCGTGTTGCGGCGTTTCGATGTAACCATTGTCCATCATCCAATAGTCGTTGTACATCTTGGACAGGTATTTGTTGCCGGTGTCACAAACGAACACCACCACATTTTTCGGCTCGGTGGCTTCTTGGCAATAATTCAACGCCGCTTGCATCAATGTGCCGGTCGAAGAGCCACCCAATATGCCTTCCTTGCACAACAATTCCCGACCGGCGGCAAAACTGCGCTGGTCACTGATCGCATAGGCTTTGGTGACGTGGCTGAAATCACTGATGCTGGGCAGAAAGTCCTCACCAATGCCCTCCACTTTCCAGCTGCCACTGTCTTCACTGAGCACACCTTCGTTGATGTATTGGGCCAGGATGCTGCCCACCGGATCGGCCAAAATCAATTCGGTTTGGGGGTGGTGTTCTTTGACGTATTGGCTCAAGCCGGTGACCGTGCCACTGGAGCCGACCCCAAACACGATGGCATCAACCTGGTTGTCCAACTGTTCAAAAATCTCTGGCGCGGTGGTTTGGTAATGGGCTTTGGGGTTGTTGGGGTTGGCAAATTGATTGATGAAGTATGCCCCCGGGGTTTCCTCTGCAATGCTGGCGGCCAAATCTTGATAGTACTGGGGGTGGCCCTTTGCCACATCGGACCGGGTCAGGACAATCTCTGCACCCATGGCTTTGAGGTTGAAGATTTTTTCCTTGCTCATTTTGTCTGGAATCACCAGGATCAATTTGTAGCCTTTTTGCGCCGCCACCAAGGCCAAACCGATGCCGGTGTTGCCCGCGGTGCCCTCGACCAGGGTGTCACCGGGTTTGATGTGCCCTGCTTTCTCAGCCTCTTCAATCATTGACATGCCAATGCGGTCTTTGATGGAACCGCCTGGGTTCATGTTTTCCAATTTTAAATACAGCTTACATGGTCCGGTGTCCAGGTGGTTGACTTTGACCATGGGCGTGCGACCAATCAGGTCAAGCACTGAATTGACTACTTGCATGTGTGTCCCCAGTTGTTTTCGAGTTGTTTTCGAATTGTGTTCCAGTCGTCGCTGGTGGTTATTGTTGATTCAGAATGATGATGTCAACACGGCGGTTCTTCGCCTTGCCTTCTTCGGTGAAATTATCGGCCACTGGCAGTGATTCGCCCATGCCGATGGCTTCGATGCGTGAGGTGTTGATGCCATAATCCACCAACAATTCTTTGACCGCATCGGCCCGTTGTTGAGACAGGTTCAGGTTAAACGCATCGCTGCCAGATGAATCGGTGTGGCCTTCGATGCGAATTTTGCGATCGGGATAGCCATCAATGAAATCCAACACTTTGGTGAAGTTGTTGACCGCCGCTTGTTTGATGTTGGCTGAGGCCGAATCAAACACAAAGTCGCCCAAAGTCATCACCAAGCCATCGGCGGTTTCGCGGGCCGCCAGGGATTCCAGTTGCTTGCGCAAGGCATCGATTTCTTCAAACGCCAAATCGGCTTCTTGTTTGGCCAATTCGGCCACTTTTTTCTGGGCCTGGGCATATTCTTTGGCCGCCGCCAATTCGGCTTGGGTCATTTCGGCTTCGTTGGCTTTTTGGTTGGCCAACTCCAAGGCCCGCTGTTTTTCCAGGCGTTCACGTTCCACCTCTTCTTCCTGCAAACTGAGCAACAGTTGCGCCCGGTCGGCTTCCAGGCGGGCCACGGTCGCCTCGGTTTTCAAGGTTTCGATGTTGAGGGCTTCCAAGCTGTCATTTTCGGCCGCAATTTGGGCATCCAAATAGCCGGATTCAGCGGCCATTTTTGCCATGTTCAAATGGTGGCGGGCCATGTACACGGCGTGTTCTTTGACTTTGCCCCGCTGGTTATACAGGGCTTCAATGGCGGCCTTGGCCTGGGCTTTTTCGGACGTGCCATAAGGCCGGTATTTGTCGTCGGTGATGAAGTTATCAAATTCCAAGCGCAAGGCTTCCAGTTCCAGGTTTTTCTTTTGCGCCAAGGCATCGACTGCCACCAACATCAATCCCAACAGCATCATATGTTTAATCATTGCAAGCGCTCCTTCAATTCCATCAGATAAACCTGGGCTGATGAGACCTGATCTCGCAAGTCCAGCAAATCATTGTTCTTTTGTTTCAATTCAGCCCGCTTTTTGGCCAGCTGGATGTCGGCATAAATTTGTTCGGTGAGCTGGGCTTCGGTGCGTCGATCGCGGTCAGCCTTGGCTTTTTTCGCCAGCTGCAGTTTTTCCTGAATGCCTTTGATTTCCAGGGGGGCGGCATCAGCCACCGCTGAATTGGCCACAGCGGCCACATCGGCTTCCAATTGGTAAAAGGTGTCGTCGTCAATTTTTGTCGCCCCGGGTGAACCGCAGCCTGACAAACCGGTCAAAATGAGCAAAATCAGGGCCAATGAGCCCGTTTTTGTCGTTTGGAGCCTGATATTCGGCTTCATCAGTTTGTTAAAACCCTTTGATTTCTTTATAATTTGATGATTCATAAACTGGTTGTTACTTCACATATGCCTTTGCTGCGTTTGACCCACAATCGATTGATCTGGTGCTTGCTGTTGTTGTTCATGAGCCAGTTGGCCGTGGCCAGCAAAAACATGAAAGTTTATAAGCATGTTGATAAACAGGGAATTATACACTATTCATCGAAAAAGCCTGCGGGTAAATCCTACTCCATCCTCAATGTCCGCTGCCCCGAGTGTCGGGCTTGGAGAAACTCCATCAACTGGAACACCACGCCATTGATCGAGAACAAATTCAACCTGGAAATTGCCAGCGCAGCACGCAAGCACAACATCAAAGAATCCCTGTTGAAAGCTGTGATTCACGCCGAGTCGGCCTTCAAACCCAAGGCAGTCTCGTCAGCCGGAGCCCAAGGTTTGATGCAGCTGATGCCCTTGACCCAACAAACCTATCAGGTCAGCAACCCATTTGATCCATTACAAAACATCAATGGCGGTGCCGCTTACTTGCGCCACTTACAAAACACCTACAGCAGCATGGATGTGTATTTGGCGGCGTATAACTCAGGTGAAACCGCGGTTGAACGCTATGGCCGCACCATCCCACCATTTCCAGAAACCCAAGAGTACGTGCGTCGGGTGAAAATCCTGTATGCCCGCTACCAGCGTTCGGCCCAACAAGCCGCCGCCACGGGTCGCAACTCGAACAGCACCACCTTCTCCAGCGCCTCCAGTCGCTGATTGGCCACACTGAAGCAAACAGACCCAACCCAGACCATACCATGGTGGCAGGCCTCATTGTCACTGGCCCACACACTGGGCTTGGTGTTTTTGTGGTTGTTGTGGACTGGATTGTTTTTGTGGCTGCTGCCCCGCCTACCACCCAGTCCAATGACCCCAATGTTGCTTTACCAATCCATTTCCTTGGGCTTGGTTGCTTGGACCATTTGGCGCTTTGGGCGGCCGCTCAAGAGGGCCTCAGGCTCCGATCAGCCAATCACCAGCTGGTTGCTGGTCGCTGTGCTGCTGGCGGTGTTGTTGTGGGTTATGGACCAATGGTTGATCACCGCCTTTGGTGGTGAACAAGCCAACGACATCAAGCGGTGGCAAGCGGCCCAACAAAATTTTTGGTTGATTTCCGTGTTAATCAGCACCGTGTGCCTGACGCCTTGGCTGGAAGAATGGTTGTTTCGTGGGTGCTTATTCAGGGGCTTTCAGACCCACATGCCCGTGTGGTTGGCGGCGGTGATCAGTGCCATGTTGTTTGCTTTGATTCATTGGCAGTGGCCGGCTTTCATCAGTTTGTTCTTGGCTGGCTTGCTGTATGCATGGTTGACTGTGCGCAGCGGCCGTTTGCTGCCAGCGGTGCTGGCTCACATGACCCACAACGCCCTGACCTTCGGGTTTTATTCGTTGTCTTGACGTTGTTGTGCCTTGTGCTGCAAGCGACGGGCGGCAAAAAAGTCAGTCAACATCTGACCACAGGCGGTGGCTTCCACCCCACCCTGTGCGTCGACCCGATGGTTGTGGTGGTCTCGCTCTAACAGCTGATCGACACTGGCCACCGCACCGGTCTTGGGATCACTGGCGCCATAGACCAAGCGTTTGATGCGGGCATGGATGCAAGCACCAACACACATGGAACACGGCTCCAATGTCACGTACAAGGTACAATCCACCAAACGGTAGTTGCCCACCCGCTGTCCGGCTTGGCGCATGGCCAGCACTTCGGCATGGGCGGTGGGGTCGTGTAAAGTGATGACTTGGTTGTGCGCCGCAGCGATGACTTCACCGGCCAACACCACCACCGCGCCCACCGGCACTTCGCCGGCGGCAGCGGCCTGCTGGGCCTGGGCCATGGCCAGTTGCATGAATTCGCGGTCTGTGGCGGGGCTTATTCCCATTCAATGGTGGCAGGTGGCTTACTGGAAACATCATAAACCACTCGAGAAACCTTATCTATCTCATTGATAATTCTACGAGAAACCAAATCAATAAATGCATATGGCAGGTGCGCCCAACGGGCTGTCATGAAATCGATGGTTTCCACCGCCCGCAAGGCGATGACATACTCATAACGGCGGGCATCGCCCACCACGCCCACCGATTTAACCGGCAGGAACACGGCAAAAGCCTGGCTGGTTTGGTCATACAAATCGTGGTTCCTGAGTTCCTCGATGAAGATGTGATCGGCCCGGGCCAAGATGTCGGCGTACTCGGCTTTGACTTCACCCAAAATTCGCACCCCCAGGCCGGGACCTGGGAATGGGTGGCGGTAGACCATTTCCGGTGCCAGGCCCAATGAGACACCGAGTTTGCGCACTTCATCCTTGAACAAGTCTTTCAAGGGCTCAATCAATTTCAGCGACAAATCTTCGGGCAAACCACCCACATTGTGGTGCGATTTGATGACGTGGGCTTTGCCGGTGGCCGAACCCGCTGATTCAATCACATCCGGATAAATGGTGCCTTGGGCCAGCCATTGGATGTCATCCAACTCTTGGGCTTGTTGTTCGAAAATGCGGATGAACAACTCACCAATGATTTTGCGTTTGCGCTCCGGATCGGTGGCCCCGGCCAGGGCGTCGAAATACTGATCCTGGGCATTGACCCGAATCACGTTGATGTCCATTTTATCGGCCATGGTTTGCATCACTTGATCGCCTTCCTGATAACGCAACAGGCCGGTGTCAACAAACACACAAACCAGTTGGTCACCGATGGCTTTGTGCATCAAGGCCGCCACCACCGAAGAATCAACCCCGCCGGACAAGCCCAACAAGACCTTTTCATCGCCGACCAACTCGCGGATGCTGTCGACATGGGTGTCAATGATGTTGTCGGTGCGCCACAATTTTTCACAGCCACAAATGTGGTGCACAAACTGACCCAGGATTTCCCGCCCGTCGACGGTGTGCTCGACTTCGGGGTGGAACTGCACACCATACAGCGGCAAGTCTTGGTGGGCAAAGGCCGCATAGGGTGTGGAGCTGGTATGGGCAATGGATTCAAACACTGGGGCCACGGTGTGCACTTTGTCGCCATGACTCATCCACACGTCCAATTGCTGGTGCTTGACTTGATCAAACAACACCGATTGTCCGGTCATGTTGACTTGGGCATAGCCAAATTCTTTTTCATCGGAGCCAGCCACTTCACCGCCAAAATGTTGGTTCAACAGCTGCATGCCATAGCAAATGCCCAAAACGGGTACATTCAGGCGCAGCACCACCTCATTCAAGGTGGGGGCATTGTCCATGTGCACCGATTCCGGGCTGCCCGATAAGATGATGCCCTGAGGGGCAAAATCCTCGATCGCCTGGGTTTCGGCATCCCAGGCATAAATTTCACAGTATACGTTCAACTCACGCACCCGGCGGGCAATCAACTGGGTGTATTGTGATCCGTAATCCAGGATCAGGATTTTGCTGTGTTTGATGTCCATCATGGCCAGGCCCTCATGTGCAATGTGTTTGGGTTCAGGTGCGGGTGCGGTAGTTGGGGGCTTCTTTGGTGATGTGCACATCATGCACATGCGACTCTTTGACCCCTGAATTGGTGATGCGAACCATGCTGGGCTTGGTCTTCATTTCTTCGATGTTGCGGCAACCCACATAACCCATCGAAGCCCTCAAGCCTCCCATCAATTGGTGCACCACTGGGGCCAAAGCCCCTTTGAATGCCACCCGGCCTTCGATGCCTTCAGGCACCAGTTTTTCGGCATCCACTTCGTCTTGGAAGTAACGGTCTTTGGAACCTTTGTCCATGGCGCCCAATGAGCCCATACCGCGGTATGATTTAAATGTCCGGCCCTGATACAGTTCCACTTCACCGGGCGACTCTTCAGTACCAGCGAACATGCCACCCATCATGATGGTCGATGCGCCGGCCACAATGGCTTTGGCCAAATCACCTGAATAACGCACGCCACCATCGGCAATCAAAGGCACGCCGGTGCCCTGCAAGGCTTTGGCCACGTCATCAATGGCAGAAATTTGCGGCACCCCAACCCCGGCCACAATGCGGGTGGTACAAATGGAGCCAGGTCCCACGCCCACTTTCACCGCATCAACCCCTGCTTCGACCAAAGCCAAAGCGGCTTTGCCGGTGGTGATGTTGCCAGCAATCACATCGACGTCGGGGTATTGTTGTTTGATTTCCCGCACCCGCTCAATCACGCCTTTGGAATGGCCATGCGCGGTGTCCACCACCAACACATCGACCCCGGCTTTGACCAAGGCATCAACCCGGGCCACCGAATCACCACCCGGACCCACGGCCGCAGCCACCCGCAATTGTTCACTGCGGTCCTTGACGGCCAATGGAAAATCTTGTGATTTTTGGATGTCCTTCACGGTGATCAGCCCTTTCAGTTTGAAGGCGTCATTGACCACCAGCACCTTTTCAATGCGGTTTTGGTGGAACAATTTCAACACCTCGCTGGCCTCGGCGTCTTCGCCCACGGTGACCAAGTCTTCTTTGCGGGTCATGATGTTGCGCACCGGATCGTCCAACACCGTTTCAAAGCGCATGTCACGGCTGGTGACGATGCCCACCAATTCCTCGCCATCGACCACCGGCACCCCGGAAATGCGGTGTTTGCGGGTGATGTCCAACACCTCACGGATGGTGGTCATGGGATTGACGGTGATGGGGTCTTTGATCACCCCGGATTCGAATTTTTTGACTTTGACCACTTCAGCACACTGTTCCTCGATGGACAGGTTTTTGTGGATCACCCCGATGCCGCCCAATTGGGCCATGGCGATGGCCAAACGGGCTTCGGTGACGGTATCCATGGCGGCAGAAACCACCGGAATATTGAGTTTGATGTTGCGGGTCAGTTGGGTAGACAAATCAACATCCTTTGGTAAGATGTCTGAATAATCCGGGACCAGCAATACATCGTCGAAGGTTAAGGCATCGTAAAGAACTCTCATGGTGGCCACCTCTGGGTCGGAAAAATTAGCGGCGTATTCTAACACAAAACCATGTCTTCAACACCAGGAAATACAGCACAAAATCCATTCACCCCGAGTGCCTTGAATCAAATGTTAAAAAAGCATTTGACCACTCAGTTCAACAGCTTTTGGCTGACCGGTGAAATCTTTGAGCATTATCGCTCCCCGGCAGGTCACAATTACTTTTCTTTGAAAGATGCCCAGGCCACCATCAAATGTGTGTTGTTCAAGCAACAACAAACCCTGCCATTAAAGCCAGGCATGCAAGTCATGATATTGGGCCAAATGACGGTTTATACCCCCAAAGGTGACATGCAAGTCAATGCCTTGCGGGTCACCGAAGCCGGGCAAGGTGATTTGGCCCAGCAATTCTTGTTGCTGAAAGACAAACTGGCCAAGCTGGGCCTGTTCGATGCCTGTCGCAAACAAGCCATTCCGCAAGTGATCGGCAGTCTGGGGATCATCACCTCATCCCAAGGGGCCGCCTTGCAAGACATTTTGCGTGTATTCATCAAACACAACCCATTGTTGGAAGTCAGCGTCTATCACACCCCGGTGCAAGGGGCCGATGCACCGCCGCAAATCAACCACGCCCTGCGCACCGCCGATGCCGCCGAGCATGATGTGCTGTTGCTGACCCGGGGCGGTGGCTCCAGAGAAGATTTGTGGGCCTTCAACGATGAGTTCCTGGCCCATCAATTGGCCCAACTCAACACCCCGATCATCAGTGCCGTGGGCCATGAAACGGATGAATCGATCAGTGATTTGGTGGCCGACATGAGTTGCATCACACCCACGGCGGCTGCGCACCTCATCGCCGGTGATTTTGGCCAGCTGCAACAAACCCTGTTGCACCAGTCACGCCTGCTGCACTTGCTGACACAAGAACGGCTTAGGGTGTTTCAACAACACCTCGATCGGGCTGAGCACCAACTGGAAAAACGCCACCCTGAACGGGCCTTGGCCAGACTGCAGGAACGGCAGTCAAACCAATCTCAGAAACTGCAACAAGTGATCAAGCAACGATGGCAAGCCCAGCACCACCGCTGGCAACAAGCCCAACAACGCCTGCTCAGCGCCTTACCCAATTTGGCTTTGCAACGACAACTGCTGCAAAACATGGACCAACAATTGCACTGGCACATCCGCCAACAGCAAGCACATGCCAGCCAACAATTGGCCTTGAAAGCCAGTGAACTGAATCACCAAAACCCGCTGGACATCTTGTCTCGTGGTTACAGCGTCACCACCCGCCTGGACGATGACCGGGTGATCAAAGACGCCGCCGACGTGAATCTGGGTGATGAGGTAGCAACGCGGCTGAAATCTGGTAGAATACACGCCAAAATTTTTGAACGTTTTGATGATTAGGTGATCTAATCGCTCCGTTTGAAACACCACACTACGAGGACTTAAAAGCATGACTACCCAATCTAAATCTGTATTGGTACCCTTTTTGATCGTTGCCGGCTTGTTGTTTGTGGCCGCATTGGGCTGGAAATTCATGGCCGGAGACGGTGACGAAACAACTGCCAAATCGGCCACAGTGAGTGCCGATCTGCAACCTGTTGATGAAGTCAAACCCACCGAACAATTGGTGGCTGAACCCACCGTCACGGTGGTCCAGCCGGAGGTGGATCGCGAAGCCTTGCAGGCCATGACCCAACAAGAAAAAGAAGCGGCCATGGCCGAAGCACGGATGCACATGAGCATGGCCATGCGTTACCAAACTGCCGATAAAGCACTGGAAGCCCTGGAACGTTTCCACAATGACGGCAACCTGGAAATGGTCAGAAACATCGTTGGCTTCATGGGCAAGGCTTATCCAAACACCGCCATCCCGGCCAAATTTCTTGACCAATAAGGTCATCACCCAAACCCACACCAATGAAGCGGTGATCAAAAAGAGCCTCTTCATTGGTGTTTGCGGCCCAGTCGACTCCCCCACAGACTTTTTCCACTTCCTGGAACAACATCAAGACCTCAATGCCACCCACAATTGTTGGGCCTACCGCATTGGCAGTGAATACCGATTCAATGATGACGGTGAGCCGTCTGGCACAGCAGGCAAGCCCATTTTGGCCGCCATCGATGGTGCCGGTTTTGACTGCATTGGGGCTTTGGTGATTCGCCATTATGGTGGCATCAAACTCGGCACCGGTGGTTTGGCCAGGGCCTATGGTGGCACCATCGCCAAAAACCTGCAACAGGCCCCTTGCGCCCATCATGTGCCGATGGACACGAGTCAGGTGTTGGTCCCCTTCGCTTGCAGTCAACCGTTGTTCAAATTGGTCAGCGATTTGGGCGGTGCGGTGATCAGTCAAGAGTTTCAGGCCACCGGTGTGCAGTGTGTCGTGTCCATCCCGACCTCGGCCAGCAAGCCTTTCAAGCAGAATGTGCAAAACCTCAGTAAAGGTCAAGCGGTGTTTGCCGATTGAATCAGGTCTGGTGGGGCACAGACAGCCGACGCCAAGCCAAGCCAGCCGGTAACAACAGTGGCAACAAATACCAGGCCCCCAGCCAAACACTGATCAGCAACCACAACAGCCACCCCAATCCCACCGCCAATTTGAGCCGCGGCCACCAGGCCGTGAACCAACCCAAGGGGGTGAACAACAGGATGTTGGCATTCCAAGCCATCACTTGATGGGGCGTCAACCACCACCCAGCCAACAGCACCACGCCGATCAAGCCATGCACCCAAAACCAGGCTTTGGCCGCCGCAACCCAGGGGCGTGACAACAACAAAGTCCACAACAGCAGCCAGGACAGCAAGGCCCAATGGGTCAGCCAGTAATACCTCAAACCTTGGGCATGATGGGCATCAAACAGCAAATCCCGTTCACCCACTTGGGGCAAGCCCATTTGCAGCAGATGCCGTTCCAAATGTACCGGAAATGCCATCAGTTCCCAGTCTGTGCGGGGCGCATAGGCAGCCGGGCCATAGCCCATCGCCAAGCCCAAATTCATCAAACCTTGATGGCGGGCAGGAAAAGTGAGGTCAAAATAACTGCTCTCAGTGGTTTGTTGACTGTCCTGCTCCCAACGATTCGGCCAAGCCAGGATCAGCAAATCGCGGATCTTGGTGGCACAATTTTGCAAAAAGTAGTCGTAGCGATAGGTTTGGTTTTCCGGTCGGTAATGCCATTGCAGGTAATGGCTGATGGCCGCCACTTGAGCAGGCTCCAAGTCCAAGGTGATGACACTGAAATCGCGGTTTTGTGATCGTGCCAAATGGTGTTCGTGGTTGCTTGAACTGAGTCCCAGCTCATACATCATCTGGTTGTTGATGAAGGCCTTGATGGTTTCCAAATCGAAACTGAAATAACCAAAACCGTACACCTCATCATCAATGGCAATGGCGGTGTGGCCATAAGCTGACCAGAACGCATCACCCGGACCGATGGTGATCAGCCGCACTTGTTGGGCCGCTGCTGGCACGGCACCAAGCACACAAATCAACAACAGCAGCAGGCGTTTCAAATCAATTCAAGTCAATTTCAACGAATTCAATGCGCCGCTTGTCTGCCTTCACCACTTTGAAAGCGATTTCGGCCACTTCGATCACCTCACCGGTCTCGGGTAAACGCCCTGCTTCACTGGCCACCAAACCGCCAACCGTGTCATATTCGGTGTCATCGAAGTCAAAATCGAACTGTTCATTGAATTCGGTGATGGTGGTCAAGGCATTGATGCGAAAGACTTGTTCACTGACCTTCATCACATAAGGGTCTTCTTGATCGTCGTATTCATCATCGATTTCTCCCACGATTTCTTCCAGGATGTCTTCGATGGTCACCAAACCAGCCACCCCACCATATTCATCAATGATGATCGCCATGTGGTTGCGCGTGGTGCGAAACTCATTCAACAAGATGTTGACTTGTTTGGACTCAGGAATCACCACCGCCGGCCGAATGATTTGCTTCATATTGAAATCGGCTTCACTTTTGACGAAAGATTTCAACACGTCTTTGGCCAGCAAGATGCCTTCCAATTCATCTTTGTCTTCACCCACCACCGGGAAGCGTGAATGGCCCGATTCGACAATGATCGGCAAGATGTCTTCGATGTCCGAGGCCAGTGGAATCACCACCATTTGGGCGCGCGGCACCATGACTTGGCGCACTTGCAGCTCAGACACCTTCAAAGCACCTTTCATCATGCTCAAAGCGTCGGCATCAACCAAATCGTTGTGATAGGCTTCTTGGAGAATTTGTATCAGATCGTCGCGATTTTGCGGCTCATCGGTAAACAGGTTGGCCAATTTGCTCAGCCAAGACTTCTGAACGTCCGGATCAGAATCTTTCCTACTCTGGTCTTCTGTCATTAAGGTTTTTTAAAACACCTTGTCGTTGTTGTACATGTGCTAAGTTTAAAGCCTGTTTTCGGTCTTGTCTATCGCTATTCGGTGATCAATCCGGCAAAATCCCGGAATGGTCGTGGCTATTGGTTGAAAATGGCATAACCACCACCCAACAAAGCCAACAGTGTCAGCACAAAAGCGGTGATCTTGATCCAACTGTAAGGCCGTTCTCCGTGGGCTTTGCCGTTTTGCCCATTGATCACATAGCGATAGGTTTTTTGCTTGAAATTAAAGGCCGAAATCCACATGGGCGCCAACAACAGTTTGTAACCCACTTGGCGGTAATCTGAGTCGACGTGGTGGATGCGCTGGTGATCACCACCGATGTCACGCCGGATGGTGGCCCGTATGGTGAATAGCATCACCTCTTTGGCCATTTGAAACCCTTCAGGCAGACCAATTTGATACAGCTCAGAACGAAAGCCGCTGAGGTATTTTTCGTTGTAATTTTGGGTTTGGCCCATGTCCCATTCAGACAAAAAACGCTGGAATTTGATTGGCAAAGTGTTGGTGCCCAATGCAATCACATCATCGAAGCTGTTGTGTACCCGACCTGACACATGACGCCACCTGATTTTGACCACGGTTTTGGTTTTCATCACGGTTTTGCCGTTGACGGTGGTTGGCACGCGCATGGTGGTGCGGTAATTGTCACCCCGTTGGCCACTGTAGCGGCTGTTGACTTCGGCATCAAATGCCCACAGCGGCATGTAGGCACCCAGAATCGGCCGCGCCTGGATGGCCTTGCGCTTCAGTGCGCTGGGGGCAAACCACAATCCACCAAGCCATTTTTTGAAGGAGGCCTCGGCTTGGTGTTGGTGAATCATGAATGGCATCACCCCATCAGGCTGCAGCTTGCGTGACAAGTCCACCGGCACCACCACATTCAAATCACAATAAGGGCATTCCTCGGCATGGACGTTGGCGGGCAGCATGAAATTGGCTCCGCAATTGTCACATTGCAGTTCATGACTGACGGTTTGCGGATCAAAATAACTCAAGTCACTGATGGCCGCCTTGTAGTCATGCGCCAAATACAGGTCCAATGGCGACGCTTCAATGGGATCAACGGCACCACAGCTGACACACTTCAAAGTGTGCAAGCCAATGGCATAATCCAAATCCGAACCACACTCATTACACTTGAAGTGTGTGTAATCTATCATCAATGAATGCCTTCAGGTCAACTGGGCATCGGTGGTGGTTGGTTGTTCAACAAAGGCAACACATCACTGAGACTTTCAGCAGTCGCCCAATCATCCATACCGGCGGTCCACATCAAGGTGTCGCCATCGATTTGGTGCTGGCCAATCATGTCAGCCACGGCCGCCAAATTAATCGGTCCAACCCGCTCGCCATCAACGATGGCAAAGTAGTGTTTAACCACTTGAGTCGGCACTGGCGGCGGTGGCGGCTGTAGCGGGTCGGTGTCATCGCCTTTGGTCAATGCTTGCCCAAATGACTGGGCCATGCCAAAGCCCATGCCCATGGCCATGCCACCGCCTGCGGCACCGGATTCATTGTTGGCGGCATCGCGCATGGCTTGGGCTTGTTGGTAGCGGGTGAAACGGTTCAAATCACCCACCGCGATGGAACTGGCCCGTTCATCCAAGGCTTTTTCCACCGACGCCGGCACCGACACATTTTCCACCAACATGGTTTCCAGCTGCAGGCCATAAGCCGCAAACATGGGTTCGATTTGGCTGGTCAAAAACCGCCCCAAATCATCATAACTGGCAGCCAAGTCCAACACCGGAATGCCCGACTGGCTGACCACTTGGGCAAAGCCCGTGACCACCAGGTTTTTCAATTGGCCAATGATTTCCTCCAACACAAAATGGCCATCGGTGCCGACAATTTCAGACATCATCTTGCGCGGATCATTGATGCGGAAGGCATAGCTACCAAACGCCCGAATGCGAATCACGCCAAATTCTTGGTCACGCAAAATCAAGGGGTTGCGCAAGCCCCATTTCATGTCGGTGAAGACCTTGGTGTTGAAAAAGTACACCTCGGCTTTGAATGGGCTTTCAAAACCATGCTTCCAGCCTTGTAAAGAAGACAAAATGGGCACATTGGCGGTGGACAGTTCATACAAACCTGGGGTGAACACATCGGCCACCTCACCTTCATTCACCAACACCGCCAGCTGGCCTTCTCGCACGGTGAGCATGGCCCCATTTTTGATTTCATTGCCATAGCGTGGAAAGCGGTAAACCAGGGTGTGACGCGTGTCATCAGTCCACTCGATCACATCGACCAATTCACCAAATAATTTATCCCAAATACCCATAAACGCTGTCCTTTAAGTAAAATAAAGATTATACATCATAACCACCTTGGAAACTCAGTGCAAAAAGTCACCACACTCACCCACCAAGCCCATTTGGCACCCCATTTTAAGCGCCTCAATGAAGAATGGCTGGTCAAGTATTTCGAGATCGAACCGATTGATCAACAGGTGCTGTCTAACCCACAGGACATCATCGACCACGGGGGCCAAATCATCTATGCCCTGTTGGGTGATGAGGTGGTGGGTTGCGTGGCATTGAAACACCATGGCGAAGGCGTCATTGAATTGACCAAAATGGCGGTTACAGCAGTCCACCAAGCCCATGGCATCGGGGCCAAACTGATGGCCCAAAGTCTGCAAGAATTCGCCAAACTCGGTGGCAAGCAATTGTATTTAGAAACCCATTCTTCCTTGCAACCCGCTATCAAGCTCTATGGCCGTTGGGGCTTTGTCAGCAAACCATACCCTTTTGCTTCAGAATACGCCCGCAGCGATTATTACATGGAATGGGCCGGTCACATCGAAGCCTTCAATGCATGACCCCAACCACTTGGATTGGGGTCTTGTCAGTGATCACAGACTCGGTAACAACAGGAATCAGTAACAGCCGCGCCCTTTCAATTGGGTCAACTTGGCTGCGGTGACTTGGCCATTTTGATACCCAGGCAAATCCGCTTGCCAACTGACTGACAAGGTGTTGAGCACACTGAAGTCCAATTGCAAGGTGCCCCATGGCACACTGTCGACATCGGCTGAATCGAATTGCGGCGGAAAATCAGGACCAGAGAACAGGCTGACTGGCACGGTTGCGGTGTCGCCATTCAGTTCACCGGTGCCGATCAACCAAATTTGGTTGCCGGCGTTGTCATAACTGTACCAAGTCATCAACACCACTTCACTGCCTTCTTCACCAATGATTTCCACCACATAGCCATGGCCTGATTGGGCCGGGTCACTGTAAGAACCGCTCAAACAAGAGCGTGGCGAATCACTGATGGCCGCCAGTTTGGTCATCGGCATGCTGCCGCTGCTGAACCCAGCCACATCACTTTGCCAGCTGATCTGACCGTTATTTTGGGTGGTGAAATCAAAAGTCAAGCTGCCCCAGGGTTCAATGTTGACGTCACTTGGATCGAAATTGGGCGGTGCAATGCCACCAGAAGTGGTGAACATTTCAATGGTCGCGGCATCACCCTCACTCAGTCCAGTGCCGAACAACCAACGGGGTTGGCCATCCACATAGGCATACCAGAATGTGGTCACCCGGTCTTCACCCGAGCCGCCGCCATCGGACACCTCAACAAACAAGCCATGACCTGACTGTTCGGCATTGAACCATGGGCCAGCGGCGTTTTTGTTCAATCCTTTCAGTTCACAGACACCCGGAGCACTGGCGTTGTCGATTTGGATGTTGTCCACATAAAAACCAAATTGTTCCACCGCTGGATCCGAGGAGAAGGCCCACCGGATCTTGACTTTATCGCCGGC
Source organism: Marinicella meishanensis (assembly GCF_019931145.1). Taxonomy (GTDB): domain Bacteria; phylum Pseudomonadota; class Gammaproteobacteria; order Xanthomonadales; family Marinicellaceae; genus Marinicella; species Marinicella meishanensis. The sequence goes on along the minus strand of NZ_JAIOUV010000006.1, from coordinate 266,439 downwards.
ATAAGCCGACAGGTCACTGCTGAATGAGGTGAATTGATTTTGATCGCCACTGAAGGCCCCTTGAGTGGCAGGAAAACCACAGGCATTGACTGGCGTTCCTTGTGGTTCGGTGTCTCTGAACGACGAAGGATAGCCACCATCGGGAGGCAGGTCTTGCCAACTGTCGCCACCATCGGTGGAAATCTGCACCACGATGCCATCCCAAAACTCTTCCATGTTGTAAGCGGCATCATAGGTCAAAGTCGATGATCCAGACTGCAATTCAATTTCTGGTAAAGTCAGGTAGGCACAGGTATCGGCCTTGTAGCGGGCACCATCTTCGGCATTGTGGAAACTTTGTTCACCGGTGGAACTGCGGAAACTGGTGATTTGCCACGGTGTGCCTAAAGTGGCTTGGGTGGTGCTGTCCGGGTCATCCACGTAGTCACCGGGTTCAAACACGGAACCGGTGGTGAACACACCAATGCCGTTTAACTGTCTGGATTCATTACCGATGGGATCAACCGCAGTGACTTTGTAGAAATAGGTCTCATTGTTGGCCACGGTGCTGTCCATGTAATTCAAGCCCAACACCCCACTGGCCACGCGGTTGTGGTCGCCAATTTGAAAATCAGCCACCGCATTCCGATAAACGTTGTATTTCATGTTCGCGTTGGCCTGACATTGACTGCTGCCTGCGGCCCAATCCAACGTCACGGAACAACCTGCGGAACCGGTGTTGTTGACATTCACCGCAGCGGTGTTGAACTGCGGCTCAATGGCGCACAAGGCATTGGATTCAATTTCCACGCACGCGCTGAATTCACCTTCGCCACAGGCGTCCACCCCTTTCACGGCATAACCGTAGGTTTCACCATTGACTGAGTTGCCATCGGCAAATGTCAACAGGCCACTGCCACTGGTTTGACCAATGAAGCGGTAACGGGCATTCGGCGCGGCACAGCCACCGGGCTTCTTATAAATTTGGTAATCAGTGACCCCACTGATGCTTTGGATGTTGATCACCGGTTCCAAGCGATTGGACTCGCTGAGGCTGATTTGTGGGGCACCACTGACCTGTGAGTTGCACTGTGCCTGCGAGGTCACCAAGGCAAAACCTTGTTTCTGGGTGTCCAAATCATTGCTGTGTCCATTGACCAACCCCGCTTTGACCACCACCTCATAAGTGCCAGCCTCAGGTTCGGACAAATGGATTTGCTCCACGTTGTTCAAAGCATCAGCTGCCCCGCCCTCCTTGGACTCGCTGTTGGACCAGTTGTTGCCTTTGAACACCTGTCCATTGAAACGCACTTCCAGGTTCAGGTCATTGATCAAGGCCTGACCAGAAGACGTCAGTGGCGGCGGATCGAACCAAGTCAAGGTGGCGCGAAAGGGCTCTCCGGCCGCCACTTGTACATCGAACTTGAGTTCGTCACCTGATTTCAAACCATCGGCATTGGGCATGTCCCAAATGCGCAGGGTGCGGTCATCACCATCGAAATACAGGTTGTTGTCCAAGAAAATGCGGCCCCAGCCCTGGTCAATAGATGGTGATCGGGTCAACAAAGTCCCATTCAACAAGGTGGACTTCAACAGTGAGCCCGAAGGTTCAATGGCATGCGCGCTGTTGCGGTTGCCGCTGGGGTAAAAGCCGTCGGTGAAGTATTGTCGCATCAACGCCAAACCACCTGAAACCGTGGGTGTCGCCATGGAAGTGCCCGATTTGGCGGACAGGCCGTTGTTGGTGCCACTGGGTGGCACGCTGTTGTCCAAATCACCATCGGCCGAAATGATGCCCACGCCTGGGGCCATCACATCGGGCTTGATGCGGTCATCATGGGCATATCCCCGCGATGAAAATGACGCCGTTTGTAAAGATGAACCATGACCCAAGGCCCCGACAGTGACCACATTTTTGGCGTGACCTGGGTGCGACAAGCCTTGATTCGCCTCATTGCCGGCAGACACCACAATCAACAGGTCTTCCAATTCATAACTGGCCAAATCAAACTGATAATCGCTGAAGTAATAGGCTTCATCAGCCGGGTCTTCCACCGTGAAGCCATAGCTGTTGGATGAGATCGAGGCACCAGCGGCGGCCGCTTGCAAATGCATTTCGTAGCGGGTATCGCCAGCGGTTAAACAACCGGTTTCGGTGTTGCCAATGTCTTGAAACAAAATCTGAGCATGCGGTGCCATACCATCGCCGTTGTCGTAGTTGGGTGAGGTGGCGGTGGCGGCGGTACCAGAATCACCGGCCACGGTGCCCGCCACGTGGGTGCCATGAAATCCGGTTGGGGTGCCATCTTCACCGCATGACGAATCATCGTCATAGGCAGAAGCACCGGGTTGGATGTAATAGGCTATGATTTTGTGATCTTCATTGATTTCGCCCACCTGGCCCACAGGTGGGGTGGAGGCATCGGTGTATAGTTTGCCGACACTGCCTGAACCGGTGTTGTATTGGCTGAAAAAGTCTTGGTTGCGGTCCAAGCCACTGTCGACCACCGCCACAATTTGCCCCGTACCGATCAAGTCCTGATCCCAGATGGTGGCGGCAGTGATGTCTGGATTGTTGGCTTGAATGGGGCCAACCGAGTCAATGTTGTGGTACTGATCTGGCTGGTGTTTGGCGACCCACATGACATCTGCCATGGCCACCAATTTCAACAAATTATTTTGTCGGTCATGGTCCACCGACAATTGCAGATACGATTGTTGCTTCAGGTCTCGCGCAGCCAACACGGCAAAGTCTGGCGCCAGCTTGGCAATGGTTTGTAGCAACCGCTCACTGGACACCCCTGGAAAGCCCATCAGCTCCAGCTTCATGGGTGATTGGGTGGCTTTGTCCTGGCTGGACTTGGCAGACTGCCACAATCCTGGACTGAGCTTATAGGCGTTGCGGTAATTTCCGGCAAAACGGAACGATTTGTCTTGTTGTACCGCCTGCTTTTGTTTGGGGCTCCAGCGCACCAAATAGGCCTGGCTGGGCATGTATCCCAGCACATCCACACCCATCGCCGTCAAACGCTGCACGACTTGGGAGTCGTCGCGGTGAAATTGCACCAAGCCATAGGGGCTGTGAGCGGTGCTTTTTTCTTGAATCAAGCCGTGTACCAATTGCTCTTGCAACGGGTCAAAACTGGCGGCATTCAACTTCAATTCCACGCGTTCATGGTTCGCATTGGCTGATAAGGACTTATCCAAAGGCAGACTGATGACTGAAAAATCAGTGGCCCAACCATTGGCTGACAATAACAAAAGGGTAAATATAAAAGCAGTTCTCATGGGTAATTTTTCTCAGATTAGCTCAATAAGCAGACACAAACCGGGTGATTTCGTTCACCGATTGATGCCATGTACCAACGCCGCCAGTGCAGACGTGCTCGGGTTCAGTGACTACAATTGTTCATGCTGACCAAGTCTTCCATTTTAGCCAATCGGCCCCAAAAAACCAATCAATCAAGCAGAATCTGATGCTTTGTTTTTGTAAGCCTTGAGGTCGGCTTCCAGCACATGACTGGCCACTTTGATCAAGTCGTATTCAGTGATCACCCCCACCAGCTTGTCATTTTCCACCACCGGCAAGCAGCTGACCCGTTTTTCTCGCATGATCTGAATTGCTTCTACCGTGGTGGTTTTGGGGTGAGCAAAAATGGGCTGGTCATTCATGATTTCCTTGATCGCCGTGGCTTTGTGGTCATCGCCGTCGACGATTTTCTTGAGGATAGAACGGTGTGACACCAAGCCGACCAACTCCCCTTCGTCATTCTCCACGGGCACGTGCCTGACCCGCTTCCAGTCCATGATGCTGGCGGCCAAATCCATTGAATCATCGGGCCTCACAGTGAGTAACTTGGTGGTCATGAATTGACCAATCAACATGAATCCGGCCCGCCAATCGGTGCGTTGTGACGCGGTCGCCAACGGCCATTCATGAATCGGCTTGTCTTCCAACTGCTGTTGGTGCATTTCGGCCACCACCGAACGGACTTTCTCATCGGGGTGGATGTCTTTGTTCATTTCCGTGATGGATTTGATGGCCCAACGGGCACCGGTTTGTTTGCTGTCTACGCGTTTCACGATGGTGCCCAAGTAGCGTTCGATGTCATCCTTGTCGATACCCGCGGACTGCAAGCCGGAAGCTGCCAGGGGCAACAATTCTTGCTTGATCAAGCGGGTGGCTGAAATGCTCTCGCCATCAATCCAATTGAAATGGCATTCCAAGCCTGTGCGACAGGCTTGCAGGAAGTTATTGCGCGCATTGGAAAAGCGCATGACTTGGGTGATGTCACTGATTTTTTGGCTCATGCCTGACATCAGACCAAAGTAAAACGCGGCATTGGACACCTCATCAATGACCGAAGGACCCGATGGCAACACCCGATTTTCAATGCGCAAATGCGGGATGTTGTCTTTCACCCCATAGCAAGGTCGGTTCCAACGGTAGACGGTGCCATTGTGCAGCATCAAGGCTTTGAGCTTGGGCATGATGCCGGCATTGACCATGCCCACGGGGTCCTCTTCATATTCCGAGGTCAACACCACCGAAAAGCGTGAAATGTCATCACGAAACACGTCCACGATGCTTTCAATCCACTCATTACCAAAATGCACCCGGGGCTGGGTGCCGCGTTTTTGGTGGGTGGTGGAACGGGTGTCAATGGAGTTTTGAAACACCGCAATTCTGGACTCATGCCACAAGCGGTAATGGTGAATCAACCCGGAATTCACCGACACCGCCATCAGCGGGCCGGTCACCGCCTGTGACAGATTGTACATGTCGACGAATTCATTGCCGCTGACTTGAAAATGCACCTGAAAACTGGTGTTCATGGCTTCCAGCAGGAAATTGTCATGGGTCACCGACAACTCATCCACCCCACGAATGTCCATGCGAAAATCAGAACCCCTGATTTCTTTCAGGCGGTCATTCAATTCATAATAGCGGTCTACCGGTGTGATGCTGTCCATGGTCAAATCCAGTTGTCGCAAAGTCGGCAGAATCCCGGCCAGAATGATTTTGGATTCGTGTTCACCCGCATGTTTTTTGGCGATGGAAATCACCTCTTTGATTTCCTCTTCCATGGCTTGCAAACACTTGCCTTCAAAACGCCTTGGTGTGAGGTTGGCTTCGATGTTGAACAGCGCGATTTCATTGGTGAATCGAGGGTCCTTGATGTCACCCAGGATGTCCAAGGCGGTGAGGTTTGGGCTGTAGTCCTGGTCAGTGATGAACATTTCTTGTTCGGCCCCGATGCGCCGGGCACCGGATTCAATCATGCCCTTTTCGATCATCAGTTCCAGGGCCCTCAGGTCATTGAGCACGGCCCGGGTAAACAGTCGTTTGGCTTCGTTGTCGCCGCCTCTGGCGATGTTTTGTTCACCCATTTGACTCCTCTCTTTTTTGGTTATGATCTGCGGATGTTTTCAGTCATTTTAATACAATTGATAGATCCACGTCAGCATGCCAGTGAGCATGGCCCATACAATCAAGGTCAATGGCACACCGACTTTGACAAAATCGGCAAATTTGTAACCCCCGGCATTCATCACCAACAGGTTGGTTTGATAGGCCATGGGTGTGGCATAGCTGAGGTTGGCGCCGAACAACACCGCCAACACAAACGGTTCAACCGGCATGCCCAATCGTTGGGCAATGCTGACGGCAATTGGCGTACCGATCACAGCCGCCGCATTGTTTGAAATCACGTTGGTCATCACCGCCATGGAGAACATCAAAATGCCCAACACCACGCCAGGAGGGAAACCGGAGGTGGAGACCACGAATAAATTGGCCAGATAATCGGCCCCACCCGTGGCCATCAAGGCCGCACCCAAAGCCAGTGACGCCACAATGATGAAAATCACCTGGGCACTGAGGGCATGGGTGGCATCGCGCCAGCGCAGACAGCCGGTGGCGATCAACACAAAACAACCGAGCACCGCGCTGATGGAAATGGGCACCACATTGAAGGCGGCCAAACCCACCACGCCGGCCATCACCGCCAAAGCCAGGGGTGCTTTTTTGGTGTGTGGTAATTCTTCCCCGCCATCCAGCACCAACAGCGAACCGGTGCGTTTCACCGATTGAATGGCTTGGTGGGTGCCTTGCACCAACAGCACATCACCCGGCCGAAAAATCAAGTCATCCATGCCTTTGGCGGTGGCGGCGGTTTCTTTACCTTGGGAGTGCACCGCCAATAAGGTCAAACCATATTTACTGGTCAGGCGGGAATCCCCCACCCGAACCCGATCGAGCAAAGAGCCGGAGGTAATGACCAGCTCGGCAATGGATTGGTCGCCGGCTGACAGGGGGTGTGATTCATCCACCGGGTGTTCACCGGCATACAGGGAACCACCCAATTCAATTTCATACTCGCGCAGGTTATCAGCAGTGTCGGACACCACCAGCCGATCTCCGGCTTTGATCACCACATCGGGCAAGGTGGCAATTGACAAGGACTCACCCCGCACAATGCGCTGGATGGAAATTTTACCGTCCACTTTTTCCCGGATTTCTGCCAGGGTTTTGCCATCGGCAAAGCCCCCCTCGTTGATTTGAATTTCGGCCGAAAACATGCGCGGCGAGGTGTCTTTCAAAGGCGGTGTGCGGTCAGGGATGATTTTGGGTGCCACCAGCCACAGGTACATGATGGCCACCACCCCGGCAATGGCCACCGGAAAAATAAAATCAAACATGCCAAATTCAGGCACGCCCAGCCCTTCGGCCACTTTCACCACCAACAAATTGGTCGAGGTACCAATGGTGGTGGCCATGCCACCCAACAAAGTGGCCAAACCCATCGGCATCAAAGTGCCTGAGGAAGACTGACCAGTGCGCAAGGACACACTGATCAAAACCGGCAACAACAACACCACAATCGGCGTGTTGTTCACAAACGCACTGAGCACCGCACCGGTGATCAGGGTCAACAACAAAGACAATGAAGGGCTGACTTTCCATATTTTGGCCAGGTACCGGCCGATGGGCTCCATCGCCCCGGTGCGGACCAAGGCTTGACCGGCCACCATCAAGGCACACACCGCGATCAGGGCTTCGTTACCAAATCCCAGAAAAAAGGTTTGAATCGGAAAGACGCTGCCGTCATTCAATTGGTAAGGGAAAATGTGAAACCCCAGAATCAAGGCACACAGCACAAACAAGCTGGAGGTTTGCAATGGAATGCGGTCATTGGCAAACAGGATCAAAGCCAATAAGGTCAACATCAACACGCCCAAGGCGTGTGGTTGCAAGGCATTGGCCAACAGTTCAGATTCCATATACGCTTCGGTTAAGGGTCCGCTCAAAGTCTATCAAATTGGTAGATAAAAGTCATAAAAATAGTTATCATGATATGAATTTTTACGCCCAGGTCACCTGGCCCGTGGTGTAATTGTTGAGGCGGTTAAGACCGTATTTTCAGTGGGGACTGAAGGCACATCTGAACGGGTCGATTCATCCCCTGCCATCTATAATTTTGACATCGATAAGGGGTGCTATGACTACCGAAAGACCTTGGCTCAAACAATACAAACCAGGCGTGCCAGCCGAAGTGGGCGAGTTGCCTTACCAATCTGTGGCGGACATGATGATCGCGGCTTGCGACAAGTACAGTGACCGCGAAGCCTATGTGAATTTTGGCAAATCACTGACCTACCGGGAGTTGGACCAATACAGTCAACAACTGGCAGCCTACCTGCAAAGCAAGTACCAAACCGGTGATTCCATCGCCATCATGATGCCCAATGTCTTGCAGTACCCGATTGCGGTGCTGGGCATCCTCAGGGCCGGTATGGTGGTGACCAACGTCAATCCCTTGTACACCCCCCGGGAATTGAAACACCAACTCAATGATGCCGGAGCCAAGGCCATCATCGTGATTGAAAACACCGCCTGCACTTTGGCAGAAGTGGTGCAAGACACCGGCGTTGAACAAGTCATCACGGCCACCATCGGTGAAATGATCGGCGGCTTGAAAGGGTCGATCATGGATTTCATGATCAAGCGGGTTAAAAAAATGGTGCCACCCTTCGATTTACCGGGTGCGATTCGCTTCAAAGCCGCACTGAAAGCCGGTCAGTCATTGACTTATACGCCGGTGCAGAGAAAGCTGGATGACATCGCTTTCTTGCAATACACCGGCGGCACCACTGGGGTCTCCAAAGGCGCCATGTTGACCAACAAAAACATGGTGGCCAATGTGACCCAAACCACGTTGTGGATTTCCAGCGAAATCACCGAAGGGCAAGAAATCGTGATCACGGCTTTGCCGCTGTATCACATCTTTGCCTTGACCGCCAATTGCCTGACCTTCATCCAGTATGGTGCGAAAAACATCCTCATCACCAACCCCCGCGACATGCCTGGGTTTGTTAAAGAATTGTCACAACACAAGTTCACCGTGTTGACCGGGGTCAACACCTTGTTCAATGGACTGTTGAACACCCCGGGTTTTGCCGAACTGGATTTTTCGGCGTTCAAATTCTCTCTGGGCGGTGGCATGGCCGTACAAAAAGGCACGGCCACCAAGTGGAAAGAAGTCACTGGGGTGACCTTGGCCGAGGCCTATGGTTTGACCGAAACGTCTCCGGCAGCCTGCATGAACATCGTGCCGATGAAAGAATACAACGGCACCATTGGCTTACCGATCCCGGGCACCGACTGTCAGATCCAAGATGATGACGGCAACCCCTTGCCCATCGGCGAAGCCGGCGAGTTGTGCATCCGCGGTCCACAAGTCATGTTGGGCTATTTAAACCGGCCTGAAGAAACCGCCAAAACCATTGTTGATGGCTGGCTCAAAACCGGTGATGTGGCGGTGATGGATGAACAAGGTTACTTCAAAATCGTCGACCGCAAAAAGGACATGATCTTGGTTTCAGGATTCAATGTCTATCCCAATGAAATTGAAGACGCGGCCTGTTTACATGACGACATCATAGAATGTGCCGCTGTCGGCGTGGCAGACGACAAATCGGGTGAAATCGTTAAATTATTTGTGGTCAAAGGCAATGATGAGATGTCTGAGAAGGATGTGATTGACCATTGTCGCACCCATTTGACGGGCTATAAAGTACCGAAACTGGTCGAATTCAGGGAGGAATTGCCAAAAACCAATGTCGGCAAAATACTGCGCAAAGATTTGCGTGAATGACCCGCATGGGGTCAGCATTCATGGCGCGCATGAACTTTGAAAAAAGTTTATAATACACGCCCCTGAAATTCACCAACCACCGGCCCAGCGCCGGTGGTTGCGGTTCAAGATATAACATGAAAGCACTGGTAAAGATACGCCCGGAAACCGGCATTTGGATGGACGAGGTGGCCCAACCCGAGATGGGTCATAACGACGTCCTGATCAAAGTGGAAAAAACCGCCATTTGTGGCACCGACCTGCACATTTACAAGTGGGATGAATGGTCAGCCAAAGTGATCAAACCCCCGTTGGTCATTGGCCATGAATTCGTGGGCCACATTGTGGACATGGGCAGTGAAGTCAAAGGCTATGAGGTGGGGCAGCGGGTCAGCGCCGAAGGTCACATCGTCTGCGGTGTGTGCCGCAATTGCCGTGCAGGCACCCAACACCTGTGCCCGAACACCCAAGGCATTGGCGTCAATCGCAATGGGGCTTTTGCCGAATACATCAGCATGCCGGTACAAAACTTGTGGCCCGTGTCAGACCGCATCCCATCCAAATTGGCCGCTTTTTTTGACCCATTTGGCAACGCCGCTCACTGTGCCCTGGAATACGACATGGTGGGCGAAGATGTGCTGATCACTGGGGCTGGACCCATCGGCATCATTGCCACCGGCATCTGTAAGCACGTGGGTGCCCGTAATGTGGTGATCACTGATGTCAATGATTACCGCCTGGATTTGGCCCGCTCCATGGGCGCCACGCGAACCGTCAATGTGGCCAAAGAAAAACTCGCTGATGTGATGCATGAAATGAACATCACCGGTTTCGATTTGGGCATGGAAATGTCCGGCAACCCCATGGCCTTCAATGACATGCTTGACAGCATGTACAATGGCGGCAAAATCACTTTGTTGGGCATGTTGCCCGACAGCACCCAGATCAATTGGGACAACATCATTTTCAAAGGCCTTTCGGTCAAAGGCATCACCGGTCGCAAAATGTATGAAACCTGGTACAAAATGACCCAATTGTTACACTCGGGCTTTCCCTTGGAAAAAGCCCTCACCCATGAAATTCACATCGACGATTTTCAACACGGATTTGACCTGATGTCATCAGGCCAATGCGGCAAAGTCGTCTGCAGCTGGAGCTGATACACATCACATGAAAAATTATTCTGCCATCATCCAAGGCATCAAAGACGACGGACTGTATAAATCCGAGCGCATCATCACCAGCCCACAGTCGTCTCACATCGAGTTACCCGGTGGACAAAAAGTCATCAACTTCTGTGCCAACAACTATTTGGGCCTGGCCGATCACCCGGCCATCATCAAAGCCGCCAAAAAAGCCCTGGACACCCACGGCTTTGGCATGGCCTCGGTGCGCTTCATCTGCGGCACCCAAGATTTGCACAAACAACTGGAACAAAAAATCAGTGATTTTTTTGGTACCGATGACACCATCCTCTACACCTCCTGTTTCGATGCCAATGGCGGTTTGTTTGAAACCATTCTGGACCAAGACGATGCGGTGATCAGTGATGCCTTGAATCACGCTTCCATCATTGACGGGGTGCGCCTGTGCAAAGCGCAGCGCCACCGCTACCCCAACAACGACATGGCGGCCTTGGAACAAGCCCTCAAAGACACCCAGTCCTGTCAACAACGCTTGATCGTCACCGACGGCGTGTTCAGCATGGATGGCACCATTGCTGACCTCAAACGCATCACCGAATTGGCCGAGCTCTACAACGCCCTGGTGGTGGTGGATGATTCGCATGCCACCGGCTTTGTCGGCCCCACCGGCCGCGGTTCGGCCGAACTGGCCGGGGTCTTGGATAAGATTGATGTGTTCACCTCAACTTTGGGCAAAGCCCTGGGCGGCGGTTCTGGCGGTTTCACCACCGGGAAAAAAGAAATCATTGAGTTGCTCAGACAGCGATCCAGACCCTATTTGTTTTCCAACACCCTGCCCCCACCCTTGGTGGCAGCCAGCATCAAGGTGTTTGACTTGCTGTCAGAATCAACCGCTCTGTTGGAACGGTTGTCGGAGAACACCCGCTATTTCCGGGAAAAAATCACAGCCATGGGCTACACCGTCTCGGGCGACGCCCACCCCATCACCCCGATCATGTTGGGCGATGCCAAATTGGCCCAAACCATGGCCGACCGCTTGTTGGAGTTGGGCATTTATTGCATTGGTTTCAGCTACCCTGTGGTGCCCAAGGATCAGGCCAGAATCAGGCTGCAAATCTCCGCCGCTCATTCCAAAAATGATCTGGACTTGGCCCTGGATGCCTTTGCCCAAGTGCAGCAAGAATTTCTCTGATTCACAAAAAAGCCAAGCGATGACGTGTCAACGCTTGGCTTGATGCATGCTTGAATTCTTACCTTACTCGAATCCAGCTTTGAAGATGATGTCAGATGAGGTGAAGTCCATGCTGACGTGGTTCTGGTAGCCTGGGAACACGTGGTTGAGGTTTGAATTGCCCAAGATTTCTTGCACAATCGTGCCATACACTTGTCTGAAGTCAACCACTGGGGCAATGTCTTCGCCACCAAACAACTGTTCATTGCTGAGACCGACGAATTCACCATAGGATTGTCCGCCATTGATTTTGCCACCAATCACAAACATCACATTGCCTGAGCCGTGATCGGTGCCACTGCCACTTTGGCCATTTTGTCGGGCACGCCGGCCGAACTCACTGTGCACCACAATCGTCACTTGATTACCCAGACCCGAGGCATTGAGGTCTTGCCACAAGGCTTTCACGGCATCGGACATGTTCTGAACCCGGCCGTAAAAGTTACCGCCACCACCATCTCCTTGGCCGTTGTGGGTGTCCCATCCACTCAAATCAGCGGTGGCCACATTGATGTCCAAATCCTCTTTGATCAACTGCGCGATCAACATCAATTGGTCACCAAATGATGAATCAGGATAGACCGCGCCACCAGCTGGGTTGTAGTCATCCAGGTCCAGGGCATCGATGATGGCCAAGGTATCCATGGCGCCTGTTACGGACAAATCCAATGCACTGTTGCCTTGATACATGTTACCGATGGCTTCGGCGTGTTTCTCTGCCAAAGAACCTGAGTTGGGATGATAGCCACCCACTTGATCCACCGTTAAGGCGTTGTAATAGGCTTGTAAGCTGATCGGATTGGAATCATTGGACACCAACACCGGAATGATTTCGGTACCGGTGATGTGCGGGGTCGACTCCAGATGACGGGTCAACCAACCACTGGTGGTTGACAAACTCGCTGGGGTACCCAGTTCACGCAATTTCATGGCATCAAAATGGCTTCTGGTGACATTTTCTTGGGGTAAACCCGTGCCATGGATGATCGCCAAATCGCCGTCCACATACATGTCTCGCAAGCCAGAGGCTGCCGGATGGAAACCCAGGGCTTCACCGACATCCAACACCGCATTGCTGCCAGTCAAAGGCACTTGGATGTTGGGCCTTAATTGTTCATAAAAGGTCCGGTTGGGTCCTGAGATGGGCGGGATCACATTCAAGCCATCCATGCCTCCCCGCATGAACAAATCAATGATGATGGGCTGACTACCCGGTGAAGTACCACCGGCCCGGGCGAAATTCACCGTGGAAAATGCACCCAAAGCGGCAGCCGATTGTAAAAATGCTCTTCGTTTCATTTTTTTCATGTCTGTGCTCCCGTTATCGTTGCATGAAGTAAGGTGATGCCAAGATCAAACTGACCGCACCACGCAGTCGTTCATGCCATCGGTAAGGCCATGAATTGTCTTCCAAGTCTTCCATGGGGATGGTCAAATCTCGAGGCCAACCCGGGAAGGTTGTTTGATCGGGTGGCTGTTGCGTCAGGAACGTCACCACGCTTTCAAACACCGGATCACCCATCCAACCACCGGTTGGGGCTGTGTTGAAAATCCGCGTCATCCACCAACTCACCAAATTCTCTGGCGTCATGTCATCCGGATTCGGGGTAAAGACTGAAACCGTCAACTGCCGCAATGGCGTGATGTAATTGCCTGAATTGCTGCGGTCCATGACCCAGTCCACTGTTTTCCAGGTTTGGATCAAGGCCGTCGAACTCATCCAATAATTCGATTGCACCGGAAAACCATCGGGTGGCTGCCATTCAAACGGATAATGTCCGGTGTCGTCCATGCGCCATTCGAAGTTGTTGCTGTTGTCATCATCGGGTTTGATGGTGAAATTGGTTTGCACCGCCCGCATGGCAGAAACCACGGTGTCAAAGGGCCGTTTCAATTTGGTTTGCCAATTGGCAGGATTGACAAATTCAGCGTGGTTGAACAATTCGGTGAAGACCAATTCCAATTGATTCGCTTGGTAGCGGTTCTGGTAGAACACATCTGCCACGTCATCAATCAGGTTTTGCGGTGGGTCATCTGCGACAAAGAAACGCGCCAGTTTGCCGGCAATGTGTTTGGCGGTTCCTGGGTGGTTGGCCAACAAGCGAATCACGTCGATGCCATCTTGCATGCCTTGGTTGGCAGGGATGTTGATCATGCCACCACTGAGCACTGATTTTTGGAACCGGTCATGGCGGTCATCATCGTACATGAAGGCGCCGGTGTCGCCGGTGCTGCTGGAGTCATTGACCCGCCAACCGGTCAAACAGCGGGTGGCTTCATACACATCATTGTCGACATAAAACTCTTGCACGATGCCATCACTGCCCCACGGGCCACCCCGTTCGGTAACTTGAATGGTGGGCACTTGATTTTGGTCTTCCAAACCGTAGTAGTTTTCCACGCCCAAGGTGTGCAATTCGATCAACTCCCGGGCATAGTTTTCATTCGGCTCTGAGACAGAGTTGTTGTAATTATCCAAGTAATACAACATGGCTGGATGACGGGCTGTGGCGTATAAAAACGCCTGGAAGTTGCCCAACATGTGGGTTCTGATCACATCCCGGTCCCAGCTGGTCAAAGTGGACCTGGCGTAAAAACTGTCGCCATTCAAACTGAAATGGTTGTGCCAAAAATCGGCAATGCGCTCACGCAAGGGGAACAATGTGTAAGTCGCTCTGAGGAATTTCAGGCGTTGCATTTCATAGCGCGGCCTGGATGAGCTGCGTTCGCCAGATCCTGGATTGACATGGTGGTGGTTCCACAACAAAGCCAAGCTCTTGTCCAAAGTGACGTAGTTGCCTGCCTGTGCAATGCGGGTGTCCACCGGTCCATCGACGCCGCCGGCCAATTGTTGGGCCACGAAGTTGGACAATCGCTGGGTGTCATTGGCGCCCAGCTGATTCCAGTGGAATTGGTCAAACACCCCAGGGGTGATGCCATATCCCAGTCTGGAGTAAACCATGTGAGAAAATCTTTGCTGTGGCAGGTTGGCTGCCTGGATGGCATCCACCAACTTGTGACGCCTGATTCCAGACGAATTGGTGGCGGTGTGGGAGGTCATTGGCAAGGCCGCCAACAAGGAGGTTGCCACCCCACCTGCCAGCAGTTGCCTGCGTTGTTGATTGGTCTTTTTCATCATACCCCTGATTGGTTGTCGTGATTCTGATTGTAGGAGAAAATTGTTGGGTATCTGTGATTGCGGTCTCAAATTCCCCTTAATGAGAACGCTACTTAGATGTCTTTAACACTAATTTTCTGCGCTTTAGGCGTTCAAAGATCTTAACACAACAACCACAAGGGGGCATTTTTATCGGGTGAAAAAATTTGTCACCTGCCAGCCAAAAACTTTTCAGGCAGGCATGATGAGGCCCCATTTGGCGCCTCAAAGCATGAAACTATTTGTTTTGTTTGATTTTACTGAATCCATGGATCACCAGGTTCAACCAGGCCAGGATGATCAAACTGCCACCCACCGGAGTGACCCAGGAGATGGCGGTGTTGCCGTGCCAGATCAACAGATACAAGCCACCACAGAACAACATAATACCGAAACTCAAGGCCAAGGCGGCAAACCGAATCATCACCCCTTCGGTTAATTGTGTGGCCAGCCACATCAACAACACCGCATGACTCAACTGGTAAAACACCGCCATCTGAAACAAGCTGTATGATCGGGCATCATTCTCAATGCCGAACAGGTGTGTTCCCATGGCCCCCAAGGCGACAGCCGTCAAACCATAGACGGCTGCCACCACCAAATAAATGGCCTTGTTATTCAATAACTGGATCCACAGGATCATCTTCAGACTCGGTTGTTGCAGCGGCCTCTGCTGCGGTCACAGGCTGGATGAAATCAGACAGTTGTTGGTTGAGGGCGGTGAATTTGTACGGTGCAATTTGCATCATCCATTCGGCATACTCAGGATGTTGCGCTGAGACCACCTGCAGCCAATGCTGTTCATCGGCAGCTTGCTGCACGACCAGAGTGATCTCGCCACCACCAAACATACCATAGGTGGCTGACAACAAGGTCGTTTTATCGGTCAAATCCACCGGCTCGGCGGCATCGATCATCAAGCGAGTCAAGCCCCCGGCCAAACTGTCAAAGGCCGCATTGGCATGCACTTCTTGCCCAGCAGGGAGGTTCAACAATTCCCATGGACTGGCCACATCGGCCCGTTCAATATGGACCGCTTCACCGTCTTCTGGGCTGATCAGCACCGATTTGATTTGTTCGGCTGGCACATCCAACACCGTTTTCAATTGCCATGAATCCAAGTTGAATGTGATGCGCTCCAAACCGCTGACGGTGTACGTCTGATCGGCCTCGGCAAAGCGCACAAAAGTCAAACCGGCGGTGGTCACTTTACCCACATGAATGGCTTGCATCAAACCATTTTGATCATGCAAAGACACTTTCAAATCGCTGGTGGACAAGAACACTTGGGCATGGTTGTCCGGATTGGCGGTTTTGGCTTCGACGATCGCGGCATTTTTGAATGATTGCAACAACATAAACAAGGGGTCAATGTTGGCATAGAAACCCCCATTCAACACCCAGCGCTGGCCTTGACGTTGTAATTCGATGCGTTCACCCCCTTGTTCCAGCACCACCTGTTTTATGGCGGTGATGGGATCATCACTGGCTTGCCAGTCTGGCAACAAAGCCG
Organism: Marinicella meishanensis; assembly: GCF_019931145.1. Taxonomy (GTDB): domain Bacteria; phylum Pseudomonadota; class Gammaproteobacteria; order Xanthomonadales; family Marinicellaceae; genus Marinicella; species Marinicella meishanensis. The sequence continues at coordinate 250,277 of NZ_JAIOUV010000006.1, read as the reverse complement.
TCGATGGCGCGGTTGATGACCCATCGCGCAAGACCCAGAATGCGCCGGTGGCCACCAACAACAGAATGATCAACAATACTTTCATGTTACTTAACATACTGACGCTCCTTTCGCTTTGATTTTCGCCATGACAAAAACACAATCAACACCGTCAATAAGATCGGTACCAAAGCAATGTTGATGAATTTCAACCGGGTACCCAAGGCCTCGATGTCTTTGTTCAAGTTGCGTTTGACTTCCCGCAGGCTCTTGCGCACTTCCAGCTTGCGTTGTTTGAAGCGGTTGATTTCTTGTTGTTGCTCCTGACTGATGATCAATTGATTCTCTTGTCCTTTGATGCGCTGCAGTTCATTCAGTTTGTTTTCGGTTTCACGCAACTGTTGCAACAATTGGTTTTCCGTTTCGCGGTACTTCTGTTCACTGACCCGCCTGATCTCTTGCACCTTATCAAAGGGCCGATTGGAAGTGCCACGGGCGCGAACCTGGATCAAATCAGCACTGCCGGTCATGTTGTCGATCAAATTATTGACCAATGCACCGTTGTCAGCAAAGTTGGAGTAAATCTGCCGACCAAAAAAGTTTTGGGCCCTGACCCACATGCGGTCGAACAACACATCCACGTCAGCAAACAACACCACTTGAGGTTGTTCGATTTGCGCCAGAGCCTCAGACTGCCCTTCTATTCCGGTGGGGAAGGCGCTGTTGATTGGACCATTCAAGCGCGCCGCAATCACATGGCTTTGCTCATCCGCTGCAAAATTTTGGAACAGGGCATTGGGATTGAACAACAATGACATGGCGTCGTTGTTGGTCATCATGCTCAATTCAGATGAGGTCAAAATGGGCAGCAAATGCCCTTCTTCGGCGGTCAATGCCCCAGCCAGAGCGGTGTTCAAGGTGTTCAGGTCCGAAGTCACGATGTCACTCTCATTCATGTTGCCCTGACTCCATGAGCTGATGCCCAAATGCCGAATGGTTTGGCCTTGGGAAGCTTGGATGGAAACCGCGTGCTGGTTGTCCAACAACACCTTGGTTTTGTCAAATCCAACACCCCAGGCATGGAACAACACCGCCAAATCAGACGAGCGATCGGCCTGCAGTTGGGCCATGGGGTTTTGCGGATCGGCCGGTACCTCCTCGGCTTGGGCCATGGGATCAACAAAAGCCATCAAGCGCCCCCCGCCCATGACGTACTGATCGATGGCAAACAAGGTTTGCTCGGTCAGATTTTTCGGGTGCACCACCAACAACAAATCAACGTCATCGATGCGATCGGTGTCACTGGCCACCGGCACCACTTGGTACATTTCTTGCAGCTGTGCGAACACGATCTGCCCAGGCACCTGGCCCGCTTGTGGATCAAAACTGCCGAGCAACGGCAAATCACTCATCACACCCACGGTGCGTTTTGCCGGGTGGTTGAGGTTATACACCAATTGCGCCAAGTCGTATTCCAGGAATGCCTCGCGGTCGGGTTGCAAGAATGGAATCACTTCGACATCATCAATGGCATTGGTGCCGGCGATGCCAAAAAAGACATTTTCACCCCCCTCGCCCACCGGCAATGCTTGCAGGCCATATTGTGAAGCCTGGTCTTCCTCTTCAGAAAAAGTCACCGGATCGATGAAACTGACGGTGAGCTTGCCACCACCATAACGTTCCAATTCTTCCAAAAAGTCCACCACCCGGCGGTGGTAGGTCCGCAGCAAGGGGATGTTTTGGGTCGCTTGATCAGAAAAAAACAACCGCAGGTGGATGTTTTCGTCGATGTCTTGCAGGATGTTGACCGTACCCTCATTCAAGGTGAACAGGTCATTTTCAGTCAAATCGACCCGCAGTCGCGAAAACAACCCGCTTTGCGCGATGATCACCGCTGCCAGGAAAAAGATGGCAGCCAACATGAATAATTGTGTTTTATGAGCTTGTTTTTGCATGATTAATTCGCCTTTTTCATATCAATTACCAAAGTGGTGGCATACAACCACAACCCAATCACCATGCCAAAATAGCAAACGTCCCCCAAATCCAACACCCCTTTGGTGATGGAATCAAAATGGGTCAGAAAGCTGGTGGAAGCGATGGCATCGACCATCACCTGTGGCATGAACAAAGCAAAAAAGTTCAGCACCATCGGGAAGCCCGACAACAAGAACAGGAAGCAAATCACCACCGACAGTATGAATGCGATGACTTGATTCTTGGTGGCGGCCGACAGACAACTGCCAATGGCCAAAAAGCCACCAGCCAGTAAAAAGCTGCCCAAATAACTGGCCACGATCAAGCCATTGTCGGGATCACCCAGGTAGTTGATTGAAATGACCATGGGAAAGGTCAGCAACAAGGCCAAGCCAATGAACAACCAGGCGGCCAGGAATTTGCCGATCACCCAATCCATTTTCTTCACCGGCAAGGTCATCAACAACTCGATGTTGCCGCTGTTGCGTTCTTCGGACCACAAGCGCATGGCCACCGCTGGCACCAAGAACAGGTACAGCCAAGGATGAAAGTTAAAAAACGGTATCAAGTCAGCCTGACCCCGTTCATACAAATTGCCAAAATAAAAGCCGAACACGCCGCTCATGATCAAAAAGATCACGATGAACACATAGGCAATCGGGGTGGCAAAATAACTGTGCAGTTCGCGTTTGACGATGGATTTGATTGAGCTCATTTGACCACCTCCCTTTCTGCGGTGTTGATGGTGATGTTGCGGAACACCTCATCCAAGCGCCCAGCCTCCATTTTCAAACTCTTGACTTGGATGGACTCCTTGCGCAAGAAATCGCTGATTTCATCAAAGATGAACAGCCCTTGGGTGGGAAACACGGTGGTTTCCTTTAATCTCGCATCATAATTCACATCAAGAACGCAGTCCATACCCTTGATTTTATTTAATAATTCCGTATCCAAATCAGACACAAAGCTGACGGCATGGTGGTATCGAGACATGTTTTCCATTTCGGTGGGTGTGTTGTCAGCCACCAGTTCACCGCCAGCGATGATGATGGCTCGGTCACACACCGCATGGACCTCTTCCAGGATGTGGGTGGACAAAATGATGGTTTTGTCTTTGGACATGTCGGTGATCAAAGAACGCACCTGGTGTTTCTGATTCGGGTCCAAACCATCGGTGGGCTCATCCATGATCAACACTTCGGGGTCATGGATGATGGCTTGCGCCAGTCCCACCCGGCGTTTGAAGCCTTTGGATAAGGTTTCAATTTTTTGGTAATAAACCTTTTCCAGATTAACCCGGGAAATCACCGATTCAACAGCGGGCTTGATTAGATTGGCGGGCAGTCCTCGACAGGCCGCGATGAAAAATAAAAATTGGCCGACTTCCATTTCACCATAACTGGGGGCACCTTCTGGCAAGTAGCCAATCTTCCTTTTGACGCCAATGGGGTCGTCGGTGATGTCGGCGCCACAAACTTTGATGGTGCCGGCGGTGGGCTCGAGAAATCCGGTGATCATTTTCATGGTGGTGGATTTGCCGGCGCCATTGGGGCCCAAAAATCCGAGAACCTGTCCTTGGTGGGCCGTGAAACTCAGGTCATTCACTGCCGTGAACTGGCCAAACTGTTTACTTAAATTCAAACATTCAATCATGTCAATTCTTCGGTTGATTCAAAACACAGGGGTCCTGGCATACCTTTGACCAAGCCCCTCCCATAAAAAAAACCCAAACCATGACAGCATGGTTGAGGTCATCAGGCTTAAACGCCTTTCAAACTTGGAGTCATGAGCGGGTGATTTCAAGCCGCAAATGCAGAATTTTTCTCAAACCACAGCATTCGTCGCCAAAGCGGCTGTCAACCGCTGCGGTTTAGCCCATGAACATGACAATGGCATTACCTATTGACTTGTCCGTATCACTTGTCTATCATCGCTTGCCAGGCATCGATTTTCCACCTTGACAAGCCGTGTACGGCCCCATCGTTGTCTGCGTTGTTTGAACCTGATACCTTCCCAGGAAGCTGCTTGACCCGATGTTAACCATACTAGATCAATTACCGGACGGCATATTGGATGTGGATGCCACCGGCATGCACGAATTTGTCGCCGACCACACCTTGGTCCACCTGCCAGGAAAAATCACCCGACCTTTGTTCATTTCCATCTTGCAACACGGCGATGAAACCACTGGCTGGGACGCAGTCAAAGCCCTGTTGAACAACCACCAAAAACAATTGCCACGCAGCATTTACCTGTTGTTCGGCAATGTCCAGGCCGCAGCCAAGAACACCCGTCAACTGGACCAACAACCCGATTTCAACCGCTGCTGGCCAGGCTTGCATCGACAAGACCATGCGGTGGCCCGCAAGTTGGCTGAAATCACCGATTTGATGGCCGAAATCAAGCCCTTTGCCAGCATCGACATCCACAACAATTCAGGTCGCAATCCACATTACGCAGGGATCAATTCGCTGAATGGTGAATTTGTTAATCTGGCCTCTTTGTTTTCCGAAACCATCATTCACTTCACCAGTCCAGACGGCATTCAATCAGGCGCCTTTGCCCGCTTCTGCCCATCGGTGACGATCGAATGTGGCATGTCTGGCACCGCCGATGGCATCGAGCAAACCCTGACATTCCTGGAAAACCTGATCCATTTGTCCACCTTGAAACAAATCCCCGGGGTGGCCGAACACCAGCAAGTATTGAACATCTTTTCGACCGTCAAAGTGAAACCTGAAATCAGCATTGCCATAGACGGGGTGTTGCCTGATGAGGCCCCTGAAGGTGTTGATTTCGTGATCAATGACGACTTGGATTATTTGAACTTCCACCTAATTGAACCAGGCACGGTGTTTGGTCGCATCACCCGGGAAGATTTGCCCATGCCATTTGCAGTCACCGACCAAATTGGCCATGACATCACCGCCCACTACTTCGAACAACATGGGCAAGAAATCCGACTCAAACAAAAAGTGGTGCCAGCGATGATCACCCAAAGCATCAAAGCCATCCGCCTGGATTGTCTGTGCTATTTGATGCACCCTTTGAAACAAGAATCCACTCCGGCCATGCCGGCATCTGACTGAGGACATATTATGAATTTAGCAACCACCAAAGCCGTCATCACTGGTGGCGCATCAGGCCTGGGCTTCGCCTGTGCAGAACACATTGTCAAGCAAGGCGGACAGGTGACCTTGATTGACATCAACCCACAAGCCGGCGCAGACGCGGTGGTTCAACTGGGTGCCGAATCAGCCACCTTTGTGCAAGCCGATGTCAGTGATGAAGGCCAAATACAACAAGCCTGTGATCACGCCAAACAATTCATGCGCAGCATCAATGTGGCCATCAACTGTGCCGGGGTGTTGGCCGGTGGCCGGGTGCTGGGTCGCGAAGCCCCCATGGCTTTGGACCATTTCAACCAAGCCATTCAGGTCAATTTGGTCGGCAGTTTTAACGTCGCCAAAGCCGCTGCCAATCTGATGCAACACAACGAAGCCGATGCCGATGGCCAACGCGGCGTGATCATCAACACCGCCTCGGTGGCCGCCTTTGAGGGGCAAATCGGTCAAGCGGCCTATTCGGCCAGTAAAGGGGGCATTGTTGGCATGACCTTGCCGATGGCCCGCGAATTAACCCGTTTTGGCATCCGCGTGATGACCATCGCGCCAGGTGTATTCTTGACCCCCATGGTCGCCGGCTTGCCCGATGACATCAAAGCCGCGTTGGGCGCTTCCGTGCCTTTCCCATCACGTTTGGGCGAGCCCACTGAATTCGCCCGCATGGCTGAACACATCATTGAAAACACCTATTTGAATGGCTCCACCATCCGCCTGGATGGCGCCGTCAGACTCGAACCCAAATAAACCTGGTGGCCACGCCACCCAGCATCGCGAAGGTGGTGTGGTCCTTGACCCGCCTAAGCTGACATAACATTCTGCTATAAGCATATCAGTTTCTGTCAGTTCTCAAATTTAATTCAGCCGTCTAAACTGCCGTTTTATCCATTTGAACAGTGACGGTTGTGAAATTAGATACCTTGGCCCGTTTGCAGTGGCCAGACTCCCCCAACACCGAGCAGCATTGGCAACAGCTCAATCAACTGCTGAGCCAGCTGAGCGCTGCAGAAAAACTGTGGCTGGCCGGTTTTTTGGCCGGCCAAGCCCAATCACCAGAGCAGGCAACCACGACCAACCAGGTCGCGGATCAAGCCTCGGAACAAGCGGTATTGACCATTTTATATGGCACCCAAACCGGCAACAGCGAAGGGGTGGCGCGTGACCTGCAATCACAAGCCGCCAACGCCGGTTTGGCCACTGAAGTGCTTTCGCTGGCCGATTTTTCCGTCAAACAATTGCCCAAGAAATCCCATGTGGCCCTGATCATCAGCACCCATGGCGAAGGTGAGGCACCCGATGATGCCGAAATCTTCCATGAACAACTCTTTGCCAAAAAAGCCCCATCATTGGCCCACTTGCATTACAGTGTGCTGGCTTTGGGCGACAGCAGTTATGAGCTGTTTTGCCACACCGGCAAGGAATTTGATGAACGCTTGCATGAACTGGGTGCCAAACGGCTGCTGCCACGGGTGGATTGCGATGTGGACTATGAGAGCTTGGCCCAACAATGGCAACAAGACTTGTTACCGGTGTTGGAAGAGGCTTTGATGTCGGCAGCGCCAGCTCAAAACAACATCACCCCCCTGCCCCTGGCCCCAGCCAAGGCGCCAATGACCCGGGTCGATAAGCACCATCCGGTGGCAGCCGAGGTGTTGGCCATACAAGCCATCACCGGCCGCGGTTCGGGCAAAAACACCCAACACATCGAATTGGGAATCGATCCGACCTTGATCCAATACCAGCCGGGAGACTCATTGGGCATTTGGGCCCACAACGACGCCGCGGTGGTCGATGCCTTGTTACATCACTGGCAATTGCAGGGCGATGAACCACACACCTTCAAAGAGCAGCACAAAACCATCCGAGCGTTGCTCACCGAACACATTGAAATCACCCAAATCAGCAAACCCTTGGTGCAATTCATGGCCCAACACATCAACGATCCGGCCTTACAAACCTTGGCCCAGTCGCACCAACAGTTCCTCGAATACTGTGAGGGGCGCCAGTTGTTGGATTTGTTGCACCAGTTCGATGCCGAGAATCAACTGGGTGTGGAGCGCCTGTTGCCCGAACTCAAAGCCATCACCCCACGGCTGTATTCCATCGCTTCCGCCCAGTCGGTGCTGGATGATGAAGTGCATTTGACCGTGAATTTGGATTCAGCCACTGCCCATGGTCATCATGGTTTGGCCAGTGGCTTGTTGTGCCAACGCCTGGCGGTCGATGACCGTGTTTCGGTTTATGTGGAACCCAACAAACATTTCAAATTACCCGATGACCCCAAGGCGCCGGTGATCATGATCGGACCTGGTACTGGGGTGGCGCCATTTCGCGCCTTCATGCAACAACGCCAAGCGCAAAGCGCACCAGGCGACAACTGGTTGTTCTTTGGCAACCCCCACTTTGCCACCGACTTTTTGTACCAAACAGAATGGCTGAAGTGGCTGAATGACGGCACTTTGACGCGCTTGAATGTGGCATTTTCCCGTGACCAAGCCGACAAGGTATATGTCCAAGACAAACTGCGAGCCCATGCCGAGGCCGTTTGGCAGTGGCTGCAACAAGGGGCCCATTTGTATGTCTGTGGCGATGCCAACCGCATGGCCAAAGACGTGGAACAAACCCTGCTCGACATCATCAGCCAGCACGGCGACATGAGTCAGGCTGAGGCCTCCGCCCATTTGCAAGGATTGAAACGACAACAACGCTACCAGAAAGACGTGTATTGAGATGAGTAACGAAAACCAAACTTTAGAAGCCGTTGAACACATCAAGCAAGACAGCAACTACCTCAGGGGCACCATCGCCCAGGAGCTGCGCAATGAAGTGACTGGCTCCATCACCCCGGACGACACCCAGTTGACCAAATTCCACGGCATCTACCAACAAGATGACCGCGATTTGCGCAAGGAACGCGCCAAACAAAAGCTGGAACCCTTGTACAGCTTCATGATTCGGGCCCGCGTGCCTGGCGGTATCTGCCAACCCGAGCAATGGTTGGCGATTGACGACATGGCCGATCGCTATGCCAATGGCAGCATCCGCATCACCACCCGTCAGGCCTTTCAGTTTCACGGGGTGATCAAAGGCCGACTGAAAGCAACCGTGGCGGCCATCAACCAACAATTGATGGACACCATTGCCGCTTGTGGCGATGTCAACCGCAATGTCATGTGCACCGCCAACCCGGAATTGTCCAGCATTCATCAGTCGGTGTATGCAGTGGCCCAAGCCATCAGTGACCACCTGACCCCACAAACCCGTGCCTACCATGAAATCTGGCTGGATGGTGAACAATGGACCGCGGACGATGAGGCCGATCATGAACCGATTTATGGTCAAACTTACCTGCCCCGTAAATTCAAAACCGCGGTGGTGATTCCTCCCGATAATGACGTCGATGTGTTGGCCCATGATTTGGGCTTCGTGGCCATCATCAAAGACCAACAATTGACCGGCTTCAATGTGACCGTGGGCGGCGGCATGGGCACCACCCATGGCGACCCCGCCACTTTTCCCTTGTTGGCCCAAACCTTGGGTTTTTGTACCCCCGATCAGGTCTTGTCAGTGGCTGAAAACATCGTCAAAATTCAACGCGATCATGGCGACCGCAGCAACCGCAAACACGCCCGCTTCAAATACACCGTGGATGACCATGGCATCGACTGGGTGCGACAGCAGTTGACCAGCCGCATGGGCGTGCCCCTGGCCGACCCACAACCGGTGCAATTCACCCACAACGGCGACCGCTTTGGCTGGCGGCAGAATCAAGATGGCAGCTGGAACCACACCCTGTATATCACCAACGGTCGGGTTAAAGACAGCGCCGACTTGCCTTTGAAACAAGCCCTGCGAGCGGTGGCCCAAGTCCACCGCGGCGATTTCCGCTTGACGGCCAACCAAAACCTGATCATTGCCCGGGTGCCGGCACAGGACAAAGCCCTAATCGAGCAAATTTTGCAACACCACGGCTTGCTGGATGCCCATTCGGCCACCCGGCAACTGTCCATGGCCTGCGTGGCGCTGCCCACATGTACGCTGGCCATGGCCGAAGCCGAACGCTACTTGCCCGACTTGATCACCCAGGTTGAACAGCTGCAAGCCAAACATGGCATCGCAGACCGTGGGGTGATGATTCGCATGACCGGTTGCCCCAATGGCTGTGCCAGGCCTTTCATCGCTGAAGTGGGTTTGGTGGGCAAAGCCCTGGGCCGCTACAACCTGTATTTGGGTGGGCGTCCTGATGGCACCCGCTTGAATCAATTGTTTGCCGAGAACATCGATGAAGCCTCCATCATCCAACACTTGGATGCTTTGTTGGGACAATGGTCACAGCAAGGCCAACCACAGGAGCCATTTGGTGACTTTGTGATTCGTCAGGGCCATGTGCAAGTGGTGCAGCACGGCATCGAAGTCCACATCCAAAACAAGTGAGGTCAGACGATGAACCACAGCTGTCATGATTTACACCGCCAAACACCACCGGCGTATCACTGCATGGACCACATGAACCGGGATTTTGCTGCTTTAACCACCACCCAACGGGTGGAACAAGCCGCCCAGTATTTACCTGGTCATTGGGCCATGACCTCGAGTTTTGGCATCGATGCTGCGGTCAGTTTACACCTGATCAACAGCGTCATTCCGGGCATTCCAGTGATCCTGATCGACACCGGTTATTTATTCCCAGAAACCTACCAGTATGCGGAGTTATTGACCGACCGCTTGGGTTTGAATCTGCAGGTTCACCAAAGTCCGGTGTCGGCGGCCCGCTTTGAGAGTCAACATGGCCCATTGTGGGAGGCCGGTTTGCCTGGCTTGGAACGGTACAATCAGCTGCGCAAGGTGGAACCCCTGCAACAGGCTTTGGCCGCAGGCCACATTGGCAGCTGGTTTGCCGGCGTCAGGCGCAGCCAATCGGCCCACCGTCAGCAGCTGCCGTGGATCGAATTCAAACAGGACCGGTACAAAATTCACCCACTGCTGGATTGGACCGATCGCGACATGTACCAATACCTGCAACAACAGCGATTGCCCCAACACCCCTTGTTCGATCAGGGCTACCTCACCGTGGGTGACACCCATTCAACCAAATCATTACACGAAGTGGATGAGCTGGATCAGTTGCGCTTTTTTGGTTTGAAACGAGAATGCGGCATCCATGAATGAATGCCAATGGCGAGATTCACAGTTGGTTGATGATGTGTTCAGCCATCAGCCACTGTGCAGACCAACTGTTGGCGGGCGCTTGGACGGTTAACACGAACAAATCATGGTGCTGTTCATCAATGTAGTACTCGGTGACCACCAGCTGCCGGTCGGCATTCTGGTATTTGACATTGAACACTTTGAAATTGGGGTGGCTTTTGTACTGGCTGTCCAACAGCGTAATACCCGGGTTGTCTCGCAGCTGTTGATACAACTGCAGGGCCAAAGCAAAGGCCCCCTGTCGCTGGTTGCGCAGGGTGTTGGCATACACCGCCAAGCGCACCCCTTGGTTGAAATCACCCAAGCCTTCGAAGGCTTGCAAACTGATCAGCCATTGTTCATTTTGTTGGGTTTGGATGCGCAGCTTTTGCCAATGTTTGGGAATGAACCGGGACCAATCAGCAGCGAAATAAGGACTGCGCGATTGGCGTTGATTCTGTGGTGGCACAGGCCGCATTCCTTGACGCGGCTGCACTTGGGCGGGTTTGGCTTCGCGAGGTGGCGGGGTGGTGGCAGTCTGGGGACGTTTGGTCACGGGAGTTTTGGGCCGGGTTTCAGGCAACTGGGTGACGCTGCAGCGGCGGTCTTGTATGACCACCCGACCATCAGGCTGTTGACAGCGGTACATGGTTGGTTTTTTGGCAGCAGCCGTCAGCACCGAGCCCAACAGCAGCAGCCCAACGGCCACCCTCATGGCTGGCTTAAAACGGCATGCCGCCAGGCATTTTTCCACCCAACTTCTGCATCATTTTAAGCATCCCCTTGCCTTTGAATTTGCGCATCATTTTTTGCATTTGGTTGTATTGTTTCAACAATTTTGACACGTCTTGGATGCTGGTCCCAGAACCATTGGCAATGCGCCTTTTTCTGGAGCCTTTGATCAGTTGTGGATAGCGTTTTTCCTTAATGGTCATGGAGTTGATCACTGCCAGCATGCGGTCAGTGGTTTTGTCGTTGACCTGGTCCTTGACGGCATCCGGCAGTTGCCCCATGCCTGGTAATTTATCCAACATCGAGGCCATGCCACCCATGTTTTGCATTTGCACCAACTGGGCCTGAAAATCTTCCAAGGTGAATTTGTTGCCCTTGGCCACTTTCTTGGCCAATTTTTCGGCTTCCTTCTTATCGACTTTGCGTTCAACTTCTTCCACCAACGACAACACATCACCCATACCCAGGATGCTGGAGGCAATGCGGTCCGGGTGGAACGGTTCCAGGGCGTCCATTTTCTCGCCCACACCTTGAAACTTGATCGGTTTGCCGGTGATGGTTTTCACCGACAACGCCGCCCCGCCGCGGGCATCGCCATCGACCTTGGTCAGCACCACCCCGGTCAGCTCCAAGGCGTCGGCAAAGGCCTTGGCGGTGTTGGCGGCATCTTGACCGGTCATGGCATCCACCACAAACAAAGTTTCGGTGGGGCTGATGCTGTGCTGTAAAGACTTGATTTCGGCCATCATGGCTTCGTCCACCGCCAATCGACCGGCGGTGTCGACGATCAGCACGTCGTAATAGCCTTTCTTGGCCGCTTGTAAGGCGGTCATGCCAATGGTCACCGGATCGTCAATCACTGAGGATGGGTGCCAATCAACCCCCACTTGCTCAGCCACTGTTTGCAGCTGCTCAATCGCTGCCGGTCGGTAGACGTCAGCTGAGACCACCATGACTTTTTTCTGCTCGCGCTCTTTCAGGTAGCGGGCCAATTTACCGGTGGTGGTGGTTTTACCGGCCCCCTGCAGGCCAGCCATCAATATAACCACGGGAGGTTGGGCATTGAAATTGATCCCTTCAGTGGCTTCACCCAGGACTTTGATCAACTCTTCCTGCACCACTTTGACCATCACCTGAGCCGGCTTCAAACTGGTCAAAACCTCTTTGCCCAAGGCCCGTTCTTTGACATCATCAATGAATGATTTGACCACCGGCAAGGCCACATCGGCCTCCAACAAGGCCACCCGCACTTCGCGCAAAGCTTCCTTGATATTGTCTTCAGACAGGTTGGCCTGTCCCCGGATTTTCTGTATGCTCTTGGCGAGTTTGTCGGTCAAATTATCAAACATGTTGTTGATTATCCTGTTGGTAAAAAATACAACCTGCTATTATAATGTGAATATCTGTAAATAGAAACGTGACGGTCAATTATTATTGCCGCTTCCCTGATATGACATACCTCTTCCTGGCCACAGCGGTGTTACACCTGTTGGCACTGTTGACCGTCAAAAATTACCTGACTTCGGTGGTGCTGTTTATCTTGGCCAGTTTGTTGCAAACCATCATCACCGGTCAATTGTTGCTGACCACTGATGGTTGGGTCTTCAATGCCCAAAACGCCTGTTTGGTGGTCAGTTGGATGGCCAACATCATCGTCCTGTTGGCGGCATTCAGGCTGCCTTGGGTTCGAGGTATCTTGCACTTGGTCGCCATTGTCATCCTCGGCTGGATTTACTTTTTACCACACACCACCGCCTCAAAACCCCATGTTTGGGCCATAGACTTGCACATCCTGTTGTCGGTGTTGGCCTACTCATTGTTGTTTGTGTCATCGCTGGTTTCGATCAATTTGGGCTGGCAAATCAAACAAATGAAAAAAAACGTGTTCATCTCACAAAGCATGACCATCAACAGTTTGTTGCGCAATGAAGAAAAACTGTTCAAGCTGATTTTATTTGGCTGGTTGTTTTTGAGCTGTTCTTTGATCACCGGGGTGATGTTTGTGCAAGGGTTCTTGTCACAAGGCATGGGTCACAAGATCGTCTTTTCTTTGGTGGCTTGGATGCTGTTTGCGATCTTGATCGTGGGCCGCCTGACCAAAGGTTGGCGCGGGCGCACCGCCATCAAATTGAACCTGTTGGCCATGAGTTTGCTGATGCTGGGCTTCTTGGGCAGTTACATCGTATTGGATTATTTGGTGTAAGCTTGCTGGATCAAATACCCACAAGTTATTTAGTGATCACCATCGGCGTCCTGCTCTTGTTGTCGGCATTTTTCTCCAGTTCGGAAACGGCACTGATGGCCTTGAACCGGATTAAGTTGAAAAATGATGCGAAACAAAGAAAAGGCGCCTATCTGGCCAAAAAACTGCTGGAAAAACCCGATCGGCTGATTGGCTTGATCTTGATCGGCAACAACTTCATCAACATCGCCGCCACCGCACTGACCACCATTGTGGCGATCAAAATCGCTGGCGACAAGGGGGTTGCCTACGGCACCGCCTTTTTGACCTTTGCCATCCTGATTTTTTCTGAAGTCACACCCAAAACTTATGCCGCCTTGCACCCGGAAAAAATTGGCTACACCGCGGCTTTTATCCTGACCCCCTTACTCAAAGTTCTGTATCCGGTGGTCTGGACCACCAACTTGATGACCAATGGCTTGTTGCGCTTGTTGGGCGTGCCCAAGAACATCGCCTCTGAGGCCTTGTCCAGGGAGGAACTGAAAACCCTGGTCATAGAGAACGACCTGATCAACCCCGATGTGCACCAAAAGATGATGATCAACGTGATGAACCTGGATCACATCAACATCGAAGACGTGATGGTCCCACGCAATGAAGTTCAAGGCATCAACATCAATGACGACTGGGATCTGATTGAAAAACAGCTGGTCAACACCTACCTGACCCGCTTGCCGGTCTATGTTGACAACATCGACCAAGTGATTGGCATCCTGCACATCCGCACCATCCTGACCATGTTGAAGAATCAAAATTTGGATGTCAACAAACTCAAGCGCATCTTGCGCAAGCCCTACTTCGTGCCCGAAACCGCCAGTTTATCGGCTCAGTTGCGCGAGTTCCAAAAGAAAGAACGGCGCATGGGCTTGGTGGTCGATGAATACGGCGACTTGGTGGGCTTGGTGACTTTGGACGACATCCTGGAAGAAATCGTCGGCAAATTCACTTCAGAGCCGGGGGATCGCGGCTTGAAGATCATCAAGCAAGGCGACAACCAATACGTGGTCAAAGGCCGCATAGCCGTCCGCTCCCTCAACCGCCGCTTGCAGTGGACACTGCCGACCGAAGAAGCCACCACCATCAATGGCTTGATCACCGAACACATCCAGGATTTACCGACCAAAGATTTGGGCGTCAACATCGATGGTTATCACATGACCATCTTAGAGACCACCGAAGACAACATCATCAGCCGGGTGTTGATTGAACCGCCGGCCAATCCGGCTTGACTCCACTACCGCTGAGTAGTGCCCAATGGCCGTTGGCGGCGACTGAACAGCAACCACATGCCAACCAATGACACCAACAACAGCAACAGGGCCATGAACGGCAACACCCACGCTGGGTTGAATCCCAGGATATAACCGCCGATTGCACCACCCACAAAGGCCCCCAAGAACTCACTGGTGGCAAACACCCCCATGGCAGCACCCCGGTATTGCTCATCTGCCATGCGTGACAAGGCCGATGGCATGGCCGCTTCTAAATAGTTGAATAAGCCGAAATACAGCACCAAGCAAGCGGCCATCAACCACAGCCATTCAGGGGTCATATTGATCAACAACAAGCTGATGCCCAGCAGCATGAATCCAGCGGTCATGAATGGCCAGTGCATGTTCAGTTTTTCCTGACCTATGATCAGCGGCAGCATGATGGCCAAAGACAACAACAACACTGGCAAATACAGCTGCCAATGAGATTCCAGTGCCAAATCAAACTGCTGTACCAAGACCAATGGCACCACCAAAAACAAGGCCGTCATGGACGCATGCAGCGCAAACACCGCCACATCCATCCACAACAACTCCTTCTGTCGCACACAATGCAGCATTTCTTGGAAACGATAATCCCTGGCTTGCCGTTTGGGCGGTTCCTCAACCACCCACAGCAACACAAACAAGGCCAGCAGGGCCAAGCCAGCAGTCAGCCAAAACAAACCGCTGAGCCCAACCATTTGAGCCAGAATCGGCCCGGTGATGAAAGCCAACATGAATGACAGACCTATGGAACTGCCAATCACTGCCATCATTTTGCCCCGTTGTTCAGGACGGGACACGTCTGCCACCAAAGCCAGGCCGGTGGCAGCGATGGCCCCCATGCCTTGTACCAATCGACCAGCAATGATCCAATAGATGTCGGTGGCCATGGCCGCCATCACCGAACCGATGATGAACAAGCCCAAGCCCAAAGTCATGATTTTTTTGCGCCCCCAAAGGTCCGACATGAAGCCCATAGGTATTTGCAACAAGGCCTGGGTCAAGCCATAGACACCGATTGCCAAACCCATCAACACCGGCGTGGTACCAGGCACTTCTGCGGCATAAATGGCGAACACCGGCAAGATCAGGAACAAACCGTACATGCGCAGAGCAATCATGAACGCAATGGCCCATGCCGATTTTTTTTCGAGTGAATTCATCTTAGACATACCGGTGGCGAATGGTATCAAAATAATCAGGTCAGACCAATCAATAATTCCCCCAACAAGGCAAATAAACGCACGGCCGGTCTGGATAAGGCTGCTGAGCTCTGTCAGCCGCCATGGATTTGTGCGGCCCATGTGATTCCTTGCCGACACACTGTTGACACAATGGGATTAGACTTGAAATCAGTTCTCTCCCACCACACAGACTTGGATTGGTCTCGGCAACAAAAATGAATGAAGAGCCAAGCGGATTCCTTTATAATGGCGGGCGAATATTTTTGCCGCGAGAAACAGCACACCCACCACCATGACCAACACCGTCAACCACATCAACGACGTCATCAAACTCACCGACCCGGGCATGCAGCGGGTCAATCAACACCTGCGTCAACAACTTAACTCTGAAGTCATTTTGATCAATCAAATTGCGGAATACATCATCAGCAATGGTGGCAAAAGGCTGCGCCCCATGTTGATGTTGTTGATAGCCGACGCGCTGGCTTATGAAGGTGACCAAAACATCAATTTGGCGGCGGTGATTGAGTTGATCCACACCGCCACACTGCTGCATGATGATGTGGTGGATGAATCGGAAATGCGCCGCGGTGAAAAAACATCCCATGAGATTTGGGGCAATTCAGCCAGTGTGCTGGTCGGTGATTTTCTGTACTCCAAATCATTCCAGATGATGGTCAAAGCCAACCGCATGGAAGTGATGTCGATCCTCTCGGATGCCACCAACAAAATTTCAGAAGGTGAGGTGCAACAGTTGTTACAGATTGGCAACATCGACATCAGCGAAGCCGATTACTACCAAATCATCGACAACAAAACCGCCAAGCTGTTTGAAGCCGCGTGTGAACTGGCCGCGGTGATTGCCGAACAACCCAGTCAAGTGCAGCAAGAGCTGGCGGCATTTGGCATGTTGTTGGGTGCCGCTTTTCAAATTGCCGATGATGTGCTGGATTACACCGCCAGTGACGACGATTTGGGTAAAAACTTGGGGGATGACTTCAGCGAAGGCAAATTGACTTTACCCCTGATTCATTTGTTGAAAAACGGCACAGGTGAGCAGCGACAAACCGTCATTGAAGCCATCAAACAACCGGATCAAGCCGATTTCAAAGCAATCAAGCACATGGTCATCACTGCAGGGGCCATTGAATACACCATCGAACAAGCCCAATCCAGAGCCGCTGCGGCCAAACAGAAACTGGCCTCCCTGCCCGACAGCCTAGCCAAACAAGCCCTGCTTTTCTTGTGTGACTTTGCCTGGCAGAGGAATCAATAACAGCAGGATGCTGTAAAGACTGGTTGGGTTGGATGTGCCGTCAGGCCACCTCAGTGGCCAAAGATTGCTGAATTGAATGTTGGCGTCCCATAGGGGACTCGAACCCCTGTTGCCGCCGTGAAAGGGCGGAGTCCTAGGCCACTAGACGAATGGGACGCAGGACATTCAAATCATTTCAGCCAAACCTGGATCTGGCACGAAGATTGGGTGGTTGTGATTGGCGTCCCATAGGGGACTCGAACCCCTGTTGCCGCCGTGAAAGGGCGGAGTCCTAGGCCACTAGACGAATGGGACGCAAAGGACTTTCACATTGCTTTGTATTTGACAAAGCCTCTTAAAAAAGTGGTGGAGCTAAGCGGGATCGAACCGCTGACCTCAACACTGCCAGTGTTGCGCTCTCCCAGCTGAGCTATAGCCCCACAAAGAGGATGCGTATTATCGGCATTAATCACGGCAGAGTCAAATATTTTTCTGCAGAATTTGTGATTTTTTTGCCGCCTGCCCGAACCAACTCACGGTCAGTGGCCCGGGGGTTGGCTGCAGCCCCAGCAGACCGCACTCAAGGCCCTCGATACACGCAACCGGATGTGCACGTTTCACACACCTCGACTTGTGACAATGGCGCCAAACTGGGTTTCAAATGATCCCAGATCCAAATCGCCAAGTGTTCACTGGTGGGATTTTCCAAGCCCACCACATGGTTCAAACAAGCGTGATCCAATTGTTCAAAAATCGGTTTGAAAGCTTGCTTGATGTCAGCAAAATCAACAATCCAGCCCAGCTGCGGATCCGGCTCTCCAGAGACCGTGATGATCACCTTGAAGGAATGGCCATGCAGTTTGCCACACTTGTGACCGACAGGCACATGCGGCAACCAATGGGCTGACTCCAGGTAGAATTCTTTGTAAATGTCCATTTATTTCTTTTTGACGTACAACACCAATTTGTGGTCGATCAATTCATAGCCTTTGCTTTCGGCAATTTTGACTTGCAACTGCTCCAGTTCCGAGTCAAAAAACTCGATCACTTTGCCATAGTCCACATCCACCATGTGGTCGTGGTGTTCTCCGGTGTCCAACTCATACACGGCTTGGGTGTTTTCAAACAGATTCTTGCTCACCAAACCAGCTGATTCAAACTGATTCAAGACCCGATAAATGGTGGCCAAACCAATATCATGATCGGCCGACTTCATCTCATCATACAACTCTTCTGCGGTGTAGTGCTTGCCTTTGTTTTGGGTTAAAAACTCCAGAATTTGTAGGCGGGGCAAGGTGACTTTGAGGCCGGCTTCTTTGATTTCTTTTTTGCTCATCGCAAGAATTAACTGTTATTTAATTGATTTTATTGTATCATTCCGGATTGATTTTTGGACTAATAATTAAAATGAAAGTAATCATCGTCGGCACCTTATTGGCGATCTTTGGCCTCACAGGATGTTACAAAACACCGGTACAACAAGGCAACATCCTCAAGCAAGAAGACATTGATGAAGTCAGACCTGGCATGACCAAACAACAGGTGGTGATCATCTTGGGCACCCCCACTGTGGCAGACCCATTCAACCAAGACCGCTGGGACTACATCAACACCACCAAAATCAAAGGTGAATTCAAAAAAGTAAAAAAGCTGAGCTTGTTTTTTGAAAACAACCAATTGGTCAGAACCGAAGGCAATTACTTTCCCAACAAAGACGACGTCACCACCACCGACGTCGATTGACCTTCATTTTTTTTCGGCAGCCGCCGCGCGTTTTCTTCTGACGGCCTTGGGATCGGCGATCAAAGGTCGGTAGATCTCTACCCGATCCCCATCCTGTACCACATGACTCAGTGGTTTGATTTGACTGAACACCCCAACTTTCATTTGCTGCAAGTCAATTTCAGGGTGTTGTTGCTGGACGCCTGAGGCTTCTATGCAGGCTTCTATGGTTGATCCATCAGGCACTTCCAGCTGGATCAATTCCTGCGCTTCAGGGGTTGCATAAATCAATTCAATTTGTGCCATACACCACCCCTGCCCTGGCCACAAAATCACCGACCAATTGCGCCGCCACCTGATCGAACCCTTTGGCAAACACCCGCCCCAACAGTCGCGACCTGACTTCATACTTCAATTGCAACTCCACTTTAGAGCCCTGCTCAGGATAAGGGGTGAACAGCCATTGACCATGGAGCTTGCGAAAAGGCCCTTTGACCAGCGTCATGGCCATGCGAATGTGGTCCTCATGGTGGGTGATGGTGTTCTCGGTGGCAAATTCCACCTGCACCCCTTTGATCCTGATGACCATTCCCGCGGTGTAGCCATCGGCAAATTGATCATCGATGAAGCCGGTTCGGCACCATTGCAAAAATTCAGGGTATTTTTCTATGTCATTCACCAGCGCCAGCATGTCTGTGGCTTGATGTGGCACCAAGGCCGATTTTGAAATCTCTGTCATGACTTGGGTTGATTGCTGACTGTTTTCATTTCTGTGCTGCAATTTGCCGTATAATTCAATAAAATTTAGGCTCGCATTGATCAAAAAAGGATATGGGTAAAACAAAGAAACAGGATAATACCATTGTCGTCAATAAAAAAGCATCTCATGAATACCATTTTATTGAAGATTTTGAAGCCGGTCTGGAACTGCAAGGTTGGGAGGTCAAGTCCATCCGTGCTGGCAAAGTCAGTCTCAATGAGAGCTATGTGTTCATCAAAGATGGTGAGGTGTTCTTAACCAACTGTCACATCACTCCGCTGAACAGTGCTTCCACCCACGTCAATGCCGAGCCAAACCGACTGAAGAAGCTGTTGTTACACCGACACCAAATCAATCATTTGATCGGGGCGGTGGAACGCAAAGGATTGACCTTGGTGGCCAGGAGCTTGTATTGGATCAAAGGCAAGGTCAAGTTAAAAGTGATCTTGGCCCAAGGCAAGAAGCTGCACGACAAACGCGCAGCTTCCAAAGAACGTGATTGGAATCGCCAGAAACAGCGAATCCTCAAAGGTAACAACAGCTGAATCAGTTGTTCCAGCAGTCGTCGTTGGGGCCTCTGCGGCCCAGGTTATCAACCCAAATGCTGGCACATCCGGCATCGTCGGCAGCTTGGCCACCACGGGCATTGGCCTGAATGCGCCAGGCCGCCCCACCGGCATTGCCTGCTTGGACAATCTGGTAATCATTCCAAACCAGAAAAGCATTATCCAAGGTCAAGGCAGTCCCTCCTCCGGTCACGTTGGTCGGATAGGTGTTGGTGTTGGCATAGAATTTTTCATACAAGCCTGCCACTTCTAACAATTTGGCATGGGCTTCAGCCCGTTTGCTCTCGACCACATACTGACGGTAGCTGGGGATGGCATAGGACGCCAACAAGGCGATGATGCCAATAACCACCAACAATTCGATCAATGTAAAGCCGTATTTCTTATTCATGATTCACTCCGAAGGTGCACTTTCTGATATAAAAATTATATCAGAAAATCGTGCACTTCGTTTGTTCTCGCCACGGATGATCATTTCAAAGAAATAGACATTACCGGGTTTCAAGTCTCGCAACTCCAAGCCATTGGCCTGGTCCTGCTCACTTCGGTAACTGGAGTTTTCTGCATCCATTTTGAAGCGATAGGTGTTGCCAGCAACCACCAAAGAACGATTACCCACATCCACCTGATCCAGTTGTGCTTGGACCACTTCGGTTGAAGAAGGCTCAGCCAAGGCCGCTGATGTGAACGACATCAGGGCCATGACCATTAAAATATTCAATAACTTTTTCATGATTTTTCTCACTCAATCAACAAATCTGACCAATTACGTCGGCGCCAGGTGAATTTTTTGAATTCAATGACCGTGGTGGTGCCAGCGCCCTCAATGATGATGTTGGAATTACCACCACCTTGGTTTTCAATGATGGGTGGGCGTCCCACAATCAAGTCGTTAACCTGAATACCCGTGCCATCAAACACCTGGGTTTGTGGGTTGCCGAACGGATCGGTAACAGTCGCATCCAGTTCGAAAATGTTGCCTGAATCTGGTGTCGCACCATGCAAGGGGTCTATCGCTAAAATCCAACTCTTACCACCGGCTTCACAGGGGTCAATCCCAGCCGTTACCGTGGTGGCCGCCAACAAGATGTCGGTGCCAATCACACTCATGGGGTTGGTCATCCGTTCGCCCTGCTCATTCAATTCCACAGTCCAGCCCCAGTCACCACCGATGTAGTCGACTTCACTGTTGGTGCGGAAATTTCGAATGGCTCGCTCCAGACCATTGGCATCTGTTCCCAAGATTTGTTTTTCCAACTCTTGCGGAATCAGTTCAGCTGAATTGTAGGTGAATACATTGCTGTTATCCACTGCATCAGCAAAACCCACAATATATTGGTCTGAGGGTAAGCTGATGGAACGGTCAGAAACCTCCAGATATTTACCGGTACCAAACATCACCAACGAGTCTTTTTCAGGTGTCACTGGGAATTCACCTTGGGCAGTGGCATCAAAACTGACCACCCGCGGTTGTTCGGTGATGGGGCGATGCATGATGCTGCCGCTGTCAAAAACCTTCACGATGTTTGATGAATTTTCCCAGTCAGAATAGTTGCTGCTGCGGAAATCAAATCGCCACAAGTTACCATACAAATCGCCGGCATAGGCATAATCGGCCCCTTGGTCAATACCGATTGAACCCGAAGTCAAACCCACACCATAAATGGAATCGACTGCCTGGGCAGGTCCCATGCCATTGGGGGTGGCGGCTGAACCCACATTGGTGTCCAGTTTGGCCAACAATTGACCGTCACGCAAGCGCACCACATACAGCACCGCCGAGCCATCGCCCTGGATGCCATCGTTTTCTGAGTTGTTGTAACCATTGGGAATCAACGCCACCCAGTCACCGGTGCTGGAAATGCGGGCGATGTTGGCCCGGCCATATGAATATCCCATGTCGGCATCATCACGATCGGTGAATTCCCACATGGCATCCGGCGCCGTAGCGGTAGGGTTGGTGACATCCAAGGCATAATAAGCTTGGCCACCATAGCGCATACCACCGACCAGCACCGTGCGCCATTGGCTGCTGATGAAGGCATCGGCCAACACCGGCGAATTGTCGACGTATGACCAATGCTCATAGACCGGATCCACCAATCTGTGGATGTTTTCCAAGGCTTTGGAAGGCATGTAACCCCAAATTTCTTGACCTCGGGATGGGCCTTCAGTATACACCGCATGCAACATGCCCGAGTTACTGCCGATGTACACCACATTGGTGCGATTGGCGTTGTTAATTTTGTAATCAATGTATCCATTACCGGCTTGTGCAGCGGCAAATTCATCTGAGCTGTCTGGCCAGCGGGTGTCACTGTAACTTTCACCGGGGCCACGCTGGATGATGGGACTGGCATGCACCACATCAGACAATTTGTTGTCGCGATTACGCAGCACGCCACCACCTTGAATCTCAACGCTGTTGTCGCCATTGACGAAACGAATGATGTCATCCACAGAGGTGCTCAAGCGGGTGATCACACCCAAGCCATTGAGGCTGATGATGGCGTCTAAATTACCACCCACACCCGGCAACAAGCGTTCCACATTACCAGTGATTGGATCATGGGCATAAATGCGGCGGTTGGTTTGTTGTACTTCGGTGCCGCCAGTCGATTCACAATTTCCGCCGGTTAATTTGCAGGCCAAATCCCAAGTGACGGCACCAAAGTCGCCGTCGGCATTGACCGGACGGGCCAGTAAGTTACCGGTCCAATTGGATGAATCAAATCCAGGGGTGTATGCTTGGGTGCCAGCGGTGATCACACCGGATGATACGGTGGAGGTGCTGCCGCGAGACAGGCGCTCCAGAATGCTGTTGACCACGGCATTCAGAGAAGCGGCCAATTGTTCCGGGTCATCGGCGCCAAAAAAGTCACCCCGGCTGTTGATCGATGAATGCCACACGTCATCAATTTTGGTCAAGGCATTACTGGCAATGGGCCAATCACAGGCGCCGCTGCGCAGGCCTTTTAATACGGCTTCTTTCGGATCAGCAATGGACGTGTCTTCAGGGCAGTTGGCGAAGTTGCCGGCTTGGTAGTCCAAAATCCTGGAGGCCTCCAAGCCCATGCCGATGTTGTACGTCACCATGTGTTGCCAATAGGCTGGGTCATTCTTCGGATTCCAGATGAAAGCCGGGTTTTGCCACTCATCTTGGCCCGGCGCAAAGACGATGTCAGCCCCCGTTGAATCGGTGTAATCACCTTTGTATCGTTTGACGTTGTTGTTCAATCCTGGCACCAAATCGCGCTGCCAAAAATGGAAAGCAATGTCTGACAATGAGGTACCGCCTTCACTCAAGGGATAGATGTGTTGTTCACCACCACCGTTGTAGCCGCCATATAAATTCAAGTCATCACCGGCCAACTGCCCCAGATTGGTTTCGTCCTGATCCACCGTGTAACTTAAACTTTGGTTCCACTCACCGTCAGAAATGGCGATGTGGAAATTTTGTTGACAAGACAAGCGGGTGTTGAAATCATCGGAATCGTAACTGTCCAATTGAGTGAACAGGTTACCAGCCCGATAGAAGGCGTTGCGCAGTGGCGTACCGCCGTTAGAAGGCACCCGAAACAACCAACGGAAAAAATCTTTGCGGTGTTCCTCGTCGAACCGTTCCAAATCGGGGAAATTGGTGTTGCGGTTCAGTTGTTGCCAGGCAATCTTGAAGGTCGGACCGAAAGTTGAAAAGGACCGACTGACCGCCGACTTGGCCAATTTATTGCGCGTGCTGTAATACGTGTACCAGTTGGCGAAATTTTGTCGTTGGCCGGCTGGCACATCCACCCGGGTATCGCCCAAGTAGTAAAAAGCCGACCGACCCCTGGCGTTGCGGGTGTCTCGATTCGGATAGTAATCGTTGTAATTGTTGGTGTTCACCGTATCCACATTGGGTGTGTTGGGTATCTTGGCAAAGCGCAGTTGATAATCACCAGGCCCGTAATAATAATAGCGGGCGATGGGCAAAAAATTACGGCTTAAGTCAACGGTGGCTGAATTGCTGTCAAATCCATCCACCTTCGCAGCGGTAAAAACTGAATTGGGCAACTCCACCCCATCGGCGCCAATCGGCGGACGGTAATTGATGTTGGGGTTGTAATATATTTTGTTGCGGGTTGGATCGGCAAAGGAACGGCGATCATAAGTGCTGCTCGAGTTGCTCAAACCACGACCCATAAAACCCCAAGCCATGGAACCCGAATCATCAAAGGTCACGGCCAAAGCAGGCGGCACCGATTGATTCAAGAACAAAGGATCATGAGACAGGTCCAGCAAAGCCGCGTTGGCGGTTTTGGCACCAGACATCATCACCAAAGTGGAGGTGATGGCTAATTTAAATGTGGTAGATAATTTCATGTGTACCTCTGCTTATTGACTGGGTGAACTGTTGGGAACCGCGGTATACACCGATTCCATCATGGCAAACGATTTGCCATCACCACTTCGGCTCTTGGCCGTGATTAAAAATGTGGATTGCTGTGGTGAGCTACCACCACCGCCACCGCCAGCGCCATAACTGCCGAATTCGACGGTTTGGGTCGCCCCACCTGCACCACCACCGGTGGTGCCGCGAATGTGTTGAATCATGTATTCTGGTTGCACACTCAACGCACTGCCCAACACCGATGCCGATGTGTAGTTGTGGCCGGGTTCTGAGCCTGAGGTGCTCCAGTCGTTGGCTTTGAAAGCTTCAACGGTGTTGTTCAAGCCCGAGGTGGGATCACCTGGGGTGTTATACAACGAATAGATGTTGGACAATGAGCCGGCTGCGGTGCCTTCAATCACCACGCCATTGGTGGTTTCCACCAAATTGTATAAAAACTGTTCACCAGCCCGCAGGGCACTTTGTGCGCCACTGTAAGCCAAGGAACGGTTCTTCAAACCAGCAGCCATTTTGTCCTGCAAAATGGTGCCCTTCATACCGGTGTATCCCATCAAGGTGATGATCAATAACAAGATCAAGCCCACGGCCAATGCAGCGCCGTTTTGATGGGTTCTGAATGGGGTTGTTTTTTTCATAATGTGTAGCTCCTGACTGGAACAATGGCAGAAAATTCTTTGCGGTGCATGCGCTCAGCAGGCATGCCAGTGGTTAAGCCCGTGCTGGGGTCTTGCGGGGTCAAACCGTCGGGCGAATAAATAAAAACTTCGTTGTCCAAGGTCGAACTGTTGGCCACGGTGTTCATCAACATGTGGACTTCAATGGCATAAATTGAACGCCAAAGACAACCTGGTTCATTGGCCAAGTTTAAGCTGTTGAGGGTGGGCGCCGCGGGTTGAATGATGCACCCTTGGATGGTGTCAATGGCGCCATCATTGTTGGTGTCACCACCGCCAGACACGCCTTGCACCTGATCGGCTGTCAGACGGGCCACGTGACCGGTTTGTAATTGGGCCAAATAAAACACATCCAAACGTTCAACCCCTTCAACCAATTGTTGGGCCACGCCATTTTCGGCGCGATACAGGGAACTGACACGTCGATTTGGGTTACCCGGATCGGTATCAACCCCGACAAAATAAGTGACTGTTTTGAAATCCCGGTTCATGCTGAACACGCGGGTGTCTGAATCAAGGGCCAGGAATGGCACCTGACCCACGGTAACCGAGTTGCTGCCCCAAGTGGCGGTGGTGACCATGGTGGTGTTGCAGTCGGCCACAATGGCATCACCAGTACTGCCAGCAGGTATGTTGTTCATGGTGGTTAAAGTGTTGCCAGCAACGCTTTGTACCCGAGTTCCACCGGTCAAGTAGCGCACGGTCAACACATCGGTGCTGGGTACCCGGTTGCCATCGGTGGTGCCCATGGACCTGACCACAGTCGCGGTGTCGCCACCCACATCACCAATGGTGGGTGTACAGGATCCGGCGCCACACTCATGGCCACGAATGAACCAACTGGGGTCCAGTGGATAGGGGACATTGGCGGCCAACAAAGAACCGGCATTGCCATCACTGAGTTGATCATCATCGTCGTCATCCAACAACACATCACCCACCGCCGGCAGGTTATGGGGTAAGGTGACATTGCGATCAACCAACCAGGAAGACATTTCATAGCCTTGATCCCAGTCGGTGGTGAAAGTGGTGGGTAAAGCCACCGTGGCGCAGTGCTTGCGGCCAGCATTCTGAATGTCTTGTTTGATGCGCATCATGGCGTAACGGCCATTTTCTTGCAACAAGGACAAGCCTGTTTGGGCGCGGTTCAAATTACTCGAGCTGGTGAACAATGACACCAATCCAAGTAAAATGATCAAGCCAATGACCATGGCGATCATCAGTTCAATCAGAGAAAAACCGCGGTTATTAAGTTGAGAATTGTTCATAGTCATATTCATGGTTGCACCACCAAGGCCAAAGTTTGTGCATCTGTGGCACTGTCTCGATTCGATTCAGTCCAAGATACGGTGACGGTACACAAGCCGTTGAACGGCGGTGCCGGGAACCAAATGGAAGGAGGCTCAGCCGTTGTTATGTTGGCTGGCACATTGGCGTTGCGCACACAATTGATGGTGCCTTGCGCATTGGGCAATATGAAAGACAAGCTTTCGGCCCATTGCTCCAAATCATAGGCAGCCAAATCAGCATAAGTACAGGGCGAAGCCAAGGTACAAGTGGTGGTGCCTACCGCTGCGGTGCCATTGTAATCATCGTTCCACAAAGCCGTGGGGTTGGCGCGCATGCGATCCACCATGTTCTCCGCCAAAAAATTGGCTTGAGAACGCAAATAGCCATTGTGGTTGTTTTTCACTGAAATGGACATCAAGCCAGCAATACCCAACAGACCAAATGAAAAAACCATCACCGCCACCAAGACTTCAAGTAAGGTAAAGCCTTGGGCAGATTTTTTTGTTACGGCATTCATGGTTTCACCACCCTGGCTGAGCCGGAAGGACTGATTAAAATGTTGCGCAGGTTGTTGCTGATGGCCGTTGAACCATTGACGCTGGGGTCATCTTCGATGGCAAACTGGGTACCCAAGCCACCGCGCAATGCGCCCACGTTGTTGTATATCAGATCACCAGTGAAGCCACCCGATTGGGTGACCTTCAAGTTCCTGGGCAAAGCCGGTTGTACATAAACCAACTCGTCATTGTTACCCAACTCATCAAGGGTGAAAATTTGCCAGCCGTCTCTCCAATTACTGCCATTGCGATCAACGATCACATCCACCCCTTGCTTGATGGCCTCATTTCTGGCCACAGTTAAGCTGTAGACGATTTCGTTGGACATGTCACTCACCTGCTTCCTGATTTTAAAGTCACGGTAGCTGGGAACGCCCCATGCCAGCAGGATGGAACCCACCAGCAAGGTAACGAACAACTCGACGAGCGTGAACCCTTTATTTTTTTGAATCATGTGCACTTGATTGTCATACTATTTTGACCGACTTACATCATAAGTGAAGCCGGTCAAGGCAACAAGCAAGCTCAAGAGGATTCCGATTGGCGGTATCAATCGGCAGATAAACGGTTGATTGGGGCGCTATTTTTGCACCAAGCGCAATTCTTTGGGCAACGCAAACACCATGTTCTCAGGCTCCCCATCCAATTCAGTGACACTCACATCAGGATTCTGATCACGGATCGCTTCAATCACGTCTTTAACCAATTTCTCTGGGGCCGAAGCACCGGCTGTCAAGCCCAAGGTATTGACCCCTGAAAACCAGGATTGATCGATGTCTGCTGCGCCGTCAATCAGATGCGATCGAACCCCTTCTCGCTCGGCCAGTTCCTTCAAGCGATTGGAATTTGAACTGTTGACGCTGCCGACCACCAGCACCATGTCGGCCTGATCAGCCAACTGCCGCACGGCCGTCTGGCGGTTTTGCGTGGCATAACAGATGTCATCATGTTTGGGGCCTTGAATGCGCGGAAAGCGCTGGCGCAACTTGGCAATGATGTCACGGGTGTCATCCATCGACAAAGTGGTTTGTGTGACATAAGCGATGCGGTCGGGCTGATTGACTTCTATGGCCTGGGCTTCAGCCACTGAGTCGACCAAATAAATGGCCCCCTGGCCTTGCAGTCGGTCCCATTGCCCCAAAGTCCCTTCGACTTCTGGATGACCGTGATGACCAATCAAAATCAGGTCAAATCCTTGTTTACAGTAGCGGAATACTTCAATGTGGACCTTGGTCACCAATGGACAAGTGGCATCGAACACCTTCAATTGACGCTGTTCGGCCTCCTGTCTGACGGCTTTGGACACCCCATGCGCGGAAAAAATCACGATTTGATCATCAGGAATTTCATCCAACTCATCGACAAAAATGGCCCCACGATCACGCAGCTTATTGACCACGTACTGATT
The DNA here is from genome assembly GCF_019931145.1 of Marinicella meishanensis. Taxonomy (GTDB): domain Bacteria; phylum Pseudomonadota; class Gammaproteobacteria; order Xanthomonadales; family Marinicellaceae; genus Marinicella; species Marinicella meishanensis. The sequence continues at coordinate 221,976 of NZ_JAIOUV010000006.1, read as the reverse complement.
GTGCACCACTTCATGTCGCACATAGATGGGCGCCCCAAAAGAATCCAGCGCACGATTGACAATGTCAATGGCACGATCAACCCCGGCACAAAAACCGCGAGGGTTAGCCAGCAGAATTTTCATGGTCTTTCTCGGGTTTGTTTTTGAACGCGTCGATGATCAACAAGACCGCGCCCAAGGTGATGGCGGCATCGGCCACGTTGAAGGCCGGCCAATAATAGTTGTGATAATGCAATTCAATGAAATCCACCACATACCCCAGCTGCACCCGGTCCCAGATGTTTCCCAAGGCACCACCCACAACCAAGGCCAAGGCGGTGTTTTGTAACTTCATGTGGGGTTTGTTTTGCCACAACCAGTACAACAACCACACCACAATCACGATGGCCACCACCGAAATGAAATACCGTTGCCAACCTGATTGGTCGGCCAACAGGCTGAAAGCGATGCCTTCATTGTGCATCAAAGTCAGGTTAAAAAACCCAGTGATTTGATGCGGCACATACAATTCAAAAGCCTGGCTGGCCCAAGCTTTGGTGAGCTGATCCAACAGCAACACCAAGGCACTGAGCCACAGTAACTTCAAGCCTGAGTTGGGCAGCCGCATCAAGCAAACCTCCGCACTTCACCTTGGTGATCGACGTTGTCCACACAACGGCCACAAATCTTGGGGTGCGCCGGATCGACCCCCACATCCTGCCTGATGTGCCAACAGCGTTCACACTTTTCGCCGGCGGCGGTTTGGGCCGTGACGGCCATTTGTTGACCATCAGACAATTCAATCACGGCCGCACCACCCCGCTCTTCCCAACGCAAAATGTGGGCTTCGGAAGTGATCAAGACAAAGCGAAATTCATCATCCATCACATGCAAAGATTCATACAAGTCATCGGACAAGTACAGCTTCACTTCGGCATCCAATGAGGCACCGATGTCACCAGCCACCCGCAACGCTTCCAAACGCTTGGAGACCACTTGTCTGATTTCGGCAATCGCACGCCACTTATCGGCTTGATCATCAAACGATGCGGCAGGTAATTCATACCAGGTCTCGAACAACACATGTCGCTCACCGCCTTGGGCCAGCCTGATTTCATCGGCGGTGAAGGTTAAGATGGGTGCGATCAAGCGTTGTAATGCCTGTAAAATGTGGTGCATGGCGGTTTGTGCTGACTGCCGGGCCACGCTGTTTTGATGACAGGTATACAAGCGGTCTTTGATCACGTCCAAATAAAAGGCCCCCATGTCTTGTGAGCAAAAGTGCAGCACTTTCTTGAACACCAAGTGCAGTTGATAACTGTCATAACAAGCCAGCACCTCGGTTTGCAGTTGCTTGGCTTGGTTGATGGCCCACAGGTCTATTTCGGTGCATTCAGACAAAGCCAAACAATCTTCAGCAGCAAATTCATTCAAGTTACCCAACATGAATCTGGCGGTGTTGCGAATGCGACGGTAGCCATCGGCAGCCCGATTCAGAATTTCATCCGAAATGGTCATTTCGCCGCGGTAATCTGCCGACGCCACCCACAGGCGCAAGATGTCGGCACCCAAGGTGTTGACCACATCTTTGGGTGAGATCACATTGCCCAAAGACTTGGACATTTTCTTGCCGTCTTGATCAACCACAAAACCATGGGTCAACACTTGTTTATAGGGCGCATGTTGGTTGATCGCCACCCCAGTCAACAGCGATGAATGAAACCATCCGCGGTGCTGATCTGAACCTTCCAAATACAAGTCTGCGGGTTCGGTTAATGCGTCATTTTGTTTCAGCACACAGTAATGGGTCACACCAGAATCAAACCACACGTCCAACACGTCAGTGACCTTTTCATAATCGTCCACGTGCTCACCCAAGAACTGCTGATCATCGAGCTCAAACCAAATGTCCATGCCTTTGACTGCAACCTGGTCGGCCACTTGGCGCATGATGGAGACCGTTTCGGGGTGCAGATCGCCGGTTTGCTTGTGCACATAGATGGTGATTGGTACGCCCCAAGTTCGCTGTCTGGAAATACACCATTCTGGGCGATTTTCAATCATTTTGTAAATGCGTTCTTCACCCCAGCCTGGGATCCACTCGACCCGCTTGATTTCTTGCAATGCCTGGCTGCGCAAGCCTTCTTTGTCCATGCTGATGAACCATTGTGGGGTGGTGCGAAATGCCGTGGGTGTTTTGTGCCGCCAACAATGGGGGTAGCTGTGCCTGATGGATTCGTGGTGCAACAATTGACCCGCTTGAGACAAGGCTTCGGTCACGGTTTTGTTGGCTTCCCACACATGCTGTCCAGCAAACAGGGGGGTGTCAGGCAGGTATGTGCCATCCCCATCCACCGGATTATAGATCTCCAAACCATAGCGCTGACCCACCACGAAATCATCGACCCCGTGACCCGGTGCGGTGTGAACGGCACCGGTACCGGCTTCGGTGTTGACGTGCTCGCCCAAGATCACCGGCACCTGTTTGTCATACAAAGGATGTTTTAATGACAAGTGCTCCAAGGCCTGGCCAGCCACCGTCGCCAAAACCTGGGACTGGTCCACACCCAATCGTTGCATCACCCCATCCACCATATCGGCGGCCACCACCAACAGTTTGTCTGGGTGCCCTTGGACCAGGGCATAATCCAGCTCGGGGTGCAATGACACCGCCTGGTTGGCAGGAATGGTCCATGGGGTGGTGGTCCAGATTGGCAGCGCCGTTGGCTGCGACTGAGCGGCCACCCCGAAGGCAGCGGCCACCGCATCGGCATCGATGAAATCAAACGCCACATCAATCGATGGCGAGGTTTTGTCTTGGTATTCAATTTCGGCTTCAGCAAGAGCCGAACCGCAGTCAAAGCACCAGTTGACCGGTTTCACGCCTTTCTCAATGTGCTTGTTCTCAACGATTTCGGACAGCGCCCGAATCATGTTGGCTTCGTAGTCAAATGATTTGGTGGTGTAGGGCTGATCCCAATCTCCCAACACCCCCAAACGGATGAAATCTTGTTTTTGGATGTTGATTTGGGTGTCGGCATAATTACGGCATTTCTCTCGAAAAGTTTTGGCATCCACTTTCTGCCCCACTTTGCCGACTTTTTTCTCCACTTGGACTTCGATCGGCAAGCCATGACAATCCCAGCCAGGCACATAAGGTGCCCGAAAGCCAGACATGGTTTTGGACTTGACGATGATGTCTTTCAGGATTTTGTTGACCGCATGGCCGATGTGAATGGCTCCATTGGCATAGGGCGGGCCATCATGCAACACAAACAAAGGGCTGTCTTGATGGTGTTGTTGCAAGGCCTCATACAAACCCTCTTTATGCCATTGCTTGATCCATTGTGGCTCCTTGGTGGCCAATGAAGCCTTCATTTTGAAATTGGTTTTGGGTAGATTGAGCGTATTCTTATAATCTTGGCTCACACCGGTTCTCCTGAATTGTTGGCAAAATACTCTCTGGCTTGCTGCACATCTGTTTCAATGGCAGCGGTCAATGCCGTTAAACTGTCGAATTCTACTTCATTTCGCAGCTTTTGAAAAAACAAAACTTCAACACTTTGCCCATACACCGCTTGCTTGAAATCCAACACATGGACTTCAATGCGTTTGGCATTGCCACCGACGGTGGGATTGTAGCCAACCGATGCCACCGCCGGCCACCAACGGCCTTTGATTTTGATTTTGACCACGTACACGCCGCGCAAGGAAAAGGCCCCTGATTTCCATTCCAAATTGATCGTGGGATAGCCCAGCTGACGGCCCAGTTGTTTGCCTTTGGCCACGCGACCCAATACATTGAATTGTCGTCCCAACAACGCCTCCACCTGCGTTAAATGACCTTGTCTGAGCTGTTCTCTGATGCGGGTGGAACTGACCCGGTGACCTTGCACCATAACCGAAGGCATGCGCTGCACCGAAACACCATCAACCGCAGCCAATTCTTGTAACAAGGGAAAATCACCTTGCCGCCCAGCCCCAAATCTGAAATCATCACCCACCAGCACATGCTGGGCCTGTAAGCCATGTAATAAGATGTGTTGGTAAAAATGACTGGCAGACATGGCCGCCAATTGACGATTGAAATTCAAACAACACATCACATCCACGCCCAAGTTGGCCAACAATTTAAATTTGTGCTTAAAAGGGGTCAGCACTTCTACCGCCATGCGGCCATTGAAGTATTGGGCCGGCAATGGGTTCATGGTCACCACCACCGACTGCGTTTGGCGCGCCTTGGCCTCTGCCACCACCGTTTTGACCAGGGCCTGGTGGCCCAGGTGAACCCCATCAAAGTTACCGATGGTGACACAAGTGTTGCCCGAGATTGGCCAGTGATGAGGGTATCTGATCAGTTTCATGCCATCTGTTTGTGGGCCCGCAGCAGGCCCATTGAAATTAAATAAACCGCGGCACCAACGGCGATCACCAGCAGTAAATTGAGGAACCGTTGATAACCACCCAACAGGTGCCAAGCCGGCAACCAGGACACCATGTATATAATGACTGCGGCCATCAAAGCCAATGCCAGCAGCAATTTCCAGAAAAATACCGGCGCCATCAAACCGCCGGTGATGATCTGATCGGCCCGCAGTTTCCGATACAACCAAAAGCATTGCATCCAAGCTGAACTGACGCCAGCTATGGCCAATCCCACATGCAATGACACCACGCCCCAATAATACAACAGACCGACAAAAACGAAATTCAAAATGACGTTGATCAACATGGCCTTGAGGGCAATCTTCACCGGCGATTTGGCGTCTTTTCTGGCATAGAATGCCGGCAACAGCACCTTGTTGGCCACAAACGCTGGCAAGCCCACCATGAACACCATCAGACTGTAGGCAGTGAAGGTGGCATGTTCAATGGTGAATTGATCATAGGCAAACAAAGTGATCACCACCGGCTTGGCCAACAGCAACAAGCCCACGGCCGAAGGCAAGGCAATGAACATGGCCAAGGTCATGGCCCAACGCAAAGTTTGTTGGTAATCGGCATGGTCCTGGGCCGCAAATGAAGTCGACAAGCGCGGCAGAATCACGGTTGAAATGGCAATGCCGAACAAGCCCAAGGGAAACTCAACCAGCCGGTCGGTGTAATAAAGAAAGGTCGGCGATCCCACCAGCGGCAACAAGGTTGCCAACATGGTGTCGATCAACAGATTGATTTGCGCCACCGAGGAGCCCAACAAAGTCGGCAACATCAGGGTCATGACCTTTTTCACTTCAGGATCATGGAATTTCACCACCGGTTTAGGCAACAGCCCCAAGCGCATCAGCGCGGGAATTTGAACCAACAACTGGATCACGCCAGCAATCAGCACCCCAACGGCCAAGGCTTTGACTGGCACCGCAAATTCATCACGTAAATACAATGCCGACCAAATCAACACCAAGTTCAACAGAATTGGGGTGGCGGCCGGCAAGGCAAACCGTCCGAAGCTGTTGAGAATGCCTGCACTGAAAGCCACCAGGGAAATGCAAAACAGATAAGGTAAGGTGATGCGCAGCATGTCAACGGTGTGATCAAACACCGCCTCATGTTCCAAAAACCCCGGGGCAAAGATCGCAATCACACCCGGGGCCAACAATTCCAGTACCGCCACCACGATCACCAGCACCACCACCAAACAACCAAACACATGGTTGAGATATGCTTGCAACAAAGGCCGGCTGTCCTTGGCTTTGATCTCATTCAACACCGGGATGAAAGCCAGTGAAAATGAGCCCTCAGCAAACAAGCGCCGCATGAAATTGGGAATTTTAAACGCCACAAAAAACGCATCAGTCCACAAATTGGCGCCAAAGAATCGGGCGAGCAACACATCGCGAATGAACCCTGAAATGCGAGACAACAAGGTCGCGAAACTCACCACCGCAGTGGATTTAATCAAATTCATTCAATTAATAACCTATCCATGTTGACTAATCATGGCATTAGTGGGAAAATGCCGCGTTTTTTAAAATTCTTGTTGTTAAGGAGAAATAGGTTTGGCAAATTCAGCATCTGCAAGAAAACGCGTTAGACAAGCTGCTAAAAACAGGCAGCATAACATGAGCTTGCGCTCAAAAGCACGCACATCAATGAAAAAAGTAATTGCGGCCATTGAGGGTGGTGACAAAGCCGCTGCTCAAGAGCTTTTCAAAGCCATGGTTCCAGTGGTTGATGGTGTGGCCAGAAAAGGCTTGTACCACAAAAACAAAATTGCAAGACACAAAAGTCGTTTAAATGCAAAAATCAAGGCGATGTCTTAACCCGCGCAAAGTCAATAAACACGCCAGGTTTGAACATCTGGCGTGTACCATATTTCACACCTGTTTTAATCTCATTTTCTGACATCTTCTGTCAGTTCCAGCGTCAAATTCGCGATCCGCTCACAAAACGTGACAAAAAAAGTCAATGATTTGCAAAAAATGTGAATTTCGTCACTCATTTCTTAGAAAAACCGTGTTAATATCGACACTGGGCATAACTATAATGATTGTTTGAGCAATATCATGAATATTGAAAAAGAAAAAATATCGGTTAAATTTCTGAAAGTGGGCATGTATGTATGCAAACTTGACAGATCTTGGCTCGATACCCCATTCCCGTTCCAAGGCTTCTACATCCGCAGCCAAAATGAAATCAGGGACCTGAAAGCGTTTTGTGAATTTGTTTACATTGACGTTGAAAAAGGCAAGTCCCTGAACAGTGAGCCAGAAATTTCAAAACCCTCGCCACTGCTGCGCAAAAAAGAAGTCGGCAACAAATACCGCGGACGCATCAAACCTTTCATCGTAAAACATGACTATTACACTCAAGCTTTAAAGCCCATCAAGAAAGAGTTTGGTCCCGCACACAATTTAATGATCGACCTGAACAGCGCCATTGAAGAAACCAGCTTCAACTTGCGCGTAGGCAAAGGTTTGAACATCAAGAAAACCAAGCAGATTGCCTCGCAGGTGGTCAATTCAGTCATTCGCAACCCCAACACTTTGGTGTGGTTGACCCAGTTGAAAGAAAAAGGCCAGTATATCTATGGTCACTCACTGCGCTCCGCCATCTTGTCAGCCGTGTTCGGCAGACATTTGGGTGTTCGCGAAGACCAATTAGAGATCTTGGTCTCTGGTGTGTTGTTGGCAGACATTGGTAAAACCAAGTTGAGCCGCAAACTGTTGGAAAAAGCCGAAGCATTGACCGATGAAGAGCGCAAGCTGTTTGAATCTCATGTCGAGTTGGGCGTAGAGATGCTGGCCAAAGACCGCACCTTGGATCACAACATTCTGACCATTGCCGAAACCCACCATGAGCGTTTCGATGGCAGTGGGTATCCTTATGGCTTGGTGGGAGACGAAATCCCAGCCTTTGGTCAAATTGCTGGTATCGTTGACACCTTTGACGCCATGACCAGCAAAAAACCATACGGTCAAACCTACACCTCTTCACACGCGATGGAATGGTTGTTTAAACAACGCAACAAACTGTTCAGTGGTAAGTTGGTTGATGAGTTCATTCAAGCCATTGGCTTGTACCCTGCGGGTTCAGTGGTGCAGTTGTCTGACGGCTCAACCGGCCTGGTGCTTTCTCACAACAAAGAGAAACGCCTGAAGCCTGAAGTGCTGTTGATCAAAGACACACAAAACAAAACACTAGAGAAACCCAAGTTTGTTGATTTGTCGAAGAAAGCCATGTTCTCCAACAAAGAAAGACCTTGTATCACTGGCGCTTTGAAAGCCGATGCATTGGACATCAATGTGGATGACATCATCAGCAGCTTCAACAACCGCAACTTGGTACAAAAACTGCTGACCGCATAATCTAATTACCGGTTTAAAAACACAAAACCTTGTTATAATAATTCGCTTTATAACAAGGTTTTTTTATGCAGCAGTATTTGGATTTTGCCCAACACATCCTGGATCACGGCGTCGACAAATCTGACCGCACTGGCACCGGTACTCGCAGTGTGTTTGGTTACCAAATGCGCTTCGATTTGCAGCAGGGCTTTCCAGTTCTTACCACCAAAAAACTGCACCTCAAATCCATCATTCATGAGCTGCTGTGGTTCTTGGCAGGTGACACCAACATCCAATATTTAAAGGACCATGGTGTGCGGATATGGGATGAGTGGGCCGATGAGCATGGCGACTTGGGCCCGGTTTATGGCCACCAATGGCGTTCCTGGCCCACGCCCAATGGCGAAACAGTTGACCAGATTTCTCTGCTGTTGCAACAAATCAAAAACAACCCCGACTCCAGACGCCACATCGTCAGCGCCTGGAATGTGGCCGATGTCGATCACATGGCCCTGCCCCCTTGCCATTGCTTGTTCCAATTTTACGTGACCGAAGGGCGCCTGTCCTGCCAACTCTATCAACGCAGTGCCGATGTGTTTTTGGGGGTGCCCTTTAACATCGCCTCCTATGCCTTGTTGACCATGATGATGGCACAAGTCTGTGACTTACAGCCCGGCGAATTTGTCCACACCTTTGGCGATGCGCACATTTACAGCAACCACATGGAACAAATCAAGGAACAATTGTCGCGCTCCACTTTTGACTTACCAACCATGCACATCAATCCTGACGTGACTGATCTGTTCGCCTTTCAATTTGATGACTTTGAATTGATCAACTACCAGGCCCATCCACACATCAAAGGTGTGGTGGCGGTATGAAGATCACCCTGATTGCGGCGATGGATCGCCAGCAATTGATTGGCAAAGACAATCAATTGCCATGGCATTTACCCGCAGATCTGCAGTTTTTCAAGCAACAAACCATGGGCAAAACCCTGTTGATGGGACGCAAAACTTGTGAGTCCCTGCCGTTTGCCCTGCCGGGTAGGGAGAATTGGGTGCTCAGTCGCAACCCATCATTTCACCGCAAAGGTTTCACCACCATCACCGACCTGAACGCCTTGCCTGAGGTCGATGAATTGATGGTCATTGGGGGGGCCAAAATCTACCAATTGATGCTGCCCCAAGCGACCCACATGATCATCACCCGAATTCAAGCTGAATTGAGTGGCGACACCCATTTCCCCGAGGTCAATTGGGCTGCATGGCAAGTGGACCGGTTGACCAACCACCCGCCAGCAGTGGACCACCCGGACTGGGCATTTGATTTTGTGTTTTATCGCAGAGTCAACGATTGAAGTCAGTTCAATTCACGGTGCTGCAACATGTTTTGGATTGATTTGCGTTCCAAAAACTCATGTAAAGACTCCACCAAAAACACCGAACGGTGTTGACCGCCGGTACAACCGATGGCAATGGTGATGTAACTGCGGTCATTGGCTTGAAACTCACTGATCCATTTCTTGGCAAAATAACACAGGTCATCCAAATATTCTTGGACGATGGATTCTTGCTGCAGGAATTGTTTCACTGCGGCATCCTGACCAGTCAGGTTGCGCAATTCGGCATGCCAATAGGGGTTCGGTAAACAACGCGCATCGAACACAAAGTCGGCATCAAAGGGCACCCCCCGTTTGAAGGCAAATGATTTGACTATGACACTGACGCTTTCATTGCGCTGACTCATGATTTGCCAGATCTGTTGCTTCAACTGTTGTATTTTTAATTGACTGGTGTCGATGATCAAATCAGCATGGGCCTTGAACTCACTCATCAACTGGTTTTCAATTTTGATGGCCTCAGTCAGGCTGTACTTGTGCTGGTCAGTGGACAAAGGGTGGCGCCTGCGGGTTTCAGAATACCGTTTGAGAATGGTCTTGGGATCGGCCGACAAAAAAATTATTTTGATCTTTAAAGCACTTTGATCAATGCTCTCTAAGAGCTCATTGAAGGCATTCAAATCGCTGTTTTTGTTGCGGATGTCAATGCCCACAGCCACCTTGGGGTAAAACTCTTGGTCGGCACTGATGTTTTGCGCCAACTGATGCAGCATGTTCACCGGCAGGTTATCGACACAATAAAATTCCATGTCTTCCAACGACCTGAGGACCACCGTTTTGCCGGCGCCTGACAGACCCGTGACTATGACCAATTGTTGCATAATTGAAAGCCTTTCAAAATGGCGTCGGTCAATTGTTCACGATCCTCGGCCAATATCAAATTTTTATACAAGCGGTGCTGGCGAAATAAATACGCCGTTTCCTTCATCAGCTCCTGGTGTTGTTTGGTGATTCTTTCAGGGAAAGCGATGCCGATAATCAAACTAACCTTTACATCATCAATGCTTTCATAATCAATGGGTTGTGCCATTTTTATAACACATGCCCTGAGGTCATTTTCGGCCAAACATTTGCCATGGGGCACGGCCACACCATTGCCCAAAGAGGTGTTCCCCAGTTTTTCACGGTCGACAAAGCTGTGGTAAATCTTGAGGCTTTCGCCATGTTCATTGGCCAACAAATTGGCCATGGTCTCAAACAACCTTTTCTTGCTGATAAAATGATGATTGATGATCATTTTATCTTCTTCCAGTAAATCAATGATTTTCATGTGGTTCAATTAAAAAGGCCTAACCAACGGTTGTTGACAACCGGTTAAGCCTTGGGGTTTATCTCAATGAGTTGGGTGGTCAGTAACTGACCTGGTTCATTTTAAACGCTTCTTCACGGTGATGGTCGGTCACTTTGTCTTTATGCCGACGGATTTGTTTGTCCAGTTTATCCACCAACAAATCGATTGATTTGTACAGGTGGTCTTCGGTTGAATCGGCAAAGAAATCTTTGCCCCCAATATGCATGGTTGCTTCTGACTTGTGTCTTACTTTTTCTACACTGATGATCACATGCGCATTCAACACTTGATCAAAATGTCTTTTGATGCGCTCAAATTTGGTTTCTATGTAATTTCTGATGGGTTCGGTGACTTCTAATTGGTGACCAGTGATTGTTAAATGCATATGACTGTACCTCTTGCTTTGAGCCCTTGGCTCAACTTAATGAAACTCCCCAATGGTCTGTGTCAGGGTTGTCGACAACCGGCATGGGTGAAGACGTGGCAGTGAAGACGCGGTTTTGGGGAACTGTGTTGTTTGGTGTAACGGAGCCTGATGGCTTGGATTCAAAACCTTGGCACAAGAAGAAATCAGTATGGCTGTGGCTTTGAAAAAATGATCTGAATTGATGACTTTCATGTGGCTCCTGTATATTCAATATACCTAAACAAGGCCACAATAGCAAGCCAAACCGCCTGCTTCACATGGAAAAATCTTGGCCCAAATAAACCCTTTTGACGTCAGGATTGGAGATGATTTGTTCCGGTTTGCCCTCGGTCAACATCTGGCCGTCATTGAGGATGTAAGCGCGGTCACAAATGCCCAAGGTTTCTCGCACGTTGTGGTCGGTGATCAAGACCCCTATTTGTTTGCTTTTTAAATGATAAACAATCTTTTGGATGTCAATAACTGAAACTGGATCCACCCCAGCAAATGGCTCATCCAGCAAGATGTATTTGGGTTCCATGGCCAAGGACCGAGCAATTTCCACCCGCCGCCGTTCGCCGCCCGACAAACTGATGCCCAGCTGACTCTTGACGTGCTCCACATTCAATTCTTCCATCAGCTCCAAACAACGGTATTCTTTCTGGGCCTGGGTGAGGTCTTTGCGCAATTGCAACACCGCCATGATGTTGTCTTTGACCGTCAGCTTGCGAAACACCGACGCCTCTTGTGGCAGATAGCCCAAGCCCAGTTTGGCCCGTTCATGCATGCCATACTTGGTGGCATCCAAAGAATCGATGATGATTTGTCCACGATCGACCGGGATCAACCCGACCACCATGTAAAAACATGTGGTCTTACCGGCTCCATTGGGTCCCAATAAACCCACCACTTCACCCTGACGCACGGCAAAAGACACCCCGGCAATGACCTGCCGCTTTTTGTAGCTTTTGACGATTTGTTGCGCTTTAATCATTGTTTTGATCAATTTCCATTTTGAACTGGGTGTTGGCATCGCCGGTGGAGGTGATTTCTTGGGTGCGTAAATCAAACTCGATGTTTTCACCGGTGGTCACCCCAATGGCGCTGGTGATGCTGACATTGCCACTGAGAAAGACTTTTTCACTGGCTTTGCGGTAATCCACCTGATTGGCGCGAATCACCATTTTTTCATTGTCTTCCATCATTTGTTCCATATACACCTGATTGCCTGACATCAACACCCGGTCAATGCCCTTGTCTTTGTGGTAAATGGTGCCGGCCGCTGATTTGATCAACAGACTGCCCTGCTCGATGGTCAGCCCTTTGGGGCAATCGGTTTCGTTCTGTTTCAACTTGGTCACACAACCCGGACCTTGCACAATGACTTTTTGTTGGCGGTCACTGTCCAGTGCCTGCACTGCTGTCACCGACAACAAGGCCAAAACAATCCCATTAATTTTCAAATTCTGCATACATTTCACTCAGTAACTCGATTTCTTGTTGATTAAAGTTCACCACCGCACCCAAGCCCCGCAATTTCGAACCCAATTGTGTGACCACCAGAGGGTTGTCGGTGGTCCCGGTTTTGCGGGTCACATCGACCAGCAAAGCACTGGTATCCACAGTGACGGCTTGCTCGGTGGGGCTGGCCAATTCAATGCGCACGCGGTTGGGGAAAAAAATTTCCGTCTTGTTGGGGTTGATTTCACCCACCGAGGAAGTGAACACCCAATCACCTTGGCTTTCGTGCAGGGTGACATTGGGTTGGTCAATGACGGTGACTTCGGTGTCGGCATAATGGGTGATGGTTGGCGAACGGACTGTGGTCACGACCTGGCCGCTGTCATCGGTGGATTTGATCACCACCCCAGTCAAGGCATAACCTTTGGTGAAGGGTTTGAACCGCTCACTGGCATCAACATGGAAATACCGCTGGTAAAGACCATAGCTCAGCACCGCCAACAAACCGAACAACATCAATTGCTTGAAGCGGGAAGTTTCAGTCATTGTTGACTTTGGGTGAAGTCATGGCTGAGGCCTTGGGCTTGCATGATCAAGTCACAAACAGCCCGTCCAGCACCCGCGCCACCGCATTGTGCCAAAGTCAACTTGGCCACCGCTTTGACCTCTTCATGGGCATCGGCCACGGCCACTGGTAAGCCACATCGTGACATGATGGGCAGGTCAATCACGTCATCACCCACAAAAGCGGCTTCTTCGTCGGTGATGCCCAAGGCCACTTTCAGGTTTTCATAGGTTTCCAATTTATTCATTCTGCCTTGATAGACATGGTTGACGCCCAAAGATTTCATCCGATCAGCCACAATCACTGAACTGCGGCCTGTGATCACCGCCACTTCCACGCCCTTTTTCACCAACATGGAAATGCCCAAACCATCTTTGACATTAAATTTTTTGATTTCGCGGCCATCGTCGGTGAAATACAGACCGCCATCGGTCAACACCCCATCGACATCAAAAATGACCAATTTAATCGGCTTGGCCAAAGCCAGCATGTCGTTCTTCTTTGCCATCAAACCACTCCTGCTCGCAGTAAATCATGGATGTTCAAGGCACCCACCAAATGGTTGTCATCATCCACCACCAACAGCGAATGAATTTTATGTGTTTCCATGATTTGAGCCGCCTCAACGGCCATTTTGTCTTGTTTAATCATCACTGGATTCAAGGTGGCCAACTCGCCTATCGGCTTTTGTTTGAATTGTTCAAAGGCATTCAAAGTGCGGCGCAAATCACCGTCCGTGAAGACCCCAACCACTTGGTGGTTGCTGGTCACGGCGGTCATGCCCAAACCCTTGCTGTTCATTTCCAACAAAGCTTCACTGAAACTGGCTTGTTGATCCACTTGTGGTATGGCCTCACCGGTGCGCATCACATCTTCGATGCCCAACAACAACTTTTTACCCAGCGAACCGGCTGGGTGTGAGCGGGCAAAGTCTTCTTTGGTGAATCCTCGCAGTTCCAACAAAGTCACCGCCAAAGCATCGCCCATGACCAAGGTCGCGGTGGTGCTGGAAGTCGGAGCCAAGCCCAGGGGGCAGGCTTCTTCTGGCACCGAAATGTCCAGATGAATGTCTGAGTTGGCGGCCAAACTGGAATCCGGTTTCCCGGTCATGGAAATCAACTGCGCCCCCATGCGCTTGATCACCGGCAAAATGGTCAACACCTCTTCGGTCTCGCCTGAGTTGGAAATCGCCAGCACCACATCTCCGGCGGTGATCATACCCAAATCGCCGTGACTGGCTTCGCCCGGATGCACAAAAAATGCCGGGGTGCCGGTGGACGCCAAGGTGGCAGAAATTTTGTTGCCGATGTGGCCCGACTTGCCCATGCCAATGACCACCACGTGGCCATGACAAGCCATGATGGTGTTCACTGCATCAACAAAGGCTCCACCCAGGTTTTGTTGCATGTTCTGCAAACCCGCTTGCTCAATGGCAAACACGGTTTGTGCTTGTTGTAAGATTTGCTCGGCATCCAGGACCTTCATATGCCCTCACTGAAATAAAGCCAGATCATGTAGCTAATATACATCAACACCAAAACCAAACCAATGATTCGCGAAATAAAGCGATCCTTCAACACAAAATACACCGATGCCAGGAACAAAAACACCGTCAGCATCAACATGTAGAAATAATCATATTTGATGAAATGCGCGGTGAACTCGTACTCACGAATCAAGCCCGAAATGCCAATCACCCCCAACAGGTTGAACATGTTGGAACCCACGATGTTACCGATGGCCAAATCATGTTCTCTTTTCATGGCACTGGCCACTGTGGCAGCCAGTTCCGGCAATGAGGTGCCCAAGGCCACAATGGTCAAGCCAATGACCATGTCGGAAACCCCAAATAACACCGCAATGTCGGTGGCGCCTGTGACCATGGCCTGGGATGCAATGGGCAAAGTGATGATGCCAAAAATCAAAAAGGCGATGGCTTTGTTTATGCTGATGTCCAGATCGTACTCAGCCTCGAATTCATCGGTAAACTCGTCTTTGCTGGTTTTCATACCAATCATCAGCAAAAAGCCGGTGACCACGAACATGCTGGTGATCAAGATCACCCCATCGACGAACGAGAGCTTCATGTCCAGCAACAAAAACAGCACCATCAATGTGACCAGCAACAAGATGGGCATTTCCCGCTTGATGGTTTGCGATTTGATACTCATGGGCACGATCAATAAACCCACCCCCAAGACCAAGGCGATGTTGGTGATGTTGGAACCCACGGCATTGCCCAAGGCCAGGCCTGAGTTGCCTTTAAAAGAAGCGATGGCTGACACCACCATTTCTGGTGCCGACGTACCAAATCCCACAATGATCAAGCCCACCAGCATGGTGGAAACCCCCATGTGTTTGGCAGTCGAAGCAGCACCCAATACAAACTTATCGGCGGCGTAAATGAGCAAGGCAAGCCCCGCCACCAAATACAGTGTAGAAATCAGCATACGTCAGTTCAAATTATCCTTTCAAGATGTGAGCAAGTTATACCGGTCAATTGGTTGCGCACCTGCAGCTGCCCCATTTGATAAAAAATGGGCACAACCTCTTTATAAACGGTCTATTTTACAATATCATTCGCGCTCAACAAACAAACAATTGTGATTCATGCACCCAGACGAAGTCAAAAAATTACTTTCAGCACAGATCAATTGTGAACACATTGAAGTTCATGGCGAAGATCGTCGGCATTATGAAGCCGTGGTGGTTTCAGCTGATTTTGACGGATTGATGAAAATCAAACGACACCGCATGATTTACCAGGCTTTGGGACAACACATGGCGTCAGACATCCATGCATTGAGCATCAAGGCACTGACTCCCGATGAGTACCAACGTTTGCATCAAGCCCAATAAGGAACCCAGCATGAACAAAATCACCATCACCGGTGGCCACACCATCAACGGCACAATCACAGCCTCTGGCGCGAAAAATGCGGTGCTGCCCATTTTGGCTGCCACCATCGTGGGCCAAGGCGAATCTCACATTTCGCATGTGCCACACTTGCATGACGTCACCACCATGAATGAATTGTTGGTGCAAATGGGGGCCCAATTGACAGTGGATCACCATGCCGACATCACCATCTGTACCGATCATTTGACCAACCAAACTGCGCCGTATGAGACGGTTAAAACCATGCGCGCATCGATCCTCGCCCTGGGGCCATTGGTGGCCCGCCACGGTCGAGCCAAAGTGTCCTTACCGGGTGGTTGTCAGATTGGTGCCCGACCGGTGGATTTGCACATCAAAGGGCTGCAAGCCATGGGCGCCCACATTGACGTCCAAGACGGCTACATATTGGCCACTTGTGATCGCCTCAAAGGCAACCGCATCGTGATGGAAAAAGTCACGGTGACCGGTACTGAGAACATCTTGATTGCCGCCACCTTAGCCCAGGGTGAAACTTTGATCGAAAATGCCGCCATTGAGCCTGAGGTGGTTGACCTGGCCAAATATCTGTCGGCCATGGGCGCTGAAATCGAAGGCGTCGGCACCTCGAAAATTTATGTTCAAGGCAAGGATCAACTGACTGGCACCCACCATGAAGTGATGCCTGACCGCATTGAAATTGGCACCTTTTTGGTGGCTGCGGCCATCACCGGCGGCGCCATCACCATCCAAAACTCATGCAATGACGATCTCGATGCGGTGTTCGACAAACTCACCGAGGCCGGCGCCACCATCACCACCGCCACCGATTCTGTGACCTTAGAAATGCATGGCAAACGCCCTCAGCCGGTGGACATCAGAACCGCCCCCCACCCGGCCTTCCCCACCGACATGCAAGCCCAATTCTGTGCTTTGAACGCCATCGCCGAAGGCACCAGTGTCATCACTGAGACTTTGTTTGAAAATCGCTTCATGCACGTCGAGGAGTTGATCAGAATGGGTGCCAACATCCATGTGGAAGGCAACCAAGCCATCATCAAGGGCGTTGATCACCTCAGTGGCGCACCGGTCACGGCCACCGACTTGCGGGCTTCGGCTTCTTTGGTCTTGGCTGGTCTGGCCGCCCATGGCCAAACCGCGGTGCATGACATTCACTACATAGACCGGGGTTATGAAGCAATTGAAGAAAAGCTCAACCAGTTGGGGGCCAAAATCATCCGCAGCTGATTTCGGCACCTGGCAAGCGGCTTCCAGAGGTCAAATTGGCTGCCTGCCAATCAGGGATTTGTGTTAAGGTGATTGGGTCAATAATTCAGTCCGTAAACAATGCTCAAAAATACATTTTACCTGGCTCTGTTCACCCTGATTGCTTGGGGCACTTACCATTTGTCCAAGCCGACCAACACCCCGCCTGACTTGTTTTTTGACGGTTTGTTTTTTGAAAACGTGATCGGGCATGTGGACCGCATCACCCAAGGTCCTCGCGCAGTGGGTGATTACTTCCACCAAGATGTGCAGCATTACATCATCGATCAACTGCAGCAGATGGGCCTGCAAGTGGTGCGGCACCGCAGCATCAGCTATCACCCCAAGAACAAAAGAGCGGCGCCAGTGGCCAATGTCATGGCCACCATTCCAGGCAGCGACCCCAGTCGGCCCGCCTTGATGTTGATGGCCCATTACGATGCCGCCCGCTTTGCTGCCACCGGCGCCGGTGATGACGCCAGTGGGGTGGCCTCCATTTTGGAAGCCGCCAATGCCCACATCAAAACCAAACGACAAGCCACCAACAACATCATCTTGCTGTTCACCGACGCTGAAGAAATTGGCTTATTGGGTGCTTTGGCCTTTGTCAATGAACGTTTGGCCAACCAAGACATCGGCTTGATCATCAACCTGGAGGCGCGTGGCACCAGCGGACCGGTGATGATGTGGCCGGAAACCCAAGGCGGCAATCGAGCCATGATCGAGGCCTTTGCGGCAGCCAATGTGCCTTTACCGGTGACCACCTCTCTGCATTACGAAATTTATCGCCAGCTGCCCAATGACACCGATTTGACCCCGTTCAATCAACTGGGCGGCATCAATGGGTTCAACCTGGCCTTCATCGATGGCCATTACCACTACCACACCAGCGAAGACAATTTGGCCAACCTGTCACTGGATACTTTGGCCCAACAAGCCATCCAAACCCACAGCCTGCTGAAACATTTTGCCGACCTGGACTTGCGCACCATGAAAAGCTCAGAATCGTTGGTTTATTTCACCATTCCTTTGCTTGGCCTGGTCAGTTATCCCATCGTCTTTAATTGGGTGTTGCTGGGCTTAATTGCCTTGTTTTGGTTGATTGGCGCCCTCAGCTCCAACCGCTCAATGGCCAGTGGGCAACGCAATTTGTTGGCCCGCATTTGGCCTTTGTTGCTGTCGGCTTTGTTGGCCTATGGCATCTGTTGGTTGCTGTTGTGGTTGATTGCCTGGTGGGTGCCAGTGACCCAAGACGTGATGCAAGGTTTTCCCTACCAAGGTCACGCCATGATGTTGGCTTGTTTGGTCGCTGCTGGCATCATCACGTTTGCTGTGTACGCGGCACTGAATCCCAAAAACCGGCACCAACAGCTGTTGATGGCGGTGATGTGGTGGTGGTTGATGTTGCTGCCCTTGGTGTACCATTTACCTGGAGCCGGTTTATTGATTTGGCCGGTTCTGTTGGCCAGTGTGTTGTTGCTGACTGGCCCCCTTTGGCCGCGCATGACTGAACAATTGGCACCGGTTATGGCGGTTTTGAGCTGGCTATTGATGGGCAGTATATTGATCAACTTACCGATCGCCATGGGCGTGGACGCCTTGCCTTTGACGGCGGTGTTGCTGGCTTGGTTACTGGCTTTGATGGTGTACCTGATCAGCCCCATGAAAGGGGTCTGGCAAGCCCTGGTCATGCTGGCCATACCGGTCTTGTATTTGGTGGCCGAGATGGTCCGACAAGCCCCCATCAGCGAGGACCAACCACACCCGACCAGTTTGTCCTACTTGTATGACCACGATCAACAAACCGGCCACTACTACAACTACGATGTGACTTTCTCCGGCTGGCATGATGACCTGTTCGCGAACCCAGTCAGCGCGGCAGACCGCCAGCAGTTCAGTCAACAATACCGCAAACCGGTGCGCCACTTGGCCCAGCTGGATCAACCGATCGCATTACCACCCATCGGCGTGACTTTACAGCCGCCACTGCGACAACAGCAACGCCGTGCTTTTCAGTTGCGCCTCAATGCCCATGGCAACAGCCAGCTGCTGGACATCTATGCCACCGCTCCCATGACCATCCATCGGCTGGCCATTGAAGGGCGTTTGGCGGTGTTGCCAGAGCCACTGAAAATCCAAGCGGGTCAGCGGTGGTTGCAGTATCATTTTGACAACAAAAAGGAGCTGGTGTTGAATCTGGAAATTGAGCTGGATGACCCAGTGGCTTGGCAGTTACAGACCCACAGTTATGATTTGTTGGAACAAGCGGCATATGGGCTGTCAGCCAGACCGCCTCACCAAATCCAAAAACCATTCATCGCTTCGGACAACGCCGTGGTGGTGCAATCATTTGCGTTTGATTTTGATCAATAAAGGGCTGTTGTCATTGGGGTTTTTCAATTTGGGTTGGTTGTTGTTATCAATCACCAGATAAAAGTGATCATCATCAACGGCCAAACCTTCGGCCTGGCCAAAACTCATGTCTTGGTAACTGTGGTCAAAACTCTTGACGATGTGTTCATAGGACCAGGCCCGCCCTTCCCGGTAATTACCATGCTCATCTTGGATCAATTCATGCACCACATAGGCATTGCGGTGCAAGGCATACAACGTTCCACCATGTAAATACAAGCCAGTGAAATCCGGTTTGCGGGCGCCTTGTAATGGGTGGTCACTGTTATCGTACACCTGGTTAATTTGCTGGGTAATGGTTTGGAACTGTTCATCGAAAGTGACGTCAATCAAGCCGCGTGGCTGCCGCTCCACGGCCAGTAAAAAACGTTGACCACCCAAATGCACCAAGGCCTCCATGCCGGCATTGTGCACCTGGAACAAACCAGCGGCAAAGGCCGGTTGGTAAATGCTGTCTGCCGCTGGCACCCATTGGCTGCCTAGTTGGTTGACTTTGATCATGCGGTGATGCACTTCGCTGACCACAAAAAAGTCATCACCCACGGCAGTGATGGCTTCCAAATCCAGGCTTTCCACTCCCAATGACTCACGGTCTATGGCCAATTCGGCGCGGGCCGTGGCGTCGGTGTCGTTGACCGTCAAGGCATAGATCTGATTGGAATCATCACAGATGGTATACAGCCGCTCATTTTTGATGGTCAAGCCGGACGGTTCAAATGGGTGATTGACCCGAATCGGATAAACGGCATAATCAGCCACCGGCTGTGGTTGGTGACTCATTTCACCATCCCAAATGAACAACAACATCCATAATTTGATCATATTCATCACTCAGTAGGACTCAAAGACGGGTCATCAACCCTCAAAATCATCGGCAAAAATCAAGTCAGAAGGTCCTGGACACACACCGGCTGCCACCACCTTGATGTCATCCAATTTCCAATCGCCAGCGGCCACTGTCTCATCGGTACCCAAACGCCAGCGAATCAACACCGTTTGACCGTCATAAGCCGACAAATCCACTTTCACCTCGGTGAAACTGCCCAGGGTGTCGACAAAGGCCGGGCGTCCACCCAAGGGGTTTTGGAAATTGGCGCTCAAAGTCCCATTGTACCCGTTCTGGGTAATGGCACTGCCCAAGTCATTCCAGTTGGTGCCACCATTGGTGCTGATTTCCAACACCCCACCATCGTAATCGTCGTTGCTCGATTCAAATTGGTGTTTGTGCCAGAAAGTCAGTTCCGCTTGTTCGGTCAAGGCCATCTCTGGGGTCACCAAACTGCTGTCAGAAGTTGAACCGATGTTGGTGGCCACAAAAGCCCGGGTGCCGCCATTGGTGTTGTTGTCGCCACTTTCTACCCGCCAATCGTTGCTGCCCACATCCATCAGTACCGACCAGCCGTCAGTTGTGGCTTGACCGATGTTGCTGTACGCTTCCACGTCGGTGTACAAAAATTCGGTTTCACACACCGGTTCCAACAACACATTTTGTTCGGTGGTCATGCCACCCATGGTGGCCACATCGATAATGGACTGGCTGAAATAACCTGCTTTACTGAAGGTCAAATCACTGGTGGTGGCCGCGGTTTGCACGCTGTAGTTACCGGCCATGTCGGTAAACGTCTGTTGTCCGGCGTATTCGACCAGGACTTGTTCAATGGGCAGGAAGGTGCTGTCATCGCGCACCAAACCGCTGATGGTGCCGATGTTGGCGGGATCCAATACCTCGATGAAGATGGCCGCTGGGACACCGGTGATGCCGTTGTTGGTGCCGACCGCACCGTCGTCACTGGCTTCAAACCAAACCGTGTATTGACCGGGCGACAAACCGGTGGTGTCGATGCTGCCGACAAAGCCCTCGGTGCTGCTGTTGAACGTGCCATCGGCTGCCGTCATGTCAATGGCCACCGCACCGGCTTGCCAGGAAGGGGTGCCCAAATAGGCTTTCACCGCGGTGATGTTGTGGGTGGCTTCGGTGCCATTGGAACCATTGAACCGGGTATCGGTGGCGGTGCCACTGACCGCGAAAGACTGTCCGGCGGCCACTTCGATGGTGGTTTGTGGCAAATCAATCACATCCGGGCCTGAGGCTGTGATGTAAGGCATGCGGGCGACTTTGGCGGCATAAATCATGGCCCCCAAATTATCCGGCCAAATGGTGTTTTCAAAAGCCGAACAACTGGAATAAAAGCCCCCTTCTCCCAACTCAATGGTGAATGCCGCCACCCCCAAGGTGCCATAGGCGTTGTCATCTGAGGCGCCATCGGCACCACCCAATGAGGCATTGGATTGCTCGGGACGATAACCGGTGAAATACGACATGCGCCGCGCCAGGGTGCGCAGTTGGTCGTGATTGGGTGCTTGTCCGGCGCCATTGGAATAGCCAAATGGGAACAAGGTCAGTTCGGCCACATTGTGGATGTCCAAATAAACGCCGGGCTTGGTCAATGGCGCGGCGGTGACCAAATCATCCGGGCGGTCGTCGGGAAACAAAGTTTTGATGTACTCATTGATGGCGGTGGTTTCCGGCTCACTGACAGCTGAGAGTCCTCGGTACACTTCACTGCACTGATTGCTGCTGGAACCGCTGCCTTGATTCCAACGGAACAAGAAATTGCGGTTCATGTCCACCCCTTGTTGGTTGCCGCCAAAGCAGTGGTTTTCATTGCGGTTTTTGCGTTGGTTGGGAAAATTTTGGTTCTCGGAGATTTCCCGACCATCCGGGTTGCCTTGCAACAACAAATGGATTTCGTGGTGATCAACCAACCAGGTCACGTCAGGGTCCACCCCATGATTGGCCAACAAGTGCTCGGCAAAGCGGGTGACCAATTCAGCGGTGGGATATTCACGGGCGTGAATCGCCCCCATGGCATATAAAATGGGTTTGTTCGGATCAATCACATTGGCATTGGTGATTTTCACCACTTGCATGTCATGTCCTGGTAAGCCGCCCGGCTCCGTTTTGTGCCAGGAATCACCGATGTCTACCAAGGTGACCAGTTGCGGATAGGTGCTTTGCATGGTGGTCATGGCGGCATAGGTTTCGGCCACCGTGCGGTAACAGGGAAAGCCATCGATGGGCAATCGCCCTTGAAACTCCTGCTCCCGGATGGCGGCGTGCTGCCGCATCAACTCATCATGTGGTTTCAGGCTGAAGCCCAAATCCAGCAGCTGCTGATAATCGGCGGCCTCATCCACCATCAGCAACACGGTTTGATTCTTCTCATCGATGCGCCACAAATCGTAGTCGGGGTTCAAATCCAACACCGCGTCTTTGTCTTCATAAGCCAACAACACAATCCACGGGCCATCACCTGCAGGCAGCTCTTGGCTGAATGCCTGAACCGGACTGGGTGACAGGGTCACGGCGGCGATGAATGCGATGAGTTTGTGATACATGAATTGACCCTCTTAAGGTTGTTTGCTGGTTTCAAGCACTGTGGTCTTGATGGTTGTGATGTGATCCAACACCGCTTGCTGCGGCCCCATGCCCCCCATGATCATGTACCCATGTGGGGTCCGAAGTAAGCTGCGGTGGTCCATGCTGGCCGGTATCAGGCCGGCTTTGATGGTCCACTGCTGGGTGTTCAGATCAAACTGTCGCACAGTTGCACTGGGTGCTGAAGGCACCCCGTTGTAGCCAATGCCGTCGTAATTATACGGATTGTCGCTGCCGGCCACAAAGAAAATTTGCTGCGCCGCATCACTGGCTGCAGCCATGCGGTAAAATGCGGTGCCGCTGTGGTGTGGGATCGGTTGCCAGTTGATCTCGGTGATTTGCTGTGGATTGATGGTGCCCATGGCACAGGCTGGTGAGGGCAGAAAAGATTTTTGCTCGCCAGACCACGCCACTTTCACCCCATCACAGACCACCATCTGGTTCCCCACCATGCCGCCTGCATGGCCAAACACCGGCGGCATAGGCCAGGGGCTGGCCTGCTGCCAAGTTTGTGTCTCGACATCAAACACCTGGACCAAATCCACATTGTCCACATCGTGCCAGCCACTGATCAAGTAGATGTATCGTGCCTGATAGACCAAAGCCACCGCATCATCCACCGGGGTCGGCATGGGCGGCAATGCCGTCCACTGGTGATCTTGGCCATGGATGCGCCACACATTGGGCACCGAATGTTCACTGTGGTCTGCCGCCACCGTGTAGCCACCGAACAAATACACCGAATCACCCACGGTCACTGCCACCGAGGCCAGCACCGGCTGTTGTGTTTTTGGCGGCTGCAAATCATGCCATTGGCCACCATACCAAACGTGGGCCTGGTTGCTGATGTCTCGATGGGTTTTGCCAGCACGCAGACCATTGAAGGTGTAGAATTGATCTTGGCCGTTGATATTCAGGTAAGCCACCGCATGGTTACTCAGTGGCTGCGGCAAGCGCATAGGCAGGTCGGTGGCTGTCGGCCGATGGCCACATGCCGTCACCATCACCAGCCACAACAACCCCAAGGCGGCATTTTTGCACCAACTGTCAATCACGCAGCGACCTCGCCATGGTCACGCTGCAATTGCAATGCCCGGTGTCACCCATGCGTTGTTCGGTATGGGTGAAGCCATACTTTTGGTACAAAGCTTGGGCGGCCTGCATGCCCGGCACCGTTTCCAAATACATGGTGGCATAACCCAAGGCTTGGGCCTCTTGCAAACAGCGCTCAATCAATTGGCGCCCGATTCCCTGACCCCGCAAAGCCGGGGTGAGGTACATTTTGCGCAATTCCACCACCGTGCCTGGTTCGGTGCCCAACAACGGGGC
This sequence comes from Marinicella meishanensis, assembly GCF_019931145.1. Classification (GTDB taxonomy): domain Bacteria; phylum Pseudomonadota; class Gammaproteobacteria; order Xanthomonadales; family Marinicellaceae; genus Marinicella; species Marinicella meishanensis. Next base: position 197,767 of record NZ_JAIOUV010000006.1, on the reverse strand, counting down.
ATAACCACCAACGCCAGCCACTTGTCCATTCAACTCAACCACATAATAGGCGCTCAACGCATTGTCATAGGCCCCGTGCATGTCTTCCAACTCGGCATCCACGCCAGCAAATCCATCACCGAACAAACCAAATTCAGCCAAGGTGTCCAACACCAAGGTTTTGACCGCGGCATTGTCTTTGGGCTCAATGGCCCTGATCAATGCTTGGCTCATGGGTTCAGTGGGTGTTTCAGTCATGTCCATTCTCCGGCGGTGACTTCGACCAAATGACCAAAGTTGTAAGTCACGGTGGTCACTTCGGCCAGGGTGTCGTTGATCAAATCTTCATAGTCAGTCAAGTGGGTGGTCTCCAAGCGGTGTAATTCCCGGGCATCCGAACGGGTTTTCGGGTTCTTACTGATCAAGGCACAACAGTCTTTGTAGGGTTCTCGACACACATCGAACAGGCCCAACTGCTGTGACATTTCAATGATCTGCTCTTTGTTGTAAGTCAACAAGGGTCGCAGGATGGGTACTGTGACCGCTTGGTTCATGGAGTTGATGTTTTCCATGGTTTGGGAAGCCACTTGCCCCAGGTTGTCGCCGGTCACCAAAGCCTGGGCTTCCAATTGCCCCATGATGCGCTCAGCCACCCGTGCCATGAAGCGACGAAACAGAATCAAATCATAGGCCATGTCATGGGCCATCAAGGCCATGTCAAAGTGGGTGTAAGGCACCACGAATAAACGCACTTTGCCAGCCGTTTCACTGATGATCTGGGCAATGCGGGAAATCTTGTATGCCGTGACGTCTTGTTGCTTGTAATGACTGGCCGAAAAGTGCACAAAATCAACGTTACACCCCCGATTACTCATCAACCAAGCAGCCACCGGTGAATCAAAGCCACCAGACAACAAGGTCAACACCCGGCCGGTGGTCGACACCGGCAGACCGCCGGTGCCCTTGATCTTGTTGGTGTAGACCGCGGTGCCTTTGGACGAGACATTGACGTAAAAGGTCTGGTCGGGTTGGCTCAAATCAACATCGGACCAAGCCGTCTCTTGCAACACAGTGGTGGCCAAATCAGCCGCCAGTTGTTGTGATGTTTGGCTGAAATTTTTGTCACTGCGTTTGACCTTCATCGCAAAGGTCAAACCAGGGCGGTGGTGTTTTTCGGCCAACTTTTTGACCAAATCATGCAGTGGCTGCAAATCCGGCTGGGGCCGCATGAAGCGGTGAATCCGCTCCTCAAACCAATGCACAAAACTGAGCCAGGCGATGCCTGGAATGCGCGCAATTTCTGCCACCACTTGTTCGGCCTGAGCTTCGCTGGTGTCAGGCGCTTTGACAAAGATCCGATCATGGATGGCGGTGACTTCCCACTCCAGGTCCATAGACTGCAATTTGCGGCGGATGTTTTGCCGCAAGCGTTTGACGAATTGTTGGCGGTTTTTGCCCTTCAGGGCCAATTCAGCATAATGGACGGTGATGCGGTACTGCATGGGCGATCAGGCGAAATGCGGACGCAAGGCCTGCTCCATACGCTGCATGGCGTCTTGCAACACTTCGATGGAGGTGGCAAACGACAGCCGCACATAACCAGGTGCGCCAAATGGCGTGCCAGGCACCACCGCCACCCCAGCGTGTTCCAATAACCAGGTGGACAAGGCCACGTCATCCTCAACTTCAGCCAACTGTGCGATCACACCCGTCACATTGGGAAAGGCATAGAAAGCCCCATTGCCCTCGCCACATTGGACCCCGGGCAATTCATTCAATGCCGCAACCAAATAGTCATGTCGCTCTTTGAACGCCGCTTTCATGGTTAGTAAACAATCTTGTGGGCCATTGTATGCTGCCGTGGCCGCTGCTTGCGAAATGGAACAGGGGTTTGAGGTGCTTTGTGATTGAATTTTGCGCATGGCCGTGATGATGGGCGCCGGTCCAGCGGCAAAGCCGATGCGCCAGCCGGTCATGGCATAGGCTTTGGACACGCCATTGATGATGATCACCCGTTCTCTGAGCTCCGGCAACAAAGCCACCAGGTTACCCAACGGCTCTTGGCCCCAGTAAATGTGTTCATAGATGTCATCGGTGGCCACCAACACCTGTGGGTGGGCTTTGATCACCTCGCCCAAGGCTTTCAATTCGGCTTGGGTGTAGGCTTTGCCCGTGGGGTTGCTCGGCGAATTGAGCATCACCAGCTTGGTGTTCGGGGTGATGGCCGCGGCCAATTGTGCTGCGGTCAATTTGAATGCATGGTCTGCGGTGGTTTCCACAATCACCGCTTGGCCGCCGGCCAACAGCGTCATGTCAGGGTATGACACCCAATATGGGGTCGGAATGACCACCTCATCACCCGGGTTGATCACCGCATTGAGCAAATTAAAGATGCTGTGCTTGGCCCCACATGACACCAACAGCTCTTCAGGTTGGTAACTGACGTGATTTTCCCGCATCAATTTTCCGATGATGGCCTGTTTCAATTCTGGGGTGCCATCGACCGCGGTGTATTTGGTTTGTCCGGCTTGAATCGCTTCAATGGCCGCCGCTTTGATGTGTTCAGGCGTGTCAAAATCTGGCTCGCCCGCACCCAAGCCAATCACGTCTTTGCCAGCCCGCTTCAACTCGGCGGCTTTCATGCTCACGGCGATGGTGGCGGAGGGTTTCACTTGTTTGACCAAATCAGCTACGAAATCACTCATGGTGGTGCTTCCCACATTCAAAAGTGCTTATCTTAAGAGATGCCCTTCATATCGCAACCTTTTTCTGGTAAAAAGGTCGTGATAAGCCCGAATCAAGGGCGACTCAGTCGCGACAAAGGCTCACAAGTGATGGCAAAATCCACATGGTAGTGGTCGTCATGGCGCACCCATGCCTGGCGTTGATTGAAGGCGATGTGTTGCTGCAAATAAGCCCCGTCTTTGGTGGTCAGCAACAATGGCTGCAAATCAGGCGCCAACAACACCCGTTTGATGCCAGCCCCAGCAACTTGCGCTGCTTGGTGCAAGGCTTTGAGGTGCGCTGCAAAAGCCACAAAATCAATCGTCAGATCCCCCCGCCGTCCCTGCCGATCAAACTCGAGTTGATAACCATATTGGTTGCTGGCAGCCAAGGGCAAATGGGCTGGCCGGCCCTGTTGATCAATGACCGGCACCATGAAATCCACCGACAGGCCGTTTTGGTGGGTTTTGTGGGGTTTGAATGGCCCGCCTTGAGGCCAACCGGTCTCGCCATAAATAAAATGCCGGTCTGGCAGCTCCTGAGCCAGTTGCGCATGACTGGAAGACATGATTTCTGCCACTTGATGGTGGACGTGGGTGCGGCTGAAGTACCAACCCAAACGGCTGTAGCTGGCAAAGTTGGCCCCCTGCAAGGGCAATTTCACCGAATGCTTGATGGCCCCTTGGTGGGTTTTTCCGAAACACACACTGGGGCTGGCCCATGTGGTGCAATTGACTGCGGTGGTGATCAGCAGCATCCAATACTTCATGCTGATCTGGACCACAACTTGGGGCCGGGGTTCATTGCCGCTCTTGCAGCAAAGCCAGAGACTCCTGCACCCACGCCACTTTGGCACCCACTTTTTTGACGCCGAGCATCAGGGTCAAATTGGGATAAAACTCTTCGTCAGGTAAGCCGTGTGGGTAATTGGGGTACTCGGCTTTGACTTGATCCTGAATGGCACACAAGGTTTGGTGCCAGTGTTGCATGTGCAGCAACAATTGTTCCATGAACTGGATGCGATCGGCATGGGATTCGAGGGCGCCCAAGAAAAATGTTTGGGCCAAATAGGCCAACTTTTCGGTGTTGGTCACTGGCCCATGGGCCAACCAGTCAACCAGCTCACGCTGCCCTTTGGCTGTCGTCTGGTAGACCTTTTTGTTGGGCCCTTTACTGGATTCAGCATCTTGCACAGTCAACAAGCCTTGATCGGTCAAGCGCTTGAGCTGTGGGTATATCTGCGACAGGTGGGCCGCCCAGAAGTTGCTGAACACGTGATCAAAAGTTTTCTTCACGTCATAGCCGCTGTGGGGCTGTTGCAGAATTCCCAATAAGATGTGTTTTAGACTCAAACCGCCTCCCTCAAGCCGGAATTTCTTTGAATTTCTTTTGGTAGTGACGTCGCCACAGCACCGATCCTGGGATGCCGATGGCCGCCGGCAAGACCCACGGTATCACCGCCACCCAGCCAGTCAAGCCGATGTCAAAGATCCGGGTCATGCCAAACACCGCAAAGGCCGTGTGAAAAGCGATGCCTGCACCGATCACGGAGCCCAAATGTTCATACAACCAAGCGCGTTGGCTGGGTTGCTTACCGGCCATGTAGGACAACATGCCCCAGCCAGTGGTGAAACCAACCGGACTCAAAGCCAACAACACGATTTTGGTGTTGGGCTCATACGCCAAAGCATACCACACAATGAACACGCTGGTAACGATGCAAAGGTAAGCCAGAGACTTCATATTCGGTGTGGCCAATTGACTGATGTCTTTCTTATGACGCAGCACATCCACGGCATAAAGGGTGACAATGAAGGTGACCACCGACAAGTAACCCAAAAAGAACAAAAAAGCGTAATCATTGGGGTGTGAAAACGGGGTTCTGCCCTGCTCGATTAAGCCAGGCATGTACATCAATATCCCCAAAAAGGCGGTTCCCAACACCACCCGCGCCAACCAGATCCATATTTTGCCCAATTTTCTGTGCAGTGGACTGCCTTTTTTGCTCAATAAAGGCACCCAAAACAGGCCCAAACCGATGAAGCCACCCGTGATGTGTATGTACCGAAATACCTCATGCACCGCATCCATAAACCACCTTTTCTATATAAATTAATATATAGAATACTATGAATGTTTTTACATAGTCAATCAACCAACCACAAAACATGACTTTTGGACCAGCGGAAAAATCCATTCCACCATGTTGCTGCGGCCGCAATTAAGTTATCATTACCTGCCATGGAAACCGTCAACCTACAGATCAAAAAGAAAGAAAAGCCGTTCCAGATTCACAGCCCGTTTGAGCCAGCAGGTGACCAGCCACAGGCCATTGAAAAATTGTCTCAAGGGTTTGAAGATGGCTTGAAAGCGCAGACGCTGTTGGGGGTGACTGGATCGGGCAAAACCTTCACCATTGCCCACATGATCAACCAAGTGCAAAAAACCACCATGATCATGGCCCACAACAAAACCCTGGCAGCGCAGTTGTACACCGAATTCAAAGAGTTTTTTCCCGACAATGCGGTCGAGTATTTCGTTTCCTATTACGATTATTACCAGCCCGAGGCTTACATCCCAGCCACCGATTTGTATATTGAGAAAGACGCCTCGATCAATGAATACATCGAACAAATGCGTTTGTCAGCGACCAAGTCCCTGATGGAACGCCAGGATGTGATCATTGTCGCCACCGTGTCGGCGATATATGGTTTGGGTGATCCCCAGTCATACCTGCAGATGCTGATCGCGCTCAATGTGGGTGACACCATCGACCAACGGGCGTTGTTGCGGCGGCTGGCTGAATTGCAATACTCGCGCAACGACATCATCCTGGAACGCAGCACCTTTCGGGTGCGCGGTGAAGTGATCGATGTGTTTCCCGCCGATTCTGAAAAAGCCGCGGTGCGCATTGAATTGTTTGATGATGAGATTGAAAAACTGAGTTATTTTGACCCGTTGACCGGACAAAAAATCAGCGATGAACAGTCCATCCACATTTTCCCCACCTCCCATTATGCCACCCCGCGAGAGCGCATCCTCAACGCCATCACCCACATCCGTGAAGAACTCAAAGAGCGACTCAGGGTGTTGTACGAGGAAAACCGCCTGGTCGAAGCGCAACGCCTGGAGCAGCGGACCATGTATGATCTGGAAATGATGCAAGAACTGGGTTACTGCCAGGGCATTGAAAACTATTCAAGGCATTTGACCGGTTTGCCACCGGGGCACCCCCCGCCCTGTTTGTTTGACTATTTACCCAGCGATGCCTTGTTGGTGGTGGATGAGTCACATGTGACCATCCCTCAGATCGGCGCCATGTTCAAAGGCGACCGTTCACGCAAGGAAAATCTGGTGCGCTTCGGCTTTCGCCTGCCTTGCGCCCTGGATAACCGCCCATTGAAATTCGCCGAGTGGGAAGAGCGCACCCCGCGCATGGTGTTTGTCTCAGCCACCCCCAGTAAATACGAAGCCGAGCACCAAGCCCAAATCGTGGAACAAATTGTGCGCCCGACCGGCTTGATCGATCCGCAGATCGAAGTGCGCCCAGTGGCCACCCAAGTGGATGACCTGTTGTCAGAAATCAACTTGCGCATCAAGCGCCAGGAACGGGTGTTGGTCACCACCCTGACCAAACGCATGAGTGAAGACCTGACAGATTATTTGGCAGACAAAGGCATTCGGGTGCGCTATTTGCATTCAGAAATTGAAACCGTGGAACGGGTGGAGATCATCCGCGACCTGCGCAAAGGCGTGTTCGACGTGCTGGTAGGCATCAACTTATTGCGGGAAGGATTGGACATGCCAGAAGTGTCATTGGTCGCCATCCTCGATGCCGACAAACAAGGCTTTTTGCGTTCCGCCCCTTCGCTGATCCAAACCATTGGTCGGGCCAGCCGCAACGTCAACGGCATGGCCATTCTGTATGGCGACAAGATCACCCCTGCGATGGAACTGGCGATGGGCGAAACCGAACGCCGCCGTGAAAAGCAGTTGGCGCACAATGCAGCCCACTGCATCACCCCCAAGTCAGTGGTCAGAAAAATTCACGACCTGCAAGCCGCCTACGAACAAGACGACGCCAAACAGCTGGTCAAGATCGCCGAAGGCGAAACCCCCTATGCCGGTAAAAAAGCCAAAGAATTGGGCACCTTATTGAAAAAACTGGAACAACAAATGAAACAGCACGCCGCTGATCTGGAGTTCGAAAAAGCCGCCGATCTGCGCGATGAAATCGAACGCATCAAAGACGCGGTGTTTTGATCATCAAGTCGATAAATGATGGGCCAAAAAATCAAACACCCGGCGCACGCGCAAGTTGGTTTTGAGCTCACGGTGGGTCACCAACCACAACTCCGATATGAATGGCGGCAAAGTGGGCACAATGCGCCTGACACGGGGTTCATGATCACCAATGGCCCCGGCCATCACCCCCACACCAGCGCCTTCAAGCACCATCTGCCAGTGAATGATCAGGCTCTCGCATATCACTGAAAAATGGCCATCATGCAGCGCAAAACCCCACCCCCTGAGTGTCTCCAAATATCGTTGGTTGTCTTTGAACCCCAGAAAATTGGCCTGTGAGAATTGATCGGGACGATCCGGATTGCCCAATTGTTGCAAATATGTGTTGGCGGCATACAAATAAGACTCATCATCCCGGAGCTTGCGCCCAATCAATTCAGGTTCTGTCGGCCTGAAGGCGCGCAGCGCGATGTCGGCTTCACGGCGCAGTAAATCACTGGCAGAATTGGACGCAATCACTTCTACTGACAACTCGGGTTCAGCCCGGCGCAACGCAATGATGATTGATGGCAGCACATGAAACGCCATCACATCGGTGGCGGTGATGATGATTTTTCCGGCGATGTTTTCATTCTGCCCAGATGCCAACATGGACAAATGATCCGCAGATTGCGCCATTTTTCTGACGTGGTCCAACAACTGTTCACCATTGGGGGTCAGCACCAAACCCCGACCGACCCGTTCGAACAACACCACCCCCAATTCTTCTTCCAATGCAGTGACTTGCCTGCCCAAGGTGGGTTGTGTCATGCCCAAGTCCACAGCCGCCGCCGATAAAGAGCCGGTTTCGACCGTTTTTAAAAAGGCTTTGGCATGATTCCAATTAAAATTCATCTTCATTCCATGCATTATTGCATACTAAGCATGCAAATTATGCCATTATATTTGCATTTATGTATGGGTAAAATGGGCGCTTTGATCAACGAACCCTGAGTAACATGCCAACGATCTCATTCACAGCCTGCATACAATCTATGTTCTGTATCTGCGCCGCAAATCCATGCCCATCGATTTTGCTGGGCTGTGTGGTTTTGCTGATCACAAGCCACCAACCTTAACACCCCAGCAGGAGTACAACCACATGCCTCAAATCGCCAAATTCTGGAACAAAATGGCCCCGAAATACGCCAAACAACCGGTGCCTGATCAAACCGTTTACGAACAAAAATTGAAATTAACCCAAGCCAAAATGCACCCGCCAATGCAAGTCATGGAGTTTGGCTGTGGCACCGGCACCACCGCCTTGATTCATGCGCCATTTGTCCAACACATCTGGGCCACCGACGTGGCCGATGAAATGATCCGCATTGCCCAAGAAAAAGCCAGCGCACAACACATTGAAAACGTGACATTTGAACGTTTGGCATTCGATGACATGGCACTCAAACCAGCCTCTTGGGACATGGTCATGGGTCACAGCATTTTGCACCTGATGAAAAACAAGGACCAAGTGATCAAAGATGTTTTCCAATGCCTCAAACCGGGTGGCTGGTTCGTCACTTCAACCGCGTGTATGGGAGACAAACTCAGTTTCTTCAAATGGATTGCACCCATTGGACAATTCTTGGGCTTATTGCCTGTCTTGAATGTCTTTACCAGACAAAACCTGCGGGATGCCATGCAACAGGCAGGGTTTGTGATAGACCATGATTGGCAACCCAACAACGGCCACACCTTATTTTTGATCGCCCAAAAACCACCCAAATCAGGAGACAACGATGAATAACCCAGCCGCCATGATCACCTCAATCACACTGTGCATGATGATGCTTGCCGGTTGTGCTGGTCAAAAACTGAATAAAAAAGCGCAACCCATCAGCCACGAGCAACCATTGATCACGGTGCAAGATGTGCATGTGAAGATCTCCCTTGACCATGTGTTGATAAAAAATGACCCCGCCTCATGGGTCAAAAATGCCGCCTGGGATGAATATGCATTGTCCATCACCCCCAAGCAACAGCATCTGACCATTTCATCCATTGCATTGGTCGATGCTTTTGGCACTCAAGTCGACCACGACTTCAATCGCAAACAATTGAAAAAAGCCAGCAAACTGATCAAAAAGAAGTATGAAAAACAAGGCCACGCCATCCAGATAGGCAGTGTACCCAGCGGCAGTTTGTTGGGATTCAGCGCCGCTGTTGGATTGGGTGCAGCGGCCGGTTCATCCGCCTCGACAATGTACATCGGATCATCTGCCGCAGGCGCTGCAGGCGCCGTGGTGGTGGCTGTACCAGCCGCCATTGTGACGGGGATTATCCGCGCCAAAAACCACCGGCAAGTGCAGCATGTATTGACCGATAAAGCCTTAACACTGCCCTTTTCAATCCAGGCACAAGGCACCCAGATGGGGGTGATTTTTCCCGCGGTGCCGATTCCGAATCACCTGGCCATCACTTACACCATTGACAACCACAGCAATACCATCAAAGTCCCATTAAACCATGTCATGCACGGCGTGCACATCAAACCGCAAAACTGACCAGGGTAATGGGACGCCATGATCGGTCAGACAATTTCAAGGATCAGGTGTCACCATCGGTGTCACCTTCCTGGTCCTTATCTTTGTCCTTGTCTTGAATGGTGTTGAACAGGCCTTCGAGCAATTCACGTTTTTGCCGGTCTTTCTCGGCCCGTTTGCGTTCTTTTTCGGTCATTTCAACCGGTTCCTTGTCGGTTTCACCGCCAGCGCCTTGGGCTGGCTTGTTGTCGTCCTTTTTGCTGCCCAACAAGGCATCAAACAACTCCTCTTTGAGTTCGTCTTTTTTCTCATCGATTTTGGCCTTTTGGGTTGCCAACAGCAGTTGCGCCACATCCACTTTAACCGCCGGCTCCAACAGGTTGCCGGATAAGTTCACGGGTATGCGCACATTGATCAGCTTGGCCAAATTTTTATCCAGCACATCGGCGGGGATGTTGGTCAGCATCGGTTTGATGGTGCCTTGGATGGTTTGTTGATCGAGGTCAATGGTCACCTCGCCTTTGACATCGAAATACGGCGAGGTCAGGCGCAGCTGCTTGGTTTTCAATATGCCGTTGTTGATGTCGGCTTGGAGGTCCATCAATCCAAATGCGGTGCGTAAATCTTCATTGGTTTGGGCGGCCTCGGTTTTATTCAACAAACTCAACGATCGTTGGATGATTTCAAACACATCAATGCCCACCAAATCGCCATCGGTCAGTTGGTAGCTGAGGCTGCCTTGGGCACTTTGCAAGGGGCGTTCACTGAATGGTTCGTCGATGCGCAAATCGGCATCCAACTGACCCAATCCGGTCAGGTATTCGGTGCCCATCAGGTCAGCCAACAAACCACCGGCTTGAAAATCGCGCATTTGGTGGGTGATCTGCAGTTTTTCACGGCTTTGTTCGGGCTGTAACCGCAGTTCGGTTTTGATCAAGCCCTGATAAAAGCCGGCTTTCAGGGGTTCGACCACGATGTTGGGTCCCTGGGTGGCGATGTTCAGGGTGATGTCATTGAGTTGCACCCCGGCTGCTTTGAGCTGCCCCATGGTGATCTGGCCATTCAAGCGACCCAAATCCATGGCGGCATCATCGCCGGCGGCACCTCCGGCCGAATCGACCGCTGGCAGGTATTGATCCAAATCCAATTGGTCCAGGCTCAAGCTGAATTGGCCTTGCATTTGGCTCAGTTGACGCAGGTCCACTTCACCGGTCAAAGTCGAGCCATCCAATTGCATCATGATGTTTTGCAATTGCAGGCGGTCATTGTGCAACCGCCACTGCAACTCACCACCCAACTCATTGTCGGCCTGGTTCTTCAGCGGGGAGCCCAAGGTGTTCAACAAATCATCCAAGGCAAAGGCCGGCATGGACAATTGTCCCGCCAATGTCATGTCTCCGGTGATTTGCTGACCCTGCACCGGGGTGGTGAGGGACCAGTTGGCATAAGAAAGATCCAGTGAGCTGAAATTGAGGCTGTCATCGGCCAAGTTCAACACACTGAGGCCTTGGGTCTGTATGGTTAACGGCACTTGGTCAACCTCCCCAGTCAATGACAATTGTGCAAACTGCAGCACCACACCCGCATCGCCGGTCAAACCGGTGGCTTGCCAGGCGGCCTGCACGCGACCAGCCAGGCCAGTGCCCTCCACGGCCAGGTCCGCGTCCAAGAACATGTCCGTTGGGGTGTTGGCTTTGATGGCGTCGCTGTTGAAGTTCAGATCTTGCAAGGTGGCGGTCAAATCGGCGCTGGCATCGACATAACGCAACTGCCCATCGCTGATTTCGATGCCCCTGATTTCCAACGCAGTGCCGTCACTCGCTGTGGTTTCGTTGCTCGGATCACTGGCCAGGTGATCCAACAGGGACTGCCAATTGCTGTTGCCAGATTGGGCCACTTGCAGTTGGATGTTGGGTTGTTGCAATTCAACCTGACCCACTTTGATTTGCTGTTGTAACAAGGGCCACAATTGCACCTTCACCGCCACCCGCTGAACGGTGGCCAGGTGGTCACCTTTGAAGCCGGATTCATTGGCCACCGTCACATCTTGGAGGTTGATGGCCAAAGTCGGAAACACCGACCATTCGATGGGCCCATTGAGCTGCACTTCACGACCGATTTGTTCGGCCGCCAGTTGTTGAATCCGTGGTTTGTGATCATTGGGGTCAAACACCCAAGGCAAAATGATGATGGCCAGCACCACCAACACCACCAAAGATGCCACCAAACCCAACAGCCATTTGATCAATTTCTTCATCCAGTTCAACTCAGCAAGGAAAAAATCATGCTAGCATTGTTCACCTTAAGATGTTGTGAACAATGGTCACAAATATACGGCTGACACAAAAAAGGCCTCCTGCGAGGCCTGCTCACAACATCTCTGTGGTTGACTTATCTGGCCACCATTTCAACCAACAAGCTGTTGACCAATACTTCATCAATACCGAACTCGGCCGGTGGTCTGAATTGCCACTTTTTCAACGTCCGGTTGGAGTAATTCAACAACATGCTGGAGGTGACGTCATCCAAGCGCTTGACTTTCACCACTTCTCCAGCGGGGTTGATGTGCACCTCCAGCTGGATTTGTTTGTAACTGAAAGACAAGGATTTGGGGATTTTAACCGGCTCACTGACCAGCGCTTCCCAGACGTAGCCATTGGGGTAGTTTTGCTCACCCAACACTTGATAAGGCTGGCCTGCTGTGATGGCTTGGGCGGTGTTATTGATGGTGCTGCGTACTGGGCTGGAAGGCTCATCATCGTTGTTGGCCTGACGCGCACGACTCGATGATTTGGGTGCCGGTGGCACATTGGCATCATCGGTGACCGGTGCGATTTCAATCGCCGGCATGCTGAAACTGGGCCGTTCAATGGCCATGTCAGTCACGGGCATCTCAACCACATCAGGCTGTCCCACGTCCACCTGTGGTTTTTCCACATTCAAATCAGGGGTGTTCATGGTTGGTGCGGCTTGTCGCTCGGGCAAGCCCGTCGACCAACTGGGCTTCTTTTTGTCTTCGGCGTCATCACCGCCAGAGTCGTTATCACCTTGTTGTGCCTGCAAGCCAAAGGCCCACAGCAACAGGCTCATAATGGTTATGATTCTCATGGATTGTGTGTTGGTTTTCAATGGCCGTCACTTTATCACAAGCCCCCCAATTTGTACCGAAAAACCACGCCAATCGCTTGGCCAGAATGGCCCCAGGCCAAGGAGGCCAGATTTTGCATGGTCATGGACGCAAAACTGGCCATTTTTGTCACTCAAACACACAAAAATGTCCACCTGGCAGAAAGCCGGCATTCGAGACTGTTTGCCCCAACCAATCATGGTACACTGATGCATAAAAAATGAACAATACCACCGTCCAATCACCTGCCATCCACAACGCTTTGGCCATCGCCAAAGCGCAAGGGGTGCTGTTCATACGGGAATTTCTGCGACAGCAGAAAAGTCAGGGCGTCCAAGTCAACCTCGGCCCCAACAAAAGCGCTTCGCTGGCCAACCTGCAAACCGCTTTGTTGGAGGGTACCATCGCATTGACGGCTTTGGAACAATGGATCCATGAAGTGGAAGGCTGGGGCCAGCAACACGTCTATTTGTTCGAGCTGCCAGTTGAATTCATGCGCCAAGTGAACGCCGATCCCCAAACTGCGTTACACCAGTTGGTGACTGACTCACCCCACCAAGCCGTGTTGCAGGCGACCGATCAATTCAGCTTCCCCGAAGCCATGGAGCTGCAACAAATCAAAGTGCAACAAGGCTCGTTGGAAGTGATTTGGCGACAACAAGCCAGCAACACCTTGCGGGTCAGGGCCCAGGATTTACCCTTACAAGAAATCGATGGCGACTGGTATGAGTTTCGGGCTTTTCGGATCACCCCATCGCGCCAAGTCATGCGCTTTTTGCTCACCCCCGATACCGGCACAGCGGCCTTATACATTCAATTGCCCTTGGGCAAAGCCCATCGCCTGGCCCACAGCGCTGCGGTGGCCTGCGTGCAAGCCATTCTGCAACTGCCCGATTTGCCGGTGAAGGACTTGGCCGCACCGATCAAAGCTTTGGATCGCCTGGACTTGGCCGCCGGGTCCAACCCGTTGAATTTACATGCACACAGCACCAAATTCAGTACCAACGGTGGCACCATTGAATTCACCGCCAATCAACACATCAGCGGCTTCAAGCAAATCGAAAGCATGCGCTTGGTGCGACGCTCCCTAAACGAAGCCGACTTCACTGGTGACACCGGTCACTTCAACATCCACCTGGATCAATCTGGACGAACCATCCAAATGTCGGTCTCAGCGCGGCACCACAAATGTTATTTCAAAGCCCAGATGAGTGGCTTCGAAATGCGCCGCATCATCACTTACTTGTCGCAATTATGAACCCATGACAACCGCCAACAACAGCTTTTGGTCTTCCGTGGCCGACACCATCAAACAACCGGTTGACCGGCTCAAAGCATGGTATGAGACGACTGACAACGGCACCTTCGATTTGGGCCGATTGATCCGTTTTACAGGTTTGCCAGCAGCGCCTTTGCAACAGGCCCTGGCCTTGCTGGCCAACCAGCAATTGCTGCAAGTGCAAACCACGCAGCATTGTGCCCAATGTTTACAAGCGCCTGATGAGCCCTCCTTGGCCAACCAAACCTGCTCGGTGTGTCAAGATGATGCCCCCTTGCAGTTGGTCACCACAACCCTGTATGTGGTCACCAAAGCCCGCAGCCGCGACATCCATTGGATGCTGGTGATCCATGGCATGAACACCGTGGGGGCCTGGCAGCAGGAATTCAGTTGGTTGTTGTCCAATCATTACCGCCATGCGGTTCCCGTGTACATCTATAAATACGGCAACATCAAGATCAAACCACTGCTGTTGCTCAGCCAACGGCGCCAAATGAACCAACTGGCCGGGGCCATTCGCCAACTGCAACAACAAGCCCCGGCTGGACGACCCGACGTCTTGGCCCACAGTTACGGCACCTTGCTGCTCAGCCGTTTGTTCACTGACGACCGTTATGCCGACATCAAACTGGGCCGCATCATCCTGGTGGGGGCCATTGTGCGGCCCGATTATGACTGGGCTGCGGTGCAGCAAAGCGGGCGCATTGAAGGGGTGATGTGTCACCATTCTGACCGCGACCACACGGTGCGCTTGGCCCACTACACCATTCCGGGCACGGGACCTTCAGGCCGCATAGGCTTCAACGACACCCAACAAGTGATACACCACCATGAAACCGACCTGGGCCACAGCAGTTATTTTGCCACCGACAAATTGACCCACATTTTTCCCCAAGTTTGGTTGCCTTTTCTCACCGCAGCCAAGCCCAAACCCATTTCAGAGGCAAGGCCAGCCAACTGGCGACCGTCCTGGCTGCGCTGGGTGACCCATCCGTTGAAGGTGTTGTTGCTGCTGGGTTTGTTGGGCCTGTTGGTGTTGCTGGTGGTGGCCAGTTGGCATGGTTTTGATGCCACTTGGCAGCGATTGATGATTGAGATTCGAGGCTGGTTTGGCGTAAACTGAAACAAACAACTGGTCACCACATCATGATTTCAAACATCAGCGCCTTGGGCTTCTTTCATACATTCGTGGGCATCGCGGCCATTTTCAGTGTCCTGATCCTGTTGTGGCGTGAACAAGCCATTAGCTGGCAAGCCACTTTGGGTAAAGTTTATTTATTGGCCACCGTGATCACAGCCGGCACTGCCCTACTCATATTCAAACACGGCAGCTTCAACGTGGCCCATGGTTTGGCGGTGTTGACCATCCTGGCCGTGGTGGCCGGTTGGGTGGTGGAAAAAACCGCTTGGTTCAAATCATGGACTCCGTATGTGATGGCCCTGTGTTATTCCAGCACCATCCTGTTCCATGCCCTGCCCACCGCCACCGAAATACTGACCCGTTTCCCAGCCGACGCGCCCCGGGTGACCTCTTTGGAAGACCCATTGTTGCAGCAAACTTTCTTGCTCATCCTGTTGGTCTTTTTGGGTTTGTTGGTGTTGCAACTGTGGTGGCTGAAAAAACGCCAGTGATGTCAGGTGTTGGGCTGCCAGCCCTGACCCAATTCCTCCACGCTTTTTTGACTGGAAACTCATTAACATAACCCCCTTATTCAATTAACCAGGAATCCAATGAATCTTCGTGCTCAATTATGGCTGGCCACACTGATGTGGCTTTTCACCAATCTGGCTGCGGCCACCGATCACAACACCTTACCCAAAGTCCAATTCAGCGATGCCCTGCCCACCTCTGGACATTTGATTCTTGGGGTTTACGCCGAGGGCCAATTGGGTCCTTTGGGGCGACAGATCGACCAACAAACCAACGGCGCCCTACAACACGCTTTGACCGCCACCGACTTCACCGGAGACAAGATGCAGACCCAAGTCATCACCGCCCCCATGGCATCTGGCTTGCAGCAAATGTTGCTCATTGGTTTGGGTTCGGATGCCGAACCCTTGTCGGCGCGTGACTGGCAAGAACTGGCAGGTCAAGCCGCGCAAACCGCCGTTGAAGCATTCAAAACATTGCCCCCCATAGCCATGGACGCCAACCAAGCAGACGGTCTCAGTGGTGCCAACCAAGCTTTGGGGGCCCTGTTGGGCAGTTATTATTTTGACCGCTACCAAACCGATCCGGAGAAACAAAAAAGTCAGGATGCGATCAATGTGGTGGTGGCCAACCCCACCGCCGCCCAAACCGCCTTTGATGCCGAGCAAAAGCCACTGGCCCAAGCCATTTGGTTGGCCCGCAACCTGTCCAACGAACCGGCCAATGTGATCTACCCGGAAAGTTTCGTCAGTCAATGGCGGACCCACTTCAAAGGCATGAATGACATCAAGATCAAAGTTTATGACGAAGATGACATGCGCCAGCAGAACATGGGTGCTTTGTATGGCGTTGGCCAAGGCAGTCAACGCCCGCCCCGCCTGCTGGTGGTGGAATACATGGGTGGCACCAAAGACCAGGCGCCGGTGGTGTTGGTCGGTAAAGGCATCACTTTTGACACCGGTGGCATCAGCCTGAAAAATCCGCCGAACATGTGGAACATGAAATTCGACATGTCCGGTGCCGCCAGTGTCATCGGCACCATCCATGCCTTGGCCGGTCGCGGGGCCCAAGTCAATGCCGTGGGCATCGCTGCACTGGCCGAAAACATGCCCGGCCCCAACGCCCAAAGACCCGGTGATGTGGTCACCTCCATGTCTGGCAAAACCATCGCCATCCGCTCCACCGACGCCGAAGGCCGCCTGGTGTTGGCCGACGCCATCCACTACGGCGATGTCATATACGACCCGGCGGTGTTGATTGACCTGGCCACTTTAACCGGTTCGGTCGGCCGCGCGTTGGGCAAAGACTATGCCGGCTTGTTCACCCGCCACCAGGAATTGGTTGAACCCTTCATCACCGCGGGTTTGAACACCGGTGAAGAGGTGTGGCAATTGCCCTTGAATGACAACCACTTCAAAGCCATTGAGCACGAAGTGGCCGATGTCATGAATTCAGGCCCGGATGCGCCAGGTGCCAGTGCCGGGGCCGCTTTCATCGGTGAATTTGTCCGCGAATCCACCCCTTGGGTGCACTTTGACATCGCCGGGGTGGCCTGGAATGACAAAGCCACGCCGACCAAATCGTCACCGGGTTCACCGGGTTTTGGTATTCGGTTGTTGAACGAATACATCAAAACCCGATTTGAGTGAATCCCCAGCCCGCCATGCAGGATCGGTCAGTGACACTTTCTGACCGATCCGTTGCATCAACCATTGCCATTTCATTGCAATGACCTTACATTGGTAGACAGCCTGCTCACCGACTGATTGAATATGTTTTTACTGCTGCTGTATGTTTTTGGGGCCTTGTTCTTCTCTTTTTTGTGCTCCATTGCCGAAGCCGTGCTGCTCAGCATCACGCCTTCCTACATTGAAAACCTGAAACAAACCGACGCCAAAAAAGCCGCCCGCATCAAACGCCTGCGGTTTGACCAGATTGATCGGTCTCTGGCCGCCATCTTGACCTTGAACACCATTGCCCACACCGTGGGCGCGATCGTCGCTGGTGCCAAAGCCACCAAGGTGTTTGGCGATGCCTGGATTGGCTTGTTCTCAGCCGTGATCACGGTGTTGATTTTGTTTTTCTCTGAGATCATCCCCAAGACCATTGGCGCGGTGTATTGGAAAGCCTTGGCCAATCCCATTGCTTATCTGGTGGCTTTCTTGATCAAAATGCTGTACCCAGCCATTTGGCTGTCTGAACAGGTCACCAAACTGATCTCCAAAGGCTCCAGCCACCATGGTTTCAACCGCGATGAATTCTTGGCCATGGCCGGATTGGGTCACCGCACCGGACACATCGATGAACACGAATCGCGCATCATTGATAACCTGTTCACCTTCAATGCCATCTTCGCCAAAGACATCATGACCCCGCGCAATGTGATGGTCTGCTTGCCCGCGGCTGAAACGGTCGAATCGGTGTTTGAGCAAGTGGCCAATTCACAATTTTCACGCATGCCGGTGTTCACCGAGGACCCCGATGACATCGCCGCTTTTGTGCTCAAAACCGACATTTTATTGGCCCAAGCCAATGGTGAAAACAAGTCGCTGAAAGCCATCCAACGTGAAATTCCCACGGTCATCGAATCCACCACCATGCCGGTGTTGCTGGAATTGTTGTTGAACCAGCGCCAACACATCGCGCTGGTGGTCGATGAATATGGCCACACCGCCGGTTTGGTGACCTTGGAGGATGTGGTCGAAACTTTATTGGGCCTGGAGATCATGGACGAAGTGGACAAAGTCCGAGACATGCAATCCCACGCCCGTGAACAGTGGCGCAAACGGGCCATCGACAAAGGTTTGGTGGTGGACCCAGACAACGGCTGAGGAGCCAGATATGAAGACAAGCGAACAAGACTCAACCCCATATGACATCGTGCTGTTTGGCGCCACCAGTTTTGTGGGGCAAATCATCACCCAATACTTGAGCGAACACCTGGCCGACAGTCCCATACGTTGGGCTTTGGCTGGCCGATCGGCCGACAAATTACAAACTGTGTTGGATGCCTTGCCTGAATCCAGGCGCGACATCCCGGTGCTGTTGGCTGATGCCAACGATCCCGATTCATTGCGAGAATTGTGTCATCAAACCCAAGTGGTGATGACCACGGTTGGCCCCTATGATTTGTATGGCGAACCGATGGTCAAGGCCTGTGTGGCAACCGGCACCGATTACTGTGATTTAACCGGCGAAGCCCACTGGATCAAAAAAATGTTGGACCGGTATGAATCCCAGGCCAAGGCCAGCGGTGCCCGCATCGTGCATTGTACCGGCTTCGATTCAATCCCCTCAGATCTCGGCGTTTGGCACCTGCAACAAGTGGCCCAAGTCAAATTTGGCAGCCATTGCAATCAAGTCAAATTACGCATCCGCAACATGCGCGGTGCGGCCTCCGGCGGCACCATCGCCACCGCCTTGAACATGGCCGAACAGATGAAACAGGACCCGAAACTGAAAAAGCAGATGGTCAACCCATACATTCTGTGCCCTGAGGGACATGGGTACACCAGCCGCCAACATCACGTGACCATTGAGTGGGATGACACTTTTAATCGCTGGACGGCACCGTTTTTCATGGCCCCGATCAACACCAAAATCGTCCACCGTTCCAACGCTTTGACGGCAAACGCTTATGGTGTTGATTTCAAATACAATGAAGGTTTGATGACCGGCCCAGGATTCAAAGGCAAAATGCGCGCCCGCAGTGTCTATTGGGGACTGGGTGCCTTCTTTGGAGGCATCAGCATCGGCCCCATCCGCGCCTTGCTGAAAAAATTTGTCTTGCCCAAGCCTGGCGAAGGGCCCAGCCCAGAGGACCAAGAACAGGGCTTTTACGATTTTCGCTTTGTCGGCCAGACGCCCGACGGTGAGCAATTGTTCACCCAAGTCTATGGCGACCGCGATCCTGGCTATGGCTCAACCGCCAAAATCATGGCCCAAACAGCCCTGTGCATGGTACAAAATTTGTCACCTGAGCACTCAGGAGGCTTTTGGACCCCAGCCAGTTTGCTGGGTCAGCCACTGATAGACCGCTTGCAACAACACGCTGGGGTCACTTTCACCGCAATCGAAAGCAAAGAATGACCTATCGTTCAATTTAACGGTTGGTGCGGGCGGTGCATCAAGTTATAATTTTTTTGTGTGTAACTACCCGCAAAGACCATGACATTCCAATCCCCCACCCCAACGTGGACCATTCCGCCTGCCCAAGTCAATTCAGTGGCCATTTCCGATGACGGCACCCGATGCGTATATGGCTCCTCCTTTGAACGAGGCCAAGGGTACTTTTATACCTACATGGTTGATAACCAAGGCAACCAATTGTGGAAACAACCCATTCAAAGGAACACCGCAACGTATCAAGGCGTTTATTGGGTCGACATCAGTGGCGATGCCGCCATTGTCGCAGCGGGTGGTGAAACCGTCGATTATCACGAAGATCCCAGTTGTGCCAACCCAGGCTTTTTACAAGCTTTTGTTGGGACCACCGGCGAAAAATTCTTGGACATCACCAAACCAGCCAGGATCAACCAAGTCAGCTTGAGTCATGATGGTTCCTACTTAGCCATTTGCTATGGCCAAACTGTGGAAGTCTACAAATTAAAAAAATTGATCATCACCCCGGGCCTGACCAATTATCAATTTGACAGCATTTTCACCCACACTTCCACCACCTATGACATCAACAGTTGCGTCATCAGCCATGATGGCAGCACCGTGGTGGCAGCAGCGATTAACTGGGATGCGAACAAATCCGGTTCAACAGATACACACAAAGGCGCCATTCTGTCATTTTCAATCAACGACACCACGGTGAGTACGTTGGGCACATGCGACTTGACCACCGCCGGTCCCATTCAAGTGGCGGTGACTGACAATGGCAGCCATTGGGCCGCGTCCTTACATGACGGCAGTTGTGCCTTGGTCAACAACAGCAATCCAAGCACCCTGGTTTGGCAACACCTTGCCACACCAGCCACTGGTTACACCTTGGATTTGGCCTATGCCGTGGCCATCGGCATCAACACTTCAGGCAATGCCTTGGTGGCTTGCGGCGCCAACCTCTCAGGAGGTACCAAAGGCGGGCTGTTGTATTTGGTGGAAAATGTCAGCGGTACCGCCACAGCCCAATGGCAAGCGGAATTGTCTTATGGCGCCAACCCGGGGGTGTCCATGGATCATGGCACCACCCATGTCACCGCCACCGATGGCAAGCCCGTGGGCCAAACCACCACCGAATCGGCCGGCAACCTGTACCTGTTCAAAGTGGCCGATGGGTCGACGGTGATCCAGCAACCCACCTTCATGATGAATTGGCCGATGCAGATTTCACGCGATGGCAGTGCAGTGGTCGGGGCCAGTGATGATGGCACCGTGTATTACTGGAAAAGTCCCTACACCAGCGCTGGATGACTGCCCAGCAATTGGCTTCAAATCGCAGCGACATGACATTCAGTGACAAACTCAGCAACACCCTCAGCCAATCCATGGTGCTGCGCACCATGGTATTGTTTGTCGCTTGGTTGGCGGTGTGGCAAGCCGGCCGTTTGGTGGAGTACACCAACCACGCCAGTGTTTGGTTTCCGGTGTCTGGCTTCACCTTCGCTTGTTTCATGGTGTTGGGTAGACGCGCGGCGTTGCCCATCATGGCCGGGGCCATCGTCATCACCATTTGGCAAATCGACATCTATCAAATCCCCTTGAGTCTGCCACAATCGGCTTGGGCCGGATTTTTGTTTGGCCTGGCGCACATGGTGCCCTACTGGTTGGGGGCCCACATCATCGTCAGGTTGTCGTTGAAAGAAAACCATTCAGCCCCGCAATTGATCGTCACATTTTTGGTGGTGGCAGGCATCACCGCTTTCGTGGTGACCACCTTGGTGATCAGCTCTTTGGTGTTCACCGACCAGATGCCGCGAGCCGATGTGCAACAAACCTTGCTGCCATTTTTCATTGGCGACATGGCCGGGGTGGTGGTCTTGGCGCCGTTGTTCAGCGGGGTCTTGCTGCGTTTCTTCCCCGACCCGAACATGAACTTGAATGAGTTCGTTCGAGACGACTTGGGCTCGGTCAAAAGCCTGATTTACAAAATGTCATTGAATGTGGCCTTGATCATATTGACCATGTTGCTGGCCTTTTGGATTGGCACCCAAGAAAGTTCTTTTGCCATTTTCTTCCTGGCCGTAACCCACATGTGGATTGCCTGCACCGAAAGCCCCAAATTCAATGTCGTGAGCCTGGCGGTCAGCAGTGTTTTGATCGCTTTGTTGGTGAATTTATTGGGTTTGATGGACCATGTGATGGTTTATCAATTTGCCATCAATGTGATTGCGGCCAATGCCTTGTTTGGCATCGCCATTCCTCAGCTCAAAGCCTACAACCGGGAACTGGAAATCAAGGTACAAACCGACGCCCTCACACAAGTGTCTTCGCGCCCCCACATGGAGCAACGGGCCGAAGCGGAAATTGCCAACAGCCATGCGCAACAAACACCGTTGTCCTTGGTGGTGTTTGATTTGGATGACTTCAAACAAATCAACGACCAATACGGCCATCCAGTGGGTGACCAAGCTTTGCAACAAGTCAGTGACCACGCCAAAAACAGCTTGCGCAAGAACGATGTGATTGCGCGTTTTGGCGGTGATGAGTTTGTCCTGTTGCTGCCTGATTTGAGCAGCCAGGAGGCCACCCTGGTGATTCAGCGCATTCAGCAAGCCGTCAGTGAAATCATCATCGGTGAAACCACCCTGGCTGGCAGTTTTGGTATTGCCCAGTTGTCGGCAGGTGAAGACTTTCATCAATTGTTCATGCGTGCCGACCAAGCCTTGTATACCGCCAAGCAAAACGGCGGCAACCAGATCAGCATCGCCGACCCAACTGACTGAGTAGGCGCTGGTTCATATCAGGTGACAGATGTGGTTTGTTCCGGCGGCTGATCGATGTTCAAATGGCCGGAAATGGCCTCGGTATCCATGATGTGGCTGGCAAAACCGGCACCGGCCTCAGTGAATATATTGGCCGCCATGTCCACCCCAGCCTCTTCCAAAGCAGCGATGTCCTCAGGAAATTTGGCGATGGACACCAGGCGCTCTTTGTAGCCCATTTCCTTCATCATCTTCACCACTTCCAAGGTGGTGGCAAAATTGGGTAAGGTCAGCACCACCAATTTCAGGCGGTGGATCTTTTTCACCCGGTCCCAAAAATCGGCGTCACTGGGATCCCCCAGCACCACATGCCGATGGGTTTTTTTGTGGTTCAACACCTTGTAGACATTGACATCAATGCCCACCACCAACTTTTTGTGCAATTGACACAGTTGGTCATAGGCGCCGGTGCCAATGGTGCCCATGCCAATGATGGCAATTTCGGCTTTGCCGATGTTCAACACCGGATCAAAAGGCAGACGTTCCCGACTTTGGAACCGTTTGAACCACTTGCGGTTGCTGTTGTACAACTCATTGGAAAAGGTGCTCAACACCGCAGAGACCACAAAAGAAAAAGAAATCATCAAAGCCATCACCACCAACCAGGATTCATGGATCCACTGTTGCGCCACGCCGATGGCCAGCACGATCAAGCCAAACTCACTGAAATTACTCAAATTGATGGTCGACAACAGTGCGGTGCGGGCGCGCAGCTGGAAACGGGTGAACAACACGAAAAACAACCAAGACTTGAGCAACACCAATGGCGTGAGCAGCAAGGCCAGCAACAGGGTGTCCATGTTGGGTTGGCTATACAAGCCCACCGACAAAAAGAACCCCAGCAAGAACAGGTCTTTGAAACTGAGCATCTTCTTCACCAACTCGATGGATTTGGGGTGGTTGGCCAGCAAGGCCCCCAAAATCAAGGCACCCAAATCCCCTTTGACCCCCATGATTTCAAACACTTCGGCGCCACCAATGGCCAATAAAAAGCCAAACAACACCAACAACTCACCGTGCCCCACGGTGTTCAACAAGCGACGCAACAAGAACCGACAAGGAATCAACAACAGCAAGGCCAAGGCCCAGATGGTCGGCACTTTGTTGGCGGTGAATGCCAGGAACACCACCGCCAAGATGTCTTGAATCACCAAAATACCAATGGCAATGCGACCATGCAAGGCGTCGTATTCACCCCGTTCTTCCATCACTTTAACCACGAACACGGTACTGGAAAAACTCAAAGCAAAAGCCAACAGCAAAGCATGTTGCCAGGACAAATCGACGAACACCGACACCCCTGCCACGATCAACAGGCTGAAAATGGCCAACAAGGCCACCACAATGACGGACGAATGGATCAAGGTCACCGCCCAGACTTGTGGCCGGGCCAGGTTGTTGATGTTGATTTTTAAACCGATGGTGAACAACAACAAGGTGATGCCCAAATCAGACATGATTTTCAACAAACCTTGATCAACGATGTTTTGGGTACTGAGGATGAAGCCTGCGGTCAGAAAACCCACCAAGGGTGGCAGGCCTATTTTTTGTGCGACCAAACCCAGGACAAAGGTTAAGCCAATCCACAAAAAGTCATTCAAAGCCATGGCCACCCAGCTAAAATCCATCACCACCCCTCCGCTCGCTTATGATGCCACTGAATTCAATGCCTTGAGTAACCACCGAATGCATGCCCATTTGTGCCCCTTTTTGCCATAACTATTAATATCTTACCAGATTTTTCTTCAACAACATTGTGAACTTGCTCAATGATTTTATTAACCCATTCATCTGCCCACTGGACCCACATTCCCTAACCAAAGCTACTCCGATCAAAAAAACATGCTTCTGGAAAATCATGAATTAAATAAGCAACCCGTCATTCCTGCGGACAGAAACTGCTGGCCGAATATTTTTTATCAGAGCCGACAACTGTCTGCTGAGAGACTCATACGTTACATTGATAAATAAAATTAACCACCAAAAACTGTGCTTTGGTATTCAGGTAGATTCTCGTCATCCTGCGGCTTGACCGCAGGATCCAGGTGCTAATCAGTGTGTTTTTTTTGAAAATATCAGATGTTTTGACTCAGCCTGCCTGGATTCTGTGGTCAGGCCACAGAATGGCGACAGTTAAGTACATGATGATTGACGTCATGGTGGTTGAAAAAGTAATAAACTGTCATTCCTGCGCACGTGTGACAGGGTGTTTGGCTTGTGTGGTCACAATCAACTCATGACTGAAATGCAAACAAACAGCGATTCCCGATCGGAGTCGGGAATGACGCCATAGTGAGAAAAAAACAACAAAGCCGTCATTCCAGCGAACATTCGAAAGGGTTTTTGGCTTGTGTTTAGAATCAACTCATGGCTGTAAGTGCAAACAAACAAAGATACCCGATCGGGGTCGGGAATGACGCCATGGTGAGAAAAATCAACAGAACCGTCATTCCAGCGAACATTCGAAAGGGTATTTGGCTCGTGTGATAAAAATCATTTCAAGGCTGAAATGCAAACAAACAGCGATTCCCGATCGGAGTCGGGAATGACGTCATGGTGGGTAAAAATAGCCGGCAGTCCTACGCATGTGTGACAGGGCATCTGGTTTGTGTGATGAGAATCAACACATGGCTGTAAGTGCAAACAAACAGAGATTCCCGATCGCGGTCGGGAATGACGCCATGGTAAGAAAAATCAACAGAACCGTCATTCCTGCGTACGCAGGAATCTAAGTTTCAGGACCCATAAAAATTCATTCAAAACACCACATATTCAACTGCCCTGTCATATCCATGACTGACATGATCAGAATACACCCATTAAAAGCACAAGATTTTTTTGGTCTGATTAGACCAGAACCAATCAGAAACTAAATAACGTGAAATATTCTTATGTTTACATCATGGCCAATAAGAAGGGTGGCGCCATCTATATCGGAGTTACTGCGCAATTGATCACTCGAGTGTGGCAGCATAAAAACCACTTCATTGATGGTCACACATCCAAATATAAAATCACCCAATTGGTTTATTATGAACAGTACGAATGTATTGAACAAGCCATTCTCAGAGAGAAACGAATGAAAAAATGGAAACGACAATGGAAAGTCCAGTTGATTGAAGAACTTAACCCAAACTGGATTGACTTGTGGGATGAAATCATTGGATGACCTCGCTGACTCAATGAGACTGAATATTTGGTACATGTGGTCAAAATCAATTCAAGGCTGGGATACATACAAACAGCGATTCCCGATCGGGGTCGGGAATGACGCCATGGTGGGTAGGCAGTCCTACGCATGTGTGACAAGGCATCTGGTTTGTGTGATGAGAATCAACTCATGGTTGTAAGTGCAAACAAACTAAGATTCCCGATCGGGGTCGGGAATGACGCCATGGTGGGTAAAAAAAGCCGGCAGTCCTACGCATGTGTGACAAGGCATCTGGTTTGTGTGATGAGAATCAACTCATGGCTGTAAGTGCAAACAAACTAAGATTCCCGATCGGGGTCGGGAATGACGTCATGGTGGGTAAAAAAAGCCGGCATTCCTACGCATGTGTGACAGGACATCTGGTTTGTGTGATGAGAATCAACTCATGGCTGTAAGTGCAAACAAACTAAGATTCCCGATCGGGGTCGGGAATGACGTCATGGTGAGAAAAATCAACAGAACCGTCATTCCAGCGAACATTCGAAAGGGTTTTTGGCTTGTGTGGCAAAAATCAATTCAAGGCTGAAATGCAAACAAACAGAGATACCCGATCGGGGTCGGGAATGACGCAGTGGTGGGTAAATAAATAACAGAACCGTCATTCCTGCGAAAGCAGGAATCTACAGCACCTCAATCGCAAGCACAAAACAAAGCAGCGAAGGGTGCTCACTGAGAAATAGAGGCAATCATTTTCATGCCAATATGCTTTCTCTTCGCAAAAATGGGTTTGCATGGTCCTCATGCAACCCTGTCGACTTTGTCATCAAAACTTGATCTGAACTTCATGAGTTTGAGACGGTGCGACCATAAACTGAGGCAGTCTTGTAGTTGCGGGGTGGCCCATGTTGATGTTGTTGATTATCTTGATGGTGGTTTTGGGCATCAAAACCACCGTATGGACGCTCAGTCTGATCCTGGGGCTGCGTCACTGAGGGTTTTTATCCAAACGGTGATTATCAAACATTTCGATCGCCGCTTTCAATAAGCCCAGCATGCCAATGCCCAGTACCGTCAGTCCCACCGCCACACTTTGGGTCTGATCGGCTTCAAACCACATCAAGGCCAGCAGGCCCACTGCCATGAACCCAAAAGCCATGATGGCGATGATGACCAGGGCCACTTTGCCCTTGGTGGGGTGTTGCCAGACCTTTTCTGACAGTTTGTTTTGCGTGGTGGTGGTGTCTTGTAAGGTCGAAAAGCTCAGTGACACCCCAAACAATATCAACACGTGGTTCAACACCGCCCAATCGGGTTGCTTGTTCAGCAAAGAAATCACGAATGGCACATAAAAACCCACCGCTGCCAACAACAACGGGTATTGCAGGTAACTGATGGCGTGAAAAAATTTTCGGGGACTGGGCATGGTCATCTCAGCGACTCAAGACTGCGATACATTGTAACAAAGACGGTGCCTCATGAGGCACGCTCGGCTGCCGCTTCACGCGCCCTGGCCTGGTGCAGCTTCTGATAGCTTTCCAATAAACGCAAATGTTTGTCCACACCTGTCAGCCGCATGTCAGTTGGGGTCAGTCCATCAAAGCGGTCTTCACCATGGACATTACTCACCACACGTTGCATCACCTCAGGCGTGAACATGCGATTTAAATTATGCATGAAATCAGACAGTTGTAACTCTTCATCTAAAGTGATTTCTAACACGGTTTCCATGGCCTGATAATACAGGTTGCGCTCAACCGTGTTGTCGTTGTATTGCAGGAATTCAGCCACCCCATCCAAGGCCTCGACCCATTGACCCAAGGCCAATGACAGCATGATTTTCAATTCCAAAATGGTCAACTGTCCCCACACCGTGTTTTCATCGAATTCGACCCCGATTAAGGTGCGGATGTCCATGTATTGATCCAACTGGCTGTCTTCCAATCGGTCCAGCAAGGCCTGCAAGGCGGCCTCATCCAAGCGGTGGATGGTCAAAATGTCCTCCCGAAAGGCCAAGGCTTTGTTGGTGTTGTCCCAAATCAAATCTTCCACCAAATACACTTCAGAGTAATCCGGCACCAGGATGCGACAGGCCGAGGTGCCCAAAACATTGAACTCAGCCACATACACTTGTTTACCCAAATCCTGCAGTATGGCGAACAACGCCGCCGCCTCTTCGGCATTGCTGCCGGAAAAGTCCCACTCATGAAAGGCATGGTCAGCCCGATCACTGAAGAAGCGCCAGGAAATGATCCCGGTGGAGTCGATGAAGTGATCGACAAAGTTTTCCGGCTCTTGCACCGCCAGGCTGTTGAAAGTGGGCTTGGGCACGTCATTCAAGCCTTCAAAACTGCGCCCTTGCAACAATTCAGTCAAACTGCGCTCCAAAGCCACCGCAAAACTGGGATGCGCCCCAAATGACGCAAAAACTCCTCCGGTTTTGGGGTTCATCAGGGTCACACACATCACCGGAAAACGACCACCCAAAGACGCGTCTTTGACCACCACCGGAAAGCCTTGTTGTTCCAAAGCGGCGATGCCAGCCAACACATCCGGGTATTTATCCAACACCGAAGGCGGCACATCCGGCAGCACGATTTCTTGTTCAATGATTTGCTTTTTTACGGCCCGTTCAAAAATCTCAGACAAGCACTGCACATGGGCTTCATCGGGGTTGTTGCCGGCACTCATGCCATTACTCAAAAACAAGTTTTCGATCAAATTCGACGGAAAGTACACCGTTTCACCATCAGACTGGCGCACATAAGGAATGGCACAGATGCCCCGCTCGACATTCCCCGAGTTGGTGTCAATCAAATGCGAGCCCCGCAATTCACCATCGGGATTGTAAATGGCCCAACAATGGTCATCCAACAGGCCTTCTGGCAGGGCGTCATCGGGGCCAGGTTTGAACCAGCGCTCATTGGGATAATGGACAAATTCAGCATGCGCCAATTCTTCGCCAAAGTACTGATCGTTATAGAAAAAATTGCAATTCAAACGCTCAATGAATTCACCCAAAGCCGAACACAAAGCGCTTTGTTTGGTGCTGCCCTTGCCATTGGTGAAACACAAAGGCGACGCGGCATCACGGATGTTCAATGACCACACATGCGGCACGATGTTGCGCCAGGATGACACTTCGATTTTCATGCCCAGCTGTTGCAACACCCCGGTCATGTCCTCAATGGTCTGCTCCAACGGCAAATCTTTGCCCAAAATATAGGTTTCACCGCCTGCATCTGTCACATCCATCAACATCGCTTGGGCATCAGACGCCAAGCTCTCCACCACCTCAACCTGGAAATCAGGACCGGTTTGGATCACTTTCTTGACCGTGCAACGATCGACAGCACGCACGATCCCCTGGCGGTCTTTGTCACTCAATCCTTCGGGCAGTTCGACTTGGATTTTAAAAATCTGCTGGTAGCGATTTTCTGGGTCAACGATGTTGTTTTGCGCCAGCCGGATGTGCTCAGTGGGGATGTCCCTGGCTTGGCAATACACCTTGATGAAATAAGCCGCACACAAGGCCGAGGAGGCCAAAAAATAATCGAACGGACTGGGCGCTGAACCATCGCCTTTGTAACGAATCGGTTGATCCGTGATCACTTCGTAATCATCAAAAGTGGCCGAAATCCTGAGGTTGTCGAGAAAGTGGGTTTTGATTTCCATCGGTGTGCATGCTTAACAAGAGACCGTATTTTAGCCTGTTTGGTCAACAGAATGACGAAAAGTCCTGCCGCGCAGCCAAGCCTTTTGACCGCAGTGATATAATGGCAGGATCAAATACCCATACTGTAGCCCACATCACACAACATGGACTTGAACAAACGCCACCACCTGCCCTTACCCAGCCTCATGACCGTCTTGATCACCTTGGCCATTGGCTTGGGCGTGGGGTATTTGGGCCCATTTGGCAGTTTTCAGATGCCCTTGGGACAGCGCTTGCTGTATTGGGTGATCTTGATTGGCGTGGGCCATGCCATCTTTTCCTTGACTGAACGGTTCTGTCAGAATTGGCTGGCCAACAAAAACCTCAATGTCTACCTGAAGCTGGTCATCACCTCGGTGATCGGTGCGGTGTTTTTGTCATTCTTTGTTGATTGGACCTCGCAGCTGTTTTTTGACTCTTCCTTGCGCTTCCCACAAAGCCTGCAGTTTTATTACCCGAAAGTGCTGATCCTCAGCCTGATTCTGAATGTGTTCGGGCACCTGTTGGAACAAGCCAGAAACGCCAAAACGGCAACCACCACCAACCCGCCAAAGGACAACCGCTTCATCCAACGCTTGCCCCACCAGTTGGGCACTGAATTGATTTGTTTTTCGATGGAAGACCATTACCTGAAGGTTTACACCGAACGCGGTGATCACATGATGCTGCTACGCATGAAGGATGCCTTGGTGGAACTGGAGCACTATCCCGGCATACAAGTTCACCGCTCATGGTGGGTGGCCTTGGACGCCATCAAACAAGTCAAAAAGCAGACGCGCAAAGCCACCCTGATTTTGCACAACGACATGGAAGTGCCGGTTTCACAAAAATACCTGCCCCAACTGAAACAGCACGGCCTGCTCAGTTAGGGCCCGTTTACACATTTCAAGCCAAAGAGCGGAAATTGCCATGGAAGCCCAGTGGGATGTGAAACGGCAACCACGCCTTGGCCAAGGGACCGGCGCTGATGTTTTCCGCTTCAAAAACATTGACACATGTTTTTTTGCTGGGCCAATGCAAGGCCGTACCCAGTAACCACCCGGATTTTCCTGGTTGGCCATCGCGCTCAACCACGATGTGTTCTTCCACCAAGTAATCATCGCCATAATCGTATGCATCCTCTTGACCGGTGTGCACATTCAACGAACGCACCGATTGCATCCAGCCGCCCTCAGGTTGACCGCCGATGGTGAAGACCTTTTGATTCATGATGCCCGTCTGTGATGGGTAGATTCTTGGGAATTCGCTGATGCCAGCGAACACCTGTTGGTCGGTGTGTCCATTGGGCCGGATGGTGAATTTCACGGTTTGGCTGAAAGCATGTTGATTCGGCACGGTTTGACCGACCATCACCTGTTCAATCACTTGCATGATGTCCAAATTGCGGTAGCGACAGCCGTCGAAGTGGATGGTGCCATCGCGGTCTTCCCAGGCGTTACCAAAGTGGAACAAGAAACACGGCGGGAATTCATGGGTCGAGCGCACCGTCAGATCATTTTTATCCACCACCAAGACCCGCATGGGCTGGTCATTGGCGAAGGTTTGTCGCTGCATGAAACTGGGGGCGTCTGGTTTGATGGTCAGCGAAGGCAAGATCACCAAAATGTGTTTTTCGGTCACCAAAAAATCATGCAACATGGCGTGGTATTGGCTGTCAATCAAGCCAAAGCGGTCCAATTGTCCGTTGGGTTTCAAGCGGTACAAAATGATTTTACCCGAGCCGTAATCCAAACCAAAATTCCAAATCGTGCCATCAATATCGACTTTGGGATGGGCCGAAAATGGCATGCCTTTCAACCCGGGGTCCAAAGTGACCTTGCCTTTGGTCTGTAAAGTGTTGGGATCCAATTTGTGGGCCGATCCGGCTTCCCACAGGGCCCATATGTCGTCACCGATTGGCAACACATTGGTGTTGGCCGGGTTGATGCTGTCGGCACTGGTGATGGGGCTGGGTTGTTCGATGCCCAATCCACTGAAATCGTATAAAAATCGATCGGCCGCTTGCTCGGCCACGAATTTATCGGTGCGCACGAACTTATTTTGATAGGACACCTGGCCGTCTTTGAAATCAAAGGCATGGATCATGCCATCACCTTCGAACAAGTGACCATAGCGAAGCCCCCCCCGTTCGAACAAGGCCGGACCATTGCGAAACAGTTGCCCCCGCAGTTGTTTGGGGAATTGCCCTTCGATGGTCAACCGGTCCACCACCCGCTCTTGGGTGTAATTGGCATAACCGACCAATTTCGGTTGTTTGGGCAGTGCCTGGTTAAAGCGCTGCAGGGTGCTGAGGTTGCCAGCGACCAGCTGATCGGCAGCCAACAACATCTTGGGGGCCAAGCCCAAAGCCCCCAACAAACTCAATTGTGTGACGAATTCACGGCGTTTCATGCGGGCCTCCTTCACAGGTACACCATCAGTGCGACGGTGGTGGCTTGTTCTTCTGCGGTGGTGATTTCAACCACCATGTCGCGGTATTGTGGCGGTCCCATGTTGCCCACGGCTTGGTTGGAAAAGCCATAGCCTTCGGTCGGCATGCCAAAGGCATTGGCGTCCATTTGTTGGTTGTTGTTTTCATCATGAAACATCCGCACCACGTATTCACCCGGAGCCAAATCGGTGAAGGTCAATTGACCCACGCCTTGTTTGGCCGCCACCATCAAGCTGGCGTGTGCCTTGCCCTGATTGTAGTTCTCTTCACCGGCAAACAGCTGAGCCATCAAATGCCCTTCATCGTTCTTAATCGAGTCGACCGACACCACCAATTCCGCCGCTGAAGCCGCCAGACTGAAGGTGGTCAATGCCGCTGCCTGGGCCCAGAATGTTGCTTTGTTAAACGTTGATTTCATTGAATTATTTCCTCATGGTTGATCAGACACAACCCATCCTAATGAAACCAAATCCAAGTACAATCGACTTTTCGCCAATGGGGTCATTGGCTTCGTCAAACGGTCATTTTTGGGCCTGGTGTCAATTCACGAATCGTGAATTGCAGTACCACCCGATAAAGAAAAACGCCGATTCAGGCATCTTGAGGGCATGGACGAACGCCATTCATTCTTTGGGGTCGGACTTCGACCGAATGGCTTGAAAGGCCTTCAGTCAATCACTGCAGTGCGGTCAACGCGGGTGTTCCAGCCTGGTTTTCAGCGACACTGATGACCAATTCGACTTGCCGGTGATTCGGTGCGCGTTTGAGTTGGTACATACCCGCTTCCAAAGTGTCCACTTCAATCCAATAAAAGCCTTTTTTGGGAATGCTGATTTGATGCTGATACAATTCACCACCCAAAACGATGTCGCCGGTCAATTCGGCTCGGCGATCAAAATACACCAATATCAAAAGGGTTTCAGGTTCACCCACTGGCGCCACTGCAATGCCAGCCACATACTCGGGATTTTGCAAATGATAAGCGAAGGTGCCCAGCCGCACCAGTTTGGTCCGTTTGGAGTCCACTTTCAAGCCCAGTTCTTGAAACCTGGGTTGCAACTTTTTCGCGGCTTTGGCGATGCGTTTCTGCTCGGCCTTTAAGTCCAGCTTGATCTGGTTTTGGTCATCAGCAAACAGCAATTGGCGGTCTTGTCCGGCATCGGGACTGCCAAAAACACCCCCGGAAATCACCGGAAAGTTAAACACCGCATGGCTCAAAAACGCCGGATCCAAAGTCATTGATTCACCTTCGTGGTTGACCATCACCACATTGAACTGCACCTCATCCAATCCGGATTGGGGTAATGATTCCTCCGCTGTGACCACGGTGGTCAACAGACACAAGCACAAAATGCGAATTGGGGTTGGGAACAATTGGATTTTCATGGCGCAAACTAATAAACAAGAGAAAAAAACATGGTAACACAGGTCACCTGTCCATGTGGTTCACCAGGCAGCCAGATGGGCTTTGACACATTTTTTGCGATGAACCCATTAAGCTGTCGGTCTGTTGGAAGGATTTATCCTTTCTCAAACAACACACAACCCAGGACCCAATCATGACCCAAGAAAAGACTTACCAACCACCGAAAATTTGGCAATGGCAACCCGGTAACGGTGGCCAGTTTGCCAACATCAATCGCCCCACCGCCGGCGTCCGACAGGAACAAACCCTGCCCCGCGGTGAGCACCCGTTCCAATTGTATTCTTTGGCCACACCCAATGGCGTTAAAGTCACAGTGATGTTTGAAGAGTTGCTGGCCGCTGGACACACCGGCGCCGAATACGATGCCTATCTGATCGACATCAATGCAGGCGACCAATTCGGCAGTGATTTCGTGGCCATCAACCCCAACTCAAAAATCCCGGCCTTGTTGGATTTGAGTGGCGAGCAAGCCATCCGGGTGTTTGAGTCAGGCTCAATCTTGTTGCACCTGGCGCACAAATTCAATGCCTTCCTGCCCACCGAATTATCGGCCCGCACCGAATGCCTGAATTGGTTGTTTTGGCAGATGGGCAGCGCCCCTTATTTGGGTGGTGGCTTTGGTCACTTTTACAGCTATGCCCCCGAACCCATGGCGTATCCCATTGACCGCTTCACCATGGAGGTCAAACGGCAATTGGATGTGTTGGACCAAC
Source organism: Marinicella meishanensis (assembly GCF_019931145.1). Classification (GTDB taxonomy): domain Bacteria; phylum Pseudomonadota; class Gammaproteobacteria; order Xanthomonadales; family Marinicellaceae; genus Marinicella; species Marinicella meishanensis. The sequence goes on along the minus strand of NZ_JAIOUV010000006.1, from coordinate 163,878 downwards.
ACCTGGCCAAGCATGACTATTTGGCGGGTGATCAATACTCCATTGCCGACATCGCCAACTGGCCTTGGTATGGGGCCCTGGTTTTGGGTCGGCTGTATGATGCCGCAGAGTTTCTCCAAGTCAACGACTACCGGCATGTGTTGCGCTGGGCCAAAGCCATTGATCAACGTGAAGCCGTCCAACGCGGCCGCCGGGTCAACCGCAACTGGGGAGATGAGGCATTCCAATTAAGCGAACGCCATGCCGCCAGTGATTTTGCCTGAGTGCCAACAGGTCATTACTCAGGCACAAAAAAGGGGCGGAAGATCCGCCCCAACATCAACCCAGGTTTTTCCAGGGTGAGGGAATTATTCAAAACCGTGGGCAAAGATCAAATCGCCGTACTCATAGGCACCCATGTCAACGGTTCCACCATCAATCCGGGCATTGCCATCCAAATCTTCGGTGGTGCTGACCACGGCATTGTTGCCACTGCCGATGGCGGCTGAACCCAAGGTCAGGCGGGCGTTGCCAGCGACGGTGGGCACGGCCATCAAATCGACGTCTTGGACAAAATCAGGGTCCAGGTCGATGTTGTTGTCAGCATCAATCCCAGCTGCGTTATTCCAAGCGGTACTGCCTCCCGAGCCTTGAACCAAACTGTGGGACCAGATGACATCACCACCACCAGATTTACTTGCACCGACGGTACCGACACCAGAAATGTCCTCGTTGTTCCACACAATGCTGTTCTCAATGGCGGTGTTACCACCCCTCACCGGGCCACCCAAATGATAAATGGCACCACCATCGCCAACCGCCACATTGCCGGTCATGGTGACATTGGTGAAACTACTTGGGGCCAATAGGTACACGGCTCCCCCGTCACTGCCAGCGGCGTTACCACTGAACAGTGAATTGGTGACCACGGCAACGTTGGACGCATACAGGGCACCGCCACTGCCGCCGGCTGAGTTGCCAGCAAAATAGACCCGATCCATCTCGATGGCTTGGTGCACAATGGCACCGCCGTTGTTGACGGCTGAATTGCCGATGAAACTGACTTGATCCAATGTGGGTGTGGCTTGGCTGGTGAAGGTGGCCGCCCCCCCGTTGTTGGCTGACTCATTATTGACAAACAAGGCATTGCTGATGGTGCTGTTGCATCCATACATGGCGCCGCCTGAAAATTCAGCCCAGTTGCCTTGCAGCACCAAATGACTCAGCACGTGACCGGCGCTGTTGGCTGTGTTGCACTCCACGCCTCCCCCTGTTCTGGCCGGTGGCGGACCGTTGTCATTGAACCCGGCGGTGATGGTGAAACCATCCAACACCACGTCCGGGTCAGAAAGGTCTACCACATGGTAGGCATTGGTGCCGTTGATGTCGGCCACCGCTTCAATCACCCCATCGGCATTGACATCGGTGTCGTTTTCATCGATGTCACCCGACAATACAGTGAGGTTGGCATTGAAATCCCGTTGCTCCAAAGCGGTTTCGGTGCCCGCAAAGCCACCATAGACCGAAACTTCACCGGGAATTTCAAAAGCCTCACTCGGGTCATCGCTGTTGCCACCTGAATCGACATCGGGCAAGTAAACCCCAGCAGCCACCCAGATCTGTGAGGTGGGGCCTGCCACTTCCAGGGCGTCGATTAAATTGTCATAAGCGTTTTGCCAACAAGCACCCAATATGCACGTACCGGCGCGTTTTTGACTGTTTTGGTCAACATGGATGATGCCCAGGTATTCGGTTTCATAAGCACCGATGTCACAAGCTGCCAATTGCGGACGGGGCAAGCCGCGCTGATCTTCCACGGTACACAGGGCATCACTGCCGGCATCGACGGCTGGTGAAGTCAAAGCCAAAGCCATGGTTTGTGTGTTGCCGCCGTTATTGGCCAAGGCCTGCAATTGGGGATCATCGGTCAAAGCCGCGTCGCAATTACCGCTTTCGATCAAGGAATTGCTGTTACTCTGGCTGCTGTTGCTCAACTCGATGTAACAGTCTTGCGACCCATTGTTGTCAGCGATCAAGGTGTTGTTCAGGGTTTGGTTGCCATTCCAGGTCATCAAACCACCACCGGTGGTGTTGGCTTGTCCATTGCCCGCGATGGTCACATTGGTGGCGATTAAGGTACCGCGGTTGTGGATCGCCCCACCCTCACCGGCATTGCTGCCATTCTGGCTGAAGGTACTGATTTCAATGTTCAAGGTACCACCGTCATTGAAGATGGCGCCACCCTTGCCGGCCAAGTTGTTGGTGAAGGTGCTCTCCGAAACAGTCAAAGTGCCGAAATTGCTGTTGTAAATGGCGCCACCGCCGAGTGGTCCGGAGCTTGATACGTGACCATCAAAGGTGCTGTCAACAATGGTCAGGTTGCCATTGCTGATGATGCCACCGCCCTCACCGAGGTCAAAACCATTGTTGACATTCAATGCATACAAATTCACCGCCACACCCACATCAACATTGAAAATGCGGTTGCTGCCACCGCCAGACAAGGTCACGTTTTGGCCAGAACCGTCGATGGTCATGTCCGCTTCCAGTTCGATTTCACTGACCAGGGTGATGCTCAAGTCGGCGGCAAAATTGATGGTACCCCCAGGACACACGTCCAACACTGCTTGACGCAAGGTATCAGGCCCGCTGTCGGCATCATTGCTCACTGTGATGACCCCGTTACACAAGCCTGACAAAACCACGTCGTTGCCATCCCCCCCTTGGTATGTGATGTTGAATTGGCTGCCATTGGAGGCAGTCACCGTGCCCCCTTCAGGCAACCCATTGAAGGTGTTGGCCACGGCATTGCCCCCTTGGGTGTTGACCAACATGAATTGATCACCGGCATTGATATCAGTGTTCATCACCACTTCCAAGGTGGCGCCCCCACCCAGTGAGCTGTCCAGGTTAATGCCCGACACACTCAATTGGTCATATTCAGTCACCGGAGTCAAACCGTTGATTTCAGCCACATAGGTGCTGCCCGTATCCATGCTCAAGCTGGTGAAGCTCAGATCACCGGTGTTGGTGCCTGCCGCGTCGCCAGGACTGATCACCGAACCGGACAAAGCAGACAATGAAATGGCTGCGGTGCCATCGCCAGACAGGGTTTGCCCACTGGCCAAATCAAAATTAAAGCTGAAACCAGGTGGAAACAAAGTGGAGCCGGCGGTCAGGAATATTTCATTGGACGCACTGATGTTGTTCTGCGATGGGGCCGAAGCCAAACTCAAATCGCCGTTGTTGATGCGGGTCACACCGCTGTAAGTGTTTTCACCGCGCAAGTCCAAATCACCATCCAAGGTGCTGATCAAACCGCCCGAGCCACTGATCACACCCTGTGATATGACATCGATTCCCGTCAAAGACAGGTCGAAGGTCTGTAAATTGACAGCTTCATACAAATAGATGACTTCTGCAGACATGGCCGTGGTTTGGTTCAGGGTCACCGCGTCATTAAAAATCAAATTAAAGCTGGATTGTGTGTTGCCATTCAGCACACTGGAACCACCGGCATCGGTGGTTAAGGTGTAAAACGCATTGGCCGTTCCGATGGGGCCAAAACTGACCACGTTATCAGAGTTGATGACCAAATCGACCTCAAAAAATCCATCTGCGGCATCCAGGGTGTTGTTGAAGGTGATGCTGCCGGCATCGGTTTCGGCGATGGTCATGTCTTGCATGATTTTCACAGGATCATTGAATGTTATGCTCCCTTCATTGGATGCCCCTTGATCGACGGTGAATGTGGTGGTGTTGATCACCGTGGAATCATCGCCAGCACCATCATTGGTGATGATGCGGCCCAACAACACCGGACCATTGAAAATGGTTTGACCACTGACGTCATTGACTTCCAGGTATTTTTGGCCACCGCTGGTTTGAAACACCTGGTCATTGAACACCGTATCAGCCGCGCCCGTTTGATTGACTTCCATGAAAGTACTGGGTCCGATTCTGACCGCGTCGTTGAAGGTGGTGGCGGTGTCATCGCTGTTGACTTGAAAATCAGCCCGATATTCAATCACCGTGGTGCCTCCGGCATCGGTGGTGACACTGGCCGCTTGGATGATCACATCGCCCAGGAATGCAGCATCGGTGAATTGGGTCGTTCCCGTGGTGTTGAATGCCAGGTGCTGACCCGTGGCATCGATGTCTTCCCAAAACCGCAAGAGTGACCCATCAGTACTGGTGAAGGTGGTGTCAGCAGTGATGGTCATGGCGCCGAAATATTCTTGTGAGCCTGCGGTGGTGATGATCGCCGAACCCACGGAATTGATGTTGGTGGTACCGTTGACGGTCAAATTCCTCAAGCTGAAAGAATCACCCCGATTGGATTCATCTGGGCTCAAAGACCCGAACCCAACGTCTTGATTGAATACAGCATCACCGTCCAGGTACAAATCAAAATCAGCCGCTCCGGATTCAGAGTAGACATTGCCATTGAAAGTGATCACCGCCCCAATCATGGTGCTGGAAGCAAATAACCGCACGTCGTTATTATAAGTTTGATCAGTTGAGGTGCTGACATCGGCAAAGACTGACAGCACGCTGCCGGTATCAGTGACAATCCCATTCAAGGGCAAGGTACCACCCACCGGACTCAAAAATTCAATCTGTGAAGTTGAAACGATGTTCAAATTGTGTGGGCCATTCACTTCACCCAAATTGACCTCTTGCCCAGGGTTGTTGGTAGCCACAATGTTGAAGTCACCCGACAAGTCCACTTGTGCATTGCGCAAATCAACATCATCTCCATTCACCTGCAAGGTCAAACCGCCTGCACTGGCGGCCACATCTAAATCGGCACCTGGATCAATGGTAATATTCAGAATTGTGGCATCCACATCCAAAATCAAAGCGCTTACGATTTGCACGTTGGTGTCGGTTTCAGGAATACCGCTGCCCGTGTCACAGATCCAAGAGCTGGTGCTGCTCCAGTTGCCTGGTGAAATGCCCAAACAAAAAGTGGTGCCGGCCTGGGCTTGAAATCCCAGCAGCAAGATCAAAGATGACAATAAGAATCTGATGTGTTGGTAGTTTTTATTCATGGTGATGGCTGTTTTTTTGCTGACTTATTGATGTAAAGCGTGAAAAGTGTGTGGTTTGCTTCAAATGCGGTGTTAAAAAGTGAAATTGATGGCAGGCGCCTCAATCATTCGGCCATGGCCAGCCCAAGTTGTGTCATGCTGTGTTCGGTGGCCAACAAATCCGGGTGCTTGGCCGGCAAAGCCCGTTGCTGTATGCGCAGTGCCATTTTCAAGTGATTTTCAGCGCGCTCAGGTTGTTCCAGGTCATGAAACACCAGACCCAATTCGGCATGAATCAGTCCATTGGTTTTGTGGGCGTCGCCATTAACTTGAACATTCAGTGCCAAGGCCCGCAACAACACTTCGGTGGCTTCTTCTAATTCGAATAAAGTGCGGTGCACCCTGCCCAAGCCCAACAGTGCCGTCACTTGTTCGGTTTGGTTGCGGGTGTTGTCAGGCTTGTTGTGGGCCAGCACCGATTGGAACAAGGCCTTGGCTGCCGCGCCATCCCCTTGCCTCGATTTAACTTTGGCCAACAGGTTGTTCAAGTACAAATGCAGATTGTGTTCAGATGGCAATTTTGACAATGCTTGTTGAGAGTGCTTAACTTGATCAGCAGCCGCTTCATATTCCGCCAACTCCAGCAGAGACTCAGCAAACCGGTAATGCAGTTTGGCTGGCAATTGGGTATCTTGTAAAGCCAAACCTTCAATCAATTGCAGTGACCTTATGTGGGCCTCATGCGCTGGTTCCACCTGCCCCAGATGGGCCTGACTTCTGCCCAGATGACTCAAGAAATCAGCCTGTTTTTCCACCGCTCCTTCAGCAGCCAAATGATCAATGACGTCCAGTAAAATCGGCACCGTTTCGGCAAAGCGCAGACGCCGTTGAAAGTACAATACTTGGTTGGTGATGCCGATCAAAGTGTTGCTGTGTATTGGACCATAAGCTTCGCGCCAGGTAGTGATTGCCTGTTTGAGCATTTGATCGGCCACATCCCAATTGAAACCTTGCTCCTCTACGTATGCCAAGTTGTGCTTTATGGCGGCGATGAATGGGTGATCGGCATCATACACTTCCAAATATATGTCCAAGGCCTGATTCATGTGCTTGGCGGTGGCTGACCAATCTTTTTGCTGTCGATAGGCCACCCCCAAATTGTTGTATGAATCGGCCAAATGCTTGCGATCGCCCAACTGTTGACGCAATGCAATGGCAGCCAAGTGTTGTTCAATGGCTTTGGCCGGTTGCCTGGTCTGGTTATACACATTGCCCAAATGGTTGTGGGCATAAGCCAACTGATCCAGATTGACGGGTTCTTGAGTTTGGGCCAGTTCAATGGTGGCCAGCAAAGTATTTTCAGCTTGAACGTAATCCAAGGTTTTGCGGTGAATCAATCCCAGTTGGCTTAAACCACTGATGATTTCTTCGTGGTTGGCCGGTAACAAACGCTGCTTCACCGCCAAAGACTGCTGGATCAAGGCTTCGGCATCGGCGAATTGATCCATGCGGGTCAAAATCGAACCAATGGTATGCATGAAGCGGGCATCGGACAAAGTGGGTTGCTCAACAGCCAACAACTGGTCCTTGGCATTGTGCAACAATTGTTGGGCAGTGACCGCCGATTCACGGCCTTTTTCCGGATTGGCCACATTGAACAAATCAGTCAAGAACGTGGCCATTTCCTCGGCTTCGGCTTGGGCCAATTGGGCTTTCTGGGCCTGCTCGGTGGCCAATTGAGCTTGTTGGCGCTGGGCCCAATAGCCAGCCACCACCGTGGCCAGCAGGGCCAGTGAAAACAGCACCACACCCAAGCGGCGCTTGATGAACAAGCCACTGAGGTAAGTCCAAGTGTGTGGTCGGGCGCTGATGGGCCGTCGATCAAAGAACCGGTGGATGTCATCGCGCAAGCTCAGCACCGCGCCATACCGTGCATCAGGCTGGGCTGCGGTGGCGCGGTCAATGATCGCTTGAAAGTCTTGGTTCAAAGGCACATCGTCCAAAAACTTGCGCAACAACACCCCCATGGCATAGATGTCACGGCGGGTGTCGGCCAGGGGCTTGGCTTGACTCTGCATCACTTCAGGTGCCATGTAACTGGGCGTACCAGAAATGCTGTTATCTTCGGCCAGTTGGTCTTGAAATTGGGACACCCCAAAATCGATCACCTTGACGACAGGCGCCCCACTGACTTCTGTGACCAGCACATTGCTGGGCTTGATGTCGCAATGGATGATGCCTTTTTCATGGGCATACGCAATGCCTTGACACAGCTGCAAAAATAAACGGATGCGCTGGGCTTGGCTGCATTGGCGCTGCTGACACCAGCTGATCATGTCCAAACCCTCAACCAATTCCATGGCAATGTAAGTTTGCCCTTGCTCGGTTTGGTTGATTTCATACAAAGTGGCGATGTTTGGGTGGTTCAAACTGGCCAGGATTTGGATTTCATTGATCAAATATTTCTGATTGGGCGATTTTTTGATCAATTTCAAGGCCACCTGCCGTTCGGCCGGATATTGTTGCTGAGCTGCATACACATGGCCCATGCCGCCGGTGCCAATTTTTTTGACAATGGTGTAGGTGTGTATTTGGTCGCCCACAGCCAATTCAGGCAGTTCCTCTTGCCGCTTTGACTCGTTCAAATGGCGCACGATGGCAGGCTGTTCAATGGCCTGGGCCCAGGTGGACTCTTTGACTTGCAACATCGACAACACCGCCTTGATCAAGGCTTGATCATCACCACAGGCCTTATGGACATAGGCTTGCTGCTGGTCAGCAGGCAGTTCTTGTGCTGCCAACAAAACCTCTTTCATCAAAGCAAACTGCTCAGGCGTCATGGTCACACAATTGGTGCAACAACCACAATTTACAGGCTTGCCATTCTCGATTCACCGTACTGCGCGACAGGCCCATAAATTGCGCGATCTCATCTTCCGACAAGCCGCCAAAAAATCGCAACTCAACGATTTTGGCCCCGCGAGAATCCAGCTTTTCCAAGTCGTCCAAGGCGTCATTCAATGCCACCACATCCAAATCCAATGATTCGGTGATGGCCGACACCGCTTCAAACGGGGTTTGTTGGTTCTTGGGGATGCGGCGTTGGGCGTGTTTTTTCCGCGCATGGTCCACCAGCAAACGGCGCATCACCACAATGGCGGAAGACAAAAAGTGTTTGCGGTCATTCCAATCGGCCGCCGATGAGTCGAACAAACGAAAATAAGCCTCATTGACCAACTCCGTGGCTTGGAAGGTGATGGTCTGATTTTCCTGTTTGAGGATGTTGCCCGCAAAGGACCGCAATTCCCGGTAAATCAGGGCCATCAATTCGGTATTGGATTGGGAATCTCCGTCTTTGAATTGGTTCAACAATTGGGTGACTTCTTGTTTGCGATCGTGGGTCATGGGTTGGGGTCGTTTTTATTGCATCAACCACGCCAATGCGGTTGATGAATCAAATTCCCATTATAGCCATTTTTGCCCAGATCTTGGTCCAAACGGTATGCAGAATTCAGAAAAAATCGGGCCTGGCGATGCATCACACATCACGGCCATGAATGGCTGATCAGAGCGACGTTTTGTGTCATCCCTTGGGCGTCAATGACTGGCAAGGCGTTTCAGTGATCGCGTCACTTTGCAGGCCGCCTATCCCTTCCACCCGTTTGGCCAATGGAATCGGTCCAATGTGGTGATTGATCGACTGTCTTATTGAACCACGCAATGAATTGAACAGGGTCGGGCACATGACTGCCCGGCCCTGTTCAGGCTTTTAATTTACCCAAAATGTACTCACTGGTCAGGTGTTTGCTGACATCCATGGGTTCGCATTGGGTTTTACCACTTTCCACCGGGATGGGACCGATGTCTTGGGCAATTTTCAAGGCCCTTTGATTCAGCGGCAAACTGCGCTTGCCAATCCCCATCAAAGCCGCCCCCATGGACAACAACACACAGTTGTTTTCTTGTTCGTGGGTTTGCTCAATGTGATCTAGGATGGCCTCATAATAGGCATCATCCGGCGCGCTTTTGGTGTTCTTTTTGGACAGTTCATAGACGAAACCGTAAGCACAGCGTTTGCGCACCTCATCATCGCTGCGGGCCCAGTCCACCGCCACTTCATCGATGAAGGGGGTTTTTGCCACTGGCGCACCACAGGCTGAATAGACATGCACCATCATGCCGAAATCAATGTCTTCGACCTGCTGCTCCACTTGCTCACGGCTGATCGCTTTGGGATCATCAACCAACACCGACATGACTTTCATTTCATACACATCACTGTCCCACAGCGCTTGTGCCAAGTCATGGTCTTTGCCCACCTGCTTGGCCAATTTGCGCAACACCGTCAAACCCATGCCCAAACTGCTGAACGGACTGTCTGGATACAACTCATGCCAGTTCTTGATCCCCCGCTCATTGCGGTGATCTTGCAACAATTGCAGCACATCGGTTTTGTTCATACTGACCTCACAAACTTCATCAAGGACCAATCATTATACCGCTGATTCTTGCCCGCAGATAGCTTGACTGGCTTCAGAAAACCACGCCCACCACATGATCAATCGGTACCACACCCCAAGAGCGGCTGTCATGTGAATTATCCCGATTGTCTCCCATCACAAACAAATGGCCCGCTGGGACAGTGACATCGACATGTCTGAATGGCACCTCACGGCCATCGATGTGGATCACTTGATACTGCATGTCTCCCAGAGTCTCAAGCCAATAAGCATGGCTGTCCTCTTGGCGCATCCACTCTGCCGGCAGCAGCTGGCCATTGAGCCACACTTGCTTGTCATCAATGCGAATGTGGTCACCACCCATCGCCATCACCCGCTTGATGTATTTGTCTTTCGGGTTCATTGGGAAATCAAACACAATCAAATCGCCATGCTTGATCGGACATGAATCATTGCGCTCGGTCTTTAAGAATTGAATGTTCCAAAATTGGTAGTTGCCACAGCCCCACTTTTTGACATGAATGAGCTGCCCCACTTGCAAGGTGGGCAACATGCTGCCAGCAGGTATGCGGTAATTTTCATAAAAGAACACCCGCATGGTCAGGAATGGTATGAAGAACAACATGAAGATGCCCGCCAAACCATACCACCGGCTGTACCATTTTCTGATTTCTTTGATTCTGGGTGCCAACCAATAAGCATGGGTCATGGCCGTTAAAGGAGTCAATAAAAACAACCACAGCACCTCATCATTGGTGTATTTGGACAACACCCCAAACCGCAAAAAAGCCAGGCCCACGCTCAGCAACAAATAAAACCAAGCCCAGCGCTTTTGGCCCAAATACAAAAAACCAATGGGAGCCGATATGAATGCCAGCAACACCGCCACCCAACGCTTGGGTGTCCACATGCCAGAAACAGTCGATTCGTTTTCAGTCATAACAAACCATATGAAAAAGAAGAATTGGTCTGATCACAATTGATCAACAACCACATCCTTATAGAAAATTTTGCAATACCCAAGATCAATTTCCTTGAGGGTCATTCACTCCATTCAAACCAATTATAAAACAGCAGCGCTTGGATACACACCTTGAATGTTTTTTATGCGGCATCAGCAGACTGTGCTTGATTCACCCAAAATCAACAATAATTGGCCAAATAGCGGCAGTATTTGGCCAAGATCTTTATGAAACAAAGGGCTTGGCTCAAGGTATTGAGTATCCAGCAGAAGGGTTTTGCTGGAACAAAACAACCAACCATGAGGAATCACCATGAAACTCCCTTTATACAAAATGGTGCTATGGGTCACCACCTTGACCTGGAGCTGCCATGCACTCAGTAACCACGAACTGTTCATCGCCGATGAATGGGCCACCTGGGACCACATCAGCCAGGCTGACTTACCCCCAACCATGGACCCAGAGCGAATGGCGGTTGGCACCATCAACACAGAACAAATGCTCCAAACCCAAGTTGGCGATTCTTGGACCCTGCCCTTACCTGGGATTACACAAAAAATCAGTCTGTATGTCGAACACATTGACCATCACATCCACGGAATAAAAACCCTCACTGGCATCATAGACAGATTCCCAAATGCCAATTTCACCATATCGGTTGAAGGGTCACGTGCATTAGGAAACCTCAGAATCAGCGGCTCAAGTTACATCATTGAACCAATCAGCAAATCCTCTGCAGCTTCTCACCGCATTTATCGAGCCATTTTCCCAGAAGACCGCAAGCACAATTACCTGAGCCAAATCTTGCCTCAAGGACACGATCAACAGTCCAAAGAAGTGAACTTCCAAAATAAAAATGAAGGTGCCAAACCAAGTCCCACAGTTCATGATGTTTCGGTTCTGTTTTTGTACGCCAACAACGTCACTGATGCCAACATGCTGGCCAGCAATGTGGTCACCAAGTTTAATCAAGTGTTGCAAAACAGTGAAGTTGGTTTCAATCAAAGTCACAAAATTTCTATAGCAGGCCCAGCACAAATGATAAATTCTGACTTTCTTGGAGACACCCGCGAAGACATAGTGAATCTGATGAGCAGCAAAAGCGAACTGTTTTCAGACATCGAAATCAGGCGTGATCATGTGGGTGCTGATCTCGTCTTTTTATTCGTCAAAACTGAACTGGGGCCCACATTTGAACGGGTTGGTGGCGCTGCCAACACTTTTTTTCCAGAATCACCCTATGGCGTCAGTACCGACACCTATGCACTGGGAGATCTGACTGCCATACATGAAATTGGCCACATGCTGGGTGGAATTCATCCCGAAGACTCAAAACCAGACATCAACAATTCACTCAATCATGGCCTGATTGATGCCAACAATCAATGGCAAACCATCATGGGGGGATACAATGAAGATGATGGCTGTGTTTTGGATACCAGCGTCGCACCTGAAAAACAAACTTGTCGCCGCATTGAATATTTTTCTAATCCCGCTTTGAATCCAGCTGTGGCCGGAGGCCAATATATCGGTAACAACCATTCAGCCAACATGAAATCAACATTGGAATTGACCATACCTCAGGCCGCTAATTGGGGCAGCATATCATCTCCCGTTTACAGTGAGCCTATCAGGGGCTACTCGTTTGATCCCGAAAAAAATGGTCATGGTTTGCACATCACCAAAGCTGGGAGTGGCGACAACATTCAGTATGTCATTGTATTTTACACCTATGACAACAATGGTGAACCAGAATGGATGATTGCTCAAACATCGAACTACCAAAACAACTCATTAAGCGGCGATTTCTATCGGTATACTTTTGATGACAACACCGAACAAACCACACCACAAGACGCAGGCTCCTTCACCCTGGATTATGCACTTTCTTCAGTTAACAACAGCAGCGCATGCGATGGCGTCAATCGCAGTGCTCAACCTGGAGTATTTAATTGGACCATAGACGGTCAAACCGGCAGTTGGTGCATGCAACCCTTGTTCTTGGATGAAAATTTCGAACCCAAAATCCCCAACCCAAGTTCAGTCTCGGGATTATGGTTCGAGCCGACTCTGAGTGGTTGGGGCAGTTCATTTCAAGTGGCTCCAACTGGCAGCACCAATGTGGCTTTGGCCACTGTTTACTATTTTGATCAATCAGGTGTAGGTCGATGGGCTAATGGGCAACTGAACAATGTGCCCTTTCTGCAGAGTGATTTTGTGTTTAACCTATTCAACCATGTCACTGGTTACCCCAGAACGGGCACGGGGTCCACGACGACTCAGGACATTGGCACTTTTAAACTGCTGTTCAGCAATGGCAACCGCAGTTACATCAACGCCACCTACCCCTCGCCTCCGGGGGGCACTTGGCTGAGGGATGTTGGCAACATGCAAGGTGTGGCCATTTCCAGACTGTCTTACTGATCATACCCGCCAACAAGCCCGCTCAAGTCATCGAGCGGGCTTGTCAATTTCACGCAGAAATTTGACCAAACTGTTTGAATCCGTTTTTGTTGTTCACTTCGATAGGCTTACTTCGACCCAAGCTCAGCACGCCGCAGTGACCTTGGTTTTCATTGATTATAAGTCTCAGGACATTGTCATGCCCATTGCATCCTGCTACCCTACGCCGATGGCCAAACCCCACAAAAAAGGTCCCACCACCACGGTGGATGTGTTTTGCAGCGGTTGCAAAACCCAGCTGTTCACCTACCGCAAAGGCGGCAAAGGCGCATTGATTAAATGTTTCAAAGAGCGCATCAGCAAAGACTTCACCCAATCACCAGGCACTTGTCCGGCTTGTGATCAGGTGTTTGCTCGTGACACCTTGGTGCGGGGCACACCGGCTTTTAAAATCATCGGCGACAAGGTGTTCAGCAAATAAAGATTCATGGCTGATATTTAAGTCAAAAAAAACCTGCTATGACAGCAGGTTTTTTTACACATGCAAGTTTGAATTCATTCAATCCGAACTGGACCATAGCCACCATCAGGCACACCAGTCACTGCCACGTTGTTGGCCTGGATTGGCATGACTGTGTTGGTCGGATGGTTCAAAGTTTGACAATTGGTGGGCGAATTTCTACGGCGATTGTAAGCGGCATTGTCGATCAAACTGGAATTTTTAGGTACGTAATAAGTCCCGATTCCTTGAATGGTGAAGACAAAACCTTGGGCAGCCAGAGTCGAACCACTGCCATTCGAGTTGGCTGTGTACATCAAATACAAAGGGGTACCCGTACAAGCCCCATCATTATACAGAGGAGAGGACAAACCTGGAGTTCCATCGGCGTTCACATGTACCAAATAGCCGCTGTTGTTGATAACGGTCCACTGATTGTTGGTAAAACCAATGACTTTTCCGAGAACAGCATTGTCAGACACCCGCACCAGTCGGGTACCTGGACCGTCTTGCAGGGGCGCCAAATCAACGGTTTGACTGCTGCCACCCTCGATACCGATGGTCAACTCTGTACCACTTAACCCTGAACCTGCAATGTTTTGGTCATCGGTGCCAGTGCCATCCTGCAACGCAGCCAAATCGACCACTTGACTGTTGCCTCCTTCAATACCAATGGTTAATTCAGTTCCGCTCAATCCAGATCCTGTGATGTTTTGGTCATCGGTACCGGTACCATCTTGTAACGCAGCCAAGTCCACCACTTGACTGTTACCACCTTCGATACCAATGGTCAGTTCAGTACCACTGAGTCCTGAACCAGTGATGTTTTGATCATCGGTGCCTGTGTTTGGATTGGCTGGCTGCCAACCGGTCACTGCATCAAAAGTCAATACCTGACCGGCGGTTGCGCCTTTGTCAATCAAACTGGCGGCATAAGGTACAGAATGCATTTTTTGCAAAGGACTCAAATCAGTGTAACTGGCATCGGCTTGTTGTTTAACAGAAACCAACAACCACAAGTCCAAACCATCAAAAATGGTTGACCCCAAGTCAACCGATTGAATGGTGAATAATCCCATACTTACATTCACCCCCAAATGCTCAGACGTGGCCAGAGGAATTCCGGTTCCATTGGCATTATCAAAGGCACTGATGGTCATGTCATACAAACCAGAAGCAGGCGCACCATTGTCCAATAATTCACCTTGGTATGTGAAAGTGTGATCGATCTGAGCGTGCAAAGGTACCGCAAACAGGCTGCAGAATAATAAGATGATTGTTGTTTTCATATTAAGTCCTGATTAATCTAGGTTGTTTTTAAAGATCAAGTCCCTATTGGGGATCATGATTCCACTGTTTATTGCGAAGTCATTACCGGCAATGGTTTCCTGGCTGTCATGCTGTGCCACGGCGGCGGTGAGTTCAAAAGACCCACCTGCTGACTGACCGCCTCCACTTGAAATGGTGTGGCGCGGCAACTCATATTGAGCATGAGCTTGAGCAAAAACCAATACCAGCACACCAATCACAACTGATTTAATGGCAGTTTTCATTGAATTTCCTGAGTACAGTTAAAAATATTGTGAACACAAATCTGAGAAAACACACACCCCTTTTTTTGTGTTTTAAAAATGATAGCAACTTTCGTAATTCATCACCAGAGATATCATTCATTCTCAGTGAAAATAAGTATCCGGCCAGCTCTCAAAACATTCATATGAATGAACACTGACAATTATTGACCCAAAGTCAGAATTCTGAATTCATGATTTCTCAGAGAACTTAGTCAATGTATCCTACGCAAAATTGGTTGGTCTACATTCATTGCTGACTTGGTGTAGATGGATTTGGTTGTGTTGGCTGAGTCCCCGTACCGGTGGCCGCTTGGCTGATGGTTTCGATTGACTTCAGAAAGGTTTGGTAAATGGCAATTTGCTGTTCGGGGCTGGCATTGGTGTTCATCGACAGCTCACAAGCCCGGTACAGCATTTCCCGCGCCAACAGCACCAAAGGACTCAAGCCACCTGCGGTGACCACCGTTTCACCTTGGGAACCGCTGATGTTGCCACTGTCGCCACCGGCCGTCGCACCCACGGAAAAACCGCCTTGGAATGCCGAAGAATAGTCCGGATCCGGCTCCAGGCAAATCACACTTTGGTTGCCCACCGGCTGGATGTAAGTGTTGATCACATCCGGGTGGTTGCTGACGATGCCAATGCCATCGACCGTGGTTTGTTGTGACTCAATGGCCACTTTTTCCAAAGACGCGGCACAAGCACCCAAGCCCAACACCGCGACCACACAAAGCCAATTTCTCATGATGATTCCCCCTTTCTTTTTTGTGATTGTTCATTGACCATTAAACACAGCCCAACGCAAAGAGTCAAGAAATGTATATTTTTCTTATTCCATTGCGAACCCAAAAAAATTGAGGACTGCGAAATGAATTGCCAAACGGTTGCTGTTCAGCGGTATCGAAGGGGTGCAAAATGGTTCAAAGGCCACAACGGATTGAGAACAATCCCTCAACAAGTCACTTCAGCTCAAACTCATCTGCATCCAAATAGGCCGGAAAGCTTTGTTTGAATTGATCCAGTTTGGCAATATCAAGGGTGGTGCTGATGATTTGCACTTGGTTGTCTGAGGCAGCGACCATCGGTTCACCGACAAAGTCCAACACACAGGTGCCACCCGAATGAGCCACCCCTGAACCATCGCTGCCAACCCGGTTGACGCCGATCACATAGGCTTGGTTTTCCATCGCCCGGGCTTTGAGCAAAGTGTCCCACACATGGCGGCGTGCAGCCGGCCAGTTGGCCACATTGACCAACAAATCGTAGTCTTGGCGGTTGCGGGAAAACACCGGAAACCGCAAGTCATAACAAACTTGAGGAAGGATTCTGAAGCCATTGATTTCGAACACTTTTCGATCCATACCTTGGGCCACATAGTCGCCTTCGTTACCCAGCCGAAACAGGTGTCTTTTGTCGTAAAACTCAACCCGGCCATCCGGCCTCACCCAATAGAATCGGTTGGCCTTTTTATCCCCTGCAGCCACCAATACAGTTCCCGCCATCACACAATGGTGTTGGGCGGCCATGTGTTTGAGCCAAACCAAGTCATCCCCACCATCCGCCGGCTCTTTCACCATCGGGTCATGGGTACAAAATCCGGTCGAGAAAGTTTCGGGCAACAACAACAAATCCAATGCATCGTGGTCACGAAAATACGCCACAATCAGGGCTTCCAGCGCGGCGAAATTGGCGGTCTTGTCCAACCATTGGATGTCGGCTTGAACCGCGGCGACCGTCAGAGTTGACACAACAACCCCGCGGCTTTCAACAAGGTGCCGTTGTTTTTGGCAAAACACAGTCGCACCACTTTGTGATCCCGGTGGTAGGCTTTTAACACCTCAGCTTGGTAAAAGGGACTCAATGGAATGGCCGCCACACCGACTTCGGTGGTCAACCAATGGCAAAATTCCGTGTCTTTTTTGTCTGAGACGGCCGCATAATCCAGCAACACAAAATAAGTGCCTTTACAGGGCAATACATTGAACCGGGTGGCCTGCAGGGCTTTCACCAAAACATCCCGCTTTTGTTGGTAGAATGCCGCCAATTCATCAATGTGTCCAGGGTGCGACTGCAACATTTCTGTGACCGCATATTGGGCTGGGGTAAAAGTACAGAAGGTCACATATTGATGTATTTTTCTGAATTCAGCGGTCAAGACTGCAGGTGCCACACAATAGCCCAACTTCCAACCGGTGCAATGAAAAGTCTTACCAAAACTGGATATCACCATGGAGCGGGCGAACAATTCAGGATATGACAACACACTTTCGTGTCGTTCACCATCAAAGGTCATGTGCTCATACACTTCGTCACTGATCACATACAAACCATACACCGTGACCAAGCGCTGCAAGGCTTCCAAATCACTGGCTTTGAGTAAGGTGCCGGTCGGATTGTGGGGACTGTTGATCACGATGGCTCGGGTGTTGGCGTTGATCGCCTGCTCCACTTGTTCCCAGTCAATGGCATAATCCGGTGCCGTCATGGCGATGTGGCAACAGCGGCCACCGGCCAATTCCACAGCTGGCTCATAAGAATCATAGGCCGGATCAAACACAATCACCTCATCGCCGGGCCTGACCACAGTTTGAAACGCCACCCACAAGGCTTCGGTGGCACCAGAGGTCACGGTGACGCAATTCATGGCATCCAATGGGGCAGCGGCATTCTGGCGATAACAACGGTCTACCAAAGCCCCAATTTGTTCCAACAAAGCCGGCAAACCCGATGACGGACAGTACTGGTTCTTGCCGGCAGCGATGGCTTCACTGATCGCACCTTTCAAAAACTCGGGCACATCAAACTCAGGAAAGCCTTGGGACAAATTGATCGCCCCATGTTGAGCGGCCAACTGTGACATCTCGGTAAAGATACTGGTGCCCACATGCGGCAATTTGGATTGGAATGTGGTGGTGTTGACTGTGTTCATATGGGTGTCGGATAACAGGTCAACACAGTGTACCTGATTTGTCTGCTGCAATGAAATAGATCGAAGGTCAGGACCCCAACGATTGATGAATCAATGTGACCTTCGGCCCACCACCCACTTTCTTCGTTGGTGTACAATGGGTGACTCACAACCAAACAAGGAATCTCACACATGGAAAACAAACTCATCACCCTCATCCTATTCGCCCTGTTCACCACCGTCGGTCACAGCAGCGAATCGACCAACAAAGCCAACAGTTCCATGATTTGGGAGATCACCGGACCGGGCATTGAACAAGCTTCCTACGTCGCCGGCACCGTGCATGTGATGTGTGAAAAGGACCACCGACGAGACCCCCGTTTTGCCGCAGCCATGGAGCAAGTGGACCAGCTGTACCTGGAAATTCACCTGGAAGACCCCTCGGTCATGATGTCGGTGATGATCACCGACGTGCCGCTCGAAGAACGCCTTTCACCCGTGCAATACGAACAGCTCAAAGGCATCATTGGTCAATACACCGACTTTGACATCAGCATGTTCAAAAACATGGAAATGTTTGCCATCTCAGCGATGTTGTTGATGACCTCACTGGAATGCCCCATCGTTGGTGTCGAGGAAGACTTGGAAACCCAAGCCCAAGCCATCGACATGCCGATCAAATCTTTGGAAACTTTGGATGAACAGGTCGCCGTGATGCGCGCCATGGATCCACCCAAATCAGGCGAACCCTGGAGTGAAGAAGAGTTGAAAGCCTACGGCATGGTGCCAGAAATGTTTCGGGAGATGCTCGACCTGTACTACGCAGAAGACATCAACGACATCCACCAAATGACCATCAGGGAAATCAGCAAAGTCCACAATGGCGCTGAACTGATCGACGTGCTGTTGGATGCCCGGAACAAAAACTGGGTCAAGAAAATGCCCCAAATCATGCAACAAAACCCCACCCTGTTCGCCGTCGGTGCTGCCCACCTTGGCGGCCCCAATGGTGTGGTGAATTTACTTAAAGAAGCCGGTTACCAATTGAAACCAGTTAAACCCTAATTCCTCCCAGCCCCTCCTGCAGTCCATGCTCCTATGACCTCTGGTGCGTCGACTGCAGTCGACCGTTCCCGCCACGTGTTCTCACGACATCCCCACATTGTTGTCACCCCGAGCGAAGTCGAGGGATCTCAAAACGCACACCAGATACCTCCACTCACTGCGTTCGGTTGGTATGACAAGTGCTTGTCATCCCGAGCGCTACCGAAAGACCTCAAAAATCGGGCCAACCTGTTCATTAATTCAGCCCCTTAACCACCCTAAAACGTCGACATCCCCGTCGCTTCCATGATGCGGTAGCGCCAGTAGCGCAGGCGGCTGTCATCGGCGTAGTGGGCATGGGGTTGGCTAAAAAATTGATTGGGCCCATTGTGCCAATACAAGTCAAAATAAGTGGCGGCATCGGCAAAAGCCGACAAATCCGATGGCCCGACCAATGCCACATTGGTTTCCAGGTTCAAATCATCCAGGTTGCGGCGGGTGTAATTCGCTGAACCCAGAATCAGCTCACTGCGGCCATGCTCCCGTTGGGTCAACAACATTTTGCTGTGACATTGCTCGCCATGCGTGTCACACCAGCGTACCGGAATCCCGGCTTGCGTCAACTCATGGGCCACTTGTCGGTTGGGAATGCCGTTTTTCTTTTTGCCAAAAGCGTCCTCATTGGGGTCAAGCAAGACCCGCACCTGAGCCCCCTGCTCATGCGCCTGCTTCAGTGCTTTGATGATGCCGCGGTGTGACAGGTAAAACATCTTCAGGTCAACCCGGTCTCCGGCAGCACTTTGCATCAGAACATCCATCACCCGATCACGGATCTGGCTTTCGGTCAGCACTTGTATGGTGGCCGCGGATGGCGCGGCCGAAGCACCCGCTGTTGGTCTTGGCAAGTCCGCCACCTCGGCTTGAGAAAAGTCCAACACCGCTTGTTCGGAGGCCAACAGGTCGAGCACGGCGGGGCCAGTGAACTCCAGTGCCACGTTGCCGTGCGCACTGCTGGCATCATGCGGGTTGCCCGAGGTCACCAAACCCACCAGACCAGAGGGTGAATCTGCGACCAGTACTTTGCGGTGATTGGCTTTGAAATTCAGTAGTTTAAGCCAAGTTCTTAACGTGACTTTTTCAAGTCCCACGGGGTTAGGTATCCAGCCACCCTCGCTCGAATTACCCCACCATTGACAACACAGGCGCCAAAGACCAGACCAGGTTGGGTTGGAATCACGCAAACGATTCAAATCTGTCATCACCACTTCAATACCTGCCTGGCTCAATTGATCCAGGCGTGATGATTTCAGCCCGCCATACAATTGATTGATTGGATCGGTGATCAGCACCACACGCAAGCCTGGTAATTCCTGTTTGCGCTTGATCGTCACGGCCGCCAATTCATCAGACAAGGGCCGCATGTTGGGATCGTGGCCATTGGCCGCACCGGCGAAATCATTGAACAAAAACATGTCCAACACCACCAACCTCTCCGCTTGTTTGATCAGAGTCAGCACCCGATCAAAAATCTGCTGTTCGGTGTACCGCACCCCATCTTCATCCACCCATGTGGCATCGGCTAAAAACCGCACCTGCCCCACCGGCTTCTGAGCCGATGCGAAACTGATCCCCGCCGGCAACGGTTTGAAACTGTGATAGGCCCCCATACCAAGCCAGCCCAACACCAACAGCCCCAAAAACCAGCGCATCGTGCGTTTGATCGTGAACCTTCTCATGCCATCGATTGTAGCCCATTCCCAACCAACAAGACCAAGGAACATCAATTGAAATCCACGTCACCCTGAACGCAACTGGCAAAAGCAGTACAGTTCAGTCACAAAAAAGCCTGTCATCCCGACCGAGTGAAACGAGCGGAGGGATCCCATCACCGCTCTAAGATTCCTCGCTTTCAAGGAAGTAAGCGCTTGAGTCGAGACAGGATCAGAGACCGGCGCCTACATCGATGTAGGTGTGCCGAGCGAGCTTGGAGCAAAATCAACTGAGAGGGGATCGAGGGGTGTGTAATCCATAGTTTTCAACCAAAGTCTAAGCTTAAAAAATTTGATTCAAATCAATATGCCAGCCAACCCCAAACTCCCCAATCCCAAAATCAACTCACATCATTTATAATGGCATACCAATCAGATGATGGACCTGGACCAACCCGATGATTTCAGTCAACGACACAATCTCCCTCCGGTATCTTGAGTTCAAGATGCACCGCGCCAAAAGCCACGCAGAATGGAAAGATTCGGCGTTGAAGCACGATGCGATCTCTGGCTTTGAAGCTTGGAAGCACAAAGAAGAATCGAACTCTTATGATTACCGAAACATCCGCACCCGGCTCAATGTCCTGAAGAATCTCAGAAAAGAACGGGATGACGTGGGCCTGTTGTTCGCCCTGAATGAAGGCATCCACGGCAACCAAGGCGGCATGGGCAAAGCCAAACTCTATGAACTCGCCAAATTCGGCACCAAACAATTGATCATTGACTACGTGAATGAAATTGTCGATGCCCTGGAACACATCGCCACCATCCCCGAAACCAAAGACATCACTGGCCAAGACAAATTGGACTTTTTTCAACGCGCCAGCCATTGTTTCGGCCGCTCTGCCCTGATGCTCAGCGGTGCCGGCTCCCTGGGACATTTTCACCGCGGCGTGATCAAGTCATTGTTTGAACACGATTTGATTCCCAATGTCATCTCCGGCTCCAGCGCCGGCTCCATCTCTGCGGCCTTGCTGGGCACCCGCACGGATGAAGAACTCGAGGCCCTGGTGCATGGCTCCACCAAGCTGGACCCGCTACAAGATGAAATTGATCAATACCGCAGGCGCTTGATCCGCAAGCAGACCGATTCTGAGTCATTGAAGTTGCTGCTGGAGGCCATCATTCCTGACCTGACTTTTCAGGAAGCCTATGAAAAAACCGGTCGCCAAATCAGCATCACCATCGCCCCTTATGAAGAACACCAAAAATCCAGGCTGATGAATGCCATCACCTCGCCCAATGTGTTTGTGCGCTCCGCAGTCATGGCGTCCTGTGCGGTGCCCAGCATCTTCGAACCGGTGATGCTGATGGCCAAAAACGTCTACGGTGAAGCCCAACCCTATTTGGAGCACCGTTTGTGGGTTGACGGCGCGGTGACCGATGATTTGCCGGCCAAAAGATTGGCCAGATTGTACGGTGTGAATCATTATATCGTCAGTCAGGCCAACCCCTTGTCATTGGCCATCATGAAAGGCGAAGACTATTTACCCGTTCCAGATGGCATCAAAAACGTCGTCAGGGTATCCTCCCATGAAATGCTGAAAGGCGGCGAATACATCAGCCGACGCTACCTGCGAAAACTGCCCAAGATCGGTCAGGCCATGGGCATCATCCACTCTGCGGTGGCCCAAGAATACAAAGGCGACATCAACATCGTCCCCAGCTTCAGTTTCGTTAACCCACAAAAACTGCTGGGACAACTCAATTCAGATGAAATCAAAGAGCTGGTATTCGAAGGCGAACGCGCCACCTGGTCCCGCTTGGAACAAATCAAAATGTGCACCAAAATCGGCCGCAAACTGGACGAAATCCTCGACCACCACGCCGACCACGACGTTAAACACCTCTACAAAAAACGCCGCTGATCACGCCAAAGTAGCCAGAAGGCCAAGCTCCAATGATCTGCAATCTGCTTCCCCTCTCGCCTACATGGATGTAGGTGTGCCGAGAGAGCTTGGAGCGGAATCGGCCGAGAGGGGATCGAGGGGTGTGTTAATCCACAGAACCATTTCCAAGATAACAGAAACGCCCAAACACCCCCTGGAGCGTCGACTTCAGTCGACGTCATCCCGAGCGCAGCCGAGGGATCTCAAAACAATCACGAGATCTCTCCACTCACTGCGTTCTCTCGAGATGACAACATTTCGTGATCCTGGCGCAGACCGATATGACAAAGCATTGACCTTCGCCACCAAGAAGGAATTATGCAATCACCCCATCCGCCAACAAATTCGCCAACTCACCCTCAGACAACCCCAATTCTTCAGACAAAACTTGCCTGGTTGAACCACCCAAAACCGGTGGCGGCAAAGGGTATGACAAGGCCGCTGCTGAGAACTTCAGTGGATTGGCAATTTGTGGGATCTGACGGCTGTTCTCATCAACCATCTCAAACAACATCTGGCGGTGCTTGACTTGCGGCTGAGCCATGGCTTGGCCAATGTCATTCACTGGCCCACACGGCACCCCAGACTGGTTGAAGTGTTCAAGCCAATGCCCAACGCCTTGAGTCAACAACGCTTGGGCCAACAAGGGAATCAAACGGTTGCGGTTGGCCACCCTCTGGTGGTTGCTGCTGAATCGGTCGTTTTGGGCCAATTCATCCAGCCCCAGTACCGAACAAGCCCGGGCAAACTGCTCATCGTTGCCAACAGCCAAGAAAACCTCGCCATCGGCGCAGGGGAACGTCTGGTAGGGCACGATGTTCGGGTGGCCATTGCCATGCCGCTCAGGCACCTGCCCACTGACCAAGTAATTCATGCCCTGATTGGCCAACATGGCGATTTGTGTGTCCAACAAGGCCAAATCAATGTGTTGTCCTACACCCGTTGCCTGGCGTTGGTGTAAGGCCGCCAAAATGCCGGTGGTGGCATACATGCCAGTCATCAGATCCGTCACCGCCACGCCGACTTTTTGCGCTTGACCACCGGCCGCTGCGGGCTCGCCGGTGACGCTCATCAAACCACCACTGGCCTGAATCATGGCATCGTAACCCGCGGCATTGGCTTGTGGCCCGGTTTGCCCAAAGCCGGTGATGGAACAATAAACCAAACCCGGATTGATTCGGCTCAGGCTGACATAATCCAAGCCATACCGCTTTAGACCGCCCACCTTGAAGTTTTCCACCAACACATCGGCCTGCCGCGCCAGCGCAATGACCAAGTCCTGTCCCCGCTGCTGGGTGAGGTCGATGCACACCGAGTGCTTGCCCCGGTTGGCCGCCAGAAAATAGGCCGACAGCGCAGCCTCATCCGAGCCACCAGCCAAATATGGCGGACCCCAATGTCGGGTGTCATCCCCCACCCCTGGTTTCTCAATTTTCCACACCGTCGCCCCAAAATCTGCCAAGGCTTGCGTCGCCCAAGGACCCGCCAAAATGCGGCTCAAATCCAATACTTTGATGCCATCCAACAGGGTTGGCGATGGCTGATTGCTGGTTGTTGATTGATCAGTCATGAAACGATTATTGAATGGCTGGCATCAATAATCAATAGCCCTGTTTCCTGTGAGCAGGATAATGAATCCGTTGCGACCTCCCCTGATCTTCGCCTCCTGATCCTGGCTTCGACCAAGCCCAGCCACCTCTTAGCAAGGTCGCTGGGCCCGCCGAAGTGATCACCCCAGATCATTGTACACTTTCAAAACAATGATCGTCCCTGATCACTGCCCACCCATCCCTGGGTTAAACCCCAATTGCCACCTGCATCAATCGAACCCATCCCGGAATATGACATCATCGATTTCGGGGTGGGTGTTGATGATTTGAATGGCGTTGTCGATCACGGCCGTGGTATACAAGAATCCATCTTGGCTCAGTAAAATGTCACTGAGACCAAGCATGTGATCAAATCCATTTTGACCATCGTAATAAGCCGATTCATACACCAAAGAACCGTCTTGCTGATCCCTGCTGAAGACCACCAGGTTGTAGTCCCATTGAGTGGCGATCACCAAATAGTCCTGGTCTGGACTCATGGCCATGCGTCGGGGTTGAATCAAACCAGAGATACCATTGGTTAAATTGACATAACTGGCATCATAAGTCAGTTCGCTGGTCAGTTGATCAACCGTGAATACCACCACCGCATCACGGTCATAAGCCAAAGCATATAAATACCGGCCATCCCCTGACAGCAGGAGATCCACAGGATTCTCCAGATCGACGATGCCGTCTTCACCATTGATGTATTCCTCTGACGGCGTCAACAACCCGGTCATTTGATCCCTGGCAAACATCACCACCCCGCCAGAATTGGGTGGTCCAGTGGTACCCAACGTGACATAGAGGTGATCCTCGGACTGGTCAAAAACCAAATCAGAACCGAAGCCACCGCCCGATATGGCGTATTTAGTCACATAAGTTAACTGACAATCAGTCACATCCACACTGAAAACCATCACTTCACTGGAAACCGCCATGTAAAGAAAACGGTTGTCACTGCTCAAGGCAATTTTATAGGGCGCAGTGAAATTCCCATTGCTGGGATCCAACCGGTCTATGGCCTCCACAAAAGACAGTGAACCGGATACTGAGTCCACTCTGAAAGCAGCCAAATGACCATCTTGATCGAATGGCACAATGAACTTAAGAGAGGAAACATACAAACAACTGTTGTCAAGGGTGATTTGAATGTCGTTGATGCCCGTTAAGCCGTCCACCCCAGCCACCCCTTGGGTGTACGCAAACGCTTCAGTCAATGCGCCATTGGCCGGATTCTTCGAATAAACCGTGATGGTGTCTACCGCGTCATTACCTGACAAACTGGTGCCCGCATAAACAAAATCCCCAGATGGGCTCTCTTCAATTTGTACCACCCCATCATTGGAAACAAAGTCAACATACTCCAAATAAGAATCACCACCCCTTGACACCCAATCGGATGCCACCAGTTGATGAGAAAATAAAATCAATAAACCACAATGTAATTTCATCAGACACTCCCTTTTGCTTGGTTTTTTATGCGGTGTTGTGATCGCCGCCATAAAAGCCACAAAGCAACACACCACTCAATTCACCGCCATTGTGAACCAAACCACACCAGCCAAACCACCGCCAGAAAGACATTGGGAACATTGTTTATACAAAATGAAACATTTCAGATTTGACCAAAGAACTCTGCCCATCACCCCAAACAAACCACTTGAAATCACCAAAAGACAGCGCCCCCTGGAGCGTCGACTTCAGTCGACGTCATTCGAGCGAGCTCGGAGCTGAATCAGCAGATAGGGGACTGAGGGGTGTGTTACCTCTTAGCCGATATCACTCCGAGCTAACTCGGCACACCTACATCCTTGTAGGCGAGAGGGGATCGAGGGGTGTGAAAAGCACAGAGCCATTTTCTAAGGAACTGCAACACCCATAAGACCTCTGGAGCGTCGACTTCAGTCGACGTCTGCGCCAACTCAATTCTGCCGAAAAAACCACACCATTGACACAAAGTAGCAATCCATGACACCAAGCAACCCCAGCCGTGCGAAAAAACTGAACCAGACTTACAATGCACAGATAAGCACAGAAACTGCGAACCATTTCAACCAAACAGCCCAGGAGAAAAAACATGCCAATGGACCTATTCCAACAGTTTATCTATTTCACCATGGTGGCGACAATATACCTGTCACCCATTCTCGTCGTGCTCATCATCACATTCTTGATCAAGAAAAAATTCAAAGCCATCATGTGGACCATCCTCTCGGCACCCCTCACTGGCTTGGCTTTGTGGGGGTTTTTCTACCTCTCCATATTCACCGAAATGTCCAAAGATGCCAATCACCGCGAAGACCTGTCAGCCCGGTTTGACTTGAATGACGGCATTAAAATTTATCAAGGTGCTTATGTGGGCCTCAGTGATCGAGGTTCAGAGCCGCGCAACAGAATTTTTGAATTCTACCAAGTTGAGAAGCACGACAAAAATGCCACATTCATCGTATCTGTGCCAGCCAGAAGGGCCAGATCAGCCGCTTATGCCAACTTCAAGACCGAACAAAGCCAACCACTCGAACCCGCTTATCTGATTCTGGTGAACACCCACCAACATCAGAACTATAAGGTTGCTGGCAACCCCGAGGAATTCATCCAACAAAATTTCCCCTCCATCCCCGAGTCAGTCAGCATCCACAACATATTCATCCTCAAAATGAACGTCAAATACTCAGTCAATGTCTTCCTCTATTGGTCACCCATATGGCGGGATGAAAGGGCCCGCGAAGACTTAAAACGCAACCCCAACAAACCACCCTGGCTTTGGACCCACCAAAAAGTCTACTTCACCTTCCTCAAAGGCAACCGGGATTACATATAAGCGAGTGTTTGAGACCAAGAGGGAAAACGATGTGTGTCCCACTTCCCATCTTGGCCGATATCGCTCCGAGCTAGCTCGGCACGCTTACATCCTTGTAGTCGGCCGCTTACGCGTCCTGCTCACGCGGCACACCTACATCCATGTAGGCGAGAGGGGACCGAGGGGTGTGTCAACACAACCCAAGAACCAAAAACTACAGCACTTTCAACAACCCATTAAGCAAACTCAAAGGCATCACCGCCGTGTCTGGCGTGCTGCCACTGTTGTTTCCAATGCCTGACGAAACATACCGACCCACCCGCAACAACAGGTACTTTTCACCCTTGCGGTGACCGATAAAAGCATCGGTGATTTGCGTTTGAGGCCGAGATTTCTTTTGCTTCATCCCCATCAGACTGATTTCATCGGCATAAGCCAACACAGGGAATTCAACCGGTTCAGGAAAGCGATGGGTTCGGTGAAAACCAAACATCCGCCAGCTCACATTCTCAACTTTGACCATCCAATTGTCGGCCAACTCCTGATAAGACGACGCATCCAAACCAGACAGCAAAGCCGACCTGAGTTGATCCGTCGTACTGGCATGGAACACCAGTTGATAATGCCTGCGCCTGACCCAGCCCTTGATGCGCACATCAATCTCAATGGTTGCATCCGTGACTCTGAACTCGGCCACCATGCCTCGATGACTGTATGATTGGCTGCTCATGTTGACCTGGGCCCTGAGGAAACGCGGTTTGTAAGGATGGGATTGAGCAGCATGAAGCGTATAAAGCCAAACAAAAACTGGAAGATAATAACTGGTTTGGTGAGAAAAATCGAAAGTTCAGCAATGGTTTCAATCGAGGTTTTCCTAAACGAAATCATCTATTGAGTATAATCTCATTCCTCAGAATCATGTAAAACAGGCCCTCTAACCAACTTTCCATCTTTAAACTCATATCGAATTTTAAAACCTGGGCTCAACTCTCCAGTGGCAAAGTCTTTGTCATAACTTTGAACCAATAACACCTCTTCAGACTGTTTTAAAATTTTATTGTCTGTCTTATTGATTTTATTAATAATTTCTTCGAATGTCTCATCCCCGTTTGTGAACGGAAGACCTGTCGCGAACACACGAAACCCGTGTTCTGGAGGAATCTCACTTCTGATCATTTGCTCACGGGTGACTTTATAAACCCGCGGTGATTCAGAACCATCCGTCTCAGACTTTGCTGAAACCACAAATGACAACAATAAAAATATTATGATGCTGATCAAATTTTTCATAGAGATTCCTTAAGTTACATTTTAAATCAATGACTCTGACCCCTTTGACTTCATCGGCAGACATCAGCTGCCCGCAACAATCACGTGGACTGAAGTCCACGCTCCAAATGTATACTAACCCATCGTCCTCGGGCTTGACCCGGGGACCCATTTTCATCAGTCTATAAATACCCAAAGCCGGATTTCTAAATCGTAGCGAATTCATGGTATGAATGAAGACTCAGCGAATATCGTGGACTCAAGTCCACGCTCCAATAGATTGAACCCATCAATCCCCATCACCACCATAAGTCAGCACTTGCAGGATTTGCGACAGATGGCCTTGTTCTTCAAATATCAGGATGTCCATTAAATTTTGCATCAGGGGCATCAAATCATCATCCGATGCTTTGATGACTTTACTTTGTTCCACCCCGCCATTTTCATTGATCAGGGCCGCAACTTTGATCCAGCTTCTAGCCATTGAGTGGTGCCTGTTATTGACCATCGCAATTTTCTTGACGGCCCGCGGCTCCATAAAGGTGACTTGCCAATGCATGTTGATGGTGCTGGCAACCGCTTGGCCATCTCGGTAAGCCGGGATGAACTTCAATTGTGACAGCTCTTGGTCCACATCGTCTTTGATGAAGGGAAAATCGTACCGCCGATCATTGGTCAAAGGTTCCCATTTCTCAACCCGGCCGGCTTGATTGATCGTTAAGCGAAAAGAGCGGCTTTTGTTGTTATCGGTGTTGGTTGAATTGACCGAATCAATGGTGTTGATCAACTGCGGCGGGTGGTTTCTGGCTGAAAAAATATGATGATACCGCTGAAACACACCGGGGAATTTTTGATACTGCGCCCGCACGTCGTCGATGATGTTGTTCAATTGCGCCGCAAAATCAGGGATCTGCTGTCTCGCTTCCTCGTCACCCCAAATAATTGGCTTTACATTCAGAGCCATCAGGTCATCATCAAACAACAAAGCGACCGCATGCACATCTGCTGGCTCGATGTCGGACTCAATCGTTACGGTATCGGTAAACACCACCCATTCTTGGTGATAGGGGATTTCTTGCACCCTTTGACGCAACCGCTCAATGGCGGCTGGATCCCACCATTTGTTAGCTGCTTCGGGATCAAATTCGATGGTCACCATGGCTTCTGTTGGAATCGGTTTGCCAAAATCCAATTTGGGCGCATAGCGATACTTTTTGCTGGCAGCAACAGCCGCCCCCTCAAACACCCCAGCAGGCTCGGCATCAACCACCTCCACCCAAACCACATCCCCCTGCTCATCAATGCTCAACAACAATTCAACCCGGCCCGACTGACCATCCAACAAGGCTTCCAAAGGGTAATCAGGCGCGAAGGTCTCAAGTGGCTTCGCTTCACTGTTCGTGGCCAACTCAGCCCAAACGCTGTTTGACAACAACAAGCCACCACACAAAGCCAAGAAAAACCCACGAATCATCAAGATGCCCTTTTTGTTTTCAATCATTGCCATACCTCAAACCTCTGAACGCCTGGCCAAACCACCACAACACCAATCATCATAATCAAATGATTCAGGATCAGCGATCAAGGCCGCAGAACGATTGACCAACTCCAACAGCTTGGGATGTTGCGTATTGCCGGCATCGGCCAGGAATTGGTCAATGTAATCTCGACTCTCTGAGCGGTATTCAGTGCGGACCGCATCCCCAACAATCAAATAAGCACATGCCAAAAAGTACCTTTGCTTGGGGCATTGATCATCCGCCGCAAATGCCAAAACCAGATCATTGAGCCCCAAAAGAACCACTAACAAATCAAAGTCCTGCATCGGCTCCATCGCCTCAGCATCATAAGCCCATTGTCGCAGCTCTGCCCTAGAAGGATTGACTGGATCTTTAACCATCACTTCCTTTTTCTTCAGACTGTTGTTTTGAATCACTCAACGGGGCCGAACTAACCGCTTCTTTTTCCTTGTTTGCTTTGTGTTGATTAAAAAAGTCAAACAACAAAAACACCAAAGGAATGGCACAAGCAATCAACAACACATAAAACAGCATCATTCAATCCCCATTGACCAGCTTGTGCAGGGAGTAAACAAATAGCAAACCCCAAATTTTTAAAGTCATACTCACCCTTAATTGCTCCTGCATGATAATTTTCGATTTATCAGACACTTATTCACCACAACTGACAGAACCCTCTAAACTGAACACATCCAGTCCAAACCTTTGAGGCGCAGAATACTCAAGCACGCCCTCATTCAAGTCATAGTCAACATTATCAATGCCCCCTTTGATCTCACAAAAGGCATGGGCATGAAAACTGAATTCATCTTCCAAAAACTTCGCAATGTCAAAACCCTCATCAAAGTTAACCTCATAGGCCATCATGATGACCTCCATGGTTTGGTTGTCTATGAATGTCTTCCTCATGCCATATTCATATGCTTCATCGACATGCAAACAGGCGAATTTGGACTGCATCAACTCCCGATGCTTGTAGATGGAGTCCTTCGAAACAGAGGGTGTTACGGAATATTCAAATTGAATCCACTTGATGGCTCTGAAACTGCCACACACTTCATATGCTGCATTGTGCGCTGCTTGCTCCAGCATAACTTCAGGCGCTGGCTCAACACCATGGCGTGTAAAAGCCACTGCCTGCCTTAATTCGTATTGGTTTCCTTCAATGTATTCAAACGCTAACGTCTCAGCAACACCGTCAGGATATTGCTTGTACTTTGCAGTCAAGCCACAGCCAGACAAGAAAAACATGACCACTGCCAATAGAATCAGCGTCTTGGCATATGATTTGAGGAATTTTTCGAGCGTATCATTCACATTTAATCATCCAAATGAAACTTGTCCCATTCAACAAAATCATCAATCACAGACATACCTCAAACCTCATATCACCTTCCCCAACACCTCACTCACCCACATAAAAGGCTTCTTTCCCCAGGGG
Organism: Marinicella meishanensis; assembly: GCF_019931145.1. Taxonomy (GTDB): domain Bacteria; phylum Pseudomonadota; class Gammaproteobacteria; order Xanthomonadales; family Marinicellaceae; genus Marinicella; species Marinicella meishanensis. The sequence continues at coordinate 132,733 of NZ_JAIOUV010000006.1, read as the reverse complement.
GGATTTGATGGATGCCAGCTTTTCACCGGTTTCGCTTGAATACAGCAGGGCGCGGCTGTTTTTGTTCACCACAAACCACTTTTTGTCGGATTCAAAACCCATGAGCTCATCATGCTCAATTTCCTTGATCACTTCACCACTGACAGCATCGACCAAGGTGGTGGTCATGTCGGTGAAGTTGATGGTGGGTGTTTTGCCGTCGTTGTATTTGTAAAACCCAATCACGTGTTTCATGTCGGTGATGTTGTATTTGTCCTCGAAATCTACCGCATCAAACACCGTGATGTCCTGAGTCGCTCGGTTGTGGACGAACAGTTTGTTTTCTTGGTGACTGAACAGCATGCCGATGCCCTTTCTTGACATGGGAATTGGCACAATGCCGCCCACCGTAGAGGACACCACGATCAACAACGATTTGCCCAAAATCTTACCCGCCCGTTTGGCGCTTGAGCCAATACCCAGATCATTCACCAGGCGGTTATTGGCCACATCCAACATGTGCATGCGGGTGCCCGAATTGGTGACCAAAAAAGCCTTGTCGCCCGCGGAGTTAAGCAGGCCCATTTCGGCATTGAAAGGCAGGTTTCTGTTCAATTGAACCGACCAATCATTGGCATCAACCAAGGCCATGTTTTCTTTACCACTCAATAACATCCGCTTGGACTCGGCATCAAACCACATGTCATTCAACTTCACGTCCACATCCAGCACCTGGTGTTTGTTCAAGCCTTGTTCGCCCAACAGGTAAAACTCGATGTTCCTGGGCGACTTGCGGGTGCGGTTGGCGATCAACAGTTGCTCTCCCCCATCCCACTCAACAAACTGCTGTTCACGGTCGCTGAGGATGCGCTCAGCCACTTGGGCACCATCCTTCTTCAGATCATAAATTTTGAGCTCCGCATAGCGGGTGGTGTCCTTCTCCGACAAAAGAATTTTGCGACTGATCAACAAGTAATTTTTGAAGCTGTGAACCACGGTTTCCCCGCGGCCATGCTTGATCCGAGGCAGTACCTTTTCTTGCGCCAAATCAACCACCACCAGCGAACTTTTCGGGCTGGAAAAATTGTTGTCCTTAAAATAAACAAAACGCCCATCATCGCTGAGCTCAGCCACCGAATACTTGCTGTTGATCGGAAAACTGGCGGTTTGCTTATAATTCAGGGTATCAAACAACACCAACTCTTTCTTGTTTGGCTTGCCCAACACCACGGCCAGCGATTTGCCGTCATTGACCAAGCGGAAAAAATAGTCCGAAGCCAAATCCCTGGTCTCAATGGTCAAACGCTCGATATTGACCTCTTTCCTGACAGCCAGCGTGTCTCGTTCCAACACATAAATACGGGTCTTCTTGCGCTTCTGATCGGTGAGCAACAAATAATGGTCCAACTGCGGAAAGTCATAAAACGCCGGCTTCATCGTCCGGCTCTCAATCGGCCCAAATGTCGCCAACTCCTCGCCATCCTTAAAATCCACCAAGCGCAAAGTACTCCCATAATTGGGATACAACTTCTCATACTCATGAATCACAAACTGCTGTGCCTGCACCGCAAACGCCCCACACAAAGACAGCAACAAAACCAAACGAATCATCATGGATTTAGTCCTTTAAATGAAGAAGAGCCAACGATTATACCGAATCGGCTTGTGGATGGAGGTAATTAATGTGAATGGAATGTATACGGCACAAAGTGAAACATAAAATCACACCATTGTATCGTCTGAATAAAATCCATCAGAATAATTACAAAACCTCTTTCAGCACTGGGAGTTAATCCAACTTTTTAGATTTGATAAATCCACATTGAAATTGTGAATGACACTATCTACGCCATTTACATACTTTTGATGTCTACGTTGACTGAAAATAATGCCCAATTGCTCAACTGCACTCGAACTCTTCTCTGAAAGATAGATATCGGAGCCAACCAATGAATTCAGTTGTATAAATAACTGTTTCAATTCCTTCAACGCACCTTCATTCTTCCAACCTTTTGAAGCGTTCTTGAATACAGATTCGATTTCCATGATCACTTCCATTGCCTTCTCTTTGTTCACGGTTAGTTACCTCATAATTTTAATTTTTGACTTTCAGCTCTGTTCCACTTCCCCTTCGACTCCAATCGGTCATCAATCAGCGAAAACTGATCTGAAGTGCTGGTTAAATTTTTCATATGGATTTGATTTTTCCATTTTCGATTTTGAATATGGCCAAAGGCACTTCCATGATTTTTGGATGATAAAATCCGTGTCCATACATGCCATCTTCTCCAAAACACTCACCATGATCTGAACAAATCACGACGATACTGGGAAATTCTGATGTCCTCGCAACAAAAGACAGGTATTCCTCAACCACACCATCAAGAAAATGAACAGATTCAATCTGCTTATCGAATGAAGCCTGGTCAAAACCCACATCAACTTGATTTCTCATCTTATATCTGGCTTCATTTGAATGACTGACTTGGCCGCCAAACTCATATGGGTCATGAGTCTCTCCTAAGTTCAACATATGAAAAAAAGCCTTATCGTTTGTAATGGATTTCATTAAGTATTCAATTTGCTGTCTGGCATGAATTCCTGTGTAGTTAAATTGTTGAAATCCTTCAGTCAAAATGGGAGATTTAAACCACTGCATGGCACCAACACCCACTGTATCCATACCCATTTGTCCAAAACCTTCAATCATGTCTTTGGGACAATTTTCAAAATCAATCAATGCTTCAATGTTTTTTCTTGGCTCCACGAGCCACAATAAGTTCTTTTCGAACCTGTTGTAATATGGAATTCGATCCTCAACATGAGGAAAAATGCCACTGAACATGGATAAATGAGATGGCATCGTGTATGTGGCTTGAGAATGTGCTTTCTTGAAAAAACCGGTTGAATCAAAAAATGGTGTATCGGCCAACTCAAAAGAATCCCAGCGACAGCTGTCCAGTGTAATGAGGATGAAATTAAATCGCCTCATCCTGTCAACACCACTCAGGTTGTGGCAATAAATTCATTTTGTTGTGAACATCTGTTTCAAAAAAATGCTTAAACTGAATAATCTCTGCCAATGATTTTTCCAAGTGGTACTGGGGAGCAATCCCAATCAATCCATACAATTTATCTGAGTTGTACTGGTGGTTAAACGTGGTCATTTCCCACCCATACCCAGACTCCCAGACAACTTTTCTTGACATATTCTTGATATGAAGCGGCACATTCAATATATCAGCAATGCATTCATAGTATTCAACGGCTGGATAAGAGCTGTTGTGAGTTAAATTGAATTTCTGCATGAAAGATTTGGGCTCCCCAATCAGGCGAAAAATTGCCTCTGCGATGTCTTTTGAATGGATGAAAGTGGATTGAATTTGTCCATGCTCACACAATGTCAGCGGCTGATGATTTTGCAGGTTTTGTATCAGTGTATGATCTCGATTATGCAGGGGCAGGCAACCCAACAAAGAACCTTTGCCGAGTATGTGATACGGCCTCAATATTGTCCAATTCGTGTCTCTGATCTGCTCCCAAAAATTTTCAACCCTGATCTTGCCATCAACATATCCACCAAATTGACCCAAAGCCGCTTTGGGGGTGGTTTCTGAAATCCGCTGTTGTTCTTGCAGATTTCTTCTGTCATAAACCAATGTTGTGCTGACCACGATGTAATGGTGGCAGCGAGAACCAAATAGATCATGGTTTCTCTTTGCGTCATGTACATCGTATTGGCATAAATCGATCACACATTCAAATTCCGTGTTTAAAATATCCAGGGCTTCTGACTCAGAGGAAGAAATATAATTGAGGTCTTGATTGATGTATTCCACCCCCGCTACGCGCTGGAATGGTGCATCTTTTCCCAACGCATAAACATCAGCCACAGACACCAATCTTTGCGCCAGGTAATGGCCGTTAATACCACTTCCGCCAATAATCAAAACCTTCATCATTTTTTTGATTGCTCGAGCAGTTGATGAAAAAGGTCTAACTTGCCATCCACATAAGCAGTGATGTCGTGGTCATTTTTCTTAACCAAACTTTTCTTCAGCTTGGCATATTCCTTCGCTGCATCTGGATTTTCACTAAGCAAATTTTTGAATGATTTGAAATTATTCCATGTTTCACCATTGAAACTAACCAGGTGAATATGAAATTCATGCTTTGTAGGAGTTCCCTTCCAAAAAAAATCACGATCTGGCATGAACTCTTTGAGTCTTGGTTCATGTACATAACCCAAATTAATCAGGAATTTCACCAAACCTGATTGTTCTGCCTGATTCTTGTATCCAACTGCAATGTCTATGGTCGGCTTAGCTGGCATGCCTTTAACAGATGTGCTGCCAAAGTGCATGACTTGCAGATCATCAATGCCTGAGACAATGACTTGCTTTTCTTGCTCAAATTTATCAATCCAAGCAGGATCGTAATCAAGAATCTCTATCTTTCGATTTAACTTTTCAAAAACACTGCTCAATCTGTGGTTACCTTTTTTGCAGCGTTGTGTTTGGATAAGGATGTCCAAAGCAGGTTGAAGTCTTTGGCCAGCTCATTTTTCCTGGCAGGCAAGTCCTCTAACCAACATCTGGAAGACAAACCAATCAGGTCTTCTCGACTGATGTCAGGTGAATAACGCCCGACCATGGCTTTCTTGCCATTATTAAGCACGCAAAAAAAGTCCAGACAAAAAGAGTCAATTTCATAAATTTCGCAGCTGGCGATCTTATTTTGCTTCATCAGTCCTTTGATTTGTTTCTCTGCCGTTTCTCTGTTCTTTTTAATTTCTTTATGAGCAAATTTTTCACATGTCACCAAACCTGTTTTGTTCTGAGAATCCTTCAAATGGCCACAATAAAATGTTTGGACTGATTCAAGAGAACTCATGATAATTCTTAGCTTGTCGATCTTCACATCAGCATTCTTAATTTGATCAATGAACTGTCGGCTATTGAGGCATCTGATATCGAGATTTTCAAATTCTGAACCACTTTGAAAAAAGGATGGTATGGTGTTGGAAATACTCGCTACATCCGTGTTTTTCAGTCTGATATTGGCCATGATCGCCAAAATGAAAAAGATCACAATTGAAAGCTGGGCAGAATTCAATAATACATTGGCCAATTCCCTGGGGAATTCATATTCATTTGGAATCAAGCCTACCAAGCTGATTAACAAGGGTGTAAAAAACAACACAACCGCACAAACAACCAATGCAGTTTGAGTTTTTTCACTGGTCAATACCCTTTCAATTTTTACATTCATAATTCCCTCCTTTCACACTTTTGAAAATAATATCACAATACTCCAATACATTAATATGGTTTTTCTTTGTGATTATTACGCCAGTTTAATAATCACAAACCCCTACCCACATCCCTGTGGGCAACTCACAATTCAATTGTCATCATTGCGCGAGCGATAAGCCTCTAGGCCCAGTTCTTTGACCCGCTCGTATTCGATTTTGGATTGGTCGAGTTGGTCGAATATGGGGAATTGATCTGGTTGGACTTCCAAGCGAATGTTTTGCAATGCATCCAGTGCCCCATCGCCTTCGGTCACGGCCAGTGACAAACCAGCCACAAAGCTGCCTGCCAAGGCTGAAGTGTCCGTATTATCAATTGCCAACATGTTCCGAAACTCGGTGTTCTTGGTCATGCGTTCAGGCGTGGCTGCATTGACCATGTAGTTAAGGGCTTGTTGGTCTTGAGACACGTTTACATAATACCCCAGGGCGATCGGCGCGGTCGCCAAAGCCCTGAAAACCAAAGGATCCTTGAAGTCATCGCTGGTCGCCTGTTCCATGAAATCCGTGATGGCTTGGAACGATTGTTCTGAATTCATCAGACCCAAGGCGGCCAAAGCATTGGGCCACCATTGCTTTTCACCTTCATCATGCAAAAGCTCAATGATCATTGCGGCGTCTTCTTTGGGGATATTTTTGCCCTCTGCCACTGGAAAGCCATGGAAATAATGCGTCTTGATCAAAGTCATGGTGTCGGTTTCAGGCTCAGCCACAGCACCCGCAACCGGTGACTCGGCATGGCCTTCTCCTCCGGCATCTCCTTTGAATGCGTCACATTCTTGATGATTGATACCGACTCTTGTGGGTCCAATTGATTTATCCATCAAATTAAATTCGCCCAACCTGTGGTCTAATCCTTGATTGTGTCCAAACTCATGGGCCATCAAGATGCCATCTTGATCTGGAGAAAACCTCACCATGGCCAAAGAATTACCAGGCATGCTGGCACAGCCCAAGTATGCGGCACCAGTCTTCTCACACCAATTGATGGCCCGAACCACTTTCACATGGCCGCTGACCTGTTGCACCAGAAAAAACTCCATTGCATTGTCAATGACGCCATCGGTGTTTGGAAACGAATTAACTGGCCCGATTTTATTGATCGTTACTGGGCATGGCACGTCATGCTCACCACTGTCGGTGGCCAGAACCGAAGTGGCAGATGCAGCAATGGTCTCTGCATCTGCATCGGATAACACCGCATTTGCATGGTGCAAAAACCTCAGATTGTGTTGGTTGTTTTGGGCTGAAGCAGGCGAAATAACAGCGCCCAGAATCAAGCACTGGATGATAAACCAGGAAACAAACACTTTCATATTGACCTCCACAATTTTTGCAATGATTAAGCCAGGTGTTTGTGAGCCTATTTGAATCAGCACCCATCACCCGGCAACTGAATATGTTGTGTCGCTTAATCACCATTCATCTCACCACTTAAACCAAAATCATCTGATCATGAATTCATAACTATTCAGCCAATGGCACTTTTTTTGAAATCGAAGTGAGAGGAATGACCACCCAAGAACACTTTGATGAACAGTGAACAGCTCGACTGGACACGCGAGAAGAAAAACAGGAAACAACAGGCTAGAAATCACAGCCTGAGTGTTTCGATTCATCACACCATTGAATTTGGAGGAAACATGAAACTCATCACACAAGCCATGGTCATTGCATTGCTGCTGAGCGGTTGCGCCACCACCAACCCTGGTTCTGGGGCCAGCACCAAGTACTATTTGCCCAAAACCATTGTCAAGGCAGACCTCACTTTGATCTTAAAAGGGTGTACAAACAACCCCAACGGACATGCCACTATTGAAGTGGAGCCAAAATTAAATGTCAGCCTGATCCCCAGTAACGATGGCGTGGCCAGAGTGATTCATGGACAACACTTGGGGTCGGACAGAACGAAAAGACAATTGACTGTTACGACCCACCCTTCTGGTCTGATCGCGGGAATCAATACAACCAACCAAGACCAAACCGCAGCCATCATCTCCAATGTGGCCAGTTTCGCCACAAAAGTCCTCAGTGTTGCTGCCCTTGCTGATAGCACGACTCCAGCCGATAAGATCAGATTCGAGTGTCACCCTGATGTCAGCAAACACCTGAATTCAATTGCAAACCTCAAAGACAACATCAAAGACCAACAACAAATATTGAGGGCTGTGAACTTTCCAAGTTCGCCCAAAAAAATTCAAGAAGACATAGATGCCCTGGCTGTCGAGATCTCCAAGATCAGAACCTCGTCACCGATGTCGCTCACTTTCTCCAAGAACATACCCATTGAACAAGTGTCATTGTTAGATGACCCGAAAGATGAATATTTGGAACAGGAACTTGAATTTGATTTTGCTGATGTCTTTGAAAAATGGTTGATCAAATCCGAGCTCAATGGCATTGAAAAGGAAAAATCGGCCGAATACAACTTCGCTAAGAAGCACCTGAGAATCAATTGGGCAGGCAAAAAATCCCGTCAAACCAACGCCACCATTTCTTCCAGTGACAAATCAGTCGACTTCAAAGCGTGCGAACTGTCGATTTTGGTTCCACCCCTAACCCACATCGACCTGCAAATTACCCCCAAAGGCTCGCTCTATGATGACAAACTGACTGAATCTACCCAGTCCATTCCGGCGCCCCAATTAAGTGATCCAGAAAAACTGTGCCTCAGCGTGGCTTTCGCCGAAAACAGAACGGTAAACATGTCATTCAATAAATTTGGTCAAAGAACCAGTTTCACCTGGAATTCTGAAGCCAGGGCAGAAGCCGTTACGGGGGCATTGGCTGGCATCGCCAAAGATGTGTCTACGACCATGTCCTCATTGGAGGGTCAATCGGAATTGGACAAACAGCTTGAAACCATCAATCAAGTCAACACCCAAATCCAATACAACAACGCCCTGCTGTGCCAACAAGCCGCCGCCGAAGGCGCCACTTCATGCCCAGCACCCGATGGTAATTGATTAATTATTAAAGGAACAGGATGGCCATGGATGGCTTTGGGTTAAGAAACCTGATCAATCTCAAAGCAGAATTACACGTCTTGGATGTGTGATTAGACCGTTGATTAAATGAAAGCAATACTGTGTTTTACTCATCACAAAATGTACCCTTTTTTCGGTAAAAGGTCTGCTCTTTTGAGCGCACCACATAATGGGAATCCGTCATTTTAAGGATGCGATCCAGACTCCACTCAACATCATCAGCAGATTTGTAATACAGATTTCCATTCATGATTTTCCAATAACTTATGAACTCCTGGGACTGAGAACAGGATTCATCTCTGAATAGTTTCACAATGGAAGTACCATCAGCAAAATACTCAATGTAGCCTGGTTAATTCATGATTTGTTGCTGTTCTTTGTCCTCAACCCACCTGCCAATGATCAGCGACTGATATTTTTCATCATTGGCACCATCAGTTTCTTCTTTTGTCAGCTTGGCTTCGGTTGTTGTTAATGTGAGCAATAACAATATGATAGGGGCTTTTTTCATTAATACTTTCATGTTAATTCCTTTATTCGTAGGTGTGCTCGAGAAGGCATCACTTTCCCCTTATTTTTTAATCAATGACTCTGATCCCGTAAAATTAGCATGGCTGTTATTCGATGCGGATTCTTATGAAAATGTAGATATATCAGACAAATGGCATTTGTACGGATGAATATGAGAAGCTGTTGTACCCATAATAATTTAACCCTTTGTAGTAGTCAGTGTCTCAGACCACATTGATTTCCACTATTCCGACTCTTTTTTGTTAAAGTCTTCAAATTTTGTATCCTTGAGATACAAGTCTGATTGGTACCTCATGCCGTAATAATCGCGTGTGTGCTTCAAATAACCTTGCACATCAATTCGGCCACAATGAGTGTATTCTTCTCTCGATAGAGATTTGTCCAGCAGGATCGAGCTCTCTGTATTGTAGCCAAGACAAGAATCTCGGTCTAAAAACACGGCTGTTAAATGGGTTTCCAAATGATAATAACCAGTCACCGTGATCAACTTACCATCAAAGTCATGTGGATTGGCTATTACACGGACCAGTGGAACCACGGTTTTGTTGTACTCCATGTCCATAATTTCATGGTCATCACCATCTTGGGCCCAAGCTGCCCCCATGAAGAGCATTATCAGCGAACTATATATCTTGTTGAGTTTATTATTAAGCTTCATCTTTTTTTCTCATCAGTTCATCCATAGTCAATACCTGCCTGTCATTCCATTAAACTTAGCAAAAAGCTGCTTAAGGATGTTTGTTTTTCCATTCATCAGTCAACGCCACAGACCAAATCCGTTTCAGTGGCAGCTCTACTTTGATGTCATCAATCATCACAAAAACTCCCTTTTTTCCTGTACAACATTTGATCTTTAGAACGCAACACATAATGCGACTCTGCCATTTTTATGATGCGATCCATACTCCAATCAGTCTCAAAATCAAATTTATAATAGAGATTTCCATTGAGGATTTTCCAATAACTATTAGAAACCATTAGCTCGACACAAGTCTCTTCATCGAATATTTTTGCAACAGCACGGCCATCTGCAAAATATTCAATATAAACGGGCATTTCGTATCGTTGTTGCTGGTCTTTGTCCTCAACCCATCGTCCAATGATCAACGCCTGGTAATCCTTATCATTGCTGTCATCCGCTTGTTCAAGAGACAACTTGGCTTCGGCTGTAGTTAATGTGATCAATAACAATAACATTGAAGCGTTTTTTAATATCTGTTTCATGTTAATTCCTATATTTTTGGGTATCCTCGAGAAGGCATTGCTTTCCCCTTACATCAAATCAATGTCTCTGACCCCATTGATTGCTTATCCTTAAATGAAATCAATGTCTTTGACCCCGTTTATTTTTATGGTCTTTCATTATTATAGAACCGTGGTCAAAATTACTTGACCACGCCAGGCATTGTTTTTTTATAGTTGATTATCACAGACATAAAAAATCAAAAAAATAACCAGTCTGAAGCGTCGGCTGCGGGTGTAGGAACATAATGCCTCATCATATACTTAAATCTTTAACAATATTTAACTTTGACATGCTTCAATAGCAATAATTTCATGCTCATTCAGCCCATAAAGTTCGTTAACGCTTGAGTTCAGATCTGCTTCCATTTTACTAGTGTTTTTGCCTTGGTTTTTCGCTTGCATAATCGCTTTGACCTGCTCCACAATGTGATTCTCAGTTTCTTCGCTTACATCATCGGGCACGGGAAAGGTATTCAAGTAATTGGTTTTCATTCTTCTGGCATCCCCTTGTAAAGTGTCTCCTGTGTTTTTTAAGAACCACCACAATAACTGCGAGTTGGCAATTGCTAAAAAAAATTCATAACTTTCTAATGTGTCATTACGCTTTACCCAACTGTATATTGTGGTTGCATGATAGTAGTTATCCGTATTAATCGTCACATTAGGGTATTTGCTGCATATTTCCATCGAAGTCAGTTTGGGCTGCTCGAACTGGGTCAGGTTTTTAGGATATATGTATGCGTGCCAGTGTTCTTTATCTTTAAATTTTTCGCTCTCTCGGGATTTGAATTCTTGTTCATGATCACTTATGTATTGATGGGTTATTGGGTATTTTGTGGCTATCTCATTCAGTGGAATGATTTGAGCTTTTTGGCCATGAATGTGGTAAGGGAAAAAGACATACTTATGTGTCGAGAGTTTCGCAAATCTGGCGATGTCTTTACCCATCAGAAAAGGTTTCAACAAATCAGTCTCAAGTTTATAAGTTTTCCCGGTCAGAGGAACTTCGAACAAATCATCATCAATTTTGTTCAAAATGTATAATGCGTCCCTGCTGGTTTGTAATCCTACAAATATTGAATCGAATAGCTTTTCTATTTTTGTGCTGTTGTTATAAATTTTTTGGAATGCGTTAGATTCAGATTGAGTTTCAAATAAAATCCATTGATTTGTGCCATATAATTCAGCAGCAGTTTGAATCTCCTGATAGCTGACTTTACGATATTTGGCTTGTTCGTTTAAGAAATCTTCCACATTAGACTTAAATGGCGCCCTTAAAAACTCAAACCCATTTGATTCAGTTTTATTAAATTGAACGATTGCAGTGTAAGTAATGGCATCTTCAAAAATCATATTTGCTCCAAAATGTGAAATTTTGGAAATGTATTGGCCTTCAGTTAAATAATCCCTAAAAACTGAGGCAGAACTGGAATTTAAAAACTTATGCGGCATGATGTAGGCATTATGTGCATGCTTGTGTGCCAACATAACAGCCTTTTCAAAAAACAAATTGGCAAGGTCATAAGCACCTTGAGCGCTTTGGTATGTTTTTTCGTAATAAATTTTCGCATCAGGCTGGGTTTTCTTTATTTCTTGCACACGCATATATGGTGGATTGCCAATCACAACATCAAAACCCTGGTAGTTACCAGCATTATCCAGTACTTCTGGGAACTCAAAACGCCACTCAAAAGCATTTCTATAAATGGCATTGTTTTTAATGGCTTCCAGCTTGGCTTCCAGTTTTTTACTTTTTTGAGTAAGCTCAGTGATCTTTTTGTTAGTGTCTCTTTGTTTGGCTAGACTGTCAGCAAATACATCAACCTGTTGTGTCAATGCGACTAACTGGCCTTGAAACTTCCTGAGATCTCTGAAATCTTTACTATTTTTATTAATTTCGCTTTGGAAATTGTTTTTAATCTCATCGATTAATTCACGCATGGCACGTTTTTGTGATTTGTCGGTTGCGTTGCGATAGGTGCTGACTGCTGCTCGATAACTGATGATGTCGTATTTGCTTTGTTTCAATGCTTTTTTCAAATCGGCATCCAGTGCGAAGCGACTGATTAATGAGTTACCACATTTTATGTTAATGTCTATGTTTGGCAATGTTTCTAGCTCTGTTGCGTTTTTATAATATGCATTTTTCAACAGCTCAATCCATAATCGCAGGCGGCATATTTTGACCGAATTGGGGTTGATATCGACACCGAATAAACAGTTTTCGATGATGGTTTGTTTTTCATTGAACAAGGTTTCTTGAATGCGCTGGCTTTCTTCGCTGTTCGGGTTATATGAAAACAATTCGTTGTCCTCGTCGGTCACAACCAAATCATCATTAATAACTTTTACATCGTAATTTTTCAGTCTGCGACCATGTCGGTCACAAAGAAGCTTCAACTCGCTTTTAATGGCTATGATTTCGTTCAAAGATGACACCAAAAAGTGGCCGGAACCAACCGCAGGATCACAAACAGTCAGAGAATTAATGATTTGATTGGCCTCCGGATAGTCATCGATGTGGTTATGCAGATCAGTGAAGTTTTTACATGACCATCCTTTTTTTTGGTTAAACTTATTCACTACAGCTTTGCGCAGCACTTCTTTGCTCATGTACATGGTGATGTAACCTGGGGTAAAGAATGACCCATCTTTATAACCATTAATTTTTTCAAAAATTAAGCCCAATACAGATGCGTTGATCAAGGTTTTATTGTCTTCTTGGATGTTCTCACTGCCCTCACTGGAAAAATCATAGGCATTTAAAAATTCAAACAAGTACTCAATTGCATTCAGTGCACCCTGACGTTTTTTTCCATTAGTGTCTTTTAAAACCGTATTGGATAGAATGGGCAGGCTTAGATTATCTTCTAAGTTACCGATAGAGAGGGTTAGGTGTTCAATTTCAACAGGTTCAAATAGAGATGAATTCAAGTATGGAACATTTCTGAATATTTTGTTGATCTCTTCAGTTCTATCTTGCTGTTTTTTTGCTAAAACTCGAAAAAATAATTTTTCTAGGTCGTCGTAATTTTTAATTTTATCAAAACTCAGAAATTGGTATGCTTTGTCTCTTTTGTGGTAACTTAATAACTGTGCTTCTAGTAGTTTCAAAAAGAGGATCCGGTTGATCCATGTGATACAAAGTTCCAAGCCCACACCAAATAACTGTTGATTCTCTTGTTCTCCATATTGAAGCCGATTGGGTAAACGACTGAGTTTGTCCATACTATCAATTTGAGTGATTGCGTTTTCAAGCAATGACCCTGAATGCCGGGTTCCGGATTTGGCACGCTCAATGATTTTTTTACCCTTTTTTTTGTTTTCTGCAAGACCAATGATGTGCAGTAGTTCACTGTAAAATCCTTTGTCAAGGTTGTTACTGTCATTTTCAAAAGGTAGTTTTAAAAGATGTTCTGGTGAAAAAAACCTAAACAACCTGATAAGTTTTCTCTCTTGTTTTTGATTAGGAGTTTTAAGAGATGAGCTATAGTCGTTAATTTTTAGATGGGTGAATTTTATTTTTGGGATAACTTTCTCAATTTTAGGTGAGGCTATTTCTTGATAAAAGAAGTCCGTATTAGTACTTGACAATTGTTTGTTTTCAAATTGTTTAAACTGTTCAACCAATTGTTTGTCGCGGGCAAAAAGCTGTTCAAACTCCTGTGCATCAAAAACAAACCATTCGTCTAAGTTCGTACCTATTATTTGTTTTAATTCAAAATTGTTTTCAGTTATTCTCTCTCGTAAATAGTAAAGAACCAACTCTTGTAGAGCTTTTGTGTTAAGCCTATCTAAACGCATCATTTCTGTTATGTTGGTTTGGCGTTTTATTTCCATGATAACAGCGACAGATGTCTTAGTTGACTTTCCGTTGTGTATCACCAAGTCATTGCGGTCTTTGGTATTAATCGCGAATTTGTTAGAGTAATAAGTATTTTTTAAAAAATCACTGATTAAGGTTTTAAGATGTTCCTCTGATTCATCCCGATTAGATTCGGATAGTAACTCAGTCAGGTTTTTCTTGAATAATTCGAATTCCTTTCTGTGAGGTTTAAGTTTTCTAAGAGCGGCATTGATCGCACGATGGACTGTTATCGGTGAAGTCATAATCAAACTGTTTTTTTAGTTCATTTTAATTCTACTTTATTGTGTGGATTTAGATTGCAAATAATATCAACAGGGTCATATATGAACACCTAGACAGGTTTGAACCAATGGGGCCAGAGTCGTTGATTTTTAAGGTTTCAAACGTGGTCCTGTTGTAATCTTTTAAAGATACTAAGATGACGATTTTTGTGTTTGAGCTTTATAATTACATTAAATTTAACCAGAATTAATCCATGGGCATTATCTTTCTCACCGCCGGATCCATCAGTTTTTTGGTCGCCACCGTATTGGGCGTGTGGGCGACAATTTGGCACCATCGGATGGTTCATTCTGAGCAAGGTGGTTCTTGGCCAGTGTTTTCGGTGGTTGCGGTGATCATCTCGGCTTTGTGCCTGTATTTGGGCTATTCCAGTTTGCCAAGCACTGCTGACGGTGAGATGTCTTCGAATGACATGCAAGGTGCTTTGTTTGCTTCGGTGATCATGGGGGCAGCGCCGGGATTGGGGTTGATTTTCGGGGCCTTGGGGGTTTGGTATGCGAGGGAGGATGGGTAACACACAATTCGGTCTACTTTCGAGGTGATAATTAGTTTTACACACCCCTATCCCCTTTCGCCAACATGGATGTAGGTGTGCCGCATGAGCAGGATGCGGGAGGGGCAAAAGAAACACACCCCTTAATCCCCTCTCAAGAGGGGAGGTTCGGTGGAGACATCACGAAGGCTGACGATCTTTTATTTATCGGATGCAATTGGTCAATCCGCCAGCTGGACCCGCATCAGGGGGCTCATGAGCATGTGCATGAGGTATTTGATGTTGAGGTGGGTGGAGGTGGCCATGTCGGTGGTGTATTGGTCGAGGGCGGTGATGGCTTTGGGGTCGTAGTAATGGCCGTTGAAGAGGACGGCTTGGATGGTTTGTGTGTTTTTGATGTCTGCCAGTGGGTTGGCGCGGAGGAGGATGAGGTCGGCGCGTTTGCCGACTTCGACGCTGCCGGTGATGGTGTCGACGCCGCTGAATTGGGCGGGCCACAGGGTGGCGGCTTTGAGGGCTTGGGTGGTGGGCAGGCCGGCGGCGACCAGGTTTTGCAGTTCGTGGTGGACACTGAGACCGCTGTATACCAGGGTGTCGATGTTGTCGGTACCGACCAGGATCCTGATCTGGTGTTGGTGGGCTTGTTGGATGTGGGTTTTGACCAGGTCGTAGTAATCCTGGTGCACGAAGCGGCCTTCAGGGTCGAGGCCACGGGCGGCGCGGTTGATGTCGGGTTGCCACAGGAGTCTTTGCACCACCCACGGGATGTATCGCAAGTTAGCTTCATTGGCCCAATTCACTGTCCTTGATTGGGCACTCATTTGCAGGGTGGTCAGGGTTGGAACCCAGGCGGTTTGGCT
The DNA here is from genome assembly GCF_019931145.1 of Marinicella meishanensis. GTDB lineage: Bacteria > Pseudomonadota > Gammaproteobacteria > Xanthomonadales > Marinicellaceae > Marinicella > Marinicella meishanensis. The sequence continues at coordinate 117,177 of NZ_JAIOUV010000006.1, read as the reverse complement.
GTGGCCCATGGTTTGCATCAACTGCTCGCATTGCTGCTGGTCTTGGTGGTCGATGATGTCTCGGATCAGGGCTGCGTCGTAGGCGGCGATGGGATCGGGCAGTGACCTGAATTCGTCGATCTTTGCATAACACTCAAAGGCGAACAAGCGGCCATGCTCGATGCTGGTCATCTGACTGTTCAAGGCGTCACGCAAGGGGACTTTGAGGGGCTTGTGTCCGGCCAGGGTCATGCCCTGCTCCGCTGCTGCTTCAGCCAACCAGCTGAATTGTTCGGGGCTGAGTTCGCTGTAGGTTTTGATGAAATCGGCACCCTGTGTGGCGTAAAAATCCACCAATTGTGTGGCCTGCTGTAGGCTGTTGAGCTTGAAGTGGGCCGGATAGCCGTCTGGCACTTCATTGCCGCCATTGGTCTGGTAGCTGCTTTGTTGGTGGTAGGCCGGTGACACCACCTCGCCGGCATCGGCCTGCGCTGTCCAGCGTTTTCTGTCGGCAGGACAGGCCCAATAGGCATCATCATGATCCAAACAACCGGACATGTCCCGCACCGAAGTCACCCCATAGCGGATGAACAAGGGATGATGGATGTGCGGCGACATCTTTAAACTGTGGGTGTGCATGTCCCACAAGCCAGGCATCAGATATTGATCACGGCCATCGAGCAGCCGGTGACCACTGAAATCGGCGTGCCTCAGCGCGCCATCAATGGCGGCGATCCGCCCATCGGTGATGACCACGTTTTGATCGCGCCTGATGCGTTCATTGGCCACGTCCACCACGTGGATGTTGGCGATGAACAGGTCGCCCTTGGCTGGTCGCACATCCGGTCCTTTGAGCGGCAGTTCGTATAACAGATAGGCCAAAGCAATGAGCAGCAGCACTGCAGCGAGAATGAACAGGCCCAGAAATTTCAATGATTTGATCATGGCGGTTTGTTGGTTCGAATGTCAGGGTGTGGTGTGCAGGCTTGGGATGTCGCCTGCACACCGGTCTTGCCGTGTCTGTATTATTTCAATTGCGCCAGCAGTTCCTGGGCTTCGGCCAACTCAGGGTGGCTGCTGCTGAGTTCTGTGAGCAAGGCTTTGGCCTGGCTGGTTTGTTCCAGCTTTATGTGGGCTTTGGCGATTTGTAGGTTGAGTTTGGGGTGGTTCAAGTCTTGTTGGGTCAATTCCATCAAAGTCAAGGCCTGTTGGTAGCCTTGGCGGGTGTCCGCGGTCTCGAAGTACATGTAACCGTACATGCCCACCAACATGGGCTCATAGTTGGCTTTGTGTTCCTGATACTTCTGGATCGCCTGCTCGTGGCCCTGCAGAATCTCGGCCACCAGTTTCAAGGTCAGATCATCACTGTACTGATTGCCTGGTTTCGGGGTGATGCCGATCGATTGCAACAAGGCCTGTGCAGTGTCGACCGTTGAGGTGGGGTTTTGGCCGGTGACCAGACGTTGATCAATGGCCACATGACTGAGCATCATTGGGCTGCTTTGGAATTGGGCCTGTCGATCTTTGAGCTTGTCTTCCAACAGAAAGTCATAGCTGTTGATCCACTTCTTGCCAAACAGCTTTTCTTCGATGTTGGTGAAAGCATTGACCTTTTTGCCAGCCACCAGGTAACTGCCGTCATCCAGCTTCACGTCCACCAGCGCTGCCGGGCCATGACACACGGCGCCCACGGCCCCACCGGCCTGATAGACTTGGGCGATGATCTGCTGCAGGCTGGGGTCTTGCGGCAGATCGAACATGGCGCCCTTGCCACCGACAATGAACACCGCCGCATAGTCGGCACTGTCGAGATCTTTCAAGGCCTTGGTGTCGGCCAGTTGGCTCATGGCCTGCTGATCGGCCATGAAATCCTGGTTGTAAGGCTTCTCTGGATCGTATTGATCGGCTTCAACCGCCCCACCCTGCGGGCTGGCGATGTCGACCAGGACCCCATTGTCACGAAACGTCAGATAGGCTTTGGCCAATTCGTCGAATTCATAACCCGGTTGGTCTTTGCCCTGGTTTTCGCCATGGCCACTGACCACCATCAGAAATTTTTGAGGTTGCGGATTGGTTTGTTCGCTGGTGGACCCAGCGATGACCTGAAATGAACTGAGCAGGGCCAACAACAACCACAGGCTGAAATGTTGGCTTTGGATATTTTTGAAACGAGATGTCATGGGTGTGCTCCACAGTAAAAACCATTAATTTATGTCGCCATTTGTGAAATGACTGTCAGGTCGATTTCACATTCATTTCACAAATTTGGTTGTGTACTGCAAGGCGTGGCCTGCACGAAGGTTTGGGCCTGGATTCCAATCGACAGCGGTTATAATCATGGGCTTTGATTCCTTTGACACCAGATCCGAAGATCACCAACATGGGCCGACACCACTGAAAGCAGATGCGCGAAGAAAACCAATTATCTATTCTGGTCATTGAGGACCAAAGAGAGCTGGCCCACAACATCAGCCGATACTTTGAGCCGCTGGGCTACCTGCTGGATTTTGCCTACACCGGCACCCAAGGCCTGAACCTGGCGCTGGAAAATTTTTACGATGTGATCATTTTGGATGTCATGTTGCCGGGTTTGGATGGTTTGATGGTGTGTTCAGTGATTCGGCAAAAGTCCAAACGCCACATCCCCATCATCATGCTCACCGCCAGGGACACCCTGGATGACAAAGTTCAGGGCTTTGAAAGTGGCGCCGATGATTACCTGACCAAGCCCTTTGAGTTACAAGAATTGCACTTGCGTTGTCAGGCCCTGGCCAAACGCAAGGGCTTCAATAAAAGCAGCGTGATCACCATTGGCGACTTGTCGGTGGACTTGAAACAACAACAGGCCCACCGTGGGGACACCTTGCTTGAACTGAACACCATGGGCTTCAAACTGTTGGCGTTGTTGGCCGAAGCGCACCCGCGAGAAGTGACCCGTTCCGAAATCAGGCAAAAACTGTGGGGAGATGAACCGACGGAATCTGATGCCATACGCAGCCACATCTATCAACTGCGGTCGGTGGTGGACAAGCCATTCCAATCAGCCATGATCAAAACCCACCACGGCGTGGGCTTTTCCCTGCAGGCAGACCCATGAGCCAAAACCCAAAAACCCGCAGCCTGCGGCGCCTCATCATCCGCAATTTCATGGCCTTCGCGGTGTTCAGTGCGGTGGTATTCAGTGCGGTGAACTTTCTGATCACCTACGTCATTGAAGACAAGTATTTCAATCTGCACCTGCAATCCGAGGCAGATTACATGAGCGAACACCACGCCGCCCAAGGCAGCTGGCCTGAACCCCGCTTTGAATACATGAGTTTTTATCCGTCTTTTGAGGCTTTGCCACCTGCAATCAGTGCCGTGCTGGCTGCGGAGCCCAACCGGGTTGAGTTGGCTGGTACCGAAGGGCGTCACTTCCACCTCCATCGGTTCAAGGATAACCAAGGTCCCTACCTGGTTTCAGAAGTCAGTGACATGCTGTTGGTGCGATCACACACCCGCTTTATTCTGACGATTTTGTCGTTCATCGCGGTTGTGGTGACTATGTTGGCGGTTTTCTTTGCCTTTAAACTGGCCAACAGAACCGCCAGGCCCATGAGCCAACTGGCTGCTGCCGTGGGCCGGCTGAAGCCCAATGCACTGCCAGAGGACTTCAACGTCGATCAGGCCGAAGACGAGGTCAGGGAATTGGCGGCTGCCATTGATCAATTGATTAAGCGGGTCAACCAGTTCATTCGCCGGGAACAGCACTTCACCCGCGATGTCAGTCATGAACTCAGAACCCCCATTTCAGTGATCAAAAGCTCGGCCGAAGTCTTGTTACAACACACCGAACAACTGCCCAGAGCGCACCTCACCACCCTGCAACAGATTGATTTTGCCTGTGTGCAAATGGAACAAACCGTGGTGACCTTGTTGTCCCTGGCCCGGGAAAAAAGCCAACAACCCACGCCCGCCATCAAGCTGTTGCCACTGGTGGAAAAGACCGTCCTGCAACAGGGCAAATTGCTGCACGACAAGGCCGTTGAAGTGGTCATTGAGGTGGCCGAGGATGAACAGTTATTGATGCAGGAAGCCGAGTTGTTGATCCTGTTATCGAACTTGATTGGCAACGCCTTCCAATACACCACCCAAGGCACCGTGCGCATTCGGTTTCAGGCCAATGAATTGACCGTCACGGACACCGGCTCAGGCATTGAAGCCGCCATTCAGGATCAAATCACCGAAACATTGACCAAAGGCTCAGACAGCCCAGGGTTCGGCATCGGTTTGTCCCTGGTGTCCAGACTCTGCGAACACCACAACCTGCCCCTGATCATCACCAGCACCGACCAAGGCACCACCATCAGCATCCAGAACTTTCCCACCATTGGGTAATTAGGAGTTTATTGGAGCGTGGACTACAGTCCACGATTTAAGATGCCACAAGGTTTTACACACCCCTCGTTCCCCTCTCAAGAGGGGAGGATTAGTAGACACACCCCTCGATCCCCTTATTTGTTGTCATACCGACCGAACGCAGTGAGTGGACCGCTACCACATCCTGCTCTCGCGGCACACCTACATCCATGTAGGCGCCGGTCTCCGATCCCGTCTCGACTCATGCACCTACATCCTTATAGGCGCCGGTCTCCGATCCCGTCTCGACTCATGCACCTACATCCTTGTAGGCGAGGTATCTCGTAACTTTTGTGAGATCCTTCCACTCGTTTCACTCGGTCGGGATGACATGTTTATTGGTGTAAGGGTTTGGGTGATGGCTTTAATTGGTTTTGATTCAATACTGATCGATTTGACGTCGACTGAAGTCGACGCTCCTTTTGTCATGCCGACCGAACGCAGTGAATGGACCGCTACCGCATCCTGCTCTCGCGGCACACCTACATCCTTGTAGGCGCCGGTCTCTGATCCCGTCTCGACTCATGCACCTACATCCTTATAGGCGCCGGTCTCCGATCCCGTCTCGACTCATGCACCTACATCCTTGTAGGCGAGGTATCTCGTAAATTTTGTGAGATCCCTCCACTCGTTTCACTCGGTCGGGATGACATGTTTGTTGGTGTAAGGGTTTGGGTGATGGCTTTAATTGGTTTTGATTCAATACTGATCGATTTGACGTCGACTGAAATCGACGCTCCGAAAATGTGAAGATTGTCTCTATGACTGACTTCATAAAAAAAATGGCGTCATTCCTGCGGACGCAGGAATCTACACGAATGAGCCATAAAAAGGGCGCCTCGGATCCCCTGTTTTCACGGGGCAGGCTTAGTCCGGGGAGTCGTTGGGTGGGTTGTAGGGATTGCTGGGTGTGTGTGTTTCGTTAAGCTTCTGTGAAGGCTTGGTTAGGGTTTGGTTAAGGGGTGTTTTTTTGGCCTGATCGTCTTTTTCTTATTGTTTTCAATCATTTACATTTTTTATTTTCCAGTCTTTTCCAGAGGCTTACCAGTTATGCCTGTGCTTTTGGGTGCAAGTCCATGGGCGTTTTCTGACAATGATCCATGGTTGGTCACCTCGCTGAGCAGCAGCGATTGCCTGAGTGGTGACTGCATTTTGATAACAGAGGAGATAAAGAATATGAATTTGAACGCAACCCAAAATTCCAAGACCCAAAAGCTTGGACACAGACCCCGACGTCGGGCCATTTATCAGGCCCTGGCGATGGGTGGTTTGATGACTTGTGTGACCGCCGGTGCGGGCGGGTATGACAGCTCGTCCACCCTTGAAGCGACCAGCCAAGCGGCGGTCGGCATTGAGCTGAGCCATGAGACCAATACCAAGGCCGCCACCCAAACCCAGGTGTTCCTGACCCAGGGGGGTGGCATTTATGTGTTTCGACTGGATGATGGCTTTTATTTCTGGTCGATCAATGCGGCCGGTGACCAGTTGACCCTGTTGGATCACGTGATCTTGGACATGAGCACACCGCAAGCGTTGACTTTGAACCTGGCGCCGAGCACCGAAGGGGTGTTTTACGCCGATGACCTGGTGACGGATGTGCAGCACAGTTTCCGATTTCAAGGACAACTGTCGGCCGGTAAAATCGCCATTCCACTGGGCAAGGAGGCGTTCTTGCCTTTGTTTGATGCCGCACCCATGGTCAACGACACGGTGACCATCGATGGCAACACCCCAGAACTGTTGGATGCCTTGTCACAGCAATTGGACATTTACCAAGCAGCCGATGCGGCCGTGGCGGATGCGCTGATACTGAGTGAAGCCAGCACCCAAATCATGGCTGATCAGGTGTTGAGCAACCGCGCGACTTTGTTGGCCGAAGCGGCGGTGGGCGATCAGTTATCGGCCCATGCCGAGGCTGAGCAGGCGCAATTGAACCAGGACTTTGCCCAACAAATACAAGCCGATGTGGCGGCCTTTGAACAACTCAGTGCCGACCTGGCTGAACAGGTGAGCATTGAGTTCACGGCTTACCACAAGCAACTGCTGCCTTGTCTGGAGCAACACCGCAGCAAGCTGGAACAAAACCTCGATCAACTGGGCCGCAACATCAGCAGCCGTGAGCGGGAATTCGAAGAAGACCCGAAACTGGAAGATGCCATCAACACTTCGGACACTTTGGCCGCACAACTGGAACTGGCCATGAATGCCTGTGGTGCTGGGGCCGGCGCGCTGGAACAAGCAGACCCTTCGGGGGTGGTCGATCCGCTGACTTATGAGGCCATCGCGGCCCGGGCGGAAAATTTGCAGCAACAATTGGAGGCCGATGCCGCCGATTGGCAAAACCACATCGCCCCCCTACCCGAACAACTGATGTGGCAAGTGGACACCGATGTGTTGGTGGCAAAAACCGAGTCGTTTGAACACCGGTTCGACAACTGGATCAGCCCCACTTACTTGAATCAGGATGGGTTTGTGTCTTCACCGCAACAAAAAAACCTGAGCAAAGCCGCCGCTGACGAGGCCGATCTGGCTTGGCTGGAACGCATGAGCCTCAAAGGTCAGGACCAATTGTGTGAAGAAGAAACCTTCAACATCAGCTTCAACATCGGCGTGGTCGGTGTGGTCATCGGCACCTGGTGGGACGACCAAATCATCACCGGCAATGAGCCGAACCTGATCCTGGCTTTGCCGGGCAACGACTGTGTGGAATCCCATGGTGGGGTGGACTTGGTGTTGGGCATGCCTGGAAGGGACCGTATTTTCTTGGGTGATCACCACGACATCGCGCACGGTGGTTGGGGCATGGACGAAATTCACGGCAGTGCCGGTAATTCTTATTCCTTCACCATTCAAAACGTCGAGTTTGAAGTGGACTTGGGCAACCTGATCATGGGCGGCGCCGATGACGACTTCTTATTTGGCGGAGAAACCGCAGCCGATCGCGGTGAAAACGGGGTGATTGAGCCCAACGGTTTCACCGACATCATCTTGGGCGACACCTTGTTGTTTGGTCAAGACAGCGGTAATGATTTCGTGGACGGAGAAATGGGCATTGACTTCATCTTTGGCCAACGTGGCAACGACACCTTGATGAATCTGGGTGCCGGGGTGATCACCATTGCCAGCATCGACACCGAGTTCGGCAGCTATTTCTTTGGCAATGACGGCGATGACACCATCACCGGCAGCAACACCAACCTGCTCAGCCCGCTGGGTGATTTCATCTTTGGGGCAGCTGGCAACGACAGTTTCAATGGCAACGCCGGACGCGATTTCATCTTTGGTGCCGATGGCAATGACAATGGCACCGCCGGTCCTGGTAACGACTATGTGTTTGGCAGCCGCGGTGACGACAACCTGAATGGCGGCGACGGCATTGATTTGCTCTTCGGCGGCTTGGGTAATGACAACGTCGCTGGTGGCAATGGCTTGGACCTGGTGTTTGGAAACGACGGCAACGACCGCGTGCAAGGCGATGGTGGTTATGACCTGACCTTTGGCAACGCCGGTAATGACACGGTATTGGGCGGTGATTTCGCTGACCTGATGTTCGGTGGACCCGGTCAAGACGTGATGTTGGGCCAGGACGGCTGGGACTTGATGTTTGGCAATGCCGATGGCGACAACATGTCTGGCAACAATGGCTGGGACATGATGTTTGGTAACCGTGGCACCGACCAATTGTTTGGTAACGACGGGGCTGACCTGATCTTTGGCAACGCCAATGACGCCGATGGCATTGAGCTGATCAATGGCGGCGGCGGGGTGGACCTGTTGTTTGGTAACGCCGGCCGCGAGCAGATCTTCGGTGAAGCCGGTTTGGATTTGATCTTCGGCAATGCCGACAACGACGAAATCTTCGGCGGTGACGGGGCTGACTTGGTCTTTGGTAACGGCGGTGACGATGTGATCAATGGCAATGCCGGCAGCGATTTGTTGTTCGGTAATGACGGCGACGACCAGATCCTCGGCGATGGTGGCACCGATGCGGCCTTTGGTGGCGCCGGTTGTGACTTGATGAACGGTGGCAACGATCCGGATTTGATGTTTGGCAACGACAACAACGACCGCCTGGAAGGGGGGGCGGCCTCTGACCTGCTGTTTGGTAACAACGGTCTGGATGAGGTGTTTGGTCAACAAGGGGCTGATTTGTTGTTCGGTAACGACGACCGCGATCGCCTGGATGGTGGTGATCAGATCGATGTGATGTTCGCTGGCGGCGGCAATGACTTCATGGTTGGAGGCAACGGCAACGACCTGATGTTTGGCAATGGTGGCGCGGATTTCATCAATGGCGGTAACAACGGCGACATGGCCTTTGGTGGCGACAACAACGACACCATGGTTGGTGCCGGCGGCAATGACTTCCTGTTTGGTAACGGCGGCAATGACCGGTTGAACTCCGGTAATGACACCGACTTCACCTTTGGGGGTGACGGCAATGACCGTTTGCGCGCAGTGGAAGGTCAGAATTTCGCCTTTGGCAACAAGCATGATGACGTCCTGGATGGCTATTGGGCCAGTGGCTGGGATGCCCGCGACTTCTTGTTCGGCAACCAACACAGCGATGACTTGACCGGCAACCAGAATTCACAAAGGGACATCCGCTCGGGTGGATCAGGCAGCGACAACAAAGCCTGGAACACCACCTGGGTGTCCGCAGCTGAGTTTAATGCCACCTGGAATCCACCGGGTTGTCAGTAATTTTTTGGCAGTTGCAAAAGAAGCCACAACTTTCGGGTTGTGGCTTTTTAGTGGACATCGTCATTCCCGAACCCGATCGGGAATCTAAATATGGAAAATGTTATTTAATTTCAAGCCATCAGGTCCCTGATCCCCTGTTTTCACGGAAGCAGGCTTTCCGGGGAGTCTCTAATTGGTGTTTGGGTGATGTCTTTTATTGGTTTTGATTCAATGCCGATCGATTTGACGTCGACTGAAGTCGACGCTCCGGAGGTGTTTATTGGAACGTGGACTTCAGTCCACGATTTAAGATGTCAGCAGGTTTTACACACCCCACGATCCCCTTATTTGTTGTCATACCGACCGAACGCAGCTGGCCGCTTCCGCATCCTGCTTACGCGACACACCTACATCCATGTAGGCGCCGATCTCCGATCCAGTCTCGACTCATGCACCAACATCCTTGTAGGCGCCGGTCTCCGATCCAGTAGCGACTCATGCACCTACATCCTTGTAGGCGCCGGTCTCCGATCCCGTCTCGACTCATGCACCTACATCCTTGTGGGAGAGGAATCTCGTAACTTTTGTGAGATCCCTCCACTCGTTTCACTCGGTGGGGATGACATCAGGTTTTGTGGGGCATGAACTCAGGCAATCTTGGCACACTTTTTCACTTTTATTGGTCTTGGGTGACCATATAATGGATGACAGAACTTATACCGCAGTTTGACATGAACAAACCATCGTTGGAAATCCGCGACCACACCATTTTTGATGGGGTGATCGGCAAGTACTTTTTGAAAGGCATTTTTTGGGTCTGGTTTAAGCTGGCCGGTTGGAAAGCCATTGGGGCCAATCAAACCGGGGCCGGCATCACCATTGCCGCACCACACACCTCGAATTGGGATGTGGTGTATGCCATGGGTGCGGCGATTTTATTGGACATCAAGATTTATTTTTCGATCAAGGACAGCTGGTGTCGCAAACCAGTGATAGGCCGCATCATGATGTGGCTGGGTGCCATCCCAATCTCCCGTGAGGGCGGCAAACAAGGCCAAATCGCCAAGATCACCCGCTTTGTGGATCGCCACAAGGACCAACGCATTTTCTTTTTGTTCACCGCCGAAGGGACCCGTGGCAAAGTCGACCAATGGAAAACCGGGTTTTATCACCTGGCCAAAGGCACCGGCCTGCCGATCTTTTTGGCCAAAGTGGATTTCCGCACCAAAGAATCGGGGGTGTTTCACAGCTACCAATTAACCGATGATCAAGCTGACGACATCCGCGCCATTCAGGAGTCCTACAAAAAGATCCAAGGCAAATACCCTGAATTACAGTATCCAGAATACACCGGTCCCTTGCCCGAACTGACGGAGTTCGATGCCCGCATTTTGCACACCGTGTATGTGGCCAAGGGCCTGGTTTCCCGGCTCGACATCGCCGCCCGCCTCAAGGCCCAACAGCTGTCCACCACCCTGCTGGATTATTTGGTGGCCAAAGGCGTGCTGGAAAAAACCGCCGACCCTGAACCACAGTACCAGCTGACCTTTGCCGGCAAAGGTTGTTTGTTGCACCTGTTCCCGGTTCTGCCCAAGGCTGCTTAATCCAACCGCTTGCGGCATCAAGCACTCTCTTACAGCATCAACCACTGACCCGTGAATTGACTTCGTCTGCAGTCGAGGCTCCAGGGGAGAATGTTCTGGCAATGGGTGCTGGGTGGGATTGGATCAAAAATCTTTTTTGATCAGCCATTTTTGGATGATGTGGTCATCGTCTCCATAATGCAGCAGGTAATCGTCGTTATTCATGCGACTGATGTCGTGGCAGCGGTCCAGTTTTGACTCATTGATGACTTCCAGTTCCAGCAATTGCTTGGTCAGTGCTTGTGTGGCTACGGCAAAGGCTTGTGCCTCACCGTTGGCTTCCAAGTGGTGGAAAAATTGGTCGAAGTAAATTGGAAAGAACATGGTAGAAACCGTTGATACACTGGAAAAAACACACCGCATTGAGCGTTCGTTTTTGGCTTTGGTGAAGACAGTCTCGGTGAGGGTGGGATCGTTGTTGTTGGCCAGGATTTTGAGTTTAATACCATACCCAATTTGTTGCATGTCAATGGTATCAGATGCACCGATCATAGTGTCGGCGAAGGCCAGGCAGGACTCTTCATACAAAACGCTGGCACAGGTATCGAACAACGGCCTGAGAGCAGGCAAATTGTAATTACTGAACAGGTAATTCCAGGCTGTGGCATTGACTTGGTTGTGGTGGGCATTTTGTTCAAACAAAGACTCGAGCTGACTTGGGTACTTGTGCTCACGAATCAAAGCATCAATTTGTTCTGCCAAAGCCGCCTCATCCCTGGATTCGATGGGGTTGTTGCGGATGAAATCATCCACCAATGGTTTGATGGTTGCGATGCCATTGCCATAATACTTTTTGGCAAATTGACTGTTGGCCATGGCCTCAACCGCTGCGGTCAGTTGTTGTTCATCGTTGGCCAGCAAGGCTTGGCTGAAGTTGGGCATGTGGCTGAAGAAGTTTTGCGGATCGGCTGTGGCCAAAGGCTGGATCAAATCATGCCGGTCACAGGAAGCTTTGAGATTATTGAACCAGCATGTTTGGTAGAGTTTATGCAGTTCTTGTTTGGTCAGGGTGTTTTTTTTGTCCAAGATGGCATCCAGGGCCTGCATGAATGGCGGACTTGGGGGGTTTTGGTAGCCGACTTTAGCAGCCTGGCTTTCAATGGCAGCCAACTGAACCACGACGTCATCCTGCTTCAGTAAGTGCAAATCCAGCTTTAACATCCAGGCTTGATATGCCTTGAAGTCCTGCGGTAAATCGTCAAAAGTATTGGTTTCAGTTCCAATTGCGGGGATGGCCAAACTCAAGGCCCATAACAAAATGATCCTTTTCATGAATTCAATGTTATCACAAACAGGTACATCTGAGTCTGTGCCAAGGGTCATTTTATGGGTGTGTATCAATTCAACCCCATTGGTCATCGTGACCATCACTGTGCTCAGTCGGTATGACGTCGTTCTGGACTGATTGATTGACATGGGCCCCTGTTTTGACTGGGGCAGGCTAAGCTGGGTGCCTGTGTTGCGTAGTGGGATTGGGCGGCTCGATACTTGGTAATTGGTTATAATGGACCTCATCAATGGATACAATCAATGCGATGGATGCTTTGGACAGTTTGAATCAATTTTCTGGTCGATTTATTTTTGGGCGACTTATTTCTGGGCGATTAGATGCGCTGGGGGTTGCATATGATTCTTAATGGCCTTGCTCGACCTTTGGGGGTCTTGATCCTGGTGTTGTTGGGTTTGGTGCTGGGCTTTGGATTGGTGCGGGCTGCTTTGATTCAGTGGGTTGAGTTTCCTTGGTATGATTTTGATTGGGTGTTTATTGTGATCATGCCGCTTCTTTTGGCGTGGCTGGTTCGGGCTGCCTTGAGTCGGCGGTTGTTGATCAGGTATCCATTCAATCCAGAACAGTTTGATGATTTGAAGTTTGCGGTGTTGTTGTTCATGGGTGTGGGTCAGGTGTTCAGCCAGTTCATATTGGGTGATTTGTTGATGAACCACCAACAGGCGGTTGAGCATCCGGCCGATGTGCGCAAGCACCTGGGTTCACGGACTTTTTTGATTGATCAGCGCCAGTTCAAGATCAAGAAATATGACTTCGGTTGGTACTTTGAGAAAAAAGTCAATTTGCACAGAGCCCGCGGTGGTGGCATGTCAGGCACCACTTTCCGCGGATTTTTGGTGTATGAAGTGTTGGGCACCAGCCGCACGGTTTGGTGGGGCAGAAGTTTCAGTCAGCGCCACCGCGGCACCTACAGAGATCCCAATGATGAATTGTTCCTGGCCTTCCAAGATGAGGTGCTGGATCAAGCCCATCGCATGACCGATCCAAACACTCGGCACTTCAAAACCGCCAGTTATGCCGTGAACAAAAGCGAGCTGGTCAAGGCAGTGAAAACCCAACATCCCGAGTTGGGCATTCAAGATGTGACCATCCTCTTGAATTCTGGCCCAGAGGTCTTCACCACCGCACACAAGCTGTTATTGACTTTGGTCATTTGGGGCTTGATGGTCGTGGTGTTTGCTGGCTATGTGGTGACCAAGAGGGTCTATTTATTGGACAGTGACTGAGGCCTGTTGGTGGCCATTGAATGCTTTGTTTGATGTGGGTCACAGAATGCTTGGACCTGATTTTGGATACTGAGGGTTCGCTTTAAATTGGGCAGATGAGTTAATGATAAAGAAACTATTGAAATTGTTGAAGACCATGTCATTGGGCCTGTTGGCCTGGTTGGACGCTGCGGGTGCTGAGCCATGGGTGGTTTATGGTGACATGGTGCACAGGTCCGATTTTGAAGCGGTGCATTGTGGGGCCAAAGATGATTGTTTTTATGCCGCACCCGGGGCCTCAACAACTGCCAGTTGTACCCACGGCGATCCTTGTGCTTTGCGCACAGCGCAGGCGCTGTTGGGTGGCGGTGATGTGCTGTATTTGTTGGCTGGCACTTACAATGACAGTTTTCTGTTCACCGAGGGAGCTTATGGCGATTATGAAATGATCATGGCGTTCGGCCGAACCCATGTCTTTCAAACCCCACAACCAGGTCCATGGAACCGGGTCACCATCACCGCCTATCCCGGCGCCTCGGTGGTCATTGATGGACAGTATGATTTGAACAACAACATCGGCGCCCAGTGTTTTTATGTGGACCAGGGTTTTGTGACGATCCGGGGGCTAACCTTTCAGGATTGCAAAACTGGGGTGAACGTGGGTGAAAACCGCATCACCGAGGATGTGGTGGCGGTGTTGGTCGAAGACAACCACTTCACAGGCAACCATTTCGTCAATGACAACGGCGGCAACGTCACGGTGTTCCGCCATGCGGTGGATGCGGTGGTGCAAAACAATTGGCTCGATGGCCCGGGGGCCCAAGTCGGCTCCATGAATTCGGCCGGGATTTACTACACCCATGACCGCCACATTCGCATACTGAACAATGAAATTTCCAACCACCGCACCGGCATCCATTACAAACACGACCATTTTCCATCGATCGGTGACACCGGCTCGGTGATTGCCAACAATTACATCCGTGATGTGTCGATTGCGGCGCGCCTGAACACCCGCCACACCTGGATTCACAACAACATCAGCACCGCCACGGCTGGTTCGTTTTCCTTGAATCACTGCTCTGGGGTGACTGGTGAAGGTGGGGATTACAACGTGCTGACCAACAACTATTTCCATGCTTTGGGATTCAACGGCTGTTCCGATGGCACCACCGACCAAGGGGCTTTTCAAAACACCTTGGCCAACAACCTCATCGTCAGCCGCTTTTTCTTGCACCCGTGGGAGGCCACACCGCACGAAACCACCATGGATCACAACCTGTATGTGGCCGACATTTTTGAGCACAACCAGGCCTATGCCCTGCCCCAATGGCAAAGTCACCATGGCCAGGACGCCGCCTCACTCAGTGGTTCACCCACGTTCACCGATCCTGCCTTGATCGAAATCGCCGATTACCGCTTGCTGCCCGGCTCGTTGGGCTACCAAGCCGGCAACGACGGCCGCGACATGGGCCCCGATGTGACGCTGGTGGGTTTGAGGGATTGACGGGCCTCATTGGCGTGGCTCTGCACTGCACCGAACTATCACTGGCCTTGTCATACCGACCGAACACAGTGAGTGGGCCGCTACCGCATCCTGCTAACGCGGCAAACCTACTTCCATGTAGGCGAGGAATCTCGTTATTGTCATGAGATCCCTCCACGCTTTTCACTTGGTCGGGATGACTGATACAGGGCAGATCATTTGTCGACGACTGCAGTCGTCACTTCAGTCAGGATTTCAGTCGTCGGCCCAAATGCGCAGGTGGTATTGGTTGTACAGGGTGCTGTCGGAAAAGGGTTCGCCGTCGGGTGGTTCCCATTGTTCCAGGTTGGCGTAATTGACTTTAACCCAAACCACGTTGTTGGCGTGGTCTTGCCAGAAAGCTTCGCCGGCTGAATCGATCACCGCCTGGCGTGAATTCAAGGCCAGGTAGTCGTGTTTGTTGGCCCAACTGCCGGCGCCGGCATGGGCATCGGTGATGTAGTGGTTGTAGGGATGGGTTGAAGCGAACACCTGGGCGGTTAAGCTGCCATCGAAGGTGATGCCCAACACCAGGAAATCATTGGCGGCGTGCATGTTGGACAAGGACATCGCCACATCCACCGGCAAGGTCGACAAGGAGGGGAAGTCGACCCGGAACAAGCCATTGGCGCGGGCTGCGAAATGGCGCATGTGGGCCAATTGGTCACCGACGTTGGCCGCGTCCACCTGCCAGTTCCCCACCACCACATTCGGATTGGCTTCATCCAGGCGGTCGATGTCGATTTCCATCAGGTCGTCCCACGGCAAATTCACTTGATCAATGATGAATTGATCCACCCCGAAATACTCACCATCACAGCTGGCGGCGTTTTGACTGGCTGGCATGATGGTGGCACAGGTCGCCCCATGGGTGAAAAAGGTTTGGTCATAAACACTGTAATTGCCGGCGGTGCCCCACATGCCATGCGGGTCCCACAACGCACCGGCAAACACATAATGGGTGTAGCCTTGGGCGAAATTAAAGGCGATGTTTTCATCCACCGCGGCATCACTGCGGTAACCCGGGTGCGAGTTGACCAGCAGGTTGTTGTCATTGCGGACTTGCCCTTTGTCGACCGGTCGGATGTAGTAGTCATCGGTGGCGAAGGCGCCGCTGGTCTGGCCTTCGGCGAAGGGAAAATTAACAATGATGTTTTCCCGCATGTCGAAAGCGCTGTGGTAAGTGGCCAAGGCCGTCGGTGGTCCCATCCAGGGGTGGGGCCGCGGTGAAAAATCATTCAAACTGCTGCCCACCAACAAGGAACGGGTGATCAAGCCTTCGGCGCCAGAGCCAGAAAAGTACTTGCCAGCGCTGTCGGCCGAGACAAACTCTTCAAAGGTGGGCCAGATGACCCGGTCCCAGAAGTTGCCGTTGCCGTTTTTGTACAGGGTCCAGCCACGGATGGTGAAGCGTTGCAAGAAGTCAAATGTTGGCTGGCCATCGGCGGTGGAGCCGTATTGCAAGGCCGCGACATTACCGAGGTCATCGATTTCCACGTTGTCGAACATCACCCCACGGAATTGATTGGAATGCAAGGTGTTGTCATCGAACACTCCGAATTCCATGCGGTATGGAAAGATGGGCACATTGGGGTTGATCCCCAAGGGGCCAGCGGGAAACGCCATCCACAGGCCAAATCCTTCGGCATCGGCCACGTGGTTGTGGGTCACGGTGTTGTCTGGATTGGTGGCCCAGATGCCACTGGAGCCGGTGATGATGCCAGCCTGGACATTGATGTCGTGCAGTTTTAAGGCGTTTTCGGGCACTGGGAACCGCACGTGCATCACCAGGTTCCTGGTGACCAGGTTGCGGCGTTCGACCGCGTCCTCAAAAAAGATGGCGTGGCCCAAAACATTGAAACACACGTTGTTGGACACCTCAACGCCATTGGTGCCATGAATGGTGACGCAGCGGTTGGATGATTCATGGATGCTGCTGTTGCGCAGGTAATGACCCGCTGCATCGCCAATCTCGGTGCCATCAGGCAGATAACTCAAGACATGCCAGTGCACCGGGTACCGGCCCAGACGACCGGCCTGCCCCACCCGGCGAAACTCAACCCCATCCACCTGGAACATGGAATCCAAGGACATGATCATGACGTGGGCCCCAAGGCCATCGTTTTGCCAGGCCGGGTCATCCGGCGCCTGGATCACGATGTTGCGGGTTAAATGACCCACTTCGGCCCGCTCATCCAGGGCCAGCGGCGTGTTGCCATCGGTGGCCGGCGGCGTCACCAGGGTGCTGTCATCCAAACTCATGCCACTGGGACTGGCGTATTGCATCAGCCCCCAACGAAAATCAGCCACCGGAGAGGTCAGTTGGACGTTTTGACCATTGACTTGATCAATGACCATCAGTTCGGTTTCACTGACGCCGTAAAAATCAGTCGGGGCGATGGCGATTTGATCACCGACTTGCCAGCCGCTGCTGTCCAGCACCGATATGGTCGAGTCGTTGGCTTGGATGTGTTGGTTGATTTGGGTCCAAGTGCTGGCCGGTGACGCCCCATGCAAACGCAATTGGCCTCCCATCACCATCAAGCCCCGGGTGGTGGGGTTACTGCCTGGGTCATCACCGGTCAAGGTGATGATGGCTTGGTGTTGGTGCGGTTGGCCCGGGTGGCCGATGTCCAGGGCACCATGCAGCATGATCCAGTCACTGGTCAATGACAAATCTTGAGGCGCAAACCGCAAGCTGCCATGAATGGTCAAGCTCGACAAGGCGGCGGTGTCGATGTCCAGCAACACATTCATGTCGGCGTCAATCACCACATCGTCATCGGCCCCCGGCACCGCACCACCCCAAGTGTTCGGATCCGACCACAGTTGAAACGGCTCAAAGCCATTACCAAAGATCAATTCTGCATGGGCTTGTTGCGGCAGTGCAATCAAGCCCACCAGCAACACCATTAACCCCTTTGTGCTGTTCATTGTTCACCTCTACAGGGCGTTAGATCACCCTTTTATTTGTTTCATCTTATTAATCATTCGTCAAAACCGGGGAATTTTTTCACATATTCTGTCAATCACCCTGAATTTTGAGAACTGGGTCATGTGCAGACCGTTTGCAGCGTGGACCCCTGTTTTCACAGGGGCATGCTTAGTTGGGTGTCTGGGGTGTTGGTTGAGGGCGGTATAGAAAACTGGTTTTGTTGAAGTTGATCATTGCAGTTTCAAATCCGCATCTTCGATGTCCTTGCCACGGGGGATGGTTTTGTTGCCTATTTGCAGGTCTTCGTTGTTGTAGGACTTGAGGTGTTGTTTGTTGATGATGTGGGATTTATGCACCCGCAGGAATTGTTCTGGCAGCTGCTGCATCAAGTTCTTCAGGGTGGTATAGCTGGTCAACTCGCTGCCGTCGAGCAAATGAATGGTGACGTAATTACCCAAGCCTTGGATGTGGCTGATGTCATCAGGGTGGATCAGGTGCATGCGGCGGTCGGACTTGAGTTCGATCAACGACACGGGCTCGGCCACACCCTGCTGTTTCAATTCCTGGTAGAGACCATAGAATTTGATGGTCATGGCCAGCATCACGGTGGTGTTGATCAACAACATGGAGCGAAAGATGGCTTGGGGGTTGAACAAAGCGGTTTGGCTGATGGCCAGGAACTCCTCATAGAAAAAATAGATCGACAGGCGTTGAAACAGCCCACAAATCAACAAGATACCGGCCAAACTCAATAAAAATGCGAGCAATTTCGCCGTCAACAAAAAGCGCGGCATGGCCCAATAAATCACCAGGTATGTCGCGGCCATGCGCATCGGCAGCAGAATGAACTCCAAATAAAACGAGCCATACAAACCATAGCGACCTGACCAAATCAGGGAAAAGCTGATGTAATAGGCCAGCCAAAAAGCCACGTGGGTCACGATCCGGGAATTGAACAGGTAGTAATTCGAGTAGGTTCGTTTTAAATCCAGCCTGAACAGTGATTTAAACAGTGATTGGGTCATCATGCATCAGCCGTGGTTGACATCGTGGGTGGTGGATTTCGTCATAATTCGGGTTTTTCGCCTCACAGGCGCTTTAGTATAGCCCACTTTCAACCCGAGATGACGCCATGAAATTCAGACCCCATTGTTTATCCATTTCCAGCCCTTTTGAGCGCACTTCGTTGCCATTATTGACCTGTCTGCTGATGCTGCTGATCAGCGGCCTGGCCTGGGCCGAAGACCTGCCCCGCCGGGCCCAATGGGAAGCCCGCTTCCAATTCCCTGAGAGCCAAACCGCCGGGGTCATCGTCCGCAGTCTGGCAGCAGATTCACCTTTGGCCCAAGCCGGTTTACAAGTCGGCGACCACATCGTGGCGGTCAATGGCCAACCAATCCTGCGCCCAGAAGCCTGGTCCGATGTGACCGATGCCCTGGTGGCGAAACAGCGGTATGCATTGACCTACAAGCGCGGCCAACAAAGCGAACAGGTGACGGTGCGCTTCAAAGCCCAGCCGAAAGAGGTGCATGAAGGCATCGACACCATCTATGACCACATCACCAGCGATTACGGCATTCGCCAACGGGTGATCATCACCAAACCCAAAGGGGTGATCGGACGCCAGCCAGCCATACTGCTGTTGCAAGGTTTGAGCTGTTCCAGCATCGAGATCAATGCCGACCGCTTGAATTCTTGGACCCGCTTGATTCGGGAACTGGTGACCCGCAGCAACAAAGTGCTGCTCAGGGTAGAAAAGCCCGGGCTGGGTGATTCCGAAGGCAACTGTTCAGAAACCGACTTCAACACCGAATTGAATGGATACCACACCGCCGCTGCATACCTCAAGTCCCTGCCCTACGTCGATCCAGAGCGGATCGTGGTTTATGGCAATTCCATGGGCTCGGCCCTGGCCCCGCATTTTGCCAACCGCTTTGGATTCGCTGCGGTGGTGTCCGATGGTACCTATGTGAAAACCTGGTATGAGCACATGTTGGAAATCGAGCGCCGCATCCTCGCCTTCAAGGGCCACAGCCAAAGCGAAATCACCCAGAAAATGAATCAGGTCTTTATTCCGCTGTACCACGGCATGTTGATCGGTCGTCAAAGTTATCAGCAGGTGATCGACGCCTATCCTGCAATTGCTGCAGACAATTACCACGCCCCTGCCCACATGTACGGCCGCCCCATGGCTTTTTATCAACAGCTGCAACAATTCGATGTGGCCGGTGCCTGGGCCCAACTGCAAGTCCCCGCCCGCATCCGCTGGGGCACCCACGATTGGATCATGAGTGAAGCCGACAACGACCTGATCATCGAGATCCTGCAAGCCGCCGGACACCAAGACCACGTGCTGTACAAACACCCCGGTCTCGACCATTGGCAAACCATCCACGAATCACCCAAAAACTCCTTCAACGGCAAACCGGGCGAATCCGACCCCGCCGTCAGTGGCGTGATTTTGGATTGGTTGGCGGAATTTTAAACGCAATGGTTTGCTTAACATGTAATTGTCATACCGACCGAACGCAGTGAGTGGAAGTATCTCGTGAACTTTGCGAGATCCCTCGCCTACATGGATGTAGGTGCTTGAGTCGAGACGGGATCAGAGACCGGAGCCTACATGGATGTAGGTGTGCCGCGTGAGCAGGATGCGGTAGCGGCCCACTCGTTTCTCTCGGTCGGGATGACAGTGATTTTTTTAATTTTGATACAGCGATTGAAGTTGTCGCTCACGGGGTAAGACCTCTTGCTGGTGTCCAAGCCTCGCACCGCCACATCCTTGTGGGGCTTTGGAGGTCTGGTGCGATGGAGTCATCCATCCAACTGGATGTTGAAGTTGATGAACAGGTATTCGGGCGGGTTGCGGCTGAAGGTGATTTGGCTGTCCTGACGAACCAGTTGGGAGGCTTTGACTTTTTGAATCAGGTCCGTGTCTTTGCGGCCTTTGAGGTCTTTTTTCAAAAACACGATGCTTTCGCCGCGGATGCCATCGTATTGCCAGGTTTGGTAACAGGCGGGGATGTCGTCAAACACCCCGGCTTGTTGGAACAAAATGGTGGCGGCGGGGTCGTTGGGTATGGTGTTCAAATCGGGTTTCGTGTTGGGTTTCATGGTGTGCTCCAGGCTTCAATTGATGGGTTGACCCTGAAACAGTCCATCCCGGGCTGCTTCAAGATCGGGCTCGAACGTGGGGTTGCCCTTGGGCATACCTGTGGGACCTCCGAGCACTCAAACGGACCTGTCGGTCCCCCATGGCGCATCCATACACCAGGGTGTGGAGTCGGTTCAGAGGCTGACCAGTTGGACCTCAAGGTCATCATGGTCTGTATCCGCCTGAATGCGTTGGCCGTTGACGCCGATGTCGGCAAAACACAGGCCTGAGACCATGGCCAAATTGATCGCCAGTTGGGTGTTGCTGTGTGGTTGATGCGCCCCGTTGGCAATTTTCAGATAGTCAGCCGTGGCCTCGGGGCTCAGTTTGATCACAAGTTGTTGCATGGTTTTCTCCGCTGATTTCGTTGATGGGGTCATGATCTCATCAGCGATTCGCAAAACTTGAGAATGGGTAAAAAAATATTTCACCGTTCAATGCAATTGCACTTTTCCAAAACACCATTCTCATACAACCAACACTTTGACCACTGTTGTGCAAAGCCAATGGGTGCCAAGCGTCCTCTCCTCCTGCCAGTCACTTCGATCAGCCCACTGATCTTGGTACGATGTGTTACATAGGGTGGCTGAGCCTGTCGAAGCCCAACTTCCCTTTCTCCAATCAGACACTTCGACCAGCTCAGTGAACTGGGCAAGATCTGAAACATTTTGCGACCCTATTCGTGTTACTGTCGTCTACTCAATAAAACCCAAACAAGGAGCCTCACATGAAACACCTTTCACTCGGACTGTCACTGTTGCTGTACACCTCTTGGGTCATGGCCTCTCACACCATTGAATACCGGGTCTCACCCGTGGGAAATTTGGTTTATCAATTGGATTGCAAGGCGCAGGTGGCGCGTTTTCGCTGCAGCCAAAGTGACTTTCAGGCTTTGTGGCAGGGTGAGATCCAAGCCGATGAGGCCGATGCGGCGATGTTGCAACAGTGGCAAGTGCTGCGCAGCCAATTGGATGAAACCATCGAGTTGGAGGAGCAGCCAGCGGTGGCGATGGTCACCAGCCCCAATTTTCCCATCAATGCCGCACAGGTGTTGAATGTGTTGGAGAAGGTGCGGATCATGGCGTTCGAAGCGCCCACATTGACTGAATATCAACGCCTTTCCGGGCTGCTGTTGTCCCCCAGCCATGTGCAAGCAGAACAAGCCATCTTGCAACACTTTTGGCCGCGCTTTGCGTCTTGGTTCAACCAACAACAAGCGGGACTGCAAAGCTTCGTTACCGAGGCCGAAACCTTGTCCGAGCAGGTGCAGCTGGATCAGTTGCTCAGCGCCATGCGCACTTTTTACCGCGCTCAATTGCCCTCTGAGTTGGTGTTGCCGGTGCATCTGATCGCCCACCCCCAGGTCCAGGCGCCGACCTCGGGTTTGGTTTTCGGGCAACACAGCCTGATCGAGGTGTTGCAAGGTGAAAAAGCCGCCCAGCGGTTGGCGGTGGTGGTGCATGAAATTGCCCATTTTTACCATGAACGGGCCACACTCGACCATCACCTGAAAACCATGAACCATTTCAGCCAAGCCGAATCGCCCACCGGATTGGTGGGTTATTACCTGTTCAATGAGGCAATGGCTTCGGCCATCGGCAACGGCTACTTGGAGCAGCGCTTGAGCAGCCCAGAATATTTCGCCAAATACCTGGCTTACCCGCTGTCTTTTTATGCCAACGCAGGCATCGACACCGCCAGCAAAGCCGCGTTGGACTTGGTCACCGAATACCTCAAGCAAAACCGCGCGGTGGATACCGAGTTTTTGCAACGTTTGGATGCCATTTGGGGGACGTCATTGAAGGACCTCAGGGACAGCCCCAGTGAGCGCTTGCGGCATGTCGGCATGGTGATCCTGGGCGATGACCAGGATGCCTTGATCAATGAGCTGTTCGGTATGATCCGACCCTCTTCGGCCCACATCAACCACGGCAGCGATGTGCAAGATCCAGATTTTGTATTGCACCGCTATGCACGGATGGACGCGGTCATCGTCGCCGAGTCATGGGACCAGGTGACCAAGTTAAACTTGCCTGGCTTGCCCACCACACCACCGCATGAGGAAGCGGTGGTGGTCAAAACTCCGGCGGGTGCGGTGCGGGTGATCTTGGTCAGTCCCAACCAGGATGCCGTGATCAGCATGCTGCAAACGATCTTGGCACAGCCGCATTTTTAGCTTTTCATCCACTGGATTTGAATGACCTCAGACAGGAAACTCGAAATTTTTCGATATTGATGGCGAGGTGTGGACACCTTCTGCCACTTTGGTTAAAGTTACTGTGACCCAGCAGCAGAAACCATCACCCAATGAACAAACCCAAGAGAGTTGAAGTCGAGATCAAACACAGTGTGGCCTATGTGACCCTGGCCCGCCCCAAAAAGCACAATGCCCTGGACATGCCGATGTTCGAAGCGATTGTGAATGCGGCCAAAGCCTTGCGCCGCAATCGGGGCATTCGGGCGGTGATTGTCTCTGGCGAAGGTCCGGACTTTTGCACCGGTTTGGATGTGAAATCGATGATGCAATCGGCCAAAAGCCCCTTGAAACTGCTGTTCAAACTCAACCCTTGGCGTTCCAACACCGCACAAAAGGTGTCCACCCATTGGCAAAAAGTCGGGGCTCCGGTGATCACCGTGATCCACGGCCGCTGTTGGGGTGGTGGTTTGCACATTGCCTTGGGAGCCGACATCCGCATCGCCACCCCCGATGCCTCCTTGTCGATCATGGAAGGCCGTTGGGGCATGATTCCGGACATGGGCGGCTTGTTGGCCTTGCGCCAGCACTGTCGCATGGACGTGGCCAAAGAATTGACCATGACCGCGCGGGTGATCGATGCCCAAACAGCCCAAACAGCCGGTTTGGTGACCCACATCAGTGACGACCCCATGGCCCAGGCCGAAGCCTTGGCCAATGAATTGGTGGCCCAATCGCCCGACTCACTGGCGGCGGTGAAAAAACTCTACAACAAAAGTTGGTTTGGCGGCCGTGGCTCGGTGCTGATGCGTGAAACCTGGTATCAACTGCGGGTGCTGTTTGGCAAAAACCGCGCCATCAAAACTCACAACCAAACCCATGATGCCGAGCAACACAAACATTTCAAACCACGCAAAAAGTGGTGAGCCCAAACCCACGCGATAAAGCAACCAACCCTTGATCAAAACCGAAGTAACATGATCTAACCCTGATTTTGATCACGGAGCGATGCTTTGGATCATTTCTCGCCAGAATTTTTCTGCTGAGCTGAATCCTGGTATTGTGGACCAATTGAGACAATTGGGTGACCTTGGTGACCTGATTGACCTCAAACCACCCAACAACCGCTCAAAAACCGGCTGTTTTGCCTGTAGACAGCCCCATAATGCCTTGATTTCCATCTGTTTTTGCCGCAATATGAATGGGTGGTGAAGGCGTGTGTGAAGCAAAAAGGTTCGTTTCTTTTTGTCTGGAAAGTGATTCAGGCAATCGGTCTGAAACGGCCGGCAATTGGGCTTTGCTTGTTGTCAGGAATGAGCCAATTCTCGCTGGCCACCCAATACCAGCCCATTCCCGGTGCTGAAAACCTGACCACCAGTTATGTCAACCACATCATCCAACGCGATGATGGCTTCATCTGGATGGCCACCACCGATGGCATCAGCCGCTATGATGGCAAAAACTTCATCAACCACGAAGTCATTCGGGACAACCCCGCCAGTCTGCCCAATCCATGGGTCAGTTATTTGTTGGAAGATCACCAGCAGCGCTTGTGGGCAGCCACGGCTGGGGGTTTGACCCGGTTAGCGGTCAATGGCATTGGCTTTGAAACTTACATCAATTCTCCCAGTGACCCACATAGCTTGTCTGGTAACAACGTCTTGCACCTGTTTGAAGATGCCCAACAGCGCCTGTGGATCGCAACCGAGCGGGGCTTGAGCCAGTACCTGCCAGCCAGCAATGGGTTTCACAATCACCACATCACCCAAACCCCCATGGTGTCCGAAAAAAACCACATCAATGTCGTTGGTCAACGGGATGCCAACACGCTGTGGGTTGGCAACGAAGACGGTTTACACTTGTTTGACATTCCCACGGGTGAGTTCACCCCGTTTGTCATCAACCACCCGCAGGCCGAAGAATTGGAGGTGTATGACCTGGCTACTGACCAACAAGGCGGACTGTGGGTGGTCACGGCATATCACGGGGCTTTTTATTGGGATCCGATAAGCGAAGCAATCACCCTCCACCGCCATGATCCCAACAACCCGAACAGCCTCAGCAGCGACGAATTGTGGAGCCTGATGATCGATGTTGAACAACAAGTTTGGATCACCACCTGGGGCGAAGGCATCAATCAAATCACCACCGATGGTCAGGTCATCAGACACCAACACATCCGCGGCAATGACCACAGCATTCCGAGTAACATGACTACAGACGTTTTTCAGGACCAAACGGGCCTGATTTGGGTGGCCACCGCCCATGGTGTGGTGATGCACCAGCCACACAACCCATTCAACATCCTGCGCCCCATTGCCGGCCAAACCCAATCACTCAGCAGTGACATGGTGTGGTCTTTCCTGGAAACCCATGAAGCGATTTGGATCGGCACCTCAGAAGGCCTCAACCGCCTGGACAAATCTGACCAGTCCATCCAACCCTTGTTTGCCGGTCTGGAACGACAAGCCAATGACCATGTCTCGGTGTGGGTCATGCGCGAAGCCAATGAACAGCTCATGTGGTTGGGCACTGACGGCGGACCGGCCCTGTTCAATACCGAAGACCACAGCTTGCGATATGCCCACAGTTTGGTCACCACAGACGAGGCACTCAAAAAGCAATTGCAGCAACCGGTGTGGTACCTCAGCAACAGCCAATCAGGACATGTGTGGGTGGGCACCAACGGTTCTTCCTTGTATGCCTTGAACGAACAATTGGAGGTGGTGACCGATCACACACCCTTGATCAAAGCCACTCTGGCACAGTATGACAACATCGAGTTCACCCACATCCTGGAAGATGGCGACAATTTATGGCTTGGCACCACCCGTGGCTTGTTTTTCTTTGACACCGCACAAAAACGCATTGAACTGGCCCGCAGCCTGACCGGAGCACCGATGTTTGATCAGGATTGGATCTATTCGGTGGAACAGTTTTGGCAGAATCAATACTGGGTTTCCAGTCAATTTGGCGGGCTGAGCCTGATTCAGATCAATGCCGATGGCTCCATTGAGAAACTGCTGCAATTTGACCAAAACCACCCGAACATCAGCGATCGCAGCATCCATGTGATTTTGGTGGTGAATGAACACGAGGTCTGGTTCACTGGCAAACGCAACCTGTACCATTTGGATTATGACTCCAAGAAAATCACCAACTATGGCAGCAGTTACTTTGATCCCAACATCGCGTTTCATGAAAACTCACAATTCATTGCCAGCAATGGCCGGATGTACATGGGCAGTAACCGCGGCGCCATTGAATTTGACTTGTCCAAGCTCAACCCCAACAATCAGCCTTTGCCGTTGTATTTCACCGGCATCAACAGCGACAGTACCTTCATCGCCAATCGACTCAATCCAGATCCCCCGGCCATCCCCCAACAAAACACCCAGTTGTTGACTTTGGAACAGCCGATCCATCGGCTGCAAGCATTCACCTTTCCGCATTCTGATCGCATCTTTTCCTTTCAATTTGCCGCTTTGGATTACCTCAATGCTGCCCATTTGCATTATGCCTACCGCATACCTGAATTGAATGACCAGTGGATTGATTTGCGCAACAACAATGAATTGACCTTGACCAATTTGGCGCCTGGCAATTACCAATTACAAGTCAAGGCCACCAACGCCGGCCTGCAATGGGGAGAAGAACTGGCGGCATTGCAGTTTGAAGTGCGGCCCAAACCTTGGCTGACTTGGTGGGCCAAATTACTCTATGCCACGGCCATACTGGGCATCGGCTTAACCATTTTTCGCTTGTACCAGACCCGGCTGCTGACCCAGTATGCCTTGGCCCATCGCGAGACCCAATTGTCACAAGCCATCTGGGGCAGTGGCGATGAGTTGTGGGAATGGGACATCAAACAGCAAACCATCACCCGCATGAACAGTGCCGAATTGGATGACCACAGAACCCGGTCTTTTTCCGGCTCTTTTGCCGACAACACCCTGAACATCCATGAGGATGATTTGGACAACTTACAGCGCAAAATCAACGACATCCTGGAAGGCAAAACCGACGAGTTTGATGCCATTTACCGGCAACAAAAGAAATCGGGTGAATGGGTTTGGCTTCAAGATCGGGCCAAAGTCACGGCCAAAAACGATGCCGGTCTGCCCCGGGTGATCAACGGCATCAGCCGCAACATCAGTTCGATCAAAGAAAACGAAGAGCGCAGTTTGTTGATCACTTCTGCCTTTCAAAGCAGCTCGGACGGGGCCATCGTGCTGGATGCGGATTTCAAAATCATCTCGATCAATGCCGCCTTCACTGCCATCACCGGTTTCGATGAGCGCCTGCTCAACAAATACATGCCGTGGCGCAATGGCCCCTTATCGACGTCCGACATGCCATCCAGCGAACTGTTTCAAATGATTGCTGATGTGGTGCTCAAAGGCGGTTCTTACCATGGTGAAGTGATGATGGACACCGCAGATGGCCACCAAATTCCGGTCGATTTGCGGGTTAATTGCATCTACAACGAAAAGAAAATACCCAGCCATTACATCGCCACCCTGACCGACATCACGTACCGCAAAAACACCGAAGAAGAATTGAAACAATTGGCCAACTACGACGCCCTGACCGGCCTGCCCAATCGCTCATGGATGATGATCCGTTTGCAGCAATTTCTACAACGGGCCCAACACAATGACAGCCACATGGCGGTGATGTTTGTGGACCTGGACCATTTCAAAAACATCAACGACAGCCTGGGTCACAGCATCGGTGATGAATTGTTGGTGGCGGCGGCCAAACGATTGGAACAGTGTGTCCGCAAATCTGACATGGTGGCCCGCATTGGCGGGGATGAATTCACCATTGGCATCATCGATTATGCCAGCATCAGCGATGTGATCAGGGTGGCCGAGAAGGTGTTGAAGAAAATGAGCAAACCGTTTCAATTGACCAATCATGAGTTGATCATCACCCCCAGCATTGGCATCGCCACATACAACCAGGATAACACCGATGTCGAGACTTTGTTGATGCAAGCCGACACCGCCATGTACCACGCCAAGGAATCTGGTCGCAACAACTTCCAATTTTTCACCGAGTTCATGAATGAAGCCGTGTTGAACCGGGTGGATGTGGAAATGCGTTTGCGAAAAGCATTGAAAAACAAAGAGTTGGTGCTGCATTTTCAACCCAAATTCAACGTCAAATCCGGACGCCTGGCTGGCTTTGAGGCCTTGATCCGATGGCAGAGTGAAAACAATGACCTGATTCCGCCGGATGACTTCATCCCGATTGCCGAAGAAACCGGCTTGATTGCTTCCATCGGTAAATTCGTGCTGGATCGCGCTTGTCGCCAACTCAGTCTGTGGCACCAACAGGGCCACACCGACATCCACATCGCCATCAACCTTTCCGCCGTGCAATTCATGGATAAAAACCTGGTTAAGCTGATCAGCAACAAACTGCGGAAGTATGACTTGAAAGCCGAGTCCCTGGAGTTGGAAATCACCGAAAGCACTTTGATCGACAATTTCCAATACACCATCAAAACCCTCAATGAACTGAGGGATCTGGGCGTGAAACTGTCGTTGGACGATTTTGGCACCGGTTTTTCATCGCTGAACTACCTGAAACAGTTCCCCATCCATGCCTTGAAGATTGATCGCACCTTCATTCAAGACATCGAAACCGATCACCACGATGCCAGCATGGTGCAATCGATCATCACCCTGGCGCACAATTTATCCATTGAGGTGGTGGCTGAAGGGGTTGAGACCATGGGCCAACTGGAGTTGTTGAAATCCTATCAAATCGAAGAAATCCAGGGTTTTTTGTTGAGCAAACCCGATGACGCCCGGGGTGCCACCGCGTTTTTGACCAGTGGCCAAACCATCACCAGCATCATCAATGACCCAGGCATCAACCAACTGAATGCCGGTTCATCCAGTTGATCAAAGACAGTTGGTCATGGATTCACTGACCATCACTGACCTGGTTCCGACCGAGGATGCGAATCTGGCCTTGGGGATTGATGATTCTGACTTGCACGGCATCACTCCAAGGCCAACGGTTGTATTCCATCAGGTACACATGACCTTGGTGCTGCTTGATGCCGGTGGCAGACCAAGACCAGTCCGACTCGGCCAAGACTGACAGCTTTTGTCCATCGTAGGTGAGGAATTCCCGGCCCTCATAATGGGCCAAATAAAGTTGTTTGGCAGTCCCCACATCCAAGCCCAAGATGGCAGAAAAAGCATCGGCGCTGTAGGGCAATCCATCCACTGCTCCCAACACGGTGTTGACTTGCAGTTGTTGATCCAAACTTCTGATTTGGCCGCCACTGCTGATATATGTGACACCACCTTGCACCACCCAATCGGCAAACACGCCCCATTGGGCTTGGGGCAGAAGGGCATCGACCTGCCCCATCGGCTGTTGATACAGTTCTGTTGATGTGTTGGCATCAGATTCATGCACAAAGGCGGTGTACTGTTGGTGCAAATCCGAATGTGGCATCAAATACCGATCGCCCACAGGCACCCCCAAGACCCGCACCGCGTCAGCGGCACTGATTGTGGTTTGTTTGCCTTGCGCATCAGCCCGCCAAAAACTGCGGCGAAATTGTTGTTTGGCGGCATCGTACCACTCATGACTGCCATACAACTGCCCCTCGGTGGTCAATTGCAAATCATGGCTGTGGACATTGGCCACATGGATGCGGCTTTGGCCATCGGCATCAATGCGCCACACATGCACCAAATCGGTGAAATACACCGTTCCGGTTTCACTGACTTCAAGACCCCAACCGGGGTGAGCCAGGCTTTGGGTAGAAGCCAATAAAAACATCAAAAACAAGGATCTGATGTGCATAGGATTAAGGTTTTCTTTCGACATAAGCCAACTCACAACTGACCGGATCAACCAAGTCGGTCACACCTTGCTCTCGAAGGGTGTCATGATACAGCACCGCCATTTTCTCCAGACGCTCAAATTCGCTGTTGGCATTTAACATGATGTGGGTTGATGCGTCGGAGTAAAAAATGCTTTCATTCAGCAAATGGTGATTCGCCACCAAACATTGTAGACGATCACTGAGGGCTTTGCTGTTGGCTTTTGAGGTGGCTTCGGCTTTCTCATCGCCCAACATTTGGTGGACTTTGGATTGTAAGCCATGACCCAGTAGCTTGGCCAAAGAGCTGTCGCTGTTTTCGATCATGATTTGCCCAATGGTCAGACAGACATCCGCCCGTTTGGGTGAGTATTCACAGGCCTCAAACAAGGGCGCATATGCCTGAAGGAACAAGAATTTCATCATGTCTGCTTGCAGCAGAAAATGATTGCGAGCCAAATCATCGATTGACGCATCGGGTTCTGGCGAAAAATTTTGTACCAACACGTCCCGGGCTTGATCAGACAGCGGCTGCGAACGCAGATAAGTTTCAATGGCGTCGGTTAACTGCAGTGGCAACGGATGAAACATGCGGTGTTGATCGGTTTGACCCATGCGTTGCAAGATGGCACCGGCCCATTCAAGGTCCTGTTGTGCCACCGCCATTTCCAGGTCGCTTAAATAAACCACCATGTTGTTCGGTTGTCGAATTTGCGTGGCTTCATTGATGGTGGTGAGGGAACAGCTCAGTTCGGCATCGTCACACACATATTGGGCCAGCAGCAAACTGTCCAGCGAAGCATTGGGATCATGCAGCAAATCAGTAATCACCGCTGACAGTTCTTGCTTGGATATCAACGGTTCTGCCAAATTGCTGTACATGGTGTCATCGTTGTGGAAATGCATTTGACCAGCGCCCAGCATTTTGATGTTGCTGTCTTCATGTTGCATCAGGTGCTGAGACAATTCAATGAACCAGCAGTCAGCTGCGGTTAGTTCACGGGCATGGTTCCATTCCTCGACAAGCGCTTCGTCTTCGACATAAGCAGCGGCGTCCTGTTCATTCACCGCATCACAGGTTTCCATAGACCAGAGTGGAAGGGACAACAACATCAGGGGGATACATTTCAATATGTTCATGAGAGTTCCTTTCAAAATCATTACCTTAGCACATTCATGTATTCTATCATGTGCCAAAATTCACAGATACTGACTCGGTACAACTTCTGTATTATTGATCGGAATCACAGTCCCAAAGCCTGGATCTGAGGCATACTGGGGTCATGAACAGCAAAATTTCAATAATGGTTGCTTGGTTGCTCAGTTCGTGGGGGTTGCAGGCGCAAACCACGCCGGGCACCTTGACCACGTATGCCACCATTCACTCCATTGGGGTGGAATGGAACATCAGCGGCGACGGCAACCACAACGCCACCTGCCTGGTTGAATACCGGGTCAGTGGCAACGCCTTATGGCGCGATGCCCAGCCCTTGTTTCGGGTCGATTTTGAAGGCTACGACATGCTGGCAGGCAGCGTCTTGTTTTTGGTCCCTGACACCGAATATGAGCTGCGCTTGACCTTATCTGATGTGGACGGTGGCAACAGCACCCAAACCCGCTTGGTGCGCACCCAAAAAATACCGACCTTTCCGACCTTGGGCCAAACTTATCACGTGATACCCGGCAATGGCGGTGGCAGCGGCACCGCAGGCAACCCATTTCAAGGCGTGGCCGCAGCCCAGGTCGTGGCCCAGCCCGGTGACACGTTTTTGTTGCATGCCGGTGACTATGGCACCGGCGGTCAGGTCAACTTCACCGCCTCGGGCGCCATCGACAACCACATCCTGTGGCGTGATGCCGGTGACGGACCGGTGACTTTCAACCAAGTGCGAATTGAAGCCAATTACATCTGGCTGCATGGATTGAATTTCATCTACAACGCACAAAATGGCCAATACGGTTTACGCACGTCACCACCGGCCCCACAAAACATCGTGCTGACCCGCAACCATTTTGAAAATTGTCACTATTGCATCTTTCTGAATGACGGCGGTGATGATTGGTACATTGCCGACAACACCATCATCGGTGACCGGGACATCAGTGCCGGTTCAGACTTTGCCGGTGAAGGCATTGAATTGCAACACACCTCAGGCCATACCGTGGCTTACAATCGGATCTCAGATGTGGCCGATGGCATTTCCTACCCACACCGCAATGTCGACATCTTTGGCAATGACATCCTCGACACCACCGACGACGGTATAGAGGGAGATTACGGTCACAGCAATGTGCGCATCTGGCGCAACCGCATTTCCAATGTACACAACAATGGCATCAGCTTTCAGCCGATGGATGGGGCGCCTTGGTATGTGCTGTACAACCAAGTGGCGGCGCCCAATGAAGACGCCCTCAAGTTGCGCTCCCGCAGTGATCGGGTGCTGCTGGCCCACAACACGTTGGTGGCCTGGAATGGACCGGTTTCTTCAGGATCGGATTTGTTGCGCAATTTCAAATCCCGCAACAACCTGTGGATTTCCATCGAAGACCGTTATGTGTGGGAAAACGGTGGCGATGGCAGCAACAATTGGAAAACCGATTTGGATTATGATGGTTTTGATTGGGGTAACTACCCCTATGCCTTCAAATGGGGCGACATCAGATTGGTCGACATCCCGGCGTTTCAAGCCATGACCGGTCAAGAAATGAACGCCGTGGACATAGACCACCTCAGTTGTTTCAATCAATTCAACATCCCCAACCCACCCCCGGCGCCCATGGTTTTACAACACTTGACTTTGGATCCCGCGTGTCCTGCAGTCAATGCCGGACAACACTTGGCCAACATCAATGAAATCCATCAGGGCAGTGCACCAGACTTGGGCGCATTGGAAGTGGGTCAAGGTACCCCACATTACGGACCCAGGCCCTTGTTGGCTGATTTGATTTACGCCGATGATTTCGAGTGAATGGGCTGGCTGCTCAATGCAGACTGTGGGCTTGTGGTTCCAGGGCGTCCAATTGTTTGGGGGCAAACACCGACATCAATTTTTGGCCGGTGAAGCGGCCGCCATTCATGTGATAGTCGTTGTCGCGCAACAGGCGATTCAAAGCCGAGACGAAATAGGCTTTGTCATGGTCGATGGTGAAATCGATGTAATCACCACAGTGGTTGACCTCTTGGTGATCCAGCCAAATGGCAATTTTGTGGTCATATGACTCGATCAAACAACGCCCTTTGTAACAGCGAATCACATGATCGGCTGAGATCTTCACTTGTGAAATACGGTGCTGTTTCTTGTTGAATGGGTACATGTTTGTCAGTTTCAATTTCGCCAGTTGATGCTTCCATTATTATTGAACCCTGTGAATCAAATGTGAAATGGTGCACATTTTTTCCGTCCACAATAAGCAGACCGCACTCGGCTTAAATTCTGACAAAAACTGAGACATTTTTCCCCAACGACAACAGGGTCCCATGGACCCTGTTGAACGCAGCTGGTTCATGCTAACCCCTACCCGGCGTCGGCCACCACCTGAACATCATCGCTTGGGTTGGTGTCTGCCATGCTGGGGTTGATGCGCACGGCTTGACCATCGGCCAATCGCTCACCGCCGCGAACCACAATGTCATCACCGGCCATCACGTCGCCATCAACCACCACCCAATCGGCAACACCCAAGCCAATTTTGACCGGCACTTTGTGGGCCACCAACTGGTCATCCACTTTAAACACATAGCTTTCATTTTCGCGTAAAATCAAACCATCACGGGGCACGGTGATGCCGGTCAGTTGATTGCTTTTGGGTAAGGCCACTTGTACGGCGCTGCCAGCAAACAAATTCAAACCTTTGGCATCCACCCGCAATTCAAAGGTGCGGGACTGTTGGTTGCCGGCGGTACCCCAGGTCCTGACCGGTAACTCGACCAATTGATCGGCCCATTTCACTTGCACCTGTTTGACTTGTTGGATGTAGGGTGACAAATTCAATGGCGTGGCCACCGTGATGTCTAAATTCTCACCGTCGACCAATTGCATCAAAGGCGTGCCGACATTGATCAATTCACCGAGGCTGACAAAGTGTTCGTTGATGGTGCCACTGAACGGGGCTTTGATGGCAGTTTGGTCAATGCTCAGCTGCACCCGTTTGATCTGAATGGCCATGGCAGCCATTTGCTCTTTGGCCACCTGTAAGTCGCGTTTATTGCGGTCGATTTCACTGACTGAGGTGCTGTAATTTTGTACCAGTTTCTCCATCCGCTGTTGCTGGGTTTGAAGGTATTCCACATTGGCCAGCAATTGCCGTTGCTGCGCTTGCAGTTGACTCAATTCCAGCTGCAAGGCTTGGTCATCCAGGCGGGCAATCACGGTGTCTTTGGTGACCGCTGAGCCGATGTCCATGATTGACAACAGCTGCCCGGATTGTTGGGCCGCGATGGACGAATCCAAACGACTGACCACATTGCCAGGTAACCAGGCACTGGCCTGGACTTGTTCGGTTTTGGCACTGGCAATGCTGACCAATTGGGCATTGTCCTCGTTTTCCTGACAGTATACAGGCGACAGATAATGGAACAGACTCAACAAGATAATCAGGTTTTTTAAAGTTTTCATAAGGCTTCTCCATGGGGTTCAGCTGAGGTTGAAGTGAAGCGCTTTTCTCTCTGGGTCAACACACCGAAGTCGCTGCGTTGGAGTTGCAGTAAACAAGGCAACAACACGATGGTGAATAAAGTACTGACGCCAAGACCTCCCACAATCACGGCCGCCAATCCTCGATAAATCACACTGCCCTCACCAGGCACCAACAACAACGGCAACATGCCAAAGAAGCTGGTCAGTGTGCTCATAAAAATGGGCCGCAGCCGCAGCCGCAAGGCTTGTTCAACGGCTTGCTGACGCAATTTACCGGCCCGTTCTGCCATACGCGTGTGGTGCACCAACAAAATGGCGTTGTTCACCACCAAGCCCAGCAGAATCACAAAACCAATCATGGTCAATAAGTCCAGCGGTTGAAACACGAAGCGGTTCAATAATTGCAAGGCCAACACCCCACCCACCGTGGCCAATGGCACCGTCACCAGCACCAACAAACTGTCTTTGGCTGAGCGGAACAAACCGGCCATCAGTAAAAACAGAATCAGCAAGGCAAAGGCAAAGTTTTGACTCATCACTTGAATGGTCGACTGTAACTGACTGACGTTGTTGCCATACAAGATGACGCCATCATCGGGCATAATGCCCCGCATTTGGGGTTCCACCGACGATTCCAATTCCGCGATGGTTTGTTCCAAAGACCACCCATCCGGTGGCACGATGTCCAGTGAAACCGTGCGTTCGCCATTGATGCGGCGCAAGTTGCTCGGACCCACGGTGCGGCTGATGTCGACCAACTGCCCCACTTGCTTGATGTTGCCAGCGGCGGTGACAATCGGCACATCAGCCAATTCTTCCGGCGCTTGCCAGCCATCGGCCCGCAGGATCATGTTGATGCGTTTGCTGCCATCAAAGTGTTCACCCACATACAAACCATCACCCAAGGTGCGCACCACCGCACTCAAGTCACGGCGGGTCCAGCCTTGTTCAAAAATTTCTCGGTCATTGGGTGTCAGGCGAATTTCAGGTTCGGCCAAATCCAGTCCCGGACTGGGTTGCACTTGGGCCCCTGGAATGGCCGCCTCAATCCACTCAATGCCCGACCGGGCCACTTCCAACAGCGCCCGATCATCTTTGGACTGCAGGTGCATGGACACCGAACGTCCGCCGTTGAAGCCACCGAACAAGTTGCCCTGAGAGGCAAAAGCATTGGTGTCAGGCAGGTCAACCAGCACTTCATTGAGTACCACATCCAACAGCTCATTGACCCTTGACTGATCCAAAGCGCGAATGCCCATGCCACCGCCACCGGGGCCATAGAAAATGTAGTAGTTTTTCAAGTATGGCTGCTGTTCATGGTCCATGTATGGTTTCAGTCTGGCCACAATGGGGTCAACCACTTCGCGTTTGATGGTTTCCATGTTGGCCCCCGGTGGAAAGCGCAAATTGGCATCCACCGCATCACGTTTCACCGGTGGCAAGTAATCCAATGTGGGCACCGCATACCAGGTGATGCCCACTGGAATCACCATCAAGCTGAAGGCCAACACCAGGCGTTTTTTGTGGCTCGAGGTCAAGCGCATCACCCCGGCGGTGATTTGTTGCCAACGGTGGGCCAGGCGGTCATTCAATTGATTTTCTTTGATCCAGGTTTTGGCCAGCAAGGGCAACAGCACCACCGCCACCAGCAATGAGACCGCTACGGCGATGGCAATGGTCAATGCCAAGTCACCGAACAGCTGGCCTTCGACACCTTGCAGAAAAAACACGGGTAAGAAGATCGCCACCGTGGTGGTGGTAGAGGCCAACAGTGCACCCCAAACTTGCGAAGTGCCCAACAAGGAGCTGTCGTGCTTGGAATCCCCACCTTCACGCAGCCGCAGGATGTTTTCCAACACCACAATGGCCGCATCCAACACCATGCCCACGGCAAAGGCCAAACCCGCCAAAGAAATGACGTTCAAGGAGCGCCCCAGGGCGTTCAACACCACAAAGGTCACCAACAGCGACACCGGTATGGCCACCGCGATGATCAAAGTCGGGCGCCCACGGCGGATGAACAACCACAACACCGACAAGGACAACACCACCCCAGCGAACAAGTTGTTGGTCACCAGGTTGATGGCCCGATAAATGAACACCGAAGCATCAAATGACTGCACCATGACCAACTGTTCGTCGGCCAGGATGTCTTCATTGATGGCGTCGACTTCGGCTTTGACCCGTTCCAGGGTGGCCAACACATTGGCGCCATTGGCTTTGTCGATGCGGATGCTGAATGCCGGGTTGCCATTCTGGATGGCGCGATTGAAGCGGTCGTTGCGATAACGCTCGACCACGGCGATGTCACCTAAACGGATGCGGCTGCCATCAACGGCTGCCAAAGTCAGCTCGCTGAGTTGTTCGATGGGGTACTTACCACTGAAGCGTAAGGTATATTGTCGCTTTCCCACATCGACAAATCCGCCGGTGACATCATTGCTCAGTGAAACGGCATTGACCAGTTGCGGAATTTGGATGCCATATTCAATGGCCTTGACTGGATCAAACCGAATGTGAATTTCTTCGGCATTGTTGTTATCAAAAGTTTGTACACTGGACACCCCAGGAATGCTTTCCAGTCGTGGCCGGATGGTTGAATTGACGTATTCGAAGTAGTCATAAACCGGTTGTTCGTTGCCTGGCAAGGTTTGCAAAAAGAACCAAGTTAAGGCCGGACCACCACCGCCAAAGCCACCGAGCATGATTCGAGGAGGGGTGGCATCTGCGGGCAGTGGTGGTAACCGGGTCATGCG
This sequence comes from Marinicella meishanensis, assembly GCF_019931145.1. Lineage (GTDB taxonomy): Bacteria > Pseudomonadota > Gammaproteobacteria > Xanthomonadales > Marinicellaceae > Marinicella > Marinicella meishanensis. The sequence continues at coordinate 79,927 of NZ_JAIOUV010000006.1, read as the reverse complement.
GCTGATCACTTCGATCAGCGTTTGTTCCATGTTGGTGTCGACGCCGAATTCCAGATTGATCCAGGAATTACCGCGATTGGCGAATGCACTCATTGAGGCCAAGCCAGGAATGCCTCGCAGGATTTGTTCCTGAGGCTCAACCAGTTCAGATTCGACTTCTTGGGGGGAAGCAGAACGCCAATTGGTTTGGATTGAAATCCTGGGGCGTTCAATATCCGGAAACAGTTGCACCGGCAGTTTAAACAAACTGATCACACCGACGATCACGATGAAAATCAAACCAATGCCGATGGCCGCGGGGTTCTTCAGTGCAAATGCCGTCAATTTCATGCTGCTTGCCCACCATATAAAAAGATGATTCCATCATCCATTTTTTGTGGGACTGATGACAGCCGCTTGCGATCAAGCGCATTGAATTTGCGATGAAATACCTCGCAAACGACGGCATACATGACTTCTGGCAGGGTATGTAGCCAACAATCATGCCGCACAGTGAAGGTCCTTTGGCCCTCAAACACCCCCCTCAGTCCCCACTCGCCTACATGGATGTCAGTGCTTGAGTCGAGACTGGATCAGAGACCGGCGCCTACATGGATGTCGGTGCTTGAGTCGAGACAGGATCAGAGACCGGCGCCTACATGGATGTCAGTGCTTGAGTCGAGACTGGATCAGAGACCGGCGCCTACATGGAAATAGGTGTGTCGCCTGAGCATGGAAGCGGAAGCGACCGACTCCGCTCGGGATGACCATATTAAATCATCTAAATGGTCAAATGATGTGTTTGATTTTGCTGCGGTAGGATCGGCTCATTTTGATTTTGGACTCGTCATCCAAGATCAAAAAGTACTCGCCGTTGATGTGTGAACAGATTTTCTGGATGCAGTCAATGTTAACCATGGTGGAGCGGTGCACGCGTTGAAACAAAGCTGGATTGAGCTTGCTTTCCAATTCTTTCATGGTGCTGCGCAACACATTGACTTGTTTGGGGTTGTTGCTGTGGATGCACATGTAATCCCCGGCCGCTTCGATCCAGGTAATGTCCTTGACTGGGATCAAGGTGGTGCGGCCAGAGTCTTTGATCGACAATTTTTCCGGGTACTGGCCACTCAAATCATGACCATTTTGTAGCAACTGATCGATTTGGGCCGGATCTTTGCCGGTGATGTTGGTGATCAAATCCATCAAGCGTTGCTTTTGGTTGTTGACATCAGACTGTTGCATTTGTTGGCGCACCCGATTGATGGCAGTTTCCAACCGGCAATCTTCGATCGGCTTGAGCACATAATCAACCGCATGGACTTCAAACGCTTCCACCGCATACTTATCAAACGCGGTGACAAACACCACCAAAGGCATGTCATCAGATTGCATTTGTTCCACCACATCAAAGCCATTGATGCCTGGCATTTGAATGTCCAGAAAGACCAAGTCCGGCGACAATTCGGCAATTTTTGCCAAGGCTTCGCGGCCATTGGCACATTCGGCGACCAACTCAATGTCGGCATAATGATCCAAACGCAGGGACAGGCCGCGACGGGCCAACAGCTCATCATCGACGATCATGGTGCGAATGGTTTTGCCCTCATGGGGCTGTGTGTCATTGTTCTCTTTCATAAGGCAACCTGATGTTGATTTGTAAACCATGGGGTTCGGCGTTGCTGATGGTGAAGCCATGGCCCTCGGCATACAGCTGCACCAACCGTTCACGGGTGTTGCGGACACCCACCCCACGACCACAGGGCAAATCGCCATTGATCAACTCGACCCCAGGCCCATCATCCTTCAGCTCCATCAGCAGTTCATTGCCAAACACCTTGGCTTGAAAGCTGATGGTGCCACCGGATTCGGACTGGGTGATGGCGTATTTGATTGAATTTTCAACCAAAGGTTGCAAAATCAAACTGGGAATCAAAGCCATTTTCGCCGCTTCTTCGATTTGGAAATCCAACTTCAGGTGGTCTTCAAAGCGCACCTTCTCAATGCCCAAGTACAACTCCAAAGTCATCACCTCTTGTTCCAATGTCACTTTTTGCATGGGATCGTTGTCCAAGGAATGGCGCAGGAAGTTGGACAAGCGAATCACCATTTCATTCGCCCTTTTGGTGCTGTTGTCCAGTATCAAGGTAGAAATGGCGTTCAAAGTGTTGAACAAAAAATGCGGGTTCAATTGGTAGCGCAGCATTTTCAATTGGGCTTGGTGGGCCAAGGCGTTGGCTTTGAGTGCTTTCTGGCTGGCTTGTTGCATGCCTTGATAAAACTTGATGCCAAAATACAAACAACTCCAGCACAACAAGATATAAAAAATATTGGGGCCGCCCATAAAGTAGTTGGTCCAGCTCTCCGGCTTCCAGCCGCCTTTGAACCACTCATAAAAGGCAATGTTGTAGGGCACCACCCAAATCAAGGAAGAGATGTAGCTGATGAATAACACCATCAATACAATGTTTACAATGGAAAAATGCCATATTCGGCGGTAAATCAAGCGCAAGAATATGGTGATCACAAAACCCATCACTGAACCCAGCAGCAACATGTAGTAATACTTGGCTGGCTTGTCCCAGTAATACAAACCCACATAAGAGGTCAGACAATAACCCACCCAGCCAGCTGTGTTGAGGGCAAAAAATTGATAGTTTTTGTTATTCAGAAGTTTCTCTTTGAGCATAAAGTGATGGCATTTGATTCATCATCCCCAGTATAAACAGTTTGATCACATTAGTTCCTTCAATTCATCGCAAAAACCCATCGTTTCACCGAAATGGTTTAAATCTGACCAGCCGGCATGGCCTGTTTGTTGATGCAAAACCCGTCCAAGCAGCACACAACCACGCCATTTTTCTTGAAAAAAATGAGCAAAGCACCCGAAAAACAGCGATTTTCTTATTTTTCTGAGAACTGTGTCACGGTTAATTTTGGCGCACCTTATTTCTTCACGTCGCATATATCTATGAACGCACAACCAGTTTCATCCCCCACAAAAAACGGGCCGAAACCAAACAGGAGATACCATGAAAAACCAACAAGTAAACAACATTTTTAAACGATTCACTTTGGGCTTAACGCTGTTTTTATTGACCGCTTTAACCCAAGCCCAAGCCTTGGGTGTGATCTTTTATTCCTTGGAAGATGGCAGCTTGATGGGGCGTAACATGACCGTTGGCCCTTACACTGGTCCACAACTGGGACCATTTGCTTTCTTTGGCACCCCACCGCTTTCAGCCACATCACGCAACATCGCTTATGACCGCGTGGCTGGCTTGATGTGGTATGCCGCATCAGACAACCACGTGCATTCGATCGACTGGGCATCGGGCAGTGCCGGCCCCATCATCAATGACATCAACGACGGTTTTTATGGTGCCATCAGAACCTTGGCGGTGGACGAAAACAACCGCCGCTTGTACATCGCCACCTCACAAGGTGATGTCAAAGTCTACAACTTGGTGAGCAACAGCTTCATGTACACCATCCCCTTCACCGTGTGGGGCACCAGCGAACCCAATCCCGGCAACCGCCGTCACTTGGCCGTGGATGACTATGGCTATTTGTGGTACGCCGCTGCCGACGGTTCATTCCGCCAATTCAACCCCAGCCAATCCAACATGGGCTACACCGGCGTGCAAATCCCGTTCAGTGTCCAATTTGGTGGCAACCCAGGTCAAGAGCGTTACTTTGACATCGTCAGATGGCCTGCCGGTCAACATTACCTGTACTATGCCGCCACCGACAGCAGCATTCGGATACTGGATTTGGACAGTTTGACCAGCGTGAGCAGTTATTTCACAGCCAGCGGTTTCAACACCACCAGCATGCCAGGTGCCACCCGGGCTTTCAGCATAGACGAAACCTATGTGGAATCAGGTAACCCACCAGCCACCCCGACCAACGTCAGTGCCACTGACGGCACCTTCACTGATCGCGTGCGGGTTACCTGGTCGGCGGTTTCGGATGCCTCATCTTATGCCTTGTATCGTCGCGATCCAGGCCAAAGCAGCTGGACGCCTTGGAACACCAACATCCAAGGCACCACCTCCGATGACACCGCAGCCATTCCTGGTCTGTCTTACGAATACTCGGTGCGGGCTTGTAACCAATGGGGTTGTGGCAATCACAGCGCACTGGATACTGGTTTTGCCGCCAACACCGCATTGCAACCACCCAGCACCGTCACCGCCACCCAAGGCACCTTCGATGACCGCATTGTGGTGAATTGGAGTGCCGTGGCAGGTGCCACCTCATACAACGTGACCATCATCCCCACCACCGGTTTGCCTTACAACATCAACGTGACTGGCAACAGCTACACCCATTTTGCCCCCGGTCAGATCTGGGACATTTGGTGGTACAGCGTGTCCAGTTGTTCGGCGGCCACCGGTTGTGGCACCCAGTCACCCACCGTCTATGGCTGGAAAGGCGATCGCATTTTCCGCGGCCGCTTCGAATAAACAATCCATTCTCCCCGTTGGACGCCTGTTGTCTCAATAGAGCAGCAGGCGTTTTTTTTGGGCTGTTTCAGGGCACAAAAAAAGGCATGCCGGGGCATGCCTTTTGATGGATTCAACTCAATGAATCAGTTTTTGACCAGAGTTCGCCGGATCAAGATGGTGGCTTGGAACCCATCTTTGAAAATCAAATCGCTTTCAGTGACTGAGCGGAACTCAACCGCGCCGACATCACAAACCTCTGTGGTGTCACCATCGCCATCCCAGGGTCGGATGCGATAATTTTGGTCTTCATGTGGCAAATAATTGAACGGCGTACCGCCATCCACCGCCAAGCCGCCTTCGACCGGCATGTGGGTTTGGCTGTCGCCACCGTTGTCGGCCAGCCCGTCAATCACCGTGCTGGTCGCCCCTGGTGGAATGGTGTCACCAGGACCCAACAACACACCACCAGCGGTGTCGCCATCGCCGTTTTGATCGATGACCTTGAATGAGTCCATTGGCACATAGGCTGTGCCATACAGGTCATTCGGTGTGGCACCGCCGACATTGACGATGGCGCCTTGACCCACTTCACTGAAATCCTGCTGCGACAACAACTGTCCGCTCACCACACTGGGATTTAATGATGGACCGGGTGATGGTACCAACTGGGTGTTGCCAGAGGTGATGGTGTGGCTGATTGCCAACACGCCGGATTGTTGCGCTGTGACATACACCCCACCAGACCCATAGCCTTCGTTGTTGTTAACGGTGGTATGTGAAATTTGATTGAGCAATTTGCGGTTATAGTCATAGATGATCATGCCACCGGCGGCTTGCGCTGTGTTGCCAGAAATGGCGCTGTTTTCTATGGTGGCCATATTGGTCACCCACAGATCAACGGCAGCCCGCACGGGCAGGTTGTTGTTGCTGATGGAGGAGTTTCTCATTTCAAAGCCCAAACTGCGGATGGAATTCAAAACCCCGCAGTTGTCAGAGAATTGGCCGATGACTTGTTGGTTGCCATCAATGGTTGAATTGATCACCGAAGAGTTGGTTGAAATCAAATCCGCCACCCCACCGGAATAATTGTCGTTGATGGTGGAATCCAGCAAGTTCAAATTGCGACAAAGGTGACATCTTTAACCCAATATGTTTGGGTTCAATTGCCACATGGCGGTGTTCAATGCGGTGGCAAAACTGACCCAGACTAAATAGGGTATCAGCAACATCCCGGCCCAGCGATTGACCCGCCAAAACAAAACAATGGTGACCGCAATCATGACCCATAACAGACCAATGTTCAACACCGACCAAGCCCCTTGCAACCAGGCAAAAAACAACCAACTCCACAATGCATTCAGTGCCAGCTGCAGCAAGAAGACCCCCAAAGCCAAGCGGTTCTGGTTGAACCCACCGCGCTGCCACACCAGCCAAGCCGCCACCGCCATCATGGCATACAAAGTGGTCCACACCGGGCCAAACAACCAAGCTGGCGGGGCCCATTCCGGCTGGGTCATCTGGCCGTATATTTCGGGGGCGTTGAAGGCCGCCAATGCTCCGATGAACGAAGCGGCAAAGCACAACAACAACCACGCCACCAAGCCCACCATCAGTTGAATTTTGTTCATTTTGATCCCTGTAAACTGAAGATGGCGTCAAGTTATCATGCACCTTGTCAAAATCTCGTGGGTGCAGTGCAACAATATTGGCATTGAACCTTTATTTCTTTCCGTTCATCGCAAAGCCGACCCACAATAAGCGCCCATCAGTTATCGTGATGAACACACTGATAATCGGAGATACGCATGAAATCACAACTCATCAAATGGAGTTCATTGCTTTGTTTGACCACCAGTTCATGGGTGTTGTCAGCCCAAACTGACAACCTGACCATGACCAGCACCAACCGCGTCAATGAGGTTTTGGAGCAGGTCTTGACCGCCTATGGTGGCAGGGACCGCATGACCAACCTGAACCAAGTTAAAATTGACTTTGAAACCACCACATTTGCGGTGAATCAAAGCAAAAACCCAGGCCCGCCTTGGGATGAGAACCAACAAAAAGGCAGCACCGCCATTGATTTGAGTCAGCAGCAGTTTGCCACCCAAAATCAAGGCATCACGCAAAACTTTCACAACGGCACCATCATCAATGGCGACCAAAGCCATCAGCTCAATTGGCGTGCCCAAACCGCCACGCCCATCGCCGAACCGAATTTTCTCAACACTGCAGGGCCGTTTATTCGGGTCACCCCAGCTTTGTTGGTGAAACAATTGATGGAACGGTCTTTTGCCTCGCATTACTTGGGTCAAGTTGATTTAAATGGTCGCCCGCATGATGTGTTGAGCTTGGTGATGGAAGTGGGACCGGCCATCAGTTTGTACTTTGATCAAGAAACGCACTTGTTGCATCAAAGTGAACGGTTTTTCGTCGGCTTCGGCTTGGTCGGTTATCGTTTTCATGACTACCAAACCATTGATGGCATCCCATTTAACCGCAAATTCGAACTGTTCATCAATGAAGACAAGAACATGGTTCGACACAATGTGAATACCACCGTCAACCAACCGATCGATGCGCAGTTACAGCGCCCTGAGGGCCTGCGCATCGTTGATCCACTGCAACCCGATCCACTGCAACGTCAAACCATTGCCGATGGGGTTTACCTCATTGGTGGCAATGGCACCTACGCCATGTTTGTCGACATGGGTGATCACTTCATTGCGGTCGGCGGCACCGCAGGCTTGGCCGATCGCATGCGCTTACTCCGCGAGGTTGATGCCGACAAACCCATTCGCTTTGGGGTGATGACCCATCACCACAGTGACCACATCTTGGGGGCCCAAGTGTACGCCGAGTCGGGCATCACTGTGATCTCAGCCAAAGCCCACGAAGCGGTGATTCAAAATGCCATCTCGGTGGCAGATGCCCAGCTTGAAACCGTTGACAAGAAGCGCGTGTTCAAAGGCCCAAAACGCGAGCTGCAAGTCATCGATGTCGGGCCCACAGATCACAGCAGCCATTTATTGGTGGCTTATTTACCGGATGCTGGCCTGCTGTTTGAAGCCGATCATTTCGGCTTGCGTTCACCCAACAACATCCAACCGGCCAATCAAGCCACACAAGATTTTGCCGCGGCATTGAAGCGCCTTGGCATCAAAGCCCAGAAAATCGTTTCAGCCCACAGCCCACGGGTATCCACCCTTGAAGAGCTCAAACAAGCGGTACAAATGGGCCAAGCATTGACCCAGCAAGACTGACTCAATCAGGGCCTGCCCAGCGGCAGGCCCTGCCCGGCTCCACGCCCAATCAAGCCGGTCATTGGTGGCTCAATCAAGCCGCAAAGCCGGCTCAACTCTCATTCTGTTTTTTCGAATACATCAACCCATTTATTCTATTTTACAAATTGATGTGTCCGGTATTATCATGTTTTCAATGATGACAGCCATTGGACTCATGGGTGCGAAATCGGTTACAGGCAGGGTTTCACATCAATGACATGATTTCAATGTTAGATTACGTATGAAATTTTTGAACCTTTCAGGAGAACAGCGATGACAGACAGCAGTAAATGTCCGGTGATGCACGGCAGCCTCACCACCCAAGACAAACAGCCGAAAGCTTGGTGGCCAAAAACCCTTAATCTGGACATTTTGAGTCAACACGACCAAAAGACCAATCCTTATGGCGGTTCATTTAACTACCGCGAAGCTTTGAAGGATTTGGATGTGGATGCGTTGAAGCAAGATTTGCATGCACTGATGACCGACAGCCAAGATTGGTGGCCAGCCGATTGGGGGCACTATGGTGGTTTGTTCATTCGCATGACCTGGCATGCGGCAGGTTCTTATCGGGTCGATGATGGACGTGGCGGTGCCGGCACCGGCAATTTACGCTTTGCGCCTTTGAACTCTTGGCCTGACAACGCCAATCTGGACAAAGCCAGACGTTTGTTGTGGCCCATCAAGAAAAAATACGGTAACAGCGTCAGTTGGGCTGATTTGTTGGCCTATGCCGGCACCATTGCCTATGAGTCGATGGGTCTAAAAACCTACGGCTTTGCCTTCGGTCGCGAAGACATTTGGCACCCTGAAAAAGACATTTATTGGGGTTCCGAACAGGAATGGTTGGCACCCACCGACAATGAAAACAGTCGCTGGTCTGGCGAGCGCGATTTAGAAAATCCGTTGGCCGCCGTGATGATGGGACTGATCTATGTCAACCCAGAAGGGGTTGATGGTCAGCCTGACCCACAAAAAACCGCTCATGATGTGCGCCTGACTTTTGCCCGCATGGCCATGAATGACGAAGAAACCGTGGCTTTGACCGCCGGAGGCCACACCGTGGGTAAAGCCCATGGTAATGGTGATGCCGGTAACCTCGGACCCGAACCAGAAGCCGCTGACATCGAGGAGCAAGGCTTTGGCTGGAACAACCACAAAACCCGAGGCGTGGGTCGTGACACCGTCACCAGTGGTTTGGAAGGTGCCTGGACCTCCGAACCCACCCGCTGGGACAATGGTTACTTTGACATGTTATTGAACCATGAGTGGGAATTGCAAAAGAGTCCGGCCGGCGCCTGGCAGTGGCAACCGGTCGACATCGACGAAGCCGACATGCCCACCGATGTGGAAGACCCATCGATTCGCCAAAAACCCATCATGACCGATGCCGACATGGCCATGAAAGTGGATCCTGACTACCGCAAAATTTCAGAAAAATTCCACCAAGACCCGGACTATTTTTCAGACGTGTTTGCCCGCGCCTGGTTTAAATTAACCCACCGTGACATGGGCCCCAAAGCCCGTTGGGTTGGTCCGGATGTACCGGCCGAAGATCTGTTGTGGCAAGACCCAGTACCTGCTGGCTCTGCCGATTATGACGTGGCTGCGGTGAAAGCCGCCATCGCCAACAGTGGCCTGAGCAACAGTGACTTGATCAGCACCGCTTGGGACAGTGCCCGCACCTACCGCAGTTCGGACCACCGCGGTGGCGCCAACGGCGCCCGCATCCGTCTGGCCCCACAAAAAGATTGGGTCGGCAATGAACCCGAACGCCTCAACAAGGTCTTGGCTGTGTTGAGCCAAATTGCCAATGACCATGGCGCCAGCGTGGCTGACGTGATTGTGCTGGGCGGCAATGTGGGCTTGGAAAATGCCATTCAAGCCGCTGGCTTTGATGTGGCTGTGCCTTTCTCACCCGGTCGCGGTGATGCCACTGCTGACATGACCGATGTGGATACATTTGAACCACTGGAACCCGTGCATGACGGTTTCAGAAATTGGGTCAAACAAGAATACGCGGTGAATGCCGAAGAATTGTTATTGGATCGCGCTCAATTACTGGGCTTAAGCGCACCTGAAATGACGGCGCTGATTGGCGGCATGCGGGTTTTGGGCACCAACCACAGCGGCACAGCGAATGGTGTGTTCACCGATCGGGTGGGCCAACTGACCCATGACTTCTTCGTCAACTTGACCGACATGAATTACAGCTGGAAACCCACCGGCAAAAACAGCTATGAGTTGATTGACCGCAACAGCGGTGCCGTGAAATGGACCGCCACCCGTGCTGACTTGGTGTTCGGTTCCAACTCCATCCTGCGCGCATATGCCGAATTTTATGCCCAAGATGACAACCAAGCACGTTTTGTCAAAGACTTTGTGGCCGCTTGGACCAAAGTGATGGATGCGGATCGGTTTGATTTGAGCTGACCTTCCTTACCCACGTTTTGACCAAAAGCCAGCAGCAATGCTGGCTTTTTTTGTGGGTGTCAAAGATGTCGGCGTACACACCCTACACTGGGCACCGGCTTATTGTTATAATCTGCCGTCAGCATAAATTCACAAACGGAGGGTTTTCATGAAAATTTCAGGCATATTGCTCCTGGCATTCGCCACTGGCTTGGCCCAGGCGGCCATTCCACAAAACCAACGCGATGCCTTGGTGACTTTGTATGAAAGCACCCAAGGTGATCAATGGCACGAAAACCTCAACTGGCTCAATGGCGACCCTTGCGATGACCAATGGTTTGGCTTGATTTGTTCCAACAACAAATTGGTCGAACTGCGGCTGAGTGGCAACAACTTGTCGGGCGAAATTCCTCCGGCCATTGGCGAGCTGACCGACTTGACCTTGCTGGCCATGGGCGAGAATCCATTGCGGGGGACCATTCCCGATGAGATTGGAAACCTGAGCAACTTGTTCAACATCTTTTTGCATGACACCCAAATCTCAGGTCGCATTCCTGATTCCATCGGCAACCTGGGCTTGTTGCGTGCACTTTATTTATACAACAACCAACTGAGTGGCAACATACCCACTGCCATCAGCCAAATTGCGGGCTTGAACATCCTGGTGCTGACCTCCAATCAATTGACTGGTGAACTACCCACTTCCTTGATCAATTTGGAACAATTGGTGATCTTTTTATACGAACACAACGGTTTGTATGCCACCGACACCGCCTTGTTTGACTTTTTGTTCCGCACCAGCTGCTTCAACAATGGCGTGTTTGTGGATTGCCCATCTCTCAACACCCAAACCCAGGCCCCAACCGACTTCCGCATCGAAAGCAGCACCGAGACCAGCGTTGAATTGGCCTGGGATTCGGTTGAATATGGCGAATTGGGCGGTTACCAAATTTGGTTGGGAGCAACGGCCAATGGGCCGTTCAGCTTGGTCCATGACACCCTCAGCAAAGGTCAGTTGTCTCACACGGTGACTGGCTTACCTGCCGACACCGAACACCATTTCCGTTTGACCTCTTACACCAATCCACACACCCTGAACAAAAATCGCATCGTCAGCCCAGCCACCGATTTGGCCGGTGACCGGTCCACCCAGCTCAGTCATCCCATGAGTTCAGTGCACTCAGGATCCTGGTTCAATGCCGACCAAAGTGGGCATGGCTTGGTGGTACAAATTCTCTCCGCTGACAGCGCCGTGGTGTACTGGTATGTGTATGATGACGCCGGCAACCAGTTGTGGCTGGTGGGTACCGGCCCCTATGATGGTCACAGCATCCAAGTGGACATGTTTGAATCAAGTGGCGCCATGTTTCCACCGGATTTTGACTCCAGTGATGTGAACACCACCTATTGGGGTAGCCTCAACATCACCATCACCAGTGACAACACCTTGAGTTACCATTGGGTGCCCAAACAGGGCAGCGAGTTGAGTCCAGGTGCGCTCAATTTGGAACAGCTGTCACGCATCACTGCTGGTGCTGGTGACTCCGGCAATCGGGCCTTGGATGGCAGCCACAGTGGCTCTTGGTTCAATGCCCAGGAAAGTGGTCATGGCTTGGCAGTTGAAGTGTTGCCCAGTGGCGTGGGTTTGATTTATTGGTATGTCTATGACCAGAATGGCAACCCCATTTGGCTGATTGGCTCAGGAGCCATTGAGGGTGACACCATCAACGTGGAATTTTTCATCTATTCAGGCGCCATGTTCCCACCGGCCTTTGACACCGATGACTTGGTGCAAACTTTTTGGGGCTCCGGCAGTTTGACGTTGAATGGTTGCAACGCAGCCGATTTTTCATGGCAACCAGACGACGCCATCAGTGGCTTCACCGCCGGTCAAATGGAATTACAACGACTCACTGCCCTGGCAGATTTGGCCTGCAGCGACTGAGACCACAACACGCCCAACACCTGGGCATCGGCCAAACAGCACCGACAGTTGTCTGCTGCTTCAGGCCACAACCGACACCCACGAAAGCGAATCCATGGGTGCCGATGTCAACGGTGTCAGCCCGCCCAGCTCAACCAGTCACCGAGCTGATTGGACTGTGGCTGTGTTGTTGAGCGGGTTGGGGTCACTGATTTGACTGCCGATGGTGGCGGTGAAGGTAACCGGCGGCAGCACCTGAATGGCTTGCGAGCCATCGGCTTTGAACAACCAATGCTTGCCTGTGCCAGGGCTCATGTCACCCACCGCACAGCGCCCATGAATTCGATTTCGGCCATTGCTGCGCAGGCGGCAGCCTTCGGCTTCAATGCGAATCAAGTACGGCAACTCGATGACCACATCGACCCAGGCTTTGTTGACCGGCACACCTGCCAGGTGCTGACCAGACACCAACCATTGCTGATCCCGCTGGCTGATCGCGATGGACAGGTCCGCACCGGTTGTGCAGCCACTGCCGTGAAACACGATCAACCCTTGGTTGTGGTCGGCCAGCACCACATCACCACAACCATCGTGATTGAGGTCGCCCAAAGCCACCGCCTGTAAATCGTAGACCAATGGCCCTGGCAATGGAAACCACTGGGCAGCGACCAGACCCGATTCATCTTGCAACATGACCCCCAAGCCAGCTGCAGAATGAACCGAGGAATTGTGCAACAACACCAGGTCTGACAAACCATCATGATTCAAGTCGTCGGCTTCTGCCAACTCGGCATTGGGATGTTGAGGAATCCGGTTGGACAAAAATAAGTCGCCAAATGCATCTTGTTGAAACAGCGCCGCCTCTGCACCCAAATCCTGGGTCAACAGCACATCGGGCCGTTCATCGCCGGTGAAATCACCCGTGGCCAAGCCACTGACCAGCTCATGCTGATAACCAAGATTGTGGGTTTGAACCGGTTGCAAGCCGACTTGGCCATCATGCAGCCATACACTCAAATCCGCAAATGTGCTGGAACCTTTGTTGGCCAACAACAAATCGGCCAGTCCGTCGTCATTGACATCCTCGACCGCCAACTCAAACCGCCCACCCTGGCCTGACACATCCAGGGTGGTGATGGTGGACCAAGTCAACACATCATAAAACACCGCTGGTTTGTATGATCCGATTGTGGCCACAGCCACCAAGTCTTGGCGCCCGTCCAAATTGATGTCCATGGCGGCCAACAAGTGATTGGGGTGATCGGTTGATAATTGGGTCAAGACAAAGCCATCGCTGCGGTCTTGATTGATGACCGCCAATTGGCGGTGGTGTCCAATTACGACCTCCAAGGCATCGTCATCATCGACATTGAGCAACACCAGACCACGCTCACCGCTGAGGTGCTCACTGTAGGCCAAAGTGATGGGTGCGGACAACCCGTCCAACGAGTGACCCAAATAGATTTGCACATGGTTGCTGTGGGGGCCGCCATAACCGTTGTTGACCAGCACCACATCAAGCAAACCATCGCCGTTGACATCACCGATCGCCACCGCCTGAGCCAGGCCACCGGTGTTCAACAAGGCCGAGAGGTTCAAAGCATAATCCGCCTTGGCGGCTGACGCCAGCAACCAGGCGATCACCATGAACATCCCGATGTGCATCATGTGCCAACCGGTTACGCCCGCATTTGGGTGTGGTTCAGAGTTTATTCGTCTGGTCATTTGATTGTTATTTTGATTGGTCATAAGAGTCCTGTAAAAAGCATGTTGAAAGCAACCATGATACGGTCCACCCCTCGCAAAAAGTGATAATCAAAGGCACTCATTTATCAATTTCAGGACACGTTAATCAGCCAGCGTTCTTGACGGCAGGAAGCGGCAGCAACACATCACACATGATGCCCTTCGAGGCCGCCTCAACAGGCGACATCATTGGGGTCATTTGTCACTGAACCCGCGCTCAGGTACAATGGCCTACCACACACTTTCGAAAGGAATCCGAAATGATCATTGTTCCCACAGAGAAGCGTTTTGACTGGAACAACGCGCCCATCGTCCTGTTTGCCATTGTCATCATCAATGTGATGGTGTTTTACGCCTACCAAACCGGTGACAGTGAACAATGGGAAGAAGCCATTCGCATCTACGTCAATGACGGTTTGTATGAACAGGAGTTGCCTCACTACAAAGACTACCTGAGACAAAACCAAGCCATTGAGGAACTGGAACTCCTGCAAGAATTGGAACACCAACCCAATCGCTACATCACCGCTTCCTTGGTGTTGGTGGACGAGGCGTTTTACGAACACCTCAAGGGCCATGCCACTGAGTATTTTGATCTCGAATACCGCCAATACTGGCAGTTTCAACGGGAGCACATCCACCAACTGTTGTACGGGGTGAGTTATCGTGAGTATGGCCTGGTTGCCAATGACCTCAAGCTCACCAACCTGATCACCCATCAGTTTTTACATGGCAGCACCATGCACTTGGTGGGCAACATGTTCTTTCTGATCGTTTGCGGCTTTGCGGTAGAAGCCGCGCTGGGACATCGCAACTTCTTGTTGTTTTATCTGATGACCGGTGTGGGGGCCGGCTTGGCGCAGGCTTGGATGGACCTGAACAGTTCGGTGCCCATGGTCGGCGCATCGGGGGCGGTTTCTGGGGTGATGGCCATGTATTTGGGCATCTTCCGCTTGAAAAAAATTGAGTTCTTTTATTGGTTATTTGTGTTCGTGGGTTATTTCCGGGCCCCGGCTTTGTTCATCCTGCCCTTCTACATCGGTAAAGAACTGTATGCCTTGTGGAACCAGCCAGATTCCAATGTGGCATTCATGGCCCACGTGGGTGGTTTTGCCACCGGTGCTTTGTTGATGGGTTTGACGCTGTGGATGAAACCCGACATGTTGAATCAACAGTACATTGAAGAAGACCAATCGGCCTCACCAGCACAAGTCAGCCTGGACGGGGTTTACCGTCACATGGAAAAATTGCAATTAAGCAGCGCGCTGCAAGCCATCAACCTGCACTTGAAAAACTTTGGAGCCAGTTTTGATTTGTTGGTGATGAAATACAAATTGTTGCAAGTCATAGATCCGGACCAAGCCAAGCAACAATTACAATACCTGATCATGCGCCCCAACCCGAGCCTCAGGGACATGCGCCAAATTGAGGATATATGGCAATCCTTGCCAGCTGCGGCTCAGGCCATGGATCCGGACACACAATACAAACTGGCCTGGAATTTCATGGCCAACGCCGAACACATCGACCACGCCATCAAACTCTTTCAACACATGTACCAGGCAGAGCCCCGCCATCCCACCTTGCATTTGTTGGCCAAGAAAATTGCCTTTGCTTACCAAAAACTAGAAAACCGGGTCGAGAGTGAACGTTATAAGCAAATCGCCCAGGAGTTAAGCTGATGGTTCAACATTGTCATTACCACCCCTTGGCCGTAGGCACTTACCACTGTGCTGCGTGCCAAACCCACGCCTGTGACCGTTGTGTCGATGATTCGCGCCGCAACCCGGTGGTGCGCTGCTTCGGCTGTGGTCGGGAACTGGAATCCATTGGTCCTGGTCACATAGAGCCGTTTTGGCGGCGTTTGCCTCAGAGCTTTCGCTACCCTTTGGCCCAACAGTCAATGATTTTCATCTTGGTCCTGTCGGTGCTGTGTTCCTTTGCCTTGTACTTGCCCTTGGCCTGGCTGTTTTATCTGGCCTTGTTTGGCTCGGCGTTCAAATACAGCTTGAGTTGTTTGAGCCACACCGCCGATGGTCACATGAGCCCACCGGACATCACCGAGGCCTATGAAGGGGGCTTGTCCAAGATGCTGGTGTTGATCATCATGCTGTTTGTCACCGGCCTGGTCACCAATCTGGCCAACACTTTTTTAGGTCCAGCCATGGGCGGCGTGGTGGCGCTGCTGGTGACGTTGTCTTTCCCAGCCATCATCATCAATTATGCCATTTCAGATGACATGATCGATGCTTTGAATCCAACGAATATTTTAGCATTGATCAAATCGGTGGGCTTGCCCTATGGGTTGATTCTGGGTTTCATCATGATCATGTTGGGTTCGATGGCTGTGTTGTATCAATGGGTTTTTTGGATACCATCCAGCATCGGCACGGTGCTGTTGTATGCCGTGACATTCTATTATCTGATCGTGCTGCATCATTTGTTGGGCTACATGGTATTTCAGTACCAACAGGCATTGGGTTACAGTGCGCGGTTGCAGGGTGACAACAACAAACGGCGGGGTGATGGCGCCATTGCCCGAGCCAAACTCAGTGCTTTGATCAAAACCGCCCAGTTCAAAAAGGCCACTGAACTGAGTGCCGAACAAGTCAAGCTCAACAACGCTGACCTGGACTTGAATCACCGGCATTTTGAATTGTTACTGGCCACCGGCAACGCCCCGGAATTGGCCCTTTTCCTGCCCCCATACTGCCAACTGTTAAAACGCTCAGGCCGGGAAGACCTGATCAGCCGCCAATTCAAAAGGTTGTGGTTAAAAATGCCGGACTTCCAAGTCTCTGAACCTGGATTGAAATGGGTCATTGCCCAAGCCTGCGCCGCCCACAACAACCCAGCCCTGACCATCAAGTTGTTGCATGGCATTCACAAAAAACATCCAGATTTTGAACATTTGATCGCTGCCTTGCAGCTGTTGGCCCAAGCCTTGGATGAATTCCCCAAATACGCCAACCACAGCCAAGCTTGCCGCAAACTGATCACCCGCTTACAAAATAACCAAGCCACCCCTTTGCCCAAACCCTGACGGTTTACTGTCAGGCTTCAACAGCCAGCACCCTGCAGCCCAAAGCGGCCGCAGGGCCCCTCCCCCCCAGCAATTCGCGGTAATCTGTCGGCAAACTTAACGGTTTTTGCGGCAAATTGTGAACCAGGCCTGATTTCCGGAATGCACGCAAAAAAGCCGGCGCTGTCACCGTTCAATTGTCGCATCATGAAGCACAAGGCGCTGACATCAAGCGGCGTAAAAACCAATTCAGAGAAGACCTTGGCCATGAACAACAACCAGAGAACAGCATGAAACATTTGAAATTATTGTTGATGATCACCTTCAGCACATGGGTCTTTCCAGGCCAGGCTGCGGTGGTGGAAATGGACCGAGAAGAAGTCATTCAACGGTCAGAGATGATCTTTGTCGGACAAGTCTTAAGCAAACAAGCGCGGTGGAACGATCGCGGCAACCTGATCGTGACCGACTACGAATTCGCCGTAGATGAAGTCATGTTTGGAGACTTTACCAAAGACACCTTGGAGTTGACTTTCGCCGGCGGGCAATTGCCTGAAGAAGGTCAATCATTGAGCGATGTGCCAGAATTTGCGGTGGCCGAAGAGGTTTTGTTGATGCTGGAAAGCCACAGCAAACCGTTGTTCAGTCCAGTGACGGGCTTGTATCAAGGCAAGTTCAGCGCTGGTCACAACCGCAATTCAGTGGTGGGTGGTTTGGGTGAAATCATCCAGGTCAACCGCAAAGTGATCGACTTTGCAACATTCATTGAACAAGTCAGACAAGAAATCCCGGTGGCCAAAGCCAAGCCGCTGCCCCACCGGGTAAACAACCCAACCAACCAGTTTCCAAGCCGTCCCTATGCGCATCCTGGCCACACATTCCAGTCCACCGGCACCACCTTGCCGGCCACCGCTGGACCTGATCACCAGCACGCACCGCAGCAAGCCACGGCGGCCATGCTGAACCTGGCTGAACACAGCACTGATTTGACAGACTTGGTGCCTGACTTCAATGGCCAGCGTTGGTCTTATGATCACCGCGCCAAATTCATTCCGATCAATTTCAACCCCCTGCCCGGTGGCGGTTTATTGGGTAACCACGACCAATTCCAAATGGCTTATTGGAACCAATATGCCAACATCTTTCAGGTTTACGCCAACCCCTCCAACACCTGGGCCTGGCAAAACGGCATTTACGAGATCGCCGGCTTTGTCAACAACCAAACCATGATCGATCAGTTTGGCCAAGGTTGGGGCGCCAACACCTTGGCCATCTGTTGGTTGCGGTGGGACGGATCTGGATTCAGCATCGAGGCTGACATCGCCTTGAACCCAGCCTACAGCTGGTCGGTGGATGACTACAGCACCTATGACAACCCAGGCGTGTGGAATGCCAACCGCACCTTGTCGCATGAAATCGGTCATGCTTGGGGTTTGCAGCACCAGTTTGAAGAATTGTCAGTGATGAATTATGCCCCCAAGAAATACCGGGCCTACAATGTGTTGTATGCCGACGACGTGATGGCGGTCAGAACCGCTTTTCCCACCGCAGCCGTGGCCCAAACCGATTTCAGCATTTCTCTGTTCCACTCACCCGGACACCAGTTTTATGCCGACGCCACTTTGAGCAGCAACGTGCTGCAGGCCGGTGACAATTTCACGGTGTCGAACTTCGTGTTGGAAAACTCGGGCACCACCAGCGCCAGTGCCACCATCAACTGGTATTTAACGCCCAACATCAATGACTGGACCAATGCCTTTTACATCGGCAACACCAACAGCGGCACCATGAACCCCGATTCATTTTTCCACCTGGACAATGTGCCCTTGGGCTTACCAGCCAACACCCCGGCCGGCAGTTACTTCCTGGCCGCTCACATCGCCACCGCAGCGGACAATGTGCCCAACAACAATTCGTCCTGGTTGGATCGCAACATCACCGTGATGGCCACCCAAACCTGCGCCGATGACGGCTGGGAAAACATGGGTTCAGGCGGTACCGATGACTTTTGCTCGGGTTCTCATTTGGATTTTGGCTTCACCCAAGCCCACTTACACTGTGATGCCGATTGGATTCACTTCAATGGTCAAACCGGCGCCACCTATCGCATTGAAACCAAAAACCTGAACGGCGGTGCCGACACCAACATGTCACTGCGAAAAGAATGTGGCAGCCAATTGGCCTTTGATGACGATGGCGGCAGCGGACTGGCCTCCCGCATCGACTTTCAAGTGGCCAGTGATGGCCGCTTCGATGTGCGCATTGGTCAGCACAACGAAGACTACGCCAACGGCGAATACTACGAGGTCACCGTGACCTGCCTTTCAGGCTGTAATGACGTCATCTTCACTTCGGGTTTTGATTGACTTCTTGTGCGCATGATCGAATGAGATTTGAAATGACAAAGTGGCCGATCTTTGTCATTTCAAATCTATCAAGACAACATCAATATCGCTGAATAATGGGAGGGTGAAAATCCATTGGCAAGCCATGAGTGTTATTGGCCTTGGGCCTGTTAACATCAACTAAAAGGCAACTGCTGGGTCGTATTTTTCAGCCATCAAGGCATCAGTCGTGAGGTGTGGTCACTCCACATGAACGTGTGAATAACTCAGAGGGATGAAAAATACGACCCAACCCAATGGGTGCAGCCTACAAAGGTCACACCCGGCGTTGCTCATCGCTCGATTGGAATGACCAAACCACGCGATTCGCGCCTTGATTGTTACCTTTGCAGCCTGAATATTATTCTTTCAGTTGGTATTTACAGGCCCTAATTCAATCCACTGAGTGAACACCATCAATGTATTCATGATCCGCTTTCAAAACATGCTCCTTGACCATGGCATCTAACAAAATTTTTCTCAGTGGTTGTTTACAATGCAGGGTCACTTCATGATACAGTTTGTTCACAGAGCGAATTGCCGTTCTTTTCAGTTCCATTTGCTCATAGCCAAAATTAATTCTGACCAAATCTTTTACTTGCCCACACAATGGCAAAATTTTACGACCCAAATAACCAAGTAAAACAGCCCTTTCTGCTTCATTTACTTCAGTTGACCAAGTTGGCCAACTGATTTTTATGCGAGAAGTCACTGCATATGAATCTTGTGCTGTTACAGTCAACCCGTGCAACCCAAACAACACAATCCGCTCATTGACAGACAATGGTTTGTTGCAGGTTAACTGCAACTGTGGAATCATGGCTCCCAAAGCATTTTCAACGGTTGCGATTTTCATGGAATGGACACCTGAAGAACCACATATTTGGCACGCATGTGCATACATCTCATCAACGACTTCATCATTGCTTGAATGTTCAGGTTGTGAATCCTGGTAGTTGTTTTCTTTAGGCATCAACACCAAACGATTAAAATCCCTATAAATGTATTGCCAAATGCCAAGGTCAGCCAAAACATCAGAATGATTGACCATTTCACACTGGGGGGCACTGACTGACTTTTTGATTTGGCGCGCTGGATATACACAAGCAGACAGAATCATGGTGAAAGAAATGAACAACACCCTGCCTATCAAAACCACCAGAGTAGATTTGTCTGCTGGCCACTTCTTGCTTTGGGCTCCATCAGTCAACTGATTCTCCTGAGCCTGAAGCCACTTCCCGCAACAACCGCACCGCCATCAGCAGCAAGATCATCAACACCAAGGTGAGCAAGCCCCAAAACACCCAGCGGCTGATGGGGTCCTCTTGGACACTAGTTTCGGGTTCGATGACCGGCTCAGGGGTGGTTGTCATCGGCCCCACTTGCACGGCATCGACAAACAGGCCTGTTTGCAGGTCAGGATCCAAGGCTTGGTACCAGGCATTGTCAGGCCAGGCATTGACCTGCTCATCACCAAAAACCAAAGTATAGGGCCCGGCCCCTTGGGCCAGAAACTGAAGCAGGTGAGCGCGCCAGGCCATTTCGATGCCATCGACCCATTGGCTGTTGATGGTCGACTCAGTGCGCAAACGCCAATGGCGGTGGTGGTTTGTTGGCACGGCCAAACGGTCATTGAACATCGACAATTCGCCGGATCCCACCTCATAAATCCCGCTTTGTGCCACCACCCGCCAAGGTGCTTGGTCATTGGGACGGGATTGCAGTTGCACATCGGCCATCAGATTTTGGTAATCAAATGACAGCTTCACGGCTTCAACCGGGTAATGACCGCCGGTGTCCCATTGCAACACATGACCATGCAAAGCAGGGTCCAATGCCTCAAACCGATCAATGGGCAACCACCGCAGTGGCCGGTCTACATGTTGTTGCACCGTCACGGCAGTCACCCTGTTAACCACCGGCACCACCGGGCCATGAAACCGCAGTTGATAATACCGGTGGGTACGCTGAGGTAAATTCAAGCGGTTTTCATACACCACCCGCTGGCCGGTGTTGACTTCCACCAATTTGTGCCGCGGCAACACCACCTGCCAATCAGCCAAATCTGTGCTGCCCAGCAAGTCCACATAAAACACCCGGTTACCGGCAGTGGCGAAAGTCCAATCCAACTCCAAGGCCACCGCCGATTGATGGCTCAATACCGTGGCATCAAGCAACACCTGATTGCGGCTGGTTTGTTCCTGGCTTTGCAGGAACCGTTTGACGGCTTCGTTGGTGGTGACGGTGATGCTTTGCTGATCACCGGTCCAGGTGGTTTTGACTTGTTGGCTGTTGATCGGAAAGTCTTTGGTGGTTTGGAGGTTGAACAGCGGCAGGGTCACTGCTGACCAGGTTTGGCGCCATTGATCTTCGTCCATGGTGATTCTGATGGGCACCTCATCGCCAGCTGCATTGAGGATCCGCACATCGCGCAAATCGGCATTGTGGGCATGGAGATAGACGGCAGCCGGTATCGACAAACGATAGCCATCAGCTTTTTGTGTCAAGTGCAATGGCATGGCATGGCGAAATTCCGCCTGCGCACTGAAGGCACAGCACCACAGGGCCAGCCACCTAATGCGCCACTTTCTGGGCCACTCAGTTGGCGAATTATTTCTCACTTGGTGTCTCCGCTGGTGTTGATTTCGGCTCATCTGGTTTCGCAGAGCCAGGCGGTATCGGAGAAAAATACCCCACCACCGAGATCAAGAAACCCACCGACAAAAACGCCACAATGCGCTCGATGGATCCCGAAGCGGACATGTCAACCGTGAACAATTTGATCACCACCACGACCATCAAACCCAATCCCACCAGCCACACTTGGCGCCAGTGCCGCTGGGTCGCCAACACCATCAAAGCCAAAGCAGTGGTAGCCCACAACACACTGAACCCGGTTTGCACCAGGTAAGAATTCAGCATATCTGACCACCGGTATTCGATGCCATACCAATAATGGAAACAGCGCAACATGGTGGCATTGAGCAGCAAGAAACCGGTGCTCGCTGCCACCACATATTTGGCTTTCATCGATGGCATCAGGAACGCCATCTCGTCTTGGCGGTGCCTGACCACAGCCAAAGCCATGGCCATCAAGGCCACCAAATCCATGGCATTGAGCAGCGGCCAATAAGGCACGCCCAACAGCGCACCGGGTTCACGCAGATTCATCCACACCACCAAGCCCCACAACAGCCACAGCATGACCGGAATGGCCCGGCTGAAATAGGCCATTTGTTGCACCACCAAGGGCCAATGCAAACGGTGCTTCAAAGCCATCACCGCGCCACAGAGCAGCAACAGCACAGCCGGTGCCGTGGCGTGGTACCAAATGTTGTTTTGGCCCAACCAGTCACCTACCCAAGACACGGCATCCAGCATCAACACCATGGCCAACAACCACAAACTGGCCACATGGTAGCCAGCGGCCCATTTGAACGACGCGCCTTCATACACCCGCAGCAGCCAATAATTCACCGCAAAAGCCAACAGCCAGGCTGCCCAGCCATAACCGGCATGAAAGTCCTGCAGTGCGGTGGTCACCAGCGCCATATACATCAACAGGGGTGTCAAGGCATATTTGATGCGATGCAAATCGGACCACTGCAAGCGGTGTGCCAGCCACACAAACAACACCACCGACAAGGCCACAAACGCCACCAGCACCGACATCAACTGCGGCAGCGCAAAGAACGCCTCGATTTCCAGCCAGCCAGCCATTGCCCAAGCCCCCATGGCCAACCCCAACAGCACCCGAGAGATCACTTGATCGTTGAATGCTTGCTCAGCATAACGGTGTTTTTGCCAGTGGTGACTGAAACTGAAATGGGCCAAAAAGTAAATCAGCAAGGACAGGCCCGTGACATTGAACACCGGCAGCGGGTCATCGACCCGACTGGGCACGAACCACTCACCGGCCAGCAAGGAGAAATACAATGGCAAGACCATGGCCAACACCACCGACACCGCAGCCCAGATGAAATCTGTTTGCGATAAGCGCCGGCCGACACCCCACAACAGGGCGGCTGAACCAGCCATCATCAACATCATCCACAACAGCTGACCGAACGCATACCACTGCTGAATCTCAATGGTCAGGCCCAACAGCCACAACACCACACCAACGGCCAACACAAAACGTGACAACAAGCGATGATTGATGCCCTGGGCCAGAGAAGCCGGTGACTTGGGCCAATCTAACTGGCGCCAAAACAACGACATGGCCAGGTAAAACACAGCCACCACCATCAAGCCCAGAAATCTGACATTGATCAACGGCTCAGATAAGGCCCCGGTTGGCGTCAGTAACAACAATGGCAGCATCAAACATTGGATGATCAAGGCATAGGCCACCAACAAACCGTCAGCCAGTCGCTGTGCCACCACCAACAGCCACACCACCGTCACCACCAACCACAGGGATTGCAGCAAATACACCTGCTCTGGAAAATGCCGATGCAGTTCTACCAAGGATCCGCCCAACCACCACAGCACCGTATTGAGCCACATCAAACGCGGTATCCAGGTGGCTTCTGCCGACCACAGGCGCTGACCTTGGGCACGCACATACCAGCCCATGAACGCACTGGCCGCCACCACCATCAACACCCCAACAAAATCGGCATTCAAGAACGGCAACAAGTCACCACTGCCTGGCGGCTCCAGGAAAAAAGCCAC
Organism: Marinicella meishanensis; assembly: GCF_019931145.1. GTDB lineage: Bacteria > Pseudomonadota > Gammaproteobacteria > Xanthomonadales > Marinicellaceae > Marinicella > Marinicella meishanensis. Next base: position 56,054 of record NZ_JAIOUV010000006.1, on the reverse strand, counting down.
ACATCCCATGGCAGTCAAGGCATAAGCACTGAGCCGTGGCAACAGGCGTGACTGGCGCACACCCACCCACAACAGTGCACTGGCTTCGGCCACCCACATGGCCGAAGTGACCCGGCCATCAAAGCCCAAAGGAATGGCCAAGGTTGCAAAACCGATCCCCAAGGCCACAAAGGATTCCACCAAGTCTTTGAAAAAGGGGCGGTGCATGAGCTTGATCAACCAAGCCAACAAGACGTAAAACACACCCAGCACCAAAGCCGAATAAGCCAAGCCATAGGTCCAGTCCTTAACCAGGCCAGCCTGCAGTGCAAAGACCACGATGGGGGTACCAAAAATCAAGGTACCGTCGTTGATGCCTCTGAGTTTGGGTGGTTGTTTGAAAGCAAACAACACAGCGATCAACACATACAACAAAAAATGAGCGATCAAAAACGGTTCCACCGTGGCAAAGTAAGCCGGCTGGTAGTACTGCAAGCCCCACAATGAGCCCACCGCGAAAGTGGCCACAAAACCCAGCACATTCAACAACCGCCAGGATCGGAACCAGGCCATGCCCAAAATACCGAGGTTCAACAACAGGTAATAGGCAAACAGCTGCACATGCGAGCCACTGCCGGTTGAAGTCAATATCGGCGCCGCAAAGCCGCCGATCACCCCAATCACTGCCAAGGCCATGGCGTTTTGCAGCACCGCCAAAGCAGACGCCAACACCACAATACCGATCAAACACAACAGCACCACCGAGGGTGGCAGCAATTGGTGTATGCGCAAGGCAGCAAATAAAGTCAAATACAGCAAGCCGATGCCACCGCCTTGTAAGCTCAAGGCATATCCGGGGCGTTTGGGCCGCAATCGCCAACCCAAAATCAGCATCACCAGGGCCGCCAACAGCACCCCAATATAACGCACTTCCACCGGCACCACGGTGCGTTCGGCGACGTATTTCAACAAAAACGCCACGCCGACAAACAACACCAGCATGCCGGTGCGAACCAAGGAGTTGCCCCCGGTGAAATAACCCACTACCAGATCTTTGATTTTCTGCAAGCCGCGATCCAATGCCTGCTCAAATGCCGAAGGCTTGGCCGGTGGCCTGGGTGGTGATTTGAGTGGTGATTTGGGTGGTGCGACTTTGACTTTGGCAGCCGCCGTTTTCACCGTGGCTTTGGTGTCGACAGCAGCGGTCGGTTTGGGTTCAGTGGGCGCCAAGCCTTCGCTTTTTTCTGGAATCCTCGCTGGTTGTGCTGCGGGTTTGTCAATGGGAGTCATCGGCTCTTTTTCGAATTCAACCGCAAATGTCGGCGGAGATGACGCCTCAGATACCGGTGAGGTCGAGGGGTCTGTTGGGACCTTGGCAGACACCGGTTCAGGCGCAGGTGTTGAGGACACCTCGCTTGATGCATTGGTCTCTTGCGCTGAGTGTTTGCCTGACATACGGCGTGCTGTCGGGTCACGCAGCTGCCGCTCCAATTCAGCCACCCGTTTATCCAAGGCCGCCAAACGCACCAACAAATAAAGCAGCAAGCCCACCAACAAGATGGCCATGCCTTCATCACCATAAGCCAACAAGATGGCACCGGCCACCACAAAAGCCAAAACCTTCATGAATGAACAACCTCCCTATTCAAGTTCTGTTGATTTTACCCACATGTCATGATTCTGACATCATTCTCAGCAGAAGGCCATCACTCAATCGACAAAACTCAAATGGTCCGCATGCTGCTACCTTGATGGCGGTTGACGACACCCAAACCAATCCTGCGGTTTCACAGCGGTCAAGATGACCGCTTTTTCAGAGTTTTTGCCCTGAAATTGGTCATGCCAATGCCTGGTCATGCGTACCATTTGAGTTTTGTCGATTGAGTCGCATTACCCGCTGGTCCCCGGACCGTTCCCACCCATCCAGCAAACCACCATCTGGGCCCAATCCCAACTGACGGCAGTAGACGCCAATGGCACCACGTTCAGTGACCAGTCTGGCAGCCAATTCATTGGCTCCAACGTCAGCTCAGACACCACCACAGCCAACAGCCTGCAATATCCGATCAACCCATTCTCATCAACCATCACTTGGCGGGCTGCTTCATTCATGATGTAACCCAATTGCTTTGAATCAATCATTGCATTGGGCACTTTGTGAGCGGATCTTCTGTGCAGCACTTGGCCAGCCTCATACGGGCTGGCCTCATTCACCCACCAAACAATGACTGGTAAACTGGCCTAACCACACTGCACGCTGTTTGACCAGCTGCACGCAGTCAAGCCAAACTGTGGCCATTCATTGGTTGGGCACGATGCTTGCCGGCATGTCGCCGTTGTGCAATCCTTGATTGATTTGCTTGTCGTCAGTCACCCCATTGAACCAAGTCGGTTGATTGACCAAATGGGTTACCTCACCTTGGTACGTAAAAGTCACCCCCAAATCTCTGATGTCTTTGACTATTTTTTTGGATATCACAAATTCCCATTCCCGGTAACTGCCCTGGGAAATGGTGTTGGCAAACCAACCAAACTCGGCATAAAACGAAGCCATATCTTGCAAGGGTTGGGCGTGCAATTCATCCCAAATCGTCAGGTCCCGATAGCGCCACTGCCATTGCTCGCGGTCTGGGTGCCATTGCCCATCTTGACGCAGGTAATTGTATTCACCCAATGCCGCTGAGGCATGCATGATCTTGATCACATCTGCACCCATGGCATACACATTGGCAATGGTGCGGGTGTTCGACTGGATGCCCACATAAAAGACCGCATCGGTTTCCACCACAGTCAATTGATCGGTGATCAAGTTGGCTGCTGAATCTTGCGCTGTCCGCCGTTCGGCATGACTCACCGCCCCATCAATGCGGTATGGCGCTGGTAATTCTTGGGCTTGGGCCCCAACACCCATGATCAACATCAAACAACCACAACCTGCATGTAAGGTATTCATCAGACACCTCCGGATTATTTCAAAACCTTGACTGTAACGCACTTATAGGCGCTGCATGCCCCACATTCGGTTAATGGCAACAAATTTGCGGCCAATCACAGTTCAACAAAAAAACCGGCCCTAAGGAGACCGGTTTTTTCGGAACAAACCATGATGCACAAGCATCAGTTGGCAATCATTGGATCCGACACATAGTTGCTGGCGGGTGGGTATTCAACCCCATCCAACAAGCCATCACCGTCAGAATCCGGATCATTCGGATCGGTACCCAGCACCAACTCCATGCCATCAATGATGCCATCGGTGTCGCTGTCCACATTGGGGAACACATACCCCAAACACTCCGCATCAGCCATGCCGTTGTAGTTGGTGATCGGAGTGGTGTAAGTGGCAAACTTGCTTTGCTCAGAGGCCATGAACAGGGCATGGCTGTCTTCCACCGATGAATAGCGGATTTTCAGACATTGCGGTGCGGTGGCGTCGGTGTTGACCTGACCGGCACCCGTACCGAGTCCCGAACCGCCTCCATAACTGCCACCACCACCCACGACATCGCCGTAACACTGTCCAGGCACCGGACAGGTGGGCAACAAGTAGCCTTCGATGCCTTCATACACGAATGGGTTGTGCGTGTACTGACATTTCATGAAGTCGTCGGTCACGAACTTGTTGATCGTGGTGGTGGCATAGCCATGGTCACCCCGGCTGCCGCAGCCAGGATAACTGGTGTAGCCGGTGGCTTTTTTGTAGCCAAAATGATGCAGCGGAACCATATCATCGGCACCGGTGAAAGGATTCTCATGCCCACCAAAGATATAAAATGGCGCGCGGGCATTGTTGCTGGCACCCGAACCGCGGAAACTGGGATAACCCAAGGCCAATGGCTCGCTGGGATCGACCGCATATGTGATTGAATTTTCAGTCAAACCGGTTTCTTCATCGATGTCCGCCAGGTACTTGCGCTTGATCGCCGACACCGCCACTTGTGGGATGGAGGTCGACAAATGTGTGGCCTTGGTGTCACTGCCATCGGTGTATGTCGCTTTCAGGCGGAACATGGGCTTCACCCGATTGGCGATTTTGACCCCATTGGAAAAGCCCAGGACTTTGTTTTTCAGGATCCAATTGATGTTGGGCACCGAATACGTCCGGTTTTGTGCGTCAGTAAACAGGCGACTGTTGTATAGATTGTCTTTGACTTCATCAAACGAGGACAAAGGATTCAAGGAACGGATGATGGCCACAACGCCACTGATGATCGGCGCAGCAAAACTGGTACCGTCGTGAGTAAAGTACAATGAACTGAAAACATTATCAGAACAATCAGGATCGGTTACTTCACCACATTCTTGGAACACTTCGACGTTCTTGGCGGGTGCCATGATCGGCAAGTTACCCCCCCATTGTGAGCCACATTCTTCGGGTTCTCCGTTGCAACTGCCATCTGTGGCCAAATCATCCCAAATGGCTCCTTGGTTGTCGATACCACCGACACCAATCACCCAGTCACTTTCATTGGCTGGCCAGTTGAAATTGGCACCGCGACGATTGCCGGCAGCCGCGACAAACACCACATCCCGCTCATAGGCTTCTTCCATCCGATCGCAGAATGTTTGTTCAACGCCAAAGACTTGCTGCGTATCACAATCCATGTAAGCCTCTGGACCAAAGTATCCAGACAAATTGATGACTTGTGCTCCTTGATCTACTGCATTATTGAAAGCCAGCCTTCTTTTTCTGGAGGTGAACTCTGTCAATACTCCATCTTGCTCAATACTTACACCCCAATTATTACTATTCGGCAAGGGTTGTTCTTCAGTCATGTAAAAACTGAGACTGCATTCGCGGCAAAAAGACGGGGCCCCAGTGTTGTCATTGTCATTGGCCCCCAATAAACTCATGATGTAATCTCCGTGCTTAAGAGGAACAATACTCGCATTAACATATGACTGAACTTTGGTTTCAACAAATGAATCCATGAAATTAACCAAATGATATGATCTGAGCCCACAATAACTTGACCCATTGTTGTAAGTCGAATCATAGTCACCTTGTTCACAATGTTTTTTCAGGCCTTTTACATTCTGTATTGAAACACCATCAACATGAAAGTTAAAGTTGATGTCATTCACGTCGAGCTCTGGTGCCTTTCCTTCAATGTAAAATAAGGTGTATGAGCCCACATTGGTGCCTTTTTTCATGCATAATCTGGTGTAGTTAGTGTCTTCAGGGTCTAAGCACTCATAAAAAAATTTATTTTGGCCTTGATGATAAAACCTGAATTCCAACTCACCAGTCAGTAAAGTGTTTTTTACGGCGACTTCAATGAACTGATTGAAACCGTCGCCAGTTGTCGAGTCATCATATACAGCGTGTTCATTCACAAAAACATCAGGTTGATAAAATATATGGTTTTGGTCCGAATTCAATGATCCAGGTGTTCTGACCGAATGTTTGAGGACCTCTTCATTATAGGTACCTGTACAGTTTGAAGAATTAGGGTCATTTTGAGCCCAAGCTCTATGGTGTTCATCCAATTTCCAATTGTTTCTGCAATAATAACTCCCAGAATCATGCAGCCGCACCCGACCAAATTCAGAGTTCAGCGAATTGGAGATCATGTTTTGATCAACATTTTGCTCAATGATCGCAACCCGCGCCGTGCCATAGGACTTGTCCCAGCCGTATGACATGTTCATGAAGTCGTATTCCCAGTTGGTGGTTTTGGGGTCATTGGGGCAGTCGATGTTTTCGGGGTTGACAGTGCTGCCTGGACCGCATTCGTTGTTGATGGGACCGGCATGGGTAGGTAAAGCCGTCACCATCATCCCCGTGGCCATCATGGCCAGAATTATTTTATTTTTCATATCCTTCTCTTGGTTGTTGGGTTCAAAAACCCAGGTTAACAATCAGGCATCAGCCTGAGACTCATCTTTACTCTCGTATTCTGCGTGGCATTTTTGTCAAAAAAATCAAAATAAAATCGACACATCAACACAAACACCCTGACCCGCCCCGAACTGAGGGCAGAATGGTTCAGGCATTGGCTTAATCATTGCATGAAGAAAAGGCCGCAAATCCTTCTGCTTGTTTGTTTTTTTGGCTGGCTGGCGCAGTCCACAAGCTTGGTACCCATTGTAAGGATGGCGTTTGCAAAACTTGAGAATGGCTGCCATTCATCGGTCATTTTTTGCCGGTTCGGGTGGTCGATCTGGATTGGGCTGGCACAAAAAAAGCCGGCCCCTTCGGGACCGGCTTTGCAGCAAAACGGACAGAGCCGTTATGCGGTCATCACAAGGTTTCGGTGAGCCAGCGGAAGAATTCCCGTTGCCACACAATGCCGTTTTGTGGGGTCAGCACCCAGTGGTTTTCCTCGGGGAAATACAGGAAGCGGCTTTTCAGGCCCCTGAGCTTGGCGGCCTGGAAAGCTTGGATGCCCTGCCCCAGAGGCACGCGATAGTCTTTGCCGCCATGGATCACCAACATCGGTGCATCCCACTTGGCGACAAAATTGCTGGGATTGAATTCGTTGTAGCTTTGCTGCGCTGCGGCATTGTTTGTATCCCAGTACGGACCACCCACGTCGTGGTTCACAAAGAACAATTCTTCGGTGGTGCCATACATGCTGCGGAAATCAAACACCCCATCATGTGAGATGAAGGTTTTGAAGCGGCCATCGTGGTGGCCGGCCAAATAAAACGCCGAATAACCACCGAAACTGGCACCAATCGCACCCAGGCGGTCGTTGTCCACATATTTCTCTTCGGCCACCGCATCGATGGCATCGAGGTAATCTTGCATCGCACCACCACCCCAGTCTTTGCTGATGGCTTCATTCCAGGCCACGCCATGACCCGGCATGCCACGGCGATTGGGGGCCACCACGATGTAGCCTTGCGAAGCCATCAATTGAAAATTCCAACGGAAAGAGTAAAACTGCGACAAAGGTGATTGCGGACCGCCTTGCAAGTACAACAAGGTCGGGTATTTTTTGCGCTCATTGAACCCCGGAGGATAGATCACCCACACCAACATGTCGTGACCATCAGCGGTTTTCACCATGCGCTGTTTCACCGTGGGCAAATCCAGGGCCGCGTAAAAATCGTCATTCACAGCGGTCAAGGCATGCAGCTGTTGGCTGGCCAAGTCAAAGCGGTAGATTTCTTTGGCCGCGTTCATGCTGTTGCGGGTCACGATCAATTGTCCGTCAACCTCAGCGACGATGCCATTGACATCGAACAAACCTTGGGTCAACTGGGTGATCTTGGCTGGCTCGGCGTTATCGAGATCCACCGCCACTTGAAACAACTGGATGGTGCCATCAATCGGCGCCACAAAGTAGATGTGCTTGGCGTCATTACTCCACTGAAAGTCTCTGACTGTGCCATCCCAATGGGCGGTCAAATTCACCGCGCGACCATCGTGCATCACCATCAAGTCATTCTTATCGGCCTCATACCCAGGTTCATCCATGCGCAAGAAAGCCAGCTGGCCGGTCGATGAAAATTCTGGATGGGTGTCATAACCGGGGTTGTCCGCGGTGAGGTTGGTGGTTTTTTTGCTGGCCAGATCATAGCGATAAATGTCGGTGTTGGTGCTGGTCACGTATTCGGTGCCAGTTAACTTCTTGCTGACATAATAAATCGACTCACCGTTGGGGCCCCAAATGTAGTCTTCGGCACCGCCAAAGGGCGATTGGGGGGTGTCATGCGGCTCACCAGCCATGATGTCGACCTTGGCTTCGGTCTTCAGGTCCTGATAGAACACGTGATTAAAAGAACCGTCATTCCAGGTGTCCCAGTGCCGATAATTCAAATCATCAAACACATAGGCGTTGGCTTTGGCCAAGGACTCATGGCGCTCAGTGGCCAACACCGCCTCCACCGACACCGCTTCGTGCATCAGTTTTTTGCTGCCATCGGGTGAAATCTTGTCATCCTTCAACTGGCCTTGATAAGCCTCCAACAGCTGCGTCTGGCCATCCTTGATCGCCACTTGGTAAACCTTTTTGTCCATTGCATTGCCCTCGATGTTGGGCGTGGTCACCGAGTAAATGACGTGGGTCCGGGCTTGGTTCAAGCCCAATGGACTGACCCGTTTCACTTGCCACAATTTTTCAGGTGTCATCACCTCTTTGGCTGACAGTGCCCAACTTAAACCGGTACCCAGCACCAGCATCAAGCCCATTTTCTTCAATGACATCAACTTCATTCAACTCTCCTCACCAATAATTCAAAAGCCCATAGGTTATAGAAATCGACGTGAAAATAACAGCGCTAAAGTGAGGTTTTTGAAACTTCGTTTTGGTCCCGGTTTATTTTGGCGTTCTGAGGATGTTGGCCATTTTCTTACCGCGGGCCAACTCATCCACCAGCTTGTCCAAATACCGGACCTGCTGTGTCAGGGGGTTGGTGATCTCCTCCACTCGATAACCGCAGATCAAGCCTTTGATCAAATCGGCATGCGGGTTTAAAGTGGCGCGTTTGAAAAACTCGGCAAAATCAACCCCCTCATCAATCAGCTGTTGCAGCTGTTGATCATCAAAAGCTGTTAACCAAGTGATCACCTGATGCAACTCGGCTTGGGTCTTGCCTTTCTTCTCCACCTTCTGCAAATACAGCGGATAAATCGACGCGAAAGTCATGCGGGCAATGCGCTGATCATGGTGACTGGTGTCGGTCATGTTGGTATCCTTGGAACGATTAATCAGATTATACACAGCAAGTTTGGTTGTTCCAATGATGCACAGGCACCTGCCAATGCTGCTCACTCACATCGCAATGCTTCGATGCCAGCCAGTTGTCGGTATTGGGTGGTACCCACTTCTGTGGGGTTTTCAACACCCTCATAGGCCATATCAATGACGCCACAAGCGGGCACACTCAAGGTCAAGTTACCCCAATTGATCGCGGTCACATCAGCGGCGTTGAAATCGATGCCAAAATTGGCGCCTGTGGTGCGCAACATGTTGACCTCAACTGCGGTGTCACCTGGTTCGAAGTCAGCGCTGCCGGCCAACCACATTTGTTGCCCATCGCGGTAGGTGTACCAGGTGGCCAGCACGAAATTACGGGTTTCGCCTTCGGAAACGATCAAAGTCACGCCATCGCCTGAATTGTTGGGGTCAAAGTACAAACCACTGTGCGCTCCAGACCAGGGAAAAGCCCCAGCGGTATCCAACAATTCGAAGACAAACCGCCCCAACACCGGATTCACATCAAAAGGCGATGAGTTGATGGCCTGAATCGCTGCAGGCGGTGCGGTGGCTGAATTGGATGAGGTGTATCTGGTGCCGCTGTCGGTGCCCGCATCATAAGCCCGCAAGTCCACTTCTATGCGGTCCAGCCATTGACCTGCTTCACGCATGGACAAACCATCCACCCCGACAAACCAATCAGGACTGGGCGCAATCATCGACACCAAACTGACGCGCGGATGGGCTTGGCTCACATCGAACACCATGTTCACCGAACCGGGAGAATCACCCATGCCAGGTCCAGACAATAAAAACTCTGCCATGCCAGACTGAATCAAAGCGGCCACTTCGTTGCTGAGGATCGACTTGCTGCCCGTTTCAGCCATCAATTGGATCCCTGGGCTGGCCAATTCACCCATCGACCACAAGTGGGTCTCGGCACCGTGGGAGGCGCCGATCAATCCGGAGTAGTGGGGATCAGCAGGAAAATCCACCGGGTGTGTGTTGGCACTCCAGTCAGATTCAAAGGTAACCCGGTAAGTGGCCACATAAGCCGGTTCCACTTGGGCCCAAGTCAATGGCCATGCCAGCAGCATGATCAGACTGCTCCAACATTTTTTCATGCGATCCTCCGCTTTCAGAACTTGTCAGAGTAGAACTGATTTGGACAAAATTATCACAAGTTTTGTCGATTGATGACAACTCACCTGTCAGGATCAACCCCTCAAAGTTTGACTTCCAGCTGCTGCAAATAGGCATACAACTGCCGCAGCTCATCTTCGGTGAAGTAAGCAAAGCGGTCCTTGGCCACCATCGACATCAGGCCCAAATCGGCCCGTTCGCCCAAGCCAACGCCCTGCTTCATCAGGCGATCGAACTGGGCTTTGTCATAGGCTTTGATCATGGCCGCCAGGTTGGGGGTGCTCCCATCTGGAAAATTCTCGCCCTGCAAATCCAGGCCATGGCATTCATTGCAGGTGGTCATGGCCAGGTATTCACCGGCCCGCAGGTCACCATTTTCGGCATCCTCGAGCTTCAGCGGCGGCACCTGCGCCACCAGCTCATGCATGTTTTCCAGTCCATGGTAAGTCATTTCCCAGCGCGCATTCAGTCCCAGTGCCGGGCTGGGCAAGGCTTGTTCCACCACAGTTGCTGATTGCAGATACAGGATCAAGGCCGACAGATCTTGGTCGGTCAAACGGGTGTAGTTGTAAGAAGGCATCGACCACAAGGCCCGGCCATCGGCACCAATGCCATGGCGGATGGCCCGCTCCAGAGTGGCTGGATCATGTTGTTTGGCATAAGCCGCCAGATTGGGCGCCACGGCCCGCTTGACCCAATCCCATTGCTCACTGAAATCGCGCCCTTGTAATTGTTGGCCATGGCAGCCAAAACATCCCCGGGTGCGGGTGATGTGCTGACCTTGCTGCAGCACCGCAGCCGACGGACTTAAAGTGAGCTTGAATGGCGCCGGCGGTGCCACTTGCCTTAATTTGTATTCACTGTGGCCATAGATCCAACCCAGCGGACCCAACAGCAACACCAGTCCGACCACCACCCCAATTTTCAATGCTTTCATGACAGCCTCCAATTCATTTGTTCATAGACATCAATACCACCACCCAGCAAAACCACACAATTGATCTTGATTTAAAGTCCCCAACGGCATCCGACTGTGTGCCCTCTTGGATCAATCAGTCGACATTCATTGTACGTCAAAGGCCTTGAATATTTCGCGGCCAATGGCCCCCATGGTGTGGTTGCGTTCAGCCAATGACAACTCGGTTTCAGTCACGTAAATGGCAACAATGATCGGTGAACGACCTTCTTGCCACAACAAAGCGGTGATGCCGCGGGAACCATTGGCCCCGGCGCCGGTGCGGTCCGCGATCAGCCAACTTTCCGGTAACACCGCACGCAGCACCTGGTCGGACACCCGGTTTTGCTGCATCCATGACCGCAACTGCTGGCGGTCTGCCAGCTTGAGGACCGAATCAGTCAGCAACACACGCTGCAAAGTTTGCACCATGGCATGCGGGGTGGTGGTGTCGCGTGGATCCCCTGTTTGGGCTTCATTCAACTCCGGTTCCTTGCGGTCCAATCGGGTCACTGCATCGCCCATGGATCGCAAGAACTCTGTCAAACCAGCCGGTCCTCCGATGTGCTGTAACACCACATTGGCTGCGGTGTTGTCGCTGGTCAACAAGGTGGCTTCACAAGCATCAAACACCGAAAGGGGCTGGCCCACCATGCTTTTGGTGATGGGTGACCATTCAACCAATTGCTCGGCGTTGATGTGGCTGCTTTGTTTGGGATCCAGCTTCCCTTGACTGACATCGTACAGCATGTTGGCACAGGCCAGGGTTTTGAAGGTGCTCATCATGGGAAAACGCTGATCGCCATGGTACTGCCATTGTTGATTCGAATCAGTGTCCCAAACCGCCACCCCAATGCGCCCAGCGATTTGTTGCTCAATGGCGGCGATGGTTTGTTCCAAGGGATTGGCTGATAACAGCAGGCCATAACCCAACAACCCACAACACCCAATGACTTTAGCCAGCATGATCAAGTACCCGTTTTCTGCCAATACAAGCGGCCAATATACCGCACTGCACCCAAGATGTCGGACTGAATCTTCAAAAATCACCCAAAAACATGTCAGTGATTGCCTGGGTGCCTTGTTAAAGACGCCAAGGAATGCAGTTTCCCAACTTCAGATCACAACGACAAACAAGAGGTAAACACGATGAAACTTATGATGGCCATGGCAATGGTGTGCTTTTTCACCGCAGCCCAGGGAACGGTTTACACCGTCAGTTTTAATGGCAACCCCAACGCCGATTTCTCAGACCTGCAAGCGGCCGTAAATGCGGCTGTAACAGCTGGTGGCACCCACGAAATCCGCCTGCAAAGTGGCCAATCCTTCAACACCAGCGTCTCTATCAGCATCAGCAATGGCACCGATTTGACCATTTCCGGTGGCTGGGACAGCGGCTTTGTCTCGCAAACTGACTCATACACTTCGACATCACTGTATGCCGGTGCTGATTTGACCAGCTATGGCACTTCTCGGGTGTTGAATGTGAACCTGCCAGATGGGGAACTGACTTTACACAATTTTGCCGTTCAACGTGGTTCCAATGTGGGCTTTGGGGCTGGCATCAACGCCTTTGTCAATGGCACTTCTGTGTTCAATTTAACCAACATCTTGCTGGCCAACAACTTTGCCATCAACACCAATGGCGCCACCGGTGCGGGCCTGGAAGTGGTCGGTTTCACCAACAGCCAAACCAACCTCATAGGCGTGGCCATATCCAACAACTTGGCAGAATCCACCAGCAGCACCATCTCCGGCGTCGGCATGATGGCCCGCATGAACAACCAAGCGCAATTAACCGTCACTGATTCAGTGATCACCCGCAGCCGCAGCGACTCCCCCAGTCAGGTCACTGGCCTGGGTGTGTTTATCGATGCCAATGATCAAACCGAGGTGACATTCACCCACAATTATCTGGCACAAAACATCAACACCGAAGCGGCCAGTGTGGTGGGTGTCAATGCCAGCTTCTGGCTCAGTGAACAAGCCGTGGGTGTGATTGCCAACAACGACGTGTTGGCGGCCCAAAATGACGACACCGATATCAGCCCCAATGCACTGGAACAGGTCAACTTATTGGGCCGCAATGATTCGCAGATGTGGTTTGCCAACAACTTCATCCACAACGCCGACACCAAAGGCATCCGATCTGAATCCAGAGACAGCGCCGTCATGACCTTGATCAACAACACCTTTTACGACCACGACCAAGCCAGTGTTTTTATCACCGGCACCAGTGGCACCCGCTTCGGCAACAACATCATGGCCTTGGACAACGGCAGCAACTTCATCCATGCCAACATCCAACAAAGCAACAATTCCACTGCCGATCCTCAATTGCTGAATGTGGATGAACCGATGATTGCAGAGAACTCGCCGGCACGCGACATGGGCAACAACAATCCCTGGCCCAACACCTTGCCTGAGTTCGATTTCTACGACAACAATCGCATCGGCAACACCGGCATCGTCGACATCGGCGCAGCTGAAGTGCCAATCGCCGATGAAATACCCATATTTGTCACCGGCTTTGAAGAATTATCAGATGACTAGATTCGTGACCCAGGCATCATCAGCGGACTCTCACTGCGATCACTCATAGATGCGTATGATTTTACCTGAGTCTGCACCAAAGACACTGCGAACGTAGCCGTTGACCACTTTTTGCATGGGCACTGGGTTATGACCAGGAAAATAGGCTTGGTATTTTTCGTAGGAGGCCGCTACCACGCCGGCTGATACCGCGTTGATTCTGGCTTTGGAGCCAAGCTCTAAAGCCACAGCTTGCACAAAACTGTGAATTCCACCATTGACCATGGCAGCACTGGCAGTCTTTTTCACCGGGTCATCTGCCAATATGCCAGTGCTTAAGGTGATCGAACCTCCAGGTTTCAGGTGCTGCACCCCATAACGGACCACATTAACTTGCCCCATTAATTTGCTTCTCAGCCCAATGTCATAATCTGCTGCTGACAGTTTGGCGAAATCGTCCCATTTGGCTTCTCCTGCCACACAAATGATCGCATCCAATGGGCCAACTGCAGACAACAATTTCTGGATTGAGGAACTGTCAGCAATGTCTACATACAAATGTTGATCAGAACGCCCTGCAACCAATACCTCATGAGCCTGTTGTAAGTGCTCAGTCACGTATTTTCCAATGGTACCAGCACCACCAATGATTAAAATTTTCATGTCATGACTGTAAAAAATGTTCGAAGTGAAATCCCAAAATAGTGAACCCTTGATTCAAATAGAATTTGTGTGATTGGCTGTTGGTGACATATGTATTCAAACCAATGGATTGATAACTGTTCTCAACAGTCCACTGTTTCAATGCTTGCATAAAAAATGTCCCTAAACCCTTTGACTGGAGGGATTGATCGACGATCACATTATCCAATTCCAGTTGTTTGCCGCAATAAATCCGCACTGTGCTCCAACCACTGCACAAGCCAATCAAGCGTTCATCTTCAAACAAACCGAAACACAGATAATTATTCGACTCAACCATTGAGGTCAGCCTTTCTTCAATTAAGCTGAAAGCCATTTCTGGATTCAATTGTTGCAGCAAATTCAGAACTGCTCTTTTGTGTTCTAAAGGATTGATCAGGTGGACAGTTAACATATGAGGAAGTCAGTTATATTGAAATATATCTATATGTCTATATTATAATGAAGCCTCATTCAGCCGTCAAGAATTCTCCATAGGCTTTTATCACTGCTTCATTCCTTTTGAAATAAGTCCATTTCCCATGTCTGGTCGAAGTCAACAAGCCACACTGTTCCATGTTGGCAAGGTATGTCGATATGGTCGGCTGAGACAGTCCTGACTTGTCCTGGATATAACTGACACATACACCGTCATTAAAGTGTTTGAGGGTTTGGTGTGGTGGAAAATGCTGATCTGGTTTTTTCAACCAAAGCAAAATTTGAATGCGGGTCTGATTAGACAAACACTTACCAATGGTTGTCGCTTGTAATAAGTTCATGTTGAAAATTGTTGCGTACCTGATAACAATGCATGACTTATTTTAACGTTGATTGGGCGTTTTTAATCGAAATAATTCAAACCCCAGCCATTACTTGAATATCAACGCATTCGGACCAATTCAAGGCAATGCAATCGATTATCATCAACAACTGGCTTAAAAAAATGTGTCATCACCCTGAAACTCACTATATAGATGCAATTTTATGAAGTGGAATTTCTACAATTAACAGAGAACATATTAATCAAAGCGAGTGATGACACAAACCTGTGGGAGTGAGGCGAATCAGTCACCTCACCCCTGCTTACCTAACCTGATCAGAACGTTTGGGTGTATCTGAAGTAGGTCACGCGACCATAACCATCATACAAGTTGAAGTCATAATCACGGTTGCCGATGGCCCCCCGGTTAACCGGTGGGAATTTCTCGCCGGCGTTACGCACACCCACGGTGAAGCGACCATCCCAAGCGGCGTGGTAGTTCAACTGCACATCATGGGTGGTCCAAGATGGCGCCGACAAGTTGGCGGCATCAGCGTCTTGGTCACCGATGTAGTTGATGTTGTAGGCCAAAGACCAGTCACCATAAGAGTATTGGTTAGACAACACCGCTCTTTGCTCTGGGAAACCAGGAGATTTGGCCAACTCAGGACCGCCATCAACCGACAAGTCCAGGATGTGGGACAGCTGGAATTGCGTGGTCATGTTGCCACCCAAAATCTCGTAGTTGAATCGGGCATTCAAGTCCAAACCTGAGGTTTCCACTTCACCGTCGTTACCGAAACCAGTGAAACACTGAATGATGGAACCGGTTGGTGAACGTTGACAGAACAAGCCTGGTGGATTGTTGACGCCATTGATTTCATTGTTGATGACCGCTTGCGCCGTGAACTGACGTATCCGGTTGGTGATCTCAATGTTGTAGTAATCCAAGGTGAAGTTGAACCAATCAAATGGCTCGTAAGCCAGACCCACCGACCATTGGTCAGAATCTTCTGGTTGCAACAAGGAGTTGGCTTGGATGAAGTCATTGATCTGCAGTGAACATGTCGCCGGTTGGCCTTGATTCACACAAGATTGCGGATCACGCACAGTGGTGGCAGAGAACGTGGTTTTCTGCGTCAAGATGTCCAGCGTTGGAGCCCGGAAACCTTGGCCATACGAAGCCCGCAGGGTCAGGTTGTCCAGTGGTTGATAACGCAGCGACACTTTGGGTGCGAAGTTGTCACCGAAGTCTGAGTAATCATCGTAACGACCAGCCACATTGACTTCCAGGTTGTCCATTACGGGGAACAAAGCCTCGAAGAACACCGCGGTCACGTCACGGTCACCGGCCGCTGAGTTGCCTGAAGAACCACCCACTTGGCCCGCTTCAGATTGCGGATCGTACAAGTCGGCGTATTTTTCATTGCGGTGCTCGGCACCGACGTACAGCGAAGCGGGGCCACCGTCCATGTCGAACAGATCAAAGGCCACCGAACCGAACAGCTCGTCTTGATCGTATTTAGAATCACGGAAAATGGTGATGCGCATTTGATTCAACACATTTTCAGGATTGGCATAAGGATTGGCCAGGTCATAAGCACCCGACTCAATCAAACTGGCAGCAGCCGAACGCAACAAGTAATTGCGCCCCACGGTTGAGGTTCGGTTGTCGGTGTGACGCAGACCAAACTCAACTTCGGCGTTGCCGATTTGACCGGTGGTTCCGACCAAGAAATCCAACACCTGATTGGTCACGGTGTCATCGCGATTGCCCAAAGCATCGAAACGGTGCCACCAGTTAACCGCTTGTGGGTCCAAACCTAAAGATGGGTCGTACAAACCACTGTTGGGGTTGGTTGGGTTGTTGGGGCTGTTGGCCGTTAACGGCGTGGAGAAGAATGATGAATCCGGAACCGGAGCATAACGGCCAAAAGATTCGGCTTGGGCGAAAGTGGTGTTGGCCCACAATTCCCAAGAATCATTGATCTCATGCGTGGCTTTGGCATAAAACGACTTATTTTCTGAAGACGCTTCGTCAGCAGAAACCAATGTGAAGTTGTAAGCACAGCGGGTTTGTTGTGGGTTCACCGCAGCGCTGTTGGGTACCGTATAGAAACCCGTGCCGGGGAAATCACAACCCGTGATGAATGAGGTCCAGTCAAAATTATCCGCCCCATCGGTGATGGTGGTGAAACTGTTGCCGTATACGGACGCACCGGCTGGGGTCCAAGGCAAGTCTCGGGCAAAGATGATTTCGCGGTCGTTCCAAGACACACCAGCCAGCAAGCTGGAACGGTCCGAAGAGGCGCCGAATACGATCGATCCTTCTTCACGCTCACCACCGTTGGCAGGAATTGATACTTCAGCCCCACCCAACATGATTTCAGCCCCTTGGTAATCATCACGGGTGATGACGTTGATCACCCCACCGATTGCATCAGAACCGTAGATCGCTGAAGCACCATCAGTCAACACCTCAATGCGCTCAATCGCGCCCATGGGTAAGGTGCTCAAGTTTTGTGAAGATCCTGTGGTTGGCGAAGTGGGTAAACGGCGGTTGTCAATCAACACCAATGTCCGGCCAGAGCCCAAAGCCCGCAGTGACACCTGCGAATCACCTTGCGCCGAACTACCAGACTGAGGTCTGAAAGAACCGGCACTGTTGAAAGTCAGGTTGCGGATGAAGTCGGCGGCGTTGGACTCACCACTGAGTTCGATTTGTTCACGGGTGATGACGGTGATGGGCAATGCACCTTCAACGTCTGAGCGTTTGATGCGCGAACCGGTGACCGTGATCTTACCCTGCTCTTCTACTGACTCGTCGTCGCTGTCTTGGGCGAAAGCGACGGTTCCCAATGCAGAAGAAGCAATCAAACCGGTTAACAATGCTTTTTGCACGGCATCGGTCATGGGATTACGTTTCATGTTCATTTATGTGTTCTCCAAATGGTTATCCTTGAGTTGGCTCAATAAAATTAATTGTCATATCCTTTAGGAAGCTCATGGTACGGTTTGCCCCAAACACTGCATTGTATAAATGTGTCAAATTCACTAAAAATTAACAAACCCATGAAACCAGCTGGCAGCAGCCAAAGCAACGGCCAAATTGTTGATTCAAAATCGCTGTAATGAACCATTGAACGACAACCAACACAGCCCACGAAGATCACCGTAAATCAAGCACTGAAGCCACTTTACAGCGGCGCTTCCAGTGCCCTTACCGCCACCAAAAAGCTGGCTTGTTCGCCAGGAAAAATAAAGCCGTGATGAAGCCAACACGGTGGCATGTAAGGACCACGACAAAACCGCGAATGGGATCTGCCAGATACCCCCTGAAACCACCATATAGCGACGTTCTGCGAGTGGGAATGACGCATTTTTACAAGAAATCAGGGCCCAAGTTACGCAAAATACTAATTTTGACGTAGCTTTTGAAATCAGGCCTTTTTTGAACCATTCAAATGATGACCTTCCACCCATGAAAAGAGCGACCACTTTGGGTATCTTGGATCAATGAATCGAATTGAAATGACCCAAACCAGGCAACACCCTTCCAATCATCAACCCTTTGGCAACCCGATTGAAATGACGAATTCGCACATTCCCAGCATCAACATCTGCAGTTGCTCGCATTATTCCCATTCCAGGAAAAGTCAATCTCATTTCAATTATTCATTGGTGCAATCTTTCTCACCCTCACAAGACAAGACCACCTGTTCTGGACTGGATGGTGTGGACATCTCATCGTGGATCACGATCATCATTGAAGGCGATGTTTATTACCAGTCACCCAACCAACAACGACTCCAATTACCGCGGGTGCACTTGGTCAAAAACAAACCCTCTGCTGGCCAATGGTCCAGCCCTCAACCAGGTAAACTGGTCCACTTCAGATTCAAATCCAGACACACCTTTGACCACACCCAGTTGCAGGAAGTTGCCGATGGCATTTACCGCCTCGATCAAGCCCAAGAGGATGACTTGATCTATCGCTTCATGTTGGACAACATTGGCACCAACGAGATCAATTTTCCTCAATCGGATCGATCAATTCCATTCATCCAGGTGCCCAATCACACCAAAGCGCATAAATTGTTGTCCTTGATTTCCACCGACCCCAACCTGGACCAGTTGGAAGCCAAAATGAATTTGTCCAAACGCACCGTGCAAAGGCTCTGCGGCAATTCCTTCAATCTCAACATCTCTCAAATCAAAAACATTTACCGCTTCAAACGGGTGTTGCACACCTACCGCAAAAACCAAAACATCAGTATGGCTGAATTGGCCGCCAATGCCGGCTACTATGATGAAAGCCACATGATCAAAGACTTCACCAACTTGAATTACCCCTCACCCAAAAAGTTTTTCCAAATGAACCACCTGATCAGGGGCTTCATGCAGTGCGAGGTCAAATACTTCGATTAATCTCCCACAGGCCCCACCAAGACCGCAAATCAAAATCACATCAGCCCCCCACCACCCGTCCCGGTCACCTGTTTGAATCCTGAGTAAAGTTGGATAATCTGCGTAATCATTGCTAAACTGGGTCTGCCGTTTCCAAGGAGTTATTTATGCGTTTTGAATCTGAAGGATATGAATACAAGAAACGGGTCACACCTGACCTGTCTGACAAAGCTTTTCGCATCGGCGATGGCCGCATCAGTGGCTACCTCTCGATGTTTTTGGGCATCATCAGTTTGTTGGCGGTGTTGGCCTACCAATACCCCAGTTACTTGACCACAGCTGACTTGCGGGCGGCCTATGATGCCGAGTTTTTACAAGACGTGCTGATGTATTGCATGTGGATTTCTTTGGGCTTTGGGTTGTTGACCTTTATTTTGAACAAACGCAAACGGATGGGTGCCACCGGCGTCTTGTGTACCTTGTTGGCCTTTGCCCTCGGTGGTTATCACATCCCCACCGGACCGGTGGAACCGAGTCAACTGTCGTTCGGTTTGGATTGGTTGTTGCTGGCATTTGTGGCCTCGGCTGCGGTGTTCATTTTCATCGAAAAAGTCTTTCCCAAATACCGCGAACAAATCATCACCCGGCCAGAATGGAAACTGGACATGATTTACTTCATCGTCAACCATTTGTTGATCACTGTGTTGCTGCTGGTGGCCAACTACTTTTTCACCAAGGTGTTTTCGTGGGCAATCAGTGCCGACCTGCAAGCCTTCGTGCAATCCCAACCCCTGTGGCTTCAAGTCATCATGCTGGTGTTGGCCGCCGACTTTGTGTTGTACTGGTCACACCGCCTGTATCATGAAGTACCCAGCCTGTGGAATATCCACGCCGTACACCACTCTGTGGAATACATGGACTGGCTGGCCGGTTCCCGCAACCACATCGTGCAAACCTTTTCTGACCGCATCATCGCCATTGTACCCTTGTATCTGATCGGTCCGGACAAAGCGGCACTGGACATATACGTGTCTTTCGCGGCCTTCCAGGCAGTCTACGTGCATGCCAACGTCAACATCCCATTGGGCCCGCTGCAGTACATCCTGGTCACCCCGAAATTCCATCACTGGCACCACAGTTCTCAAAAACCGGCCATCGACACCAACTATTCGGTACACACCCCACTGTTCGACAAATTGTTCAACACCTACCACATGCCCAAAGAGCACTGGCCCTCACACTACGGCACCGTGCCACGGATTCCCCGTACTTTTTTCCAACAATTGTTTTACCCATTCAGCAAGGGTAATAAGAAATAGGTGGTTGCATGGCAGAAACTTGCCGGATTTAGGTTTTTTTGCCTTCAATCAGCTTCAAAATCATCCATGAAAATTATGTCAGATGTGAATGAGGTAGAGACCTCATATGCGCCTAGTGACCCATAATCACTGTAGCCATGGTCATCGGGATCGCTGGTACTTTGGGGTCGCCCCACGCCATCAACGAACAACCAATAGACTCCAGCTGGCAGGTTGGTGCTGATGGCAGCATCCAATAGGTCCAAGGGATCGTCTGAAGCAACAAGCATTCCGGTGGCCACATCAACCAAATCAATGGCCACATCAAGGTTGGTAAATTGATGTGGGGCTTGCACCATTATGTCGACCAGACCACCGCCAGTCACCAACTCAAACACGTCGACATCCGAGTTTTGTTCAATGATGCCGGTGACTTCATCTGCCAAGATTCGAGTGGCTGAAGCGCCATCATCGCCATGGTCATCCAGGCGGTAACCGAAACCCCAAGTGCCACTGGTGATGATGGCAAGGTCATCTTCCTGGTTGTTGGCATTGGGATATTCGCCCTGACTCCATTGCGACAGGTTCACAAAATAGCCCACGCCTTTGATGGTCGACCAGGATGTTGGTCCAGTGCCATGTCCGGCATAATAGGCCACCACATTGTCACCATCTATTCTCAGGGACAAGGTGCTGCCCACGAAATGGCTGATTGCTTCACGGATCCCGGTCAGTGAGGTGTTAAACACGTAGGCAGGTGTATCACTGTTCCAATTCCAAGAACTGAGGTATGCTACCCCACCAGCCGAACCCGGGTACCAATCTTCTGGCCCAATCACCACCCGCACACCCCACTTTTCATCACCCCCGCCACTGTTAATCAAGTCCGCCACAGGTGGCTGTTCGGTGGTGACATTGACTGCAAAAGGCAAGAAATCTTCAGCCACAGACAACCAAATATTCCGGATGGTGTCCAACTCGGTTTGATTGAAGGTGGTGCGGTCGCCATCCAAACTCCAAGCCAACGTGGTGAAGTCTGCGCCACCAGTGAAATTTGAATTCCAGGGAGTTCCTGATGTGACATGACCATTAAAGTCCAAATAGATGGTGTGACTTGCACATGGTAAACTATGTAACTCAAAGGCTCCAGGCATTTGGGCCTTGGCGGCATCCCCATGGACCAACAACAGCCACATGCCAGCTTGCAAAAACAGTTTTTTCATGATCATATCCCACCCCTCACTCACATCATTGTAACAACAATATCCATCGTTAGCCAACTTGATGGTTCAGGCACAGCCATGTTTGGCGTAGCACCAGGGATTGTCTGTGATTCATGTCGACCCAGCAGCCATAGGCAACAACGACGGTCCCCTTGGGCCGAGAAATTCAATGATCCATTGATTAAATACAAAATAAAACAAGGAAGTGAACCCAAGGAAAGTCACCCGATCCCTAGAATCCACTGGCAAAACCACGAGTCTGAATGTCCAGGCATTATTCGTCTGAAGGTGTTGAATTCTCACAATCTGTTGCGGTAAAGTGTTGAACGATGAAGGCATTGTTGATGATTTTGATGTGCATGACCGGGACGGATGAAGTCACCGGCACCAGTGACCTTGCGATTCAAAAATCCACCATCAACAACAGTGGTGGCATCAGCACCAATCAAAGATTCTCCCTCCAAAGCAGCCTGGCCCAAAGCGATGCCAGCCAAATGACCAGCAGCCGCTACGCCATCAAGGGTGGCTACTGGCAAGGCAACGGGGATTTGATCTTTGCCAACGAGTTTGAATAAGGGGTGAATTATGCGGAACTTTATTGGGATACTTTTCATGTTTGTGGTGACCCTGTTTGGGGACGCGAAAGCCCAACCAGTGGATCAGTCATTCAATTACCAAGGTGAATTATTGGACCAAGGCAGTCCTGCCAGTGGCGTCTATGATTTTCAAATCCAAGCCCATGGGGATCCCGTGCTCACCGACCCGATTGGCAACCAGGTCGAAGTGTTGGGTGTGGACGTCGACCAAGGCCAGTTTTTCTTGCCTGAATTGGACTTGGGCAGCAACGCATTGGATGGCTTATCCATTTGGTTGGAGATCAGGGTCAAAAGCAACGCCGATGCCCAGTATGAAACTTTGAGCCCCAGACAAAAGCTCCTGGCGGTTCCCTATGCCAGCACCTTGATCGATAAAGGCGCCCAGGCCGGTCAGATTTTGACCTTTGATCAAACCCTCGGGTGGTTGCCTGGCGATGACGCAGACCAACAAAGCATCACCGGTTTGGCCCTCAATGGCACCACCTTGACCGTGGGCATTGAAAACG
Organism: Marinicella meishanensis; assembly: GCF_019931145.1. GTDB lineage: Bacteria > Pseudomonadota > Gammaproteobacteria > Xanthomonadales > Marinicellaceae > Marinicella > Marinicella meishanensis. The sequence goes on along the minus strand of NZ_JAIOUV010000006.1, from coordinate 33,326 downwards.
GCAACAGTGACACCGTTGATTTGTCAGGCTTGCAAGACGGCACCGGCACCGATGACCAAACCTTGTCATTGGTGGGTACCGATTTGTCCATCACCGATGGCAACACAGTGGACCTTTCACCCTTGCAAGACGGCACCGGTACTGATGATCAAACTTTGTCATTGGTAGGCACCGATTTATCCATTACCGATGGCAACACGGTGGACCTTTCACCCTTGCAAGACGGCACCGGTACCGACAGCCAGACCTTGTCCCTCAACGGGCCTGACTTGAGCATCTCCAATGGCAACAGCGTGAACATCCCGCAGCTGTTGTATGAACAACAAATCAATGGAGGAGCCATCACCACCATTCAAAATGAAGGGGGCCGATTCCAAGCAGTCGCCACCGCCATCGACACCGGATCCTTTAGCCCAAATCAAAGAACCGTGCCCATTCCCCAAGCAATCCTCGAAAATTATTGTGGTGATTTGGATGGTTGTCGAATCATTTTGGGCATGCGCAACTGGTTCAGTGGCACCGTCCATGGCGAGTTGGTGATGGCCGTGACCCAATTCCACTATGATCCGGTCACCCGCTACTGGCGCACCCAAGAAGACAATGGCGCCTTCGTCACCGGCATCGACAACTCAAACACCGGCACCCACATCGTGATGGACATCTACAGCGGGTGTTTTTTCACCGACTCGGTGTTCATCAATGCGGTCAATCAAAATGATAACGAGGTGGGCATGCACCTGTTGTACTGGAGCGCCTATGTCAATTTGGCCCTGCCTGTCGATCAAATTAAACGCTGTGAATTAACCGTCATCGACTGATCATTCGTATCATGATGGCTTCAACTGCGCCCAAAATTTGCCTCATTACCCCTTATTGTGTTGGTAATCTGGCCAATTCACCCACAAGGTAAACAAGGGGCCAAAGATCGGTACGAGGCAATTGATCAACATTTGATACCATTTTCTGCGGTGGTCATTGAACGGTGTGTTCAGAGTCACGTAAATGGCGTAAATATGCAGCAACAGAATCAAAGCCAGAAACAATACCAACAGATAACCCAAAACCGGTGGTATGTATGCCATACAAGCTCCATCAAGACTTGTTCAACAGTATATCTGCATTCAATCAAATGTGGTTATGACTTATCTTCATAAGCCAGTGAATGAGCAAATGAGACCACACCGACTTGAAAGTTACCCCGACTCACTGATTCATTTCATGTGCCACTATATTGATGAGCGGTGCAAAAAATCAGCAAAGCAGGATTGACGAATGATTGCCATAAGCCATGGAAAACTCAAGCTGTAAAAATTGATTCATTGATCCAGCGGAATTATTTTTTGATTGGTAAGGTCAAACCTGAATCCACCACGGTGCTGATCAGAGAAGTCAGCACCCATTGACCGCTGAGCTTGCTGCCATTTTTGAGAGAACAAATGACATGATCAAAAAACACCCACACTTCGCTTGGATTTTGCTGCATCATACCCACATCTACTGAACCCAAAATGCTGGGAATACATTAATCCAATCCACAGGGACGCCATGAAATTGTTAATCTTACTGTTGCTTTTAGTGCCTCAACTGGCCCAATCCACCGACTACCAAGTCATTCAAAAGTTTTTGAATTTTGAAGAAATCGAGGACGGACGACCTTTTGGGTGGAATGATTTTGGCAGCGCTGACTATCAGATTGGGGTTGATGCCGAAATCAAGTATTCAGGCAACCATTCAGCGGTGATTGCATACCAGGGTGATCAACCCAACTTCAAAGCGTGGTCTTATGAGTTACCGGCCAATTACAACGGTGAGAAAATCAAATTATCGGCTTATGTCAAAACAGAAAATGTCACAGATGGTTTTGCTGGGCTCTGGTTACGACTGGACCCTCAAGTTGATTTCAACAACATGAATGAACGGGGCATCACCGGCACCAACGAATGGCAAAAATATGAAATTGAGCTGAATTATGTGCCCAGTGCCGTGTCGCAGATTGCTTTTGGCGCATTGCTGGTGGGTCAAGGCAAAATGTGGATCGATCAGTTTGAACTGAGCATCGATGGCAAACCATTGAGCGAAGTCCCGACAGCGGTCAAACCACCGGCTGAGTTGGACGCCGAGTTCGACCAGGGCTCAGGATTGGAACTGCGTGACCTGAGCCAACAACAGCATGAAAACCTGGTGTTGTTGGGCCGGGTTTGGGGTTTTTTGAAATACCACCACCCGGCGGTGGCCAAAGGCCTATACAACTGGGACTATGAATTGTTTCGGCTGTTACCTGCCTATCTGAAGCACACCGACACCATTCAGAGGGATCAGCATCTGTTGCAATGGATTGAGGGTTTTGGCGAAGTTCCTGAAATTGAAATCACCAACCAGCTGGATGTCACCGCCTTGAACTCACCCGATTTCAGTTGGATTAATCATGGCATTTCGACCGAATTAAAAGCGGCTTTGCAGCACATTTATGACAACCGCAACCAAGAACCCCATCATTACATCAGCGCCATCAATGGCGTGGGCAACGCCAAGTTCACCCATGAAAAACCTTACAGCCACATGCCCTATCCCGATGCCGGCTTCCGCTTGTTGGCGGTGTATAAATACTGGAACATGATCAACTATTTCTTTCCCTACATCCACCTGACAGATAAACACTGGCGCGACGTCTTATCCTCATACATCCCCATGTTCTTGGCGGCCGATGATGAGTTGGCTTATGAGATGGCCGCCATCCAATTGATTGGTGAGGTGAATGATTCTCATGCCAGTTTGTGGGAAGGTCATGACCAGTTGGAACAATTTTTCGGCACCCACTACCCACCCGTGCACACCACATTCATCGATGATCAATTGGTGATTGATGGCCATTTTGATGAAAACAAATTCAAGGACTCTGGCCTCAAGTTGGGCGATGTCATCACCCATGTCAATGGAAAAGCCATTGCCAACCGGGTACAACAAATGGAGCATCTGTTCCCGGCGTCCAATCGACCCACGCAACTGCGAGACATTTCTTTCAGCATCCTCAGATCCAACCAAACCAGCAGTGAATGGACCTTACAAAGGGGCCAGCGAACAATCAAACAAAAGGTGGGTCTTTATCCGAAAGCGGATTTGCCGGGGCATTACACTTTCGCCAAACCAATCAATGACCAACCCAGTCATCACCTGCGGGCTGATGGCATCGCTTACATCACGCTGCAAAACATCAAAGACGCAGATTTCGAAACCATCAAACAAGCATACCACTCGGCCAAAGGCCTGGTCATTGACATCCGCAATTACCCTGCGGCATTTGCGGTGTTCAAGCTGGGCACATGGTTCGCTCAACAAGACAGCGAATTTGTCAAATTCACCTTCATCGATGTCCACAATCCGGGTGAATTCAGTTTTCGTGACCAGCCGTTGAGTATTCCCAAATCAACAGACACCTTTCTGGGTCCGGTGGTGGTGTTGGTCAATGAAATGAGCCAAAGCCAAGCAGAATACACCGCCATGGCCTTCAGGGCAGGTCACAACACCACCATCGTTGGCAGCACCACCGCTGGCGCGGATGGCAACATTTCTGGCATCAAATTGCCCGGTGGTTTGTATACCACCATTTCAGGCATTGGGGTGTATTATCCCAATGGGCAAGAAACACAGCGGCTTGGGATTGTGCCAGATGTATGGGTCCGTCCCACCATCCAAGGCATCCGCGAAGGTCGCGATGAAGTGTTGGATAAAGCCATTGAAATCATCCATGCCAAGCAATGAAAACCACATTAATCGGTCTACAAAACCTCGAGGTGAGCTGAGCTGGAATGGACCTGGACCAGCTCCGGATGCCACTGGTGAAACCATTTGGGTGGCCAGTAATGACCACCCAAACGCCTCTTGAGACCAATCAATCCGTGGATTTAAGCCGCTTGACAGCCCTTTGGGCCGATTCCAAACCAGGATCCATTGCCAAGGCTTTTTCATAGCATTGCAGCGCTTTTGTCTGATCATCTTTGGCCAAATAGGCTTCACCCAGGCTGTCCCAAACATTGGCATCCTCAGCCCCAAACAGTTCTGTATTCAATTGAAACAATTCAATCGCTTGGTCGGTTTGGTCCGCAGACAGGAACCCATAACCCACTTGGTTGAGGATCAAGGATTTGGGGTCTGTGGGGTGAAAATTAACCGTCAATGTGGCAAAGTTTTCTCGTATGAATTCAAGGCCATGCTTCACATAGGCTTGGTATATGGACTCAATGGCCGGCAAGGCTGGTTGCTTGGGTTCTTTGCCTCTGATGATGGTCAGGATGCCCAGGCCCAATTGTTCTGCCACCGGCTCATTCATGTTGGCCAATACTGTGATGGTGACTTGATCCCTGAGGACCTCGTAATTCACTGAATTGGCACCATTAAAGCCGCCGGCATGTGGAATGGCCGCACCGCTGTTGAGGTGTTCGCGGGTCATGCGAAAAAATTCATCATACATCTTGCTGGATTCTTTCAGAAGCGTCTGCCCATAATGAAATTCCCGATAGAATCTCATCACATCCGCAGCGGTCGCTTGGAAGCCTCCATCGGGATTGGGCACTTCGACAAAACCCGCGTTGTCACGCAATTCTCCCTGCATGGTTTTGAAATACCCAATGGCCCGGTTGGGCACTTGGTATTTGTCAGTAAGGTAGGTGTTAGAAAGACCCAACGGATCAACCACCCACTCTTTCACCACCTGGTGATACGTTTTGCCGGTGATTCTTTCGATCACTGCCCCCAACAGAATGTATCCAGAGTTGCTGTATTCCATGTGTTCACCGGGCGGAAACAGCAAAGGCATTTGACCAATCCTTTGCGTCAAAGACGCGATGTCTTTTTCACTGGTTGGTAAATCAAAGAATCCCTCAGACATGTAGTAATCGCCAAAGCCCGACGTGTGGTTCAACAGCTGTTCTATGGTAACTTGGGCATAAGGCGGTGACGAAAACTGGGGCAAGAACCGACTGAGTTTGTCCTGCAATCCCAGCTTACCCTGCTCCACCAGTTGCAAGATCACCACCTTGGTAAAGGTTTTGTTCATTGAGCCAATGTCAAATTTGGTCTCCAGGGTGTTTTTGATGTGGTTCTGGCGATCTGCCAAACCAAAAGCTTTGTGGTAAACGGGTTGACCCTTTTCAGCAATCAACACCACACCCGAAAATATATCCAAATCTTGGTATTGTTGAACCAGTTGATCCACTTTTGCCTCAATGGCGGGCCATTGGAATGCGGGGTCAGGTGACTGCTGTTGGGTGGCTTCTTTGGCCTGCACAAGCAACAGGTTCATCATCAATAAGTAAGTGCAATGAAATTTCATCTCAGGTCTCCGATCAGTTGTATTAAAGAATTCAGGTCGTTGGTGGCAGCCAAGATGTCGGGCACCACGCCGCTGCCTTCCCAATCTTGATGGGTGGTGACATGTTGTTCATAAGCAATGGGCACCAAACCAATCAACCCTTTGCTCAGTGGCACATCAATTGAGCCATGTGCTGCACCAAAAGTGGTCTCACCCAGCACCTTGGCTCGCTGATGATTCTGCAGCAAATAAGCCAGCTGCTCGCCGGCCGAAACAGTGTTTTTATTAACGATTACAAACACCGGCATGGTCTGTAATGAGGGATAATCATGCTTGGTTGGGATGGTGCGAATAGGCACCGTTTTGTCTTTCAAAACCCGTTGATACAACACCTTGTCTTTGGGCAAAAGGTGGCTGACAACATATTGATTGAAGTCAGCAGCCCCGCCGGTGTTGTCTCGCAGGTCAATGATCAAACCGGAGGCCACAGCGGCTTGAGACATCAGTGAGTCAATCAACTCTGCGGTCACGGCAAGCGGCATCATTTCAGTGATCTTCAAATAAAACAAGTCGTTATTCGCTAAGCGGCTTGATTGGATGGAAGCAGCCAGTCGTTGCTTGTCTTGGCGGGTGATTGCCACCTCATTGGCAGGGTTTTCATTGAGCCAATTGAACAGATCAGGATTGAATTCAATACCAAAATGATGATCCCCGCTCAATTGAATGAGCCGCTCAGTCAACCGGCTTGAGAGCACTCTTGGACTGGTTACATGCTGGTACAACCCTTGTTGCCAGTCATGCTGCAGCCCCGTTTCGATCTTGGCAACCGCGGCTACAAAGGGGCTGTGCTGGTGCAGCGCCTGAAGGTAATCATCCAGCACCGTTTTGATGTCCTCATTGGATATTTGAGGCTCATTAGCGATGGGGCCAACTGCAAATATGTCTTGGTCAACAGCCTCAGTGAACCCGATTTCAGTCAGTGAATAAACAATGTCCATCCCGGCCCTGTGGTCGGTCCAACCAGTTGGCAACAACAAGCCTTGTTGTGATTCATAGTCACCAAAAGTGCGCCGAACTTCAACCATGCCCAATTGAGGGTGATAAGAACTGAAGACCATGGCCTGAATTAAATGGCTTTTACCATCCACCAAAACCAAGATTTGACCACCATCATGGGTGGTCACTGCAATGTGATGCATGGTTTGGCTTTCGGACTCTGATGAGATCGCCAAACGCATGTTGAAGCCCATTTTTTCAAAGTAATACAAGGGACTCAATGCTGTGGTGTGCAAGGCAGTCCAATTTGACCGCGCATCATCTGGCAGTTTGGTCACATTCACCCCCCTGCCCAAGTCAGTTTCATCAACCACAAAGTATGCCCCTTGGTCGTTAAGCAGCTTGATGATCGGCGGCGTCAAATCCATGCCTCTCAACACTGGCTGCTGCTTGAAGTAATAATGGCTGTTTTGCCACTGCACCGCTTCGAATGGAATGGTCAGGTTGGCAAGCAACAACTCACCACGCATGTGGCTTGATGGGGTGGCCAACCTTTCGGTGGCGCCCAGTGCCTGAAAATGTTGAGCCAACAAGTCAGTGACCGAGTCTGGGGCGCTTTTGCCATCAGCCACCCAGGAAGCCAAAGTGAAAAACAGCAGCGCCAATGATTTGAATTGTTTCATGTCATGGATTTAAAGATGATTCGACACCTGCCATCATAAGAACCATGAATGCCATGGGGGAATTATGTGCCCAACCCCAATTGGCCTGTGATCAAACCACGCAATCTTGTGAGCAATGGGGATTTCTCACAGTTCAAAACAAATTCCAGGGTGTTGGTCACATCAGTCTTTCCATTCAGACTCGATGTCACTATCATTGACCCATGAAATGGATTGAACACATTTTCAATGCTTTGTTTTGGGTCATCACTGGATGGCTCATCACCAGCAGTTTCTCGATTCAAGGCCAGGAAATTGAAATCATCAATGACCAGGAAACCATCCGCACCATCCGGGATGACAACCTCATCCATCAACTGTTGGTTTGCATTGTCATTTCTGCCATGATGTTTTATGCCAACCTCCATAACCTCACTCAATTGAAGGCCGATGGGCCAAAAACCCAATCTTTCCTGATTTCGGTCTGTTTATTCACATTGGCACTGCTCGTGTATTGGTTGATTGAACAGCGGTTTTTTCATGAATTGCTGTTGCCCAAGCAAATCACTTTTGGGGTGGTGTTTTTTTACTTGGCTGTTTCCATGTCTTATGGCTTGTTCAAAGTATGGATTCAATCACAACGACGTGAACAAAACCTGATACTGGCCAAAAAGCAAGCCGAGTTGAACTTGCTGAGAAATCAGCTGCAACCGCATTTTTTATTCAATGCTTTGAACAACTTGTTGTCATTGGTCAATCAGGAAAAATCGCCTCAATTGAGTGCTTCCTTTGAACATTTATCTGCCTTACTGAGGCATGTGATTGATGAAAACAAATCCCCGGCAGTCCCCTTAGAAAAAGAAATTGCGTTCATCAAAAACTATTGTGAATTACAGCTGCTGCGTTTTGAAGCGCATGAAGTCAAACTGAAACTGAGCGTGATCGGCGATGTGACCAACAAAAGCATCGAACCTGGGCTGTTCATCCCATTCGTTGAAAATGCGTTTAAATACGGCGCCGCACCTGAGTTGGAAACCACCATCAAAATTGTCTTTAAAGCAAACAAAACCAATGAAATGACATTCTTGATCACCAATCAGGTGATTGATTCATTGCAACAGAACAAAGGCGCCGGTACCGGCATATCCGCAGCCAGAGAAAGGCTGGAACTGGTTTATCCCAAACAACACACCTTATTCATTGAGGACTCGGGTGTTTACCAAGTGAATTTAAAGATCAATCTGCCATGAAAGTTGTCATCGTTGATGATGAGCCAAAGGCCATCGAATTGCTGAAAAGTTACCTCGAACATTTCAATGACTTTGAAACCATTGGCACCTTCAGAAATGGTCTGAAAGCATTCGAATTTTTACATGAAAATCCAGTGGACCTGATATTCCTGGACATCAACATGCCACACATCGACGGCCTCTCATTGGCCAAATTGATTGACGCCAAAACCAAAATTGTTTTTACCACGGCTTATTCAGAATTTGCCGTTGAAAGTTATGAAGTGAAAGCCACCGATTACTTGTTAAAACCGATCAGTTTGGATCGCTTCACCCAATCAATCAGCAAGTTCATCGAACAAAAAAACCAGCCTACCCAACAACACCAGGCCATGGTACTGGTTAAAAGTGGTGCCACCACCCATCGGATCAACACCGACCACATCCACTTCATCAAAAAAGACGGCAATTATGCCCTGTATCACTTACCAGACAAGACCATTATGGCTCGGGAGTCGGTGGCCGAGGCACTGGCCAAACTTCCAACTAACTTCATCCAGGTGCACCGTTCTTATCTGGTCAACCTGGATCAAGTGACCTGCTTTGAAATCGACACGCTCAGGGTACTGGATGAAGAAATCACCATCGGAGAAACCTACAGAAAACAAACCATGGATAAGCTGTTGCACCAAACATAAGAAACTCATCACAGCCCCTCACAAATGTGAGAAAAAACATCTTTTATTCACCCACATCAATTCAGCACATAAAACAACATCGATTTGCCAAAGGCTCAACGAACCCTTGACCCACCACAAAAGTTAATTCGGGACAGAGTTAGTTCGGGACAGGCACTCCATAGAAATATTCTTACACGCCGATCAGGGCTTTGCCACAGATAAAATTCTTCTGAACAACCAAAATCATGGTTTTAAATGGAGAAAAACCATGGGCCTGGCCAGGAAATACCAAATTTGTGTGGATGAAACACCCTACTATCATGTGGTCAGTCGTTGTGTGCGCAGGGCCTTCCTTTGCGGTGAAGATAAAGACTCAGGCAGGTCATTTGAACACCGCAGAAAATGGGTTGTAGATCGGATGCAGTTTTTGGCCAAATTGTTTGCCGTGGATATCTGTGCTTATGCCATCATGAGCAATCATTTTCACATCGTGTTGAAAGTCAGCTCAACCAAGGATTGGGCAGACAAAAGAGTGCTGATGACCTGGGCTGGCTTGTTTGATTTACCCTTAATCTGTGAGCGCTTTGTCAGGGGCGAGCAACTGACCAAGCCAGAGTTGGAATTCGTCATCAATAAGACTGAAACATACCGCAAGCGTTTGATGGACGTCTCGTGGTTTATGAAAAAATCGTCTGGAACGATTTTTCACGCAAGCCCCGCAGGGGTGAGTCTCATGGATGAGACGAATAAGTGTTTGAATGAATACATTGCGCGTCGTGCCAACATCGAAGATGGTTGTACCGGCCACTTTGCTAACTCCATCCCTGGAGTTAGCCCTATGGGTCATCGGCAAGCCGATGGGTTAATTTGTTCCTGACAAATTAATTGGGAATCCCGCTTCAAAAGCCAGGCATTGCTGGATGAGCGGGCACTTTTGACTTGCATGGCTTATGTGGACTTAAACCCCATCAAGGCCGCCATGTGTAAGACGCCTGAACAATCTGACTACACTTCGATTCATGAACGCATCAAAAACACAAACACCCGATTGATTGGCTTTGGCAAGGACGACAAAGACCTGCCTTTTTCACTCTCAGGATATTTGGAATTGGTCGATTATTCAGGCCGGGCCATCCTTGAAAACAAGCTCGGATACATCCCTCAAAACCTACCACCCATCCTCGATAGACTGGGACTCAATCCAGATACTTGGATGGATGAATTGACCGGCTTCAAAACAGTCGGATTCTCAGCAGTTGGTACGGTTGATCAACTCAAAAACTTCTGCCACAAAGTGGGCAAGAAATTCGCTATGGGATTGCGATTGAAAGCCGCTTTAGAATAGCGTCGAATCCATCAATTTATCAACAGCAGATTCAGTCTGCCACAGCCCAACTTATTTCAAATCTGGCAAAACCAACCAAATTCAACAAGCATCACCCGATTCAGGCTATCACTCACTACAAGACCTAAAAAATCAATGCCAATCAAAGCAAAAACAAGCTAATTTTCTCAAGCTGACCTTTATGCCGAACGCCTGTCCTTGAGTATTCCTCTTTATGCCGAACGCCTGTCCTTGAGTATTCCATTCTGTGATAATACCTTGCCAGAAAATAGGTGTAACAAATCAAAACCGGCAAGTTCAATCGGAGTTCACAAAGCAACATTTCGTATCATCAGTCACCACATTTCAATAATTGACCAATCCATGCTTTTTAAAACCAGACGGTGTGTGCCCAGTAAAATGTTTAAACATTTTGTTGAAGGATGATTTTGAATTAAATCCCACTTCATAAGCCACATCAATGATCTTGGATTGGGGAAATTCGGTCAACATCTTTTTGGCTGCCTTTATCCTGAATTCGTTGATGAAATAATAAAAAGAGTTTTGATACATGTTATTGATCGACAAAGAAATATCTCTTGGTGATATTTTTGTTTCTTTCGATAATTCTTTCAGCGTCAAGTCTGGAGAAAGAAAACACTGACTCTGTTTAACATATGCTATCACCAGGTCCAAAATTCTGGTCATTTCTTGATGGTCAAGTGCCAGTTCCCTGTTCGGCTCCCCTGAATTCTTCAGACTTACATATTTTTGCTTAAAATATAAACTGAGGGCTGACACGATCAATACATTCACCAGCAAATAGTCTGCAATCACCAACAGCGAACTGAAAAAAGAATAGAATTGTTTATTTGCGAGAGCAAATATGGCCAAAGTCATGAACAAATCAATAATGACCAAAAATAACCATACCAGAGAAGTTATTTGCAGAAATTTGGCATCGATTGGCACGCCATTTGAGTGCCAATTGTATTGCTGACTCAGTTGTTTCTTTAAAAAGCGGATGACAAATACCAGATAGGTCATCATTTGAATGGACTGTAATACTGGCCACCAAAATTGAATTAAAGTTTGATTAAAAAAATCATTCATCAAGATCGATTCATTCAGCGGTGGATCACCTTTCATGTTTAATAATGAATCCAAACAAATCATTGCAGCGATGAGAAAAGGCAAGCAGTGAGGAATGTATTTCAGACTTGACCTTTCTTTTTCACCATATCTGATGTGAATATAATAATAAACCAGAGGAGCAAGCAACCACTGAAACGGCAAAACGAAAAAAAATGTTCCAGGGTATATATGATAGGCACCAAAAACAAACAACAGCTCATGCGTTTTGATCAGCGCAATCACAACTAAAATTCCACTCAGCAAGAGAAACGAAAAACGCTCCCTGACTTCGAGGAACAAGAAAATCAATGCAAACAATCCAGCTTGTACGAGTGTTGAAACACCGAAAAATTCAGAGCTACTGGCTATCAAACTGTTCATAAATTAATGAGTGCAATGATCTCATTGATAAATTTGGGGTTTTGCTCAAGAATTCCTACCCCATGTCCACTACCATCAATGATTTTTTGCGACACATTAGGTGCTATGGTTCCAATCTCTTGAAACATGTTAGCGAAAAACTTTCTTTCATTTTGTGATTTTATGACTGAGACCAGATGATTCGATTGAGATATGAATAAAACTGAATCAGAACTTAAAGATCCAGGTGAAAATGCAAAGTGATTCACATCAAGATTAAGCATTTTTTGAGACTTCACCACTTCATCCGAACTGTAACTTGCAGAAAACACATAAATATCTCTAGATTCATACCCCAATTTTTTCGTCACATATTGAAAAATCTGAATCATTTCATTGTGAGACTCAAAAAGCATGGTTTTTGAATCTTCGATTCGGGGATCAAAAATGCCTAAATTATTACTTTCACCATGCCCCCTTAAATCGACTCTTAATGCAGTGATGTTTGCTTCAGCCAACTTTCTTGATGTTGAAAGATACTGCTTACTGTCTCCTGCGGCCTGATTAAATAAGATTGCCATCTTGGATCCAAGTGCAGACCTTTCATAAGTGACAATTTCCCAATCATCAACACTGAACACCACTTTTTTTTCCTTATCAGTAATCATATTTTTCATCAAGTCAAATATATGAGCCCGTAGGGAACTCACATCCCTGTTAATTCGGTCATCAATAACAGTTGACACCCCATGGATTCCACCTTCAACTGTCATGGTTTTGATGCCGTGTTCTTTAAATAGCATATACTGCTGATTGATCCAACCATACTCAAGCTCTGAATCAGGCAGTATAACCATTCCTTCAATTTCAAAAGCCAAAGCCTCTTCAGGCTCACATCCATCCATTGGAGGCCCTGATGCTGGAGAAAAAGCCACAAATCCACTCACCAAATCTTTGTATTTGGCTGCCGCATTCATCACCAAGGCCCCACTGAAACTGCTCCCAACAAGAATGACTGGTCCCTTTGAAACATGCTCCCTCACATAACGAATACTGGCTTCAACATCTGGTGTTGCCTCACAATATCCTGAGTTTTCCAATGAACTGTTATGTTGAACAGTTTTGTTTATTTGGTTGAACTTCCCCCCCCCTGCCCTGGTGTCAACAGCAAGAACATGATATCCCTGGTCAGCAAGCTCATGACTGAATCCAGTGTATTCACCCATTGAATTACTGCCAGCCATATGAAATAAAATAGCTGTCGGTGCATTTTTGTGGTTGTTTTTCAAGACCAAATTGCTGTGAATTAAGACCCCATCATCTGCATAATAAGACACAGACAAGTTTTTGTCATATGATCGAGTCGACCCATTTACTGAGGTGTTGAAACAAAGCAACACAAGCAATAAGGAGAAGCATTGTATTTTCATGTGATTAATCCAAAAACCCATATTGGAATCCAAAGACATGAAAAAATCGAAGTTTTAACTTTATTCGTACTTTTAATCCCAGGTTTTTTTTGGCGTGCTGAGAATCATTCGACTGAAATCCCAAATCGATCCTGTCCATGGCTCCGTTCCATTAACCAAAGTAAAACAGCAACAATGGACAACTATTGAGCTGGAATGAAATTAACAAATGGGTTTTATGCTGGGAAATTTTTTACCAATGATTTGGTCAAATCCCAAGACCTGGCCAGATCTCGTCAATGCCAAAACCATCAAAGCCAACATCAAAGTTGTATCAAAATGAGGTAACCACAAATCTCGCCCTGACAACAAAGCAAAGTTCCATGCCATAAACGCACCCAACATTGCGGATAATCTGACCGTGATTCCCAGGAGCAATGAGATGCCCAGCAAGAGCTCTCCCCAGGATACCAACATGGCAAATGTAACTGGCATTTTTAACACAACTTCTTGAATAAAAAATGCATACCAGTCACTTAAATCAGGTATTGCTGCATTGATTTGAGATTCCATACTTGAAACCCAACCCAAACCAAATTCTTTGGAAACTTTATTTTCGCCGGTTTGAATATAAAACAATCCCAAATACAACCTCAAAGGTATGAGATACAAAGTTTTTGTCTGTACAGTTGACGTTGATGTAAACGCATGAGTTTCAATGTTGTTATTTTTCATGATAGATAAAGGAACGTTGATGGACCTATCAAACACTATGCTTTAATCACAAAACAAGTCGACTGAATTCATGTATTCATACAAATCTGAAATACGCTATTCGATTATTTTGAAGCCTGAAATGAACCCTTGATTCAATTCAATCAGCATCGTTGGCACGAATCAATTATCGGTTTCAAAGACACATTTGGATTACACAAGGGCAAGTGGCTATTTATCCATGCCTGAATTGAGGCTTCTGTTTGAGATAAGACCAAAGACAAACACTCCATTGTTTGTCCTTGGTCATCGCCTGCGGATCGGTCAGTTGCGTGATTCATATGATGATCCTGTTTTGAAACACCCATGACAAGCTCACCAATGGTTCATACTCCAAGCACCCTCTAATCTCTGATGAATTCAATGTTATCAATGATTAAGGTGCCTTGGGTGCCTGAGTCAAACGCCAGGTAAACCATGCGCAATTGATCCATGTTGACACCATTCAGGTCTTCCAGTGGGATGGTCACTGTCTGCATGGTGCTGTGTGTATCAGCCCGAGGAATGGTCACATATTCGTCCTGTGCCTGAAAACTTTGGTCAAATAACCCCATTCTGATGGTCAAGTCTTCGTGTCCATTGGCATACATCGGATACGGCATGCCATTTAACTGGCCAATGCGCATCGACAAATGCGTGAATGTACTGGCATCTTCAGCATATGGTGGAACTTCAAAGCCAATGTATTGACCGGTGTTCTGTTCTGCCCAAGCCACCAACAAAGTGCTTGATTGGTGCCTGATGTAAAACGGCGCATTGACATTGCTGCCCTCTTGAATGATGAAATGCAAAATTTCTCCTGAATCTGCGTAAACATCGTAGTGATCGTCTTCAAAATTTTCCAATGAACGCTTTTGCACTGGGCTGTATTGATGGTAAATACGCAACGCAGCACCCGCTGGTTGCCCAAGCCCATCATCAGCCGATGTGAATATCTTTTTAAACGATGGCGGCGATACCTCTTTTCGCAAGAATCGATCAAACTTGTCATAACCAGTCAGGTGTTTGCGTAAAAACGCATTGAGATAGGCTTTGCCAATACAAGTCTGGTCCGGTGTGTCTAAATAGACCGCATAATCTCCAGGCGCATTCACTGTCACTGTACCCATGAACTCAGCATGATCAGCGCCATTGACATACACAGATACCTTTTCAATCAAATCTTCAGCGTCAACGAAACAAGGTGGATTGCCACATGTTGTTGAGCTTTCGGTACCAACGCGGTCATAGGCTGCAATCCCCTCACGAGGGATGCCACCCAATCCTTCCATATCACGATCTCTCGATCCCCAAATAGAGAGGAATGACGCCGTATGCAAACCATTCAACTGACCAGACAAGGTCTCAGGCAAAGGATTCACTCTGCGAATGTTGGGCGCCACATTGATGATTGATTTGAGGTTAAAATCCAGCCCAAGATTCACTTGCTCAATGGCGGCTTCATTGACCACAAAACCGCCAAAGCTGTGCCCAACGAATCCAATCGGGGAATCCTCATCGATGTCATGCAAAGCAAATACGCTGTTTAACGCATTCAAGGGAAACAGTGGATCTGATGAAACAAACTCTCGTTCAGCCACTGCCACCACAAAACCATTGCGTGCCAAAAAAGTGGCCATCTCTGCATAAGCTGATTTTCCATATCCATTGCCATTGATGATCATCACGACGGGCGTGCGACCAGGCAAACTGAGTTTGACGGACTTCTCAATATACACATCCATGCCATCTGAGTTTGGGTAACCCGGAATCAACACCTCATCGACAATCATGGTTGAATGATGGGTTGTTAAGGTGCATGGGTCCAGAGCCCGGCTTATGACACCATTAAATATATCATTGGCATGTGCCATTTGTGTCAGCCAAAGAGCCAACGAAATCATTATAAGTTTAGTTTTCATATTGGAATTTATCTGTTGGTTTTAATTTATTACCAATGAATTTGAG
Organism: Marinicella meishanensis; assembly: GCF_019931145.1. Taxonomy (GTDB): domain Bacteria; phylum Pseudomonadota; class Gammaproteobacteria; order Xanthomonadales; family Marinicellaceae; genus Marinicella; species Marinicella meishanensis. The sequence continues at coordinate 17,503 of NZ_JAIOUV010000006.1, read as the reverse complement.
GAGGTCAAGCATTGGACTGCCCTGTTGTGACATTCAATTGGCGGTTCGTTTCACTGCCCGATTAACGTTCAATCACAGCAGCGAAGATTCAGCAGTTTATAAAGTACAAATTGACACAACAACCGATAAACCCAATCATCAGTCAATCATGAGCAATCCATCAGAATGGTAATAACAAGAAGAAAAAAACAGAGACAGGCCACCACAGAATGTTGTTAAAAGGCCAAGCAAAAAAGACCCGAAGCTTTTTTAGGTGGGCAGCCAAATTCAAGTCAAGAATGTCAGGGGTGGTGATTGATCAATCAAAATCAGTTCGAAAAATCGTGTCCACAAAAAAGTAAACATCATCCCAATAGCCGAATGACAAAAGGGTACCGCCTTTCGGGGGCGCATCACTTTCCACATTGATCGAAATCCTGGCTTCAACCGCTGTCTCGGGCGCGGTGACAAATCCTTCAACCGGCACCCAGGTATCGGTTGGGAAACTGAAATTTAGGATACTGGGGCTGGTCAGATTATTGCCGATTGCATCAAACCAAGAAATCCTGGCCCACGCCCTGAAAGCAGCACTGGAGTCGGGTATATAGGCCATGCCGGCAAACCAATAAGTGTGGTGCTCATTCACGGCAACCCGGGTGGCTGAAATACCAAAGATTCTGTTGTTATTGATGATTTCTTTTTCCATATACACCGAACCGGCTCCCGAAAAAGGGCTGCCAAACGTGTCTGACCAGGAATAAACACCAGGTTGCCCTGACCAATCACTGACATCACTGTCAAAGGTGCTGTTGGCCAACAGGTTTTGCCCACAAGCAGAAAAATGAAACAAACAAAGCACGCCAAAAATCAAAGTCTTCATGTTATAAACTCCCATTGATTACTCAAAAGATACTGACTACTTCGAGTTTCAATTGAGATTCATGACATGAGTTGATGGATTCTGCTGTTGATGCCTTGCAGAAATGGGGGAATGAAACTCTACTTGAGGCTTGTAAATCAGCACTTTGTTTTGCCACCACATGAATTGGTTCATTATGTAGTACATTTGCTGGCGACAGTTAAACATTTTGAACCATGAAATCCATCTTCACAGTTGCATTAATTCTTTTGACTTTGTTGCTTTCTCAATGCTCGTTTCTTTTGCCAGATGAAGCCGCTTTGCAAGCCTGGCAATTGCAAGAAACGCCCATTGGGACTGAGCTGAATGTCATCATGGATCGCCACAAGGAAGAACTGACAGGTTCCAATAAACATTGGTCTTATGCAGGATCTGGTTGTACTGGGGCCTGTAATCACCATGGAGAATTTTATATCCGCAAAAAACAATCCGGCCACATGATCAGACGCGTCTTGGATATCAGGCTTTATTTGATTTTGCCGGAATACGTCTATGTGTTGTATTGCTTTGATGAACATCAACGGCTGACATCGGTCAATATCAATGTGGAGGTTGATGGTATTTAATGAGCGGATTGACTTTGACTGGCATCGACCATTTGGCTGGCAGATACAAACCCTTTTGCTGCATTATGGCAACGAAGAATCAACTCTTAGGAACATGGCATATGATGTTATCATCCAAAATGAAATCTCCTGACCAATAAAAAATTAACTGAGGGCCAAAATGACTCATAAAACTGCCTTATTCATCCTCATTGTTGCCTTCATGGCAAGCTGCACCAATCGTGGAGTGAGACCCACTCCTGAGTTGAATCACGCGCAAGTTGAGGTGTTCTATGCCACGGACAGAAACCCTGATGACACCTCGGATGTGAAAACCCATTTTGGCCCTCTCCGGGGGGAATTGACTTACGGCACGACAACAGTCAGCATCCCACGTGATCACAAAATGGGCGATTTGGAGTCTCCTTCAATGTGGCGATTTGAATTCAGAGAAATCCCGGATAAGCATGTGGTATTGCTGCAGATTTCACCTTTGTCAAAAGCCGCCTACTTCGAACAAACCGCCGCCCGCCTCCAAGAATCAGATGAGAAAAACGCCTTCATTTATATCCACGGCTACAACGTCACCTTTGAGGATGCCGCACGGCGCACGGCACAAATGGCCTATGACCTGGGCTTCGACGGCATCCCGGCCTTTTACAGCTGGCCATCGCACGGCAGCACCCCCAAATACACTTTTGATGAAGTGAACATCCAATGGGCCAAATCCAATGTCCAACAATTCCTGACTCATTTTCTGGACGAATCCGATGCCGATCATGTGTTCCTCATTGCTCACAGCATGGGCAGCAGGGCCTTGACCCAGGCTTATTTGGACGCAGTCAATGCCAACCCCGCCATCGGCAGCAAAGTGAAGGAAATCATCCTGGCCGCTCCCGACATTGATGCAGACATTTTCAAACGCGACATCGCCCCGGCGCTGGTCGAGGCTGGTAGACCGGTGACCCTGCATGCCTCATCAGAAGACATGGCGCTGCAAGCCTCAAAAGCGGTGCATGGCGGCCACCCAAGAGCCGGTGATTCAGGAGACCACATCGTGATCATTTCAGGCATAGAAACCATCGATGCCACTGAGATTCAAACTTCATTTCTGGGCCATTCTTACTACGCCGATGAACGGGCTGTGATCTCAGACATGTTTTACCTGATCAACCAGGGACTGCGGGCGCATGAAAGATCAGGATTAAAAGCCGTTGAGCACGCAGACGGTCAATATTGGATGTTCAGAAAATAAGCCAGTCCAAATAATCAGCACGCGCTTGTCAGACCAGACTTGGGTTGAACGGACTTTATGGACGATTTTTCTTCGGTGTTCGTAGGACTTGCCTGAATCTTGATCTTCACCCTTAAGGAAGCCCTACCCACTCATCGGCTCACCACATGATGGTTAGGTGTATTTTCATACGTACTTAGTCTTTTCTTACCAAGCCCATGGTTCTCACCTTTCAAAAACCAAGACTTAGGTTGTTCAGGTCAAGTTTATTTTGGCAAAGCCCTGATTGACATGTAAGAATTTTCTATGGAGTGCGTTTGTCAGAGTCAGTTCGGTTAGACATGCGGTGATGATACCATGGCTCGACACAAAGTTATGGTGAGTGAACCCATGGACTGGCCAGATTCACTCAGATTCAGTATGCTGATATCCCTTCACTCCATGGTCAACCGAATCCCGGTCTGATCTGAGAATTGTCCGCCCACCAACCAACCACCAAAATCTTCAGTCACTGCCAACAACAAGGTGTTCTGGCCTTTCTTCAATGGCAAGTAAACCGAGTCATGAAATCCCACAGTTCCTAAGTAACGGTAATCACGACTGCGCCACTTTTTGCTGCCTTTATACAATGGCTTCCCATTCAACAAAACCACCGCTCGATCACTGAACCCGAACTCAAAGCGCTTGTATTGATCACGTTCTGATTCAATGAGCACGCGGGCAAACACGGTATCTCCTTCGCTTCCATACCGAATCACATCCCAAGAAATGTTGACAAAGCCCCGTTCCTCTTGTGTCATCTTATGCGGCCACACCCTTTGCTCAATCATGTTTTCCAAATTGTCCAAATCAGCCAATTCAGTTTCCATGAACTTGTCTGAAATGTCCCACTGGCCGACCGCTGAAGCCAATTTGGGGACTTCATTGGCATCAAAATTTACCAGGTCAGTCGCCTTCTCATCGATCGTCACGTTTGCGAAATGAGCGGGGGCAAAACCACCCCCAAGGCCCACAAAACCCGCTTGGGGCTTGTGTTTTAAGTACCAAGACAAATGCGGTGTCTTGGCATGGTCTAAAAACACCTGAGCTTGATTGTCATTCACCACCAACTTGACATGGGTCCAAGCATCAAATCGATAATCGTATGGAAATGAATAACTGGGGCCAAAATACAATTGCCAAGCAGTCAAGCCACCAATCACAGGTGCTGCTTGATTGGCGTCAGGTTTACCGGTCAGATGCGGGCGCAAGAAAAATGATTCCATCTGATTTTTATCCACCCCGCGGAAACGAATGCCTGGAAAAGACTGCTCTGCACTTAAGAACACATCAAATTCGATGGTCCCATTGAGAAATTGAACCTCTTTCAACACGGCCAATCCATCCGCAATTTCCACGGCTTCTTCTCCATGGTGGGCTTCAAACACATGGGCTTTGGTGTGAAAATCCCAAGTGGCCTCATTCAATGGATAACTGACCTGAGCCATGGCCACACCACTCAATAACATGGCCAAAATCAAAACAAGTTTCATGCGCAAAGTTCCTGATTGAAAACAACCAATCTATCACTCCAGTGTGAATTGAACAGCCACATTTAGGTAAAAATGTGACCGTCAAAATTTACAATTCATTTACATTGAAGCAATTGAATTCTGGGGATAATATGGTTTAAACCGATTGCCATAACACCATGCATGCACAAACACAAAGCCAAACTGCTGATTGTTGAAGACGAACCGGCCATCTTGCGTGGTTTAATCGATCTGTTTGTCTATCATGGTTACGATGTCAGTCACGCCAGCCATGGCCAAGAGGGTTTAGATTTGGCCCTGTCTCAGCCTTTTGACTGCATCATTTTGGATGTCATGCTTCCAGCCGTTGATGGTTTCACCATTTGTGAGGCCATTCGCACTCAGTCAAAAGACCAAGCCATCATCATGCTCACCGCCAAAAACAGTGAAGCCGACATCATTGAAGGCTTGAGTTTGGGAGCAGACGACTACGTGGCCAAACCATTTTCAGTTCATGAATTGGTGTTGCGGGTCAAAAATTTATTGAATCGAACCGGCTGGACCGATGACTGGTTCGAGATCGGTAACACCATTCAAATTGATGTGCAACGCTTGTCTGGTCAAGCCCATGGTCAGCCATGTGAGTTGACTCGCCGTGAAATGGATTTGTTGCTTTGCCTCAAACGTTTCAATCGTCCAGTCAATCGGATTGAGCTGCTTTCTCAGGTGTGGGGATACCAAAACTCGGAAGAATTGGACACGCGTACCGTCGATATTCATGTGGCCAAAATACGCAAAAAAATTGAATCTGACCCCAAAGACCCCCAATTTTTAATCACCATCAGGGGCCAAGGTTATCAGTTGTTGACATCCGATGTTGCGTAATCAATCACGCAAATCCATGACCCGACTGCAAAAAATCAGGCGCTTGCGAATTGCCATGTCAGTTTTTTTCCTGGGGGTGGTGGGCAGCTTGGGCCTGATGATCTATTTTGGATACCAACAGTTCATTTATGAATCCTACTTCCAATACCGCTGGAAAGCGTCGAACGCTTTGGTTCAAATCAACAAACACATCAAAGACCACCTTGACACCGAAGAACAAAGGTCACCTGAAGAATACGGGTTTTATCAACCCACAAAAAACCCAGTGACTGGCGATGTGACTTTTGAGGTTTCTCCTTTGGCCGCCAGTGTCGATGCCGCCAATCATCCGTTGGGTTTGCTCGGACACTTTCAGATCAACGCCAATGGACAGTTCGAATCGCCATTGTTGCCACTGCAATGGCAAGACAACGCCAACGAGTCATTGCCGTTAAATTCCGAACAAATTCAATTGCGACAAAACGCAATTGTCACCTTAAGAGCGCTGTTGATTGACAATGGGTTTTTGCAAGCCGTTTCCCTGGGGCATGGTTCGATTGAATCTGAATCTCGCTGGGTCAATGCCAATGAATTGTCACGCGACACATCCTCATTTGATCAACACACGACCCCAGATGGCCACATCATTTTTCATCGCATGGCATGGAACAATGGCTTGGTTCAGCAAGGGTTTGTGGTGAGTAATGAATTGTTCTTGTTTAACTTGATTGCGGAATTCGTGAATTTGGGTCGATTTGATGGCCTGGTTGAAGCCCGATTGATGAATGTGGTCGAGCCCGAACTGGCGGCCACCAGATATTTCACATATGACATCAACGATGCGGATGTGTCGTCTGTGGAGATCAACACAAGTCCACACTCAAAGAAAGACTGGATGCGAATCTACTTTGGTCAATTGGTGGCGCCGTTTGACCAATATGAATTGCGCTTTACCACCGCCAATTTGCCACTGGGACCGGGTTCTGAATTTGTGTTTTTGTTTTTGTGTTTGCTGCTGTTTGTGGTTCTGGCCGGTTGCGTTGTGTTTTATCGGTCTGGGGTACATCACATCAACTTGGCCGAAGAACGCATGAATTTTGCATCGTCTGTCAGCCACGAATTGAAAACACCCTTGACTTCGATACTCATGTATTCAGAAATGCTGAAGTCAGACATGATTGATGACAACCAAGTGACCAAGCAATACCATGAATTCATCCATGATGAAAGCCAACGCTTGTCGCGCTTGATCAACAATGTTTTGCTGCTTTCCAAAGTCAAGCAAACCCAGGACTTGTCTCTTGAGGCCACCACTGTTCGCACCCTCATTGATTTGATTCATTCCAAGTTGGGCTCATTGCTAGAACAGCATCATTTCAAACTGCACATAGACGATGCCCATTTAGGCGAGCAAGCACTCATGGTGAATCGGGACGCGTTTATTCAAATCATGATTAATTTGGTCGACAACGCCATCAAGTTTTACCGCGCTTTGGAAATCAATGACCCTGACCGGGAAAAAGTCGACATTGTCTTCAGTGACGGCAAAGGCCACACCATCAAGATGATGGTACGTGATTATGGTGGTGGCTTGCCGCAGTCAAAACTAAAAAAAATATTTCAACTGTTTTACCGGGATGGCAACGAGTTGACCCGAACCACTTCAGGCACTGGCATTGGCTTGGCGTTGGTCAAAACCCTGGTCAAGGCGCAGCAAGGCCACATTGAAGTTAAAAAACAAAATCCAGGTTTGGCATTCCACCTCTATTTTAAACAACCAGATTCAGAAAAAGACCATGAACACCCCAATTCATAAATTGTGCGCATTGTGCTTGTTGCTGTTAGCGCCCTTAACAGCAACCAGTACAGAACCAAATTTTCCGGTCACCCCGGAGGTGCTGGTGGAAGGTGTTTTTCCTGGCTGTGAGGGGATTGCCTTTAATGGTGAAGGCCGGCTGTTTGTGACTGGTGGCAAAGCCCTGTGGGAAATCAACACCGATGGCACAGCAAGCAAACTCACAGAATTGTTGTCCAATTTGGGGTTGGCCGGGTATGGTGAGAAGGACTTGTTGGTCGCAGATTTTGGTGCCACCAACGCCTTTAGACACCAGAAAAACCAAGATGGCATCATATGGCGGATCTCTCCTGAAGGCCAAAAACAGCCCTGGTTAGCCAACGCCATTGGCGATCCCAATTTTATTCTGGTGCGAAATGATGCCAGCATCTTGGTTTCTGACGACGTCACCAATGAAGTGTTTTTAATTCACCCAGATCAACGCATAGAATTGTTCACAACGGCTGTCAACCACCCCAACGGTTTGGCATTATCTGATGATGGCAGAACCCTCTTTGTGGCCCAAATTTTCTCATCCATTAAACCCATTGTGGCCGACAACAAATTGTGGTCAATCAATTTAAATGAATCCGGCCACCCAATCGCTGCCGCGACTTTGGCCCTTGCTTTGCCGGACCCAAAAGCCGCTCCGGATGGATTGGTAATGGACGTGCTGGGTCGGGTGTACATCGCCGCCAACAACGCAGGCCAAGTGTGGCGATTCGACCCCAAAACAAGGAGCCACACTTTAATCGCCGAGGGCGTGTTTGGTGCTGCCAGCATGGCGTTTGGAGAAGGGGCTTTTGATCATGAATCGATCTACCTCACCACCACGTATGCCCAGAACCGTGGTGGCAAAGTGTATCGCATTCCGGTTGGGGTCAAAGGACAGGTGTTGCACCGTTAAAGGCGTTCACCAGGTTTCAGCCAATTGACAACCACCTGCCTCGAGTCCGCCAGCGTTTTGAGTTGTATCAATGGCTCGTTCACCTCTTCATAACTGCCTGGTACATGAAAGCCATAGTGAGTCGGCACCAGCTGTTTGGCTCCCAGCAGAATGGCCGCATCCACCGCCTCTTTGGGGGTTAATGACAAGGGGATTTCCGATGCAGGTTCGTCGGCTTGTATGGCCCCATTGACCGGCATAAAGACCACATCAAATGGCCCATACACAGCCCCATAAGACCGCCACTTTCCATGCCAAATGGTGTCCCCACAATGCAAATAGCGTTGGCCATTAAACAACACCACCCAGGACACTTGTTCATCTCCCAGGCCATCACTGGCTGGCACCGGAATCATGGTGAAACCGCGCCGAGTGATGGGTTGATAGGGCTCGACTGGCAAGACTTGAAAGCCCCGAGAAGCAATGTTGGTGGCCTGATTGGCAGCACAAATGATCCAATCTTTTTCCCCCAAAACCGATTTCAATCCAGTCACATCGAAGTGGTCACCATGGGTGTGGGTCAACAACACATACTTGCGACTGGCTGACCGGTCAATATCGACCAATGGATAGCGGTTTGAGCCACCCCAAATGTCGGTAAAAATGGGGTCGATGAACACATCGGTAGAACCGTTTCTGAATTGCACGCCCGACCAATTCAATCGTCGCACCCAACGTTCAGGTGATTCTTGGGGCCAAACCGGAAGGGAGGCACCAACACCCGATATGGCGGCCAACTTAAGGAATGTTCTTTTTTTCATGGGTGTATTGATGGGTGTGTTCATGTGGGATCCATTAATTAAAAAAATCATTATATTAAAACCATATAATGCATATAATGAATTATCTGAATCTCATACATTCATTTTATGCATTCAATTAAATGGGAACTCAAGCACCTGCACACCCTCCAGCTGATGGAGCAAACAGAATCAATCACTGCTGCAGCCGATCGTTTGTTCCTGACCCAATCTTCGCTGTCTCGTCGCATCTTGAAATTGGAGGCCTTATTGGGTGTTCAATTGTTTGAGCGCATAGGCAAACGCATGATCATGACCGCTGCTGGCAAACGCCTGTTGGCCTTGGCCAATCAAATCATGCCATTGTGTGAAGAAGCGGATCGAGACCTGGTTGCCCTGACCCAACCCAACCGCCCGACTGTGCGCATTGCCACCCAATGCTTCACCTGTTATCACTGGCTGCCGTCCGTGATCAAAGCCTGTCAAGAACACACCCGCGCCGAAGTGGTTGCTGAAGCCACAGACGATCCCAATCGGGCCCTGCTGGCTGGTGAAATTGACTTGTCCATTGCCAACAGACCGTGTGATCACCGCCAGGTCACATCCACACCTTTGTTTACCGACGAGTACTTGGCGGTGATTTCCAAAGACCATCCCTGGGCCAGACGTGAATACATCATGCCCGATGATTGCAGGGATGAACATTTCTTTCAATACGCTCAAGCCAGTCGGGCCATGGATGAATTCCTGAAGCCCCAGCAGATCCAACCCAAACAAGTATCTGCCGTTCCTTTGACCGGCAGCATCATGCAACTGGTTCGGGCCGGTTTAGGTGCGAGCTTTTTGAGTGAATGGGTTTTGGGCGGCAAACGATCTGGACTTGACTGGGTTGCCAAACCGCTGGGACAAGCGGGTTTGTTTCGGCAGTGGTATGCATCGCATTTGACCACACAAACACCCAACATCACCCCACTGCTCATGGCTTTGATCGAAACCAACCCAGTACAAGCTGAGTTGGATTCCCCTCATAAAAGCAGATAAAACCCAGAAAACCTGAAGAACAGGAACCCAACAGTGACCCATTGCTAAACCGAACCAGGCAGACACGCTTGCCGGGGCACCCTGAGCATGACTCAGAAATCCAATCCCCATCACCCAAAGTATCACATATCAATACCCTGAACCCAAATCAGTGTCATTCGGACACAATAAGTATAAATTATGGGTGTCTTTACGAAATCAGGAGAAAAATGATGAAACAAGTCATGTTGATGATCACACTGTTGGTTTTCCCCATCCTTGCCCAAGCGGATGAAATGGTCAGTCCGGTGCTGATGTTGATTCATTGGGTTTATGGAACGACTTACGTGATGACCTGCTTGGTGGTGGCATGCGCAGTTGGTCTGCTGATTCAGCACCACAAAAACAGCCCACAAAAAGAATCGTAAGATTGGCTTGGCCCATCAGGCATCACCATTCAATTCGACAGCCGGTGAACCTTCAAGATTGTTTGGTGATGCAATGCTGTTTTAACTCATTAAACACCTCAGCCGTTTCATTCACAAAGGACGCCGCATTCTCATGCTCACCAATCGGCTGGCCAATGATCACATCGACATTCACCGGCACCAACAAGCCCTCCCCTTTCGGTAAAGCATAACCCAAACCATGCATCACCACCGGTGTGACCGAAACACCTGCTTGATCTTTGATCAAATGAAACACCCCCTTCTTCAAAGCGCTCATCTTATCCGGTTCTCCCCGACTGCCTTCTGGAAACAGCACCAAAATTTCTTGTCGGTTCAAGGCTTCATGACAGTCATCAAACAAACGGCTTTTGTCCACCGTGCCACTGCGTTCCAGTGGAATGATGCCGATGATTTTCAAGGAAAACCAAGCCATGAATTTGTTCTTCAAAAAATAATCAGCAGCCGCTACCGGACGCACTTTGTGCATTTTGAACAAGGGAAACAAGCTCATCAACACCATGGTGTCCAGGTGGCTGTTGTGATTGGCCACAATGACCGCCGGGCCTTTGGCCGGTAAGAATTTCTTGCCACGGATGTTCAAGCCCAACACGATCAAAACCAGCGGCTTGACCACCAAACCAAAAAACAACAATTGGATCAATCGATTCATATCAAGTATAAAAATAACGAACAAAGTGAAAAAACAATGGCGCGGTGAACATCAAGCTGTCAATGCGATCCAGAATCCCACCATGACCGGGTAACAATTGACCACTGTCCTTGATTTTCAAATCCCTTTTGACCGATGATATGGTCACATCACCAAAGAACCCCGACACCCCAATGATGAACCCAGCCATGAGGCTGAATTGAAGGTCCATGGGTGTGAGTATCGGGCCCACCAATCCGGCCAGTGCCGTCACCGAAGCCAAGCCACCGATGAAGCCAGCCCAAGTCTTGTTGGGGCTCACCGCAGGAATGATCTTGCGCCGCCCCAACAATTTACCAAACAGGTACTGGCACACATCATTCAACTGCGTCATCATGATCAAAAACAACATCAAGCCAAAACCCGTCACGGTGGCATCAGCCAGGGGCAAAACCAACAGACAAGCCACATGACTGACACTGTAAACTGTCAGCATCATGCCCCAATGCAACACCCCCACAGAATGGATGAAGCCACTGTTCTTACCCGTCAGCACCATCCTCACCGACAGGATCAAAAAGGCATACACCGGGATGAAGATGACGAACATGCCATACCAATTGATCGCCACCAGATAATACTGCGCCGGAATCGTCAAATAGGCCCAAAAGATCACCCGCCGATCTGATTGTCGGGTGGGCACAATGGACAAAAACTCTTTCAGCGCCAGGAAACTGATGAAACCGAACAACACAATGCTGGTGGTCACCCCCGACACAATGGACAAAAACAACAAGCCGATGATCCACCACCAGGATTTGAGCCGCAACAACAGCTCCTCAGGGGATTGGATCTTGTTCAGCTTCACCAGGACCAAGCTGGTCACATGGGCGACCACCAGGAAGCCCAACACCATGAGCATGGTCACATTCACTGGATCAGATAAATCAAACATGGTTTTGCTCCAAAAATTGACGGATTAATCGCAAACGCCGGTAAACGGTGATGGCCGATCCCAGCACCAACACCCACAAGCCGACATACAAAACATAATGGCTGGCAAACAACCACAACTCAATGATGGCCAACAAGCACACACCCGTGACCAAAGCCATGCGGTGCTGCTTGGCCATGGGCCCGATAAACAAAGTCGGCGCGGATAAACTGGTGCCCAAAATTCGGGCATAAGCGGTCATCACCGCCAGCACACCTGCGGCCCAGCCCAACTCGACCGCATAGACATGATCCGCCGCCGCATATCCCAAGGAAACCAAAATCACCACATCGGCAAAGCGATCAGGCACGTCATTGAACAACTCACCTGACGGGGTGCTTTTGCCCCCTTCAATCGCCACCAAGCCATCAAACAAATTACACAACAAGCGCAACTGCACCATGACCGCCACAACCAACAAATACCACGGATTGTGCGCCACCCCAAAACCCACAAAGCCGCCAGCAGCCAACAAGGCAAAGACCACACTGGCCAAAGATATTTGATTCGGGGTGATGTGCATTCGACTGATGCGGGCCGCCACTTTGGACACCCACTGTTTTTCCCTGACTTTTAACGCCCGGCGCTTCTCGTCACTCATTTCGAGCCCTCCTTTCTTAATTGAATGGTTCTGTACAAACAAAAGCCATAGCCCACCACCAAAGCGGGCCAAATGGTCATCATGATCTCAGGGGTCCCGATCACATGATGCAGCAGCGTCAAACAACCCAACGCCAACAAAGAAATCAACAAGGCCGGCATCACCAACTGCAACCAAGGAACCGCCAAGCGGTGGTACAAAAACGCGGTCAGAAAACCCATGCACAAGGTCATCACCAAACTGAAAGTCCCTTGAAACACCGCCGAGATTACAGCCACAACAAACCCGGCATGGAAATTGGCATACAAAGCCCATCCACCCCAAACAACAAAAGCCAACACAGCAAACGGCCCATCCTTGCTCAGGCCTGAAGAAAAACCCCTGAATTGCGTTCCACCTGAATCCACACCCATCCTCGACTTCATGAAAATTCCCAAAGTCTATCCTACACCCATTGAACTGCAAGCCCCAAATATTCAGTACCAACCAACGATCAATTGGGATCGTTTGGTGATACTTTGGGCTGGTCTTGCTTGAGGTGGTTTATTGAGATTGGAGAAATTATCTTTCAAAGTGAAGGCAAGCAAAGTACCATAAACCGGCTCAACAATTTTTATAGTTCTTACTGTCACACACCAATCGTTGGTGCTTATCTCTTATTTATCGCCAAAAAATTGATGCCACTGATAAAACCAAAAAACTTATACGAAATTATTTCAATCGTGATATAAACAGACCATGTTTATCTTGCAAGTATGTGAAACACTGTCTAGCAACAACATCAATTATGCATTGATCGGTGGCTATGCTGTGGCTTTACACGGCGCTGTTCGAGGAACTGTTGACATTGATTTTGTCATTCAATGGGAACTGGATCAGCTGATTGGGGTAGAGAATGCAATGAACAGCATTGGGTTGGTTTCAAAATTGCCCATCAATGCCAAAGAGTTGTATGAAAACAGAGATGAATTTATTGAAAATAGAAACATGATTGCTTGGAATTTCTATGACCCAGAAGACTTGTCAAAAAGCGTTGATTTGGTGATCAATTATGATTTGGGAGATAGAGAGGTGGTCAAAAAATCAGTGGGCCTCAGCAAGGTCTGTTTATTGAACAAAACTGACCTGATTGACATGAAAACTAAATCTGCCAGGCCACAGGACCTTGAGGATGTTAAATCACTGAAATCATTATGAAAAAAACCATTCAATTACACAATCCCAAGCAAATCGAAATGGGTAAAAAGATGACCACAGAGCAAATTCTGCGGTTTTTAGATGAATTCAGAAAGCTGTTTGGCCACACCACCGAACCAAGTACGGACGGCAATAGAAAAAAATCAAAAGACACTGACATCGAAATTTAAAGGAAAACCAGAGGTCAGAGACTTCATTGAAAGAACATTCTCTAAACACTCATACAGGGTGATTGATGTTAATAAAATTTCTTATCCCAACAATTTCTGAGCCTTTTGGAGAGACAAAAACAAAGTCATTGGGTCAATCGGAGATTCTTGAAAACCATAACTGAGATAAAAGTCCTTGGCATTGGCTGATATGGCATGAATCAACAGACACCTGACACCAACTTGCTGAGCAATGGCAAGCGTCCTTAAGATGGCATCTTTGAGCAAATGAGCACCCAGGCGCTGTCCTTGGTACTCACAGTCAACGGCCAATCTACCCAGAACAATCACAGGTATGGGACTGGGCATGTTCCTAGCAATACCTCCTGGACTGGCTGCTCGTTCAACACTTCCTGTTGCCAAGGCATAATAACCGATGACATCATCTCCGTCACAACAGACAAAGGTTCTGCTGGCTCCTTGATCTTGATTTTGATTTTTTAAAGCTCGTTTTTTCAACCACTCATCCAGTGATAAAACACCACAACTGAAGGCATCGATTCGATGCGGGGTCTTAAGTGAAACAGGCCGAGTTATTTTTCCCAAAGTGCGGACTCAGCAAGCAAGGCTTTGAGTTTTTTGTTGTCAGGAATGGGCGCCAATAAGACCTCTTCAAAAGCTTTGAATTTTTCTTCATCCAATTGAAACAGTCGCTGATCCAACAAAACCTGCTCAGCTTCTCGACAAGCCACATCCAAAATAAAGGCGCTTCGGTCCTTTTTTAGCAGGGCAGCAGCCTTGGTCAACAAGGCATGCTGACTGGGCTCTACGCGCATATTGATGGGGGCAGTTTTGGACATAATTTCGTTTAATGTATAGTCAATAGATACACACTATAGTGTAGTCAATAGATATACGCAAGCATTCAGGAAAATTCACTCATGCAATGGTTAATAATAACCTTCTAGAAGTGCCCGCAAAATCGGGGTTAAATCCATTGTGTATATTAATTAACATAGATTATCTCGAGACATGGATCATTCATAAAGAGTCTCAAAATCTATGCTGATGAAAGTATTTTGAGATTAGCATATTAATTTATTCGTGAAAAATGCAATGAATATAATATATGTTGCTATATGCACGTCATGTCCTTATAATTAATATCAGAATTTAGAGGTTAATTAAGAATGAGAAGACCAGAAACAAAATCCAATGAAAGTGCTGTCGTTGCCAAAGCTTTAACTAAAGCAGCGGGCGAAATGAAGCTTTCCCAAGCAGACTTGGCCAAGATCATGAAAGTGGACCGAAGCACGCTTTCTCGCTCGTTAAAAGCAGGTATAGATCCCCACTCACTACGAGGTGAGGTTTCCTTGATGATCATACGTATTTATCGATCATTGTTTGCCTTATCTGGATCTGACTCTGGGTTCAAAAGCCATTTTCTTAGAACTAAAAACAAATACTTCGATGGTAAGCCCATTGATGTCATGCAATCAATGGAAGGGTTGGTAATGGTTAACAACTACCTTGATGCCATGAGGGGAAAAGTTTAGTGGCTCGATTTGATGCCTTGTTTAATAAAGACACGCAAGGCATTCAGTTTAATGGCAAGGTCATTCGGATTGTCGAATCGGACATGGAAATTGCCACCATGAACATCACTGATTCCATCGAAGAGCAATCCATCATTGAGAACTTGCTTGATGAAATCAAGCCCAGACCGGTGCATTCAAATAAACATTATTTGCTCACCACACCATTCAGATACCCTCCCCTCAAGTATGGCTCTCGCTACGGCACCACTGACATGAAAAGCCACTTTTATGCTGCCAAAGATCCAATGACATGCCTGGTTGAATGTGCGTATTACCGCTTTATGTTCTTGGATCACATCCAGGTGACATATGACAAGCCGCTGAACACCAATCACTTGCTCTTCTCGTGCTCGGTGGCCACCAAAAAGGCTTTGGATTTGACCAGCGCCCAATTTAAATCAATAGAAAACAAAATCACCCTTCCAGATGATCATTCATATACCCAAAAAATAGGTCAATGGGCCTGCCAAAACAATGGCTTTGATGCCATCATCTTTCCGAGTGCCAGGCACCTGGAAGGTGTTAATTACGCGATCACCTCAATCAAGAACATCAAATCACGCCAACCCAAGGTCATTGAACGAATTTCGTGTGTCACAACTCAAGATCAAGTGGTGTTTAAATTTCAGTCTGAATTGATATCAATATCAACAGACGTGAAGCAACAAAAAGTATCAATTTAATGTGATTAAAGTTGGAAAAATACAGGGACAGGCATCTCCATTGATAATTGTTAATCACACCATCCGCAAACGCTTGCGAGTGATTATTCAGTTGCGTCCGTAAAATCAGGCCCCCACTTTAAACCTCAGGATCACATAACGTGTTTTATGTTATACTGATATAAAGGAAGAATTCGTTTAAGGCTTCTAAACCAGAAAGTACAATTCAAATTCTATTTTTTTAACCAGCTCAATTATAAAGCTGTTCATTACATCGGGATCCTGTCATAAAATATTGTTAATGCATTACTCAATTGCCTCATTTATTTGAATTAATATATCCTCTGAAGGAATAAACCATCCCTGTTCCCATAGAAATACATATGTTTTATCTTTTTCACAAGAAACCCAATGAATAATTCTATCTGATAACAAAGGACCTCTTGATTCAAAATGAACATCCAATGCGTCTATTTTTGACAATTCACAACCAACTGGAGCATCAGTTGGAACTATAAAAGCATCATAAATATTTAAGTTCGAGAGAGAACCAACTCTCGTTAATATTTCGGAAGAACTAATTTCATTTCTATGGTAATTTTCATGAATTCCTCTAAATAGTGCTTCTACAATCCAGCTCGGGTTGGTTCCTTCAATTGTCCTTTCTGGTAAAGTGCTGTAAACACCATACTGCTGAAATAAAATACTTAATTTATTATTAGTCTTTAGTTTCCATAATTCCTCTAAGAATATACCTAAATCATAAGCATCATCAAACAGACTAACATATGCAATATGATTATTTTTATTTGAAACGATCTTTTGAATGTCGCCATTACTCATCCATTCTGTTAACTGTAGAACCGCTTCTTTGAAGTTTATTGGAATATTATGATTAATATTTTCAATTGTTGCTTCAGGTATTGTTAAAAAAATATTGGTCTTTGTTTTTTGACTATGATTTATTCCATTAATAATCAGTTGTTTGTACTTTGGTACATTAATGGTAATTAGAGTTTCATCGTTTCTAATGACTCTTTCTTTTCCCTCAAATTCACTCGAAGAGCAAGAAATAGGCGCTAGGAAAAAAATAAATAAATATACTTTTTTCATTACTTAATCCTCCAAACCAGAGCAGTCAAATGAGTGACATAAATTTTTACCAGCTATGTATCTTTTACTGTTCTTACCTACTCTTGGTTTTATTGCAACATCATAACTTAATTCTCGGACTGCACCTGATGGTGTTCTTAAGAAATAAGGTTTTCCACTTGCATTTTGTGTAAACTCAATATCATCAGGTGAAAATTTTTCTTGATTACTAATACTGTTTGCTGGATGACTATGATTATACCCGTATACCACACTGCCCTTTTTAAAGCTTGTATTAAATGATCTACTAAATGAGGCGGGTACTATAATCATTGTTGAAAAATAATATCGTGTTACTTTTT
Organism: Marinicella meishanensis; assembly: GCF_019931145.1. GTDB lineage: Bacteria > Pseudomonadota > Gammaproteobacteria > Xanthomonadales > Marinicellaceae > Marinicella > Marinicella meishanensis. The sequence goes on along the minus strand of NZ_JAIOUV010000006.1, from coordinate 158 downwards.
TTCCATTTATTGTAACTTGTCTTTCCAAGACAACTCCAAATAACTCCTCTTGATCAGAAAGAGTTTTTGTAGTGGTACAGTGAAATTGGCCACCGACTTAGAGGTGATATATGATATCACTTCGGGAAAGAAGGTGAACAATGAACAAGCGAAGCAGA
>NZ_JAIOUV010000005.1 GCF_019931145.1 Marinicella meishanensis | reverse complement strand
GGCCACCGAGCCTGTTAGGTGTGTCTGTTATGGTGATTGATTCTTAAGCCTTGATGTGGCTTCGACGGGCTCAGCCGGCTTGATTGGTGGGCCAAGCCTGCCCAGAGAGGGTATCATTCAAATGACACCGATGGCAGCTTGGCCTTCATCGAAAGTGAAGTGCAAGGCGTCGATGATCCAGGTGATGCCGGACCGCCGGTAACTTTCATGGATCGCCCCATTGATGTCACCGTCACCGCCGATGGTTTGCATGTGTTGGTGGCTGCTGACTTCTCATCATCCTTGGCGGTGTTTGACCTCGATCCGGGCACCGGGGCTTTGAGCTTTAAAGAATCATTCAAAGACGGGGTGACGGGAGTTAAAGGCCTGGGTGGTGCTTCGGCGGTGTGGACCGCCCATGACAACAGCACGGTGTATGTGCTGGGTCGGGCAGAAGATGCCGTAGCGCGCTTTTCCCGCGACGGGTCTGGCCAACTGACTTACCAAGGCCGCTACGTCCAAGCCAATGCCGATTTCATTGGTCTGGATGCGCCAACAGCGTTGTTGGGCAGTGCCGCCGATGACCGCTTGTACGTGCTGGGTTTTGGCGATTCCACCATGGTGACCTTCACCCGCGACAATCAGGCCGGCTCACCGACTGCCGGGGCGTTGACGTTTGCTGATTTTGAGCAAGACGATGCCGGCGATGTCACCGACATGGCAGGTCCTGTGGCCCTGGATTTGTCACCCGATGGCCAGTGGTTGCTGGTGGCCGCGGGCATTGACAATGCCATCGAAGTGTTCAGCACCCACCTCAATGATTTGATCTTTGAGAATGGATTTGAGTGATTTTTAGCCATCCCCTCGTGATGCGACAGAAAAAACCGACTTTTGGGGTCGGTTTTTTTTGTGGTTCCAAGTAGAATGCCAGTATTTGAACCCCAATCACCATGGCCCAAGACAATCAAGATTGGTTGCTGTCACTGCGCAACAAGATCGACCTCATCGATCAAGACATCCAACGCCTGATCACCGAGCGGGCACAAATCGCCAATGAGGTGGCCAAAAGCAAATCCAAAGCCGACGCCGGTGGTTTTTATTACCGCCCTGAACGCGAAGCCCAAGTCCTCAGGGCCGTCAAAGAACGCAACCGAGGTCCCTTGAGTGATGACGCATTGCTGCGCTTGTTCAAAGAGATCATGTCGGCCTGTCTGGCCCAACAAAAGCCCTTGAACATCGCTTTTTTGGGCCCCGAGGGCACCTTCTCTGAAATGGCCACTTACCAATTCTTTGGTCATTCAGTCAAAGCCATGCCAGAATCAACCATTGGCCATGTGTTCACTGAAGTGGAAGCCGGGGTGGCTGATTTTGGAGTGGTGCCGATTGAAAACTCCACCGAAGGTGCGGTCAATAACACCATGGACATGTTCATCAATTCGCCGCTGAAAATCTGTGGTGAAATCGATTTGCCGATCCATCACAACCTGATGTCCAAACAAACCGACTTGAGTCAAATCAAGGTCATTTTTTCCCACCGCCAATCATTGGCCCAGTGCCGCACTTGGCTGAGCAGCCATGCCCCGCACATCGACACCGTGGCGGTCAGCAGCAATGCCGAGGCCGCCAGAAAAGCTTCATTCAATGAACATGCTGCGGCCATCGCCGGTGAATCAGCGGCGGTGATGTATGGCTTGAAAATCTTGCATGCCGACATCGAAGACCAGGCCGACAACGCCACGCGTTTTTTGGTCATTGGCAAACAAGTGCTGGCACCCAGTGGCTTGGACAAGTCGTCATTGATGGTGGCCGGTAAAGACGAACCGGGTGTGTTGTTCCACATCCTCAAACCGCTCAATGACCACGGTGTCAGCATGAAGCGGATTGAGTCGCGGCCTTCCAAACGCGGCAAGTGGGATTATGTTTTTTTCATCGATGTTGAAGGGCATGTGGAAGACGACAATCTGGCCCAAGCCATTGCCGCCATGCGCCGCTTCACATCGAATTTAAAAATCCTCGGATCCTACCCCAAATCGGTGTAATCATCACGGCAAAAGGATGCATCAAAGCGGCGATTGATGTATAATTGCGCGCGCCCGAATGGGCCGTGAATCAGCAACACATTCACTTCTATACCTTCAAATCTCACCATCAGTGGAATTGATGCCATGTCTGGAATTTGAGGGGGACGCATTTGATTCTTTGACCAGAATCTATCAAATTACTAAACCAAGCCAACCCGCCCTGCTGGCGGCGGGTTCGATGAGGACACAACATGAATATTTTTGAGACCATTGACAAGACCGAACATGAAGAGGTGGTTTTTTGTCACAACAAAGACGTGGGATTGAAAGCCATCATTGCCATCCACAACACCATTCTGGGTCCCGCCCTGGGTGGTTTGCGCATGTGGCCCTACCAAACTGAGCAAGACGCTTTGAACGACGTGTTGCGCTTGTCTCGTGGCATGACTTACAAAGCAGCGGTTTCCGGTTTGAACCTGGGTGGAGGTAAGTCCATCATCATCGGTGATCCGAAAACCGATAAGTCAGAAGAGCTGTTCCGCGCTTTTGGTCGATTCATTGATTCCTTGGGTGGTCGCTACATCACCGCTGAAGATGTGGGCATTGATGTCAATGACATGGAATACGTGTTCCAGGAAACAGAGAATGTGGTGGGTGTGCATCAGGTGCATGGGGGTTCAGGAGACCCTTCGCCATTCACCGCCTATGGCACCTATCAGGGCATCAAAGCCAGCCTGGAAAAGAAATACGGCAACCAAAACATCGGTGACTACTCCTATGCCGTGCAGGGGGTTGGTCATGTTGGCATGGAATTGGTGAAGTTGTTGCACAAGGATGGGGCCAAAATTTTCGTCACCGACATCAATCAAGAAGCGGTGCAGCACTGTGTCGATGAATATGGCTGTGAAGCGGTTGGTCTGGAAGACATTTATGACGTCGATGCCCAGGTTTATTCACCCTGTGCCTTGGGTGCGACGGTGAATGACAGCACCATTGGTCGTTTCAAGTTTGACATCGTTTGTGGCAGTGCCAACAACCAGCTGGCCGAAACCAGACACGGCGATGAGTTGGAACAGCGCGGCATGATTTATGCCCCCGACTATGCCGTGAATGCCGGTGGCTTGATGAACGTATCGATCGAATTGGAAGGTTACAACCGCGAGCGGGCCTTGCGCATGACCCGCAACATCTATTACAACATCATCAAAATCTTTGAAATTGCCGATCGCGACGGCATTGCCACCTGGAAAGCCGCTGATCGCATGGGTGAAGAACGGATTCAAAAAATGGGTCGGGTTAAACTGCCCTTCATGTGCCAACGGAATGTGAAATTTTCGGGAAGAACTAAAAACGGTAACGCTTGATGAATTTTGACATTGCTTTGAATGAGGAGCTGGAGCTGCTCCGGGACACGGTCAGGAAATTCACCGCAGAGGAAATTGCGCCCAGGGCCGAACAAATTGACCATGACAACCTGTTTCCGGCTGATTTGTGGCAGAAAATGGGCGATATGGGTTTGTTGGGCATGACCGTCCCCGCGGCTTATTGTGGCTCAGAAATGGGCAACTTGGCGCACCTGATCGCCATGGAAGAGATTTCCCGTGGCTCGGCTTCGGTGGGTTTGTCTTATGGGGCCCATTCCAACTTGTGTGTGGCCAATTTATACAAACACGCCAACGAGGCACAACGCCAAAAATACCTGCCCAAACTGTGTTCCGGTGAATTCGTCGGTGCTTTGGCCATGAGTGAACCCGGTGCCGGTTCTGATGTGGTGGGCTCGATGAGTTGCTCCGCGATCAAAGATGGCAATGAGTGGGTGGCCAATGGCAACAAAATGTGGATCACCAATGGTCCGGATGCCGATGTGCTGATCGTGTACATGCGCACCGCAGACCAGTCAGCGGGCTCACAATGCATGACCGCCTTTTTGATCGAGAAGGGCATGCCTGGGTTCACCACCGCGCAAAAGCTCGACAAATTGGGCATGCGTGGCTCGAACACCTGTGAGCTGGTGTTTGAAGACTGCCGCATTCCCGAAGCCAATGTGTTGGGTCGGGTCAATCAGGGTGTGGGCATCTTGATGGGTGGTCTGAACACCGAACGCCTGGTGTTGTCAGGCGGTCCCATCGGCATCATGCAAGCCGCCATGGATGCGGCCGTCCCTTACATCGCAGAACGCAAACAATTTGGTCGGGATTTGGGTGATTTTGGCCTGATGCAAGCCAAGATTGGTAAAATGTATGCCGATTTACAGGCATCCCGCTATTTTGCTTATGGCATCGCCAAAGACTACGACTCGGGCATCGAATCACGCTTGGATCCGGCCGCTTGTTTGTATTTTGCCTCTCAAGCTGCCGTGCAAGTGGCCTTGGAAGCGATCCAAACCCTGGGCGGTAATGGTTACATCAACGAGTACCCCACCGGGCGCCTGTTGCGAGATGCGAAATTGTATGACATCGGTGCCGGCACCAATGAGATCAGATTGATGTTGATTGGACGCGAACTGTATCGCAATGCCAAAGCCTGAAGCCAACCCATAATCCAGAGAGAACAACATGACCACAGAAATCAACCCCAACGACGTTTACATTGTGGCGGCCAAACGAACCGCCATCGGCTCATTTCAGGGCCAGTTTGCCAACACCCCTTCCACCCAACTGGGTGCTGAGGCCATCAAAGCCACGGTGGCGGCAGGTCAAGTTCAGGCCGACGCGATTGAAGAGGCATTGATCGGCTGTGTGCTGCCGGCCGGTTTGGGTCAAGCCCCAGCCAGGCAAGCGGTGCTGGGTGCTGGTTTGCCCATGTCGGTGCGCTGTACCACCGTCAACAAAGTCTGTGGTTCTGGCATGAAAACCGTGATGATGGGGCATGACACCATCAAAGCCGGATCGGCACAAGTGGTCCTGGCCGGTGGTTTGGAGTCCATGACCATGGCCCCATACCTGTTGCCCAAAGCCCGTGGTGGCTACCGCATGGGTCATGCACAAATGTTGGATCACATGTTTTTTGATGGATTACAAAACCCTTATGACGGCAACATGATGGGACATTTTGCCGAGTCATGTGCCGACAAATACAGCTACACCCGTGAAGCCCAAGATGCGTTTTCAGCGGAATCGGTCAAGCGCGCCAATGCCGCCATCGCAGGCGGTGCCTTCGAAGCGGAAATTACGCCGGTGACCGTGCAACATCGAAAAGATTCGGTGGTGGTGGCCACCGACGAGGAGCCAGCCCGCTGTGATCTGAGCAAAATCCCGCATTTGAAACCCGCGTTTCGCCGGGAAGGTGGCACCGTGACGGCTGCCAACGCCTCAAAAATATCCGATGGGGCTTCGATGACGTTGCTGGCCAGTGGTCAATACGTGCAAGCGCAGGGCTTGGCGCCCATGGCCCGCATCGTGGGTCACCACCAATTCGCCCATGAACCCGAGTGGTTCACCACCGCGCCGGTCTCGGCCATGCAGCAGTTGTTGGCCAAAATCGGCTGGCAAGTGGCAGATGTGGATTTGTTTGAAATCAATGAAGCCTTTGCCGTGGTGACCATGGCGGCGATGGATGAACTGTCTATTCCGCATGATCGGGTCAATGTCAATGGTGGCGCCACGGCGTTGGGTCACCCCATTGGGGCATCCGGTAACCGCATCCTGGTGACCTTGTTGCACGCCCTGAAAAATCGCGGTTTGAAACGCGGTGTGGCCTCCTTGTGCATTGGCGGCGGTGAAGCCACAGCCATTGCCGTTGAATTGGTATAAACCATGAAAATCATCAAAACCCAGATTGACGCGGCCTCCGAACAATACGAGTCCAATCGGTCGTTCATGACCGAGTTGGTTGATGATTTAAGAACCCAATTGAATGCCGCCGCCCAAGGTGGCTCGGCCGCTTCTCGCCAAAAGCACACCGACCGAGGCAAGTTGTTGGTGCGTGACCGCATCAATTTGTTGCTCGACCCCGGCAGCCCGTTCTTGGAGGTGGCCCCGTTGGCTGCCAATGGCATGTATCAGGATGCCGCACCGGCAGCCGGCATGGTGGCGGGGGTGGGCTTGGTGCATGGTCAACCGGTGATGGTGGTGGCCAATGACGCCACGGTCAAAGGTGGGACTTATTTCCCCATGACCGTAAAGAAACACCTGCGGGCGCAGGAAATCGCCCTGGAAAACCAATTGCCTTGTGTGTATTTGGTGGATTCAGGTGGGGCATTTTTGCCCTTGCAGGATGAGGTCTTTCCAGACAAAGAGCACTTTGGCCGCATTTTTTACAACCAAGCGCAGCTGTCATCCAAAAACATCCCCCAAATAGCCGTGGTCATGGGTTCATGCACCGCTGGTGGGGCCTATGTCCCAGCCATGTGTGATGAGGCCATCATCGTCAAAGAGCAAGGCACCATATTTTTGGGCGGGCCGCCACTGGTCAAGGCCGCCACCGGTGAAGAGGTGGATGCCGAATCTTTGGGCGGCGCCGAGGTCCACTCCTCAAAATCCGGGGTGACCGATCATTTTGCCGAAAACGACCCGCACGCTTTGCAGATGGCGCGCAATGCCTTGCAGTTTTTGAATCGACCACAGCATAATTGGTTACAGCGCAAACCGGCTCGCGAGCCTTTGTACCCAGCCCATGAGCTGTATGGCATCATCCCGCAATCAACCCGCATCCCTTACGACGTCAAAGAAATCATTGCCCGTTTGGTCGACGGTTCTGAGTTTCAAGAATTCAAAGCCCGTTACGGCACCACTTTGGTCTGTGGATTTGCCCACATCAATGGATATCCGGTAGGCATCGTCGCCAACAATGGCATTTTGTTTGCAGAATCGGCCTTGAAAGGGGCGCACTTTGTGGAATTGTGTAATCAACGCAAGATCCCCTTGGTGTTTTTGCAAAACATCACCGGTTTCATGGTGGGGCAGAAATACGAAAATGCCGGCATCGCCAAAGACGGCGCCAAAATGGTGACTGCAGTGGCCTGTGCGCAAGTGCCCAAATTCACGGTGGTGATAGGTGGTTCATTTGGGGCCGGTAACTATGCCATGAATGGCCGGGCGTATCAGGGCCGCTTTTTGTGGATGTGGCCCAACGCCCGAATCTCAGTGATGGGTGGCGATCAAGCCGCTTCGGTGTTGACCACAGTGAAGCAGGATGGCCTGGACAAAAAAGGTCAAGCTTGGGATCCCGCAGAAAAAGAAAAATTTTACGAAAAGATCAAATCTCAATACGAAGACCAGGGTCATCCGTACTATTCAACCGCCCGTTTGTGGGATGATGGGGTGATCGATCCTGCAGATACCCGACAAATTTTGTCACTTGCCATTGAAGCCAGCTTGTGTGCTGAGGTAGACTCAGTGAATTACGGCGTGTTCAGGATGTGATTTCAGAGGAATTTCCATGTTTAATTCATACCAAACCATACAACTCAAAACCCACAAGAACGGCGTGGCCCATGTGACCATGAACCGGCCTGATGTGCACAATGCCTTCAATGCGCAGATGATTGATGAGTTGACGCAGGTGTTCAAAAAGCTGAACGATGACACCGCGGTGCGGGTCATTGTTTTGCAAGCCAACGGCAAATCATTTTCTGCCGGCGCCGACATCCATTGGATGAAAGGCATGGCCCAGGCCACCGAACAAGAAAACAAAGCCGACTCGGAAAAATTGGCGGCTTTGATGCGGTCGATCAACTTCAATGCCAAAGCCACCATCGCCAAAATACAAGGCCTGGCTTTGGGCGGCGGCGTAGGCCTGGCGTGCTGTTGTGACCTGGTGGTGGCCGAAGCGGGGGCCAAATTTGGTCTGACTGAAGCCAAATTGGGACTGGTGCCGGCGGTGATTTCACCCTATGTGATTGACGCCATAGGAACCCGCAAAGCCCGTCGCTATTTCCAAACCGCAGAAATTTTTGATGCCCATCAAGCCAAAGAATTGGGCATTGCCTCGGAAGTGGTGACCGCCGATGAGATGGATGCGTGGGTAGAAAATCAACTGGACTTGTTGGCAGCAACCGGACCCAATGCCAAAGAAATCAGCAAAAAACTGGTGCTCTCAGTGGTTGGCAGAACTTTACCGCAGCAAAAGAAAATTGATGAATACACCACCCAAGTAATCGCTGCCGTGCGGGTTTCAGCGGAGGGTCAAAAGGGGTTAAATGCATTTTTGAACAAAGATACCATTACATGGTAAAAAGCAAGAATTAATTTCAATTTTATTGCAAAGTGTGATGCAGTCGTTAAAATGATGTTAATAAGCGTTATTCCCGAGATAAAAAATGTTGCATCACCTGTTAACCATTCTGTTGTTTTTCACGTTTTCTGTGGCGGTTGCACAAGAAGAGGAAACCCAAGAAGACGACACCAAAAGACCCAGTTGGTCAGCTGGGCTGCCTGAACGCACCAAAGCGGCTGACCTCAATAAGCCCGACTTCAAACCAGACAATGACATTGAAATAGACATGTCTGACTTCGGCCTGCAAGAAACCACTGAAATTGAAATGGACTTGCCCATCGGTGAAACCATTTCAGTCAAAGCCGAAAAACCCACGGCCGAAGAAATGGCCGCCGAATTGGCCAATGAAGAACTCAATGCCGAAGACGACTTTGATGCCAATGAACTGTTAACCGAAGAGGCTGCGGTTGAAAATGAGGACACAGTGCCTGCTGCGGTGGCTGAACCGGTGATTGAAGAACAAGTGGTGCAAGAGCCTGCCGTGATCCAACCACCGGCCGAAGAGGTGACCGATGCGGCCACCATGACCAACACACCACCACCGGTGGATGAAGCGACCACCCAAGCAGTGGCAGACACGGTGGCTGATGCCAATGATGCAGCGGGTGCGGAGGAGTCCATCACCGAACCCCAAGCTGAAGTATCGTTGGCTGACAGTGCCGACACTGACACAGCCAGCAATGAAATCGATCAAAGCATCGCTTCCATTGATCCACCAGTCATGACCGGCAATTTGGATCCGGTTGCCGAGGCGGCTGAAACGGTCACCTACCAGTGGGAAATTTTACAGCAAGCACCGGTGAAATACCCGGTTCGGGCCGCCATGGAGAATCAGGAAGGATGGGTGGATGTGGAGGTCACCATCGATCCCAGTGGCAGGGTGGTCAGTGTGTCTCCAGTGAAATACTCAACCCGCGGACGAATTTTTGGCAAACCGGCGGTGCAGTCAGTCAATGAATGGATATTCAAGCCACCCAGCACCTTGGGCATCACCGAAAACCAGACCCGGATTTACAAGATTGAATTTGAACTGTGACGGGGCGACCGTTCAAAGAATAAGAAACGAAGGCTGTCGATGATGACAGCCTTTTTTTATCAATCAGTTACAGTAATTTTTTCAACTGATACATCAGATCCAATGCCTGTTTCGCTGTCAGCTCATCGGGGTCGATTTCACGCAGCTTCTGGGCCAGTTTATTGGGTTCTGCCGGTGGTTCTTGAAATAAGGAAAATTGCACCGGTTGTGGGTGCTCATCTTGGTTTTCCAATTGTTTCAAATAGGCCCGGGCATTGTTCAAGGTGGCCGCTGGTAAGCCGGCCAAGGCAGCCACTTGCAAACCATAACTTTTGTTGGCAGCACCGGCTTTGACGGTGTGCAGAAACACGATGCTGTCACCATGTTCAACGGCGTTCAAATGCACGTTGCTGACGGTAGGCAGCTGATCGGCCAGTTGGGTGATTTCAAAGTAATGCGTGGCAAACAGGCAGAATGATTGGTTCACTTGGGCCAGATGCATGGCACAGGCATGGGCCAATGACAAACCATCATAGGTGCTGGTGCCACGGCCAATTTCATCCATCAACACCAATGATTGGTGGGTGGCATTGTGCAAGATGGTGGCCGTTTCAGACATTTCCACCATGAAGGTTGAGCGCCCACGGGTCAAGTCATCGCCGGCACCAATGCGGGTGAAAATGCGGTCAATGTCACCAATCACAGCGCGTTCTGCAGGCACGAAACTGCCGATGGATGCCAACAGCACTATGATCGCTGTTTGGCGCATGTAAGTCGATTTACCACCCATGTTGGGGCCGGTGATGATCAACATTTTCTGTTGCTCATGCAAGTTCAGATCATTTGGCTCAAACGGGGTTTCCTGGATCGTTTCCACCACCGGGTGGCGGCCTTTGCTGATGTCAATGACCACCTTTTCACTGAGGGTGGGTTGACAAAATCGGTGGGTCATGGCCCGCTCAGCCAAGTTGGCCAACACATCCAGTTCACTGACGGCATCGGCCAATTGTTGTAAGGCAGCGATGTTGGGTGACAAGCCTTCCAACAAGGCTTGATACAGGGCCTTTTCATGGGCCAGCGCCTTTTCTTTGCTGGACAGCACTTTTTCTTCAAACTGCTTCAATTCAGGCGTGGTGTAGCGTTCCACCGCTTTCAGGGTTTGGCGCCTGATGTAGTGTTCAGGGACTTTGTTGCTGTTGACCTTCGACACTTCGATGTAATAGCCGTGTACCCGGTTGTAGCCCACTTTCAAAGAACTGATGCCTGATTCGGTCTGTTGCTGGTTCTCAAAATCCAGCATGTACTGTCCGGCATCACTGCTGATGGTGCGCAATTCATCCAAGTCGGCATCAAAGCCATCGGCAATCACACCGCCATCACGAATCACCACCGGTGGGTTGTCTTTGATGGCCCGCGACAACAAGTCATGCACCCCGGTGTGGGGATCGAGTTTGGCCACCAAATCTGCCAGTGGTGGTTGGTCAATGCCTTGGGCACTGGCTTGTAAGGTGTCGATGGCTGCCAAGGATTCACGCAGTGCCACCAAATCGCGGGGGCGGGCGGTCAACAAGCTGATGCGGGTGACGATGCGTTCAATGTCCGCGATGCTTTTGAGCTGATTTTGCAATTCTGGGTTGAGACCAGAGTCAATCAACGCTGCAATGGACTGTAAGCGTTGGTTCAAAATGGGGCGGTCACGCAACGGTTGGTTGACCCAGCGCCGGACTTTTCTGGAACCCATGGCGGTACTGCATTGGTCAATGAAGCCACACAGGGTCAATTCATCTTTGCCATCTGGGTGGTGGTTGATTTCCAAATTCTTGCGCGATTGGGCGTCGATGTGCAGACAGTGATCCAAGTGTTCGATTTGTATCGCTTGTAAATGCGCCAAGTCGACCTTTTGTGTGTGTTTGACGTATTGTAACAAGGCCCCAATGGCGGGTAAAAACACGTCGGATTCGTGGATGCCAAATGGGCTCAAATCATGCACTTGGTAGGTTTTTTTGATGGCATGTTCGGCCGATTCTGGATCAAAGTCCCAGGCCGGTCTGGCCACACAGTTGAAGGCTTTGAAGCTGGCCCCAACATCCTGGTTTTCGGCCACCAGCACCTCATTGGGAGCCAGCCGAGTCAGTTGCGCTTCGAGGGTGGATTTGTCGGCCATCTGTTGCACTTTGAGCTCGCCACTGCCCAAAGACAAATAGGCCAAACCATGGCCCCGGGAGTTGCTGTGGATGGCCATCAACAGGTTCTCTTTGTGGGCGTCCATCAAGGCCTCTTCGGTGACCGTGCCTGGGGTCAGGATGCGTTTCACTTCGCGGGTCACCGGGCCTTTGCTGGTGGCCGGATCACCGGTTTGTTCACAGATTGCCACCGACAAGCCTTGTTTGACCAATTTGGCCAGATAATTATCGGCTGCGTGAAATGGCACACCACACATGGGAATGGGGTCACCATTGGATTTGCCGCGGTGGGTGAGAGTGATGTCCAGCAGCTTGGCCGCTTGTATGGCATCGTCGAAGAACAGCTCATAAAAGTCACCCATGCGATAAAACAACAACATGTCCTGGTAGTCGGCTTTGATGGCCAGGAATTGCTGCATCATGGGGGTGTGCTTTGATGATTGGCTCATGGCGTTGGCGGCATTTTTTTCAAACCTGACATTCTAACAAAAGGGCCTGGAAAAAATTAAAAAATATCCATTCTCAAGTTTTGAGAATAAACCATTGATAATACATAAGAACTCAGTATTTATGGACTGACTAATCAGAATTAACTGATTTTTTCGATCTTCAGAACATGCGATAATAGGTGACTAAATCATGAAAAATAACCTCAAACTTGTGGAGCAAAACAAAGTGGATGACAACAAGAAAAAAGCATTGGCGGCGGCCTTAGGACAAATTGAAAAACAATTTGGCAAAGGCTCTGTGATGCGCATGGGTGACAACAAAGCGTTGACCACCGATGTGTATTCTACCGGCTCATTGGGATTGGATGTGGCCTTGGGGATTGGTGGCTTACCCCGCGGGCGCATCGTTGAGATTTATGGGCCTGAGTCCAGTGGTAAAACCACTTTAACCTTGCATGCAGTGGCCGAATGTCAGAAAAAAGGCGGCACCGCGGCTTTCATTGATGCCGAGCATGCCTTGGACCCCACCTATGCCGCCAAGTTGGGGGTGAACATTGATGATTTGTTGGTTTCACAACCGGACACCGGTGAAGAGGCCTTGGAAATATGTGACATGTTGGTGCGCTCCAATGCGGTTGACATGATTGTGGTGGACTCGGTCGCGGCTTTGACTCCCAAAGCCGAAATCGAAGGCGACATGGGTGACTCGCACATGGGCCTGCAAGCCCGCTTGATGTCACAAGCCCTGCGTAAATTGACCGCCAACATCAAACGCACCAATTGCATGGTCATTTTCATCAACCAAATCAGGATGAAAATTGGTGTCATGTTTGGCAGTCCAGAAACCACCACCGGTGGTAATGCCTTGAAGTTCTATGCATCCGTGCGTCTGGACATTCGCCGCATCGGTGCCATCAAAAAAGGCGATGAAGTGATCGGTAATGACACGCGGGTTAAAGTGGTTAAGAACAAAATGGCCCCACCTTTCAAACAAGTGCAATTCGAAATCCTGTATGGCGAAGGCATATCGCTGTTGGGCGAGTTGATTGACCTGGGTGTGGCCCATGACTTGGTCAGTAAAGCCGGCGCCTGGTACAGCTATGGTGACATCCGCATCGGCCAGGGCAAAGAAAACTCCAAACAATACTTCAAAGACAACCCTGAACAAGCCGCTGAGTTAGAACAAAAAATCAGAGACATCTTGCTGCCCAAAGCCGAAGCGGTGCAAACCTCCGAAGCGACGGCCGACATCGATCCGTTCGAGGGTTGATGGCAGAATCCGCCCAACACACGCCCGAGGCGCGGGCCCGTGCCTCGGCTGTGGCCAGTTTGGCCATGCGCGAACATTCCTGTGAAGAGTTGCGACAAAAGTTGCTCAACAAAAACCACGATGCGGCCGTGGTGGAAGGTTTGCTCGCCGATTTGGTGGCTGATAACCTGTTATCAGACCAACGTTTTGCCGAAGCATACTGGCGCCTGCGTTCCAGCCGCGGCTACGGCCCAGAACGGATTGCCAAAGAGCTGCAAATCAAAGGGGTGGCTGACCACCAAATCAAACAATCCCGAGCGGCCGAAGACATCGATTTCATGGCCGTGATTGCCCAAGTTTATGAGAAGAAGTATCGAGGAAAACCATGTGCTGATCTCAAGGAAATAGCCAAACGACAAGGGTTTTTGTTTCGTCGTGGCTTTGGCATGGATTTGATTCGAACGGTCATGGATTGAGGGACAGGACTGCATGGACATAGCCTTTGACCGCCAGCATTTGTGGCATCCCTATACCAGTTTGTCTGATCCCACCAAAACTTATCCGGTGGTGGGGGCCAATGGGGTGCGCATTCAGTTGGCCGATGGCAGCCAGCTGATCGATGCCATGTCATCCTGGTGGTGTTGCATCCATGGTTATAACCACCCGGTGTTGAACCAAGCCGTCACCGATCAATTACAACACATGTCGCATGTGATGTTCGGTGGCCTCACCCATGAGCCGGCCATTAAGCTGGGTCAACAGCTGGTCGCCATGACCGACCCGTCACTGGATGCGGTGTTTTTTGCCGATTCCGGTTCGGTGGCCGTCGAAGTGGCCATGAAAATGGCAGCGCAATACTGTTTTGAACAAGGCTTGACGAAAAAGCACCGCTTCCTGACTTTTGCCAAGGGCTATCATGGCGACACGTTTGGTGCCATGTCGGTGTGTGATCCCGTGACTGGCATGCACCACAAATTCAGCCATTTGTTGCATCAACACCTGTTTATTTCATCGCCTCGCTGTGGTTTCGACCAAGCTTGGGAAGACCATTGCATGGATGAATTCAAGCAAGCCTTGGCGGAACATCATGAGTCCATCATTGCGGTGATCTTTGAACCCATCGTACAGGGGGCCGGGGGCATGAATTTTTATTCGCCTGAATACCTGCGACAGGTGCGGGCCTTGTGTGATGAATACCAGGTGTTGTTGATCTTTGACGAAATCGCCACCGGATTTGCTCGCACGGGCAAGATGTTTGCCTATGAACATGCCGCTGTGGCGCCAGACATCCTGTGTTTGGGTAAGTCATTGACCGGCGGTTACATGACCTTGTCGGCGGTGCTGTGTAACCGCATGGTGGCCGATGGCATCGGCACCCACTTCATGCACGGGCCCACTTTCATGGCCAACCCCTTGGCCTGTGCCGTGGCTTTGGCCAGCACCCAACTGTTGGTCAACAGTGACTGGCAACAACGGGTGTCTGCCATCGCCAGCTCGTTGCAACAGGGCCTGCAGGATTTGTCTGCTCATCCAGCGGTCAAAGACGTGCGGGTGCTGGGCGCCATCGGAGTGGTGGAATTGCACCAAACCATCAATTGGGCAGCCATTCAAGAGCGCATGGTGGCCAAAGGGGTGTGGATTCGTCCCTTCATGAATTTGATTTACATGATGCCGCCATTGATCATTGAAGCCGCTGAAATTGACCACATAACAGAAGCATTGGCCACTACACTACAAGAATTATTATGATCCTATTACTGTCACCCTCCAAGGGGCAGGATTTCACTGCCCATGAATACGCCGAACACAGTCAACCTGCCATGCTTCGTGATGCCAAAATTTTGGTCAAAGAGCTCAAGACTTTTGGTCCCCAACAAATCGCGCAACTGATGTCGGTCAGTGAGTCCTTGGCCGAGCTCAACCACGGTCGTTTTCAACGTTTTAAAACACCTTTGCGTCTGGGGGTGGCCAAACAAGCGGCGCTGGCCTTCAAAGGTGACGTGTACAACGGCTTGGACGCCGACAGCATGGGTGCCGATGAATGGCAATACGCGCAAAACCATTTGCGCATCCTGTCAGGCCTGTATGGTTATTTGCGTCCCCAAGATTTGATCTTGCCTTATCGCTTGGAAATGAAGACCCGCCTGGCCAATGAGCGGGGCGATAATTTGTACCAATTTTGGGGTGACAAGATCACCCAAAAAATCAATCAGGAAGTTAAATCCGGGGATGTGGTGGTCAATCTGGCTTCAAATGAGTATTTCAAAGCCGTGCAACCCAAAGCCCTTAAAGGTGAGGTGCTGACCATCGACTTCAAAGACACCAAAGCAGGCAAAACCCGCAGCATTTCATTTTTCGCCAAACAAGCCCGAGGCATGATGGCCCGGGCCATCATCAATCACCAAATCAAGGAAGTTGATCAAATCAAGTCTTTGGAGGTTGATGGGTACCGCTACCACGAGGGTTTGTCGACACCCAAAAAATGGATTTTTGAGCGACAGCAGCCACCACCAAAGAACGGTTGATTTGAGTCCTGGGGCACCTCAATCCATGGGGCTGGGCCGCTAGTTCCGGGCCTAAAGTTTGTGTTTGGCCAGTAACTGGGCTTCGGTCTT
Organism: Marinicella meishanensis; assembly: GCF_019931145.1. GTDB lineage: Bacteria > Pseudomonadota > Gammaproteobacteria > Xanthomonadales > Marinicellaceae > Marinicella > Marinicella meishanensis. Next base: position 335,076 of record NZ_JAIOUV010000005.1, on the reverse strand, counting down.
GGGTTTGGAAAAGTAATAACCCTGAAAATACTGGCAATGGTGCTGCTTCAAAAAGGCGATTTGGGTGGCGGTTTCCACCCCTTCGGCCACCACTTCCAGTTGCATTTCTTCGGCCATTTTGAGGATGGTTTTGACGATGGTGGTGCTGCTGGTGTCTGCCGGCACGTCTTTGATGAATGATTTGTCGATTTTGATTTTGTCCAACGGCAGCTTGCGGATGTAATCAAACGATGAATAACCGGTGCCAAAATCATCAATGGACAGTTTGATGCCCAGTAATTTCAATTGGTTGATGATTTCAATGGAGCGTTGGTTCTCGCTCAATAAAATCGATTCGGTGACTTCAAACTCCAAATAGTCTTTGGGGATTTTGTACTGGTGGATGAGGGCGGTAACCCGTTCCAGAAAATTGCGGTCCCGGATTTGGATGACCGATAAGTTGACGGCCAGGAAAAATGGTCTTTGCGCCCGGTCTTTCCACTTGATGATTTGTTTACAGGCCTCTTCAATGGTCCAATAACCGATTTCCAGAATCAGCTGGGCCTGCTCCGCAATGGGGATGAATTCGGTGGGCATGATTTCCCCTTCGGTGGGGTGCTGCCAGCGCAACAACACCTCAGAGCCCACAATGGTTTCGGTTTCGGCATCCACCACCGGTTGGTACAGGACGTTGATTTCGTTGTTTTTCAGGGCCAGACGCAAATCATTTTCCAGCTGGTGATTCTTTTTAACCCGCGACTCGATGCCTTCCTCAAACACCTGGATGCGGTTGCGGCCCTTGATTTTGGCTTCAAACATGGCGGTGTCGGCCCGTTGCAACAGGACCGATTGGTGGTTGCCATCGCGCGGATAAATCACGATGCCCACACTGGCTGTGATGTGGTAGTGGTTGCCTTCTATGCCAATGGGTTGTTTCAATTTTTTCAACACCATGCCGGCCACTTCGATGGCTTGCTTCTCGGCCGTGACCAGTTCATTTTTCAATTCCGGTAATTCGATGATGAATTCGTCGCCACCCAAGCGGGCCAGGGTGTCACCCGGACCAACACAGGATTTGATTCGCAATGCCACTTTTTTGATCAGCTTGTCACCCACCTGATGTCCTTGCGAATCATTGATGTTTTTGAAGTTGTCCAGGTCGATGTGCAAAATGCCGCCCACATGATTGAACTGTTTGGCCCGGGCCAATGAGGATTTTAAGCGGTCTTTGAGCAATTCCCGGTTGGGTAAATCGGTCAATGAATCATAATGGGCCATATACAAAATTTCTTCTTCATAGGCTTTGACCTGGCTGATGTCCACCCCCACAGTAACCATGGCCGGCTCCAAGTCCTGGCGGCCAGAATAGGGCACCTTGGACATCATCAAGGTCTTGGTGGTGCCGGTGATGTCTTTGGCCACCACTTCGGTGTTGAAGGGGTTGGAAGAGGTGGTGTAGTTGATCAGGTTTTCGAAGTTGGCGTTGCTGCGCAAAATGCTGTAGATGTTCTTGCTTTCGATGTCGTCTTTGTCAATGCCGAAAAATTGACAGGCATTTTCATTGGCCAAAATGATTTTCCCTTCATAATCATTGGCAAAAATCATGTGCGGCACAATGTTGATGACCTGATTCAGTTGGATCTCTCGCTGCATCAGTTTGGTCACTTGGTATTTGACCTGGCGTTTGAACAACACCGCCGCCACCATGGTGACCAAGCCGAATATCAACAGACCCAACAATGAATACCATATCCAACTCGGAATGGTGTTGTCTTCTTGGGCCAAAGTCCATTTGCTGCGGGCCTGGTAATAAAATGAATCGGGTTCTTGTTTCCACCGTCCCAGGGTCTGGTCATAGGCTGCCAACAGTTCGGCATTGGTGCCTTTGGGGGTGGTGACAAAGACTTTGAATGGGTTGAAGATGATGCTGCTGACCAACAGGTTATAATCCTGTTGGAAGTCCAAGCCGGCCAGGTTGTTGGACACCGCGGCATCGGCCGATTTGTTGGCCACCATTTGAAACACTTCGGCATAGCTCTTGCCGTAAACATAGCGGCAATCCACTTCGAATTGTTCGCATTGGTTGATGAAATTCAGGCCATTGACACCGTTTTCCAGCAAGGCTATGGTTTTGCCATCGAGGTCAAACAGGCTTTCAATCTTTGAGTCACTGGACAAAAACACTTGGCCCCAGACATTGGAAAAGTTGGTTTTGGGGTAGTCTAAAAATTCACTTCGTTGTACCGAGTAGCCCAGTGATGGTAAAGCATCCAGTCGTTTGGCCTTCATCATGGCCATCAAATCAGGAAAGTCACCATAGACCCAGTCGATGGTGAACCCATGTTCCTCGGCCATTTTGTTGAGAATTTCGATGGCCAAGCCATCGGGCTGATTCAGCTTGTCATTTCTGAATTGCAAAGGAGGGGTGTCGAAATAACCGATGCGGTAGGTTTTTTTCAGTGCATTGTTGGCTTGTGAGTGGGCCGTTACTTGAAAGATCAGCAACGAGAGCGCAACAACTGTGTGGACAAATTCTTTCATTCGTTCGTTTTTCCCCCACCAATATCATACCATTTTTTACCATGATGGCCATGTTTTTGCGGTAAACAGTTGTTAAATCGGTGGTGTGGCCAAGGCCGGTTAAAATTGGTCTTTCAAAGCCCTGATGTGGGCAAAACACGTCACCTCATCGGTGATTGCGGAGCCTTGGATTTGGGCCACCGCTTGTCGCAATTCAGCTTGATCGGTTCGGAGGAATGGATTGAGTTGCTTTTCCAAGCCCAATTGGCTGGGCAAACTGGGTTGATTGGCTTGACGGCTTGCCTGGATTTGGGCTTCGAAGGCCGCGATGTCGGCGTTGTCTGGTTCGAGGTGGCGGGCAAATTGCAAATTACTGAGGGTGTATTCATGGGTACAAAACACTTTCAAATCATCAGGCAAAGATTTGATTTTATTCAGTGAATGATTGAATTGATTGGGTTTGCCTTCAAACATGCGACCGCAGCCCATGCTGAACAAGGTGTCACCACAAAACAACCAGTCCTGATTCACATAACACACGTGGGTCAGGGTGTGACCGGGGGTTTCCAAGACCTGGAACTGCAGTCCCAATTCGGTCAGCTCGACCAGGCTGCCTTCTTGCACCACGGTGCATTGACCTGGAATGCGCTCATCCGCTGGGGCATAAACGGGGCAGGCATGTTGTTGTTGCAGTGACTCCACCCCATTGACATGGTCCCAATGGTGGTGGGTGATGAGGATGCTGTGTAAATGCAACTGCTTGGCGCTGAGGAATTGATCCACGTGTGCGGCCACACCTGGGTCCACCACCACTGCCAGTTGGCCGTTGTCGATGACCCAAATGTAATTGTCATTGAAGGCGGGGATGGGGGTGATCTGGAAACTCATGTGACAATCGTGGTGTTTTTCTCACCGCAAATGAATTATCATGCACCAAGTTTTGTGCAATTACAAGTGACCCAAGTGACCGCAGCCGTTGGCCGAAAAAAAATTCAAATCTTCACCGATGGATCCTGTCTGGGCAATCCCGGGCCTGGGGGTTGGGCGGCTTTGTTGAAGTACCAAAAAACAGAAAAAATGATTGCGGGTCAAGCGGCCGACACCACCAACAACCGCATGGAAATCACCGCGGTGATTGAGGCCTTGAAACGCTTGCGCCAGGCCTGCGAGATTGAGCTGTACACCGACTCCAAGTACGTGATGGACGGGGCCACCCGGTGGTTGACTGGCTGGAAAGCCAAAGACTGGAAAAATGCCGCCAAAAAACCAGTCAAAAACAAAGATTTGTGGCAGCTTCTTGAGCAGCAGATGAGCCCGCATCTGATCCATTGGCATTGGGTCAAGGGCCATTCTGGTCACCCCGAAAATGAACGGGTGGATGAGGCCGCCAGAACCCAAGCGGAGCAATTGAAATGACCCACAATAAATTGATCATGTTGGACACCGAGACCACCGGTTTGCGACCACAGGACGGGCATCGAATCATTGAGATCGGTGCCTTGGTGGTGATCAACCGTGAAATCACCAACCAACATTACCACCAATACATCAACCCGATGTATCGGGTCGATGACGAAGCCCTGGAAGTCCACGGACTGAGCAATGATTTCCTGTCAGATAAACCGGTGTTTTCCCGCATTGTGGACGACTTCATCGAATTCATTGATGGGGCAGAGCTGGTGATCCACAATGCCCCGTTCGATGTGGGGTTCATCAACCATGAGTTGGGTTTGTGTGGCAAGGACTTTCAATTGGAAGACCGCTGTGTGATCACTGACAGCCTGGAATATGCCAAGAAAAAGCATCCCGGGGCCAAAAACAACCTGGATGCCTTGTGTAAACGTTACGCCATCAACAACGAACACCGGACCTTGCATGGGGCCTTATTGGACTCGGAAATATTGGCCCAAGTTTACATGGCCATGACCGGTGGTCAAACCAAGCTCAAGCTCAACCTGAATGATCAGGCCGCACAACAAGGCATGACCTTCGATTTGTCAGGCATCCCACCTTTGCAAATGGTGACCCCCAGTGCCGACGAATTACAAGCCCATCGGCAATGGCTGGATAAATACCGTTCGGCCGACACCCCCTTTGGTTGGGATCCGGATTGATCGCCCCCCAGCGTCTGCCATTCTGCTTGATTTAGCCGGTACTGCGCTTCTCAAGCCAATGCATCTGGGCTACAATGTCGCCCTTTGAAAATTTCCTGGATTATCGGACATGTTAGATCCCCAATTGTTGCGCACAGCGTTGGACACCACCGCAGAAAAGTTGGCCCACAGAGGTTATGCTTTGCCAATGGAAGAGTGGCAAAAGTTGGAAGCCGAGCGCAAGACCATTCAAGTTGAAACCGAAGCCCTGCAAAACCAAAGAACCACCATTTCCAAATCCATTGGTCAAGCCAAAAGCCAAGGACAAGACATTCAGCCGTTGTTGGATGAGGTGGCACAAATGGGTGAACAGTTGGAAGACTCCAAGTCCCGCTTGAAAGAAATCTTACAGGCGATGGAGGGCATCACTTTGTATACCCCCAATCTGGCCCATGAATCGGTGCCAGTGGGTCAAGACGAAAATGACAATGTGGTGATCCGTTCATGGGGTACCCCCAAAGCATTTGATTTCCCAGTCAAGGATCACGTGGCCTTGGGCGAAGTGCAGCGGGGTCTGGATGCCGAATCAGCAGCCAACTTGTCCGGTTCACGCTTCACCCTGTTGACTGGCGAAGTGGCCCAAATGCACCGCGCTTTGGCACAGCTGATGCTGGACCTGCACACCACCCAACATGGTTACCAGGAATACTATGTGCCGTACATGGTCAATGCCGCCACCATGCAAGGCAGTGGTCAATTGCCCAAGTTCGCCGATGACGCGTTCATCACCGAAGATGAACGGTACTTGATTCCCACAGCTGAAGTGCCGCTGACCAACTTGGTGGCAGACACGATCCTGGAGCAGGCCGAGTTACCGGTATTGATGACCGCCCACACCCCTTGTTTTCGGCGGGAAGCAGGCAGTTACGGCAAAGACACCAAAGGCATGATCAGACAGCACCAGTTTGACAAAGTGGAAATGGTGCAAATTGTGCACCCCGATGAATCATATGCGGCATTGGAAGCCATGACCGGTCATGCCGAAGCGGTATTACAAGCTTTGGAATTGCCTTATCAAGTGATGGTGCTGTGCACCGGGGACATGGGCTTTTCGGCCGCCAAAACATACGACATCGAAGTGTGGCTACCGGCGCAAAACACCTACCGTGAAATTTCTTCGTGTTCCAATTGCACCGACTTTCAGGCCCGCCGCATGCAGGCGAGGTTTCGGGCTCCTGATGTGAAAAAACCACAGCTGGTTCACACCTTGAATGGTTCTGGTTTGGCCGTCGGGCGCGCCTTGATTGCGGTGATGGAAAATTACCAAAATGCAGATGGCAGCATCAACGTGCCCACTGCATTGCAGCCTTACATGGGCGGCAAAACTGTGATCAATCTGGCATCCTGAATAAGAAGTCTCTGGTGGCAGGCTTAAAATTTTGTCTGCCATCAATAGTTTGCTATAATCGAACGAAATTTAACGGGTCATACTTATGAAATTACATTTTCCTCATGGTGATCATGCAGATGTGGATTTGCAATCCGGTCAGTACACCCTTGGCAGCTCTGAACAGGCTGACATCAGAATTGAAGACAAAGGCTTGGGTTCCATCCATGCCACCATCACCGTCGATGGCAGTGATTGTTCGGTCAGCGTCGACAATGAAGCCCGTTTGATTTCGGTCAATGGTAAGTTGGTCAAATCGTCCAAAGAAGTTCGGGAAGGTGACTTGTTGATTGCGGCCCAGGTGCACATGAAAGCGATGCCATCAGGTGCCGTTGAAGAGGAAGAAGACGACAACCGCACCCGGGTCAGAATGGCCTTACCCAAATTCATCCTGCGTGGGGTGTCCGGTGCTTACTTTGGTAAGACTTATCCCTTGCGAGGTTCAACCATCATCGGCCGCCATTCAGAATGCCACATTTGTGTCAATGCCGATGGCATTTCTCGCAAACACGCGCAAATTGATGCCGAGGCCACGGGCTTGGTGGTGACTGATTTGGGTTCTTCCAATGGCACTTTCGTCAATGGCAAAAAAGTGGAAAAAGCCGACTTGAGCGTGGGCGATGAGTTGAAACTCGATAACATCCGTTTCCTGGTACAAACCCCGGGCATGACCGATCCGGCGCTGGAAGGTGCCAGTAAAGACAAACCAGCCAAATCCTCCCCCACTGCGCAACATGCAGTGCCAGCTGACTCCGGTGGCGGCGGGGGTATGTTGAAATGGGTCATCACCATCTTGGTATTGGGTGGTGCCGTGGCCGGTGCCTGGAAAATGGGTTATTTGAATGGCTTGTTGGGCGGCTGATTCAAGTCCAGCCAGGCCAACGACAACAACAAAAAAAACGGGCTCAGGCCCGTTTTTTTTGGTTCAATGAATGTAACCCAAGGGTTGGGCCTTACGCTGTGATTGTTGTTTGGCTTGGCTGTTGGATGGCAAGCAATTGCCAAAAGCGGCGGTGATGCGCGACAAGGGGATCTCGCCCGCGACCCCTTCTGAATCTGAATTGAATTGAAACAGACCGGTTGTACAACCATGAATGACCAAGCTACCAGACCCCCAAACCCCCAACTCGGGTGCGGTGCCCTCAACAAATTGGCCCCCGCTTGTGGTATAGATGGTGAATTCTGCCAAGGTGTCTTGCACCGTTCCTTGAAAAGTGAACCAACGCTGGCCGCCACCGGTGGCGTCGTAGGTGTACCAAAAGCCAATGATGGTGCTGTTGTCATTCAATATCTGGAAATCAATGCCCTGGCCCGAATTTTCCGGCCAATGCCACGAACCATTGTAGTCATGGGTGAGGGGCACCGGGGTGTCTTCCCGATCATAAGCCAGCAACAATTGCTCGCGCATGACGGTGCCAATGCCCGGTCCTGAGTAACCGTAATCATCTGCGGTGGAGACGATGACACTGTTCAATGCCGGCAGCACCATGATGAATTGTCGGCCATAGCCATTGGCGTAATAGGCATCGGTGCTCTGTGCCGCGTCATCGACAAAACGCAGCGTCCACCATTGGTAGCCGTAACCGCTGTACTCATCAATGAACACGTCACCATCGCTGTTGCCGTCGCTGTACCTCTGCACCGACTGCTCAATCCATTCCTGGCTTAAGATTCTTTGTCCTTGCCACTGGCCGCCCAGCCGATACAATTCGCCAATTCTGGCCATGTCCAGGGGCCGCAGCCACAGACCAAAGCCCAAGGGTTCGATGCCAAATGGAAACTCGGTGATGCCTTGTCCTTGGGCGCCGCCGCCGTCGATCAATTCCCAATGGGTGTCTTCGATGCCCAATGGAATGAACAATTCATTGGTGGCAAAGTCATAAACGTCTTCGCCAGTGGCCTGTTGCAAAATAGGACTCATCAATGAAGAATGACCGGTGCTGTAAGCAAATTTGAGATCAGGAGCGCGCACAATGGGCCACTGCAGGGCATGGCGGTACCAGTCACTTTGCTGCAACATTTGCGAGAGGGGGTTGTTGGGGGTGCCGTAGGGCACGCTCCATTCATCCCAGCCATAGCCATGGCGTTGGGTCAATAAATCATGCAGGGAGATGGCATTGGCCTGGTTGATATTGGGGATGTCACTGTATTGTGGCAGGTAATTCATCATGGGAGCATTCACATCGATGTCAGCTCCTTGGTATTGGGCGATGCCCAGCAATACCGAGCCAACACTCTTGGTGACTGAATAAACCGGCCTTTTTTCTCCTTGGTTGCCAAAATACCGCTCGGTCACCAAATACCCATCTTTGATGATTACCAGTGACCGAATGGCCCCATAGTTACCTGATTCGATCATGTTGATGGCGGCATTGATGTGGGTGACATCCATGTTCACCTCTGCCGGCGTGGCCTCAGGCCATGTCTGGGCAGAAGGGGTGGCGATCCATAAACAAAGCAAGCAGCGGACGATCTGGCGCATGGCAAAGCTCAAATAAAAACATCATAGCATACTTCCGACTGTCTTCGTATAATCCAAAAATGACTGAAATCCACAGCAACTGTTTAATCAAGAACCCATTTTCTGCGCGGTGATGATTTGGTTGCGGCCATTGGCTTTGGCCTGATACATGGCCCGATCAGCCCGTTCGATGCATTGCATGATGGATTCATCGGCTTGTTTACTGGCAATGCCAAAACTGCACGTGATGTGACCCACCGGATCGATGGACAGGTCATCCAAGGCCTGCTTGATTTCCAGGCACAAACGCCTGGCACTCAGTTCGTTGGTGTCCTGACACAGGATCACGAATTCTTCGCCGCCCCAACGGATGAACACATGCTTGTCACCCAACAATGGGCGAATGGTGGCGGTGAGCTGTTTCAAGACGCGGTCTCCAACTTGATGACCAAAACGGTCATTGATGGATTTGAAATGGTCCAAATCAAAGAACACCATGCAAAATGAGTTGGAATTGATTTTTTTGCTGGACAGGCGTTCCAACAATTGGTTGAAATAGTGGCGATTGTGGATTTGGGTCAACAAATCATGGTTGGTCAAAAACACCAGTTCTTGGTTGGTTTCGGTCAAGGCTGCTTTCAAGGACTGCAATTCTGCATTTTGAGCCAGCAACTTTTTGTTCATCTTGCGGATCAACAAATGGTACATGATGCCAACCAACAAGATCAGACTGAAACCCAAGATCACTTGCCTCAGGAGTTCTTGGTTGCTGTTGTCGATCAGGGTGATGTCATTCCAGTTTTTGTGCATGGCAATGCGATCGGCTTCACTGATCTGGGCAATGAACTGGTTGATCACCGGAATCAAAGCCTGGTGCGAGGGCCTCACGCCAACCCGCAACAAGTCTTCGGGACCGACCCAGCCAGCGATCTTGACTTCATTCAAACCATTGGCTTGGATGTGGTTATTGACCGACAGCATGCTACCAATGAACACGTCCACTTGCTCATCGATCACCGCTTGGATGCCGGCCAATTCATCCGTTACTTCCAGGTAGTCGATTGCTGGGTAATGTTGTTGCACATAACTGGTGATGCGATAACCGGCAGTCAGTGCCACTTTGCGACCATCCAAATGGTCCAGGCTTTGCAAAAAGGGTTCATCACGCAAAGAAATCAGGACATTCGGCGAGCGGTACCACACATCGGTAAAATCCAAAAACTCATCCCGTTCCTCGGTGTGGTTCAGCATGGGTGTCATGTCACATGAGCCGTTGCGCAGCAACTCAATGGTGTGTAACCAGTTTTTGCTTTTCACCCATTGCAGCTGCAGGTCAGTGCGTGCTTGCAACAGCTGCACGAAATCTGCCGAAATGCCTTGGTGTTTGCCTTGGATGGCACTTTCATAGGGAAACCAGTTGGGGTCAATGCAATAGCGCACCACAGCTGGGATCGATGGGTCGACAGCTGCGGTTATCGGTTGGGCCACGGCGGCAGGCGTCAACAGAGACAGACCCAGCCAAGTCCAAAACAGGAATACACAGACTTTACACACAATCATCAGTTTAAAAGAAAGGACCTGCAATGTAAATCAAAGACACCGTCATGGTTTGATTGGCGTGGTTTGGTACTTGTCTGGGTCTTGGCCGCAAGAGCCGTCACTGACTGTGTCAAATTTTGTCCATGTAGTCAAACTTTTACGCGGCTTATTGGAGGTGAAAAGTGACCTGATTGAATCCGGCGACTGGCAAAAAAAGCGCGGATCCGAATGAATGAAGTGACAAAACTAACGTATAATATTGCGTTGATAAAATTGACCACTGGGGCCCCCATGACAGACCTGTCTAAAGATTTAACCACCATCACCTACCACAAAGTCGATCAAGTCGTCACCATCACCCTCAATCGCCCCGACAAACTCAACGCATTCAATGACCAAATGCATCAGGAATTGTTCTTGGTGCTGAATGATTTGGTCAATGACAGTCAAGTGCGTTGTGTGTTGTTGACCGGGGCTGGCCGGGGCTTCAGTGCCGGTGCCGACTTGGGTGAGCGCATCACCCAACCCGGCGAGAAAACCGACTTGGGTGAAAAATTGGAAAATGGCTTCAACAAAAACCTGCGCTTGTTGAAATCCATTCAGGCACCGGTGGTTTGTGCGGTCAATGGGGTGGCCGCCGGAGCTGGGGCCAACATGGCCTTGAATTGTGACATCGTGGTGGCCAAGCAATCGGCCAAGTTCATCCAGGCATTTTCTTCCATTGGCTTGATACCTGATTGTAATGGGACTTGGATTCTGGCCAAATTGATTGGTTTGGCCCGGGCCAAGGCCATCACCATGTTGGGCACACCCGTTGCCGCCGCAGAAGCCGAACGCATTGGCATGATCTACCAGGCCATTGAGGACGATCAATTTGAGGACCAGGTCCAAGCCTTGGTGCAACAGCTGGCCAACCGCCCAACCCGGGCTTTGTCCTTCATCAAGAACATTTTTGATGAATCCTATTCCAACCGCTTTGGTGAGCATTTGGATCGCGAACGGGATGTGCAGCGGGTTTGTGGTCTGAGTGATGATTTTGCCGAAGGGGTGGCCGCATTCAATGAAAAGAGAACCCCGGAATTCAAAGGTCGATGATGGGTGAAGCGATCAAACAAGTGGGCGTGATAGGGGCTGGTACCATGGGCATTGGCATCGCCGAAGTGGCGGCCAGCCATGGTCAGCAGGTGGTGCTGTATGACGCCCAGGAAGGCTTTGCCGAACAGGCCATGGCCCAGTTACAAGAGCGCCTGAAAAAGCGGGCGTTCAAAGGCAAGATCAGTCAGGAACAAATCACCGAATGGCTGGCACGGATTGAGCTGGTTGATGATTTGGCCCATTTCAGTGCATGTGATTTGGTGGTGGAAGCGATCACCGAAGATTTGGCCATCAAACAGGCTTTGTTCAAACAATTGGAAATCATCACTTCCAGCTTGGCTTTATTGGCCACCAACACATCCTCCATCTCGATCACCGCCATAGCAGCGGGCATGCAGGACCCCAGTCGTTTGTTTGGCTTGCATTTTTTCAATCCCGCACCGGTCATGAAGTTGGTTGAATTGGTCTCTGGTTTGTTGACCGACCAGGCCCACATTGAACAAGCCACAGCAATCTGTAAATCCTGGAAAAAAATCCCGGTCAAAACCCAGTCTTCTCCGGGTTTCATCGTCAACCGGGTGGCCCGTGCTTATTATGGTGAACCTTTGAAAATGTGTCAGGAGCAGTTGCTTGGGCACCGACAAATCGACGCCATCATGAGCGAAGCGGCTGGCTTTCGCATGGGGCCATTTGAGCTGATGGATCTGATTGGCATCGACATCAATTATGCCGTCAGTCAAACCGTCTATCAAGCCATGCACAACGACCCCAGATTCAGACCTTCTCTGATCCAGCAAGAGATGGTTCATGCCAACACCTTGGGTCGCAAGACCGGTCAGGGTTTTTATTCGCATGCCGAAGGTGCAGCCAAACCCAAACCTGAATACATCCACAGTGATGCCGAATTTGATTTGCTGACGGTGCCTGAAGAGATGACCCATTTCAGTCGCATGTTTTGTGAATTTGAGCATGACCAACGCAAGTGGAAAGGCGATGAAGTGGTGGTCAGTGGTTGTCGCATCAAACCGACCGATGGTCGCTTGGCCAAAGACTTGGAAGTGGCACTCAATGGCCCCGTCTGTTTGGTCGACCTGTCATTTGATTACCTGAACAGCCAATCGGTCAACGTGTGTTTCAGTCCCGGTGTCAATCAGTTCATGCGCAATCGCATCGTGGCCCTATTCAACCACATGGGCAAACAAGTGATGGTTTGTCCTGATCAACCGGCCATGGTGGCCCTGCGCACCATCGCCATGCTGGTCAATGAAGCCGCTGATGCGGTGTTCAATGGGGTGTGTTCTGCCCGGGATGTGGACCTGGCCATGCGTTATGGGGTTAATTACCCCAAAGGCTTGTTGGCTTTTGCCGAGGAGTTGGGTTGGTCACAGATTGCCCAGGCCCTGGAACACTTGCATCAATGGTTTGGCGATGACCGTTATCGCCTGTCACCATACATCAGGAATTTAGCATGAATCGGGTGTTTATTTGTGACGGCATCAGAACGCCAATTGGACGCTACGGTGGTGGTTTGTCTGCCGTCCGGCCAGATGACCTGCTGGCCCATGTCATCAGTACTTTATTGGAACGCAATCCCAGCTTGCCCAAAGACGACATCGATGACGTGATCGCCGGTTGCGCCAACCAGGCCGGAGAAGACAACCGCAATGTGGCGAAAATGGCTGCTTTGTTGGCTGGTTTGCCCACCAATGTGGCTGGCATGACGGTCAATCGCCTGTGTGCTTCCGGCTTGGATGCGGTGGCCATGGCCGCCCGCACCATCGCCTTTGGTGATGCCCGGGTGATGATTGCTGGCGGGGTTGAGTCGATGTCCAGAGCGCCCTTGGTGATGCCCAAAGCCGATGCGGCTTTTTCCAGAAAGGCTGAAATCTTTGACACCACCATCGGTTGGCGTTTCATCAACCCGCGCCTGCAACAGATGTATGGCACCGATTCGATGCCTGAAACCGGAGAAAACGTGGCTGAGAAATTCAAAGTCAGCCGCGAAGATCAGGACTTGTTTGCCTTCCAAAGCCAACAGAAAACCGCCGCTGCCCAACAGGCCGATGTGTTCAACGCCGAAATCGTGCCGGTGAGCATTCCGCAGCGCAAAGGTGAACCGGTGGTGGTGGCCAAAGACGAACACCCCAGGGCCGACACCCGATTGGAAAAACTGGCGCAATTGGGCACGCCGTTCCGGGCCAATGGCACCGTGACGGCTGGCAATGCATCCGGGGTCAATGATGGGGCTTGTGCGCTGCTGGTGGCTTCCGCCGAGGCCGTTGCAGCCTATGGCCTGACACCGATCGCCGAATTCATCGGAGCCAACGTGGCCGGCGTCGATCCAGACGTGATGGGCATCGGTCCGGTGCCTGCCACCCAACAATTGCTGCAGCGGTATGGTTTGGGTGTTGCCGACCTGTCGGTGATTGAGTTGAACGAAGCCTTCGCTTCACAAGCATTGGCGGTGTTGCGCCTGTTGAAAATCGCCGATGACGATCCTCGGGTCAACCCCAACGGTGGCGCCATTGCCCTGGGTCATCCATTGGGCATGTCTGGTGCCCGGCTGGCGTTGACGGCCAGTCGCCAACTGCAACGCACCGGCGGCACCTATGCCTTGTGCACCATGTGCATTGGGGTGGGGCAAGGCATGGCCATGTTGTTGAAATCTGTGGATCATTGATTTTGATGAAAAAATCACCATGAAACAGGTAACATCAGCGCTATTTTTACTACACAAGATGAAGAGAATGACATGTATTCACAAGGTTTAACCGATGCCAAAGGGCAAGCAGAACCCGAAGAGTTGATGGCTGAGTTTCAGGCCAAGATTGATCGCGAGGAAAAAATTGAACCGCGTGACTGGATGCCGGAAGCTTACCGCAAAACTTTGATCCGGCAAATGTCACAGCACGCCCATTCTGAAATCGTTGGTCAATTGCCTGAAGGCAACTGGATCACCCGAGCCCCCACTTTGAAACGCAAGATGATCTTGTTGGCCAAAGTGCAAGACGAAGCGGGCCATGGTTTGTACATCTATTCGGCCACCGAAACCTTGGGGGTCACTCGCGACCAGTTGACCGATGAGTTGTTGACCGGCAAAGCCAAGTATTCCAGCATTTTCAATTACCCGACCCCTTCGTGGGCGGACATTGGGGCCATTGGCTGGTTGGTGGATGGGGCAGCCATCATGAACCAAGTGCCGTTGTGTCGGGCTTCTTATGGACCTTATGCCCGGTCCATGATTCGCATTTGTAAAGAAGAGAGCTTTCACCAGCGACAGGGCTATGAAATCATGACCGTGCTGGCCCGCGGTAGCCAAGCACAAAAAGACATGGCCCAACGCGCGTTGAATCGCTTTTGGTGGCCGGCGTTGATGATGTTTGGGCCGAGTGACAAAGATTCTACCCATTCAGCCCAATCAATGCAGTGGAAAATCAAGCGCTTCACCAATGATGACCTGCGGCAAAAATTCATCGACGCCACGGTGCCGCAAGCCGAACATCTGGGCTTGACCGTGCCTGACCCTGATTTGCAATGGAATGAAACCACGGGACATTATGACCACGGCGAAATTGATTGGCATGAATTCATGCAGGTGATCAAAGGCAATGGCCCGTGTAACAAAGAACGCATGCAAGCCAGAATCAATGCCCACGAAGCCGGTGCTTGGGTGCGCGAAGCGGCCCAAGTGTTTCAACAAAACCAAGCAAAAAGCAACAGCGAGGCTGCCTGATGTCAGAAATGAAATTGTACGAAGTGTTCATCCGCGCCAAGTCGGGTCTGAACCACCGCCATGTGGGCTCATTACACGCCAGTGATCCTGAAATGGCGCTGCTCAATGCCCGCGATGTTTACACCCGACGGCAAGAAGGGGTCAGCATCTGGGTGGTTGAGGCGGAAAAAATCACGGCCTCAAACCCAGCCCAAGAACACGAGTGGTTTGATCCCGCAGAAGACAAAGTTTATCGCCACCCAACCTTCTATCCATTGGATAAAGAAGTGGAAAACATGTGACCGGACCAGATATGCAAAAAGATTTATCACAATACACGCTGCGCTTGGCTGATTCGGCCTTGACCATGGGGCAGCGCTTGGCCGAATGGTGTGGCCATGGACCTTATTTGGAAGAGGACGTGGCATTGACCAATGTGTCTTTGGATTTGATTGGTCATGCGCACATGTTTTATCAAATGGCAGGGGCCATGCAAGAACCGGCTGTCACGGCCGACGATTTGGCCTTTTTGCGCGATGCCCATGAATACCGCAATCCATTGATCACCGAGTTACCTCGGGGCGATTTTGCTTACACCACCTTGAAGCAATACTTCATCGATGTGTTCAATCTGTATTTGTACCAAGCCATGGCCACCTCGACCCATGAAGAACTGGCCGCGGTGGCGAAAAAAGCCGGGATGGAAGTGAAATACCACCTGGCCCGCAGTGAAGCCTGGTGTGAGCGCCTGTCGTTGAGCACCGATGAGGCCAAAGCCCGCATCCAACAGGCCCTGGATGATCTGTGGTTTTACACCCCGGAATTGTTTGAAACGGATGCGGCCATGCAACGCCTGACCGCCGCTGGGGTGGCTCCTGATTACGCCACAATCCAACAACAGTGGCAACAACGGGTGGAGCCATTCATGGCACTGTGTGGCTTGACCTTGCCGCAAGCAGGTTGGGTGGCCACCGGTGGTTTGCAAGGTGAACACACCGAACACCTGGGTTTTATGTTGGCGGAAATGCAATTCCTGCCTCGAGCATACCCCGGTTGTGAATGGTGATGGCCAGCCCATCAAAAGCCCAAATATTCCAATGGCTCGAAGCCGTCAAAGATCCTGAAATTCCGGTCATCAGCATCCGTGATTTGGGCATCTTACAGGGCATTCGGGTGGCTGATGGGTCCGTGTCTGTGGACATCATTCCCACCTATTCAGGCTGCCCGGCCATGTATGCCATTCAAGCCGACATCAAACAGGTGCTGCAGGCCCATGGCATAGAACAGGTGTCCATTCAATTGTGTCATGAACCGGTGTGGAACACCGACATGATCACCGAGCAGGGGCGAGAATCCATGCGGGCTTTTGGCATCGCACCGCCATTGCAGGCTGACCAACGGACAGTGGCTTGTCCGCAATGCGGATCCACCGAAACCACATGTATCAGCCAATTTGGCTCCACGGCTTGTAAAGCCTTGTACCGCTGTGAGGCTTGTTTAGAACCCTTTGATTATTTTAAATGCCATGCATAAATTCCATTCACTCGTCATCAAACAAGTCCAGCCCCAACCCCATGCGGTGATCTGGACCTTGTCCATTCCAGAGTCATTATTGGCAGAATTTGCTTGCTTGCCAGGTCAACACCTCACCTTCAAAGCCACCATCAATGGCGAAGAATTGCGCCGCAGTTATTCGGTGTGTTCAGCGCCTTCCCGTACCGGTGAAATGGACGTGTTGATCAAAGCCGTAGACGATGGTCGCTTCTCCCAAGCAGCCCAACTGATGCAGCCAGGCAACACCGTTGAGGTGCTGCCCCCATCGGGTCATTTTGTGTTGGAACCCAAAGAAGGCGGGCGCTACGTGGCGTTCGCCGCCGGTTCTGGTATCACCCCGGTGATGGGCATGATCCATGCCGCCTTGGAGCAAACCAACACGGCCCAGTTTGTGTTGTTCTTTGGCAACAGCAAGACCAGTGACGTGCTGTTGCATGCAGACATTGCCGCTTTGAAAGACCGTTATGGCGCCCGTTTCAGTGTGCACTTCTTTTTAACCCGACAAAAAGTCGATATGCCCTTGTATCATGGCCGTTTTGATGCGCAAAAAGTCAACGAAGTGTACCGCAGTTTCTTACATAGCTGGCAAGCAGATGGCTACTATGTGTGTGGACCGGGTCCGATGATCGATGTGGTTTGTGACACTTTAGCCAATTTGAACATCGCTCCCGAGCTGATTCACAATGAACGCTTCCTCAGTGACGGACAAGAAATCACCTTGGCTGAAAAAACCATTCAAGAAGATGCCGGGGTTACGGTCACCATCGACGGGGCCAATCACGAGTTCAATTTGGTCGCCGGCACCCAGGCCACTTTGTTGGAATCGGCCGAATCGGCTGGGGTGGATTTGCCATTCTCTTGCAAAGCCGGCGTCTGCGCCACCTGTCGTTGTAAACTGGTTGAAGGCGAGGTTGAAATGATCAACAATTACTCCTTGGAAAAGTGGGAGACCGATGCCGGTTATATCCTCAGTTGCCAATCGGTGGCTCGCTCAAGTACAATCCACATCTCTTTCGATGAGTGACCCCCATGTCCGACGCCAAAATCTCCAATTACTCTGAAATCGGCCCCCTGAATACGGTGATCATTCACCAGCCTGGTCCGGAAATGGAAAACATGACCCCAGAAACGGCCCATGAGGTGTTGTATGATGACATCCTGACTTTGGATCTGGCCTTAAAAGAACACGCGCAGTTGTCTGGTGTGCTCAAAAAAGTCACTAAAAATGTATTTGAATTCAGTGGATTACTGGCGGATGTTCTGGAAGATTCTAAAGTCAAATTGGATTTGCTTCAGGATGTCTGTTCCTTGCATGGGCACAATGAGTTGGTTGATGATTTGATGGCCTTTGACGCCAAAGATCTGTCGGCCCAATTGTTTCAAGGCACCTTGTTGAAGAAAAACACCTTGGAGCGTTACCTCAGTCCCTCGCGCCACGCGATCCCTCCATTGCCCAATGCGTTCTTCACCCGCGATGCGGTGATGTGTGTGTACGACAAACCCATCATTGGCTCCATGGCCCACCGGGTGCGCCTGACCGAAGCCTTGTTGTTGAAATCAATTTTTAACAACCATCCCATGCTCAAAGGCCAGGGGTTTCACCTCGATGGCACCCAACGTCAGAGCGAAGAGTTGACCATCGAGGGGGGGGATTTGTTGGTGATTCGCGATGATTTGTTGGTCATTGGCTATTCGGAACGCACCTCGGCCCGAGCCATTGACCGGTTGGCCGGGAAATTGTCTTTGGGACGTGAAAACCTGGACATCGTCGTGGTGGAGTTGCCCAAAATACGCGCCACCATTCATTTGGACATGATCTTCACCATGTTGGACGTTGACACCGTGATGAACTTCCCGCCATTGATCACCGGTGCCGGTAAATGCAAAGCATTCCACATCAGCTGTACCAACGGCAAAATCAATTACATCAATGAATATTCCGGGTTGCCCAAAGCCTTGAGGAATTTTGGTCTGGAACTGAATTTTGTCAATTGTGGTGGAGACAACCCATTTTCACAAGAGCGAGAACAGTGGACCAGTGGGGCCAACTTTTTCACCTTTGCACCTGGTCACATCATTGGCTACAAACACAACAAAGCCACCATGGAAGCCTTGGATCAAGCCGGCTTTGCCATTATTGATGCCAATGACATCATCAGTGGTGCCCAAGCCATGCCGGCTGGCAAAGCCGCAGTGGCCATGGATGGATCCGAATTGTCCCGTGGTGGTGGCGGCTGTCGTTGCATGACCATGCCGGTGCATCGAGAAGCGGTTGATTGGTGAAAGTTGTTATTGGTTACCGACATTGAGTCGGCATTCTGCCATTTGATGCAATCACAAAAATGAAAATTAATTTTACTATCAACAATTCAAATATGCTGAATTTTGATCACCAAGTGATTGCAAAAGATTTCAGTCAGCAGTTGCAAACCTTCCTGCAATTACCTTTGATGTCTGAGTGGTTGGGAGATGTGGATTGGGTAGATGTTGATGTTTGGGTGTGGTTTGATGGTGCGACTGGGTTTGGAAATCATCCCTATGTTGAATTGGACTCCGAACACCAAGAACATGCCTGGGGATCTATCAATTGTAGTTTGTCTTTTGAGAGTATATATATTGACCAGAACCATGAATTATTTGCTGAAAAACGTGACCAATTGGCAAATCATTTGATTTCAGCATGCCTGTATATGCTGGCTGATTTTGCCAAACAGGAAAACCAGAATGAAATTGTTGAATGGATAAATAGTCAATATTTATCAGGCCTTCACCAATCTTTTTTGCAAGAATTGACAGAAGGTCAAGAGAAATTCAGCACTCAGAATGAATTGATTATGGTTCTTTCTTTTCCCACTCAAGGTAAATTAACTCCCAAATCAGAAGACTATGCACTCAAAGATGAGTTGGTTGATATAATTGATGATTGCTTGAAGGATCAAAATGTTGGTTATGTGGATGGCTGTCAAATCGGTGGTGGCAGCATTGAATTATTTTGTGCTATCGAAGACTTTGAAGAAAATAAACAGCTCATTATTAATTTCCTGAAAGCGAGGCAGTTGCTTTTACCATCTAAATGTTACATAGAATAATCCATTAAAAACAAAATTAAAAAGGCCTGCAATGCAGGCCTTTTTTCTATTCATCTGTTGATCAGTCGAAGATCAGGCAACGTCTTTGTTGCTCTTAACAATTTCTGGTTTTTGTTCCAGGGTTTTTTGCTCGGTGCCAATGGCAATGGTGCGGGGCTTCATGGCTTCTGGAATCTCACGCTCCAGATCAATGTTCAACAAGCCATTGACCATATTGGCTGATTTAACATTCACATGGTCTGCCAATTGAAATCGACGTTCAAAAGAACGGGTGGCAATGCCGCGATGAATGAATTTGCCTTCGACGTCACCGTCTTTTTTGCCTTTGACGGTCAAGGTGTTTTGTTCGGAAGTGATTGCCAAATCTTGATCACTGAAACCGGCCAAAGCCAAGGTGATGCGGTAATTATTTTCGTCAATGCTTTCGATGTTGTAAGGCGGGTAGCTGGGGGCCTGGTCAATGCGATTGGCCTGGTCCAACAATTGGGCCATGCGATCAAAACCAATGGACGTGCGGAATAAAGGGGTTAAATCAAAATTCATCATATTCTCCTGTTTAAGCAATATTCAATTTTTATTGACCTGCCATTCTCAAGGGCCAGGTCGGGTCATGGCTCGATCCCGTCATCGGCGATCAAGCTCAAAGACAATGTATGAATGGCTTTCAGGATTTCAAGAGAAAATGCAGCAAAATTCCGCTGAAAATCACCAGTCCCACCCAGTTGTTGTGGAGGAATGCTTTGAAACAGCGGTCTTCTTGGCGACTGAGGATCAAAAACTGCTGGTAGACAAACATCCAAAGCACCGTGATCACGGCCAGAAAATAGGGCAAAGAGAATTCGGCTTGTTTGCCAAACAAAAACAAGGCCAAAACCATCATCAACTGGATGATGCCAATGATCACCCGGTCCAGATCGCCAAACAGGATGGCGGTGGACTTGACCCCGATTTTCAAATCATCGCGGCGGTCAACCATGGCATAAATGGTGTCATAGGCGGTGGTCCATAAAATGTTGGCCACAAACAGCAACCAGGCCAATTGGGGGATGGTGCCGGTGACTTCGGCATAGGCCATGGGGATCGAAAAGGAAAACGCGATGCCGAGATAAACTTGCGGTAAATAGGTGAGCCGTTTCATCAACGGATAGGTGATGGCGAAGAAGGCCGCCACCATGGCCAGCAGCACGGTCAGTTGTTGTAAAAACAACAGCAACATCGCCGCCCCCAGCATCAATGCCACAAACAGGACCCAGGCACTATTGACCGACAGCTGTTGTTGGGCCAATGGGCGGTGTTGGGTGCGTTTGACCTGTCCATCATATTTGCGGTCGGCAATGTCGTTGACCACACAACCGGCCGACCGCATGAGGAAAACACCCAGGGTGAAGATCAAGAATGTGTTGAAATCGGGGTGACCATCGCTGGCTGACCACAAGGCCCACCAAGTGGGCCACAACAGCAACAGGGTGCCGATTGGGCGGTCCATCCTCATCAACAACAAATAAGGTCTGATTGAATTCATGACTGAGAAATTATGCTTGGATTTGGATGCCTATTCTATCTGGAAATCTCATCCCATGTCAGCTGTCATGGCGCAGGTGATTCAGCTAAAATAAGTACTTTTTGCTGATAAGCCTATGCTGCACATCGCATTGTACCAACCTGAAATTCCGCCCAACACCGGCAACATCATCAGATTGTGCGCCAACACCGGGGCGCAATTGCATTTGATCCATCCACTGGGTTTCGATATGGAAGTCAAAGCCCTCAGACGGGCCGGTTTGGATTATCACGAGTGGGCCGAGGTGAAACAATATGCAGATTTCGCCCAATTCATGGAACAAGCTGAGTTTCCAAGGGTGTATGCATTGACCACCAAAGCCACTGATTACATGCAAACGGTGACTTTTGCTGCAGGCGATTGCTTGCTGTTTGGCCCAGAAACCAGGGGCTTGCCCGATGACGTGCTCAACAACCCCGCCATCCATAACATCCGGGTGCCGATGCGCCCCGACAGTCGCAGTTTGAACCTGTCCAACACCGCGGCCATCGTGCTGTACAAGGCTTTGGCTGATTTGAATTATCCGAATCTGTTATGAGTCAAGCCGCAGTAATGGCCTGGATCAATTCCATTGCCGTTTCACCCGATTGCGGTAATGCCGTTCTCTGATTTCGCCGCGTTTGCGTTTTTTCTTGCTGATGACCGGTGGTTCGACCTCAATCACCGGATCTTGTTTCACGGAATTTTTCTTCTCTGTGGCAATGATCACCACCCAATAATGTTGGTGGTTGGTGGCTGGGTCGTTCAGATAAGCCACACCGATTTGGTCTTGTTCGCGAAAGAAGGCATCTTCACCCAGCAACAACATGCGGTGAGGCTTGCTGTTCAAAAAATCAGTTAACACCTGTTGCACCGTTTCTTCGCCGCCGGCCAAGGCCTCCACTTGATTGCCAAACATGGGGTATGTGGGTGGCAATTGAAAGCCATGATGTCGCAATAATTGATTCGGTGCCATGCGACCGGCATGGTGCCAGATGTCCTCATTGGCGTGGATGTGCCCGGCTTTGATGGCGGCAATGGCACTCAATTTGGCGCTGCACTGTATGGTTTGACGCTGTTGTTGTGGGTGGGCTTGGATCAGCTGGGCCAATTGGCGGGCCAGTGGATCGTTGCCGCAATCTTCGGCGGTCAGCGACTTGGCACCGTTGGTGATCATGCCCAGGGCCAAAATCAAGACGAGTTTTCGTGACATGGCTTTGGTGACTGTTTCTGGTTTCGCATGGTCTTTATTTGAACACAGATCAGGCTGCTCATCAATCCTGCCATGAAACCAATCCAATGCGCGATGCCCATTGGCATCCACACTTCAGGCGCGGTGGCGCGAAGGGGTGAACTGACTTGCAGGTGGGTCAGCAAAATCAACAGCATCACCCCACAAACCCACCATTGCTGGCGTAGCATCAGGTTCAACACATAACAGCCAGGGATGACGTATAACATGGCGGAAAAACCCAAATAGGCTTCAATGCCATGCCATTTAACAACAGCAGCCGTGGCCACTACCGTGAGCCAAAACCCCAGCAGCCAATGGCTGATGCGCACCGGGAACAAATACAACAACAACCCCATGGCCACCACATTGCTGCTCAAATGCTGCCAGCTGTGGTGACTCAAATGGGTGGTCAACAGGGTGTGGATGGGTGATTCATTGCCGTTCAAGTAGGCCGTGTCTGGGGATGGCAGGCCAAAGCGAACTGCGACCAAGGTCAAAGTGGCAGCCACCAGGCCAAACCATGGCCAGTGACTGTATTCCCTGGTTGCCGACATCACCCACTGGTCCGGCAACGGGCCCAACACAAGCCCAATAACAACAGCAACATCCAGCGGTCTATGGCCATGGAGTAGCCGGGTCTGGCCTCCACTTTGATGTCGTCGTTGGGGTCTTTGGCCCGTAACCGTTCTTCAAACAGATACAATGCTTGATTCAAGTTGCCACTGAGCATGGTCATGGCGGCGGCAAAGTCTCGGTTTTGGTGTTTGCTGTATTGGTTGGCGGCATAGGCCTCGGCGCCACCACCGCTGGACCCTTGGGTGCCAGCCGCCCGGAATAACAAGCGTTTGGTGTCCAGGTCAATCAAGGCCATGTCAATCAAGGTACTGACATCAAACTGTGTACCTGGAAACAGGTAGCTGCCCACGATGGTCAAATAAGTCACCGACAACAAATTGTCTTGGCGATTGACGATTTGATCATAGGAGACCAGGGCCATCACATCCAATTGATACAGTTGCTTGATTTGCTGCAGTTGATCGCCACTGCCACGATGACTCAAATACATTTGCGGGATGATTTGGATGTCTTGGATGTAATGGCGACTGGAAAACTCTTGTTTGATGGCATTCAGCAGTTCCAATTTCAGGCGTGGATCGATGGCCCGGCCGCCGCCTTGGGTGGGTACATAGGCCAGACCAACCCGCAATGGCAGGCGCAAAGTGGGGGACCTGATGTCTTTGGGTATGTTGCCGTCGGGATACAAGAAGTTCACCAGACTGGTGGTTTTTTCATGCCGCACCCGCTCGGGTCCAAATATCGAACAAGACGACAAGATCAGGGTGACGATTAACAAGCTCATCTGACGCATTTTAAATCCTCGGTTAAACGTGGCCTTCAATATAGATTGGGTGCCAAAAATTGCCAGCTTGTGGTGGCATTGGCGCTATAATCGACACCGAAGTTCAACATAGCGAGACTTTCATGTCGCAAATCCAAACCATCTTGCAGGCGGTCAAAGGCTTGCTGAAACAACACAAAATCAATTATGCGCAAGTGGCCAAGCACCTGGAATTGTCAGAATCCAGCGTCAAACGGTCATTTTCACAGGGGCACATCAGTTTGGATCGGTTGATCAAGGTGTGTGAGTTGATGGACATGGAGTTAGTGGACTTGTTGCAGGTGATCAGCAATCAGACCAATGACCTGGTGCAATTGACCGAGGCGCAAGAACAGTTGATGGTTTCTGATGTGAAATACCTGCTGGTCACGGTTTGTGTCTGTAACCATTGGTCGTTCGACGAAATTCACCAGACCTATCAAATCGAAAAGCCTGAATTGATCAGCATGTTGTTGCAACTGGAACAAACAGATTTGCTTGAACTGAAGCCCAACAACGTCATCAAACTGAAGGTTTCGCCCAATTTTCATTGGATTGAAAATGGCCCCATCCAACGGTTTTTCGAGCAACACATCCAAAATGATTTTTGGCAAAGCCAATTTGTCGGGCCAGGTGAAATCCGCTTGTTGGCCAATGGCATGCTCAGCAAGGCGTCCAATGAGGCCATGCAGAAACACATCAACCGACTCAAGCAACAATTCACCTTGTTATCAGAACAAGACCAGCACCTGAAAATGGAACAACGGCACGGCACCACACTGTTGATCGGCATGCGGCCTTGGGAAATGAAGTTGTTTGCCGATTTGCGGCGCTACCAAAACCTCAAAATTTACACGTGATCATGAAAGAACTGTATCAACAGGCATTCACCTATGCCACCGAATTTATCCACATGGCCAACCACGCAGCGATTCAGGTCAGTGACCAAGACCGCGAAAACCTGGCACACTTGGATGTGCCTTTGGCCGAGCAGGGCATGGCGGCCAGTGAGGTGTTGCATGAGTTGCATCAATGGGTGTCGCCGGCCACCATGAAAATGGGATCGCCGCGGTTCTTTGGCTTTGTCATTGGTGGCGCCTATCCCGTCAGTGTGGCCTCCAGTTGGTTGGGCACCGCCTGGGATCAAAACACGGGATTGGAAAAAACCACCCCTGGGGTGGCCATGCTGGAAAAAGTCTCGGCCCGCTGGATGCTGGAGTTGTTGGGCTTGCCCGCGAGCAGTGCCACCGCCTTTGTGACCGGTGCCACGGTGGCGAATTTCACGGCTTTGGCCGCTGCCCGCAATCAAGTGTTTGCGCGGGCTGGTTGGGATGTGGAAGCCGATGGTTTGATTGGGGCGCCTGATTTACACATCATCATTTCAGCCGAATCACATCCCACGGTCTATAAGTCACTGGCCATGCTGGGCTTGGGCCGCAATCGGGTCACCAAAGTGCCCACCGATGATCAGGGCCGCATGCGGGTGGATCAAATGCCCGCCATTGAGGGCAACACCATCATCATCACCCAAGCAGGGAACATCAATTCCGGCGCTTTTGATCCGGTGGGTAAAATTTGTCAGCTGGCGGCGGGTAAAAATGCCTGGGTGCATGTGGACGGTGCGTTTGGCTTGTGGGCCATGGCCTCTGCCAAGTACCGTCACTTGGGATCTGGATTGGAGCTGGCTGACTCATGGGCCACCGATGCCCACAAATGGCTCAATGTGCCGTATGATTCTGGTCTGGCATTTGTGAAAAATGAACACGCCCTGAAAGCAGCCATGGCCATCACCGCGTCTTACTTGCCGACCGAAAATGCAGGGCGCAACCCATCCGATTACACCCCCGAATTGTCCCGCAAAGCCAGGGGAGTTGATGTCTATGCGGTGCTGCGGTATTTGGGGCGGTCAGGCGTGGCTGAATTGGTCGAACGCTGTTGTGATTGTGCCCGTTACTTTGCTGAGTTGTTGGTGCAAGCCGGCCACGAAGTCCTCAATGATGTGGTGCTGAATCAAGTGGTGGTGAGTTTTGGTGACGAAGCCATCAATCTGGCCATCTTGGATGCGGTGCAAAAAGAGGGGACTTGTTGGGTCGGTCAAACCATCTGGCGTGACCGGCTGGCCATGCGCATCAGTGTGTGCAATTGGCAAACCGATCGCCCAGCTGTGGAGCAAAGTGCCCAGGTCATCATCGGGGTGGCGGCCAACCTCAAACAAACACCCTGACACCACTGAGAACTGTTTCACAATTCTCCATGATCGGCGTTAATGGTTGGTTCATGCCTTGCCTATAGAATGGAAGCATGTTTGATCTATTATGGTAGCTGTGAGATGAAAAAGTTAATTGTATTGAGTGGTTTGATGATGAGCAGCATGGCGCTGGCTCATGAGCAGGAACCAAGCCCGCAACCGCCGGTGAATGATTTGATTCATCATGAAACCATCGTTTGTGATGCCAAGTCTGGTTGTGAAGTGGTGTGTCGCCAACCAGGCGATCGTTGGAATTCATATTTGAAAACCGAAGGCAACATCGAAGTCACGTATTTCTTGACCAGTGGCGTGCGCCAATTGAAGGCCGATATGGGTAATGGTGAGTTCACCATCTTAGACACCCACCCAGAACTGCAGTCTTGTCGCATCACCGGGGTTCGATAAACCTGGGCAAATCAGGTAAAATCAGCAGCTCTGTGTCTTTCATGGGAGTTGTTGATGACCTTATGTCCATATGCCTTGGTGGCAGGCTGTGAAAAATGCCCCATCTTAAAAGTGTGTCCGCTGAAAACCGTGATCGGTAATCAAGCCAAACCCAAGGACCCAGAAAATTCTCCCAAGCAAACCCCAGCGGATGAATGAGGTCAGTTGATGAATTGTACTGTGTGGCGTTCTGATAAAAAAGCCGGTGTTTACCTGTATCTGGCCGATACGCATGACTGGGAAGCTGTGCCAGCGGCCCTGCAACAATTACTCGGTGGCTGTCAACAGGTCATGCAGTTGAACTTGGACGAACGCGACAAGCTGGCCACTGAAGACATCCACACCGTCAAAACCAATTTGGCGGAGCAAGGTTATCATTTGCAAATGCCACCACGCAACCACGCAGGGGTGATTCACTACGGCAGCCGTAAGTGACCCGGGCCTGCCCATTGTGCGGCGTCAAACGCCTGCTCTTGCGCAAACAATACCCCTGAATCAATCCGGTTGGTGGTTTTTGACCAGTTCGTCAATCAAAGCCAAATCATCGGCATCATAGGCCGGCAAAGTGGGGTATTGGCAGCCCATGCCCTTGAGTTGTTGTTTGACGATTTCTGACACCAAAGCCCGCATCACCGGTTTGTCGTTGGCCGGGATCACATACCAGGGGGCGGCCTTGGTGGAAGTCTGTTGCAGCATGGTCTTGAAGGCCTTTTGGTAGGCATCCCATTGGCGGCTTTCCCGCAAATCACCGACATTGAATTTCCATTGTTTTTCCGGGGTGGCATAACGTCGAATGAAGCGTTGGTGCTGGGTGGTTTGGTCCACATCCAGGAAAAATTTCACCACCCGGGTCCCGGAGGCCACCAAATGGGCTTCCACTTGGTTGATGTAATCATAGCGTTGTTGCCAAAACGCCTTGTTGGGTTTTTGGGTGATGCCCTGGGCCTTGAGGTATTCCGGATGGACTTTGACGATCAGGGTTTCTTCATAATAGCTGCGATTGAACACCGTCATTTGACCTTTGGCCGGAAACTGCGAATAACAGCGCCACATGAAATCATGGGCGGCTTCCAACTTGCTGGGGGACTTGAATGAAGCCACCTTGAAATCTGCCGGGTCGCATTGCTTAAAGACATTGCGAATGGTGCTGTCCTTGCCGGCGGCGTCCAATGCTTGAAAAATAAACAGCACAGCCTGTTGGCCTTCGGCTTTCAATGCCTCCTGGTGGCGGCCGATGAGTTTGGCATTTTTTTTCAGGTCGATTTGATTGGTGTGGACAAAGTCATTGGCTTGTTGTTGGGTGGGGCGGGTGGAATTGAGGTGTTTAAATACTTTGGTTTTTGGCATAATTGAACACGGTGACTGCTGTGGTGGTTAACATCATAAACAATTATGAGTGATCGGAAAATGGAGAACATGAAAAAAGTTTTGTTTGTTTGTATGGGCAATATTTGCCGCTCACCCTCAGCCGAGGCGGTGTTCACACAGTTGGTCAAACAACGGGGCTTAGATCATGAGTTTGAGATTGACTCGGCCGGAACCCACTCCTACCACGTTGGTTCACCGCCTGATCGGCGATCGATGCGGGCCGCGCGCAACCGCGGTATCGAAATGGCCCATTTGCGGGCACGTCAAGTGGTGCCAGAGGATTATGATCGGTTTGATTGGTTGGTGGTGATGGATCAGGACAACCGGGACTCATTGGTGGCCATGTTTCCGACGGCCAATCACAGCAAAGTGCATGGCATGATGGATTTTGCCAAGCAGTCCGCACAGACCGAAGTGCCTGATCCTTATTATGGCGGTGGCGATGGTTTTGAGTTGGTGTTGGATTTGTTGGAAGATGCCAGCTTGGGTCTGTTGGACCATGTCAACGCTGCCCATGAAGCCTGACCACACCGCGCCAGCACAGC
Organism: Marinicella meishanensis; assembly: GCF_019931145.1. Lineage (GTDB taxonomy): Bacteria > Pseudomonadota > Gammaproteobacteria > Xanthomonadales > Marinicellaceae > Marinicella > Marinicella meishanensis. The sequence goes on along the minus strand of NZ_JAIOUV010000005.1, from coordinate 306,830 downwards.
AACACATGATACCGGCATTGCTGGTTCCAATTGGGTCCCTGATTTTGGTTCTGTTATTGGTCCCAATTGGTCAGTAATCTGGCTGCCAGGATGGTGCCAGACAGCGTCCGGTCAACAGGGGCTGGAAACAGACCAAAAAAATGCCATCTGAAGCACTCTGTGTGTTATCTTTGATTGTTTTTCATGGTAAAATACGCGCGCATTTTTCAGAGCCATAATTCACTTTCATCTGTATCATATCCTGTGGGGGGTCTGTTTGGTTGAGACCACGGGTGTTTGTGGCACAAAAATGCATCGAAATTTGATCCGCTGTTGCCACACGACAAACCTGTGAGCAATGGACTAACTGAATGGGCTGCGGACCACTGGCGCCGCATAAATAAAGCATGATGTATAAGATAAAGAAAGGATTGAACATTCCAATCACTGGGGCCGCGACTGGCGATGTGGTTGAGCACAGAACGCAACAAGTGGCGGTGCTGGGACCTGATTACTTGGGCATGAAACCCACCATGCTGGTGCAGGAGGGTGATGCCGTCAAGCGTGGGCAAAAATTGTTCGAAGACAAGAAAAACCCAGGGGTTTATTTCACCGCGCCCATCGCCGGTGAAGTGGTGGCGGTGAATCGCGGAGACAAGCGAATGCTGTTGTCGGTGGTGATCGCACGCCAAGGCGATGCCGCTGAGACTTTTGCAACGCCTGACCTGAACAATTGTGCCCGTGAAGAGCTGGTGGATCTGTTGGTTGAATCCGGACTGTGGACGTCATTCAGAACCCGTCCTTACAGCAAAATACCCGCCATCGACAGCACGCCCAACAGCGTGTTTGTGACCGCCGTTGACACCAATCCATTGGCCATCGATCCGGTGCATGTGATTGAATCTGATCGCCAGGCTTTTGAGGTGGGTTTACAAGCCGTCAGTCGTTTGACCGAGGGCACCACTTACCTGTGCACGGCTGCTGACACTGGTTTGCAGGTGGCCACTGGCCAGGGCGTTGAGACCGTTGAGTTTGGTGGAGTGCATCCGGCTGGATTGGTGGGCACCCACATCCATTACCTGGATCCGGTGAATGCCAGCAAAACCGTGTGGCACTTGCATTATCAAGATGTGATGGCCATTGGTCGATTGCTGCAAACTGGCCAATTGGATTTGACCCGCATCATTGGCGTCACCGGCCCGGCCGCAGCCAAGCCCAAGTTGGTAAAGACCGATGTCGGTGCGTGTCTGCAGGAGTTGCTGGAAGACCAGGCTTTGAGTCCTGACAAAAGGGTGATCAATGGCAACGTGCTCAATGGTTCCTTTGTGGTTGAAGGCACCGAATATCTGGGCAAATATGCCTTGCAAGTGGCGATCTTGGAAGAAGGCCACCGCAAAGAGTTGATTGGTTGGCTGATGCCAGGCAGCAACAAATTCAGTGTCACCAATGCCTTCATTGGTGGCATCACCCAGAAATTACAAAAGCTGACCACCTCTTCGGGCGGTTCCCCCCGTTCCATGGTGCCCATCGGCGTTTATGAGCGGGTCATGCCTTTGGACATCCTGCCGACCTTGCTGCTCAAAGCCATCATCATGAAAGACACCGATGCGGCTCAGGAGTTGGGTGTGTTGGAATTGGATGAGGAAGACTTGGCGTTGTGCACTTTTGTGTGTCCATCCAAATATGAGTTTGGCGCGATTCTGCGCGAAAACCTCGACAAAATTGAACGGGAGGGTTGATCGATGAGTGAACACAACAAACCACCGAAAAAACAAAACTTTTTTGAAAAAATCGAACACCACTTCGTGGGCGAAGGCAAATTCAAGTCGTTTTATGCCTTGTACGAAGCGGCGGCCACCATTTTTTACACCCCAGGCTACGTATCAAAGCGTGCTTCGCACGTGCGTGATGCCTTGGATCTGAAGCGGGTGATGATTTTTGTCTACCTGGCCACCTTTCCAGCCATCTTCGTGGGTTCATACAACGTGGGTTTACAAGCCAACGGGGTGGATGCAGGCATCATGGCCAACTTTTTCACTGGATTCTTTGAATCCTTTTTGCCGGTCTATTTGACGGTGTTCATTGTGGGTGGCTTTTGGGAGGTGATCTTTGCCTCTGTCAGGGGCCATGAAATCAATGAGGGCTTTTTCGTCACCTCCGTGTTGTTTGCGCTCATTGCGCCACCCGACATCCCTTTGTGGCAGGCCGCTCTGGGCATTTCGTTCGGTGTGGTGATCGCCAAAGAGGTGTTTGGTGGTACCGGGCGAAATTTCGTCAACCCGGCCTTGGCGGGCAGGGCATTCTTGTATTTTGCCTATCCGGCGCAAATGTCTGGCGATCAAGTGTGGGTGCTGGATGGGGTCACCCGAGCCACGCCATTGGGTGTGGCGCCCAATGAAGGCTTGGCGGTCATGGAGTCCCAATTCAGTTGGTACGACGCCTTCATGGGCTTCATTCCTGGCTCCATCGGTGAAACCTCAACTCTGGCCATTTTGTTGGGCGCGGTGTTCTTGATTTACACCGGCATCGCCTCCTGGCGCATCATGCTGGGGGTGTTGTTGGGCATGGTCGGCACCGCCTTGTTGTTCAACTGGATCGGCTCAGATACCAACCCAATGATGAACATGGAACCTGAATGGCATTTGGTCTTGGGTGGATTTGCCTTTGGCATGGTATTCATGGCCACCGATCCGGTGACCGCTTCGGTGACCAACAAAGGCCGCTGGATTTTTGGCATTTTGATTGGGGTCATGACGGTCTTGATCCGGGTCATCAACCCCGCCTTTCCTGAAGGCATCATGTTGGCCATTTTGTTCTGCAACATGTTTGCCCCCATCATCGATTACTTTGTGGTCAAAGCCAACGTCAAACGCCGGGAGATCCGCTATGCCAAGAAATAAAGAATCCACTGGTTTCGTCGTCACCGTGGCCATTGTCCTGAGTTTGGTCTGTGCCACCTTGGTGTCGGTGGCAGCCATCGGCCTCAAACCCATTCAGGAAGTCAATGCCGCCAAGGAAAAGAAGAAAAACATCCTGATGGCGGCTGGCATCTACCAAGACGGTGGTGACATTGAGGCCTTGTTCAAAGACAACATTGAAGTCGCCGCCATTGCCATTCCTTCTGGGCAGCCAGCGAATGACATTGATGTGAACACCTTCGATGCAGTGAAAGCGGCCAAAGACGCCAGCACAGGGCAGTCGCTGGACGATGATCCTGCCAAAATCGGCTACATCGCCAACCACGCGTTGGTTTATCAGCTGAAGGGTGAGGCGGGCATCGAAAAAGTGATTCTGCCGATTCGGGGTTATGGCTTGTGGGGCACCATGTATGGCTTTTTGGCCATGAACAAAGACGGTCAGACCATCGAAGGCCTGACTTTCTATGAGCACAAAGAAACCCCGGGACTCGGTGCCGAAATTGCCAACCCCAGTTGGCAGGCCACCTGGGTTGGCAAGCAACCATACGATGAAAACAACATACCACAAATGCGTTTGGTCAAAGCCATCAGTCCAAATCCAGACGTGGCTGAACACCAAGTGGACACCTTGGCCGGTGCCACGTTGACCAGCCGGGGCGTTGAGGCGACCATCAATTTTTGGCTCGGCGAACGTGGTTACGGACCTTATTTGAGCCAATTGGCGTCACAAGAATAGGAAACTGTCATGGCAGAAAAGAAATCACTCAAAGCAACCTTACTTGACCCGATATTGGCCAACAACCCAATTGGTCTACAAATCTTGGGCATTTGTTCCGCCTTGGCGGTCACCAGCAAAATGGAAACCGCGGCCTTGATGTCGGTGTCACTGACCGCTGTGGTGGCCTGTTCCAACCTGTTCATTTCCATGATCAGGAATGTCATCCCAAGCAGCATTCGGATCATTGTGCAAATGGTCATCATCGCTTCATTGGTGATCATTGTGGATCAATTGTTGCGGGCTTTTTTCCCCGATGTGGCCAAGCAATTGGCGGTGTTTGTCGGCTTGATCATCACCAACTGCATCGTCATGGGACGGGCCGAAGCGGTGGCCATGAAAACCCCGCCCTTGCCTTCATTCATTGATGGCTTGGGCAATGGTTTGGGCTATTCGGCCATGTTGTTGATGGTGGCCACCATCCGCGAGGTGTTCGGTTCAGGCACATGGTTTGGCATGACGGTGTTGCAAACTCAGGCCGATGGCGGGTGGTACATTCCCAATGGGCTGATGCTGCTGCCGCCTTCATCTTTCTTCATCATTGGTTTGTTGATTTGGGCCATTCGGGCTTACCAGCCTGAACAAGAAGAAGCACCCAGCTTCGTCGAAGCCGACTCAGCCAAACCGTTATACAGTACACACGGACACTGAGCAGGGGAGATGGTGCGATGGAATATTATCTGAATATATTTGTCAAAGCGGTTTTTGTCGAGAACATGGCCTTGGCCTTCTTTCTCGGCATGTGTACTTTTTTGGCGGTCTCAAAGAAGGTCGAAACCGCCATCGGCTTGGGCATTGCTGTGATTGTGGTACAGACCATCACGGTGCCGGTCAACAACCTGATCAACGGCTTTTTCCTGAAGGAGGGCGCTGCCTTGTGGCAGATATTGGGCGTTGACATTGATTTGTCGTTCATTGGCTTGGTGGTCTACATCGGGGTGATTGCGGCGATTGTGCAAATCTTGGAAATGGTGTTGGACAAGTTCTTCCCGCCACTGTACAACGCTTTGGGGATCTTTTTGCCATTGATTACTGTGAACTGTGCCATTTTGGGTGGCACCTTGCTGATGGTTGAGCGGGATTTGAATTTCCCAGAATCGGTGGTGTTTGGTCTGGGCTCGGGCTTTGGCTGGTCATTGGCTTTGGTGGCCATTGCCGGCATCCGCGAAAAGCTCAAATATGCCGACATTCCCAAAGGCCTCGAAGGCTTGGGAATCACGTTCATTATTTCTGGACTGATGGCCCTGGGGTTCAGTTCTTTTTCCGGTATTTCTCTGTAAAGGAGTGATTGATGACAACGTTATTTTATGCAGTGGGCTTGTTTTTGTTGATCGTGACCACCTTGGTGGGCATCATTCTGCTGGCTCGCAAGCAATTGGTCAACACCGGTGATGTGACCGTCAACGTCAACGGTGAAAAGGACTTGGCCATGCCGGCTGGGGGCAAACTGTTGGGTTCCTTGGCCGATCAAGGCTTGTTCATCCCTTCGGCTTGTGGCGGCGGTGGCACTTGTGGTCAGTGCAAGGTCAAAGTGTTTGAAGGCGGCGGTGACATCTTGCCCACCGAAGAAAGCCACATCACCAAACGCCAAGCCCGTTGTGGCGAACGGTTGTCTTGTCAGGTGGCCGTTAAGCAAGACATGAAAATTGAAATCCCTGAAGAGGTGTTCGGGGTGAAGAAGTGGGAATGCACGGTCATCTCCAATGACAACAAGGCCACGTTCATCAAAGAATTGAAACTACAGATACCTGACGGTGAATCGGTGCCATTTCGGGCCGGGGGTTACATCCAAATTGAATGCCCGCCTTACGACATTCAATACAAGGATTTTGACATTCCAGAAGAATACCATGGCGATTGGAACCGCTTTAAAATCTTCGACCACCGCTCGGTCAATGCGGAGCCTTGCATGCGGGCTTATTCCATGGCCAATTACCCCGAGGAAAAAGGCATCATCATGCTCAATGTGCGGATCGCTTCACCACCGCCCAATCACCCCAATGTCCCACCTGGCATCATGTCCAGTTACATTTGGAGCCTGAAACCCGGTGACAAAGTAACCATTTCCGGTCCATTTGGTGAGTTTTTCGCCAAAGAAACCGAAGCAGAAATGGTGTTCATTGGTGGCGGTGCCGGCATGGCGCCCATGCGCTCACACATCTTTGATCAACTCAAACGCCTCGGTTCTGACCGCAAAATCACCTTTTGGTATGGTGCCCGGTCCAAGAAAGAAATGTTCTACGTAGAAGATTTTGACTCCTTGGCCGAAGAGTTTGATAACTTCACTTGGCATGTGGCCTTGTCAGACCCCCAACCTGAAGACGATTGGGATGGCTACACCGGCTTCATCCACAACGTGGTTTATGAAAATCATTTGAAAAACCACCCGGCACCGGAAGATTGTGAGTTCTATATGTGTGGACCACCGATCATGAACAAATCGGTCATCAACATGCTGGAAGATTTGGGTGTGGAAGAAGACAACATCTTGTTGGATGATTTTGGCGGATGATGGGTATGTCCATGCAGATCGAATCCAAACGGCATGAATTGGGGAGAGGGTCATGATCACTTTCTTGGTGATATTTGGCATGATTCTCAGCATGATCGCCTTGATGGCGATTGGGGTGATGTTCAAGCGCAAACCCATCTCAGGCAGTTGTGGCGGATTGGGCCAAGTGGGCATGGACAAAGCCTGCGATTGTGATAACCCCTGTGATCGCCGTCGCCGAGGCGGCGTGCGTTTGCATCAAAAATAAGCCGCCTTCGAACCAACTGCTGATTGATCCAGTTGTTGTGGTGTCAATCGATGAATTGAATGCGCCAACCGCTCTGGTCTTGACTGGCTGCCGGACTCAATTGTTGGTGTAATTCGCCCGCCTCGGTCAAACCGAAAAACACCGCCGCGATCCCATGCGTCTCAGCCGCCGCCATCCCGGCTTCGGCCCCCAAACACAACAATCCGGTAGACCAGGCGTCGGCCAGGGTGGCATCGGCCATCAACACGGTCACCGCCACCGTTTGGTGGGTCACCGGACGGCCATTGCGGGGATCGATGATGTGGCTGTAACGGGTGCCGTCTTGGTCATGATAATGCCGGTATGTGCCTGAGGTCATCACCGCCGTGGGCTGTGTGCCATTGACGGCAATGATGGCGTTGATCTGGTGGCTGCCAACGATTGGTTTTTCGACGCCAATGCGCCAGGGTTGTTGGTCGGGTTTGTGTCCAGTGGCCATCATCTCACCTCCAATTTCCACCAAATGATGTTCGATGCCATGCTCTTGGAGTATCTGGGCCAGCTGGGCCACCGCATAGCCTTGGCCAATGGAGGACAAATCCAGGTGCACCGGGGGGTCGACCTGGGTGGTGATGGTCTGATCAAGCGGCAGGCGGTCCAAGCCCACCACTGACAAAGTCTGACTCAAATCGTGTGTTGTGGGAATGGTCAATTGGCGATCGGCAAAGCCCCACAATTCAAACAAAGGCAAACTGGTGGGGTCATAGCAACCTTGGGTGGCTTGGTGGACTTGCAGGCCTTGCTGCATCAATTGTTGGATTTCATCATGCAGCACGGTACCTGCGGGGCTGCGGTTGAAATCTTCAATCACCGAATCAGAACGGTAATTGGACATCACTTGGTCAATGCGTTGCAACTCGTCATCCAGCATCTGTGCCAAGTGGGTACCGTCCACCGGTTGTTCGGTCCAAAAGCTGACGCTGTAGGTGGTGCCTTGGGCAAAGCCAGAAAAGATTTGGATTTCGGGGGTGTCGGGGCCGCAGCCGCTCAACAACAGCCAGCCACCCAAGGCGAAGATTTGACTTGTTTTTTTCATCATTATCAGCAGTTCAATGGGTTCCACACCGCGTGGATTTGGCGCCATTTGCCGCCACCTTCGGGTGCCTGTCTGCGTTGCTCAAGCCGCTGGTAACCAGCCAGTCGACTGGTCGATCAATCATCGGCTCATACCGCCTGATGTAAAAACCAACGGTTCTTGTGTTGTAAGATTTGTGCGTGTTCGATCACGGTCACCCCAGGGGTTACGGTGGTGCTTTCTGCCACGGCTTCATGTTCCAATGAAAGTTGCAGGGCCGCTTCCAGGGTGGCGGGTTTTCGTTGTGACTTCAATTGCAGCATGGTGCCGTAGTGGCTCACCAGTTCAGCGCCATATTGGTCATGCCAATGTTTGAGCATGGAAACCACCGCGGCACTGCCACCCCCTTCGGTGCCATGAAAACGCATGTAGGCCAGGGCTTCCCATGAATGTTCTACCGGTAACAGAATCAAGGCATAATGCTCATTGTCCGGTTCAAACCACGACAGGTATGTGGCTTGTTCTTTGAGGTCCCTGGTGGGCTGGTTTTTCACTTCTTCCTGATCAATCATCCATTTGGTCAATCCCACAAAACTGGTGATGTGGCCTTGATCGACCAAATGCCTGGCTTGTTTTTTCAAGCCGTCACTCAGTACCATGTTGTCCAATAAATAAGCCAGGTTTTCAGACAGATTGGCCGAGTAACGGCCATCGTAATGGTTGACCAACAGTTGGACGTGGCTGGGATCTACCCCGGCCATGATGGTTCTGGGGTGTTGGGGTTGTTTACTGATCTCACATTCAAATGGGTTGCGGTTGAAAATGTCGTCCTTTTTGATGGCGTTTTCCCAGCCAAGAGAGTATTGGTTCCAGCTGACATGCAGCACCGGCCACATGTGAAATGTTTCTGCTTGCGAGCGCAACAGTTCCCACATGTCATACATTTCATCGGGCAACACCTGAATCGCGTAGGCATGATTGGGGTCGCCGGGAATCGGCAACCGGATGATCCGTCTTTTGGCTTTTTGGTGTTGCTGCAGAAATTCGGTGATTTGATTCAAATCAGCGGTCGGGTGGTATTTGAAACCTTGATCATTCTTGGCATAAGTGTTGGCTTTTCCTCTTCCAAACCAATTGTTTAACATATGAGAGTCCCCTGTTTTTATGGTTATATTTGCCAACATTATAAACCATATCTCAAGGGGTAAAAGCAACAGGCAATTGATTCATCTGTTGATACTTGGCAGAATCCTTGCTGCGCTGTTTTTCTGGCCCTAACACGTTATAATGTGCCGCTTCAATTGAGCAGGAGTGCATGGGTGCAATTTGAGTTGAAACAGCCAGTGGGAAAGCAGTCGGGCATGGCCAGGCGTGGGACCTTGACCTTTGCGCGCGGTGAGGTACAGACCCCATGCTTCATGCCGGTCGGCACTTATGGCACGGTGAAAGCCATGTCGCCTGATGAAGTGGAGGGACTGGGGGCTGAAATCATCTTGGGCAACACCTTCCATTTGCTGCTGCGGCCTGGTACAGACGTGATCCAGGCGCACGGTGACTTGCATGACTTTATGGGCTGGGACAAACCGATTTTGACCGACTCAGGTGGCTTTCAAGTATTTTCCTTGGCCAAACGCCGCAAAATCACTGAGGCCGGGGTGACTTTTGCCTCGCCGGTCGATGGTTCCAAGGTGTTCATGGGACCCGAAGAGTCGATGCAAGTGCAGCGCGAGCTGGGTTCGGACATCGTGATGATTTTCGATGAGTGTACCCCATACCCGGCCACCCATGCTGAGGCCCAAACATCCATGGAACTGTCATTGCGCTGGGCCAAGCGCAGCAAAGACGCTTTCGCCGACAACCCCAACGCCTTGTTTGGCATCGTCCAAGGCGGCATGTACGATGACCTGCGAAAAACCTCGGCTGCGGGATTGGTGGACATCGGTTTTCATGGCTATGCCATTGGGGGCTTGTCGGTGGGTGAACCCAAAGATTTGCGTGAACAGGTTTTAACCACCACCACACCTCTGTTACCCGCCGACAAACCGCGGTACTTGATGGGTGTGGGCAAACCTGAAGACATTTTAGAAGCCGTGTTGTTGGGGGTGGACATGTTTGATTGTGTGATGCCGACGCGCAATGCCCGCAATGGCTATTTGTTCACCTGGGACGGGGTGGTGAAAATCCGCAATGCCAAACACCAGTATGACACCGGGCCCTTGGATCCGGATTGTGGTTGCTACACCTGCCAAAATTTTTCTAAAGCTTACTTGCGACATTTGGACAAATGCGGGGAAATTTTGGGCTCGCGCTTGAACACCATTCACAACCTGTATTTTTATCAAGATTTCATGCGTGAGATTCGCCTGGCCATTGAAGCCGATGCCTTGCAAGAATTTGCCAAAAAGTATTACGCCAGGGTGGCGGCAGCCCATGCAGAATAGGCCAGGACACAAGGTGCAGTCAATTCAGTTTGGCCAAGCAGGTCAATTCTGAGGCGTTTTTAGCGCTGGGTGCCTCAATCACCTTGTTTTGCGCGGTTGTGTTGCCCTGAGCCGTTATATTTCCATTTTCGTCATTTTGTTGCGTTTTGAACGTGACTTTTGTGTTACAATTTTGTGCTTATTTATTCGGGCGCCAATGATTAAAAAATGACGGAAAATTCAAGCGATATCATCAAGATTAACATCGAAGATGAAATGCAAAAATCATACCTCGATTATTCGATGAGTGTGATTGTCGGCAGGGCTCTGCCGGATGTGAGGGATGGATTGAAACCGGTGCACCGCCGGGTGCTGTACGCCATGAATGTGTTGGGCGTCAGCTGGAACAAAGCGCACAAAAAATCAGCCAGGGTGGTGGGTGATGTGATTGGTAAATACCACCCACACGGTGACACCGCTGTGTATGACACCATCGTGCGAATGGCACAGCCTTTTTCCATGCGCTACATGCTGGTCGATGGTCAGGGTAACTTTGGCTCGGTGGACGGTGACTCCCCGGCTGCCATGCGATACACCGAAGTGCGCATGGCCAAAATCTCCCATGAAATGTTGGCCGACATCGACAAAGACACGGTTGACTTCATACCCAACTACGACGAAACCGACACCGAACCTGAAGTGCTGCCCACCCGGGTACCGGCCTTACTGGTCAATGGCTCGTCCGGGATTGCCGTGGGTATGGCCACCAACATCCCGCCCCACAACTTAACCGAAGTGATCAATGCCACTGTGGCCTTGATCAAAAACCCCGAAGCTTCCCTGGATGAGTTGATGACCCATTTGCCGGGTCCGGATTTTCCCACCGCCGCTTACATCAATGGGGCCGAAGGCATCCAAGAAGCCTATGCCACAGGCCGCGGCAAAGTCTACATGCGGGCCCGGACCGAGATTGAAACCGATGAGGCCACCGGTAAACAAACCATCGTGGTCACAGAGATCCCGTATCAGGTCAACAAAGCCCGCTTGATTGAAAAAGTGGCCGAGCTGGTCAAACTGAAGAAGATCGAAGGCATCAGTGCCTTGCGCGATGAATCTGACAAAGACGGCATGCGCATCGTGTTTGAACTGCGTCGGGGTGAAGTGGCCGAAGTGTTGCTCAACCAACTGTTTAAACTGACCCAGTTACAAACCGTGTTTGGCATCAACATGGTGGCTTTGATCAATGGCCAGCCACGCACTTTGGGACTGGTTGATATCCTGACTGAATTCATCAAGCACCGCCGGGAAGTGGTGGTCAGACGCACCCTGTTCGAGCTGAAGAAAGCCCGTGATCGGGCACACGTGCTGGAAGGACTGGCCGTGGCCTTGGCCAACATCGAAGAAGTCATCGAGTTGATCAAACAATCGAAGAATCCGGCTGAAGCCAAAGACAAGCTGCTGGCCAAGAAGTGGAATTCATCGTTGATCAAAGCCTTGTTGGATGACGACGCGCACCTATGCCGCCCGGAAGACCTGGATGATCAATATGGCTTTTTTGAAGCGGGTTATCAATTGTCGCCAATTCAGGCCAAAGCCATCCTGGATCTGCAATTACACCGCTTAACCGGTCTGGAACAAGACAAAATCACCGAAGAGTTCAAAGAAATCATCCTGGCCATCAAGGAATACCTGGAAATCCTGACCAACCCCGATCGTTTGATGGCGGTGGTCACCGAGGAACTGGAGGAGATCAAAGAAAACTTTGGTGATGAGCGACGCACGGTGATCATGAATCGCCAACGCCACTTAACCATGGAAGACCTGATCATCGAAGAAGATGTGGTGGTGACTTTGTCGCACGAAGGCTATGCCAAGATGCAACAAATTGATGTTTATCGGGCGCAAACCCGGGGTGGCAAGGGCAAATCAGCCACCGCCATGAAGAATGAAGACTTCATCGAACGGTTGTGGATCGCCAACACCCATGACACTTTGTTGTGTTTCAGTAACCAGGGACAGGTGTACTGGCTGAAAGTGTATGAGTTGCCGATGGCCTCCAGAACCGCCCGCGGCAAGCCGCTGGTGAACCTGTTGCCATTGGACAAAAACGAAAAAATCACTGCCATTTTGCCGGTGCGTGATTACGATGAAGACAAATACGTGTTCTTTGCCACCGCCAAAGGCGTGGTGAAGAAAACCCCGTTGTCCAATTTCTCGCGCCCACGGGCCAATGGCATCATTGGTTTGGGCTTGCTTGATGGTGATTACCTGGTTAATGTCGAATTGACCAATGGTTCGCAAGACGTGTTCTTGTTCTCCAGTTCCGGCAAATGCATCCGCTTTGATGAAAATGATGTGCGTTCCATGGGACGCACCGCGCGGGGTGTGCGAGGCATCACCCTCAAAGGCGACCACCGAGTGGTCTCCATGTTTGTGGCTGAGGAGGGCAACGTGTTGGTGTGTACCGAGAATGGTTTTGGTAAACAAACCCGTTTGGAAGAATTTTCCAAGATCAAACGGGCTGGCCAAGGGGTGATCGCGATTCAGACCAGTGAACGCAATGGTGCGGTGGTCGGCGCTTGCCAAGTGCTGCCTGAAGACCAGATCATGCTGATCAGCAATGCCGGCACTTTGGTGCGCACAGCGGTTGATGGCATCTCCACGGTTGGTCGCAACACCCAAGGGGTGACCTTGATCCGCTTGGCCGACAAAGAGAACCTGGTCAGCATCGCCAAAGTGGTCAACCTGGATGCCGATGATACCGCCGAGTCGGGTGCGGGTGAAGCCGATCCAGACAGTGAGGCCACTGATGAGTGAAGCGATGCTTGAACGCCGGCTGTTGGTGGCCGGTAATTGGAAGATGCACGGCTCAAAAATATTTGTGCAAGAAATGATGGCGGCATTGCAAACCGAATTGCCTGCAGCCATGGCTTACGATGTGGCCGTGTTCCCGACTTACATCCATTTATATGATGTGATTCAACAAAAGCCGGCACAGTTGTTGTGCGGGGCACAAAACCTCAGTGAACATGATGACGGTGCCGTGACCGGCGAGGTCAGTGCCGCGATGTTGGCTGATTTGGGTTGCGACATGGTGCTGGTGGGGCATTCTGAACGGCGGGTCATGCACCGAGAAAGCAATGAAGAAGTGGCCTTGAAGTTTCGTCAGGCCATCCAGCACCAATTAACGCCGGTGCTGTGCGTGGGTGAATCTTTGGTGGAGCGACAAAGCGGCCAGGCTTTCGACGTTGTTTGGGCTCAAATCAACGCCGTTTTGGGGTTGGTGGGCATGGAACAACTGGCCCAAGGGGTGTTGGCCTATGAACCGGTTTGGGCCATTGGAACCGGCGAGACAGCCACCGCTGAACAGGCCCAGGAAGTTCATCAATATATCCGTTCTCAATTGGCTGCGATTGATGATACAATAGCGCGCCGCATCCGCATCCTTTATGGAGGAAGTTGTAAAGGTTCCAATGCATTTGAACTTTTTTCGATGCCTGATGTTGATGGAGGTCTGATAGGAGGCGCTTCATTGACGGCCCAAGATTTTATGGCAATTTGTCATCAAGCCGACAAGTTGTCCCAAGGAGTATAACTAAATGAGCGAAATTAATTTTCTGAACATCTTGCAAGTGATTGTTGCAGTTGCTTTGATTATTTTTATCTTGATCCAACGAGGCCCAGGGGCCACGGCCGGTTCTGCTTTTGGCAGCGGCGCATCTGGCACGGTATTTGGGGCCAAAGGTTCGGCGTCATTTTTGACCAAAACCACCGCCATCCTGGCCACTGCCTTTTTCATCATTACCATGACCATTGCCATGAATGCCAGCAGTCAGTTTGCTTCCACCGGTGAAGAAGCTGAGCAAGACCTCGGGGTGATTGGCACTTTGGATGACATTGATGCCGAACCATCCATGGAATCAACCGATCCTGTTGATGGCCCGGCCGCAGATGTGATCATGAACGACAACAACGATCCAGTTGACACCGATGCAGCCACAACGGGTGACACCGAGCCAGCCATGAGTCGGGTGGATGAACCCATGAATGAAGCCGAAGCGGCCACCAGCGAAGCCGCTGCGGAAGAAACAGAAGAAGATGGTGGTGAAGGCAACTGAAGCCAACCGCTGATTGAACCACAGTGAATTTCGAGCCAGTGGCCGTCAGGGAGGCCAAATTGGCTTCGAAATTCAAAAATAAAATTTTAATAAATGGCCAGGTCACAGCTACCATAACAGACCTAAGCCAAACGGCATCGAGCACATGAGTCGCAGCTTAAAACATCGGATGGCTGCCAGTGGCCAGGGAACAACTCGAGCCAAACCATAATGACAATAAATGGCCGGGCTGGCAATTGCTTGCCAAGACCCGCCAAACACATCAAAGATCGGTAATCAGATGGCAATTTGTCCTGACGGTCGATCCGCGATGCACTATAATAATAAACATCAACCAGCAGGTTGAAATTGTGCCGAAGTGGTGGAATTGGTAGACACGCTATCTTGAGGGGGTAGTGACCCACGGTCGTGCCGGTTCAAGTCCGGCCTTCGGCACCAAAACTTTAAAAAAACAGGGGACAGCTGAATGATAGCTTCTTATTTTCCGATCTTGATGTTCTTGGCGGTGGCCACCGGCTTGGGCGTTGCTCTGTTGTCTTTGGGTTTGTTGTTTGGAACCCGCAAAACCAACGATGAAAAAACTTCTGCCTACGAATGTGGCTTTGAGGCCTTTGATGATGCGCACATGAAATTTGATGTGCGATTCTATCTGGTGGCGATTCTGTTCATCATATTTGATTTGGAGATCGCGTTCTTGTTCCCTTGGTCAGTGGTGTTGGAAGAGTTGGGGCCATTTGGTTTGGTTTCCATGTTCATCTTTCTGTTTTTGTTGGTCATTGGCTTCATCTATGAATGGAAGAAAGGAGCGTTGGAATGGGAGTAGTCGACAACATCCTGCAACCCGTCGTTGACCCAGGTGTTGACAACAAAGGGTTCATCACCACCACCGTAGATGCCTTGGTCAATGGCGCACGCACCGGTTCCTTGTGGCCCATGACCTTTGGCTTGGCCTGCTGTGCCGTCGAAATGATGCAAGCCGGTGCATCACGCTATGATTTGGACCGTTTTGGGGTCATCTTCAGGCCTTCGCCCAGACAATCGGATGTGATGATTGTGGCCGGTACTTTGGTCAACAAAATGGCACCCGCTTTGCGCAAAGTCTATGATCAAATGCCGGAACCCAAATACGTCATTTCGATGGGTTCTTGTGCCAATGGGGGTGGTTATTATCATTATTCCTATTCAGTGGTGCGGGGCTGTGATCGCGTGGTACCGGTTGATATCTATGTGCCAGGCTGTCCACCCACGGCCGAGGCATTGATTTATGGCATTATGCAGCTGCAAAAGAAAATCAAACGCACCAACACCATTTCCAGAACCTCATGAGCACCCACAAATTTCAGTTAAGCAAGGAATTGGCCGAGCATTTCAGCGACGGCCTGGTACAAATCAATGAATCTGAACACGGTGTGACATGCACCATCCCGGTTGAATCTTGGACCGAAGTGGCCAAGCTGTTGCGGGATGAAGAGGCGTTTGCCTTTGAACAATGCATGGACCTGTGTGGGGTGGATTATCTGACTTATGGCGAAAGCGAATGGCAGACCGATGACGTCACTTCGACCGGTTTCAGTCGTGGTGTACAAGGCAAAGGACCTGGCCGCTTCTCCTGGAGTGAGCGCCGCAGTGAAGCGATGGAAAATCGTTTTGCGGTGGTGGCCCAACTGTTGTCAGTCAAACACAACCGCCGCCTGACCATCAAATGCTTTGCCCCCGATGAGGGCATGCTGATGGTGCCATCCTTGATTGAAGTTTGGCCGGGGGTCAACTGGTTCGAACGTGAGGCGTTTGATTTGTATGGCATCATTTTCAAAGGCCACCCGGATTTGCGCCGAATCTTGACTGATTATGGATTCATTGGCCACCCATTCCGCAAAGATTTTCCTTTGATCGGCAACGTCGAGGTCATCTATGACGAAGACCAAGGGCGGGTGGTGTACCAACCGGTGTCGATCGAACCCAGGGTGTTGGTGCCCAAAACCATTCGCCGGGATTCCCGCTATGCTGAAAACATGAATGATCAGGAGGCTTCCTAATGGCTGAGATCAAAAATTACACCATGAACTTTGGGCCACAACATCCAGCCGCTCATGGGGTGTTGCGCTTGATTTTGGAATTGGATGGTGAGGTGGTGGAACACGCCGACCCCCATGTGGGGTTGTTACATCGAGCCACCGAAAAGCTGGCTGAATCCAAACCCTACAACCAGTCCATAGGCTACATGGATCGTTTGGACTACGTGTCCATGATGTGTAATGAGCATGCTTATGTGCGGGCCATTGAACAACTGTTGAACATCGAAGTGCCGATCCGGGCACAATACATCCGCACCATGTTCGATGAAATCACGCGCATCAGAAACCATTTGATGTGGATCGGAACCCATGGCTTGGATTTGGGTGCCATGGCCCTGTTCTTGTATGCGTTTCGTGAGCGGGAGCACTGTATGGACATGTATGAGGCGGTCTCCGGAGCCCGCATGCACGCCACTTATTACCGACCCGGTGGGGTTTATCGAGATTTGCCTGATCAGATGCCACAGTATGCCGAGAGCAAATGGACCAAAGGCAAAGACCTGGCTTACGTTAACGAATGGCGAGAGGGGTCCTTATTGGATTTCATCGAAGCCTTTGCCAATGACTTTCCTAAGAAAGTGGATGAATACCGCACCCTGTTGCAAGACAACCGCATTTGGAAACAACGCACCGTGGGCATTGGTGTGGTGTCACCCGAACAAGCCAAGGCTTGGGGCTTTTCTGGGCCCATGCTGCGCGGCAGCGGCGTGGCTTGGGATTTGCGCAAAAAACAAACTTACGCCGCTTATGACAAAGTGGACTTTGACATCCCAGTCGGGGTCAATGGTGACTGCTATGACCGTTACCTGGTGCGCATGGAAGAAATGAACCAATCGGCCCGCATCGTCAGGCAATGTGTGGAGTGGTTGAAAAACAACCCAGGTCCGGTGATGGTCGATGAGTACAAAGTGGCGCCACCCAGCCGAGAAATGATGAAAGAAGACATGGAGTCGATGATTCACCATTTCAAACTGTTCACCGAAGGTTATACGGTGCCGGCCGGTGAAGTGTATGCCGCAGTGGAAGCCCCCAAAGGTGAATTTGGGGTGTTTTTGATATCTGATGATTCCAACAAGCCTTTTCGACTGAAGCTCAGGGCCCCTGGTTTTGCTCACTTATCGGCCATGAATGACATGGTCAAGGGGCACATGCTGGCTGATGTGGTGGCGGTGATTGGCACCATGGACATTGTATTTGGGGAGATCGATCGATGATGTATCAAGTCAATCCACAACATGACGACAAATCTTTGGCGATGGAGCTGTTGAGCGATGAGACCCGCAGTCACATCGATCAATGGTTGGCCAAATACCCACATGACCAACGCCGTTCGGCCTTGATTGGCGCTTTGCATGCCGCTCAAGATCAAAACGGGGGTTGGCTCAGTGAGCCGATCATGCAAGCGGTGGCCCAATACCTGGAAATTCCATCGGTTTGGGCTTATGAAGCGGCGAATTTTTACTCCATGTTTTTCACTGAGCCGGTCGGCAGACACAAAGTGGCCATTTGCACCAACATTTCATGCATGCTCAGAGGCGCCGATCAAGTGGTGAAATATGCCGAACAGAAGCTCGGCATACAATTGGGTCAAACCACCGCGGATGGCCGCATCACTTTGGTCAAAGAAGAGGAGTGTGTGGCGGCCTGTGTCGGTGCCCCGATGATGATCATCGATGGCCACTACCATGAAAACCTGACCGAAGAAAAAATCGATAAACTGTTGGGAGGATTGTCCTGATGGCGGTATACAACGTTTGTTTGAATCCCGACAAAGACCATTCATTGGCCAATTACCTGGCCAAAGGTGGCTACGATGCCTGGAAAAAAATCCTGGCTGAAAAAACCGATCAGAATGAGATCATTGACACCGTCAAAGCGTCCGCTTTGCGGGGTCGTGGTGGCGCGGGTTTTCCCACGGGTTTGAAATGGAGTTTCATGCCGAAAGACGCCCCAGGACAAAAATACGTGCTGTGTAACTCCGATGAATCGGAACCCGGCACCTGCCACGATCGCGACATATTGCGTTACAACCCGCATGCGGTGATTGAGGGCATGGCGATTGGTGGCTATGCGATGGGCGCCACGGTTGGTTACAACTACTTGCGCGGTGAATTCCACCACGAACCGTTTGAGCACTTTGAAGCGGCATTGAAAGAAGCTTATGAGGCCGGCTTGTTGGGCCGCAACATCAAAGATTCCGGGATCGATTTTGACCTGTATGCGGTGCATGGGGCCGGTGCCTACATTTGCGGTGAAGAAACGGCGTTGATGGAATCGTTGGAAGGCAAAAAGGGCCAACCCCGGTTCAAACCGCCGTTCCCTGCCAATTTCGGCATTTACGGCAAACCCACCACCATCAACAACACCGAATCATTCGCTTCCGTCCCGGCCATCATGCGCAACGGGGCCGACTGGTTTTTGGAGTTGGGCAAGCCCAACAACGGTGGGGTGAAAATATTTTCGGTTTCCGGGCATGTGAACAAACCCGGCAACTATGAAGTGCCTTTGGGCACGCCATTCAGTGACTTGTTGGAAATGGCCGGCGGCGTATTGGATGGAAAAAAACTCAAAGCCGTCATCCCCGGAGGCTCTTCCATGAAGGTCTTACCCGCCGAAGTGATGATGGGCTTGACCATGGATTTTGATGCCATCGGCCAAGCCGGCTCAGGTCTTGGCTCGGGTGCGGTGATCGTGATGGCCGAAGGCACCTGCATGGTTGAGGTGTGTCAGCGCTTGTCGCGATTCTATTACATGGAGTCTTGCGGTCAGTGCACGCCATGCCGTGAGGGCACGGGGTGGATGTATCGGGTGTTGACGCGCATCTTGAATGGCCAAGGCAAAGACGAAGACATCGACATGCTGCGCCAAGCCGCGGGTCAAATTGAAGGGCACACCATTTGTGCCTTCGGTGAGGCCGCCGCGTGGCCAGTACAGGGCATCCTGAAATACTATTGGGATGAGTTTGAGTATTACGTCAAACACAAAAAATCAATGAACGAGAGGTTCACCTCATGACCGACACCAGCAATCATGTGAGCGACAACACCGTTGTCATTGAGATCGATGGTCGTGAAATCAAAGTGGAAAAGGGCAGCATGATCATTGCCGCTGCTGACCGGGAAGGGATCAAAATTCCACGGTTCTGTTACCACAAAAAATTATCCATTGCGGCCAATTGCCGGATGTGCATGGTGGATGTCGAGAAAGCGCCCAAACCGTTGCCGGCTTGTGCCACCCCGGTGATGGATGGTATGAAGGTCTATACCCAGTCCAAACGGGCCATTGATGCGCAACGCAATGTGATGGAATTTCTGCTCATCAACCACCCCTTGGATTGCCCCATTTGTGACCAGGGTGGTGAGTGTGAGCTGCAAGACGTGTCCATGGGCTATGGCCGAGATGTGTCGCGATATGTGGATTCCAAACGGGTGGTCGAAGACGAAAATTTGGGCTCTTTGATTGCCACCGACATGACCCGCTGCATTTTGTGTACCCGCTGTGTCCGTTTTTTGAATGAGATCGCCGGTACCGATGAACTGGGTGGGATTGGTCGAGGCGACCGCACCAACATCAGCACCGCGGTGGGCAAAGCCGTGGCTTCTGAAATGTCGGGCAATGTCATTGACTTGTGTCCGGTGGGGGCTTTGACTAACAAACCCTTCAGGTACAAGGCCCGGGCTTGGGAATTGATGGCCACAGCCGCGATTTCCATGCACGACGGTGTGGGCTCTAACTTGTATTACCACACCCGCAACGGTCGCATCCTGCGCACTGTACCCCAGGACAATGATGCCTTGAATGAAGCTTGGTTGTCAGATCGGGATCGCTATGCCATCCATGGTTTGAACCATGAAGCAGACCGGATCACACAACCCATGGTCAAAGAAAATGGCCAATGGCATGAGATCAGCTGGGAAGAAGCGTTGGGCAAATTGGTCAACCAAATCAAGAAGTATGATGGCGATGACATTGCCTTGTACACCTCCAATTATGCCACCACCGAAGAATACCTTTTGCTGAAACAGCTGTTTGATCAATTGGGCAGCAAGCAACATGAGCACCGCATCAACATCACCGATTTTTCTGACGCCGATCGATTGCCCCGCGTGGATGTGCCTCTGGAACGGGTCAATCAAGCCCAAAAGATCGTGTTGGTGGGTGGTTACATTCGCCATGAACAACCCATTTTGAATCACAAAATCAGGCAAGCCTGGTTGGCTGGCGCCGAAGTGTCATCGTTCGGTCCCCAAGCCTTTGATCAGAATTATGATTTGTTGCATGATTTCACCGGCACCCAGGTTAATTGGGTCAAACAGTTGGCTTCACTGGCCAAATGCGTGGCTGACATCAAACAACGTTATCCGGAAGGGGCTTTGGGTGAATGGGTGAAAGCACAAAAAACCGACGAAGACATCAATCATTTGGCCAAGCAACTGCTGAAAGACGGGGTGCAAGGCTTGTTCGTGGTCGGACAAATCAGTCAGGCACACCCCCAAGCCAATATGATCAAAGCCATCACTGCTTGGTTGGCGCAAGCCACCGGTGGCCAGGTCAATGAGTTGAGTGCCGGAGCCAATGCCTCAGGCGCGCATTTGGCTGGCCTGCATGCCACCGGCGACATCAAGCAAAACGAGCACCGACTGAATCTGGTATACCAAGCGGAATTGTCAGACTTTGCCGACCAAGCAGCCATCAAAAACACCTTAACTAACAGTGACTTCACGGTTGTTTTTAATGCATTTTGTGATGTAAATATGAAGTCCAGAGCCGATTTGATCTTGCCCATTGCCTTGTTGCCTGAGTGCACCGGCTCGATGGTCAATAACTACGGCCACCGACAAACCTCAACAGTGGCGCACAAGTCGCCCGGCGACACCAAACCCGGTTGGCGGGTGCTCAGGGTCTTGGGCAATCTGTTGGAGCTGGACCATTTTGATTACCAAGACATCAATGAGGTGATGGCCATCACTGAAAAGTTTCAAGGTCACCAACCCGTGATCAAGCAAGACTGTGAAGTGCATGAACTGGTGGTCAAAGGCTTGGCCCTGTTTGCCCGTCAAGGCATTTACGACGGTGATCCATTGTGTCGCCGCTCACAACCGTTACAAGACAGCCCCTTGGCCACGTCCGATGCGGTCTATGTGAACCCCAAAGATTTGTTGTCGATCGGCTTTGCCGCCGGCGATTTGGTCTCCGTGGAACAAAATGGTCGTTATGCCGAGTTGACCTTGGCAGTGACCGATGAGGTGCCTGAGGGTTCTGCTGTGGTGAATTTGGGTCGTCACTCGACGGCCATGTTGAATGCCACCGAATTGAATGTCGCCATCATTGGAGTGCAATCATGAGAGAACTGCTGGAATTCTTGATTCTCGACAACCTGATCTACATCCTGATGATTGTGCTGGGGGTGATTTTGACGGTGGCTTACTTGACTTACTTTGAACGCAAAGTCATTGCTTTCATGCATGTCAGGATGGGTCCCAACCGTGTGGGACCGCGCGGCTTGTTACAACCTTTTGCCGACGTGCTTAAGTTGTTGACCAAAGAAATCATTTTTCCACAGAATGCCAACAAGTTTTTGTTTCTGATCGCGCCGATCATCACCTTGGCCACCGCCTTTGCCGCCTGGGCCGTGGTGCCTTTTGCCGAAGGCATGGTGCTGGCTGACATCAACGCCGGTTTGGTGTATGTGTTGGCCATGACTTCATTGGGGGTGTATGGGGTGATCATTGCCGGTTGGGCATCCAACTCCAAATACGCTCTGTTGGGGGCCTTGCGCTCAGCGGCCCAAATCGTGTCGTATGAGATTGCCATGGGCTTTGCCCTGGTGGGCGTGTTGGTGGCGGCCGGGACTTTGAACCTGTCAGACATTGTGCGGGCCCAGGAAGGCGGCATCGTGCATTGGTATATCTGGCCCTTGTTGCCATTGTTCATGATTTACTACATTTCCGGGGTGGCCGAAACCAACCGGGCGCCTTTTGATGTGGCTGAAGGCGAATCTGAAATTGTGGCCGGTTTTCATGTGGAATACTCAGGGGCGGCTTTCGCGCTGTTTTTCCTGGGTGAGTATGCCAACATGATTATTATTTCGGCCTTGACCGCCTTGATGTTCTTGGGTGGCTGGTATTCACCGTTCACCGGTGACAGTTGGCTGGCCCAGCCCAGTATTTTCTGGTTCTTGGCCAAAACTTCATTTTTCTTGTACGCCTACTTTTGGTTGCGCGCTTCTCTACCCAGGTACCGATACGATCAAATCATGCGCTTGGGCTGGAAAGTGTTCATCCCCATCACCATCGTGTGGATCATGGTGGTGGCGGTGATGAAGGTCTACCATGTGGGCCCCTGGTGGAATTGAACCCATTTCGAGATGAGTCATGACTAAATTTGTTAAATACCTCAAAAGCTTAACCCTGAATGAGATTCGCAAGGGCTTGATGCTGACTCAAAAATATTTCTTCAAAAGAAAATTCACCGTCAGATACCCTGAGGAAAAAACCCCCAAATCGCCACGCTTCAGGGGCCTGCATGCCTTGCGACGATACCCCAATGGGGAAGAGCGTTGCATCGCTTGCAAACTGTGCGAAGCGGTCTGTCCCGCTGCGGCCATCACCATCGATTCGGACGTGCGGGAAGATGGCTCGCGACGCACTACCAAGTATGAAATCGATTTGTTCAAGTGCATTTATTGTGGGTTCTGTGAAGAATCCTGTCCCGTTGATTCCATCGTGGAAACCGATATCCATGAATACCACTTCGAGTCGATGGGCAAAAATGTCATGACCAAAGAGCAATTGTTGGCCGTGGGCGACATGTACGAAGAGCACATTGCCAAAACCAAACATATGGATGCCAAATACCGATGATCATTTCTCCTGAGCTGTTCCAACAATTCATTTTTTATCTGTTTGCCACTTTCACAGTGGGCTCGGCCATGGCCGTGGTCACGGTGAAGAACACCATTTATTCGGCCTTGTTTTTGGTTTTGTGCTTTTTCAACACCGCGGTGTTGTGGTTGTTGATTGAAGCCGAGTTTTTGGCCATCACCCTGGTGTTGGTCTATGTCGGTGCGGTGATGGTGCTGTTTTTATTCGTGGTGATGATGCTGGATGTCAAGCAAGCCAAGGCATCACAACTGAAACAGTCATACACCAAGGCGGCTTTGTTGATTGCGGCTGCCATGTTGGTTGAGTTGATGGTGTTGTTTGCCTACAAATTGAGCGGCCAGCTGCCAACCAATGAATTGATCAGGCAAGAACAAGGCTACAGCAACGTATCAGAGGTGGGCATGGCATTGTTCACCACCTATGTCTATCCGTTTGAGATTGCCGCGGTGATCCTGTTGGTGGCCATCGTGGCTGCCATCATGTTGACCATGCGCAAACGCCAGGGCAACAAACAAATGGATGCGGCCAAACAAATCAACATCAATCCGGCCGAACGCATCCGTGTGGTATCCATGAAAGCCGAAAAACCGGAGAAGCGTCACTCAGGAGAAGAGTCATGAGTCTACAACATTACCTGATCGTCTCTGCCATCTTGTTTGTCATCAGCATGGCCGGTATTTTCGTCAATCGACGCAATGTGTTGGTGGTGCTGATGTCGATTGAATTGATGTTGTTGGCCGTCAACACCAACCTGATCGCCTTTTCCAAATACCTGGACAATGTGGAAGGCCAGGTGTTTGTGTTCTTTATCTTGACCGTGGCGGCGGCCGAAGCGGCCATTGGTCTGGCCATTTTGGTGGTGTTATTCCGCAACAAGAAAACACTCGAAACCAAAGAAATCAACGAATTAGAAGGGTAGGCCATGGAAATGAAAACGACATTGATGCTCATCGCTTTTGCGCCCTTGGTGGCCGCTGCAGTGGCCGGCTTGTTTGGGCGAAAAATTGGTCGAGTGGGATCCCACACGATCACCATCGGGGCGGTGGGTCTGTCTTGTGTGCTGTCGATCAAGGTGTTGTTGCAATTCATCAACGGCGAAGCCAGCCCATTCAATGAAAACCTCTACACCTGGATGGTGACCGGTGATTTGTCCATGCACGTGGGATTCATGGTCGACTCCTTGACGGCGATCATGATGGCGGTGGTGACCTTTGTGTCACTGATGGTGCACATTTACACCATTGGCTACATGAGTGATGATCCGGGCTATCAACGCTTTTTCAGTTACATCTCCTTGTTCACCTTTGCCATGTTGATGTTGGTGATGTCGAACAACTTCCTGCAACTGTTTTTTGGTTGGGAAGCCGTGGGATTGGTGTCGTACCTGCTGATTGGCTTTTGGTACAAAAAAGAAACCGCCATTTTTGCCAACATGAAAGCCTTTTTGGTGAACCGGGTTGGTGATTTTGGGTTTTTGATCGGCATCGCAGCGGTGTTGATGTCTTTTGGCACCTTGGATTATGTGGAAGTGTTCAACATGGCACCGCAAATGGCCAATGAGACCATCAGCATTTTTGGTGATTCACAGTGGTCATTGATGACGTTCATTTGTGTTGCCTTGTTCATCGGCGCCATGGGCAAGTCAGCACAGGCCCCATTACACGTGTGGTTGCCGGATTCCATGGAAGGCCCCACACCCATCTCTGCCTTGATCCACGCCGCCACCATGGTGACCGCTGGTATTTTCATGGTGACCCGCATGTCACCCTTGTTTGAGATGTCCGATGCGGCCTTGAGTTTTGTCATGCTGGTCGGTGCCTTCACGGCCTTTTTCATGGGCTTGATTGGCATCGTGCAAAATGACATCAAACGGGTCATTGCCTATTCCACCTTGTCACAGCTGGGTTACATGACTGTGGCCTTGGGTGTGTCGGCTTATTCCGCCGCCATTTTCCACTTGATGACCCATGCCTTTTTCAAGGCCTTGTTGTTCTTGGGTGCCGGTTCGGTGATCATTGCCATGCACCACAAACAAGACATGCAAGAAATGGGTGGTTTGAAAAAATACATGCCCATCACGTTCATCACGGCCTGGATTGGGACCCTGGCCTTGACCGGCTTCCCCGGTCTGTCCGGCTACTTTTCCAAAGATGCCATCATCGTCGCCACTGGCCTGTCAGACCGTTGGGGTTCTGGGGTGGCTTATCTGGCGGTGCTGTTGGGCGTTTTTGTCACCGCTTTGTACAGCTTCCGACTGTTGTACTTGACCTTCCACGGCAAAGAACGGATGGATGTGCACACCCGCGATCATTTGCATGAATCACCCTGGGTGGTGACCTTGCCTTTGATTCTGCTGGCCATTCCTTCGGTGGTGATTGGTTGGATGACCATTGAGCCCTTGTTGTTCGGTGGCTTCATGTCTGACGCCATCCAGGTCAATCGCTTGAATGATGTGATGGCCGAAATGAGCAACGATTTTACCGGCTCTGGGGCATTTGCCTTGCATGGCTTCATCACTTTACCGTTCTATTTGATGCTGGCAGGCTTCGGCTTGGCCACCTACATATATCTGAAAAAGCCAGCGCTGGCCACCCAAATCAAGAAACAACTGGCCCCAATTCACCGCATCTTGGACAACAAATATGGCTTTGACGCCTTCAATCAAAAAGTGTTTGCTGGTGGCAGCGTCAAATTGGGACAAGCTTTGTGGAAATGGTCAGATTCGAAATTGATCGATGGTTGGATCGTCAATGGCAGCGCCAAAGTGGTCAACGCCATTTCTCGTTTCATCCGCTCGTTACAGTCCGGTTATGTGTTCCACTATGCCTTGGTCATGGTGGTCAGTGTCATCGTGTTCATCGGTTTTTACGTGTTTAAGTAGGCAGATTGTTATGTTTGAAGGCTCAATATTAAGTGTTCTGATTTGGCTGCCTATCTTGGGCGGATTGGCCTTGTTGCCAATGGGTCCGGGCCGCGCGGGGATGGTTAAACTGGTGGCGCTGCTGGTCACTGTGGTGACGTTGTTGTTGAGCTTGCCACTGTGGGCCCAGTTCGATGTGACCACCGCCAATTTGCAATTTGAAGAGAAAGTGGTGTGGGTGGATGCCTTCAACATTTTCTATCACCTGGGCATTGATGGCATCGCCTTGCCGTTGGTGATCTTGACCACCTTCATCACGGTGTTGATTGTGTTGTCGGCCTGGCGGGTCATCAAAGTCAATGTCCATCAATACATGGCGGCGTTCTTGATCATGGAGGGCATGATGATTGGCGTGTTCACCGCCCAAGACGCCTTGCTGTTTTACATCTTCTTTGAAGCGATGCTGATCCCCATGTTCGTGATCATCGGCATCTGGGGTGGCCCCAACCGGGTGTATGCCACCATCAAATTCTTCTTGTACACCTTTTTGGGTTCGGTGTTCATGCTGATCGGTTTGATCTATCTGTACATGCAAGCCGGCAGTTGGAATTTGACCGATTTGGCGTTGCATCCCCTGAGCATGAGCGAACAAAGTTATTTGTTCTTTGCCTTTTTGGCTGCTTTTGCGGTGAAGATTCCCATGTTCCCGGTGCACACCTGGTTGCCCGATGCCCACGTTGAGGCGCCCACCGGCGGCTCGGTGGTGCTGGCTGCCATCATGTTGAAAATCGGTGGTTACGGTTTCCTGCGGTTTTCCTTGCCGATCACCCCGGACGCCAGTTCTGAATTCACCTGGCTGCTGATCACCTTGTCTTTGATCGCCGTGGTCTACATCGGTTTGGTGGCGATGGTGCAAAAAGACATGAAGAAATTGATTGCCTATTCATCCATCTCACACATGGGCTTTGTCACCCTGGGCTTGTTCCTGGTGTTCATGTTGATCAAGAATGGCGGCAACAGCCAAATGGCGGTAGAAGGTGCCATGGTGCAAATGATTTCCCATGGCTTCATTTCGGCGGCCATGTTCCTCTGTGTGGGGGTGCTGTATGACCGCCTGCACTCGCGCATGATCAAGGATTACGGTGGGGTGATCAACACCATGCCTTGGTTTGGCGCTTTTTTCGTGTTTTTTGCCATGGCCAACTCAGGCCTGCCTGGCACCTCTGGGTTTGTCGGCGAGTTCATGGTGATCCTGGCCAGTTTCCAAGCCAACTTCTGGATTGCATTCCTCGCTGCCATGACCTTGATTGTCGGCGCGGCGTACTCCCTGTGGATGGTCAAGCGGGTGATTTTTGGTGACATCACCAATGATTCGGTGGCCTCGCTCAAAGACATGAATGCCAGAGAATTCTTCATTTTGGCGGTGTTGGCCATCATGGTGTTGTTGTTGGGTGTGTGGCCTGAGCCGTTGATTGAAGTGATGAGTGCTTCGGTTCGACAAGTCATTGAATACGTATCTGTCAGTAAGGTGATATAAATGTTTGGTTGGTCTGAATTGATCCCGGCGTTGCCGGAAATCCTGGTTCTCAGCATGGGCTGTGTGGTGTTGATCACCGGCTTGTTCACCGAGAAAAACAAAGGTGGTTTCATCATCTTCCTGTCGGTCATCACCATGGTGTTTGCGGCCATATTAACGGTCAAAGATCACGTGGCAGGGGCCAACTTCGGCAGAGAACTGCTGTTTAATGGCACCTTCATTCGCGATGGTTTCGGGGATTTGTTGAAAGTGGTGGTGTACTTATTGATGATCGCGGTGTTTTTCTACACCAAACAATACCTGCGCCAAAGAGACAATGTCCAAGGTGAATACTTTGCCTTACTGTTGTTTGGTACCTTGGGCATCATGGTGATGATTTCAGGACACAATTTCATCGCCCTGTACCTCGGCCTGGAGTTGCTGGCGTTGAGTTCATATGCGCTGGTGGCGTACAACCGCAAGGACATCAACAGCAATGAAGCGGCCATGAAGTACTTTATTCTGGGGGCCTTGGCTTCCGGCATGCTGCTGTATGGCATGTCCTTGATTTATGGGGCCGTCGGCACCTTGCAATTGAATGAAGTGTCCCAGGCCATAGCCGGACAAAACAACGACATGTTCCTGATTTTGGGACTGATTTTTGTGATTGTTGGCATCGGCTTCAAACTGGGTGCTGCACCCTTCCACATGTGGGTTCCTGATGTGTATGAGGGGGCACCTACGGCGACCACATTGTTCATTGCATCGGCGCCCAAAATCGCTGCGTTTGCCTTGGCTGTGCGCATCTTGGGGCAAAGCCTGGATGTGTTGATGGAGCACTGGCAATCCATGCTGGCGGTGTTGGCCATCGCCTCCATTGTGATTGGTAATTTGTTTGCCCTGCAACAGACCAATTTGAAACGCCTGTTTGCTTACTCAACCATCTCGCACATCGGCTTCATGCTGTTGGGCTTGGTCGGTGGTGCCGAAGGCATCGCGGCTTCCATGTTTTACATCATTGTTTATACCATCATGGCAGTCGGCGGATTTGGCATGATTGTGCTGCTCTCAAACAAAGGTTTTGAAGCGGATCAGATCGTCGATTTCAAGGGCCTCAACCAACGCAATTCGTGGTACGCCTTTTTGATGTTGTTGTTGGTCGCGTCCATGGCCGGATTTCCGCCGTTGATTGGCTTCTTCTCCAAACTGTACGTGCTCAAGGCTGTGGTTGACCAAGGCTTCGTGTTGTTGGCCGTGGTGGCGGTGCTGTTTTCGGTCATCGGGGCGTTTTATTACCTGAAAATCATCAAAGTGATGTATTTTGAGGAACCAGAAACCGATCAATCGATCGATGCCAGTTTTGATGTGAAAACCATTCTGAGCATCAATGCGCTGGCGCAATTGGGCTTGTTGGTGGTGTTGCCGGTGTTGTTTGAAAACTGCATCTTTGTAACTCAGTCACTTTAACGTTAAAATTAGCCCCTTTAGCTTGGTGATCATTGCGTCATGACAACAACGAACAAGCCATCTGTGGCTGTCATCATGGGTTCACAGTCTGATTGGGCAACCATGAGCCATTGTGCAGAGTTACTGAAGCAACTGCAGATTCCCTTTGAAACGGAAGTGGTGTCGGCTCATCGCACGCCAGATAAAATGTTTCAATACGCTGCAACAGCCCAATCCCGTGGCATCCAATTGATCATCGCCGCCGCCGGCGGTGCCGCGCATTTGCCGGGGATGGTGGCCGCAAAAACCGCCTTACCTGTGCTGGGTGTGCCCATTCAATCCAGGGTGCTCAATGGAGTCGACTCCTTGTTGTCCATCGTCCAAATGCCAGCAGGCGTGCCGGTCATGACCATGAGTATTGGCGAAGCCGGGGCCAAGAATGCGGCTTTGTCAGCCGCTTCCATACTGGCGCTGCACAATGAAGACGTGGCTCAGCAGCTGGCCGCATACCGCCAGCAACAAACCGAACGGGTGTTGCAAAACCCCAATCCTGCGCAACCACAATGAACCCAAGAATTGGCATACTCGGAGGCGGACAATTGGCCCGCATGATGGCATTGGCGGGTTATCCGCTGGGTTTTGAATTTGTGTTTTTTGATCCCGCAGCAGACTCCTGTGCCGGTCAGGTGGGCGAGTTGATGGCGGCTGAATACCACAATGAATTGGCGCTGGAAGAGTTTTGTCAAAAAGTCGATATTGTGACCATTGATTTTGAAAACGTGCCGGTGGATACCTTGCGCTATGTGCAAAAGAAAAAGCCGGTGTTTCCCAGTCCTGAAGTGTTGGAAATCGCTCAGGACCGCTTGTTGGAAAAGGAATTTTGCCACACTTGCGGCATCCCGACCACTGAATTCGCCACCATCAACAGCTTATCTGAGCTCAAATTTGCGGCCAAAAAATTCAAGCACGATGCGATCCTCAAAACCCGCAGAATGGGTTACGACGGCAAAGGGCAATACCGCATTACTCAAGCCGCGGACATCAACCAAATCCCCGAGTCATTGCTGCAACAAGATTTGATTTTGGAGCAACGGGTTCCATTCAATCGCGAAGTGTCGGTGATGGTGGCCAGAAATGGCTTGGGTGAGATCACCCATTGGCCCTTGTGTGAAAACAAACACAAGGAAGGGATCCTCACCACCACGATTGTGCCGGCTAAGCATTCTGAATTGGATGAAATCACGGCGGAATACGCCAAACAATTGGCCGTGGCCTTGAATTATGTCGGGGTATTGGTCATCGAATTCTTTCAGACCGAGACCGGGGTGTATGTCAATGAGATGGCCCCTCGGGTACACAACTCAGGCCATTGGACCATCGAAGGGGCCGCCACCTCACAGTTTGAAAATCACCTGCGCGCGGGTTTGAATTTGCCTTTGGGCTCGACCCAGATGAAAGGCATGGCGGCGATGTTGAACTGGATTGGTGCTTTTCCGGATAACATCTTGTCAATCACGGAACAAGACCTGTTTTGGCATGTGTACGGCAAGGAACCCCGTCCGGGTCGAAAAATAGGCCATTCAACCCTGTTGGCAGCCACGCCACAAGAATTGCATGATAAAATTGTGGACCTGGTGAAAAAGTTGGGTGTGCAGCTTTAGCGAACCACCGCCGACCGCTGCATCCTGTTAAGTTCCCCACGATCTATCATGCCCATTTGCGTACTTGGAATTAATCACAAAACCGCCACCCTTGAAGTCAGAGAACGCTTCGCGGTGGCTGAACATGATTACCCATCACACTTGACCCGCCTGTACCAATTTCCCGTGGTGCAGTCAGCCGTGGTCATCAGCACCTGCAACCGCACGGAATACTACCTGTCGGTGCCATCCATCAAAGCGTTCAAGGAACAAGCCGATGAGGTGTTGGGGTTTGACAGTGCCGCCAATCACGTGTATTTAAAAACCGGTCAAGAGTGTGCCGCTCACTTGTTTGCGGTGACCGCTGGGGTGGATTCTTTGGTGTTGGGGGAAACCCAGATTCAAGGGCAGGTGAAGCGGGCTTTTGATGAAGCCAGCCAATTCAAACAAAACGGCGAAATGAACAAGCTGTTTCAAATGGCTTTCAAAACCGCCAAGCTGGTCCGCTCCGACACCGAAATTGGGCGCAATCCGGTGTCTGTGGCCCATTGTGCGGTGCAATTGGGTCGACAGATATTTGGCGCCTTGGAACAGCAAAATGCCTTGGTGGTGGGGGCCGGTGAAACCGCAGAATTGTTGATCCGATACCTGATCAACCACGGTGCACAAAACCTGACAGTGGCCAACCGCACCGCCGCCAATGCAGCCAAATTGGCCGGCCTGTTCAACGCCTCAACCTTGGGTTTTGATGCGGTGGCCAATCACTTGCATGAATTTGATTTGGTGTTCACCGCCACTGCCAGTCCCAGCACACTGATCCAGCAGGCAGATGCCTTGCAGGCTTTGAAGCGCCGCAAATACAAACCCATGGTGATGATTGATTTGTCGGTACCCAGAGACATCGATGAAAACATCGCGCAATTGGAAGATGTGTTCCTGTATGCAGTGGATGACTTGCAAAAGGTCATCACAGAAAACATCAAACGGCGGGCCAGCACCATTGACGAAGCCACCCGCATCATTGATGCCGAAGCGGAGTTGTTGGGTCAATGGATCAAACGCCATCGCCACCATGACTTGCTCAAACAATACCAAGCAAAAGTGGAACGCATCAAACAAGCAGTGTTGGATCGGCAAATGACTCAGGACCTCAGTGAAGAGCAGGCCAATAAATTGAACACCGTGGCGCATCAGGTCAGCAAAAAGTTGTCGCATGACCACATCAGTGCCTTGCGTAAAATCATCGAATCTGGCAACGAGGAACACATCAAACTGGTGGCAGATTTGCTGGCTTTGGAAATGAATGATGACACCTGAAATCACCCAGAAATTGGCCCACGCCGAAGACCGTTATGAAGAATTGGGTTTGTTGATGTCTGATCCTGAGGTCATGGCCGATCAAAACCAGTTCAAAAATTATTCGATTGAATACGCCCAAATTGAGCCCTTGGTGCAAAACTACCGCTCGTTCAAGCAAGCCAGCGCTGAATTGGCCGAAGCCCAAGAACTGTTGGGGGATCCTGAAATGGCTGACTTGGCACTTGAAACGGTGGCTGAATGTGAAGCCACTTTGGGGCAATTGGAACTGGCATTGAAAAAGTTATTGATTCCCAAAGACCCCAATGACAACAACAACATCTATCTGGAAGTGCGGGCCGGAACCGGTGGTGATGAAGCCGCCATTTTTGCCGGAGATTTGTTTCGCATGTACAGCCGCTATGCCGAAAAGAAGGGCTGGCGGGTGACCGTCATGAGCGTCAATGAGGGCGAGCATGGCGGCTACAAAGAAATCATTGCTTTGGTTGCAGGTACCGGGGCATATTCCCGCTTTAAGTTTGAATCAGGCACACATCGGGTGCAACGGGTGCCAGAAACCGAATCCCAGGGTCGGGTCCACACCTCGGCATGTACGGTGGCGGTGCTGCCTGAAGTCGACCAGGTGCATCAAGTGGATTTGAACCCCGCAGATTTGCGCATCGACACCTTTCGATCTTCCGGCGCCGGCGGGCAGCACGTCAACACCACCGACTCAGCCGTCAGAATCACCCATTTGCCCACCAACACGGTGGTGGAATGCCAGGATGAACGGTCACAACACAAAAACAAGGCCAAGGCCATGTCGCTATTGACCGCCCGCATTTTGGATGCCCAACAAGCCCAAGTCAAAGCAGAGCAATCGGCTGCCCGAAAACTGCAAGTGGGCAGCGGCGATCGTTCACAAAGAATCCGAACTTATAACTACCCACAAGGTCGAATATCTGATCATCGGATCAACTTGACAATGTATAAATTGAATGAAATCATAGATGGTGAACTGGATTGGCTGATCGATCCACTCACCGCCGAGTCGCAGGCTGAACTTTTGACCCAATTGAATCAAACATAAATACCCATGAACAGAATCCTCAACAAGACTGTGATGCCACTGTTGCTGGCGCTCAGCCTGACTGCTTGCCAAACCCCACCCAAACAGCCAGAACCTGTCCAAGATGACGCCACCTTGGCATTTGGTTGGACCCAATTGCAACAGAGCACCTTGAATCATTTGCGTGAACAAAGCTTTGGCGAAGCCAACATCAACATCAAACAAATGATGGCTTTTGCCGGCAGCGACCCTGAAAAATGGGAATACATCCGCAAAGCCATGGTGTCGATGCCACCCGAAATGGCCACTGAATTGATCGATCAGGCATTGGCCAAGCCGTTCATTCAACAACAACCTGAAGAGCGGTTTGCCTTCAGTCGCTTACTGACTCAACTCAAACAAGAGGCAGCAGC
Source organism: Marinicella meishanensis (assembly GCF_019931145.1). Lineage (GTDB taxonomy): Bacteria > Pseudomonadota > Gammaproteobacteria > Xanthomonadales > Marinicellaceae > Marinicella > Marinicella meishanensis. The sequence goes on along the minus strand of NZ_JAIOUV010000005.1, from coordinate 273,608 downwards.
CCTGGCCTTGATCAATGGTGTGATCAAAGACGACAAACAAGTGCCCTATGTGTATTGGCGGGCCCGCTTGTATTTGTTGTTGGACGAAGAGGCCAAAGCGGATAAGGATTACCAGTGGTTGTTGAAAAGGGATTCGGGCAACCCGGATTACATTGGTCAATATGCCACTTTGTTGAATTACTTGCAACGGGATGAAGATGCCTTGGCCTTGTTGCAGCAACACGAAAATCAGGTTGATTTGTTGTTCCGCCAGATCATCTTGCTGCTGCAGCAAGGCGATCGTGGCACGGCCGAAGACAAGTTGGTGCAGTTGAAACCTTTGGCGGCCAACGCAGACCTCAGTGCCGCCCAAAAGCTGGAAATCGGCGAACTGGCCTTTTGGCTGGATGACCACGACTACAGCATGTCCTTGTTGACCTCGATCAAATCTGGGGACCAGTTGAATGCCGCCAAGTTGTTGATTGGTAACCTGCTGGTGGCCCAAGAGGACTTTGCTCGAGCAGCTGTGGTGTTTCATCAAGTGCAAAATGGACCAGAAGAACACGCCATACCGGCCTATCAGTATGAAATTGAACTGCACAAAAAGCAGGGCAACACCGATGAGGCCCTGGCCGTGGCGAACACCGGATTGTCGATGTTTAAAGACCACAAAGACTTGTTGTATTCACGGGCCATGTTGTTTGAGTCGATGGACGACATCGCGTCTCTGGAGGTGGACCTGCAACGCATCTTGACTTTGGAACCAGACAATGCCGACGCCTTGAATGCCTTGGGTTACACCTGGGCCGATCGCGACATGAACTTGGACCAAGCCTATGAGTTGATTTTGCAAGCCCACGAGATCAGACCCACCGACAAAGCCATTTTGGATTCGGTGGGATGGATTTATTACAAGAAAGGCGACTTGGACCAAGCCGAAAAATACCTGCGGCTGGCCACCGCCAACAACTTGTCGGACTTGGAGTCATACCAGCATCTGGTGATCGTGTTGCAGGCCTTGGGCAAGCAAGCCGAAGCGGCCGCGGTTGAAGCCAAAATAGCGGAATACTTTCCATCGGCCGAAAAATTACCCCACTGACCGCTACAGTTTTTGGGTTCGTGCGCATCCTCTGATGGCGGCGTTGGTTGGATAAAGCCGCTAAAAAGTTGGCATTCGGGCTGAACTTAATCCAAAATAACCAGTCACAAATGGTGATGATTGTTGCTTTGACACGGCTGCAGACGTGCCATCAAATCCATGGCAAAGGATTTTTGTGAAGTCAAATTGGGCTTCAAACATAAAAAGAGGTCACCAATGAAACAACCCGACGCACCCAAAGAATCACTTTGGTTCAAACTCTGTGCTTTCCTGTCCTTAACCGATACCGATGTGCTGGCTGAAAGTGGTCGTTATGACCGCATGTTGGCTTATGCCATGGTGTTTCGGCAATTGGTCACGTTTGCGTTCACCTTTTTGCTGTTTTCTTACGGCGTCTCGATGTTCCTCAGTCCGGTGGCTGCGTACACCATCGGTTTTGTGTTCGCCCTGACTTTGTTTTTCTTGGATCAGGCGATCATCGGCTCGGACTGGGCCTTGCGCAACCCGTTCAAACGCGGCTTACCGATCAGGCAGTTGTTTGGATTGATTCCGCGGTTGATTTATTCGCTGATCATTGCCATCGGCTTGGCCACCCTGGCCGAAATCAGTTTGCAGGCCAATGCCATTGATGAACAAATTCAAAAAGATGTGGTGCAAAACAACCAGGAATACTTTGCCCGCATGGGTGAATATGAATTGGAGTTGGACACCACCGTCAATGCCACTGAAAACAAGATAGGCCAATTGCAGCAAGAAATCCTGAATCTGCGCACCACCCAAGAACAAATCAAAAACACCGATGAGTCTTACGATCAGGACACCGTGGCCAACAGCATTGACAATTACCAAGTGACCTTGGAAGAGTTGCAGCGTGATCAAAAAAATGCCATCAACACCATTGGTGTTTTGAATGAACGGTTGACCCAAACCCGCAGTGACTACCAGTACTGGTTCAACGAGTCGATTTTGGAGCGCACCGGACAAGATGGCCGACCACCGACCGAAGGACCGAAATACGATCGGGCGGTCAAAACCTACACACAGTTGGCTGAGTTGATACCGGTCATTGAAGCCGAAATCAATGACACCAAGGCGCGCTTGCAGACCATCGAAGAAAACATCCTGGCCACCACCAACACCCTCAATGACTACCAGCTCAAAAGCAACACCTTGAGTGAAAAAACGGCCACTTTGACGATCAATGAAGAGCGCTTGGCGCAGTTGAATGACAGCCTGCAAAAAGAGCAGCTGCTGTTGACTGAACAAATAGAAGACAAACAAGACAAGCTGGCGGCGTACCGCACCAAGCTGATCAATGACGGCTTGTTCTATGAGCAAAAAACCGGGTTGTTGGTACGCTATTTGGCCCTCAACAAAATCCATGCCGATCCGGAACTGGGTGAAGCGGCCATCTTGTTCAGTTACATGCTGAAGATTTTTTTCATCGCCATTGAATTGATGCCGGTGATCATCAAATTGTTTTTCAGTCCATTTTCTTTCTATTCATTGAAAATGTACCGCAAAATGCACGTGGCCCTGTTGGAAGAACAGGCCAAGCTCGATGCCGCCAATGCCCATTATGAGCAACAGCGGGACAAGCCGGGTCCATTACCTGAGCTGCCGACAGTCAAACAAACCATCTAGGGCAGAGCCAACCACTGCAATTAACCACCCGCCATGGGATTCTGTGGCGGGTTTTTTTGCGCCTGTTACCCAAGCCATTGACCCATTTATGGTGCTTTGGTCTGAGTTCGCACCACTTCATTGGCCCGCTGGTTTAGAGTCTTTACTCTACTTGATTGTGATAGTTTCAATGGGTATGGGCCGGATGCTTCCGGACCCGATTGCCTGAACCCAATCAACCGGACTGCCAATGACATGAAGAAAAACCACCAAATCGATCCGGACTTAGCACGCCAAGGCTTGTATCGGCCAGAATTTGAACACGACGCCTGTGGTGCGGGGTTCATTTGCAGTTTGCAAGGCAAAAAATCTCACGACATCATTCACAAAGCCTTGGAAATTTTGCAACGCCTGGAACACCGAGGGGCCGTCAGTGCCGATGGCAAAACCGGCGATGGGGCCGGGGTGTTGATCGACATCCCACACGATTTTTTTCAGGCGGTGTGTGACTTTGCGCTGCCAGCGCCTGGCGAATACGCCATGGGGCATGTGTTCATGCCAACAAAGAGCAATCAACGCCAGTATTGTCAACAAATCTTCGAGCAGCACCTGCAACGCCGTGGTTTGCAGATTTTGGGTTGGCGAGAAGCCCCGGTCAATCACACGGTGGTGGGCGAAATGGCGGCTTTGAGTGAACCCCACATTGTGCAGTTGTTTGTGCAGCCTGAGACCTCCATGCCGGCGCTTGACTTCAGCAGGCAGTTGTATGCCGCCCGCAAAGCCACTGAACACGCCATCCGCCGCTCTGAGTTGTCGCTGCGGGATCATTTCTATGTGCCCAGTTTGGACACCCGCACGGTGATTTTCAAAGGCTTGTTGTTGCCCCAAGACATCAAACGCTACTATACTGACCTGCAAGACCAACGGGTGGTCACCCGCCTGGCCCTGGTCCACCAACGCTTTTCCACCAACACCTTTCCCACCTGGGATTTGGCCCAGCCGTTCCGGCACATCTGTCACAACGGCGAAATCAACACCATCAAAGGCAATATCCGCCGCATGATGTCACGTGAGGAATTGCTGCAGGATGACTTTTTTGCCGATGATTTATCGGCCATGCTGCCGGTGGTGTTGCCAGGTAAGTCAGACTCGGCTTCATTGGATATGGTGGTGGAGTTGTTGTTGATGACCGGTCGCTCGTTGCCAGAAGTGATGATGATGCTGGTGCCAGAAGCCTGGGAAAAGAATCCGCACATGGATCCGGCCAAGCGGGCATTTTATGAATTCAACGCTTGTCTGATGGAACCCTGGGACGGTCCGGCTTCCATCCCGTTCACCGACGGCAATTACATCGGTGCTGTGCTGGACCGCAATGGTTTGCGGCCTTCACGATACACCGTGACCCGCGATGGTTATGTGGTGATGGCCTCGGAGACGGGGGTGGTGGACATCGCCGATGACAACGTGGCGCTGCATGGGCGACTGGAGCCGGGCAAGATGTTTTTGGTGCACATGGGTGAGGGCCGCATTGTGCATGACGACGAGATCAAACAACACATCAGTCAACAGGCCCCATATGCCGACTGGTTGGCATCGGGGCTGGTGCATTTGAAAGACATTCCCTACACCCGCATACCCAACCGCGCTGGCGAATTGTCACTCGCCCACAGGAAACAACTGTTTCAATACACCCAGGAAGACCTCGAATTGATCATCAAGCCGATGTCGGCCCAGGCCAAAGAGCCCATTGGTTCCATGGGTTCTGACACCCCGGTGGCGGTGTTGTCGCAACAACCGCAATTGCTGTACAACCACTTCACCCAATTGTTTGCACAGGTCACCAACCCACCACTGGATGGCATCCGCGAAGCCCTGGTCACCGACATCAGCTTGACCTTGGGTGCCGATCGCAACTTACTCAGCCGCGATCCTGGGCATTGCCGTAAACTGAAAATCGCCAACCCCGTGATATCCCAGCGCGATCTGCACAAAATCCGCACCCATGAGCAGGCCGGTTTGTGCGCCCACACCATCCCCATGCTGTATCCTGTCGCCCAGGGCTTGAATGGCTTGGAACAGGCGCTGGATGGGCTGATTACAGCCGGGGTTGCAGCCATCAAAACCGGCCACAACATCCTGATCCTATCCGATCGTCGGGCCGATGAACAAATGGCCCCGATTCCGGCTTTGCTGGCATGCTCTTACCTCAACAATGGTCTGCATGACAACCAGCTGCGTTCCCAATGCAGCGTCATCATTGAATCGGCGGAACCCCGGGAAGTACACCATTTTGCCATGTTGTTTGCCTATGGCGCCAGCGCCATCAACCCGTACATCGTCAACGACATCATAGCCGCGATGATCCAAGATGGCGAATTGACCGACATCGATGAACGACAGGCGGTGGAAAACTACAACACCGCGGTCGGAAAAGGCCTGTTAAAGGTGATGAACAAAATCGGCATTTCAACCTTGAACTCATACCGGGGGGCGCAAATTTTTGAATGTTTGGGCATCAACCAAAACACCATTGACCGTTATTTTCCCGGCACCGTGACGCGGGTGGAAGGCATTGGCTTGTATGAATTGGAGCAGGTGATCAGGACGGCCCATCACAACACCTTCGAATCAACGGCTGGACCAGCTGACAGCTTGCCTGCCGGCGGTGATTACCGTTGGCGACGGTTGGGTGAAAAGCATCAATTCAACCCAGCCACCGTGGCCAAATTACAACAAGCGGTGAGGCTCAACAGTGCCGATCATTACCGCGAATATGCCGCACTGATCAATCAGCAAAATGAGTCTTTCATGACCCTGCGCGGCATGTTGAAGTTCACTGATTTGGACCCCATCCCGGTGGCCGAGGTTGAGCCTTGGACAGCGATTGTCAAACGCTTCAAAACCGGCGCCATGTCCTACGGTTCCATTTCCGCCGAAGCCCATGAAAACTTGGCCATCGCCATGAACCGCATCGGTGGTCAAAGCAACTCAGGCGAGGGTGGTGAAAATGAACAACGGTTTTATCCCAATGCCAGCGGTGACTGGAAAAACTCAGCGATCAAGCAAGTGGCCTCAGGCCGTTTTGGGGTCACCGCCCATTACCTGGCCCATGCCAACGAAATCCAAATCAAAATGGCCCAAGGTGCCAAGCCGGGTGAGGGCGGGCAATTGCCTGGGTCCAAAGTCAATCCAGAGATCGCGGCCACCCGCAATTCAACACCCTATGTCGGCCTGATTTCACCACCACCGCACCATGACATCTATTCCATTGAAGACTTGTCGCAATTGATCCATGATTTGAAGTCGGCCAACCGCGAGGCCCGCATCAATGTCAAATTGGTGTCTCAGGTGGGGGTGGGTACAGTGGCTGCCGGCGTAGCCAAAGCCAAAGCCGATGTGATCTTGATTTCCGGCTTCGATGGCGGCACTGGGGCGGCACCACTGACCTCTTTGAAACATGCTGGTCTGCCTTGGGAGTTGGGCTTGGCAGAAGCGCAGCAGACGCTGGTGGCCAATGACCTGAGATCGCGAGTCAAATTGGAATGTGATGGTCAGTTAAAAACCGGTCGGGATGTGGCGATTGCGTGTTTGTTGGGGGCCGAAGAGTTTGGTTTTGCCACCGCCCCCCTGGTGGCATCAGGCTGCGTGATGATGCGGGCTTGTCACCTCAACACCTGCCCAGTGGGCATTGCCACCCAAGATCCACAACTGCGCCAACAATTCAAGGGCAAACCGGAGCACGTGATCAACTACATGTACTTTGTGGCCGAGGAGCTGCGCGGCATCATGGCTGATTTGGGTTTTCGCACGGTGGATGAAATGGTGGGCCAGGTGCAAAAACTGGACCGTCAGGCATTGCGCACGGCCAGTCGCGAGTGGAACCTGGATTTGTCACCGATCTTGTATCAGGCCCCACATCACCACCCGAGTCAGTTGTACGGCAGCGGTGCCCAAGACCACCAGTTGGCAGATAAATTGGATTTTGTGTTGAAAGCCGAAGCCCACATGGCCTTGTTCCGCAAAGAGGCCACCACATTAATCCACCCGATCAACAACACCGATCGCGCGGTAGGGGCCATACTGAGCCATGAAATTGCCAAAATTCACGGCTCCCAGGGCTTGCCAGAGGACACCCTGAGGTTGCAATTCACTGGCTCAGCCGGGCAAAGCTTTGGGGCCTTCGCCACCCATGGCTTGACCATGGAAGTGCAAGGCACCACCAACGACTATTTGGCCAAAGGTTTGTGTGGGGCCAAAATCATCATCAAAGTCCCGCCGGCTTGTTCCATCAAAGCCGAAGACAATGTCATCACCGGCAACGTCACTTTATATGGGGCCACGGCGGGTGAGGTTTACATCAATGGCCAAGCCGGTGAACGCTTCGCGGTGCGCAATTCTGGGGCGTCGGCCGTGGTTGAAGGCATTGGCGATCATGGATGCGAGTACATGACCGGTGGCCAGGTGGTGATTTTGGGCAAAGTGGGGCGGAATTTTGCCGCCGGCATGTCCGGCGGATTGGCTTATGTCTATGATCCAGCGCAACAACTGGCGGCCAACTGTGATGCGGCTGGGCTGAATCTGCTACCAGTGAGCGGCGAGCATGAGGCCACACTGAAGACATTGGTCAAGCGCCATGCCCAATACACCGGCAGTGAATTGGCCCATCGGCTGCTGCACCAATGGGCTGACGTCAAAAGTCAGTTCGTTTTGGTGTTGCCAGAAGAATACCGCCAGGCCATGCGGCGCCTGGAACAAGAACGCCAAGAACAAGCAGACATGGCACAAGATCACAGGGCACAAGAACGCCCCTGGCAGGAGGTGGGCTGATGGGTAAAGTCACCGGATTCATGGAATACAGCCGGATCACCGAACCCCAGCAAAAGGTGGCTGAGCGCATCCGTCATTTCCAGGAATTCACCCAGCCCCTGTCCTTGCCTGAGTGGCAACAACAAGGGGCGCGTTGTATGAATTGTGGCATCCCCTTTTGTCACAGTGGCTGTCCATTGGGTAATTTGATCCCCGACTTCAACGAGGCTGTGTATCAAGGACAGTGGCACAAAGCCAGTCAGATCTTGCACCAAACCAATAATTTTCCCGAGTTCACCGGGCGCTTGTGTCCGGCCCCCTGTGAAGAAGCCTGTGTGCTGAACATCCAGGACGCGCCCGTGAGCATTGAACACATCGAAAAGAACATCGCTGAACGGGCTTTTGCACAGCAGTGGATCAAGCCCCAAAAGCCAGCAGTGCGCAGTGGGCACCGGGTGGCGGTGATCGGCTCTGGCCCAGCCGGTTTGGCGGCTGCTGAACAATTGAACCTAGCCGGCCACCACGTTACGGTGTTTGAGCAAGACGCCCGCATCGGTGGTTTGCTGCGTTATGGGATACCCGATTTCAAACTGGACAAGTCGGTCATTGATCGGCGCCTGCACCTGATGCAAGCAGCAGGAATTGAATTTCGCCCACAAACCCAAGTGGGACGCGACCTCAGCGCGGCACAACTCAGGTCACAATTTGCCGCCACCGCCCTTTGTGTGGGTGCCAATCAGCCCCGTGAGTTACCCATTCCAGGTTGTGAACTGCAAGGAGTCCACCAAGCCATGTGCTTTTTATCGCACAACAACCGGCTGGTGTCGGGTGAAAGAGAGGCCGATCCAGCCTTGATGGCCACAGATAAGTGCGTGATTGTCATTGGTGGCGGCGACACCGGTTCTGACTGTCTGGGCACCGCGGTCCGACAACAGGCCGCCTCGGTGGTGAATTTGGAAATCATGCCACAGCCACCAGCACAACGCCCTGCGCATCAGCCTTGGCCATACTGGCCCATGCGTTTGCGTCCCAGCAGTTCGCATCAAGAGGCCGGTGAACCCAATTGGGCGATCACCACCCAGGCTTTTTTGGGTGATGAACAGGGCCACCTGCGAGCGCTGCGGACGGTGGCGGTGAAATGGCAGAACAAGCAGGGTCAAATGACCTGTGAGGAAGTGCCCGGCACCGAACAAGAGTGGCCTTGTGACATGGTGTTGTTGGCCATGGGTTTCACCGGCACCCAAGCGGCCTTGGCAACGGCCTTGGGTCTGTCACGCAATGCGCGGGATTTGTTGGCGGTGAATGCCAACAGCCATGCCTTGGATGACCATTTTTATGCCGCTGGCGATTGTCGTCGGGGGCAATCACTGATCGTTTGGGCCATTGCCGAAGGCCGGGAACTGGCGCGCCAGATCGATCTCGATCTGATGGGATCAACCCGCTTACCCAGCAAAGGACCCGGTGATTTACCCCCACCCTGAAGGCGGGTGGTCTGGGTTCAAATCACTTTGGAAAATTGCTGTTGTTGCTGCTGTTGACGCAAATGAAAATCAAACACCATACAAATGTTCCTGATCAACAGGCGGCCTTTGGCGGTAACTTGGATGCTGGCCTCATCCAGCTGCACCAGACCGTCATCAACCAAACCCTGTAACTGCTGCAACTCGGTGGCAAAGTAAGTCTCAAAATCGATGTTGAATTGTTGGGCAATGGCCTGCCGATTGACTTTGAAATGACATGACAAATCCTGAATCACCTGCTTGCGGATGCGGTCATCCTGGTTCAGCTGGTAGCCTTTCATGATGGGAATTTGACCCAATTCGATCTGTTGGTAGTAGGCTTCCAAGGTTTTGTTGTTTTGACTGAAACTGTCATTGACCAAACTGATGGCGCTGACCCCCATGGCCAACAAGTCGCACTCGGCATGGGTGGTGTAGCCTTGAAAATTGCGTTGTAAGGTGCCGTTTTGTTGGGCTCGCGTCAACTCATCATCCGGTTTGGCAAAGTGATCCATGCCGATGTACACGTAACCAGCTGCAGTCAGGTCTTCGATGGTCATTTGCAAGATGCGCAATTTCTCATTCGGTGAGGGCAGGTCTTGTTCCCGGATGCGTTTTTGCGGCATGAACAAATGTGGCAAATGGGCGTAGTTGAATACCGACAAGCGGTCAGGTGACAAGGCGATCACCTGAGCCAGGGTGTCCTTGAATGAATCATGGGTTTGGTGAGGCAGGCCATAAATCAGGTCGACATTGATCGATTTGGCGCCATTTTGACGACAACGCTCAATGGCTTGGGCGGTTAATTCTATGGGTTGAATGCGATTGACGGCTTGCTGCACCTTCAGTTGCACGTCCTGGACCCCCATGGAAAATCGATTGAAACCCAAGTCTGCCAGTAATTGGATGGTTTCAGGGGCGGCCTCGCGAGGATCAATTTCGATCGAATAATCACGGCGGTCGTCTTGCAACAAGTTGAAATGTTGTTCGATCATCCGCATCAATCGACGCAATTGCGGGTGGGTTAAAAAGGTCGGTGTGCCACCGCCAAAATGCATTTGTTCCACCACCCGGGTTGGCGGGATCAAGGCCGCTTGCAAAATGATTTCGCGCTCCAAATAATCCAGGTAAACATCCGCTTTGTCGCGTTTTTTGGTGGCGATTTTGTTGCACGCACAAAAGAAACATAAGGTGTCACAAAACGGGATGTGAAAATACAAGGACAGGGGTTGATCGGTGGCTGCGGCCCAGTGGTTCAGCAAGTTTTTGCGGTGATTGGCCTCGCGGTAATCGTCATTGAACACCACTGCCGTTGGGTATGAGGTGTAACGTGGGCCGCTCAGGTTGTGTTTCTTGATCAATGCCAGATCGAAATTGACTTGTTCCATGTGCTTTGTTGGTGGTCGTTGGGCTCAGGTCCCATTGTATGGATTTGCCTTAAGCAGGCCTTGACTTGGGTCAAACTAGCGGTCGTTTGGGTGCGGGTGCAGTTCGCTTTCAGTTGGTGACTGCAGTGGGCCTAATTTATCGGCATAAAGGCTTGGCTTGGCTTGCTTTATCGGGGGTGAATGGGCACAATATCGGCTTTGTTCCTTGACCACAACCACATGACTGATTTCAAAAAAATGGCCGTTCCAGGCGTGCAAAAACTGAGTCCATACATTCCAGGCAAGCCCATTTCTGAGTTGGAACGGGAATTGGGCATCGACAACATCATCAAGCTGGCTTCCAATGAAAACCCATTGGGGCCCAGTCCATTGGCGATGCAAGCCATCGAACAAGAAATGAGTGAATTGGCTTTGTATCCAGATGGCAATGGTTTTGCCTTGAAAAAAGCCTTGGCCAAAAAACATGGGGTGTCGATGGACTGCATCACCTTGGGCAATGGATCCAATGATGTGCTGGTGTTGTTGGCTGAAGCCTATTTGACGCCTGAGCACAACGCCATCTATTCACAATACAGTTTTGCGGTCTATCCCATCGCCATTCAAGCGGTGGGGGCCCAGCATCAAATGATACCTGCCACTCCGTGGGATGCCGAACAACCTTTGGGTTGTGATCTACCTGCGATGTTGGCCGCGATCAATGACCAGACCCGCCTGATTTTTGTGGCCAATCCGAACAACCCAACCGGATCCTTTTTAAGCAAAACCCAATTGCATGATTTCATCAAACAGGTGCCGGCAGATGTGATTGTGGTGCTGGACGAAGCCTATCTGGAATATTCGCCGCTGGAAGAGCGGGTGGATGGCACCGAATGGCTCAAAGAGTTTGACAACCTGGTAATCACCCGAACCTTTTCCAAAGCCTATGGCTTGGCCGGTTTCAGGGTGGGGTATTGCTTGAGCAACCCAGACATCGCCAATGTCCTGAACCGCATCAGACAGCCTTTCAACGTCAATTCATTGGCTTTGGCTGCCGCCACCGCGGCCTTGAACGATGAAGCGTTTTTACAACGGTCCATGGCCGTCAATGCCGCGGGCATGCGCATGCTGGAAGCCGCCTGCGAGCAGTTGGGGTTGCGTTATGTGCCATCCAGAGGCAACTTTTTGTTGGTGGATTTTGCCCGTGATGCCATGCCCATTTACCAGCATATGTTGGAACTGGGGGTCATCACCCGGCCCGTGGCCAATTATGGTCTGCCCAATTGTTTGCGCATCACCATCGGCACCGAAGCCGAAATGCAACGCCTGGTTCAGGTCATGCAGCAGGTGTGTGGCTGAGCCATGACCCTGCCCAATCAACGCATCCAACCGCTGGACGTTTTTGCGGTCAATCACTGCGATCAACTGCGCGGCCAGTTCACCGTGCCAGGTGACAAATCCATTTCGCACCGTTCCATCATTTTCGGCGCCTTGGCCCAGGGCCAAACCCGTGTCAGTGGTTTCTTGCGTTCTGCGGATTGTCTGGCCACCTTAAGAATTCTGCAGGCCATGGGGGTGTCGATCACCGATGCGGGCGATGAATTGATGATTGATGGGGTGGGCTTGGATGGCTTACAAAAGCCCAAACAGGACTTGGATTGTGGCAATGCCGGCACCGCCATGCGGCTGTTGGCCGGGTTGTTGTCGGCCCAAACATTCGACAGTACTTTGGTTGGTGATGAATCCTTATCCAATAGGCCAATGAATCGGGTGATCAAACCATTGACGGCAATGGGTGCCAATATAGATGCCGATGCGGGCACCGCGCCATTGCGCTTTCGCCCCCCAACCGCCGGTATCCAAGCCATTGATTACACCAGCCCAGTGGCCAGTGCCCAAGTCAAGTCAGCGGTGTTGATTGCCGGCTTGTATGCCGATGGCAAAACCACCGTGACTGAACCCCAAAAATCCCGCGACCACACCGAAACCATGCTGCGTGGCATGGGTTGTGAGGTGCAGGTGGATGGCTTGACCGTGGGCGTCACCGGGCGGCCTATACTTCTGGCCCAAAACATCCAGGTGCCGGCCGACATCTCATCGGCGGCCTTTCTGATGGTGTTGGGCTTGTGCCATCCCGATGCCGATTTCACCATTCAAAATGTCAGCATCAATCCAACCCGTGATGGGGTCATCAAAATTTTACAGGCCATGGGTGGCAACCTGGAATTGCACGATGTGCGAGAACAAGCCGGTGAACCCGTGGCTGACATCCAGGTGCGCTCATCGCAATTGCGTGGTATAGACATCCCCCATGCCTGGATCCCCAGTGCCATAGACGAGTTTCCCATTGTCTTCATTGCCGCGGCCATGGCCAGCGGCCAAACCACATTAACCGGTGCCGAAGAATTGCGTCATAAGGAAAGTGACCGCATCCAAGTGATGCTGGATGGTTTGAAGCTGTTGGGCATTGACTGTCAAGAATTGCCAGATGGGGCGGTGATCCATGGCGGTCAGTTGAGCAGTGGTTTGGTTGATGGGCACGGTGATCACCGCTGTGCCATGAGTTTTTTGTTGGCCGGTGCTTTGCACCCAGGGTTGGAGATCGCGGTCAAGGGCTGTCACAATATCGGCACTTCATTCCCTGAGTTTTTCGGTTTACTCGAGTCCATGGGCATGGTGGTTGAGCAACCCGTACCGGTGATCACTGTGGATGGACCGTCTGGGGTGGGTAAAGGCACCATCAGTGCTTTGCTGGCTGAGGAGTTGGGTTGGCATTTGCTCGATTCAGGGGCCATATACCGATCCTTGGCCCTGGCAGCCATGCAACAAGCCATTGCGGCCACCGACGAAGCGGCTTTGGTGCAGTTGGCCGAGTCCCTGGAACTGACCTTCGAGGTCAGCGATGAAATGGGCACCCAAGCCTGCTTGAATGGGGTGGTGGTCAATGATCAATTGCGCTCAGAAGCCTGTGGGTTGATGGCTTCGAAGGTGGCGCCCATCGCCGCAGTCAGGGCCGCTTTGTTGCGGCGTCAGAAGGCCTTTCGTCGAGCGCCTGGCTTGGTCGCCGATGGCCGGGACATGGGCACGGTGGTGTTCAAATCGGCGCCGGTTAAACTGTTTTTAACCGCCGATGCCGCAGAACGGGCAAAAAGGCGCCACAAACAATTGCAAGAACAAGGGGTTGATGTTAAAATCCGCGACCTTTTAGTGGACATCGAAGCCCGAGACCATCGGGATTCGACCCGCAAAGTGGCACCATTGGTGCCGGCCGAAGATGCTTGGGTGATTGATACCAGTGATTTGAGCATTGATGAGGTTTTGGCCCAGGTCATGCAGCACCTGACCCCACACCTCGAACGTTGGCAAGCAAACCCCAGTGGTTTGGACTGCTGAATTTTAACGAGCATCAGGCAAGCTGGTGCAGAAGACTTGGGTAAACCGACCTTTGGTTTACCGGAAAACATAATGAGTGAAAATTTTGAAACAATGCTCGAAACCGAGCTGTCCAGTAAAAACATCATCCCAGGCACCATCGTTAAAGGCACCGTGGTTGATATTGAAAACAACTACGTGGTCGTTGATGCCGGTCTGAAATCTGAGGGTGTGATTGACATCCAAGAATTTGGTGGCGAAGTCGAAATCGGCGATGAAGTCGAAGTGGCTCTGGAAAAATATGAAAATGGTTTCGGCGAAACCGTGTTGTCTCGTGAGAAAGCCAAGCGCATGCTGGTTTGGGATCAACTGCAAATCGCCATGGACACCGATCAAATTGTGATTGGACAGATCACCTCCAAAGTACGCGGTGGTTTCACCGTTGAATTGAAAGACATTCGAGCGTTCTTGCCAGGTTCTTTGGTTGACGTCAGACCCGTCCGTGACCCCGGTTACTTGGAAGGCAAAGACTTGGAATTCAAAGTCATTAAATTGGACCAAAAACGCAACAACGTGGTGGTTTCTCGCCGTGCCGTGGTTGAATCTGATTACTCAGAGGACCGCGAAAAATTGTTGGATTCATTGGAAGATGGCGCCATTGTCAAAGGCATTGTGAAGAACTTGACCGATTACGGTGCGTTCCTGGATTTGGGTGGCATCGACGGCTTGTTGCACATCACCGACATGTCTTGGAAACGCGTTAACCACCCATCTGAAGTGGTTGAAATCGGCCAGGAACTGGAAGTTCGTGTGTTGAAATTCGACAAAGAGCAACAACGCGTTTCTCTGGGTCTGAAACAATTGGGCGAAGATCCTTGGAAAGACTTGTCGCGTCGTCACCCAGTGGGTTCACGTCACTTCGGTAATGTCACCAACATCACTGATTATGGTTGCTTTGTGGAAATCGAAGACGGCATCGAAGGTTTGGTGCACGTGTCAGAAATCGATTGGACCAATAAAAACATCAACCCAGCCAAAGTGGTCCAACCTGGCGATGAAGTTGAAGTGTGTATCTTGGAAATCGAAGAGAACAAACGACGCATTTCTTTGGGCATGAAACAATGTAAGCCGAATCCGTGGGTGATCTTCTCTGATAACGCGCAGAAAGGCGATGTCATTGAAGGCAAGATCAAGTCCATCACCGACTTTGGTATCTTCATTGGTTTGGAAGGTGGCATCGACGGTTTGGTTCACTTGTCTGACATTTCTTGGAATGAGCCGGGTGAAACCGCCATTCGCAACTACAAAAAAGGCGACTTGGTGAAAGCTGTGGTGTTGATCATTGACGCCGAACGCGAGCGGGTTTCTCTGGGCATCAAGCAATTGGCCCAAGACCCATTTGGTTCATACGTGGCGAACAACCCCAAAGGTTCTTTGGTGACTGGTAAAGTGATTGAAGTCAACGAGAAAGAAGCCATTGTGGAATTGGACGAAGGTGTACATGGCTTGATCAAAGCGTTTGATGTGGCCAAAGAGACTGATGAACTGAATGATGTCTTGAATGAGTACAAAAAAGGCAGTTCAGGTACCACCAGTTTGGGCGACATCCTGAAAGAACAAATGGACGACTGATCCATTTTAACTTCAGATCAAAAGGAATCGGGCAGTTCATGCTCGATTCCTTTTTTCATTTTTATGGCATAATTATCTTTTCATTTTCAATGGTTTAGTTATAATTAAGCACAATGAAAGATTCAATCACACGCTCAGAACTCATTAATTTACTCGCTGAACAATTCGAAGGCAGTGAATTATCAAAATCTGACATCAGCTTGTCTGTCCGCGAAATCATCAACCACATGAGCACCACCATAGCCAATGGTGATCGCATTGAAATCAGAGGCTTTGGCAGCTTCACCCTGAGACAACGCAATCCGCGCATGGGACGCAACCCCAAGACTGGTGAACCCGTGCCATTGGGCGCCAAATACGCACCACACTTCAAACCCGGTAAAGACCTCAAAGAACAGGTCAAAGACAAAGTCGGTTCTTAATGACTGATGGTCTGCTGAATGGCATCATTCAGCTGCTCGAGCAAATCGGTTCTGGTTGTCTGATCTGACAATCCCTGTTTCAAGGCATCTATCGACTGCAGCAACAAACTGGCCGCACACACCCGTGCGGATCCCGCCATTTTATGTAACAAAGCATCCAATTCAGACCATTGTTGGGCTTTGAATAAGCGGTTGATCTCTGCTTGATCTTGTGGCAACTGTTGCACCAGCATGTGGCGCAGCTTGTGCACAATGTCAGGGTCCTGGTGAGAAATGTTCAAGGCCTGTTGTTGGTCAAACACCGGTTCCTGAAGGAGGTGTTCATGGATCAGTTTTTGGATGTTTTCCTGGCTCACGGGTTTCAACAAGCTGTCACAAAATGCCGGATGTTGTTGCCAGTCAAAGCGTTCTGCAGACACCGCAATGATCGGTGTGTTCGAATGGTTGGCCAAGCGTTTGATGGACTGGGCTGTTTCAATGCCGTCCATGCCATCCATGCGAATGTCCATCAAGATCAGCTTGGGGGTTTGGTGATGACACATTTCGACGGCCTGATAGCCACTTTCTGCCAAGGCCACAGCATGGCCATACTTTTTAAAAGAAGATTCGAAAAAAAGTCGATTGATGTGGTTGTCGTCAACCACTAAAATGAAATTTTTGTCCATTAACCACGCTCTGTGTCCTTCGCTAATAAGAATAAATACATTGCTGCCTTTTTGCAAGCGCTTTGTTGCTTGAGTGCCAGTTGTGCCGTCCATGCCAATGAGTCAGCCGATGCGTGGGAGTTAACTGGGCTGTCAATGACCAGCACCGAAACGGGTACCAGCTGGCAACTGGAGCGACTCAGTTGGCGGCAACAATGGCAGCTCAGCGAGGTGACTTTCCACTGCCCACAACCGCTGGGGCTGTATCCCAGTCATGAATGTGCAGGGGGCGAGGTGGCGTTTGTCTTTGGCGCCAACACCCACCACTTCAAGCTCGACGCCATGGCCGATTGGTTGCGCAACACCTGGTCAGTGGCGCTGTCAGACTTCGCCAAAACCGTCACCATATCATTGGATTCAGGATCAACCCAGGCACAGGTGGTTTTGCAACAGCTGCCCTTGTCGACCTTACTGGAAATGGCGGCGGTGTTGCCGGCGGCGGGGCCACAGCCAGACGCCCAATTGACCGGTGGGTTGCTGTTGGATTGGCAGCAACAACACGTGACCACTGCCAGTCCAGTAGTATTCCAGGGGTTGAGTTATGAGCATTCTGATGACGTGGTTTTGGCCGAATTGTCTGGCCAATTGTCGGCGGCTTTGGACTGGCCAACATCCGATCTGAATTTTACCATCCAGCTTGATGGCGGTGAAATGCTGTTTGATCAGCTGTATGTGGATTTCAATGCTTTTCCGGTGACCATCGAAGGCCAAATCAAACCAGTATCACGGGGCTGGTATGCTGTGAATTTGAGCCTGGAAAACCCACAATCCATGCACCTGTCACTGGCCGTGGAGCTCAATCAAGCCTTGGCATGGCGACAGCCCGAGCTGCAGCTGCAGGTGTTTGACAGCCATCATTTCAACCAACAAATCACCGGCAGCATTTTGGGCATTTATGGCTTTGGTGGCAGTGAGATGTCTGGACAATTCAACATCAGCGCCACCTCAGAGCAGGGCGAGTTTGATCATTGGCAAATGGTATTTGATGACTATTATTTCCTCAATGAACGGCGCAAAATGGCAGCCAATGCCTTGACCGGTGAAGTCCAATGGCGGGCCCAAGGAACGGCCGCCGATTCAACCTTGCAATGGCAGGAGTTGTTGTTGACTGGTTTACCGATTGGTGAGGCAGCGGCCACCTTCAACTTCTCAGCGGACCGCATCCACTTGTTGGGCCCACATGCCTTTCCGGTGTTTGATGGGGCCATTGAATTGCAGGAACTGCGGGCAGAAAAGCTGTTTTCCGAATTCATCGACATGGACATCCAAGCCAAAGTGTTGCCGATTTCATTGCGTTTGATCACCGAAAAAATGGGTTGGCCGGTGATGTCTGGCAGCATCAGCGGCGACATACCGGGTATGGTCAAGCGGGACAGCGTGATCGAGTTCTTGGGGGCTTTGCAGTTGCAAGTCTTTGGTGGCGAGATGGAAGTGGCCAATCTGGCCATGGAACGCTTGTTTGGGGTGGCTCCGGTGATTGCGGGCGACGTGACCTTTGCCGGTTTTGATTTGTCGGTATTGACCGAAACTTTTGGCTTTGGTTTGATCACCGGGCGCTTGCATGGGTCGGTGATGGGCTTGCGGGTCACTAACTGGAAAACCGATCGCTTGGACGCGCAAGTCTATACCGTAAAGACCAAAGGGGTGAAACAAATCATCAGCCAAAGGGCGATTGAAAACATCTCCTCGCTGGGCGGCATCAAAGGGGCCATTTCCAATACTTTTCTGCGCTTTTTTGATGATTTCAGATACCGCAAAATCAAACTCAGCTGTCGCTTACACAATTCGGTTTGTTTGATCGGTGGGTTGAAAAACCAGGGCAACCAATTTGTCATCGTGGAGGGCGGTGGCATCCCCAAGATCAACATCGTCGGATTTGTGCGCGCCATCAATTGGGAAGAGTTCATCAGTCGCCTACTGAATGCCAATTACAACTGATACCCAACAACCGCTTCCAGCAGCATAAACATTCAGATTACATTAATCCGAAAGATGTATAATGAGGCCAATTTTATTGTGGAAGCCAATTATGAACAAATGGTCCAAATCAATGTTGTTGTTTTCTTTTGTCTGGGTGGCAGCCTGTGTCACCATCAATGTGTATTTTCCCGCTGCTGAGGTGGAAAATGCCGCCAAAGAATTCGTCGAAGACGTGTTGCAGGAACAGCCGACCAATGATGACGATCAATCCAACCTGTTGGATGAAACCTTCATGCGCCAACTGGCCGTCAACATGAACCCCATCAATTGGTTCATCGGCACGGCCCAAGCTCAGAACCAAGCCAACATCGATTTGTCCTCGCCAGCCATCACCGCCTTGAAAAACAAAATGATCGAGCGCATGAACGCTGGCTTGCGGGGCTATTTGGACAGTGGCGTGGTGGGTTTTACCCGCGACGGATTGGTGGAAGCCGTGGACGTCAGTCAATTGGGTCTCAAAGAGCGCCAGTCAATCAAAAAGCTGGTGGCCGATGAAAACCGGGATCGCGATGCCTTGTACCGTGAAATGGCGGTGGCCAACAACCACCCTGAGTGGGAAGCACAAATTCGCGATGCGTTTGTGAAGCAATGGATTGATCAAGCCAAAAGCGGGTGGTTGTACCAAGCGGCCGATGGTCAGTGGGTCAAGAAGTAACACATAAAAGGGAATCAAAGCAGTAAAACATGAGCAGAAGATCACGGCATAAATTGCCCCAAGAGCCCATCGAGATGCGGATAGAAGACCTCAGTCACGACGGCCGGGGTGTGGCCAAATGGAATGACAAAGTGGTGTTTGTGCAAAACGCCTTGCCAGGTGAAGTGGTGATGGCCAAGCTGAACCGCAAAACCCGCAACTACAATGAAGCCCTTGCGACCGAAGTGCTCAGTGCCTCGCCGGATCGGGTCGAGCCGGCTTGTGAGTTTTATACAGTGTGCAATGGCTGTTCCATGATGCACCTGAAAGAAGAGAAACAAATTGAATTTAAATTCAATACCTTAAGGAATAATTTTAAGAAGATTTCTCATCTGGAACCGCAGCAATGGCTGCCACCCTTGACCGACACCCATTGGCATTACCGCCGGCGGGCCCGTTTGAGCGTCAAATGGGTCACAGCCAAAGACAAAATGTTGGTGGGTTTTCGGGAAAAAAATGGCCGCTTTGTGGCCGAGATGACCGATTGTCAGGTGTTGGAAAAACCCCTGGCCCGGTTGATCCAACCGCTGGCCGAGATGTTTGCCCAAACTTCAATCAAAACCTTCATCCCGCAAGTGGAATGCTCTTTGGGTGATGGCGTTATGTCCATCATCATCCGCCACATGAAGCCCTTGAACTCGGACGATTTGATGTTGTTCAAACGCTTCAGTGAACAACATGACTTACAAATATTCTTGCAATCAAAAGGTCCAGACACCGTCATGCCACTGGCGGCCTATGAGCAACCACTGGGCTTTGCTTTGACCGACTATGGCCTGCGCTATGAATTTTTACCCAATGACTTCATTCAGGTCAATCGCCACATGAATGCCAAAATGATTGACCAAGCCTTGCAGGCCATGGACTTGCAGCCACAAGATCAAGTGCTTGATTTGTTTTGTGGCCTGGGTAATTTCACTTTGCCCATGGGGCAAACCGCTGCCACTGTGGTGGGGGTTGAAGGGGATGCCCAACTCGTTGAACGGGCCCGCCACAACGCCCAACTCAATCAATTGGATCACGTGGAGTTCTTTCAAGCGGATTTGACCCAAGATCACAGCAACAGTGCCTGGCTGCAACAGCCTTACACCAAGGTGTTGATTGACCCTCCCCGCAGCGGGGCCTGGGAAATCTTGCCACTGATTGCCCAAACCAGTGCCAAGACTTTGGTCTATGTGTCTTGTCACCCGGCCAGTCTGGCACGGGACACCGATCGTTTGGTCAATGAATTGGGGTTCACCTTGCAAACCGCCGGGGTGATGGACATGTTTCCCCACACCTCGCATGTGGAGTCCATGGCCATCTTTACCCGTGAATGATGTGTGGTGTGTTAAAATCTTTATGATATAGAATGACAACGTTTGCATGAAATTATTGGCCATCATCATTGCCTTTGCCTTGTACCACTCCGTAGACAAGCCTGGTTGGCTGAAGTCGTTTGCCTGGATCAAATCACTGCACCGTGAAATATCCGGCTGGACTGCATCGGCACAGCTGCAATGGGTCTGGTTGATGCTGATCCCCAATCTGGTGTTGTGGATTGTGTTTGCTGGCGTGCTGGACTTGTATCATGATGGCATCGGTCTGTTGTTGGCCAGCGTGGCGGTGTTGTACTACTGCCTGGGTCCTGACACCATTGCCGGCGATCTGGCCAGTCGAAAGATCAAACAGCGGTTGAATGTCGCGACCGATGCCCCTACCAGTGCGGTGGTCACGGCCATGACGGATGCCGCCTTGCAACGCTGGTTTGGGGTGTTCTTTTGGTATGTGGTCCTGGGCATCTACGGGGCCATTTCTTACCGCGTGGCCTGTTATCTGGTACACCACATAAAACCAGCCAGCCCTTTTGCGGCGCATGCCCTGCGGGTGTTGGAATTCCCGGTCACTGTGTTGATGACCGCGTCATTGGCGCTGGCCAGTGACTTTGATCGGATTTGGCGACATTGTAAACAATATTTAACTCGTGAAACATTGCAGACAATGAACTGTCAATTCTTGTATAAATCCATGGATTTCGCCGTTGCAAAGTGCGAAATTGAAACTGAAGATGAAAACAAAGACCACATCATTGAACACACCACCTTTGCGGTACTCAAACGCATGCTGGTGGTGTGGTTGGTGATGGTGGCTTTGTTGGTTTTATTTACCAAAGGTTAATGATTATGAAAATTATTGTGATTGTGGCCATGACGATGCTGGTAACCATGCCAGCCAGTGCAGCCAAACTGTATAAATGGGTTGATGAAGATGGGAAAGTCCATTACAGCGACAAAGTGCCACCCGATCAAATCAGGAATGAGCACAAAGAACTCAGTGAACACGGGGTCGTCAAGGAAACCGTTGAGAAAGACCTGACCGATGAACAAAAAGTAGCGCGCATGGAAGAATTCAAGAAACAGCGTGAATTGGAAGCACAGCAACAGCGTGAAGCCGCTGCTTTGGCGGCTGAAAAGAACAAGATTTTGATGTCTTATTCCAGTGCCGACCAAATCAAGCGCTTGAAACAGGAGCGCATTTCAGCTCTGGAGCGCAACATCGCCACGGCCAAAGAAAATCTGGTGATTCAAGAAAAGAACCACAATGACTTACTGAGTCGGGCAGCCGATAAAGAGCGCAGCGGTGAAGTGGTGTCAGACGTGTTCTTGGAACAGATCAAGCAGGTCAAGAACCAAATTGAGTACCAAAAACAATACATCATTGATAAAACCAATGAAATCACCGCCACCGCTGAAAAGTACGATGGCGAATTGACCAAATATTTGATGTTCACCGGCCAAAGCGAAAGCTGAATCCTGTCCCCAACCTGGCGCGGTTGTCCCTTGGCAACCGCGTCGTCCTCACCGTACTGAACCAGTCCATTCTGTGGTGAATATTTGATCCGCGGGCCTACCCCTGCCGTCAGCAGTCGAGTAGAATATTGCCTCATGTTTTTAAATGGGGATACACATGTCGTCACAAATCGACAAATTAGATATTTTTGATGTCAAAGCACTGTTGTCTGAGGAAGAGTTGATGGTGCAGGATTCCATCGGCCGTTGGGTTGATGAGCGCGTCATTCCGATCATCGGTCCGGCCTTCGATCGCCATGAATTTCCGATGGATCTGATACCGGAAATGGCTGAACTGGGATTATTTGGCAGCACCATCCAAGGCTACGGCTGTGCGGGTTTGAATTACACGGCCTACGGTCTGATTTGTCAAGAATTGGAGCGGGGAGACAGCGGCTTGCGCAGTTTTGCTTCGGTGCAAAGTTCATTGTGCATGTTTCCCATCGATGCCTTTGGCAGTGAGGCACAAAAAGAGCGGTGGTTGCCGGGCATGGCCCAAGGTGACATCATCGGCTGTTTTGGTTTGACCGAGTCACACGCCGGTTCTGATCCGGCCTCGATGAAAACCGTGGCCAAGAAAGACGGTGATGATTGGATCATCAATGGCTCAAAAATGTGGATCACCAACGGTTCGATTGCCGACATCGCCATTGTCTGGGCACAAACCGAAGACGGCATCCAAGGTTTCATCGTGGAAAAAGACATGCCTGGTTTTGCCACCGAAACCATCCACCGCAAAATGTCGTTGCGTGCCTCGGTGACTTCGGCGTTGTTTTTTGATGATGTGCGGGTGCCTGATGCCAATCGTTTGCCCAAGGTCAAAGGCTTGAAAGGGCCTTTGAGTTGTTTATCGAATGCCCGCTACGGCATTTCTTGGGGCCCCATTGGTTCTGCCCAAGCCTGTTTGCAGGAAGCTTTGGATTACACCGCAGAGCGGGTGTTGTTTGATCGCACTTTGGACAGCAACCAAATCATCCAGCAAAAACTGGCCGACATGTCACGCCGCATCACCACCGCGCAATTGGTGGCGGTGAGACTGGGGCAGCTGAAAGACGCCGACCAATTACAACCCACGCAGATTTCGCTGGCCAAATGGAACAACGTGCGCATGGCTCTGGACATCGCCCGCGAATGTCGCGACATGTTAGGCGGTGCCGGCATCACCACCGAACACGTGGCCATCAGACACATGTTGAATTTAGAGAGTGTGATCACCTATGAAGGCACCGAAACCATCCACCAACTGGTGGTGGGTCGTGA
The DNA here is from genome assembly GCF_019931145.1 of Marinicella meishanensis. GTDB lineage: Bacteria > Pseudomonadota > Gammaproteobacteria > Xanthomonadales > Marinicellaceae > Marinicella > Marinicella meishanensis. The sequence continues at coordinate 250,346 of NZ_JAIOUV010000005.1, read as the reverse complement.
GCTGACTGGCAAGAACGCGTTCTGATCATGGGTGCACCGGCAAGCAAAGTCATCAACCGCGCAGCCGTGGTTGATGAAAACTTTGTGGCTTTTGTTCAACAACACGTCACAAAACCAAGGGCCCAGAATTTAGCCGCAGCCGGTTTGACCGCGGAGAAGTTGCTGGAATTGTTTGAATCACAGATCAGGTCCAGACAACTGGACATGATGGCCCGGCAGTTGAAACTGGAAAACAAGGTGTTTTACACCATTGGTTCTTCTGGGCATGAGGGCAATGTGATGCTGGGAGATTTGGTGCGGCACACCGATCCGGCCTTTTTGCACTACCGCAGTGGCGGTTTGATGATGCAGCGGTCTCGGCAAGTGGCTGGGATTGACCCGATCTGGGACACCTGTTTGTCCTTTGCGGCCAGCCAAAGCGATCCTGCATCTGGTGGCCGCCACAAAGTGTGGGGTTCCAAGCCGTTGTGGGTGATCCCACAAACCAGCACCATTGCCAGCCACTTACCCAAAGCGGTGGGTTGTGCTTTGGGCATTGAATTGGCCCAACGCAGCGCCATCGACATGGCCATCCCGAACGACGCCATTGTGCTGTGTAATTTTGGCGATGCCAGTACCAACCACTCAACCGCCCAAGGCGCATTCAATGCAGCCAGCTGGTCGGCATTCCAGGGCTTAAAAACCCCCATCTTGTTCGTTTGTGAGGACAACGGTATTGGCATTTCGGTCAAAACCCCAGAAAACTGGATCAGTGAAAATTTCAAAAACCGTCCCGGCTTGCGGTATTTTTATGCCGACGGTCTGGATTTGGCACAAGGTTATCACCAGGTCAAAGCCGCGGTGGATTATTGTCGGCGGGAACGCAAACCGGTGTTTCTGCACCTGAAAACCACCCGCTTGATGGGCCATGCCGGTACTGATTTTGAGGTGGATTACCGGCGTCTGGAAGAACTGGAAGCCTGTGAAGCCCAGGACCCATTGTGGCGCACAGCGGCGCTGGTGATGGACCATGACTTGATGTCAGCTGCTGACATCCTGACCCAGTACCGGTCCATTTATGACGAATGCATGGAAAAAGCCAATCGGGCGCACCATGAGCAGAAAATAACCACCTTACAACAGGTCATGGCGCCACTGGCACCCTGTGACCAAGACGCGGTTCACCAAGAAGCGGCTCGGGTCGCAGATCCAGCCGCCCGTCAGGCATTTTTTGGCAGTGAGCAAGCCCTGCCAGAAAACCAACCGCCCAAACACATGGCCATCTTGATCAACCGAGGCTTGCAGGATTTGCTGCACAAATACCCGCAAACTTTGCTGTTCGGTGAGGATGTGGCACAAAAGGGTGGGGTGTACACGGTGACCAAACAATTGTTACAGAAATTCGGTCCCAAGCGCATATTCAACACCTTGCTCGATGAACAAACCATTTTGGGTTTGGCCCAGGGTTATGCCACTTTGGGCTTGTTACCGATCCCAGAAATTCAATATTTGGCCTATTTTCACAACGCCTGCGATCAGATCCGCGGTGAAGCCGCCAGTTTGCAATTCTTTTCCGATGGCCAGTTCAGCAACCCCATGGTGGTGCGCATTGCCGGACTGGGCTACCAGAAAGGCTTTGGTGGCCATTTCCACAACGACAATTCCATTGCGGCCTTGCGCGACATCCCCGGGGTGATCGTGGCCTGTCCATCACGCGGCGATGATGCGGTGAACATGATGCGCACTTTGGTGGCCCTGTCAAAGGTCAATCAACGGGTGTCGCTGTTCATTGAACCCATTGCCTTGTACATGCAGAAAGACCTGTTCAAAGAAGGTGATGGTATTTGGAACTTCCCATACCCCAAACCCGGTGAATACACGGCTTTGGGCGCGCCCAGAATCTATCAACCCAAGGCCGAAGACATCCTGATCATCACCTATGGCAACGGGGTGTTGATGAGTTTGCGGGCCATCCGACGCTTTGAGCAACAGCACCCGAGCAAAGTGCGTTTGATGGATTTGCGCTGGTTGCAGCCATTGAATGCAAAAGCAATCAAGAAACAATGCGAAAAGTTTGCTAGAATAATCATTGTGGATGAAGGCCGACGTTCTGCATGTGTGGGCGAGGGCATCATCTCGATCTTGGCAGAACAGGGCATTCAATGTCCTTATGTCAGATTGGTCACCGGAGCCGACACCTTCACGCCGTTGGCCGATGCCGCCAATTTGGTGTTGCCAAGTGAAACAAGGATATTAAAACAATTGATTGATTCTGAGGGTTTCGTTGACTGAACTTTGTATATTATTTGCCGACATCGCCGAAAGCACCACGTTGTTTGAGAAACACGGTGATGAAGAAGCCCGCACCGCCATTGCCTCGGTGTTGGATGTGCTGCTTAAGGAAGCCGAAAAGCACCAAGGTGAATTGGTCAAAACCATCGGTGACGAAATCATGTGTGTGTTTCCCAAAGCCAACCACGCCTTGTTGGCCGCGGTTGACATGCAAAATGCCGTCAGTGGTAATTTTGTGTTGGGTAACCACCCCATATCAATCCGCGTGGGTTTTCATTTTGGTGTGGTGATCGAAGAAGATGGCGATGTGTTTGGCGATGCCGTTAACGTCGCAGCCAGGATGACTGGCTATGCCAAGAAGGGCCAAATCATCACCAACTCCATCACCTTCAAAACCTGCTTGTTGCCACCGTTTTTGAGTCATCGCTCACTGGGCAAAGCCAAAGTCAAAGGCAAGTTGATGCCGGTGGAAATCATCGAAGTGTTGTGGCAACAGGACACCAGCCAGGTGACCCGGGTGACTTCGGCACTGGACATCAAGGTGCCCACCAGCAAATCTCAACTGCAACTGGAATTGAACGGCAAAAAGCAAATCATGACCGATCAGTCTCCCACCAAAACCATCGGGCGGGGCGATGATTGTGACATCCAGGTGAGCATGCTGATGGCCTCACGTTTGCATGGCGACATCCAGTTTGGTAGTGGCAATTTCAAATACACCGATGAAAGTACCAACGGCTCCTGGGTCAAACAAAACAACAACGACCCGATCCGAATTCACCGTGATTCGATGGTGTTGCAAGGCGAAGGTCAGATCACCTTTGGAGAGCCTGACTTCACCAATTTAGATCAATTATTACAGTACAAAATCATCAAATAGACATGTTGGATTTCATCAGAAAATTGGCCGGCTATGGATTGTTAACCCTGTCCATGGTCTATGTCGCTGTGAGGATGTTTTGATGCCAGTCAAATACCGTGAAAAGGCGCAGCTAAAAATCATTAAGATTCAATCCACAGCGTGGTTGTTGTATGTCTATTCAATGTTTTATTTGGGAGCCACGTTTTCGCAGTTGGCCCAAGGCAACTTATTCGGTTTTTTGCTCTCAGGCGGGGTCTTTTTCGGCAGCCTGTTGTCGGCCGCCTGGATGAGCAAAGGGCTGCGCAATAAGTTCCACTTCAAACAACGCAAATTCATCACCCGCAGACCTTTTCCATTGATGATGTTGGCTTCCCTGACCTTGGGCGCCTGTTCTTTTGTGGGCTCTTGGATGGTGGCAGGCATGGGTTTGCTGGAATCGGTGGCCTATGGCATTGGGGCGACTGTGGGCTCCATCTTGTGGTATGGCTTGGATGAAGTGAACACCCCCACATTTTCCGGGGTGCAAGATGAAGACTCAAAACAAATTCTGGCTATGAGCGAGCAGTCCATCGTCAACATTGAACAGTCCAATCAGCACATTGCCAATCAGGAGCTGTCGAATTATCTGACCCGCATCGTCAAAACCAGTCGGGAAGTGATCAACACCCTGGTCAATCACCCGGAAAAAATTCCCCAAGCCAGGCGCTTCTTGCATTCCTACCTAGGGGCCACCGAAGACGTGATCAAACGCTATGCAGAAACCCACCAACTGGTGGACAACAACGACTTGGAACACAATTTCAAGCAGGTGCTGCACAACATCGATCAAGTGTTCAACGAACAAAATCAGAAACTGTTGGAAAACAAAGTGTTTGACCTGGATGTGGACATCGAGGTGTTGAACACGCTTTTAGAAAAACAAGGCATTAATTGAGAGAAGATCATGACTGAAGAAGACCAAAACAAAACCACCACAGCCACAGAAACAGGCACCATCAAAGGCACCATCGAAGGAGAAATTGTGCCGGGTGTGATGAATGAAATGGTGGCCTACAAGGACGTGGATGATGAGGAGCGTCAACGCATCGATGCCTTGATTGAAGAAATCGACATGGCCGATGCCAATTCAGTGATTTTCTTTGGCACCAAGGCGCAAGAGAAAGTGACCGAAATTTCTGACAAAATGTTGGAAGGGGTGAAAAACAAAGACCTCGGCCGATCAGGCGAAGCCTTGAACGAGATGGTGGCCACCATCCGTGGTTTTGATGTGGACGAACTGGACCCCAACAAGAAACCCGGCTTTTTCGCCCGTTTGTTTGGCAAGGCCAAACCGTTGGTGAAATTTTTGCAACGCTATGAAGAAGTGCGCAAACAAATCGACAAAATCACCAACAAACTGGAGTCGCACAAAACCCAGTTGCTGAAAGACATCACCAGTCTGGATCGTTTATACGTGGCCAATTTGGAGTATTTTCATACCTTGGAAGACTACATCAAAGCCGGCGAAGAAAAAATCAAACAATTGCATGAGCAGGTCATCCCAGCCATGGAAAAAGAAGCCGAAGGCAGTGAAGACATGTTGTTGGCGCAAAAGCTGCGTGACATCCGTTCGTCAACCGCTGATCTGGAACGCCGGGTACACGATTTGCGCTTGACCCGCCAAGTCACCCTGCAAAGCCTGCCGAGCATTCGCCTGGTGCAGGAAAATGACAAAGGTTTGATCAACAAGATCAATTCCACCATTGCCAACACGGTGCCGCTGTGGCGCCAACAATTGGCCCAAACGGTGACCATTTGGCGCTCTGAACAAGCCGCTGACACCATCAAGGATGCCACCGACCTGACCAATGAAATGTTGGCCGCCAATGCCGAAAACCTGCAAATTGCCAACCGCAAAGTGCGGGAACAAATGGAACGCGGGGTGTTTGACATCGAAGTGGTGAAACTGGCCAACCAGAAATTGATCGAAACCATTGATGACAGCCTGCGCATTGCCGAAGAAGGCAAGGCCAAACGCGAAGGGGCGGTGGTTGAACTGCAAAAAACCGAAGCCCAATTGCGCGAGGCTTTGTTGTCGGCCAAAGCCAAGTACAAAGACATCGACCGTGACACCGATTGATCGGCGCGCACACCGCTGCATGAGTCAAACAGCGAGCCAGGCATGAACAAAGTTCTGGTGCTGTTTGCCCATCCAGTGTTTCAGACTTCACAGCTCAACCAAGCTTTGCTCCAGGCATTGCCCGATCGGGCCGAGATCACGGTGCATGATTTGTATGAGCACTACCCCAATTTCATGATTGATGTGGCCCATGAGCAGGCCTTGTTGCAAGCCCATGACGTGATCGTGTTTCAACACCCGCTGTATTGGTATTCGGCACCGGCCATCTTGAAAGAATGGATGGACTTGGTGTTGGAACACGGCTTTGCTTACGGCACTGAGGGCACGGCCTTGGCCGGCAAACAGTTTTTATCGGTGGTCACCTCCGGTGGTGATTTGTGTAACTACCAAGGTGAGCGCAACATCCGTGACTTGTTGCAGCCGTTTGAATACACCGCCAAGCTGTGTCACATGGACTATTTGCCACCGTTCATCGTTTATGGCGCCTTGAAGATCAAGGCACAGAATTACAACGACCACATATCCGCCAACTATTTATCAGAACAAGCCGCCATTTACCAACAATTGATGGATGACTTGGTGCAGCAACGGCTGTCGGCCCAAGCGTGTGCCAGCTACCGCACCCTCAATGAACATTTCCCCGGAGCCTTGGCATGACGGAAGCATTCATCATCGCCAGTTTGTTTTTGGGCTTGGCGGTGTTGTTGGTGCCCTTGGCCAATCGCCTGAATTTGGGTTCGGTGTTGGGTTATTTGATCGCAGGTGGCATCGTCGGTGGTATTTTGACGGTGTTGGCTCCCTTGTTGCACATGGATTCAGGTCAACTGCTGGAACAATTGAACCATGCCACCGAGTTTGGGGTGGTGTTGATGCTGTTTGTGATTGGCTTGGAAATCCAACCCAGCCACCTGTGGCGCATGAAATCCGCCATCCTGGGAGCCGGTGGTTTGCAAGTCAGTTTGACTGCGGTGTTGATCATGGCAGTGGCCATTTGGGGCTTTGGTTTGAGCTGGCAAGTGGGTTTGGCAATCGGTTTGACCCTCGCTTTGTCTTCCACCGCCATCATCATGTCAACCCTGAAGGAAAAGGGCTGGCAGAACACCATTGGCGGCAAAGCGTCGTTTTCGGCCTTGCTGTTCCAGGACATCGCCGTCATCCCGATCATTGCGGTGATCCCACTGTTGGCAGTTGGAGCACCTGATGGAGCTGGTCACGCCGCCCATGGCATTGATTTGACCACCCACTTGCCCGGGTGGTTAAAACCCTTGGTGGTGGTCGGGGCCATTGTCTTGATCTATGTTTTGTCCAGACATTTGATCAACCCCTTGTTTGACTACATTGCCCGGGCCCGACAAAAAGAAATTTTTACCACCGCAGCCCTGGGCCTGGTGACCTTGATTGCGGCCTTGATGTCGTTGATTGGTTTGTCACCCGCTTTGGGGGTGTTCATTGCTGGGGTGATTCTCAGTGAGAGTGAATACCGCCATGAGTTGGAAGCCGACATCGAACCGTTCAAAGGGTTGTTGCTGGGCGTGTTTTTCATGACCGTGGGTGCGGCCTTCAATTTTGCCCTGTTTGCCGCTCAATATGGGGTGATCCTGGGGCTGACTGTGGGCTTGATTTTGCTCAAAGCCGGGGTGCTGTTTGTGGTGGGCAAGATCCTTCGCCTGCAGAAAATTGAACACGCCTTGTTTTTCTTGGCCTTGGCCCAAGGCGGTGAATTTGCCTTTGTGCTGCTGACATTGGCGGTGGGACAACAGGTGGTACCGGCTGAAATTGCCGACACATTGCGCATTGTGGTGGCCTTGTCGATGGCCATCACGCCATTGTTGTTTTTGTTTTATGAAAAAGTCATCTTGAAAAAAATGTTGGCCGATGATGTCCCTGAGCGGGCTGCCGATGACATCGATGAAGCCAATCAGGTGATCATTGCTGGGGTGGGGCGCTTTGGTCAAATTGTGGGCCGCTTGCTGCAATACAACAATTTCGGCATCACCGCATTGGACAATGACCCCAACATGATCGACACCTTGCGCAAATATGGTTGGAAGGTTTTTTTTGGCGATGCCACCCGCATGGATTTGTTGCAGGCCGCCGGTATCGATGAGGCGACCACCATGGTGATTGCCATGGACGACCCTGACAAGGTCATCGAGTTGTCGAAGTACTTGTTAAAAAACCACCCCAATTTGACGCTGTTCGTGCGGGCCAGAGACCGCACCATGGCCTACGAACTGCACCACATCGGGGTCAAGCACATTTACCGAGAAACCTTCGAGACCTCGGCCACCATGGGTGAAGATGTGCTGAAGCACTTGGGCATGCGGGCCTATCAGGCCAAGCGGGCCAAACTCATTTATCAAAAAGAAGACGAAGCCTTGGTGCGCGAACTGGCGGCGTCATACTTTGACAGCGACGAAAAAGGCCATGTACTCAGGGTACAGCAACAACTGGATAACCTGGCCAAAGTGCTGGCGAATGACCAGCACATCAAACAATACCAGTTCAACAATGATTCAGGGTGGGACGACCAATCGCTGGTCCAAGACTTGGGTAATAAGAACGAGTACTGAATCGCATTCAATCAAATTGGTTTGAGTGGGCCATTTTGCGGCTTTGTCCTGGGGTCATCCCGAATTGTTTTTTGAACACTTTGATGAATGCCGCTTCTGATTGGTAACCACATGACAAGGCGATCTGATAAATTGATTGATGACTGTTTTTCAGTAATTGAGCGGCCAGTTGCATGCGCCAATGGGTCATGTATTTCAATGGGGTCACGCCCAACAGTTCACTGAAGCGGCTGGCCAACTTGGATCGAGACATGGCTGCTTGGGCAGCCAATGATTGCAAGTTCCATGGTTGATCCATGTGGCGGTGAAAAGCGATCAATGCTTTGGCAATATTGGGGTCAGCCAAGCCCATGAACAAGCCGGCCTGTTCAGAATCGCGCAATTGGGTGGATTGAGCATAATAGCGAACCACATAAATGAACAAAATTTCGGCCAATTTATCCAATACCAATTGCCTGCCTGCATTGTCACTTTCGGCTTCGGCCACGATTTGCTGAAACAACGATTTGAACCACATGGCTTGATCCATTTCGTTGGCAGTGATGTGCAACACCCTGGGTAAGGCTTGCAAAATGGGGTTGTTGTCTTGTTGAAAACTCAGTTGGCCACAAATCAAAGTGGTCGACAGGTTATTGCGCTCATCTGGATTGAGGATTTTGTGCGGGGTATCGCGGGAAAAAAAGATCAGATCACCGGCGCTGAGAAACAGGGGATCCTGGCCAGCCATTTCCAATTGGCAATTGCCATAAGCAATGACATGGAAACTGCTTTTTCCTGGATTTGAGGAAGTGACGCCCCATGGGGAACAAAATGCTGAATGCAGGTATATGCAGGCATCAAAGGAAATTGACTTAAAAATCTCATCAATGACGTTCATTGGACGAATGAGCTATAAAGTAGGATTAATTGACATGTATCGTATCATTTCAGGCCATAAAATACACCCACAATGTAAATTAATCAACCAGGAGTACACACATGAAACAACTCAATATGATGATCACCGCTTTGTCACTGATGGTCGCATTGACCGCTTTCAACCCCAGTCAGGCAGAACTGGCCAAACAAGTGGATGGGGTGACCACCATCCACCTGGACCAATATGGTGGCTATTTCGAAGCGAAAGAAACTTTGGCCAGCTTGAAACCAGGGACTTATGAATTTGTGGTGACCAATAAAACCAACAAGTTGGTGGGTTTTCAGATACAGAACAACAAAACCAGGGCACAATTGGACATGTTTCCATTGGAGCCCAACCAATCGAAAACATCTCGGGTTGAAATCACCACCGATGGGTTTCGATTTCGCTGTCCCATCAACCCAACCCCTTGGTATGAAATTGATACCATCAAATAAGCAACGCGCAGCAACCACAAAAGGGCTCAATCGAGCCCTTTTGTTCACAAATCGTATTCTAGGATCAATGGGGCGTGGTCCGAGAACCGTTCATCCTTGTAAATTTCAGCCCTTTTGATTTTTTCTTGCAGGCATTTTGAGGTGATGTGGTAATCAATGCGCCAGCCGGTGTTGTTGGCCCAGGCTTGACCGCGGTTTGACCACCAGGTGTATTGGTGCTCACCCGGTTCCACCACCCGAAAGGCGTCCACCAGACCCATCTCGTCAAACAATTTGGTCATCCACTGCCGTTCTTCTGGCAGGAAGCCTGAATTCTTCTGGTTGCCGCGCCAGTTCTTGATGTCGATTTTTTTGTGGGCGATGTTCCAGTCACCGCAAATGATGAACGGTTTGTCGCCGTCGATCAGGCTCTGCAGCACCGGCTCCATGCGCTCCATACACACGTATTTGAAATCTTGCCGCTCCTCTTTGGATGAACCTGAGGGCATGTACAAGGAAGCCACAATCAAATGCCCCAAATCGATTTGTACCCAGCGGCCTTCGTCATCAAATGCCGGCCAATCAATGCCATAGGCCACGTCCACCGGTTGGTGCTTGCTGTAAATGGACACCCCTGAATAACCTTTCTTGCAGGCGTCGGATTGAAAGTGGTGATAACCATCTGGCATAAATTTTTCCGGTGGCAGTTGGTGCAGCTGGGCTTTGGTTTCCTGGATGCACATGATGTCGGCATTTTGTTGGGCAAACCAGTCAAACAGGCCTTTGCGTTCGGCGGCGCGGATGCCATTGGCATTCAAGGAGATGATTTTCATGGTGTGGGTTTCCTGAAAAAGCCCAAATTATAACACCGATGGGGTTGAAAATTGACCGCGGTTCTCGCAAGATAACAGCCAATTGACAACGCTGACCGCATGAGCACTGCACAAGACTTTTTGGCTTTGGCCGTGGACAAAAACGTCCTTAAATTTGGCGATTTCACCTTGAAATCAGGGCGCATCAGCCCGTATTTTTTTAATGCCGGTTTGTTCGATGATGGCCATTCTCTGTCGCTGTTGGGCACTTATTACGCCCAAACCATCAAACAATCGGGTTTGGCCTTCGACATGCTTTACGGCCCGGCTTACAAAGGCATCCCCTTGGCCACATGCATAGCGGTGGCCTGGTATCAGCTGTACCAAGAAAACCTGCCAGTGGCTTTCAACCGCAAAGAGGCCAAAGCCCATGGCGAAGGGGGACAACTGATTGGCGCTCCAGTCCAAGGCCGGGTGTTGATTGTGGACGATGTGGTCTCGGCCGGCACATCGGTGCGTGAATCCATCGCCCTGATCAAGCAACAAGGGGCCGAAGCCGTGGGTATTGCGGTGGCTTTGGATCGCCAAGAGAAGGGGCAAGGCGACCTGTCCGCCATGCAAGAGTTGCAACAAGAATTCGGCCTGGCGCAAATCAGCATCGCCAACTTACAAGCCTTGTTTGAGTTTCTTCAAGGTGATGCGGAAAATTTGGCCAAAGTCACGGCTTATCGACAATCTTATGGGGTGTGATTGAGCATGGCCACCTATGCCGTGGGTGATGTGCAAGGTTGTTTTGAGCCATTGATGCAACTGCTGGATCGAATCGCATTTGATCCGCAGGTTGATCGTTTGTTGTTTTGTGGCGATTTGGTTAACCGCGGTGGTCGGTCCCTGGATGTGCTGCGTTGGGTGTATGCCCACCAGCATTGTTGTGACACCGTCTTGGGCAACCACGATCTGAGCATGCTCAGTAAATACCACAAGCCCCACAAACGCATCAGCAACAAAGAATTCAAAGTTTTGTTCAATGCCCCGGATGCCCGTTTGCTGCTGGATTGGCTGCTCAGCCGACCGCTGTACCTGGATTGCGGTGATCACTTGATCATCCATGCTGGCCTGTATCCCTGGTGGCGCATTGAAGACTTCAAAACCTTGGCAGATCGCACCGCCGCCATCATGCAGCAAGATCCTGCGGCTTTCTTTCAGACCATGTATGGCAACACGCCGAAAAAATGGTCTCTTGATTTGCCGTTGGTGGAACAAACCCGGTTTGTGATCAATGCCAGCACCCGCATGCGCTTTGTCAAAACCGATGGTGCCTTGAATTTTTCACAAAACGGACGGGTCACCACCCTCAAAAAACTGCAACCTTGGTTCCAATATGAGGGCATTCAAAACCTGAATCAGCATTTGGTCTTTGGCCATTGGTCGGCCTTGGGTTTGTATCAAGATGCGCAGGTCACCTGTTTGGACAGTGGCAAAGTGTGGGGTGGTCAATTAACCGCCATGCGACTGTCAGACCGCCAGATTTTCAGTTGCTGACTCAGTTGCTGACAAGAAAAAGCCCCTGACAGGCAGGGGCTTATCAATTTGGGATCAAAGCAAGTCACCGTTTGATGACTTGCTTTTTTTGTGTCCCTTTAGGGTGCGGGTTCCACACATTGGAAGCCGTTGAACCAAATCACATCTGGATCGCCCACTGGAGGCGCAGGATCACAGAGGACTTGCTCCAAGACTGGCAACAAACAGAACTCGTTCAGTGTACCGGTATCAAAGCCGGCGTTGTCACTGATGTTCAAAGTCCAATCACCGGCCAAGTCAACTCCATTGAAGGCCGCCAAAGCCTCTTCAGGTTGAACCGTACCACCAATGGCTGGTGGGGTGGCTTCACATTCAGATTCAACTGGGGTGCCGCTGCCATCATCGAACAAGGCGTCAATGTCGTCGTTACCACAGCCGAAGCCAGTGCCCGTGAAGCCTGGACGATCCATCAACACCACGCTGGTGCCATCTTTGGACAAGGTTAGGATCAAGTCACCCACCCAAGTGTGGGCGGTGTCAACTGACACGGTCAAGCTGTCCAAGGTGCCGGTATCCACGACACTGCCAACAAAATCATCCCCAGGGGGGTTGTTGTCGGTGATTGGCAAACCAATGGCAAAACACAGTTGATTCACGGTGGTGAAAGAGAAGGTTGCTGATGGGGTGCTGGCGCCACAACTGTTGTTGCCGGTCACACGCCAAAAATACTCGGTTTGAGCACCCAAAGTCACACTGGGCACCAAGGTGGTGCCGGCGGTGGTGTCACTGAAGACGATGTTGGTGAAACCGGCATCGGTGGCGATTTCAACCAAGTAATCCACCGCGCCAGTGTCATCCCAACTCAAGCTGGGTTGGTTGTCCACATCAACCGCGCCATCAGCCGGTGCAATCAAGGTGTTGGCTGTGGGTACGGCATCGGCCACATCCAGGCTCAGCATCACGTTTTGGTCAGACACCGTGGGTGAGGTACCCAAAACATCGATCATGTAGTTGCCAGCTGCTACGGCACCGGTGTTGGACACGGTCACGGTGGAGGCACCCGGTAATGAAGGCACGGGGTTGACACTGTAGCCAACTGTCGAGCCGGCTGGTTCGCCGGTTTGCGACAAGGTGACCACACCATCATAACCACCCACAGAACCCACAGTCAGGTCGTAGGTGGCGTCATCGCCTTGACAGATGGCCACCGATGGGTCGGTTGCAGCCAGGAAGAAGCCTGGATCACCACACACATCAAACTTGAAGGAGCCGACCCGGATTTGCCAATCGCCACCATTGGTGTCGTAGTATTCATTGACGTGCCAGAAGGTACAGTCATCAACTGGGTCGATGTTGGTTGAGGTGTAATCCCCCCAACGTTGACCACTGGTTTGACTGCCGGTGCCCTCGATGATGGAACCCTCGGTGCGGTCCATGGCGCCCAAAGCGTCACCTTGTAAACGACCGGTGAAGCGAATCGCGGGGTTGATGGCGGTGCCTGAAGCACTGTATGCCAGACCCATGTTGCCATCGCGGTCCATGGCGATTGACCCCATCCAACGGTGAATGTTGTCCGTTGTACCTGGACCGTATGTACCTTCTTGGAACAAGGTTGGACCGGTGTCGGGGTCGCGGATTTCCCACCAACGGATGCCACCGATGCCAGCTGACGCTTCCACCGATTGGTTGGTCACCAGTGATTCATGGGTACCGAAATTACGGTAAGCCAAACGATGCAAAGGACGTTGGCGGTATGACTGGATGTCCACCCCGTTGCTGGTGCCGGCTTGTGGAATACAGTTGCGGCCAGAACAGAGTGAGAACTGGGTGTCGTATTCAGCAATCGGAATCAGGGCCGTGCGGGTGAAGGTGGAGTTGGCTGGGGTGTCATAATCGGCGACGAACTCCCAGAATGACAAGGCATCTGCAGCGGCACTATAGGGTCCACCATTGTCCATCGAGCCCACAAAATATTGCGGTGAGCCTGGTGGTGGTAAGGTGTCGCCATCGATGTCGGCGGGTAACAAGCCGTCACCCACTTGCCATGGATCCACTGAACGATCAATGAAGAAATACACAATGCGCGGATTGGGCACACCGGCTATCAAATCATCGCGATTCAAAGCATAAACACCCACACCGGCGTATGAGCCGCCGTTGAAGTCACGGGTCGAGATGTAAAAGCCGTCAGACCACACACCGTATTTGGGGTAGTCAGGGAACAAGTCGGCGCTGCCGTTGTTGTTCAAGATCGCCCAACGGTAATAAGCCCCAGTGGGATCACTGGTTTGTGAAATCGCAATACAATTGTAGAACTGCGGACCGGCCGATGAAGTGAATTGAGACAACAACCAACGATCAGAGATTTGGTCATACAGCACAATGGGGTCACCGGCGTTGTCGCTTTCACAGTCACCACCAAAGCCTGACCACAAGGTGTTGTTGGCAGCCGGGCCAAACAAGGTGTTGCCAGACTTGTCCAATACGGCAAATGACAAGTTGGTCATGGCCACATAGTGGTTGGGGCCAACGTCACCAGCCGGATCGGGTGGTGACACCCCAGAAATGTTGTCCAGGGCCAAAAAGTCGGTTTGTTTGGTGGGGCCAGGTAAACCGCCCAGCATGCTTTGCAACACCGGGTCTCCGGGGAATGGAGCATCCGAGTCGTTGGCTGGACCTGGGTCAATGGTGAGGCCACCCCGGTTTTTCACATTGGTGATGGGCTTGGGAGCGTACATGGACAACGGCAATGACACATCAAACTTAACAGCTTGCTTGGTTTGCGGGGTCAATGGTACATAAGGCGCATCGGTGTCCCCTGGCTTCTGTTGGGCTGTGGCCAAACTGAAGGACAGACAGGTACCAATGCAGATCATGGTTTTCAATTTCATTGGTTTCCTCTTTTTAAAATAAAATCTGCCGAATCATTCTACCTCAGGGTGCGAATTAAATCATCGCTTATTGGTGAATTTCAGGGTCGATTTTTTGGGTCTTTGCTGTCAAAATACACGGCTTTCAACAACAAATTAACAAATCGGCAACTTATGACTGAAAAAAATGTGGTCGAGAACTTCATCACGCACATCATTGATGAAGATTTGGCCAATCACAAGCACAATCACGTGGTGACCCGTTTCCCACCCGAGCCCAATGGCTATTTGCACATTGGCCATGCCAAATCCATTTGTTTGAATTTTGGGGTGGCGGCCGATTATCAGGGTACCTGCCATTTGAGGTTTGATGACACCAATCCCGAAAAAGAAAGTCGTGAGTATGCCGAAGCCATCAAACAAGACATCCAATGGTTTGGCTTTGATTGGCATGAGAATCAATTCCATGCTTCGGATTATTTTGATCGCTTGTATGCCTTTGCCGAAGAGTTGATTGAAAAAGGGCTGGCCTATGTGGATGACCAAAGCCCTGAAGAGATGCGGGAAAATCGCGGTGATTTCAACCGGCCGGGCACAGACAGCCCCTTTCGGGATCGAACCGTGGCTGAAAATCTGCAGTTGTTCCGGGCCATGAAAGCCGGCGAATATGCCGATGGCAGCAAAGTGCTCAGGGCCAAGATTGACATGCAATCTGGCAACATCAACATGCGTGATCCCGTGATCTACCGGATCAAACGGATGCATCACATCAACACCGGCGATGCGTGGTGTATTTATCCCATGTATGACTTCACCCATTGCATTTCGGATGCGATCGAAGGCATCACCCATTCCCTGTGTACCCTGGAATTTGAAGACCACCGCCCCTTGTACGATTGGGTGTTGGAACACATTGACATTGATTGCCACCCACAACAAATCGAATTCTCCCGACTCAACGTGTCCTTCACTGTGACCTCCAAAAGGCGTTTGAGTCAATTGGTGGAGCAGGGCACAGTGGATGGCTGGAATGACCCCAGGATGTCGACCTTATCCGGCTTGCGCAGACGTGGCTACCCACCAGCAGCAATTCGATCGTTCATCAAAAGTGTGGGGGTCAGCAAAAAAGAATCGGTGATTTCCATGACGGTGTTGGAAGATGCCATCCGCAACCATTTGAACAAAACCGCGCCACGGGTCATGGGTGTGCTCAGACCCTTGAAAGTGGTGATCGAGAATTACCCTGAAGGTCAGGTGGAAATGCTCAGCGGCGCCAACCACCCACAAGATGAATCCTTTGGCAGCCGTGAAATTCCCTTCAGCCGCGAACTTTATGTGGAACAAAGTGATTATCAGGAAAATGCCAACCGCAAGTTTTTCCGCCTGACCGAAGGACGGGAAGTGCGGTTGCGTCATGCCTATTACATCACCTGTCGAGAAGCGATCAAGAACGAAGCGGGTGAAGTGGTTGAATTGCGTTGTACCTATGATCCTGAAAGCCGTGGGGGCACCGCCGATGGCCGCAAAGTGAAAGGCACCATCCATTGGATTTCTGCTGCCCATGCTGCACCCATTGAAGTGCGCTTGTACGACCGCTTGTTCAACCACCCCAAACCGGCTTCACTGGAAAACTTCATGGATGCCATCAACCCCGATTCGCTGGAAATCTTGCCCAACGCCATGCTGGAACCAGGCATCGCCGGCCAAGACGATGAAGTTGTTTACCAATTTGAGCGCAACGCCTATTTCAAGCGAGACAAAACCCACGAGACCGACAAACCGATTTACAACCAGGTGGTGACCATGCGCGATTCCTGGGCAAAAATCGAACAAGAGTCCGGGTGATGAATTAAGGCATCAGGAAAATTGGTAAAAAAAAGCCGACCTTGGGGTCGGCTTTTTTGTTGGTGCCAGAGGAAAATGGCGTCATTGCCGGTTGGTGCTTTCAAAAATTTTGTCGGCTGAAGCGGCGATGAAGCCTTGGTACAAACGTCCGTCTGCCTGCGGGTAGCGCTTGGCGAATTCATAAAAACAACTGGGCACCAAATGGCTGACGTCACTGAATTCCAGGTTGACCAATGGCGCCATGGTGGATGATTGTTCCAACCGTTGTGCAGGCGTGCCTTTGATCAAGCCGCCTGATTCATTCATGGCAAAACCATGATCCATGATGAATTGGTTCAAGTCTTCAATCTCAAAAAAGGTGGTCAAATGGTTGATCGACACGGTGAAATGATTGGCCCGGTAGCCAAAGGCGGCGGTCCAGGCCGCATATTCACTTTCCTGTAACAAGCGGATGTATTCTTGAAAGGTCAGGTCCCAGGGTCGACCGGAATACAAGAATGCCGGGTCTTGGGTTGCCTTCGACATCACTTGCCCATCCATGCGATGCACCAGGGCTTGGAGTTCATCTGAAAAGGATTCAGTGATTAATTCACTGATGAAAATTTTGGGGTGATGGGGGTTTTCCCGGTGTTCAAAATGGTAGGCGTTGAGTTGTTTGGCGGTGAAATCATACTGACCCCGATTTTCATAGCCCATCGTTTCAAACAGGTAACCCAGACGATCAATGCCCAGTTTATCGGTGTTGAAAGTGCGCAGGGCCACGTGGTCATTGACCACCGATTCGCCGCGGGCTGCCAACAGCTCGTGAATCGCTTCGGCTTGGGGGTTGATGGCGGTGTATTGTTGCCACAAGTTGGCAAAGAAATTTTCGACGGTAGACATGTGACCAGGCTGACTTGAAAGCGTTGTATTATAGGCCGATTGCCTAGAGTAATTAACCTATGATTGCAGAAAAAACCCAAGGATGGCCAGCGCCATCCCTGAGTCACTGATTGGCATCAGAATTTCGCTGAACCTGGGGTTCTGGGGAAAGGAATCACATCCCGCACATTGGACAAGCCAGTCACGTAACTGACCAACCGCTCAAAGCCCGCACCGAAACCGGCATGGGGCACCGTGCCATAGCGACGCAGATCGGTGTACCATTTGTACTCAGCTTCATCCAAGTCATGGTGTTTCATGCGATTGAGCAGGTAATCCAAGCGTTCCTCACGTTGTGATCCCCCCATGATTTCACCGACCCCTGGTACCAACACGTCCATCGCTGCGACGGTTTTGCCGTCGTCATTCAGTCGCATGTAAAACGGTTTGATTTCTTCGGGGTAGTTCATCACCACTATGGGCTTTTTGAAGTGTTGTTCCGTCAAATAGCGTTCGTGCTCGGTTTGCAAATCCAGGCCCCATTCAACCGGGTACTCAAAGGTTTGACCTGAGTTCTTGAGGATGTCCAAGGCCTCGGCATAGTTGACCCGTTCGAAGCGGTCATCCAACAGGTTTTCCAGCCTATGGATGGCTGTCTTGTCGACAAAACTGTTGAAAAACTGCATGTCATCGCGGTTGTTATCCAGCACCTGCTTGACCACAAACTTGAGGAAATCTTCGGCCAGCTGTGCCGCATCATTCAAGTCGGCGAAGGCCACTTCGGGCTCAATCATCCAAAATTCAGCCAAGTGCCGTTGGGTGTGAGAATTTTCTGCCCGAAAGGTGGGGCCGAAGGTGTATACCTTGCTCAAAGCGCAGGCATAGGTCTCGGCATTGAGCTGTCCAGAAACGGTCAGATAGGCTTCTTTGCCGAAGAAGTCCTGGCTGAAATCCACTTGGCCTTGATCATTCTTGGGCAGGTTCATCAGGTCCAGGGTGGACACCCGAAACAGGTCGCCGGCGCCCTCACAGTCACTGGCAGTGATGATTGGGGTGTGCAGCCAAAAATATCCGTTTTGACTGAAGTATTGATGGACGGCCTGGGCCATGGTGTTGCGCACCCGCAGCATGGCACTGAAGGTGTTGGTGCGGGGCCGTAAATGGGCCACATCCCGCAAAAACTCCATGGTGTGGCGTTTGGGTTGCACCGGGTAAGTGTCGGGGTTTTCTACCCAGCCAACCACCGTCACCTCGGTGGCTTTGATCTCCACCGATTGGCCTTTGCCACCAGACTCAACCAATACGCCCTCGACGATGACTGAGCAGCCGGTGAACAATTTCAGAATTTCGGCTTCATAATTGGACAGCTCATTGCCAGCCACCACCTGTATGCCGTCGAAACATGAACCATCGTGGACCACCAGAAACGAAAAGCCACCTTTGGAATCACGGGTGGTTCTGATCCAGCCCTTGATGGTGACTGGGGCGCCCAATTCGAGGCCATGATCTTTGGCGTTGAGCAAAGTTTTGATTGCATGCGTTGGCATCAATAGACTCCTGAAAAAAGCCACAAAATGTGGCTTTATCTTGTGTGTTTAAGGATTGGGGGTTAACTGGCTTTGTCCAATGAATTGGCTTTGGGTCCATGCAACAAGGCTTGTTCCACGCCATCCACGATCAAATCCACTTCGGCTGCTGTGATGTTGAAGTGCGGGGTGAATCGCAGGGAGTTTTCACCCCCATGAATCACGCCCAGGCCATGGTATCGCATGTATTCCTCGATGCTGTTTTTGCCATAGGCTTTGTATTGGGGATCCAGCTCACAAGAAAACAACAGGCCGGTGCCTTGTACATTGGTGATTTCGCCATTCATGCGTTCTTTCAAACCATTCAGTTTGTCCACAAACAGCTGGCCTTTGTCGCGGATGTTTTGGCGGGTTTCAGCCGATAAGTTGGTCAACACCGTGTGCGCCACATCCAGGGCTTTGGGGTTGGCCGTCATGGTGTTGCCGTAAATGCCCACGACATACAGGTTGGCGGCTTTTTCGTTCAAAGCCAAGACCGACAGTGGGTAGTGTCCAGCATTCAATGCTTTGGAATAGGTTTCCATGTCTGGTGCTGTCAGGTTTTCAAAACCGGGATAATCACAAATGGACAAGCAGCCCTGAGCCCGCAAACCGGCTTGGATGGAATCCACCAAGAACAAGGTGCCGTGGGCTTCAGTCAGTGACCGGGCCGTGGCATAAAATTCAGGGGTGATGGCCATACCCGGATTGCCTTCGCCCATCACCGGTTCCATGAAGAATGATTCGATGAACTCGTTGTTGTTGGCGGCATCATCGAAGGCTTGTTGCAGGGCTTCGATGTCGTTGATGGGGACGGTGATCAGGTTGTTGCGTCCTTGGAATGAAGCCAGGTTTTTTTTGTACGACTTCAATGAAGAATCTGAATATTGAGCCGGGCGATCGGTGCGACCATGGAAGGCGCCTTCCAAGGCCATGATCTTGATGGTTTTGCCATAGTTGTCGCCGTTCATGCCGGTTTGTTTCTTGGCATTCACATCAGAAATTCTGGAGGCCACAGTGACGGCTTCAGAGCCCGAGTTCATGCAAATGAATTTGACAAAAGGACAGGCGTCACGACTTTGGCCGATTTCTTGTTTCAACAAATCAGACAACCGTCTTTGGTAAAAGCTGGGGGTCATGATGTTGGCCATGACATGCGGCTTGCCCATGGTTTGCAACACCGCATCGGCGGCGTGGCCTGCACCCAACATGCCGTAGCCACCACTGTCGTGCAACACCGCACCTTTCAGGGTAATGACCCAAGGACCTTTGGCGGCCAATGCCACATAAGGGTTGACGGCATCATCGGCATAAAAGTTGATGAAATCTTGGTGGATGCGCGTCAGTTGGTCTTGTTCATCCATATCAATCAATTCAGGGTATTCTGATTTAATCAACTCATACTCTTGCATGGCCAATTCAATGGCCGTGGTCAATGCCGGATCGGTGGCGATGAATTGTTCAATGATTTCATCTTTCAAACCATGGGTTAAAACAGCCCCTTGGGCACTTCTGAGTTGAAGCAATTGATTCAATATTGTCATTCGTTGTCTCGTTAATAGGATCAGCCGGCAATTTTATCATGAATGCGGCTGAAACCCAATTGGGTTGCTGGGGTATTCGAAGACGATTTTACAGGGCGGTCGAGGAGACAGAAAGCGGCCGATAATCAGCCGGAAATCAATTGGAACCCTTGTTCGTTGACGGCCAAATGGCTGCTTTGGTGGTGCCAATCACCCAGCACGATGCGGGTGCGTTCACCATCACGATGAATCGCAGGGCGGTGGGTGTGACCATGGATCATGGTCTTGACCTGGTGTTTTTTAAACAAGTCGTCAATGGCTTGGGGGTTGACATCCATGATGGCTTGGGCACTGTTTTGAGTGTGGTTCTGGCTCTCGGTTCTGGCTTGTTTGGCGAAAGCCACCCGCTGTTCAATTTTCATGGCCAAAAACTGTTGTTGCCAAGTGGGATCGCGCAGCATTTGGCGAACCTTTTGATAGGCATGGTCATCGGTACATTGGGCGTCGCCATGCACCAACAACACGTCTTCACCACGCAACTGAATGGTGGTCGGTTCGCTGAGGATCTGCATGCCGCAAGCAGCGGCATAAACTGACCCCAACAAAAAATCTCGGTTACCGGCCATGAAATACAGTTCAACCCCATGATCGGCCAGTTTTATTAAGGCCTGTTGGGCGGTGGTGGCGGTGCGGTCCAAAGCGTCATCGCCCAGCCAATATTCAAAGAAATCTCCCAAAATGTACAAAGCCCGCGCGTGGCGGGCTTGTTGATCACAAAACTTCAGGAATGATCGGGTGATTTCTGGTTGCTGATCTGACAAGTGCAAATCAGCGATGAACAGGGTGGTCATGAAGCGGGTTTCACTTCCGGCAACTGCTCAACCACCTGCACCGATTCAATCACGATGTTTTCCACCGGCACGTCTTTTCTGAATGGCATGCGTCCAGCGGTCGGGGTGAAGCGGATGTCGTCCACCACATCCATGCCTTGCACCACTTCACCAAACACGGCATAACCCCAGGTGATGGAATTTTGCTCACCGGTGAAGTTCAAAGAGGCGTTGTCCTGGACGTTGATGAAAAACTGCGAGGTGGCCGAGTGGGGCGCTGGTAATCGGGCCATGGCAATGGTGCCGCGCAAGTTTTTCAGGCCATTGTTGGCTTCGTTTTGGATCGGATCTTTGGTCGGCTTGCGCTCCAAGCTTTCGTTGAAACCACCGCCTTGGATCATGAAGGTGCTGATCACCCGGTGAAAGATGGTGCCTTCATAAAAACCTTCATTGGCATAGGACAAAAAATTGGTCACCGAATCCGGTGATTTTTCATCGTAAAGTTTCAAATATATGTCCCCTTTGTTGGTGGTCATTTTCACCAGGGTGTTGTTGGCATGAACGGTTGCCGTCATCATGACCAGCAAAAATATCGCAGCAATGTTTTTCATGTGATCCTCAAATTGGGTGTAGTCAGTTGAAAACAGCGAACATGATAACGTGGTGGCTGACAGATTTCCAGTGACACGTGTGGATGTTCGCAGACTGGTCGATTTCGACCGCTGCCAGACCCAAAGGTTTCGTTAAAAGCACACTGGATTGGTGCTATAATGCCGCCTTCAACTCACAGTCAATAGATACATGGAATCTTTATTCAACAGCCAACGCAAACAACCCATTAAAATGATGTTATTGGGTTCTGGAGAACTGGGCAAAGAAGTGGTCATTGAAGCCCAACGTTTGGGGGTGTATGTGGTCGCGGCGGATCGTTATGCCGATGCCCCGGCGATGCATGTGGCCGATGAGTCGGTGGTGCTGGACATGACCGATGGTGCCGCCTTGAAAAAGGCCATCAAAAAGCACCAACCTGATTTGGTGGTGCCTGAAATTGAGGCGATTGCAACCGATGTGTTGGTCGAACTGGAAGCCGCGGGTCAACATGTGGTGCCGACGGCCAAAGCCGCCCAATTGACCATGGACCGCGAAGGCATCAGACGCCTGGCTGCTGAAGAGTTGGAAGTCAATACCAGCCCTTATGCCTTTGTTGATGCGTATGATGAATTCATCAAAGCCGTCAAGCAAGTGGGCATCCCTTGCGTGGTCAAGCCGGTGATGAGCTCATCGGGCAAAGGCCAATCCACCATCATGGAAGAGGCAGACATAGATCAGGCCTGGGAATACTCACAAAGTGGTGGGCGCACCGGGGCCGGGCGGGTGATTGTCGAAGGCTTTGTGAAATTTGATTATGAAATCACTTTGTTGACCATCCGCCATCGCGAGGGGACCTCCTATTGTGACCCGATTGGACATCGCCAGGATGACGGCGACTATCAAGAGTCTTGGCAGCCACAACCCATGACCGATGTGTCCTTGGCCAAAGCCAAGGAAATCGCCAAAAAAGTCACCGATGCCTTGGGTGGTTATGGCTTGTTTGGGGTGGAGTTGTTTGTGCGCGGCGATGAAGTGATTTTTTCCGAAGTCTCACCCCGCCCACATGACACCGGTATGGTGACCATGGTGTCACAAGATTTGAGTCAATTTGCCCTGCATGTGCGTGCCATTTTGGGTTTGCCCATTCCGGCCATCCAACAGAATGGCCCTTCGGCATCACACGTGATATTGGGCCACGGTCAGGGCGTCCATCCCACCTTCAGTGGGGTTGACGAAGCCTTGGGGCAAAAAGGCACCCAAGTGCGCCTGTTTGGTAAGCCGGAGATCAATGGCAAACGCCGTTTGGGCGTGTGCCTGGCCACCGCCCGTTCACTGAATGCAGCGCGCAAGAAAACCAGTGACATGGCGGCGGTCATCCAAGTCCACATCCACGATGAGTGAAGCCGTTGAGCTGGCGGCATTCGTCAGTTGTCCCAAACACCTGGAACTGTTACTCAAAGATGAATTACTGGCTCTGGGCGCCCTGACGGCACAAGAAGGGTTGGCTGGGGTGCATGCCACCGCCACCGCATCGGTTTGGTTGGAAGTGATTATGTGGTCGCGCTTGGCCAACCGCGTTTACCTCCACCTGGGCCAGCATCCAGCCGGCAACAAAGACGCGCTGTATCAAGCGGTCATGTCGCATGCATGGCAAGCGCGCTGTCTGGACGTCCCCAGGACCCTTTCAATCCGCTTCAATGGCACCAACCGGGCCCTGAAAAACACCCATTATTCATCCCAGGTCACCAAAGATGCGATTTGTGACCAATTCAATGAATCCCAAGGTTTTCGACCCAAAGTGGTCAAAGCCGACGGGCATTTGAGTGTCTATGCCCGGCTCAAAAACAACACCGTGGATTTATACCAAGACATCACTGGCCACAGCCTGCATCAACGGGGCTATCGCGGCACCAACACCTTGGCACCCTTGAAAGAAAACTTGGCCGCGGCCATTTTGCTCCGCGCTGGCTGGCCAGAATTGGCGCGACAAAACCACAACTTGATTGATCCCATGTGTGGCTCGGGCACCTTGTTGACCGAAGGCTGGCAAATCGCCTGTGACCTGGCGCCCAACAGCCAACTCAAAAGCCACGCCTTGTTTTCCTGGGTGGGCTTTGATGCCGTCCAATGGAGTCGTTTGGTGGGCGAGGCCGAACAGCGGGCCACCACGGGCATGGCTGCGTTCAAAGGCCAAGTCATTGGCGTGGATCACCACAAAGACTCCATCAGACAAGCCAATGACAACCTGGCCAGACTGCCATACAACAAGCGCATCGGCTTTCAATACCAAACGCTGGACAAATTCAAAATACCACCCCGCCGCAACCTGATCGTGTGCAACCCACCATATGGGGTGAGGCTGCAAAAAAACTACCTGTCCAGTTGGTTGCAGTTGCGGGATTGGTTGCGCGGACCGGGGCAGGGTAGTCAGGCAGCAATTTTGACCCCTGATGACAGCAAAGGTTGGTTATTGGGCTACCGCTCAACACAAACCTATGCCTTGCTCAATGGCAACATCCCCATCCAATTGCGCCTGTATGAACTGCAGAAAAACCAGCAGCTGCAAGTGCCTGAGGAGCAGTTGTTTGCGCTGCCTGCCGGGGCGCAAATGTTGGCCAACCGGCTGAAAAAGAACCGCAAACGCCTGCAAGCCTGGATCGATGAACAACAGATCGAAGCACATCGTTTGTACGATGCCGACTTGCCCGAATACGCGGTGGCCATTGATTGCTATCAAAATCACGTGCACATCCAGGAATACCAGGCCCCCAAAAGCATTGACAGCAAGAAGGCCATGAACCACCTCAATCAGGTGCTGTTGGCGGTGCAATCGGTGCTGCAACCCAAGCGGGAAAAAATTCACCTGAAAACCCGACAAATTCAACGCGACAAACAGCAGTACAACAAACTATCAGAACAAGAACAGCGCTTGGTCATCTCCGAACAGCAGCGGCGCTATTTGGTGGACTTGGAACAGTACCTGGACACCGGATTGTTTTTGGATCACCGTTGGCTGAGAAACCAGGTGCAACAACAAAGCCAAGACCGTTCGGTGTTGAATTTGTTTTGTTACACTGGAGCAATTTCGGTGGCTGCGGCCCAAGGTCATGCCGCCCGAGTGGTCAGCGTAGACACCTCTAAAACCTACCTCAAATGGGCCGAAGAAAATTTTGCCCTCAATGGTTTGCGCAACGCCAAACACCGGTTTGTCCGACAAGACGTGCTGACCTTCCTCAGAAAACACCGTGGCGATCAATTCGATTTGATCATTGCCGACCCACCCACTTTTTCCAATTCCCACTCCAGGGACACCGATTGGGTGGTGCAAAACGACCACCCGGAATTGCTTGAGTTGTGTTTCAAGCACCTGGCCCCCAATGGTCAAATATATTTTTCAAACAACTTCAAAAAATTTGTCTTAGATCCTGAAATCAAAAACAAATATGACGTCAAGGACATCACGGAAGAGTCGATGGACCCCGATTTTGTCGGGTCCAAAATTCACCATTGTTTTGTGCTCAAGCGGCGATGAAATCAAATCGCTGCTTTTTTTCACTGGAAATTAATTTTGCAACCCTTATGATGGGTTGAAAGAACACAGCAGAGGGCTCCATGTTAAAACAATACACCACCTTGATGACCTTGGCCGTGGCACTGTTGACCGCCAACGCAGTGATGGCCAGACCCCATGAGTACCAAGCCTGGCAACAATGGCGCCTGGATCGCTTGCAACAACCCGATGGTTGGTTAAGCTTGGTCGGCTTGGAATGGTTGCACGTGGGTGACAACCGCATTGGTTCGGCGGCCGACAATGACATTCAACTGTCCCATGGTCCTGAATACTTGGGTAACCTACACCTGTCCCGCGACCAGTCCATGCGGTTCATCCCAGTGGCCAGCAGCGGCATCCGTGCCTACAATGAGGAATTGGTCGAGCCCATCACCGTTCATGCCGATACCAGTGAAGCCGAAACCACCGTCTTCACCATAGACAGTTTTGTGTTTTATGTGGTCGATCGGGGCAAGATGGCGTTTCGCATCAAAGACGCCAAAGCCTCCACCCGGGTTAATTTCAAGGGTTTGGAATATTTTGATTATGACCCATCACTGCGCATCAGCGCGCAATTCGTGCCCTATGAACCGGCCAAAATCATTCCCACGGTGAATGTGCTGGGCCTGCTCACTGATGAGCCCTCACCGGGCCGGCTGGAGTTCACCATCAATGGCCAAGCTCACAGTTTGGATGCCTTGGATTCCAGTGATGCTTACTACATGATTTTTGCCGACCGCACCAATGGCCGCAGCACCTACGGTCCTGGTCGTTTTGTCTACACCGACGGCAAGGTCAATGACGATGGCACCGTGGTCATTGATTTCAACAAAGCCTATAACCCACCGTGCGCTTTTACCGCTTTTTCCACCTGTACCTTGCCACCCAGGCAGAACCGATTGCCCATTTTCATCGAAGCGGGTGAACGAAAGTATGCAGACAGTGTCTACTGAGAAAACCCAGCGCGAGTCTGTGTTGGGTGATTTTTTTGGGTAGAATGAAGGCATGATAGAAGCTTTGCAAAGCACCGCATTCACCATCGGCAATGGCGTCGAAGTCAGCTGGCTTCAGATCATCTATTCGGTGGTGTTTGTCATCATTGCTTGGTTCATGAGCCGCTTGATCGCCTATTTGGTGGTCAGAAAACTGCTCAGCAAAACCAAAATCAGCCCAGACAGCAAAGCCATCATCCAGCGCATCATCTTCATTGCCATGATCATCTTGGTGGTGTTGTCGGTGCTGACGTTCCTGGGTATTCCTTTGGCGACATTTGCCTTCATTTCCGGAGCTGTGGCCATTGGCTTTGGCTTTGGCGCAAAAACCATCATTGAAAACTTCCTCAGTGGCTGGATCTTGATGTCAGAACGGCCCATTCGCATCGGAGACATCATCGAGTTGGATGGATTGTTGGGCATGGTCATCCAAATTGGCAACCGCTCAACCCAAATCAAACGCAATGACGGGGCCCACATCGTGGTGCCCAACAGCCAGGTGTTGGAATCACGCCTGGTCAACTGGACCTTGAATGACCCGTTCATCCGCACCTTTGTCAGGGTGGGGGTGGCCTATGGCACGGATGTGGAATTGGTCAGGCGCTTGTTGACCGAAGTGATGACCAGCCATGAATTGGTGCAGCAAGAACCGCCCACATTGGTGGTGTTTGAGGATTTTGGTGACAGTGCTTTGGTGTTTGATGCGTTTTTCTGGGTGTCGGTCCAATCCGGTAAAGAACTCAGGTTGGTGCGTTCAGACATTCGTTTCATGATTGAAAAAGCCTTCAAAGACCATGATGTGGTGGTGTCATTCCCCCAACGTGACGTGCATTTGAACTTCACCGATCCCAAGCAGTTGTCAGGCTGGCCAGAGCGCTCATCATGACTGAATCGAAGCTCACCACATTGATTCTCAATGGCCAAGGTGGGTTGGCGCCTGAGTCCAGTGAGGGTTCATTGTGGCACCATGTCAAATACACCGACAAGAAAGCCAGTAAATGGATCAAATCCTACCCGGGACTGTCAGACCTGGCCCGCATGACCTTGCTGGATCACGAAACCCGACCACGGGCCCACGTGTCAGAGCAAGAAGTCCTGTTGTGCCTGCGCGGTATCAACTTCAATGAAGAGGCGCATCCGGAGGACATGATATCGATCCGCATTTGGGTGGGCGTGCGTGACATCATCACCAGTGCCAGCCATGGCAGCCAGTCGATCCGCAACATGCGCGCTTTGTTGGAACAAAACATCGGACCGATCAATGGGGCAACCATGATTCTGGGTTTGATTGATCAACTGGCCCATTTGACCGATGAATTCGTTGACAAAATGGACCTCAAATTGGATGACATTGAAGATCAATTGGAACACATTGAGCTGTCACAGTTCAATCCCATGATGAGCCAAATCCGGCGGCAAACCGCCAGCATCCGGCGTTATCTGCTGCCACAGAAAGACGCCATCGACAAACTGTATCGCAACAAACATGTCGGTTTCACAGAAAGCTTTTATGATCAACTGTATTTGCACATGGACCGTTTCTTGAAACTGATTGAGAATTTGGATCTGATGCGCGAACGATCCATGATGCTGCAAGAACAGTACATGGCCATCATCAGTCACCAGCAAAACAGCCGGTTGTACATTCTGGCCATCGTTTCGGCCATTTTCCTGCCATTGACCTTCTTGTCGGGATTGTTCGGCATGAATGTGGCCGGTCTGCCAGGCACGGAAAATCCAGCCGCCTTCAATGCCGTCATCGGTTTCAGTGTGGGCCTGACCGTGTTGTTGTTGATTTGGTTCAAGAAAAGCCGTTGGTTTTGACTGTTTGATCATGATGGGTTTGCGTTTTTTCACCCCGGCAGTGGTGTTGCTGATGCTGCTCTGCCCGGCCCAGTTGGTGGCCATCGAATGGCAAGTACCCGGTTTGGAAGCTGAGCAGGCACAAAATGTGCGGCTGTTCCTGGCCAACAAAAACTTCAATTGTCAATCCTTGCGCATTCCCAACAGCCAACAGCAACAAGCCCTCAAGCAACAGGTGCGCTTGGCCCTGCAACCCTTTGGTTATTTCAATGCCCGGACCCAGTTGCTCGAAGCCAAAGCAGCGGACAAGGACTGTGAATCAATAACCTTGCAAGTCGATTTGGGACCAGTCACTCGCATCACCCAGGTCAATATTGAAGTGACCGGAGCCGGGGCGGAGGATGCGGCTTTTGTTGCCGCCTTGAAAGCCCATGGTCTGCAGCGGGGCGCCCCTTTGCGACAGCCAGAATATGCCAAGCTCAAAAGACAATTGACCAACTTGGCCAGCGAACGGTTTTATCTGGACGCCCAATTCATCGCCCAACAAATGCGGGTCCAAGCCGAAAACAATGAAGCAGCCGTTGAACTGTCATTCCACACTGGTGAGCGTTACCGCTTGCGATCGGTGATCATCAGCGAAGAACCCAGCCATTTGAGCCCAGAATGGCTGCAACGGCTGGTGCCTTTCAAAACGGGCGCACACATCAGTCGTGATGACCTGTATCGACTCAAACAAAAACTCAATGCCACCGGCTATTTTGCCCAAGTCAAATTCGACACCCAGATAGATGAATGGCTGGGGGCTCAGTTTGATTTGCACATCAAGCTGACCCCAGCGGCTAAATTTGATTATGCCGTGGGTCTGGGATTCTCCACCGACGCCGGCATCAAAACGTCCTTTAAATACAACAACCACCGGGTCAACAGCCGCGGGCACCAATACGCGCTGCAAGTGCAAGCCTCCGAATTGAACCGCGAGTTGAGCATGAATTACCAAATGCCATCGAGCCGCCGACCGGGCAGTAAATGGTATTCGGTTCACCTCGGATACAAGGATGAAGAGACATCACAAGTGAGCAGTGAATTAAGTAAATTGGGTTTCAGCGAAACCCGCATCCATGACAACCGCTGGCAAAACATCAATTTCATTGATTGGGTGCAAGAAAGCTTTGATACGGGAGTCAACCGCAACACCACACAATTGGTGGTGCCTGGCACCAGTTGGTCGGTGACCGAGGCCGATGATTTGTCCAGGCCTTTCAGCGGTTATCAATTGCAAGCGGAACTGAAATTGGCCAGTGATGACCTGTTGTCTGATGCGTCATTCGCCCAACTCACTTTCAACGGCAAGTGGATCCATCGGGTGGGCACCTCCAGTCGCCTGTTGTACCGCCTGCAGTTGGGCAGCACCGCCAGCAGTGATTTCGATGTGTTGCCGACCAATTATCGCTTCTACGCCGGTGGTGATCAAAGCATCCGCGGTTTTGATTACGAAACCATTGCCCCGGTGGATGGGAATGGTGACTTGGTGGGTGGCAAGCACATGTTCACTGGCAGTGTGGAGTATGAATACCCAATTGCCGCACAATGGGCGGCCGCGGTGTTCACTGATTTTGGTGATGCCTTTACCGATGAGTTTGACTTCCAACAAGCCGTTGGCTTGGGGTTGCGGTGGTTTTCACCGATAGGCCCCATTCGCTTGGATCTGGCCAAACCCTTGGATCGTCAGCCCGATTCCATTCGCTTGCACATCACCGTGGGGCCTGACCTGTGATCGGCCGTTGGCTCAAACGCGCCCTGTGGCTGTTGCTGACCATCTTGTTGGTGATTTTGTTACTGGTATATTATGGTTTGTACACCCAAACAGGTAGCCAACAGGTCATCAATTGGTTGCTGAATCGCTACCAGTTGCCCATCACCTACGAAGCCACTGATGGCCATTTGGCTGGGTCGCTGGAATTTCGTGGCTTGCGTTACCAGTCGCCCGAAATCGCTGTCGAAGTGGGGCATTTGGCCTATGACTTGGACTGGTCTTTGTGGCACCAGTCGATCAACTTCACTTCCTTGGCCTTGACCGATGTGGTGGTCGAACAGCAGTCCCATTCGCAGCCTGCTGAGAACAGCCAGACCACTACGACACCCGGCCCCTACACACTGCCATTGGTATTGCAGCTGCAACACTTTGAGGTCAACCGCATCCAACTGCGGCTCGACCAACAACAGCATGATTTACAACGCATCAGTGGCCAAGCCAGTTGGCAACTGGCAGACATCCGCGTCCAGCAATTGCAGCTTGAGCACCACGATGCGGAACTGCAGCTTGACGGCGAACTCACTGCACAGCCGCATTGGCCATTTGACTTCAGCACCCAATGGCACTGGCAAGACCCACAACAACCCAGTCGCCGTTTGGCTGGCAGTGGTCGTTTACAAGGCCACCTCAGCGAAATTCAATGGCAGCAGCAAATTGAATTAAGCGATGCACAAGCCCAGGGGGCGTTGTTGCTGGACGGCCAATTGTTGATGGGCCCAGCGCTTGAGGTGGCGGTTAATTTTGAGACGGCCGCACCCGGTCTCAGCCTGCGCTTGCCCCAAGCCGCCATGCAAGTCAACATCCTGCCATCAACCTGGTCCTTGAAGGGCACAGAACAGCAGCTGGTATTGAACACTGAGGTCAGTACCGAAACCTGGCCTGATGGCCAATTGCAATTGCTTGCCAGTGGTGACGTCAGCCAACGCTTCGAAGGCCGTTTGGCATGGCAAAGCCAAGGCGAACAACTACCAGCAGCCAGTGACAACGAACAATTGGCTGCCACTTTCAGCCTGGATGCCAGTGATGGTTTGGCGCTGACTTCGCAATGGCAGTTGCAACAATTCAATCCCGCGGCCTGGGGTCTCGATGCACCCGGACAGATCAGTGGTGAGCTGGGTTTGCAAGGCTCTTTACAGGGTGAAGCGTGGCAAGTGACCGTGTTGGACAGTCAGTTGAGTGGCCTGTTGTTTGAACAAGCCTTGCGCATGGGTGGGGGTGCCCAATTCAGCCAACAAGCCTGGTCGGCAAAACAATTCAATCTGCACCTGGGTGACAACCACTTGCAGCTGGATGGTGAGTTCAGTCCCCAAAACATGGACCTGAGCATCGCCATCGAGGCGGCGGATTTGGCCCATTTTCAGCAAGGCGTGGCTGGCGACCTCAGTGGACAGGTCACCCTCGGTGGGTCCTATGAACAACCGGTGATCAGCGCCCAGTTATCTGCCCAACAGTTGCAATATGCCGACTTCAAAGCGCTCAACAGCCAACTGACTGCTGACGGTTTGTGGGGCCATAACATCGACGCCCAATTGCAGGTGCAATCAGGCCTATACAACCACATTGACTTCACTGATTTGACGGTCACAGGGCAGGGGTGGTTGGCTGCGCATCAGCTGCAATTGGAGGTGCAATTGGCCGATTTTTCCACTGCATTGGCGGTGACTGGCGAAGCATTGGGGGCAGACAGCCACGCGGGCTGGCGCGGCACATTGTCTGAACACAGTTTGTTGTTATCAGATGGACAACGCATTCAATTGACTGCACCGGCCGACATTGAGTGGGGTGACGGGCTGTCATTATCGGCTTTGTGTTGGACTGGTGTGGCAGACGGACAGTTGTGCGTGCAATCAGACCAAATCAAATCTGACCAATCATTGACCGGCTCATTGCAGGTCACGCAATTCAGTGTCAAACCACTGCAAGCCTTGTTGCCAGATGCGTTCACATTATCCGGCTTGTTCAACGGCTCAGCCATCTATGAGATCAAAGACGAAACCGTTTCTTTGGACGCGAAGTTGGCCTTGGACCAAGGTCATGTGAGCATCGCCAATGAAGATGGCGTGTTGTTGGATCAAGCGATCGAAACCTGGCAATTGACCGCCCAAAACAGCGACCACCAAGTCAATGCCTCCATGCAACTGCGGCTGGCTGACGCCAGTTATTTGCAGTGGGAAGGGGTGCTGAACAGACCCGACAAACAGGCCGAATGGCAGCTTGGATCCAGCTTAAAAGGACAGTTGATCCAACCCAATTTCATCCAAGAATTAACCAGTGAAATCAGTGAAATGGAAGGGCTGATTGAAGTGAATGGTGAAGTGAAGGGCCTGCTTTCAGGCCCACGGGTTTCCTTGACTTTAAACCAACCAGATGGTCACCTCAAACTGACCCGCATGGGGACCCGCATCGAACAACTCAAACTGACCATTGACAGCCAAGCCGATCGAGCCAATGTGTACCAGATGAATTTGTCCGGCCGGCATTTGTTGCCGAACGAACAAGGTCACATGCAAATGAGCGGTGAACTGGACCTCAATGCCCCCTGGCAATTCAGGGGCCAATTAACCGGACAACAGTTTCGGGTGTTCAACCTGCCAGAATTGAGTTTGGAGGTGTCACCGGCTTTGCAAGTCAAGGCCACGCAAGAATCGGCCCAAATCACGGGGCAGATTGACATCCCGTATGGCCATGTGGTGATCAAAACCCTGCCGCCCGAAGCAGTCAATAACGCCAATGATTTGGTGGTGATCAGGGATGAACCCGAGGCGTTGAATGAGGCCTTGGTCTACCCAGTGATGTTGGATGTACAAGCCCGCATTGAAGATGTGGTGAAGCTCGATGTCATTGGCTTGCAAGCCGACTTATTGGGTAACTTACAAATCAAACAAGGGGCCAGCCAACAACTGCAAGGCTTTGGTGAATTGTCCTTGGCAGCAGGCACTTATCAAGTATATGGTCAAAAATTAACCATTGAAACCGGCGAAATGTATTTCAGTGGTGCCTTGGACAATCCGCGTTTGAACATCAAAGCCTCCAGGCAAGCCACGGTGGACTCGGTCAAGGCCGGCGTGCAGCTGGGCGGCACGGTGGACAACTTGCAATCAGAGCTGTTTTCAGAACCGGCCATGTCTGATGTGGAAAAACTGTCATACATCATGACCGGGCAGGGCATCAATGCCGGCGGTCAACTGGATTCAGAAGCGTTGAAACAAACCGCCATCTTGTTGGGCCTGAGTCAAAGCAGTCCAATCTTCAATCAAATTCAACAACAATTTGGCATTGATGTGCTCACCGTCAAGCGCAATGGCCCACAGGCGGAGTCGGTGATTGAGGCTGGCAAGCAAATCAATGAGCGCTTGTATGTTGCCTACAACCAAGGGCTGTTCAACCGCTTGGGCTATTGGGTTTTGAAATACCGCATCAACCAATACCTGAATCTGCAGTCCACCCAAGGCGAAGACCAATCCATTGAGTTGGTGTATACCCGCAAAGCGGCGCCCAAGAAACCCAAGAAAAAACCAGCAAAAGACTAATTGGTGTACAAATAACCAAAAATTTGGCGCATTAGGCTGATTCTTTGCGCATGAATCAATAACCCAAAGTCAAAAGGTGAACTCATGCGTCTGGTACAAATGTGGTTGTTGGTGGTCTTAATCAATGTTACAGCCGAAGTCATGGGTGACCCGAAAGGCAGTTGGGACACCATCTCCATATTCAACCAAGCGCCACTGGAGATCAAGCTGGGTGCCAGCCACGATGGACCCGATCCCGATTTGGTGGCCTTGGTTCTGTGGAATGACAGCGTCAACAACCGCCTGGATGCGGTGCACATCCCACCCCCATACGACGGCACCGGCATCACCACCACGGCCTTGGAAAACACCGCCATTTTGTTCAATTTGGGCAGTCTTTGCACCGATGGCACCAACTTGATCGCCCCATACATCAAAGATTTCAACCTGGAAGTGGCCCGTTTCAATGGCAGCAACTGGAGCACCATGACTGTACCAGGGACCACCACCAATAACTTTGACAATGCCAATTGTGGTGCCAATCAGGACGGCATATTTTTGGGCGCGCATGACTTGACCGATGGCGAAACTGAATATTTTCGATCCACCAATGGCGGTTCCAATTACACTTTTTATGGCCGATATACTTCGGCGGGGCCCTTCGACGGGGCCATCAGAGAACCACTGGTCACCACCGATTTTACTCGGTATTTGTATGGCTTGAATCAACAAAGCAATGGTCAGGTGAGGGTGTCGCGCACCAGCACCGCCGGCGCCTCGGCATCGTTCTCACACTTTCCCATTGAAAATCTGCCAGCGCCAGCCGGATTTACCTTCGTCAAAGAAGGGGTGGGCGTTGCCAATGGACCCGGGGTGGCGTTCACATACAACTCAGAAGGCACCGCGCGTTTGGTGGAAGTCCCGAACAACAACCCTGGCAACACCACCGAACGCAACCTCGGCATGATCAACAACAACGGCTCGCAGTTCACGTTCCAAGGCGGTGCCATCACCACTTTCAAAAACCTCAATGGCGTGCCGGCATCCAATAAAATCTTGTGGGGTGATTATTGGTACGTGTCGCCTTACAACAACAGCGCACAGGTGCTCAGTGACGTGTCCTTTCCCTTGACCGGGGTGGGCGGTCCGGTGGCCACATGCCAAGTCTCAGAACAGGGTGCTTATACCCACGACACCCAATTGGTGGTGGGTGGGCCCAGGGTCGGCAGCACGGGGACAGACCTACAGATCCGGGATGTCAATGTCGATTCATTGTTCACCGATGGGTTTGAGTCGGGTGACACCACAGCTTGGTTTGCCACTTGTCCCTAACCAATGTATGGATAGGATGGCCTTGCTGGTCAATGAGACTTGAGCAAATCGTTGACAGCTTGGGCAAACTCTTGCGGCGAATCTTCTTGCAGAAAGTGACCGCCGCGCAAGATCACATGCGGCAGTCCGCTGGCCCCGGGCACCCGCTTTTGAAAATATTTTTCACCGCCGCGCATGATTGGGTCTTTGTCGCTGAAGGTGGTCAAAAAGGGTTGGTCCCATTGTTCCAGGATTTGCCAGGCCGCGCGGTTGTTCGCCGCTTCCGGATCGCTGTGTTCAGTGGGCACCAATTGGGGAAAGGCACGGGTCCCGGCCTTAAATCGGCGACTCGGGAAGGGCGCGTCATAGGCGGCAACCTCATCAGGACTTAAGTTCCGCAGGCAGCCTGAATTGATAATTTTGCCAATTGGAAACCAAGGGCTGTAACGGGCAAATGCCCGCCAAATCTTGAATGCTTTGGGCACCGGATGATCGCCTGATGGCAAAAAGCCATTGCCAATCACCACCGCTTTAAACCGATCCACATTGGCCGTCAGCAAACGCAAGCCCAACAATGAACCCCAATCCTGACAAACCAGGGTGATCCGTTGCAGCTGTAATTGATCGATGAAGCCTTGTAACCAAGCCAAATGCCCGGCATAACTGTAATCCTTAATGCGGGTCGGTTTGTCCGATTTGCCAAAACCGATCAAATCCGGGGCCAACACCCGATGTCCTGCGCTGGCGCACACCGGAATCATGTGTCGATACAAGTACGACCAACTGGGCTCCCCATGCAACATCAACACCGGATCGGCGGTGGCATCACCTTCATCCACATAATGCATGCGCAAGCCATCCAAATCCAAATATTGCGGTGCAAACGGGTAGTCAGGTAAGTTTTCGAATCGATGCTCTGGGGTACGGAGGCTGTTCATGTCATTCATTATACGCCACGGCGGATATTGGACGGCAAGCGTTTGATCAATCCTGGACCGCCTTATTGTGCCTTCATGGACTGTGCCAATTGATCACGACCGAGCAGTTGCAGAGCCACTTCGGCCACTTGTCGATGGTGGTCAACCAAGTCTTTTTTCCAGTCGATTTTAGATTTTCTGGCCTGTTTTTTGATTTCCCTGAGCACATCAGAAGGGTGGTGTTTGGCCACCTTGATGGCGAGATTGTTATCGCGCCAATCCCAATACCGCAAATCATTGTGAATTTGTTTCAGGATTATTTTTTTATGGGTCTGGTAACAGACTGCGGCATGGTTCAATTCACAGCCCAATTCATACAGCTTAACAACATCGGCCGAGGCGATGTTTTTGATCTGGGTTGACAGTTTTAACAAGGGCGCAAATAACTGCGCTGATTCCTTGAACTCTGGCATCGATAACAAGGAAGTGAAGACCAAAGCATTCAATCGATTGGGTGCGATGGCTGATTTCAATTGGTTCCACAGCTCATCGGGCTTCATGGGGTTTTGCGCACATTCCCTCGAAAATTCACATATTTCCATCTATGTGACTGATATATTTGATAAATAAATCAAATAATTCATACATTTATTCATTGTTTCAGCGATATTATTCATCAAACTCAGCCCAAAACCAGTCTATTAAATCTGTTTTTTTCTACACAATCGATCTCAATTTCACACATTCCCTCGAAAATTCACATATTGTTTACTAAATGATTGATTATGAATGGTAAATTAACAAGATGGTGCCGTTTATAATCACCCAGGACCAGCACCATGGCTCTTTTTCCTAAGCTTTGATACATTACTGTTTATTAAATGTCGGATGAAGCGTTCATAAAGCCATTTTTTTACACCAGATAAGTTGGTTCCTTTTTCCGTATAGAAGTCATCTGGTGAATCGTAAACACCATAGTCATCATGTATACCCTCTTTTTGAATGTAGGTGTCTTTGCCCATCCATTCAACTTCCGGGCTAGACAGACATTTAGTCGCTACACCAAATCCGCAAAAAGAACCATTTACATCAGGAAACTTTGCCTTAATTGAATTCAGGTATGCTTTATCCAAAATGAAGCCTTCTAAATTTACCCATTGTCCTCTATGGAGTACTTCAACCCAACTATGAATGATGTATTTTGGTGCCAGCCAGAATATGTATCCTGGAATGGCTCCTTTTTGCAACTTTTGGTCAATAGTAAAGCCATGAAAACGACATGGTACGCCTAAACCTCTGAGTAAGGCCATCAACAGATTTCCTTTGGTGTTACATTGGCCGTAACCATCTTCAAGAACCTGGCTGGCAGATATGTCATCACCTTTGTTATACCCGAATAAAATTTCATTGCGTACATAATCATATGCCGCACCAATCTTTTCATGGTCTGTTAATTTGTTCCATCCACGCTCTACAATAAGTTTTTGGATGAGTTTGTTTCCATAATCCAGGATGGGTGTTTTTTGAGTTAAATGCTTATATTGATCCTCAAATTTCCCTGTGCGTCTATCTGGTATTGCGTTCATTTTCATCTCTCAATTGATAATAAGCTAAGATGTTAATGCCTATAGTAACTATAGAGTCAAGCGAATTTCATACTTGGCTTAAAACCAATGGAATCAAGCCAAGTATGAGGGTGCCATACCTATCTATTTCGGTTAACCAGCTTGTATAAAATGGGCAAAACGAACAATGTCAAAACTGTCGATGAAATGATCCCACCAATGACCACTGTAGCCAAAGGCCGCTGAACCTCTGCTCCGGTCCCTGTATTTAGCGCCATGGGCACAAATCCCAAACTGGCTACCAATGCAGTCATCAAAACAGGCCTCAATCGAGTCATTGCACCGTTCACCACTGAATGATAAAGATCTCCGGTTTTTTTCAGTAATTCACGTATGAATGACAACATGACCAATCCATTAAGAACAGCAACACCGGATAAAGCGATAAAGCCGACGCCTGCTGAAATGGAAAACGGCATGCCTCTGAGCCACAACGAAATCACCCCACCTGTCAGTGCCAACGGGACACCTGTGAAGATGATTAAGGCATCTTTGACTGAACTGAATGCCATGATAAGTAACCCAAATATGATCGTTAAAGTGATGGGAACCACAATTGACAATCGTTTTGATGCTGATTCTAATTGCTCGAAGGTTCCACCATAATCCAACCAGTAGCCAGCGGGCAATTTCACATCTGTTGAAATTTTAAGTTTTGCCTCGTCAACAAATGAGCCTAAGTCCCTTTCACGCACATTGGCAGTGACAACCACACGTCGCTTACCATTTTCTCTACTGACTTGATTAGGTGCAGGCGCCAGTGAGATGACTGCCACTTCACTTAAGGGTACGTAACTGCCATCAACCAAAGGAACTGGAAGTTCAGATAATCTGTTAAGGTCACTCCGGAGACTTTCATCCAGCCGAATCTTGATTTCAAAACGTCGATCACCTTCATATATGATTCCTGCATTTTGACCACCAATGGCTGTGGTGATGACATGCTGCACGTCGGCTACATTGATGCCATATCGAGACAATGCCACTCTGTTTGGCTTCACAGATAACATGGGCAATCCCGTGACTTGCTCTACCCGGGCATCAGCCACGCCTTCGATTTGTTCAATCACCTCAAGGATTTCGTTGCTGGATTTAAGCAGTTGGTCTAAATCATCACCAAACACCTTGATGCCCAAGTCTGCCCTGACGCCTGAGATGAGTTCATTAAAACGCATTTGAATGGGCTGGGTGAACTCATAATTGTTGCCAGGCAACTGATTCACAGCTTCCTCAATTTGCTTCACCAATTCAGTTTGGGTTAACGACGGGTCTGGCCATTGGTCCCTTGGTTTAAGCATGATGAAATTATCTGCAACATTCGGTGGCATAGGATCTGTGGCAACCTCAGGTGTGCCAATTTTGGCAAATACTTTCGCAACTTGAGGAAATTCAAGAATCTTCTCTTCCAACACTTTTTGCATTTGAATCGCTTGCTCAAGACCTGTGCCAGGAATTCTCATGGCATGCATGGCAATATCACCTTCATTGAGTTCAGGTATGAACTCTGACCCCAACTTGGTTGAAAGCCAGCCGGCAAAACCAACCAGTATCAATGCACATGCCAGGACCAACCACCTGAGCTTCAATGCTGTTTCAAGCATTGGTTGATAAATCGACTTAGCCCCACGGATGATGACACTTTCTTTCTCGCTGACTTTGCCGGTCATAAACAATGCGATGGCTGCCGGTATAAAAGTGAATGAAAGCACGAGTGCTGATAACAATGCCATCACCACGGTTGAAGCCATCGGGTGAAACATTTTGCCTTCAACGCCAGTCAATGAAAACAAAGGGATGTAAACCACAGTGATGATGATTACGCCAAATAAACTGGGTCTGATGACTTCATTGGTTGCACTGAACACAACGTCCAATCGTTGCTTCAATGACAGCACACCCTGGTCTTTTTGAGCCTTAGCAAGTCTTCTGATGGAATTTTCTATGATGATCACAGCACCATCTACGATCAAACCAAAATCCAAGGCCCCTAAACTCATCAGGTTCGCTGAAACACCGGACTCGACCATGCCACTGATGGTGGCCAGCATGGCCAGTGGAATCACAGCAGCTGTGATCAATGCCGCCCTGAAGTTCCCCAATAAAAGAAACAGTATCACTATGACCAGCAGAGCACCTTCTGTG
Organism: Marinicella meishanensis; assembly: GCF_019931145.1. GTDB lineage: Bacteria > Pseudomonadota > Gammaproteobacteria > Xanthomonadales > Marinicellaceae > Marinicella > Marinicella meishanensis. The sequence goes on along the minus strand of NZ_JAIOUV010000005.1, from coordinate 211,106 downwards.
AGGTTCTTCTGTACCGTCCAAATGGCTTTATCAACCAGTGTGGTGCGGTCATAAACTGAATCAATCACCACCCCTTCAGGTAAGGTTTTTTTGATCTCTTCAAGCTTTTCTGCCACTGCTTGAGCAACCGCTCTTGAGTTTTCGCCAACAAGCATCATGGCAGTACCCAAAACGGTTTCTACACCACCTTGAGTGGCCGCACCGGTGCGCAGTTCTTTGCCAATCCCAACCTCAGCGATGTCTTTGATTTTAATCGGTGCATGGCCAATGTTCTTAACCACCACGTTTTCGATGTCTTCGATCGTTTTGAGTTGCCCTGGAGATCTGATGAGGATTTGTTGCCCATTGGTCTCAACATAGCCTGCGCCCACATTTGCGTTATTTAATGTCAGAGCTTGGTTGATGTCTTCAAATGAAATTTCAAAGCTCAGCATCTTTTCAGGGCTTGGGTTGACATGGTATTGCTTGTTAAATCCACCAATGCTATTAACTTCAGTAACACCCGGAACCAATGACAGCTGGGGTTTGATGATCCAATCCTGAATCTCTCGTAATTCAGTGGCATCAAATTGGGTGCCATCTTTTTGCAAGTACCCAGCTTCGGCTTCAACGGTGTACATAAAAATTTCGCCTAGCCCTGTGGCCACTGGCCCCATCTGAGGCTCCAGTCCATCAGGCAACAGACTCTTGATGGCTCCCAATCGCTCATTGATCAAGCTTCTGGCAAAATACAAATCAGTCCCTTCCTCAAACACAACAGTGACTTGAGACAGCCCATATCGAGATAATGACCTGGTGTAAGATAAGTTGGGAGTTCCTGCCAAAGCGGTCTCAACAGGATAGGTAATTCGCTGTTCTGACTCCAAAGGTGAGTATCCGGGGGCCTCCGTATTGATTTGGACCAGGACATTGGTGATATCAGGAACTGCATCAATCGGAAGCTTTTGAAAATTCCAAATGCCTGATCCTATTAATACAAACACCCCAGCCATCACCAGCACCCGCCTTTTGATGGAGGCTTTGATAATTGATTCAATCATGTCATCCTCCTTCAGTGATCGTGTGATGCACCGGCTTTTTCCAAATCAGCTTTTAATAAATAACTGTTTTGTGTCACATATTCATCGCCAATTTCAAGGCCTGACAAGACTTCAGTCAATTGACCGTCAGATCGACCCACTTCAATTGCATGTGCCGTGTATTCAGATCCATTTTTAACAAACACCATGGGCTTACCATCAACTAATTGAATGGCTTGAGAATTCACCACCAATGCCGCATCTGTACTTTTGATGTTCACATTGCCGGAAACCAGCAAACCTGTGGTCCACCCACCTGATTGATTATCAATCAGAACCCTGGCCAGTGAATATGGCTTTTCATTTTGGGATGGAATGATGTGTTCAATTTTTGAAATGACTGATTGACCGGCTCCGGTAATGGTAACTTGTTGTCCACTTTTGATTTGATTGAGTTGACCGGGGAAAACCTGGAATTCGGCCCAGATTTTTTCAAAATCAGCCACCGTAAACAATACTTGATCAAGCGCCATTTCACCAGGATTTGCATGCCTGGCAACAATCACACCAGACATCAATGCTTTAACAGGATATCTTTTCAGGCTCTCATTGGACTCAATGTGCGCCAGCGTGTTTCCAGACTTAACCACGTCTCCAATCTGGACGTTAACTGATTCTACAGTTCCAGGGAATCTGGCCCTGATGTGACTGACCTGGCTTGGATCATTGACCGTTTTGCCGTACACCTTTAATTGCTCATTAATCACCCCAGGCCCGACAATCTCGGTCTTGATCATGGATTGATCTGCAATCGCATCAGTGATAATGACTTTTTTCTCGTTTTCTTCATGTTCATCATGGTCGCCAGAAGCAATAGAATTCCATGATCCTAAAAGAGAGGAAACAAACAATAATACTTTAATTGTTACTGATTTCATAAACCTGCTCCTTGATTATTTGTGTGGTCAACATAAACAGATTCAGCCGTGATTCGTTCCAGCTGAACACCATATTTCAAAATGCTTTCGGCAGTGTCAATCAATGCCTTTTTCGATTGAATCAACTCTGATCGTGCAGCCGAATATTCCAGATAACCATACCTGCCATCCAAATAGGCTGCCGTGGTCAAAGAAAGTGCTTCTGATAGCGCTGGAATGACTTTACCCTCAAGAACCGAATAACGCTCAAGTGCTGATGTTCTCAGTGAATACAACCCATTGACCTGACCAAATAGTTCAAGCAGAGCGATGTTTTGTTTTGTCTTCAGAGCTTCAATTTCAGCTGCTGCCTCAATCAGTGCGCCCTCATTTCTTTTCTTCTTAAAAAGTGGAATAGAAAACCCAGCGGTTAATGCATTGTCATTGCTTTCTTCTATCCTGCGAATCCCAAATGACCAGCTTATATCAGCCTTTGACTCAGCTTGAGCGATTTGCAATTGTGACTCAGCCATGCGCTGATTTGCAGCCAGCACAGCAATCAGGCTTGACTGTTCCAAGTTGCTCATGACCAGTTCTAAGTCTTTGATATGACCGAAATTAAAAAGCGACCCTGAAAGCTGATCAAAGCTTGGGGTTTTAACTGCCCAAAGTAGGCTTAAATTAACCCTTTGCCGATCAAGTTTTAGTTGTTCAGTTTTGAGTGTTATTTGGGACTGCTTTAGCGCTGCAAAAGATCGCTTAACCTCCACATCGCTGATCGCCCCTGCATTTGCTTTGCGTTTAACCGATTTAAAAATGTCTTCGTTTAACTGGACAGATTCATGGGCCAGCTTTATGCGTTCTTGCGTGGCGAGGGTTTCAATAAACAGTTCGGTCAATCCAGAAATGAGATCCAGAGAGTGAACTTTCCTTTGGGCATCAAGCAATTCATGCTGCTTTAATACCAGGTTATTCCTGGATTCTTTCTTACCACCCAGCTCGATCACTGATGACAGCGCCACTGTCAGTTCAGACTGTCTGAATGTACTGTATGGATTGGTACCGGCAAAGTTTTCAACTTCAATGCCAGCCTCCAATTCAGGATTTAATTCAGCTGTTATTTTTGCTCCACCAAGGATGCGCTTGCGAATTTCAAACTCCTTAAGAGTTGGATTGCGTTCAGACATCAGTTTGATGGCTGTTTCCAGATTGATATCATTGGCAAGAAGTTGACTTGATACCATCAGCGAAATCGCAAATAACCATTTGCTGGCACCCGACCAGATGAACATGCGCCAAGGCATGCTCTGATTTTTAATGTTCATGTGTTTTCCTAAATCTTTAAAAATACAATGAGGTCACCAACACAAAGCCGTGTCGAGACATCGTTCTTTTAATTAATAAAGATTCAGGCTTGCGGTGGCCTTAATAGCCGGGAAGAGACACCCTTCTGAAAGGACTGTCCATATATGTGAATGGATTGATCCAGCTTCTGAAAAACCAGATTAAAGGTTCGATGTAAAAAGGAAGACACATGTCCCCCATGACAATGACAACAATGATGACAATCAAAGGAACTCGACTCATCATCAGTTTTTGTTTCAGGCTCTAAATCATGATCGTGCTCAAACTCTAAATGCTCAACACCGGATTGGTGAGACTGGTGAACATCAGACACTGCAGAAACTGACTGAAATGAAACAGCCAATAAAAGCAGAATGATGAGCGGTTTGTGACGCATGAAAGCTAAATGTCTAATTGTCGTATTGTTGTTTTGACTCATATTGTATCAAGTCGTTCAGTATTGTTGCAGTATCTTGCTCATGATTTTATTTGTAAGATCCGTCGTGCCCCATTCAATACAACAGCTACTATAACAAGTCCTATCAATAAATCAGGCAGTGCAGAACCAGTAAACCAAACGAGAAATCCCGCCAAAATCACACCAGCATTGGCAATCACGTCATTGGCTGAAAAAATCCAACTGGCCTTCATGTGTGCCCCGGAATCTTTTTTCTTCGCGATAAGCATCAAGCATGCAACGTTAGCAATCAATGCAACCAATCCCATTGAAATCATTAACGCAGAAACCGGTTCGCTGCCATATATAAATCTCCGAATAACTTCCAACAAGGCACCAAGACCTAACAATATTTGGAGCCAACCAGATAAATGAGCTGCTTTTAATTTCAACACATCACTTTTACCAATTGCATAAATCGCAGTGCCATAAACCGCAGCATCTGCAAACATATCTAGGGAGTCAGCAATCAAGCCTGTAGATTGAGCCACTATGCCAACAGTAAACTCAGCCACAAACATGGCAGCATTGATAATCAATAGCCACATGAGTACTTTGAATTCCTTGGCATCCTCTGAATTGGCTTTGTCAACGATTTCAGAAAGGGTTTCAGAAGTTATTTGTTGGGTTTTTAGCAGCGTTGATCCCAAGTTCAATTTATTGAGTTTCTGATTGATGTTATCGATGTCTTTCTCATGGTAAACCTTCAAAATCCGTTCAGGGATATTAAATTCCATGGCTTTTAAAGACTGGCAATTATCCAAGGCCATACGAATCATTCTCTCTTCTGAAGGACAATCCATCTTGGTCACCTTAAAAGTACTTACCAGGCCATGATCAGGAGTGTCTGTGATTTGGTCTGCACTTTGTTTTTCAGAATTACAATTGTTACCACAAGTATCTGACATTGAAATTTGCTTGTTACTATCAAGATTGCAGTTTAATATCTATAGTAAGTATAGAGTCAACAATTATTATGAAAATAGGTCAAGTCTCCAAACAAACCAATCTCCCAGTACAAACCATTCGGTACTACGAAACTCAAAACCTCATTAAATCCTCTGGAAGAACTGAAGGCAATTTCAGAATTTATGATGCAAAGGTAATCGATCAACTTGAATTCATTAAACATTGCAGACATCTTGATCTTTCATTGGTTGATATAAGACGGATCATCGAGCTTAAGAATAACCCTGATGCCATTTGTGAAGAAGTTGATGAATTGATCAACGACCAAATCCAGCAGGTGAACGTGAAAATGAAAGAACTCAAAAAACTAAAAAATCAATTGGAGTCTCTGACTGCCACATGTTCAACAAATCAGAAAGTCAGTGATTGTGGCATCATCAAGTCACTGCAGGATTGCAACTGCTGATTCATAAACCGATTATATGTGTGTATCAAAAAACGTTCGTTTGTTGATACATGACTCCTGTACTAATGGAAAGACCCTATTGTTAATTCTATTTGTCTCATATACACATCTCATAATTTAAAGTATCATATACCTTTGGTTTTATGGTTTATTGAGAAATTGAGTAGAAATATAGGTTACGCCAGAGTTTCGACTGATGACCAGGAATTATATTTACAAATTGATTCACTGAAAAAAGCCGGCTGCAATGAAGGTTTTATCTTTACCGATAAGATATCTGGAGCCAAAAGCTCAAGACCAGGTTTGGATGGATGTCTAAAGGAACTAAAGCCTGGCGATACTCTGATCGTATGGCGACTTGATCGGCTTGGACGATCGATGTCGCACCTGGTAAATCTGATTGAGTCTCTTTTGGAAAACGACATTGGCTTTAAATCTATTCAGGATGGTGCCATAGATACTACAACAGCGTCTGGTGAATTGATGTTTAATATTTTTTCTGCACTGGCACAATTTGAGCGCAGATTGATTCAAGAAAGAACCAAAGCCGGTTTAGGAGCTGCCAGGGCCAGAGGAAAGCTTGGAGGCAGACCCAAAAAATCTGCCAGTGATCCAAAAGTGAGAATGGCACAGGAAATGAACAAAAACAAATCTCTCAGTGTTAAAGAGATTTGCAAATCTCTTGAGATTTCAAGAGCTACGTATTATCGATACATTTCATTATCTCAACCTAACGGTGATCAATGAATTTAGGATCATCGCCAATCTTAATTAACACAGACCATTCATGCTTTTTAGAATTCACATTGAAATTTAATACTTCAACACTCGGAAGTTCCGTAAGAGTCCAATGCCTTCCAAGCTCAAGAGGAAAAGAGTTTTGACATGCAAAAGATAATTTGACTAACTTTATTTCATTTATTCTTCTTTTCGCTTTTACAAAGTCAATGACTTTTGATATGAAAATCTTTTGAAGGTTCGCAGATTTAAGGCTGTCATATTTGTTTTGCTTGAGCATAAATGTAGCTATTCCATTTTTATTGAAATAATTATCATTTTTTCTGCTAATAGGATCTTCAGATGATGCTATTACTATACTTAACTCATCACTAACATCATTAGTTTCATCTATTAAAATCACCTCATTGTTAAAGCTTGAATCTGAAATTTCATACCAATTATTTTCAGATTTATTCCATTCAAATTTTCTAAGATTAACTTTATTTGAAATTATGTGGCCCACTAAAAATGAAAAAGGTTGAAGTGCAATACCACCATAAATCAACTGTTTATTTTCAAGTTCTTTATCCTTCAACCTGGGCATTAAAGAAAGAATATCTCGAACGTAAGATCGACCAGAACCATCAAATACACCATTAATCGTTAAATCATTATCAAGCGAAATCTTTCTAATTCTTCTTAAGTTGAACTCTGTATTTAACAATTTTTCAAATCCAGCAGTATTAAAACCAGGCATTGTAAACTGATGAATCAAAACAGCATCAACAATACTTTCAAGATGGTTTACCCTTTTAACCAAATAGTAGGTTGAGATGAAAAATAACAAACTAGTTAATACAATGACCACTATAGATGTGTCATTAAAATTAGCAGTTATCTTAAATGATTCATATTCAACGGAAATGCTGTAGATTGCTGCACCTAATATTGATAACAAACACACAATTGAAACTCTTGAACACCATACAGTAATAGGGTCTTTAACTCTTGTGTAATAATTAACAATATTTTCCAACATTTTTCTTATCAATTATTTTCTCCAAAAAGGTCTTTACTAATTCTTTGATAATGACTTCTTGGTATTAATTTCCTAAATGTATTTAAGTGTAAATGAAAATCACATTTACCAAGCCTTAGTCCACAGTCACATGGGCAGGGCTTTTTGTTTGCCACCCGTTTTTTTTCTTTAAGTGAAAAAAGTGTTTTTTTTAGTTGATTACTATTTTGCAAACCAAACAGATCGATATAATCTTTAATTAAACCCTCGTCATAATGAGCTAATTCGCCGATTGGAAAATCCTTGCCCGTTCTCATCTTATAGCAAACAGAATATAGATAAGGCTCAACGACCTTAGACACGAAATTTTCTAAGGAAAGATCGTTTGCTATTAACGCCCTTATCCTCAAATCAGACCCAAGACAACAGCTATGATATATTTTTACTCTGGTAAATGGGTCTGTTATGAAATTTAAATGAAACCTTTCTTCTCTTGGAATTTTTTGACTTATTTCTTTAACGATAGGTAAGGCGTATGGATACGATCGAGGAATTTTTATGTTAATTTCGAAATTTCCAGATAACTCAGGATATCCGTCTTTTACTCGATTGAAATAGATTTCCCCTTCAACTTCAATGAATTTACTATTCGCAGGAAGAACTTTTCTTACAAAAGTAGATCGTTCTTTAAGAAAATCATCTAATCTAAGTGATTCCTTCACCTTATTATTTTTGCATGAGATGGTGCTGAATCTGCCGAAATGGGAGTAGAAACTGTAACTGGAGCAGCAGATTTCAAGCCTAAGGATTTCAACTTAGAATTTGCTATTTTGATATTGAATTTCCTATTTACAGATGACTCAAATAGCAATTCATTTTCTTGCTCAAGTAACGACCTGAAATCTCTTTGAGCATCTTTAAACCAACTCCGGAAATTTAATTCTAGCTCAAGATCTTTATGTTTTTCTGAATACCATTTATCCGCAAAGTCCTCATCAGGGTTTACTGGATTTGGGACCAAAGGTGCATGATTGTTAATGAAACTTTCCATTTTATCCAAAATATTTAATAAAGTTTCTTCCACGGTCGATTCACCTTGATAAGAAATAGCTGCCAAAGTTGTTATTATAATTGAGATTGGTTTAGACTCCTTTACTCCGTCATCAGCATATTGCACATCTCTATGTCTCTTCAAAAGCATGATCGCCTTTTGAAGTGGAGAATTCCACTGGTACGGCTTTAATTCTTCAACTGTTGCAACTTTATTTCTTGTAAGAGACTCAGTAATTACATTCGAATTTAATGACATTCTTGCATCAAACCATTTGGCATAACCTTGTGGATTACTTGGTTCCCAGTCATCAGAATATTCTTCGTAGGAGTCACTTTCATTATCTGTAATGGCAATTGCTTTATCTGAAATGATATTAGCTAATTGTTCATTAATAACTCCTCCTTCATTTCGTAGCATCCTCTCGTGAAAATATGCCATTTTTTGTTTGTCTTGAGGTATTCCTGGGACAATATCCATATGAAAGGAAATACCATCTTGATAATTAATTGTTAGACATCTTCTCTTTTGATTTACACCTTCTTTAATGCCATTGCTTTCAACGTATTTTTCTAGGTCTTTTTTGACAATTTTTCTTAAGTCACACTGAGTGATATTCGACTTATTGAGACCTGATGTAAGAATCAAGCCTAAGTCAATATCATATGCATCACCTTTATTGTATGGTTTTATTGCAGTTCCAAGTCTAAAGGAACCTTGAGGAAAAATATCAGGAGCATAGGCTGATACATTTGATTCTGGGGTGGTTAACGACTCGTGAAGATTTGAGTAACGGTCCTTCGCTTTTTGATATAGAGTTTCTGAAAGCTGGATATTTTCTAATATGGTTAATAGTTTTTCTTCGTTGTAGCTCTGTTTCAATATGATTTTCCTGCAATATATAATCACATAATATTGTGATGGATTTCACAATATCAAGAACAATTAATTACAAATCACTAAATAATTCAATGGCACTTAGCATTTCTTCTAAATTTAGTATTGAAAGTTTTTCATCAAATGAATATTCACCATTCAGATTAATATGTTGCCAGGCAACAGGCGAAAGCATTGATATGTATTTGACCAGATCGGGTTTGTTTTGGTCCTGGCTCATTTTGAGAAAAGTGGACAGTAATGCTGAGTTGTAATAGATGATGCAGTTGGAAATCAATCTTGCGCAATCGTTCCATAACGACACCTGGTAATCATTACCTCCACGAAATTTATTTCCATTTACTGAGGCAATGGCTCTACGAAGCTGATGATAAGCCTCACCTCTGTTCAGAGCTTGTTGGACATAATGTCTGAGCTCGTTACTATCAATAAACTCTAAGATGTACAACGCTTTGATCAACCGGTCATATTCACGCAGGGCTGAGAGAGTACGGTTTTTACCAGTACTTAATTTTCTAACGATAGTGCTTTGTGAAGCAGTTTTTTCGCTCAGTGAACATAATATATGTTGAATGTTGTTCCATTCACTGTCGATCAAGGATTCGTTTATTTCATTTTTAAGGCTTATGACTGGTTTGGAGTCGTCATCCTCACTTACAACAAATAAGTCAAAAAATAATTTCTTAACTCGCGCATACCTTGGTGCAAATTGGTATCCAAAGAAATCCAGAATGGCAAAGTTTACGTTGTTTGTTCCATGCGTGTCAGTTGACAACACATTGGGCTGAATTTCTGATGTATTGTTGTATAGCAAGTCAAATCCGAAGTGACCTTCATACTCATTTGACCCATTGATCATTGCATTAACTGGAACATAATTTGAAACCAATGTCAGTGAAGAAACGCCTTTACCCTTAAAAAAATCTTTCGATGAGTAGCGTGCTTTAAAAGTATTGATGCGACATTCAAACTTTTGACCGTCTACACTTGAAAACAAGTCGTTGTCATTGATGTTGTAGTGATGAAAAATTGGCAGTTCTGCTATGGCATTGGAGATCATGTCATTCGCATCTTTCAGTGTGGAAGCTCTCAGAAATGTTTCCTCCACATGTCTTAATCTACCAATAGATCTGTCTGAAATGTTTGCCATCTTATAAAGACCATAATTGGTTCCATTTCCCAGGATACATGCGATCAGATCATTTTTCAGAAGGTCATCTTTTTCTTTAGACATTGTTGCATGTTCAAAGGCATCAAGGAATTCGGTGTTTTGGACTACAAAAGACATTAATTCAACAATGCCAAGATGCTGAATTTGTTTATATATTGGATTATCAATACTCTCTTGCCATCTTTTGTTAGGAATGGACCATTTGAATTGCTGCTTACCAGGGAGATATTCAACGTATTGGTTATTCCCAATTGCTATTGTATTGGTGAATGATTTAAGCTTCGACTCAAGCTGATCTAGCTTTGATTTAAGAGTCAAAGATATGTGTGTTGAAATGGCAGGTTGATTGGCATTTTCGATATAGTTGTCCTTTTCCTTATCCCAACTATCTTTATTGATAAGGTCTGAAGACAAGCTCTTATTCTTGATGCTGTTTTTAACTGTAATCGAATTCTTGGAATAGAGTTGATAAATTTTTCTGTATAAAAAGTATTCATATCTGCATGATGAAATTTCATGCCCTTCAATGAATTTCTGCTCATTCTTGTTAACAAGGTTTGGATTGATTGATTGAATTTGGCCCTGTTTCTGCAGTTCTTTTTTAGCCTGGCCAAAGGCAAGAGCAAGTTCTTTTGATATATGATCATATTCAAGGCTTAAAACAAGGAAGATTGAGCGAATAGTCTTGGTAACTTGTTTAATATTTTGGTCAATAAATTCCCACTCATAATGATGGGTATCATAGTTAGTATCTCTGAGATGGTTACTGAGAATTTCTATCTTTTTCTTTGATAAAACCTTATAAGCTTTCTTTCTGATATTACCAAAAGAAACTTCATTGTCTATGTCAGTATCTATGTATATTTGCAGTAGTTCGCCGGCAGCTTTCAGTTCCTTCCTTATGATGTTGATGTCTTCTAAAACTTTCTTTTTTGCATGTTTCTTAGATGCTTCATGAAGTTTACGAGAGAGATAAACCAAAGCGGTAATTAAATTATCATTGGCTTCCTGGTATCTAAAATACAAATATGCTATCAAGTAGAGGACTGTTTGGTTGTCATCATGTCGCTTCAATGTATAGACACTTTTCATGCGCACCATCGATGCATAGTATTCAAGGTTTGCAGGTGATAGTGTTAACTTTTTGATTACTGCCTGAAGATCCGAGAAAAAAGGGTGAATGCGTTGTTGTGTCTTAATCTCTCTCTTAATTTCGCTGACAGAAAAATCACCGCTGGACTTTTTCAATCTTGAAAGCTCTGTAAACTTATCTTTTGAATTCAGAATTTCAAGCAAAGTTGATTTTGTATTACTTGGCAAACTAGTTTTGAATATTTTATTGATGCGAATTCTTTCAGAGGAGATTACATTAGTTATCAAATCTAAAATAGTGGTGTAACCAGGTAACACAATCCTATTCTGGCTGAAAAACGAAATGCAGTCATCCAAAATATACCTTGGCTCGATTTGAATTTTCGCAGTGTGGTTTAGGCGTTTAATTAATTCAGATTTATGCTTTCCGGATTTGTATCGAATGAAACCAAGATGTTCCAACAGCCGGTTCATCAATCGAATCCTGAATTGTTGAGATAATTTAAACTGTTTTAGCTGCCTCCCATTAAAGTATTTGTTCAATACATACTTTAGATCCTCTTGGACCTCAGATGCTGAAAAGTCATGGATCAATGGCTTGGCTCTGAAATAGCCCAGTAACAATAAGAAATATACTTTTGCTTCAAATCTATTTAGCCTATAGATGAACTTTTTGACTGTTTCATCCATTGAAAAAAATTCTTCTCTATCCGAATGGTTAAAAGAGGGGAGTGAAAACAATTCTTCTATCTCAGCATTCTTCAGTATTATGAGCCGTCTTACCTCATTTTTTGCCATAGCATGATTGTAGAAAAAAGGACATTGTGCAAAACATATTATTCATAATCAATTACTTAGCAAATAAAATGTTAATTTTCGAGGGGATGTGTGAAATTGAGAGCGGTCGTATCACTAAAAACAGAAATATTGACTAATTTTAGATCTGATTTATTTCCAAAATCAGTGTAAATCAATCAAAAAATAGAAGAATTATTGGAAATATAAATGTTTAATATCAAACACATATGGGAAATAATGTGAATTTTCGAGGGAATGTGCGCAAAACCCCTTCATGGCAAGCAACTGTTTCCTGAAGGCCGATCCTGGGGCCAAACCTGGGTGGGTCTGTTGGATGTTGTGGGCACCATCGTCATACCACTTGTTGCAACACAATGAACTGACCGTGCCTCGATCAGTCATGAGCAAGCCAAAGTTCAATGCAATTTGTTCAATGAATGGCATAACATGCTGATGAAATTGATATTTTTTGTGGTGCATGTAACGATAAAAAACCTGTAAACCGCCATGATCGGTGATCCCATTCAGCACCCGGCCAACCACTTTTTGCTGTTCATCGTGCGCGTATATCACTTGTTTATTGATATCGGCGATGTTGGTAAAAACAGAAAAGTAGTTGAAGTCGCCGGGAGATAAACAGGTGCCAAAATGACCTCCCATGTCCATGATTTCCAAAGGGTCTTTGGCCACCGACAAGGTGATCACTTCTTGTTCTTGGGTGGTGTATTGCAATGGCTTGATTTGATCTGGCCATCCGGTCAAATCAATGCCTTGTTGTGACAGCAAAGCAACGAAATTCTGGTTGGCTTTGATGCCAAGCATGGGCTTAATCTCGTCTCGGGCCCGTGCTTGGATCACCTGTATGGCCAGCTTTTTGGAGGGGCTTTTGAAATCCAAAATGGGGGTCAACTTGGCAATGGTCCGGTGATGGGTTAACCAACTGGGAACGTCTGAGGCTGGCAGATTGAATAATTGATGCCAGGCACCGATAAACTGTTTGGCCAAGCGTTCTTGCCAAGCACTGAAGTGCAGTTGTAGTTGCAATCGGTGTAGTTTTTGGCCGATCTTTTGGGCCTTGTGATGGGTGATTGGTTGGTGTGCTTGGGATTGTCGCTGCAATTTGACAAGCCGCTTACTGATCGCTTCTTTTTTGGCGGAATCTTCAGCAACAACATGTTCTAACTGGCTGATTTCATTGGCAATCATTTCTTTTGTCCACCACACACCTTTGAATATGTTTTTGACTTTTGCTGCGGCTTGGTCACTGAGGGCGTTGATCGTGGCCAACACATCATGGAACATTTTGGGGTAACTTTTGATCCAAGTGGCATTTTGGGGCTGTGCGGTGACGGGTAGGGGGATGGCATCCACACCAAACACCTTCTCGATCAAGCGCAAATGATTGATGCCGTTTTTGATTTGGTTCAGGTCTTGATTCAACAACCAGTTAACCAACAATTTGGGTTGTTGCATGCGCACAAACAAGTCCACCATGGCCTCGAAGGCTTCTTCATAGATGTCATCTTCATACAAGGCTTGATGGATTCTGACCAAGGAGGTTAATTCAGCGGGCGTTGAGCCTGTTTGGTGAGCCAAATAAGCCACTTGATGCGATACATCGTCCAACAATTTGGCTTGAATCAACGCAAAATAGTATTCACAGATCGTTTGGGCATTTAAGTCACCCAGAGACATGCTGACGATCTCATTCAGGTCATTTGAACTGGGCTTGTTTGGATCAATTTCTTTGATGGCAATGACGGCAGTAAAGAATGATTCAATTTGTTGGCTGCTGGCTTTGCGCAACAGTTGGCTGTCTGTGCTGCCCCAATAATAATCGGGTAGGGTGCGCCAAGGTGTGTGCTCTTCCGGATTTGCACCGACAAATTGCAAGTAAGCAGCCAGGCCGTGCAAATAAGCAATGAACACTTCTTTTTTCGGTTTATGGAGGTCCAGCAGACCGCTGAAAAAACCGATGAATTCTTGGACTTGGGGCCATCCATTTTGGTTTTGCTGCAACGTAACTTGAAATCGCAACAAAGCTTGGTGAATGTGCGGATCATTGGCGCACGAGACCATCGATTCAAACAAATGATACAAGCTTAATTCACTGGGTTTGTTGTCATACATGGCCTTGATTTGATGGTGCAGATCAATCAAAGCATCCCAATGTTGGGCACCACCCAACTGAATGTGATTGGCCGTTTTATCGCACAAAGGTTGCATCAATGACCACCATTGTTGCCAGTCATTGATCAGTTGATAGACTCCCAGTCCTGCAAAATAATCCAAACAGCGTCTTCTGTGTGCGTTTCTCAACCCATTCAAGCCCAGTAAAACTTGATCCAATTGTTGATTCAGTGAACGCCCGGTGATTGGCTCAGGAGCAAAACTGTGTTGGTGCTTTTTGATCGACTTAACCGAGTGAAAGCGCAAATAGGGCGTCAACAAACGCCTGTCAAAATCTGTGATGTGATCATTCCTTTGGATTAAATTGGCCAGTTTAATCAGCATCAAACTGCTGTTTTGATCCACGGCAAACAAAGACAACAAATTCATGGCCATGTGGGGATCAAGCCAATCGGTCAATTGTATGTCATGGATGATTTGTCCAATGGGTTTGATCATGGATCGATTCAAGTCAAATTTCCACAACAACTGTCGCATCAAATCATCACGGCTGTGATGATTCAAACCAGCCGCATTCATGGCCTTGATCAAGCTCTTATCAATTTCATAGGGGCTGTTCAACTGACCGGGATCGTTGACGAACCATTGTTTCACATTGTGCAAAAACGACAAATGACGTTGTCGCCACACTTGGGCATTACCCACGACTTTGGGTAAAGCCACCGGATAATCACGGAATAGGGTGTTGATGGCCCGCTGTGACTTTCTGATCACATCCGAGTCTATTTGGGTGGTCAAATCATGGTAATAAGTCCCCTGTCCATGCCGCCATATCAACTGACCATGCTCCACAGTGGGATAACCCGACATCCACCCCAGTTTATCCCGGATGATGGTTTTGACCCTGGCTTCGCTTTGTTTTTGTTTTTTGTGAAAGTTTTCAGGTTTCATGCGTCATTGCATTTTGGTACTGATCCAGTTCCATGGTTAGATTGAATGAAACCCATGGTAACGCATACGGGTAATTCTTAACAACAAGAGAGAAGATTAAGTAAAAAAAAAGGTGCTGATTATAAGATAATATAGTTTAAGAAAGCTGTATATAACACTGATATTTAATGTATATATATCAATCTCTACTTAGCAAGAAACACCAACAAACAAACATATAATTTAACATAATATATATTATGCGCATAGATAGAATGGCACAATAAGCCTCATTAATGGCTTGTTGGATGCACAACTAAAGTACGAAACTTTTTGCCTCTAAAGCCCCATTTTGACAACTAAATTACGAAATTTTTTGTCCAGTAATCATTTTTGAATTGATTTTAAAAATTCAGATGGCTAATGAGTTCTTTGTCGCCTATATAATGTATGGGATTTAAGTTACCGTGTTTGTAAAGGTTGTAATTTCAATTTGGGCCTAATTTTTGAAAAATAAAGTAAGTGTGTTTTTTCCAGCAATTAAGACTTAGATGCAAGATTTATCATTTTGACTATTTCCTTTTCAAGTTAACAATATACTGCTGATTGCCAGTAATTTTATTCAAAATACTATTTCTTTCTTTGAAACTTGAAATTACTCTCTTACGCTTTAGTAATTCAAGAAGTACAGCGTTGTTTTCATTTACTTCAAGTATAGGATTTTTCTTGCCAGCAACCTGAATTTGAGAAAGTTTAAAGTATGGGTCAGGTAATAAACTAAGTAGCGATTTAATTTCCTCAACAGATAATTTATTTATATTTAAAATTAAAATTTCTAAGCAATTTGATAGTTCATCTGAAAAGTCAATCAAAGTATGTAATACAGAATAATTTATTGATATGGTGGGCTTTGATTGGTTAGTTGATTGATCAATATTTCGATAAGATAGAATTAACTTCAGTATATTATTAATAGTATTAATATTTAGATCTTCGAAATTTATATAGTTAACAAAAAATTCAAAATGTTCAGCATCTATTCTCTTGTCTTTTAATAAATAATAATAGTCATCATCAGTAAATTCAAAATGTGAATATCCCTTTTCCTCGTTTATATCTTTAGAAAACGATTCAATATGATGATATAAAAAATCCACCTTCTCTTTTGACTTTTTCCCTAAATTTATTACATTAGCTTTTGAGTAGCTGAAACATTGGGCTTTAATAAGGATACTAATTTTCTCGGAAGATAAATCCAAAATTTCTATGTTTTCGAAATTTATTGATATTTGAGGTACTAGTTGGCTGTATGGGTTATCACTAATTTCATTATTTTCAATGATTTCTGTTGCAAATTGGCGTATTGATTCTTCATCGACTTCTTGAAAACTTGTAGTGTTCAGCTTTTCACTAAAAGTTTTATTGTTGGAATTAGTATTTATGAATTCAATTAATGAATTAGTTAATCCCTCTTGATGAATGTAAGTTTTATATAAATTATTCCAAGTGAAAGCAATTGAGTTGTTCTCTATTGCAGGAGTCCATAATCTTTCATCACTTAACTCATCAATATTCTTTAACTTAAAATGATATCTTGAAAAAAATTGTTTTTTAAGCTCAATATCAACGTCATCATGATTCAACAAATATACTAGTGTTTCTGAATTCTCATTAGAATTGTCAGTTAATGAAAAAGCAACATATTCAATGTAGTAATTGATTTTTTCTTCAAAAGCAATAATCAATTTGGATAAATCTAACTTATAAATAGATGATAAATATGAAGATTGTATGTTGTTAGCAAGACTTTCATTGTTTGCAATGTGTCTAAATATAAGTTTGACTATATTTGGGAAGCATTCGAAGTGTTTATTTTTATAAATATATTGAAATAGTTCATAGTTATCATCAATATCGATCAATCTAACGAACTTAATATTTAGCAAATCTAATACCTTCTCAGAATGATGATTATTCTCAGGATTAAAAACGCTAAGTGAGGAGATTAATTCTAATTGTTTAGTGAGGCCATTGTTAATATTCAAGGAATCAATAACATCTAGATTAAGTTCATTAACAATAGCTGACAACAGTTTTTCGACTTTTGATTGTGATGGGTTTTCTTTGATGAATACATCCCACAATCCACTCCATTTCTCAGCCAAATCTGGAAGAATTTTAATGAGATCATTCAAAAACAAGTCTGAAAAAACAAATTTTGTTGCCCTATCCGATTGACTCGACAATAACTTCAAAAACAAAGAGTATTTATCTTTTATTTCACCATCAAGTTTTTTTGCTATTAGTGAATTAGAAACGTCGTAGTTCAAAATATTTGGAAGAAAAAAGTCACGATCATCCAGTACATAGATAAGTTCTCTTGCATTTGGTACTTTCGTATCTGGAGGTAATAATATTTGTGAATCTAGTTTTAAACTATATTCAACATCTTTATGAGATAGTCCACCCTCAAAAAAGTATGACATGTAACTATTATAATTTTCATCAATAAATCCATTTCGCACTAAATATTTTGTTAGGTCACAGCGTAAACCATCAAAAACAACTTCTTCTGCTCCAGGCAATTTAATTAGCTGACTGATATTTTTGCTTTCTATTTCGGTTAATTGTTTTTCTAGATCAGCTAATTTGCTTTCAATCGGTTGTATTACAGATTTCCCAAATCCATCTTCTATGGATTGTTTTCTTTCTGAATATGATATGTGACTGTAAATACGTTTCTGAAAGTCTTCAAATGAATATTCTTCTACAATTTGACCATTCCTACCAATCGTCTTAAATCCATAATTTTTTATCTCTTCAAATCTGTCATCTAATGAGGTTAACAATTCTGGTAAATTATTT
Organism: Marinicella meishanensis; assembly: GCF_019931145.1. Classification (GTDB taxonomy): domain Bacteria; phylum Pseudomonadota; class Gammaproteobacteria; order Xanthomonadales; family Marinicellaceae; genus Marinicella; species Marinicella meishanensis. The sequence goes on along the minus strand of NZ_JAIOUV010000005.1, from coordinate 193,322 downwards.
ATTTGGTATCTATTATTATTAATAGAAATATAAATAGTGTTATTGTTGAAGAGTTTTACTATTTCGAATAAATAGATAAATTTCAACTGTCGAATATTTGAAGCAACTTCATAACTAATTGAATCCTTGACTAATTCTAGATTTGTTTTTGTTTTTTCTAACTCAATATTTATTTTATATCTGAGATCATTTATTAAGTTTTCCTTATTTGAGAAAATCTTTTTCAAAATTGCATCTTTATTTTCACTAGTATGCAGTCTTGAAAATTCTTGTGGGTGTATATTTTTATATACTATTAACGCAACTAATTTGTTTTTATCTAAACTTTTAAACACATTAGCTCGATAAATGAGATATTCATTATATATATTTGTTAATAGACGATAGTCATCGATAGAATAACTAACGTTGCGTAATAATGATTTTTTTAATTCATCTACTTCAAGGTAATTTTTAAATAATTTTAAGAAGTTTGTATATGAGTTCGATGGGTTAATATAAGGAATAATTGGAACTATAAAGTCAAAAAATTTCACCCGTGTTTTTTTATCAAATAACTCATCTGTAGTGGTACAGTGAAATTGGCCACCGACTTAGAGGTGAAATATAATTTCACTCCGGGAGTTAACATCAAAAAAAATTCAAGAGCTAAGTGTCTAAATTTAAAAACATATTGTTTAAAAATCCGCTGTCATTAACCTGATCAAAAATTAATTTATCTGGACAATCCCTAAAGATCACTCTATAGTGCACGCAGCTTTTATTTAAAGTGCACAATTTACAGTCTTATCTCGCAGTACTTCAAAACACTCCGTTTCACAGTCTTAAAATTTTCAAATTTTCTATTCAAGCCAAACAGCCCTCGTGTGGGCTTTTCATTATTTTTTAAAGGATATTTTCATGTCTAATACAGTTACAGGAACCGTAAAATGGTTCGATGAATCAAAAGGATTCGGTTTTATTTCACAAGAGTCGGGTAAAGATGTTTTTGCGCATTTCAGTCAAATTGAGGGTGATGATTTCAGAACCTTGGTAGAAGGTCAAACAGTCGAGTTTATTGTCACTCAGGGTCAACGAGGACCCCAAGCCGAAAAGATAAGAACTGCCTAAATTCAGATGATAAAAGGCAAACCCCCTTGAGGTTTGCCTTTTTCTGCTGACCTCAAAGTCAACTTTGTGGTCAATTCTAATCAATAGTTTGGACCAATCATGGTCAAAGCCCGCTTTTCTTCTGGGATTTTCTATTTTTTTCCACTTCTATATTTTGAACAACTGGAATCATCATTATGACCACTTCAAGTGAACAACAAAACCTCATGAAAAAGCATGGCATTACATGTGAAACTAAATATATCTATAAATATAAGAGTTATCGATATGATGATTTGCAACAAGCCGTTAACTTTGCCATTTTTGATCAGCAGCAAATTCAGTCATCAAAAAAATGATGTCTGAGTTAAATTAAAACTTGATGGTTTAACTAAATTCCTTTGATCAATTCGTGAGATTATCTTTTTGTTTGTCCCCTCAGATCGATCATTGTTGCCATTGATGCAATTGGCTTGATTACCGCACCTCGAAATTGATTATAATTTCTTGGCCATGAAAAATAGTTTCTTTCAGTGACCAAGAATATTCAGAAAAGCCAGGAGTTGTATTTACAAGCACTTGAATCTGACTCAATTGTTACATGTAAGAGACTGCTGATAAAAGCCATAAACCTCGATCCCAAGAATGTCGATGTATTGGTGTACTTGGCAGATCTTGAAGACGATGCTGAAGCGGCCAAGCTGCAATATCTCAGAGCCATTGATGTCTATGAATCAGAAAATGGAAAAGGCTTTTTCGAAGATAACACTGGTGTCTTTTGGTTAAACCATGGTACCAGACCGTTCATGCGGGCTTTGGCTGGGTTGGCCGATTGTCATTCTTATTTCGAGGAGTATCAGGCATCGATTGACATCTACCAGAGAATGCTCAAGCTTAATTCAGATGACAATCTGGGAGTTCGTTACCCCCTATCCTCGTTGTATTTGCGAATGAATCAACTTGATGAATTTAGTTTGCTGATTGATCGATATGAAGATGATGCCATGACGGCCTTCCTTTTCAATCGAGCCTTGTACTGCTTTATGAAAGGTGGAAGAACCAATGAAGCTGACCATTTGCTTGCTCAGGCCCACCAGCAAAACCACCATGTCATACAGTTTCTGCTATTCAAAAAGGATCCACCTGACGAAAACTATATCGAAAACGATTACGTCATCCTAGGCAGCGAGGAAGAAGCCATTTCCTATGTGATGGAGAACATGGATTTGTGGCACAGATCTCAAGAAGTGATCGCTTGGCTTGAGGATTTCATCAAGCCCAATTAAAATCTCAAATACGTTAAAAATGGACAAAAAGTTCCGCACTTTAGTTGTCAAGATTTGAAAGACCCACTTTTTAGGTTCAATTTCAAAAAGTTTCGCACTTTAGTTGTCAAAATATTTTGGCAATTGTAACGAAATCAATCACTTACAAAATCATGAAATTTCGCAGTTTAGTTGTCTGTCCACTCGTTGATGCGCAACTAAAGTAAGAAACTTTTGGCCTCTAAAGCCCCATTTTGACAACTAAAGTACGAAATTTATTGTCCAGTGGAAATCTAGTTAGACCATTGAGTTTGAATATGGCGGTAAATTATGAATATGAGTAAACAATTCAGAGCTTGTATCGATTATTTTTTCTAGCGAACTTTCAATGACTTTTTCGATTTCATCATAACCCACATGTAACCCATTTATAGGCTTGTCAGAGATATCTATTGATTCTTGAATATTTGTTTCATCAAATCTGATGTACGGTAATTTCGTATTGTGTAGTTGAGGTCCATACATGTGAATGATTGGTTCTAGTCTATGAATTTTAAAATGGCGATATCTTGCAATATGTTTAAACATGCTATAGCCATTATGGACAGCCTGAAGAATGGTTAAAAAATCAGAATGGTTTAAAGAAGCGCCCTGGGTTTCAGATTCAGATTTTTTAAGTCTATTGAAGATTTCATTGAAATCTAAAACCTCTTCTTGTTTTTCAGGATTAAAAGGATGGTGATATGCCCATGCCATCAATGCTAATTTGTCTCTGAGGCTATTCAAATTAATGACTGTAGTGTCAGCATAAAATGATATTCCAGGGTTTGTGTGATTTGGATGACTTCCGCTACTCACAACATTTTTATAGGCGATCGATAATGCTTTCATCCTCAAGTAACTGAATAATATCTTTTCAGTTAAATTAAATATTGCTTGAGCCCACTGAAATGTATTAAACCTCCAATCTCTGGAAAGCTTCTTTAAATAAATGGATTTTAAATCATTATAAGATTGATAAAACCTTTCTAATCTTTTTTTCATTTTGGGCTTAGCCAAAATTTCATTTATATAAACATTAATTTCTTTATATGAAACTGAATCTGTCAATTGATAATTAACTCCAAATTCCTTCAAATCTTTTACCAGCAATCCTTGTGTAATGAACAGTATGCTTTGGATCTCTGTGGCCCAGATAATCTTGTATTAATCGAAGGTCATAACCATTGTTTGTCAGGTAATAGCCACATGAATGCCTGAGCATATGTGGATTAACAGAACCCACCCCTACTCTTTTGCCTGCTGACTTTATGATGTAATTAACAGACTGACGGGTTAATGGCTGATTTCTCTCATTGATAAACAACCAAGGCAATGAATCTTTCATTAAGCTTAGGTACCCTTTTAATGGCTCTCAATTCAATTCCGTCGATCGGTTGTTCAACTGATAACCCATTATAGTTAATTTTTTAAAAGTCAGGGTTTCTTGATCAATCTTTTTGTAAGAGTCTCTAAACTGTCTTTGTCAGCGATATAGTTTTCTGGAACTATATCTAATTGCTGATATGCATTAATAAAATCTTCCCAGACTGGATTGCTCAAATTCAAATCGTCTTTCCCCCTACCTATCGCATATGACTTTGCAACCATAGATGTGATTTCTCCAAGGTTATAAAAATATACCAACAAATTTCGATGGGTGGTGCTTGTCATATAATTAATAAAAGTTTGTGTTTCATTTGATTTACTTTGCTTAATAGAATTTATTCTTGAGTTAAAGACTTGAAGCTTGGTTAAGATTTTTGATAAATGATCGCCTATTTCAGTATCTCCAAGTTTTATGCAATTTTCAAATATCAATATAGATTCTTTTGGCAAATATATGGGGTTGAATTCAGGCAGTTTTTTAGCCGATAAACTTTCCCAAGCACTTCTGAGAATCGCTGATGATGAATAAAGATATTCCTGTAGTTCAGATAAAGACAACGGTAAATATGACCTTACCGCCATAAATTCTCTTTCTCTTTGTTTCTCAACATGGTACTTTGAAATGCTGAACGCAATAACGCTAGATATAAATGCAAGCATGCCGACATTTAATCCTTGCCATCTATCCCAAACATTTTGAACATGCTGCCAATTCCACTCTTTATCAAACCAAGGATATAAAAACATAGAAAAAATATAAATCAAAAAAAATGCCAAGATCATGAAATTTAACTTTAAATTTTTCGTTGGAAATCTATTCAAAAATAATTTCTTTTTTTCTTTGCTCATAATTAATGGTGCCGCAATCAGTTAATGTGAAAGTTTATAGTCATCGATATATTCTAAAAATTCAGCTTTGGTCTTGAAAGCATGCTTCTCAGAAGTGATTAACTGAACATAAAACACCCACATATTTAAGAAGAATTGACTCAAATTCTTTATGTCTTGAGATGAGTGTCCGTGGTGCAAATACTTCGATCTTAATGAATACACTTCTTTCAAGTTCTTTATTATTGCTTTTCTATCTTGAAGTTTTTCAGCGATCAACATAGAAAGCCTCTCTGCAATGTTTTGTTGAATTGACTCACTCTGGTTTTTCAATAAACTGCTTTCTAAAGAAGAAAGCATTAGTATGAGCTTTTCCATGGGGTCGTTTGAAAAAGAAGCTTTTGAATATAAATATGCCATATTTAGGATCATGTCCTGAAACTCAGTTTTGTTATCTTGGGAAGCTAAGACAGATAAATGACTCATTCCAACCTCATTGAATTTAATGACATCATTTTCTTTTATTCTCCAGGGTCGTAAAGATGCAAGATCAACTGGTTTTTCTGTTAAACTGAGGAGAAGAAATTCATCAGAAATTTCAAATGATGTTGTGTAAGGGCTGTATTCACTTCCTTTTATACTAATTGGGCACTTAATATCATGAATTAGTATCGACCTATGATAAATGCTTAAGATTGAAATCAATCGTTGTACTTTATTTGTTGCTAAATTGTGAGCAAGTTCTGGTTCACACTTAAATTTCAAAAGAGCTAATGCATACCCTTGGTACTTAGATCTGAAATTATCAAAAAATTTTTCAAATCTTGATTTTGCTCCCTCATTTTTTGCCATCGAAATTGAGCTTTTATAAATTTCATCTGCAAGAGGTTTTGTTAAACCAGAAATTAGAACGCCACAGAATTTAAATTCTTTATCAACAATTAAATTTGCTATTGGTACATATACTTTTTGCTCTTTTACAGCAGCTTCTGCTTGCAGCTTTAAATACTCGATGAAAGGGTTAGTAATTGCATGTGCTTTAAATGATTCAACACACCAGTTAAATAAATGATTTTCAATGAAATTTTGGCTTAAAATGAGTTTGAAAGCGTTTAACCTTTGAATATTTTGTGACACGTCTCTTAATTTTTCAAAATCATCATCAACTATTCCGTAATGAGAGTCCATGTATTTAAAAAATCGTCCCATAACTTTTCCTTTTTCATTACTTGAAAACATCTCAACTTCACCAACAATATCCTTATCAGTAATTGTAACTCTGCTGTGAAGATCTGAATTGTTTGCATCACCTTGATTGTCAAATTCAACTTCTTTAATTAATTTAATCAATGCTTTTGCTTTTTTATTGAAGTTTTCTTCAGCTGCGGGTGGTATTTCTGTATTATTTTCCATTACTTATAGTTCACTAATTTTAAAAATAAATTTGTTTTATGGCTGTATCCTTAATTAATTATTGAATGCCTAAATAATCAATATTTTCTAAAACATTAAAAGCTAATTACCTTTCCCTTAATTTTAACACCATGACAAGGATGAGATTTTTCATTAAAGGTAATTCCAATTCTCAGTCCTTACCAAAAAGATAATAAGCCACCATTTAATGATAAACTATGTGCTCTTTAATCAAATCAATGTCAAAGGATTGAAATCATGAATTTAAGAATTAAAAAAACGTTGGTTGCAATGGTCTTGGCCATTATGGCTCAAACAGCCATGGCTCAATTCGGTGATGAATTAAATCTGGTTGACCTAAACGGTACCAACGGTTTCACCATCAATGGAGTAAATACCGAAGACTATAGTGGGCGTTCAGTCAGCAGTGCGGGTGATGTGAATGGTGATGGAATTGATGACATTATCATTGGTGCTTTTGGTGGTGATCCCAATGGAAACTTACATGCAGGTAACAGCTATGTGGTCTTTGGCAGTGAAGCAGGATTTCCATCAACCTTGGAACTGTCAACCCTGGATGGCAGTAATGGCTTCACCATCAATGGAGTGAGTGCCAGTGATTCCAGTGGGCGTTCAGTCAGCAATGCGGGTGATGTGAATGGTGATGGCATCGATGATGTGATCATTGGTGCTCATCTTGCTGATCCCAATAATAAAAATGGTGCTGGCAGCAGCTATGTGGTCTTTGGGAATGATTCTGGATTTCCATCTACCTTGGAACTCTCAACCCTGGATGGAAACAATGGCTTCACCATCAATGGTGAAGATAACGATGATTACAGTGGGCGTTCAGTAAGCCATGCGGGTGATGTAAATGGTGATGGCATCGATGACGTGATCATTGGAGCTTATTTTGCCAGCCCCAATGGAATCGAAGCAGCTGGCAGCAGCTATGTTGTTTTTGGCAGTGATTCAGGATTTCCATCAAATTTGGAATTATCAACCCTTGATGGCAGCAATGGCTTCACCATCAATGGGGTGAATGCCAGTGATTACAGTGGCTTTTCAGTCAGCTACGCAGGTGATGTGAATGGTGATGGCGTTGATGATGTGATCATTGGTGCTTATCGTGCTTATCCCAATGGTAACTCAAGAGCAGGCAGGAGCTTTGTGGTTTTTGGCAATACAGTATTTCCGTCAACCTTACAGCTGTCATCCCTGGATGGGAGCAATGGCCTGGCTATCAATGGGGTGAATGTATTTGATTTCAGTGGCGGTTCAGTCAGCCATGCAGGTGATGTAAATGGTGATGGAATCGAAGATGTGATCATTGGTGCATCGGGAGCTGATCCCAATGGAAACTTAAATGCAGGCAGCAGCTACGTGGTCTTTGGTAATGGAGCGGGATTTCCATCAACCTTGGAACTGTCAGCCCTTGGTGGCAGTGATGGCTTCATAATCAATGGAGTGAATGCCGATGATGCCAGTGGTTATTCGGTCAGCTACGCAGGTGATGTGAATGGTGATGGCGTTGATGATATGATCATTGGTGCTGATCTTGCTGATCCCAATGGCAACTCAGATGCTGGCAGCAGTTATGTGGTCTATGGCAATGATGCCGGCTTTCCTAATCCTTTGAATCTCGCGGACCTTGATGGCAGCAACGGCTTCACCATTAATGGAGTGAATGCCAATGATTTCAGTGGGCGTACAGTCAGCCATGCAGGTGATGTGAATGGTGATGGCATCGATGATCTGATCATTGGAGCAGTTGGTGGTGATCCCAATGCAAACTCAGAGGCTGGCAGCAGCTATGTGGTCTTTGGGCGTACAGAAGTGATTTTTCAAACTGGTTTTGAATGAGTGTAACTTTTGCAAACCAAACAGTTGGTGATCATGTTTTATAGAAGGATATCATGGAAGCAGTCCTGACTATTATTGACAGTTCAATTGGCTATAAGTGGACAAAATATTCAGTACATTAGCAGTCAAAATTTGAAAGACCTTTTTTTGAGGTTTTTTCAAAATGTTTGGTACATTAGTTGTTAGAAAAATTCTACAATTGCAACAAAATCAATTGCTTGCAAAATAATGAAATTTCGCAGTTTAGTTGTCTGTCCAGAAAACAAACCGTGCATTATTGTTAAAATTCCTTTTATCTCATTCATCTGGAATTTCATCCCAAATGAATAATTCTGGCGTGTCTATGTTTTGTTGATATTCACACCCTCCAAGCGTAATGAGCAAATAGTAAAAAATTTCTGAAGAATCATAGATGCCTATTGAATTCAATTGGTTAGTAAGATCATTTTCTTCATTTAGATTCCAGTGATTGGTAATCCATCCTTGAAGATAATCAAAATAAATCAAAATATCTTGTAGAACTATGCTATCGACATCATCTCTATCAAATGCTTTTTTGATCTCATCATAAGGATATCTTTTTGACATTTCGTCAAATACGGCATAAAAGTATTTTTCATACAATTCACCTTTTGATACCTTATCCAGTCCACACTCAGACATTTGAGATACATCCCTAAGAATCATTAACAAACTTTCATCTAACAAACTCTCTAATTCTCTCAGTGCACTGTTAATTGAATTTGGAATCCTTTTTGAAGTGAGTTTCTTTTCAGATACAACATTAATTGGCCAGTAAAACTTTCTTTCAAACCCTTCATACAAGTTTATAGGCCTTTCAAAATAAAGCTTCTCTCTTAGAGTAATACTGGTTTGGCAGCCAGCAAGAAAAATAATGAGTAAAAACCCACTAAAACATTTCATGATTTTTCTTAATTAATTGGAATACGGCCAAATATAACTATTCATTTTTGTTCGCTTCAATGACTTGCTTTAACTCATCAACAGACAATGAGTGTTTATGATCCTTTCTGGGAATGATTGAACCATTGTTGTCCAAGGTCATGAAATCCCCTGCCCTCATCAATTCATCATTTTCTGATACTAAATATGCAGTGATGCCATTACTGGTCGAATGAAAAAAATCATTGACTTCATCGTAGTTCAGAAACATCAAAACTTCATCACTGACTTCATATTGGTAATGGCTACTCATTCGAAAGCACGAACCATTTTCTTCACACCCACCGAGCATTTTGACCTCAATGGTTGGCGTATCATATTCGCCACGCAAAAGCTCATTTATTTGAATGGTGAAAGTGGTGTATATCGCTTTAACCATTTGACGGCTTGTGGATATTTTTCCATTGCTCATCGAATGCTGTTTCAAATGAAACGCTTCATTTTTCGCTTTTTTGCTGATGACCACTCCCCTGACTATCAATTCTGATTTTTTGACGTACTTTTCAATTGGTTGATTGATGATAATCGCGCTTTTTGCCAACACTGAGGCAAATAATAGGGTTGTCAACACCATGTATTTTGTTCTTTCCATAATAAATTTCCTAACTATCAGAGACATAGAACTGTATGTTCAACAACGACATTCAATGAGCGTCAACAATTCGCTGGGATCTGATTCTTTTTGCACTGCAAACATGCCAACAAAATCGTGATGTCCGGTTTATGCTTCATTCAATTCATCCAAAACTTCTGTGGCCAGATACCATTTGGTAGAACCTGTGCCTGGTTTGTGGTTTGTTACTTCGAGATCTTCTGTGATCCTTTGCCACCAATCTATGGACATTAACTGAGTCCTGGCTTGATTCAAATCGAGTTCAAACTCAAAGAATTCATGGTCCGCTGTCAGTACAATGCCAGAATCCGAGGCCATGCCAGGGAAATTGATGTCGTATCTGATGAAAATTGAGGTGTCTGGATTGATGCCTTTGTCCTCAAGAATAATCCTGACAGGTTCAGCGACCCCTGTTCTCCTCCAATAGACAGATTCCTGATGAATCTGATGTTTTTTCAGAATGATTTGTTCTTGTACATTCTTTTGTCGCTTGCGCTTTAATTTTTCAATATCCATATACCAGCCCAGGGGGACAGAGACAGTAATTATACTATGAAGAATATCATTCTAATTCTAAATCATTGGGTTTAGGTTCCAGGATGATTCAATCATACTCTTAAAAAACGAAAACCTTTTGCTCTGATCCCGCTGATTTGAGAAGATCGCATCATGATTCAAATGATGAAAGGACTTGAATGTTAGAGCTTCCAGAACAAGATCCATGTGAAATATGTCGGGACATGTCTGCTGCTGACGCGAAACTCAGGCTGATTGATGATTGTGCGCACACCATGACAGTGATCAACCCTTATCAATATGAAGTGGGTCAGTGTTGTGTCATAACCAAACGCCACGTGGCTACCCTGTTAGCGCTTTCAGATGAAGAAACGGCCGCAATATTGATGGCTGCCAAGCGAGTCGCCCATGCCATGCTGAAAGCTTTTGAGCCATTGGGTATCCTCACATTCCAAAACAATGGCATTTACAGCGGTCAATTGGCGCCTCATTATCATTACCACATCATACCCAGACAGCTAGGAAGTAATTGGGGCATTGGGCCACCTCAATTGGCCTACTTTGAAGGTGCGGGTCGCATGGCAGGCAGTGCCGATCATGATTTGGACCCTGTGGAGAGGAAACAACTGGCCCAAGTGGCGCCATCGGTACTTTATGAGACAGCCAGCAAACTGCGATCATGTTTACCAAGTTAATCATCCTTAATTCAGTTTTTTCATATCAAAGTGCCAAGTTGAACAGGTCGCATTCATGACCGTTGATCCAATCGAATTTGTGCTGAACATTTTGTCTCAGTACGGCACCGTCACCCAACAGCAGGCTGATCTGCTGGCCAGTCAGGGTGATTTTCGAAGCGTAAATAAGGGTGAACTGCTGCTGCGAGAGGGCGAGTGGCCCACCTGCAGTTATCTGGTGATGGCTGGCTGTATTCGAACGTATTACATCAAAGATGGTCAAGAAATCAACACTGATTTTTATCAAGAAGGCGAAGTGATCAATCCGCTCAATTCGACGCAAAACCAAGCGTCGCCCTACTACATCGAATGCCTGGAGAATGGCTGCGTTGCTGTCGGTTACCCACATAAAACGGCCCTGTTGTATGAACAACATCCAGATTTTGCCCTCTTGTGCCATCGATTCAATGATCAAGCCATGACAAATAAGCGGCTTGATATGGATCGATACAGAAGGTTGTCAGCTGAAGAGCACTACCTGGCATTGCTCAAAGACAAACCCAAATTGGTTCAAAGAATCAGCCAATATCACCTGGCCAGTTACTTGGGCATTCAGCCCCAATCTTTGAGTCGCATTCGAAAACGATTATTGGCAGATTGAAACCGCATTTATTAACCCAGGTGAATGAAAGCAACTGATGTAATTATTACACTGGGGGCATTCAATACAGCCAATGATGAATGCAATTTGATTTAACAAACATCCCCAACCAAAACGACAAAATTGCAATGATTACGGGGGCCAGCAGCGGCCTTGGCCAAGCGGTGGCATGCAGCCTGGCCCAAATTGGTTGCACCGCTGTTTTGGCTTGCAGAAGCCTGGAAAAAGCAGAACAGGCCAAGCACAACATGATGCAGGCCCTGCCCCATGCCGCCATTGACACATTGTCGATCGATTTGAGTGCAATGGATTCAGTGCGATCCGCTGCCGCCACGTTCAAGAAACAATACAGTCGGCTAGACATATTGGTCAACAATGCCGGCATCATGTATCCCTCATTCACACTGACATCAGATGGGTTTGAAAGCCAATTGGCCACCAACTCATTGGGGCATTTTTTGTTGACGGCGTTGCTGATTGATGCGATGCCTGACCAGAGTTCATCTCGCATCACTTGGGTCAGCAGTTTGGCCCACAGAACGGGTAAGATTCATTTTAAAGACCTGCACATGGTCAGTAACTATTCAAAAGCGGCCGCCTACAGCCAAAGCAAGCTGGCCTGTTTGATGTATACCATCGAGTTGGATCGTCGGTTGAAAATGGCCGGGAAAAAAATCATCTCCAATGCAGCCCATCCAGGTGCCGTTCGCAGCAACTTGAGCAGAAACATGTCACCATGGCTAATGACGGCATTGGAGTACACCCTGTTGCCATTAATCACCCACAGCACTCAATCCGGTTCAGTGCCCATATTGCAAGCCTCATTAAGCCTTGAGTCCCCAGGTGGCCAATATTATGGCCCACAGGGTTTCTTTGAATTGAAAGGGCCATCAGGCCTGGCAAAAATCGCCAAACAAGCTTTGAACAAAGCGCATTTAATCAAGCTTTGGCAAGTCTCTGAAAGTTTGACCGGCGCCCATTTTGATTTATGACCCGATCTGGCTTTTAAACTGAGCCAACCAGCCGCGGGTTTGATACGGTGTGTGGATCCAGGAGCCCTGTTCACTTTGGATCAAGGCCTGAATGTCGTTTAAGATGACCGGGAAGTGGTCTTTGGCTTGTCTTTGTAAGGTGGCATGGGATTGCCAGGCCTCATACATGTCCGTTTTGGTTTGTTGGTGGGTGTGATCCAGGATCATGGGAATGACTTGGGAGAAATGGCCACAGGACTCCAGGACATGTTGGTGGTCTTGTCTTCTTTGGCCGTAGTCATAGTCCGGTAGGTGCCGATGGATGCATTGTTCTATTGCTCTTTGCAGACCATGGTCCAGGACCCGGTGGTTCCAGATAATCAAAAACCAGCCACCCGGCCGCACGATCCGGTGGGCTTCTGCCAGCGCTTGGTCTTGTTCGACCACGTTGAAGGATGACCCAAAACTGATCAAATCGGCACAGTGATCGGGTAAGCCAGACTGTTCGGCTTGACCGATGGACCACTGAATTGATGTCAGATCAGCACAATGTTCGATACCGCATTGTCGCATGTTGGCATTGGGTTCAACCGCCAATACATGGAATCCGGCCTGGGCAAACTCACGGGCCAAAAAACCCGTGCCCGCACCCATGTCACAAATGCTTGCATTCGCTTGCAATTGGGCGGTGGTGGTCACCTGTTTGATCAGTTCGGGGGCGTAAGGGGCTCTTTTGTGGTAATTCTTCGCCAGTTTGGTGTAGTCCCATTTCATGTCAGTTGTGTTTTGGTTAAGTTGCATTTGATGAAGCTGTGAGTGAAGCCAACAACGACTCTGTGTACAATGCTTTGCCACTGTCGATCACATGATCGGGTGCAGTGGGCCACTGTGGCTCGATGCTGGTCCCTACCGCTGGGGTGTCCCTGAATGCCGCTGGGTCAGGCCTTTGCTGCAGTCGGTGCAAGCGGGTGGCTTCATCACAGGTCAGCAGGATTTCAATGTAGTGGGCTTGCTGTGCCCGGTTCCATTGTTGGATTTCATGAAACAGCGATATGGTGGCACAAACCACATCCAATCCCTGGCTGGCCAGTAACAGTGAGAGCCTGGCATGCCGCATGCCCATGGCCAGGCGTTCGTGTTCTTGGTATTGGCCTGGCAAGCCATACACGGCCCGCAAGTCGTCACCATCCAGCATCACCACCTGGCGGTGCTGTTGTCGCAAATATTCAGTGAGTTGTTGGGCGAGCGTGGTTTTGCCGGTACCTGACAGCCCAGTGATCCAATACAGCCGACCTGGCTTCAAGAGGCCAACTCCTCGGCTTGGTTCAGATCTCGGTAAACTGAATGCAGCAGTGTTTGAACCTGAGCCTTGAATGGCGAATCTACCACCCCTCCAACCATGCAGTGAACCATCTCATCGACCCAGCCAGGCCGTTCGAATAGGGTTTTGATGTGGGCTGCTGGTTGGGGCAATGGAGCGTATCCCAGCCAGTCAGTGACTTGGCTGAAAGCAGGGTCAAACAGTCCATGGTAGGCGGTGTGGTCCTGTTGTTGGTATTCAAAGGCTTGACCGGCAAAATTGAATTTCCTGGTCAACTGCCCTTGTGCGGCCAGCTGGTCTTCCCGCTGTTTGACCTTTTGAAAATCTGATTGGTTCACGGCTTGTTGGATGACCGATGCCGGTCGATCGATCTGCAAAAACTGCAACACCGAGTTCAACGTGGCGGTGGCGTCTTGTCGGTAATCTTCAAAGCGCACGATGTGGTGGTCAAATTGCGTCACATGCCGCTGCCACATCAGCATAAACAATTGGATGTATTCAACATATGTACATGGGTACTGGTGGTACTTCGATTGGAGAAACTGAACAAAACTGACCGGTGTCTCTGGGTGATTATGGCATTGTCGACGCCACTGCGAAAACAACATGTCTCTGGGATCACGCACAAATAAAATCAGCTTCCTGCGGCCATCCACCGTGCCGGCCCAGCGGTGGGTGGCGCGGGCCGAATGCTTGGCATCAAAGTGAAACTGACGGCACCATTGCAATGCCGGCAGGGTTTGAAACCAGGGTTCTGCCTGGGCGTTATACCGATAATGGTATGGGGAAGTTCTGTGCCACTCTCCTTCAATGTCCACCTCCCAAGGTCGCCATACACTGATGCCAGACTCCAACAAGCAATTCACCAACCAAGCACAGCCCGATGGTAATTCAGAAGACACGACTTCAAAGCTGTGGCTGTCGAAGTCCTGTAGCCAGGGTTGGTGGTTATCTGCTGCCGGTGATTGTTGACTCATGGTGAATAATACCCGGCTAATTGGCCGGTATCATGCAAGTGCTGATACAGTTGAAGGTCTTCCAGGGTGTCGATCTCCAACCAGCCGCGGTTAACCTCAGACGCGGTGACATGCCACCCGCTGTGAATCAAATGTTGAATGAAGTCAGTCATGTACATCCTTTTGGTTTGTTCTGGGTTGTCGGAATTGTTGAGCAAAGTTTGGTAAGCCTGACACACCCTTTGGCAAGCCTGGCCATCAACCTTCAGCAATCCGGTGAATTGGCCTTGGATTTGGCTGATGTCGTTCACGGATTGTCCCAATTCGATGATTTCCTTTTTGTCATTGAGCACAAAAGATTCGGCATCCGACAACACATCGTCAAACCGCAATGACCACAGGTCATGCCAATCCACATCACTCATGACCACGACATCTCCTGTGGTGTTGAGCAACTGGGTCAAACAGTCAGGTCGAAACACAATGTCACCATAAACCAAAACGGTGGTGATGTGTTGTTGTAACAGCTGTTCGGCACAAAACAAACTGGCCACCATGTTGGTGTGCTGATAATCGGGATTGACCAAACATGGAAAACCGGCCGCAGAAATGGCTTGATGTTGGTGACCACCCACCACCGTGATGTCACTGATGCCGTTGAGGTGTAAGGCAGCGTGTTGGTGTGCCAACAAGGTTTGGCCACCCAGCTCGATCAGGCACTTCGGTCGGTCTTCAGTCAAGGGGCGACAGCGTGTGCCCTCCCCCGCTGCCAGGATGATGGCTTGTACTGGTGCCTGACTCATGCGAAGAACTCCCGCACCACTTGCCAAGTCCAGGTTTGATCTGGATGCGCCCGTTCTGGATGCCACATCATGCCCATGACGGCATGTGTGCGGTGGCAGATGCCTTTGATCACCCCATCTTCAGACCAGGCCCATGGCATCATTTCTGGTGCCAGAGTCTGCCCGTTGATGCCCCAGTGATGGTAGGCATTCACGCGTTTTTTTGAACCTTCTTTAATGATCACAGCTTGCTCTTTGTGCACATGGTTTTCCACGGCTGTGAGGCTGCCGCCAAAGTATTCATTGAGCAACTGCATGCCGCGGCAAATGCCCAAAACAGGCATACCTGCTTGGGTTGCATGATCAATCAACTGGGTTTCAAATTGATCCCGCCACCAACAAACGGACTGCCCTTGGGTGGACATCAGATCATTGCCACCCGTCAACAGCAAGCCCTGCACGTTCAATTGCGCGATGCATAGCTGTGCCTCATGCACGCAGCGAAAATTGGGCAACACCGTTGGCTCAAACCCATGCTGTTGCAAATGGGTGAGCCATTGTGGATCCAACCGGTCGATCTGTTCCTGATTGGCATCCACCATTGCCACCGATTGTGTCACAGCCAGGTTGATCATTGAGCCACAGGCAGCCATTGTCTGGCGGCACAATCCAGTCGAATGAATTCGATGTGTGACATGTTTTCATACACGCTTTTGCCCAGACCAATGCACGCCGGCACATTCAATTCTGCAGCCCGGATGGCCATGTGCGAATTGGCCCCGCCATGGGCCGTCATCAGGCCAGCAATGCCGTAATTAAACAACCAGTCAAAACCCGGGTCGGCCTGTTCCAACAGCACCACACAGCCATGCAGTTTCTGAGGCGCATGCCACTGGCTTTTCAAAGGGGCTTCAACCACGGCATGGGTGATGTATGATGGCATCAATTGCGGCACCTTGAAGCCACAGAGGTCTTGGGGACGGGTGATCAAGTGGGGTAACTCGAGGCACTGGCTCAAGGCATGTTGTTTGGTTCTTTCAGCGATCATGGCGCGGATGAAAGGCACTTGCCAGGGGTTATCAGCCACCGCCAGCAAGTCATGCATGGTGAGGTAGGAAAGCTGTTCTCGACTCAAGTCATGGGCCTGGCCAAATTCAATGAACCGATCAATGGCCAATGACAGATTTCGAGTAAATTCAAATTTGCTGGCTTCTCTCAAAACGATGGCCTGCCGGCAAAAATCCAATAAATCATCCGCTTGCCAATCAGCCACTGGGGTGTTTTCGAACGTGGATTTGAGCCACTGATTGATTGATGTTCTTGAGTGGTGTGACAACTCGAATGGGTGGGTTTGGTGGTTTGGCTTTTGTCCCTGCCCGGCCGCTCGATAAAAATAAAGTTCTGGTTTTTCCCAATAGGCTGGGCTGGTGATGTCGTAGGTGCCGGGCCGCAGGTGACCGTACTCAGCAATCAATTCTTGGATGGGCATGGTCGACATGTCGGCTTTGAATTGCCCTGAAACCGTCTTGATTTGGCCAATGAATGCGTTCTTTTCCTGTTCGGTGAGCAGGCCGGTTTTGACCATGTCTCGCAACCAGGCCACGGCCAGGAATGCAGACCTGGCGGCATGGGCAAAAGGCAATGCCCCCAAGCGTTTGACCTCATTAATCAAGCCAATCCCTTGTTGAATGGCCGACTCAGCAGACGCGGTGTGGCTGGTGCGGGAAGCCAATAAATGCTTGGTCGGCTTGAGGTCTTCTTGGAGCCGCAGCATGGCTTTGGCGGTGATGTCACGCAGCGCCGCACGCAATTGATTGAGGTCATCCTCGGTCACGCCATGGGGCACCAACTGTCGCGCTGCCGCCTCATCAAAGGCCGGGGTCAAGACAGATACGGCCACTTCAAATTCCAATTGATCATGGAGCTGTGGATGTTGCTTGAGGTGGGTAATTTGTGCGTCAACCAGACGCTTGGCCACCGCCTCGTCCAGTGCCGCCGGAATCAATGAATTGAGGCTGATTCTGACATCAACATAGGGACAGCCACCAAAGCTGGTCAACAGCGGCACTCCGCGCAGGTCTCGGTATCCCCAGGCATACCGCTGCTCTGCCCAAATCTCATCCATCAGCACGAATTGATACAACGACAAGGCCAAAGGCCTGGGCTTGATGCCGATGATTTCGGCCGGATTCCAGTCCGGCATGATGCCATAAACCGATTGATCACCCAACACCTGTTTTGTTGCTGGTTGGGTGTTGCTCAGTTGGTGGGTGAATCGCTTGATGGTCTTGATGAGAAGGGATTCATCACAGTTGACTTGCCGGGTACCGGCCGGAATTTGTCGCACTTGAAACACATGAACTTGTTGGTTTGAATCGATGCCAAATTCAATGTTCAACTCGGTGGATTGACACAAGCGCTCCAACTCCCTGGCTGCCACCATGATGGGCTCCAACTCTTTGGGGATTGCTTTCAATGCCTGTGGCGCGTGTTTCAGTGAAATGAACTGTTGCAAAGGGCCGTCAGCGCCAGAAGTCACCCCGTCTGTTGACAGGGGATGGTGTAGGTAACTGATGTGGTCATAGGGGGCGCCAGAATTCAGGGAACGGGTCAACATCACGCCAACCAGCACGCAAGCATCCAGGTGTTGTTGAATCAACACCCGTTCTGAATCTGTTTTGCTGGATTTGGAATATGAATCAAAAACCCGGTCAATGGAAGTGGCTATCAATGGAGGGTCGTTGACATCGATGGCGCCAAAACTTTTGAATTGACCGGCCAAGGTGGTCTGCATGCCGTCCTCCTGGCTGTGGCTGCTTCTGATGATTAAGGATCCGGTGGTAAAGATTGACTGGATTGCCTGGATGCAGCCAGGCTGGTCTTGGCGCCATTGTCGTTCATTGATGCAGACTTGTTGGCCGATGTGACTGTGTCGCGTTCTGCCCTCCAAACGACTTAATACCGCTGCTTTGTCGCCCGGAAACACCGGAGGTATCGATTTTAAAGGTTCAGCGGTCATTTACTCAGATTCCTTGTAAAAGCTTTGATTGTGACGGTTTGTGGGTTAGTTTTTCATTAAATATGACGACTAATTGTACGCAAATGGCTGTGGCCACACCAGGCAAATGACTCATATGATATTAAAGGCAAAATATTTTCAGTCATGCCTGTGAAATCTAAAAAACCCAAATACATCCTCTGCACGTATCCAACCGCTTTGCTGTACTTGTTGGCCATCGTCTTGTTGGTGGCTGTGTTGCTGGTCGTGACCTGGCTGATGGTCTTGTCTTTGATCCCCATCATTCTGCTCATCGCCTGTTCTCTTTGGAATGGCTTGGTACACCTGTGGTGGCAAATTCGCTACCCTTGGCTGGATGGTGCACAGTTCAGTCATTGCTTGAAATCAGGCGCTGATGTTACTGATTTAAAAGCATTTGGCGCAACCAAAGCAACCAGTTTTGGCGCTTATACCTGTGTATACGCACCATTTATTTTCGTTGCTGTGGTAGACAGCAAAGTCCACAGAATCTCGCAAATGGCTTATGACATGGGTAAAAAACGGATCAGAAATCCCCCCAGATCAAGTCAATCAATGGGCTGATAATGGAGGGTGCGGACATCAATCAACCCCACATCCTCATTCCTGAAGTCAACAAGTCTTGTATGCCAAAGACCAAACTGGTTTTCACACAATCGGCCCCGTTCATCTTGAGGCGGTAAATGTTGGCCACGCCGCTGCTGTTGGAGTTGAAATAGATGTAACGGCCATCGGCGGTCCATTGGGCGTAGATGTCTTGCCAATTGCCACCGGTCAGCTGTTTGAGGGTACCCTCTGATTCTCTGATGTACAAGTGGTTTACACCGGGCTGGTCGTCTCTGTTTAAGCTGATTTTCACCATTTTAGCTCATCTGCTCGAATGCATTCGATCTTTGCTGTGTTAGGTGGTGAAGACTGACTGCTTGCAGTGAACAATGTCAGTTGATGGGCAGAATGGTTCGGGTCTTGATCCGCACCACCAACTCAGCTTGCGCAGCGACTGATTTTTTCATATTTATTTTATGACCAATTGGACACTTGTATGGCCGTTCTCGGCGGCTTCCAGACAATGCCTGCAGAGTCAAGCTGGATGCTTGTTGGTGGCTGATTGACAGCCGAATCCCCCTCAGTCAACATTAAGCAAATGTAAAATATATCCCATCAGGCGTTCACGCGTATTTCACAGGTCGATTCATAAGTTGTTGTTTCTAATAACAAATGGAGGTGCTCCATGCAACATTTTAGATTTATTGCGATATCATTACTTATCAGCAGCTGGACACTAACAAGCGCCACGGAAGTCAATGTGGTGAATCTGGCACCCTTTGACGATGTCATTGAAGACACCGCTGTGTCGATTAATGTCAATGGCACAGAAATTGTCAATCGAGTTGAATACGCCTTCTCTTCTGGTTATTTGGAAATTGCCGAACCGGGTGTGGCACCCGGAGACACTTTGGTCGAAATTTTTTTACCGGCTGGAGCCGCCGCGCCAGCAATCAGTGTCAATTTAGACTTGGCAGCCGACATCCAATACACCTGGGTCATCATAGGTGATGAAAACAACCAACCACTGGACTTGTTAACTTTGGTTGATGACAATGCGGCACCGGGACCCGGCAACGGTAAAATGCGTGTAGTCCACGTCGCTCCCATCGCCCCCATTTTGATCGACACCGCGGTTTCAGTGCGCAATGACCGCAATGAGTTGGTCAATGGCCTGGCTGAGTTATTCTATGCCTCACAATCCGGCTACTTTGAATTGCCTAACGCCACCTATGATTTGAATGTGTCGACCCCAGATGGGGCCAATCGATTGATCGATTTGGCACCATTGAAATTGGACGCTGGCGACATTGTGACTGTTTATGCTGTGGGCGAAGGCTTCAATCAAGAACTGGGCTTTTTTGCCATCGATGATGCAGGCAACGGTGCACTTTTGGATGTTGAGCCCCCATTCAACACCATGAACCAGGGGTTGAATGGAGCTTGGGTCAGCCCCAGTGTGGAAAGCCAAGGGTTCATGATTGAAGTGTATCCAGAGAATCACTTCATCTTCATGACTTGGTTTACTTTTGACACGACGTTTCCTGATGCCGGTGAGACCGCAGTGGTGGGTGCGCCCAATCAACGTTGGTTGACCGCTTCGGGTACCTACGACGGCACCTTTGCCAACATGACTTTATACAACACCAGTGGTGGCATCTTCAATCAGAACAACACCATGAGCGAAACCGCAGAAATCGGCACGTTTTTGATTGACTTCAATGACTGCAGAACAGCCCAAGCGATTTATGTCTTTGATGATGACAGCGGTTTGGCCGGCAACCTGGAATTGGAGCGGGTATCCGATGCCAATGTGTCCTTCTGTCAGGCCATCAGCGAGTAAAACCATCACAACAAACCGGGTCTGGCTGGGTTAACCAGTCAGTGACCCAAACAAGACCCAAGAAACCGGGTTGTGTCTTAGGCACACAACCCGGTTTTTTTGATCAAGTTCCTGCCTGTTGTGGCTTTTCTTGGCGCAACAAACCCATCAACAAGGCCGGCAAGAAGGTCAGGCTTAACAAGGTGGAGACGAAGATGCCGGACATGACGATGATGCCGACACCGCGATACAATTCAGTGCCCTCCCCTGGAATCAACACCAAAGGTGCCAAGCCAAAGATGGTGGTGGCAGTGGACATCAGAATCGGTTTGAGGCGTTTTTGTACGGCTTGACGCACCGCGTTTTGCACTTGCAGGCCTTGATCCAGGAAGCGCCGGGTTTGATCCACAATCAAAATGGGGTTGTTTACCACCGTGCCCAGCAAGATCAGAAAACCCAACATGGTGATCATGTCAAAGGGTTGGTGGGCCCCACCCAAACCGAAGGCTGCCAAGGCGCTGTTGACCCCGTTGACCGTGATCAAGCCCAGCAAACCGCCTGCCATCCCCAATGGCACTGTGGCCAAAATAAACAAGGGATAACGCCAATGGGTGAAAATCGCCACCAACAACAAGTAGCACAGAATGATGGCCACCAGGAAATTGCTGGACAAGGCGGCTTTGGTGGATTCCAGCTGATCGGCGGCACCACTGATGCTGACATTGACCCCTTGGGCAATGCGACCTTGTTGCCAAACGGTTGGCAGCAGTTCTTCGCGCACTTTGGCTTCAGCCGTTTCCAGGGCCACCTCACGCGGTGGGATGATGTAGACCGAAACCGTGCGTTGGCCGTCCACGCGCCGCACCGAGTCACTGTTGTTGCTGGCCACCAAATCGGCCACAGCATCCAATGGTATGACGCCACCTTGTGGCAAAGACAAGGGGGCCGCTGCCAAAGCTTCGATGGTTTGTTGGTTGCCTGCGCCACTGAACATGAAGATGTCGACTTTGTCATCGTTCAAAATGAACTCATCGACATAAGCACCGTCGCTGATGGCCGCCACAGCGTAGCCAAACTCCCGATTGTTGATCCCGAGTTCAGCCAGCCGTTGCCAGCGTGGACGGATTTCGATCAAAGGTTGGTTGAGGGTTAAAGAACTGGGGTCTGAATTGATCTGTGGCTGGTCGAACACATTTTCTGCCTCGGCATAGACGGCTTCGGCGGCTTGATACAAATCGGTGATCTGGCTGCCTGCCAAATCGACTGCCACCGCCCGTGTGCCACCATCGTTGCTGGAAATGATGGAACCCCGAGAGGAAAAAGCCCGCATGTTTTCATAGCTTCTGAACTTGGTGGTGATGGCGTCCATCATGGCGTGGATGTGCTCAGGGTTCACCGGTGCACTGAGGAACCAAATGCGGCCGATCGAGATGGACATGCTGTAATAGGCCAAGGGCGGCATGTTGGTTTCACCGTTCTCATAAGCAGCTGGAGCGGCGTTGAGGTGGTCTTTGAAGTAAGCCCGCAAGTCGGCCCCAATATTCAGCATCTCTGACAAATTGTAGCTGGGTGGGGCAAACATCATGGAAAAGGCTTTGGGTTCCTCCCCTTCAGGTAAGTATTCGGCTGGTGGCATCAAGGCATAAGCGCTTCCCAATATCACTGCCAAAAAACCCAGTGACCAGATCCTGGCCCGTTGTTTGGTGGCAGTGAAAACAGCGACCAGCCGCATCCAACGTGGACCCAATTGCAGGGATTGACCGGGTTCGTATTGTTCCTTACCCAGATTGGCCATGGCCACCGGTATCACAAAAATGGCCACCAGCATGGAGGCCACAATGGCACCAGAAATGGCGATGGCGATGTCTGAATACAATTGCCCGGCCTCTTGCACAATGAACAAAATAGGAGCGAACACCAGCACCGTGGTTGAGGTGGAAGCCAACACCGCTGGCCACACCTCTTTCACGCCTTCTACGGCGGCTTGATAACGGCTGAGGCCTTTTTTGCGGAACTGCATGATCGATTCCAGCACCACAATGGTGTTGTCCACCGTCATGCCGATGGCAAAAGCCACCCCGGCCAAGGAAATCACGTTGATGGTGCGGCCAAAGGCCAACAAGGCCAAAAACGCCGCGATGGTACACACCGGAATGCCCAGCACACCAACCAAAGTGGAGCGCCCTGAACGCAAAAAGAAATACATCACCAAGGTGGCCAGCATGGCACCCAAGGCCAGGTTGAACCAGACGTTCTCCAAGGAATTGGACACATATTGCACATCATCACTGGACAGCTGCAAGTTCAAGCCATTCTGGATCAACAGCGACTCATTCAATTCAGCCACCAAAGGCAACAAAGCCTGTTTGATGGCGATCACATTGGAACCGCTTTCACGTCGCACCGAGAGCGATAAACTCCGTTGGCCATTGGCAAAGGACACGCTGCGGGTTTCGTAATGATCCAAGGTCACCGTGGCGATGTCTTTGAGCAACAAAGTGCTGTTTTCATTTTGCTCGATGATCAGGTTTTCCAACTCAGACAATTGCTCAAAACGGCCCACCACCCGCAACAAAAACCGGCTTTCACCACTTTCCAGATCACCAGCCGAAGCATCTGAGTTTCTCGCCCTAATCGCATCGCGAACCTGACTGAGCGAGATGCCACGTTGGGCCAGTTGCGCGGTGTCCACTTTGATTTGGATTTGTCTGGCGGCCCCACCCCGCACATCAACCTGCGAAATGCCGGGCACGCTTTCCATGCGAGGACGGATGTAGTCGTCGGCAAAATCACGCAACATGTCGATGTCCAATTGCATGGGATTACCGGGTAAGGGCAACAGCCGGAAGTGCATGAAGGCGTTGCTGGAAAATGAACTGGAGAACAGCCGCGGTTGATCGACATTCTCAGGATAGGCCGGCACCTGGCTGAGCGCGTTGCTGACCCGAATCAAGGCTTCATTGACATCCACCCCAAAGGGAAACTCCAATTCGATCCTGGCCGAGCCCATGCCCGCCGATGAAATCATGCGTTTGAGGTTGGGTAAACTGCGCAAATACCGTTCTTGTTCGATCAAAATCTCTTTTTCCACATCCTGTGGTGTGGCCCCAGGCCAACCGGTTTGCACGGTGATGGTCCTGACTTCCAAATCAGGAATCATTTGCACCGGAATCTTGATCGATGCCACCACGCCCAGGATGCAAGTGATCAGCACCAGGACGGTGACCAGGATGCCGCGCTTGACGGTGGCTTCGATCATGGCTGCTTGACTGCAATCACATTCATGGTCACCGGCATGCCATCTTGTAACATTTCCACGCCTTTGACGATGTAAGCTCGGTCGGCTGGCAGACCATAAATGGTGACTTGGTTGCCGGTCATCTCGGTGTGGGGTGTCACCAACCGTTTGGCACGGTTGTTTTCAACCACAAACACACTGCTGTTGCCATCGGGGTGTCGCTTGATGGCGGTCTGCGGCAGCATGATCGCTGCTTGGCTGCTGTTGGGGAAAGTCAATTCAGCGGTCGCTGACATACCAGGCACCCAATCGCCTGTGGCTTGTTCAGGCAAGTCTATTTGGGCCGTGAAAGTGCGGGTTTGAACGTCTGAGACTGGGACCAAGCGGGTTAACGTGGTTGCCATTGGAGTGATGCCAGCAGTGTCGGGGATCACCGCTACGGGAATTTCTTGGATATTTTGCAGAGTATGGAAATGCTGTTGTGGGATTTCAATGACCAGTCTGAGATCGCGTTGCGCGACCAAGGTCATGACTGGATTTTGCGGGGTCACCCACTCCCCCACGTCGACATTCCTTTCCGCTACCACCCCTGCAAACGGGGCTTTCAAGCTGTGCCGCTTCAAGCGTTCTCGCTGGATGCTGTGGTTGGCTTTGACCCGGGCCAATTCAGCCTCGGCTTTGGCCAACAAAGCCGCCCGTTCCGCAATCAAAGTTTTGGCCACCACCTGCTGTACCGAAAGTCTTTGCACTTCGTCATACAGGCGTTGGGCTTCCTGTCTGTTCAGTTCGGCCGCCCGCACTTCCGCCGCCGCACCGGTCACCTGCAGCTCGGCCAATCGGTGTTCCAAACTGAGCAGAACTTGGCCCGCTTCCACCACCTCACCCACTTCCACGGCCAGACGTTCCACCCGCCCCGCTTCCAGCGTGGCCAATTGCGCATGTTGTTTGGCCTGTACGGTCCCAGGCAAACGCAGGGTCTGGCTTTGCTGCAGTTGTTGTGGATACACCACATCGACTTGAACCGCTGCTTGGGCCCGGACAGCAGCAGCAAAGACCAGACAGCCAACCACCAACATGAGCCATGATAAAGATTGCGTCAAACGGTTATGGACACCTGGCGGATTACTTTTCCAGGATGTTATATACACCAAAATATTCATTCAACTCCCAAACCCAATACATTGAACAAGCCTTATATCATAAATGATGTGTGTGACGTGGCAAATAGTCTTCACGTGTCTGAGATGATGTCTTCAAAGAAAATCGGAACCTTACTCCATTGGCACAGTCCCAAAGGGTGATGTCATTTAATTCAAGGAGTTGAGCATGACTGAATGGATGAGGTATGTGGGGGCAGCCGCCTGCAGTGCATTGATCACAATCACGCTGTTCTTTGGCATGCGTGCTTTACTCGGTAAACAGCCGCATCGGGGATTGACCGATGAATTGGAATTTCGCATTTCATATGTGCAGGCCGAGGAAGAGATGCGGGTGAGGAAACGCCTCAAGCGAAAATTACCGGAAAAAAGTGAACCCAGCCAACCACCAACCCGCCCCAGGTTGGTGGTAGAAACCCAAGCCACCCATGACCTGAGCCTGCCCAAACACATGGCCCAATCGGCCAGTTTGAATCTTTTGGGACAAATCAAGCTGCCAGGACTGAATTATCAGGTCGGTGACCCCAGTTTTGCCGGTCATGGTGGGGTCAAAGGGGCGATTCCACCCATGTATCCCATGAATGCACTGCTGAAAGACATCGAGGGCTGGGTGACCGTGTTGATTTCGGTCAATGCCATGGGGCGCGCCAGTGAAGTCAAAGTGCTGGACTCATACCCACCGAGGGTGTTTGATGATGCCGCCATCCGCACGGTAATGAAATGGAAGTATTACCAAAAACAAGTGGGTGACAAGGCCGTGCCCTATCAATTGTCACAAACCATTGAATTCGAAATTCCCAAGCCAGAAGAGCCAGCCCAGTGAAACACGTGATGTTGTCTCAAGGCTTTTGCGCCAGCGCGTAAACGTGCCAACTGACTGGGGCGCCCACCAAGAAGGTGCCAACCCGCACTTTGAAGCCAGAAATGGCCTCAGGTTCCAGCGCCTTTTGGGTGCTGAATGACTGCCCCAAACCGATGGGGCGACCCGCGGCATCTTGAGCCACCACGACCACCCGCGGATAAGTCACGGCAGTGGTTTGATCATTGAGCACGTCACCAACGATTTCAAAAGAACCGTTCTTTTCATTGACGACGTGGTCTTTCACGGCAATGGGCAATTGATTGTCAGCCATCAATGAGGATTGGCTGGCCATCGGGGTGATGGTCTCTGAAGTGGCTGTGGCTGGCGGTTCATCAATGAACACCATCACCTGGGTTTTTTCACCGGCCGACAAGCGTGTTTGATATGACCAACCACCCTGCTCTGCCACCCGTTGGCCATCGGCATTGAATAAACTCACCGTTACCCCAGGGCGCAACATGTCCTCATCGGCTTGGTTGCTTATTTCAAAGATCCAAAAACGACCGCCGTTGCGGGTGGCGGCGGCGACTTGGTGATCTATGATCAGATGCTGATTGATCCATTGGGGATCACGGCGAACCTGTTGCGGGTTGCTGTTGCTGTCCGCTTTGACCAATGGGGTCGTTTCCGGCGTGGTTTGTTTGATGAGTTGTGGTGGGTTCACCTCGATCGAGGTTTGAGGCAGCTCATCTTGCCCCCATCCACCTGTGGGCCCATACATCCGCAACACAATCAAAGCAACCAGCAACAGGCTGCTGACCAGAAAAATCACCAAGCGCATGGAATGCGAACCAGACTGCACCGGCCCACTGCGCGATGGTCGTTGGCTGGGTTCAGTCATAGCGCCACAGTATTCACAAACCAGCAGGCCACTGTTGGCTTGTGGTTTGAATCGGGTGGCGCCACATGATTCACAGCGCATGGAAGGATGATTGGACATGACCATCATTGTAGGCTAAATTGGGTACAGATGGTATGGTTGACTTGAAACCATGTGCTGATCATACAAGTTGACTTTCAGACACAAAAAAACCCACAGGCGTGGGTTTTTTAGACATGTTGATGGGCTTGCTTAATTTTTCAGTTCAGCTTCCCATTCAGTGATTTGGCGTTCAGCCTTGTATTTGGTGATGCCGTATTTTTCTTGTAATTTACCGGCCAATTCAGTTTTTTTGCCGGAAATTTGGTCCCATTCATCATCGGTCAATTCACCCCATTTCTGTTGTGCTTGACCTTTCAGTTGGTCCCATTTGCCTTCGATGATGTCCCAATTCATATGCTACCTCATGTGGTTGTGGTTAATAAATAAGTAATCAGTGCACTGCAGTCATTAATTGATCTTGACACCCTGTGCTCAAGGCTTGAATGCATGACAGGAATTGATGTGACTCAATCACAATGTCATTCACAATCAATATGTTAGCCATTATAAGCAAGCACTGTCAAAGCCACGTCAATATGCTGTTAATGCGCCAGTTGGGTTCATCGCACATGAAACACATCGTCTTGAATTTCATTGCCAGGGGTAGTTACCTCATAGCTGCATAAACGGACATTTGTTGCTTTTACAGTTTTCTCATAGCTGCATAGTTGGCCTACTTTTTAATAATGATGAGTCTCCTCCTGACTAGTGAGCTCTCCATTAATCAAATTTTTGAATCATTCGATCTGCTTGTGATTTTTCTTGGTCATTTAAACGATCATACAACTCATCTGAATTTCTTAAAAAAACCTCTCTACTACTCTTTTGTTTTTCAGCTAGGTAAGCACAGTAAAATTGTAGAACATTGAATCGCCCCGGGTTTACCGGAGAGTTTTTTACTTGAGTCATGCCACATGGGCAGACTCACCAGTTGATGCATAATACATCATTTCTTTTTCAACTGGCGGGATATGACCAATCGATGACAGCAGTCGGTGATTGATGATTTCACCAACATCAAGATTGAAGTCATCATCAATAACGCCGTTTCAGCCGAAGAATTCATGAATCAAGTCTGTGATAAATACTTCAGGCATTATTCTGGCATCGCCTACATTGAAGAAATCAAAATCCTCAGGCCAGAAAAGTTTTGATGTGACATTTGAGGCAGGGCCCTTTATACAGTTATGAGGTAACTACCCCCTATGTGGTTACTGGGCCGAAATCACTGGCTTGATGCTCATTGGGAATCGATTCTGACTGGGCCGAGACGGCATTGCTGATGGCGCGGGTGCTGGCTCGGTTGTCACCTGCCAAGCTGGAGACCCCATCGCTGTAGTCCGAGGGCACCAAGCGCAACAAGGCCTGTCCCGCCGGACCCATGCTGGGTTCAGCCAAATTGTTGAGACTGCCATCGTCAGTTCTGATGGTCACCTCTTGGGGTGGCGGATTGCTGGGCGGCTGGCCACCCGGTGGTGGGCCTGGGCGGGCATTCAAGGCGTCTTGAGACGTCAAGCTGCGGTCAATGCGGCGCACCGGTGACACCGCGGGTTGTTGCTTTTCGGCATCGGCTTGTTGCAACAATGGGTTGGCTTGGGCGTTGACTGATTCGACTTGATCTGGGTTGTTTTGGGCCTGTGACGCGGTGCTGATTTGGGCTCCAAAGCACAACACCAGGGTGGTTTTGAACAGTGTTTTTTGCATCTTGGTCTCCTCTGAACTCAAGTCTCAACGAATTTCAAGACTTGGCGTCCATGGTGGTTTTCAACTTGGGAAACAATATGCAAAGAATGTGCAGGGACTGTTACGAAATTGTAAAGCCAGGCTTGGGTTTCTGAAAATTTAACGAACGTCGGTATTTTTCAAACGGTGGTGGCCGCTGAGCGACGTCGTTGCCACAGGTAGTAGACCACGGCCAAAGCCATGGCCAGACCGCACCAGAGGCTTTCCGGTAAGGACCATTGCCAAACGACGTCATTGATTTTGATGAAGGCGTAACTGATGGCGCCAAATAAAATGGTCAATCCCACGATCAACGCGGCTGACTGCAAGGCCTTTTTCAGAATGCCGCTGGGGACAGATTCAATCGGTTTTTGGGTGTCGCTGTGGTGCATGGTCGGTCAACGGTATCGGAACTGGGTTCAGCTTACCCACAATCCTGTCAAGCCACTGTGAATGCCCCATCCGCCCTATTCAGCTGACGGCTTATTGCAGCTCCGGATCAAAAAACTCATTGGATATGGGTTGCAATGTCACGTTGTTCAGCACCCAGTTCAATGACAAAGTGGGTGCTTGCAAACTGACATCGAAATCGATCAAGCGATCAGGCAGAAAGGTCAATTGTTGAGCGCCCACCAACTGGTTACTGGTGGCAATGAACTCGCAGTCTGGACAAAAACCCTGGTAGGTGAACATCTCGATGCTGTCGGCATCGGTGGGGCCAGTGCCCAAAGCCCATTTGGGTTCGCCCAATTCATCATAGTAATAAATGATGGTGGCGGTGACATGACCCTGAGTTGCCACCGTGATGCCCCAACCGCTGTCCAGTGGATCAAAATATGAACTGGTGTGCTGGGCGATGGTGGGCGGAGCCGCGAATTGAAAATAACTGAATGGCTCAGCACCGGTGCGGCCATTGATGTCCCAGGAAAATTCGGCTTGTTGCGCATGACTGAAATCCAAACTGGCCGTGCCCACTGCCTCGGCCGTGGCGATGCGGTTGCTGCTGTCCCAGGTGAAGCGGTTGAGGGTGGCTTGCCAATTCACCGCATAAGGCGCTGCGGCCAAATACCAGGTTGGTGTGCCGTCGTCATTGTAGGTGTACCAGATGATGAACAAATTATCCCCGGACAGTTGCAGGTCCATGCCGTGGCCACCCCGTGCGGGGTTGAACCACAAGCCAGCCAAGGGTTTGATTTCGGTGGATGACGCATTGGTCGGGTCAGAACCATTGAACACTTCGGTGGGGTCATCAATGCCATCACCATCTCGATCAAAGGCCAGCCGTTCACCTTGATTCAACGGCACCAATGTCAGCGTTACGGGGGTTGTTGCTGATGCCAGAGACATCAGACCCAAGTCGCTCAACAGGCTGTCGTCAGCGGCTTTGAAAGCCACTTCATCGACATCGTACAAATAATTTTCTGCGCCAGCCACTGTCGCCACCAAGGCGACTTTACCCGAATTAGCCACTTCGATCAAGTCATCCACCCGCTCATCGATTTGGGTGGCGCTGCGCAGAGTGTGTTGCTGCCCAACCCCAGCATGGGTGTCTTTTGACTGCGGTGCGGTGTTGCCCAAAGGCACAAACCCAGCATCCAGTTCTGAGCCAGAAAATGCCATCATCAAGGCCACCAAATCGGCCACCTCTTGATCCGAATCGACACTGAATGCCCCAGCACTGAGAAAGCGGGCCACCGAATCAATCGCCCCGTCATGCAAAAAGCCAAATCCGGCCAGTGATTGTTGACGCGATGTTTCAAAACCCACTTTGTCATACAAGTTTCGCAGTTGCGGCGTCTTGATGGCTTTCTGGGTGGAACCATCGACACTGACCACCCCCAGGTGGTTTTCGCCCATGGGACCCGGTGGCATCACCGAACCACCCACTTCGATGTTCAAGAAAGCCGGCTTCAATGGACCATTAACGGCCATACCAGTGGGCAAGGTGTGACAACTGGCGCATTGAAAAATGGAATCCAGCAAGCCGCCATTGTATAGGCTCAAGCCATTGCGTGGGTCACCACTGCCCAACGGTTGACCAGCGGAGGCAAACCGACCTGAGGTGTAATGATTGCTCAAATCAATGCTGTTGGGCAAGGTGTTGTCGATCTCACGGAAAGGATTGGGCGGAAACGTGATGGTTGCCAACATCGCTTTGAATCGCTGCATCTGTGTTGGGTGCAGCGGGGCGTCATCACCATTCAAGCCCACAAACGCCTGATTGAATTCTTCCAAACCATCGCGATCGCCCCGCCAATGGAAGGGTTCATGGCCAATGATGTCTTGAAAAGTTTGGGTCATCATGGGCCCTTTCATCGGGTGGAAGTCTGAACAGGTCGGTGCATCCAGAATGGACGCCGTGGTTTGACAGTTTTGATTGAATGTTTTCATTTCGCCGGCTGGATCACCAAGGTCCCAGGCCAAACGATCCATGCGGCCATCGACATGACAGGAAGCACAAGCGATGTGACCCAAACCTGACGTGTCATGTGTGCTGTACAAAAATTGGCGGCCTGCTCTGATGACGCCTGGCAGCGGATTATGCAGGTCCAGGTGGTTCAGAACTTGGTGGTCAGCGGTGTCGATCACCGATAAACTGGCCGCAAAATGGTTCCACACATACAAGCGTTCATTGCCTTCATCCAAAGCCAATCCCGTGGGTCCTTCACCCACTTCAATGCGGTCCAGACGTTCACCTTGGGCATTGATGACAATCACATTGTTTGAGCCCATACCGGCGACATACCCCACTTGGCCCTGACTGTGCCAAACCACCCCTCGGGGATCGCCAATGGAACGGTCTCGTTGACTTTGCTCGATGGTTGATGTGCTGTAGTCCAAATGTGGATTCAGATCTGTCACCACCGGTGATTGCAAATCATTGGCAGCCACCAGTCCCAACTGCACCCGCAAAAACTTACCCTTCAACACCGGTTCAAAACGCACTTCGTTGGTGGCATCGGTGCCGACCAAAGACACTTGATCGGTGGCTGGGTTGTGCGCAATGGCCATGCCCAGATTCATCAAACCAGAGACATAGGAGATGCTGTGGTTGTCGGTGTTGATCACCGCAATGTCATGATCCAACAACTCCCAACCAGGTACCCGACCGGATACCGCGGCTTGATTGCCTGAAATGAAGGCCGTCCAGTCGCCGTTGTTGTCATCCAGCCATTGCCCATTGTCCTGTTGTTTGACAATCAAGGAGACCCTGGGCGGAGTAGGCAATTCCTGGTTGATGGCAGGAAAAAAGGCATTGCCGTCATTGGGCGGCGGATTGGCCCCTTGATAGGGTGAGCTGCTTTGGTTGACCGAATCAAATGGAAAGGTCAAGGTGTCTTCGGAGGCATCAATGCCACCGGCCAAGATGGTGGTTTTGTTACCGGACTCAAAGGCCGCCACATAAACCCGGCTGCCATCGGCATTAACCGCCATGGCCCTGGGGTCTTCTGCCATCAGGTTGATCACTTCTGGGGAAGCTGACCAATCTGTGGTGTCGAACACCCACACCTGGTTGACCTGGGAACAGCTGACATAGCCGCGGTTGTTGGCAAACACCACATCAAAAGGCTCGTCACCGGTTTGCAAGGTGGCTTTCACCTGTCGCAGGTTGAAATCAACCACCGACACCGAATCAGAGATGTGATTGACCACCCACAATTCGTCATTGTCTTTGAAGCGGACCGACACCGGATCAATGCCCACTTGGACATGGCCCAAGCGCACCGGATGGCCTTGGGACACATCAAACAATTGCACCCGGTTGTCCGCCGTGTGGGCGATGGCCAAACGGTTTTGATCGGGCGATAAAGCCAAGGCATGCACGGGGTGGTTTTCCCAATTCATGTAGGGCACTTCTGCGGCCCAGCCAGAGCCAATGAACAACAGCAGCAGAAAATATGAAGGGATGGTGGCAGCTTGGGTGCGTTGGTTTTTCATGGACATTGGTGGCATTTTTGAATCTTCAATAAGATACCAATTTCAGCCGTGAATATCCACTGCCATGTGTCATACAAAGCACAACTTGAACAACCAGTCGAAGTGAGCGCCCTGCCCGGTCACCAAGTACCCCGCAGCATGGTGGGTGATTCAGTGCTAAAATAAATACAAGCAATACCAACATTCAAATGTTGTGGGGTTTTCCATGCCAGACATACCGTCGATAGAAACTTTGGTCACCGCGGCCACCCAACTGCCCGCTTCTGAACGGGCTGCATACATCCAAGAACATACCCAGCACGACCCTGACTTGGCCGCGCAAGTCACGGCCTTGCTGCAGCCTGATCAGCTGTCAGCCACAGACTCGATGGTGCCATTGGATTTCAGCCTAGGCGATGCCATTGGTCCATACCGGATCAAACAAGAGCTGGGACATGGTGGCATGGGCACGGTGTTTTTGGTCGAACAAACCCAACCCATTCAACGCCAAGTGGCCCTCAAAGTGGTGCGTTTGGGCATGGACACCCAAGAGGTCTTGTCGCGATTTGAGCAAGAACGCCAGGCCCTGGCAATGATGTCACACCCCCACGTGGCGGCCGTTTATGATGCCGGTGCCACAGACCAAGGCCGGCCCTATTTTGTGATGGAGTATGTGACTGGCGAAACCATCACCGCATATGCCAATCGCCATCAACTGACCATTGAACAGCGCATTGAATTGGTGATCCAGGCCTGCCAAGGGGTGTTGCATGCACACCAAAAAGGCATCTTGCACCGCGACCTCAAACCCGGCAACATCCTGGTCACCGAAAATGACGGTCTGCCGCAGGTCAAAATCATCGACTTTGGGGTGGCCAAGTCAATTGCACAGAAGCTGACTGAAAAAACCGTCAAAACCCAGCTGGGTGCCTTCATCGGCACCCCCTATTACATGTCACCGGAACAGGCTTTGGCAACGCCGGGTGGGGTGGACACCCGCACCGATGTGTATTCGCTCGGGGTGGTGTTGTATGAGTTGTTGGTGGGTTCATTACCGTTTGACTTGCAAACCTTCAACAACAAAACACCCCAGCAGGTGCAGGAAATCATTCGACATCACATTGCCCCCACCCCTTTGCATAAGCTGAAATCAAATGCCTACAACCAACAAAGCATCGCCGCCCAAAGACACAGTTCGGTGCATGAAATCAAACGCATACTGAAAAGCGATTTGAGCAGCATCGTGATGCAAGCCATCGCCAAAGACCCCGAACAACGGTATGGATCAACTTCCGCCTTGGAGACTGATCTGCGGCGTTATCTCAATGGTTTGCCGGTTGAGGCCCAAGCACCCACCACGGCCTATAAACTGAAAAAACTCTTGTGGCGACACAAACTTTTGGCCTCAGCCGTATTGGCGGTGATGTTGGCATTGACCATTGGCTTGTTGGTTTCGTTGCGGGCTTTGCAGCACGCCGAACGTGAATCGGTGCATGCCGCCGCCGTCTCAACCATGCTCAGTGACATTTTGCTGAATGCCGACCCAGAAAACATAGATTACCGTGATCAAATCACCCTCAAGCAAGTGATCATGGGTTTGGAAGAGAAACTGGATGCCCAAGAATTGTTGCGTGGGTCTGCGTTCAATCGGGCGCGGGAATTGGGGCTGGAAAATTCTTTACAATGGACTTTGTATGAACATCTGGCAGATGTGCATCATTCGGTGGGTAATTTCACCGCCGCAGAGAAAAACTACCACCAAGCGATCAGCCTGAGGAACCAAACCAAGCGCCCCACACCATTACCATTGGCCGTTTTGAATCTGAAATTGTCCAAAACCCTGGTTGAGCTGGGACAATTGGAACAAGCACAAAGTCATTTTGACTTGGCCATGCAAGCGGTAGATCCTCCTCACAACGAAGCACAAGCCATCATCCTGCTGCAAGCCGATGGGGTGTTTCGCAGCAAAGGAGAAATCAATGCCAGCATTGCTTTTGAAAGGCGTTTGTTGACCATTGCAGAACGTTTTTTTGGCCATCAATCTGAGGCATACGCTTGGCAATTGGTTGAATTGGCTTCTAACCTGATACAGACTGGTGATCAAGCCTCATTGGATGAGGCTTTGGCCCGGGTGCATGCAGCCAAACGATTGGCGCAACAATTGGACAACCCCAATTTGAGGATTGAATTCAATGCCCGGCGGTTCATCATTTTCATCCTGAATGGCAGTGACCGCAGTGCCGCCATTGAGGAGGCTCTTGATTTGGTTAATTGGTGCAGCGAAACCTTTGGTCATGATCACCTCAAAACCTTGGACGCTGGGACGCTGCTCACTTATGTGTTGTTGTGGGATGGGCAATATCAAGCCGCTTTGGACCGGGCCAACAGTTACCTCCCGATATTGACACAAAGGGTCAGTGCTGATCACCATTTATTGCGCACCATCCAGAAATACAAAGGCAACGCTTTGGTATTCCTCAACCGCTATGCCGAAGCCATTCCACTGCTCCAGCAGGAACTGCAATTGGCCCAACAAGCAGAAAGTCAGCCTGAAATTGCCTACGCAGCTGAAGCCATCGGACAAAGCTTCTATCATGTGGGCCAACTGGCTGAGGCACAACGGCACCTTGAATTGGCATTGGATAATGTCAGTCATGTTCTCAACCAAAGCATCATGCAGGCTGAATTGGCCCAAATTCAGCTGATGCAAGGCAATCTTGACCAAGCCTTTAACCAAGCACAAGAAGCCCTCAAAGCCAATGCCAACAATGTCTTGGCTCACCTCGTCCTGGCTCATGTGGCACACCACAACGGCCAGTCAGATCGGGCCATTGATCACCTGTATTCAGCCTTGCCATTGCAGGCCAGTCAATCAGGCGAGCACAGCCTGCAATATGCCGCTGTACAAGCTGAATTGATGTGGATGTATTTGCAATTAGGCCAGGCGTCAAAGGCATTACAGCTGCTTGATGGAGTGATTGCGCCTGAACAAAACACGGCGCTTGCTGTGCATGTCAGATTAATCATGATGGCCGTTCAAGTACAGAATGGAGCAGCGCCCGAGCCTGAGTTATCGAGCCAATGGTTGAATGAATTGCGCCCTTTTTGGTCTTCTCGCACCCGACAGTTCAAGATGGCCGAATCAGCGGCCACCATGGCTGGTCTCAAGTTCAGTCAGTAAAGTCTGTTTTCGACATTTTTGCTGTGCGATATATTGCAAATATTACGAGCAATTTTTGTGGTAGACTGATGTCCCGAATTATGAAGTGTGTGGGCCCTACGAACAATGCATCGCATCAGTTCCCTGTTACATCGTCTGAATAAAAAAGGCAGCATCATTGCATTACAAGAGGCATCCATTTCCATGGTGCCGATGATCCTGACGGTCACTTTTTTGTTGATGGTGGCCGAAGGTTTGTCCTTGTTCACGAGCGCCACCTATGTGTCTTACATCAGGGACATCCACAGCGCTTTTTATCTGTTTTTCCCGCTGATATTCACCATTGCCTTGGCCGTGGCTTTTGCCAAAAGCAAGGAGGTGGATCCGACCTCATTGATCATTTTGTGTGTCAGTTTGTTGACCTTATCGGTCTCCACCGAAGTCAGCAACTTGGAGCAAATGAAAGAATCCACCTACTATAAGATCATCCCCATCCCCTTGTGCTACCTGACGGCCAAGGTGTTGCGTTACTTCAGCCAGAAGCCCCGCTTGCACCTGTTCAAAGCCGATTTCATGTCGTTTCACTTGAACAAGACCTTCAACCACATTCTGCCCACTTTATTCACTTTTGTGGCGGTTTTTGTGCTGTTCATGCTGTTCGAATCGGTGTGGCATGTGATGACCCATGATGCCTTTTTCCAAACTTTCAAAATTGAAAATTCTGAGCACATGCTGGGTCAGATCCTGCTGCAGTTTTTGTACAAAATCACCTGGTTTTTTGGGGTCAACCCCTCCCATGTATTTGCCTTCACCCAAGCGCCCTATTTTGAGGCTTTTGCGGCCAATCAGGCCGCCCATGCGGCTGGAGAACCGATCCCTAACATCAATGTGCCAGGTACTTATTTTTTCAGTGACATTGGGGGCGCCGGTTCGGCCTTTTGTTTGATTTTGGCGGTGCTGATGTTTTCCCGCAAAAACCGCCACCGCAAAGTGGCCAAGATGTCGCTGTTGCCAAGCACATTTAACATTTCAGAAATCATTCATTATGGTTTGCCCATTGTGTTCAACCCATTTTTGTTTGTGCCATTCATCTGCGTGCCCATCCTGTTGCATTTGAACACCACCTTTTTCATGTCAATCGGGGTGGTATCGCCGGTGGTGGTGGCGGTGCCCTGGACCACACCCCCGTTGTTGAACGCCTATTTGGCCACCGATGGCGATGTGATGGCAGTGGTCTTGCAGGTGTTAAACTTGACCGTCGGCACCTTACTGTATTTGAAATTTTTGCGCATGTGGGAAGGCACCCAAATCAACACCAGTTTGATCAATCAATTCGTTGACAAATTCAATCTGGAAACCCGTGAAATTCAAGCCTTGCAATACCGCAATCAACAATCATTGATTCAAAACTTGGCCACCGAGAATCAAATCAATAAGTTCCTGCTGCAATTATCGCACGGTCAACTGATGCTGTATTTCCAGCCAATCGTGGCGGCCGGCAATGGCCAAGTGGTCAAAGTGGAGGCCCTGCTGCGCTTGCAAGATGAACACGGTGAAGTGCACTTACCGACTTTCATCAATGCCTTGTCGGAAGTGGGCTTGGCCATTGACATCGACCGCTGGGTGATGAAACAAGCGGTAAACCAATCACAAAGTTGGCCCAGCAGTTGTCAGCATTTGAGCATTTCCATCAACGTCTCACCCAGTTCCTTGTTGGACCGGGGCTTTATCGATGAAATCATTGAGATGCAGGCACAAAGCAGCCACTTGATTTGCATCGAGATTTTGGAAAATCAAGCGGTGTTTGAAGAACAAATCATCAATGAGCACCTGAAAATCTTGACCGATCAAGGCATCGATGTGTTGTTGGATGATTTTGGTTCTGGTTATTCGGCCCTGTCGATGTTGTCCAAATTACACATCAAGGGGGTCAAATACGACATTGACTTCAGTGATCAGCTACAAGACCCCTTGGGTGCCCAAGTGTTCGAGTCCTGTTTGAAAATGAGCAAAACCTTGAACCACCGAACCATCTTGGAAGGCATTGAAACGGCCGAACAATTGGCCCTGGCACAACAATCTGGGGTGGATTATGTGCAGGGCTTTCACATTGCCAAACCGTTAACCGAAGCGCAATTGATCGCCTTCATGGCTGACCAAACCGCTTAGGGCCTGTTAACTGGTCTTAGTCATAAGTTTCTTGCATGTTTTCAATGCTGGCTTCGACTTTTTTTGGCTTATGAAAATAAGCGATGTGGTAGACCGCTTCACCTTCTTGCACCAGAGGGATGTTTTGCTTGCCGATGATGATGCCACTGGCGGTGCTGCGCAATTGGGTTGACACATCGCCCAAAGGTTGTTTGATTTCGGCCAACACCTCACCCTCTTTGACGTGATCACCCAACTGTTTTTTGTGCAGCACAAAACCGCTGTCAGGCGCCCTCACCCATTTGCTATCGGTGGCCACAAAAGGCTCGAATGGTTTTTTCTTGCCTTTCAGTTTGGGCAGCATCTTCAAGTGGCGCATCACATTGGTGATGCCTTTCAGACCCGCCTTGATCGACAATTCATCAAAACGCAAGGCCTGCCCGGCTTCATACAGCAGCATGTTGATGCCATGTTCATCAGCACATTCGCGCAAAGACCCATCACGCAGGTTGGAGTTGATCAACACCGGCACCCCAAAAGCCTGAGCCATGGCCAAAGTGGTGGGATCATCCAGGTTGGCCCGAATTTGTGGCAGGTTGCTGCGGTGAATGGCACCGGTGTGCAAGTCAATGCCGTAGTCACATTTGACCACCACTTCCTGCATGAACAAATGCGCAATGCGACCAGCCAATGAGCCTTTGGCCGACCCTGGAAAGCTGCGATTCAAATCGCGCCTGTCAGGCAGATAGCGACTTTGGTTCAACACCCCAAAGGCATTGACAATGGGCACTGCAATCAAGGTGCCTTTGAGGCGATTGATGGCTTTGCTCTTGATCAAGCGCGAGATGATTTCTATGCCATTGAGTTCATCGCCATGGATGGCACCACTGACAAACAAAGTGGGGCCAGGTTTGTTGCCGCGTTTGACATACACCGGAATTGACATGTCGGTGTCGGTATACAATTTCACCGTGGGGATGTGAACTTTGGCAGTCTCGCCCCGGGCGATGCTTTGACCGCCGATGATCAATTTATCTTGGTGGTTTTTTTCTCGCTTCATGCTTGATCTGCGTGAATTTACTTGTGGTCCTGAATATACACTGTTTTGCGCCTAAAAAGAAACCGCATTATTGGCTGGTTGATGGTGCTTGCCGAGGTCGGTGGATCAGGTAATAAATCACCGGCAGTATGATCAAGGTTAACAACAATGCACTGAACATGCCACCAACCATGGGTGCCGCTATGCGGCTCATGACTTCAGAGCCAGTGCCGTCTCCCAGCATAATGGGCATCAATCCCACTATGATTGATAATGATGTCATCATCACTGGGCGCACCCGCATAACGGATCCGGCCAGCACCGCTTGTTGCAAATGTTGTTCGCTGATGGGCTCAGCATGGTTACTCAATCGTTGATGCATGTCTGCCATGCTGCGATTGAGAAAATTCAACATGATGACACCAACCTCAACGGCCACCCCAGCCAAAGCGATGAAACCAACCCCAACGGAAACTGAATAATTGAAACCCAAAGCATAGATCAACCAAACGCTGCCAACCAAGGCAAAAGGTAATGTGCCCATGATGATCGCCACTTCCATTAAACGTTTGAAATTGAAAAACAACAGCAAAGCAATGATCAGCAGAGTGATGGGTATCAGATACATCAATTTGGCTTGCGCCCTCAGCATGTATTCATACTGGCCTGACCAATTGATGGCATAACCAGGCGGTAACTCCAGCC
Source organism: Marinicella meishanensis (assembly GCF_019931145.1). Taxonomy (GTDB): domain Bacteria; phylum Pseudomonadota; class Gammaproteobacteria; order Xanthomonadales; family Marinicellaceae; genus Marinicella; species Marinicella meishanensis. The sequence goes on along the minus strand of NZ_JAIOUV010000005.1, from coordinate 153,703 downwards.
GGTTGTCTAACAACTCTCTGGCTTGCGCCACATAGTGACCCACATCGATATTTTCGATGTCAACATAGACCCAACCGTTGATTCGGGCATTTTCACTTTTGATGCCTGGTGGGCCATCTTCAATGGATATCTTGACCACTTCTCCCAAGGCAATGTGGGCCCCCGATGGGGTGATCAACGGCATGCCCATCATGGCTTCTGGATTGGCCCTGTGTTGTTGTGGAAATCTGATGTTGATGGGATACCTTTCCAGCTTCTCGACGCTGTGTGCAATGGTCTTGCCACCCACTGCCAGAGCAATGTGCTGCTGGATGTCAGCCACATTCAAGCCATAACGGGCTGCGGCCAGTCGATCCACGTCAAGCTTGAGGTACCGCCCGCCTGACACCCGCTCGGCATACACCGAAGCGGTGCCTTGGAGATCAGCCAGCAGCAGCTCAATGTCTTGCCCGATGTCTTGGATCACGGTCAAATCTGGGCCGGCAATTTTGATGCCCACTGGTGTCTTGATGCCGGTGGCCAGCATGTCTATTCGGGTTTTTATGGGCATCACCCAAGCATTGGTCAAACCCGGGATGTTGACCAATGCATCCAATTCACGGATCAAGTCATCGGTCGTCATCCCAGCTCGCCATTCACTTTTCGGTTTCAGTCGAATGAAGGTTTCAATCATGGTCAACGGGGCTGGATCCGTGGCGGTGTCAGCCCTGCCGATTTTGCCAAAGACTTGCTCAACTTCAGGCACTGTTTTGATCAATTTATCGGTGTGTTGCAACAATTCCCGGGCTTCACCGATGGCAATGCCTGGATAAGTGGTTGGCATATACATCAGATCCCCTTCATCCAATTGGGGCATGAATTCGGTGCCGATCTTGCTGGCCGGCCAATAACTGATCAGCAACAACACAGCCGCCAACAACAACGCTGTTCTCGGCCATCTCAAGCCCATTTTCAGCACCGGCTGATAGACCGCTGTCAACCAGCGATTGAGTGGGTTTTGGTGCTCTGCCCGAATTTTGCCCCTGACAAAATACCCCATCAGTACGGGAACCAAAGTGACTGCCAAGGCCGCAGCACCTGCCATGGCATAGGTTTTGGTGAACGCCAATGGCGCAAACAAACGCCCTTCTTGTGCTTCCAGAGAAAACACCGGGAAAAAACTCACCGTGATGATCAATAAACTGAAAAACAAGGCCGGTCCCACTTCAGTGGCTGATTTGGCCACCACTTGCCAGCGATTTTGCTCATTCAATTCTGTTTGTTCCATGTGCTTGTGCATGTTTTCTATCATGACAATGGCACCATCAACCATGGCACCTATCGCAATGGCAATACCACCCAATGACATGATGTTGGCATTCAACCCTTGAAAATGCATGACAATGAAGGCGGTCAAAATACCCACAGGTAAACTGATGATGGCAACCAATGAAGAACGGACATGAAACAAAAAGATGACACAAACACCAATCACCACCACAAACTCTTCCAACAACTTTTCCCACAAGTTATTGACTGCCCGCTCGATCAGCTGACTGCGGTCATAAACGGTGATTACCTCCACCCCTTCAGGCAAACTCTTTTGCAAACTGTGTAATTTTTCCTGCACCCGCTGAATCACACTTTGGGCATTTTCTCCTGAACGCATGACCACAATGCCTCCGACCACTTCACCTTCACCATTCAGTTCCGCCAGGCCCCTTCTCATCTGCGGCCCAAGCTTTATGGTGGCGATGTCTTGTAAAAGAATGGGCACGCCTTGATCATTCAAGCCAATGGGTATCTGCTCAAGATCCTGGCGATTTTTGATGTAGCCGGTGGCATTGATCATGTATTCCGCTTCAGCCATCTCAACCACCGAAGCCCCCACTTCCTGGTTGCCGCGCTGGATGGCCAAGGCCACGTGGTTCAAAGGAATGTTCAAGGCCCTGATGGTGTTGGGGTCGACTTCGACCTGGTATTGTTTGACCATACCACCCAGGGTGGCCACCTCAGCCACGCCTTCGACCGTTTGTAATTCAAAACTTAAGAACCAATCTTGTAAACTGCGCAATTCACTGAGATCATGCTGCTGACTCGGGTCTGTCAGGGCATAGATATAAACCCACCCCACACCGCTGGCATCCGGCCCCAATTCAGGTTTCACACCCTCGGGTAATTGGGCAGCTGCTTGATTCAAATACTCCAAAACCCTGGAACGGGCCCAATACACATCGGTGTTTTCGTTGAAGATGACATAAATGTAAGAATCACCAAAAAAAGAAAAACCCCGGACGGTTTGGGCGCCAGGCACTGACAGCATGGCGGTGGTCAGTGGATAAGTGACTTGGTCTTCAACCACTTGGGGCGATTGCCCGGGATAGCTGGTTTTGATGATCACTTGCACATCTGACAAATCTGGAATGGCATCCACCGGTGTGTTTTTGACCGCAACCACCCCGCCAATGACGATGAATGATGTGGCCAACAAAACCAAAAAACGCTGTTTAATCGACCATTTGATGATGGCTTCAATCATGACCCATAATCCCCGTCGATGATGGATTTTACGGACAATATGGAAAACGCACCTTCATCCACTTGAAAATAAAATTGCACCCTTTGCCCTGGCTCCAATCGATTGATATTGGTTTGCGGTGGCACCGAAAAGTCCAAGGTGGCCGGTGGTCGATTCCACTTTTCGATCCTCCCTCGACTGATGTTAACCACCCTGTTGTCCACATCAATGGCATTCACCATGCCTTCAGCCCAGGCCACATTGTGCATGTCACTGAGACCCATGCGATCAAAGTCAGAAGTTTTACTGGACTCAGAATCAAGCAGAAATTGAGCGGCGGTCACCACCACATCCCCTGGTAACAGTCCGGCCTTGATTTGCACCCGATCAGCGTCAAACCCGCCAACTTCCACGGCCACCGATTTGAATGTGTTGGCAGCGGTTTGCATGACCACCCGCTGTTGCCCCTCCAAGCGAATCAGGGCACTTTTCGGAATGAGCAAAGCGTCGATTTGTGGCTGCTCGATTTCAATGTCGACCAACATGTTGGGTTTGAGCACCAGGGTTTCATTGTTGAATTCCAACCGGGCTTTGATTGTTCGGGTTTGTTCATCCACGGCCGGATAAATGTACTCCACATGGCCTTGCCACAATTGACCAGGCATGGCTTTCAATGCCATGGTGGCGTTGGCTCCGACTATCAAATCAGGTTTGTTGTGATTCAACACTTGGGCTTCCACCCAAACACTGCTCAAATCCGCAATAGACATCAGCGTGGTGCCCGGTTTGACAAAAAAGCCTTCCCTGATTCCCAGTTGTTCAACCACCCCATTTTGCGGCGAATGGTGGGGAATGGTCTGCCTGACACGGCGTTGCGTGCGGAGTGATTGGATGATGTCTTCGGGTATCTGTAACGCCTGCAAACGACTTTGTGCCGCTTCAATCAAGTCCTGGTTGTTGCGTTTCAAAGCCAACAAATACTCTTCTTGGGCATTGACCAGTTCTGGCGAATAAATTTCATACAAGAGTTGTCCTTTGAAAACTTGATCGCCGGTAGATTTCACATGCAATTTCTCCACCCAACCTTCAACCCGTGGGTGCACATGCAACAGCTTGTTTTCATCATATTGAATGATGCCCACCGTGTTGATTGTGCCTTGCAAAGTACCCATACGAGCCAGGCCCGTTTTCACTCCCAAGTTGTTGACCACCACCGGAGAAATCGACACTTCACCAGCTGTGCTTTGATTGGCATTCATGTCAGATGCATAGACCGGGATCAGGTCCATGCCCATGGGTGACTGACCGGGTTGATCGCGGCGGTAGTTGGGGTCCATGGGAGCCACCCAATACAGTGGCTGCTCAGTCGATTCAACACCGGTATCAGGGTTCATCAGTTGCGGCATGAACAGCGCCAGGACCAAACCCACCAACGCCCCTAAAAACAAGAAAAAGAAGCGGTTTTTCATGAGGATTCTCCTTGGTTGAAGACTGGCTGACTGCCAGTCATGTGGGCGTAATTGATTTGCAAGATGCTTTTTTGCATGTCCACTTGGATATTCAACCACTGTAAAGACGCATCCAGTGCAGCGATTTGGGCCCTGATGACGTCATTGAACGTGCCTTCATCATTGGCATAGGCTTGCAGCGCAATTTCCACACTTTCTTGGCTTTGAGGAATCAAAACTTCGCGATACAACTGAGCCCTGTCATGCAAACCATGCAAGGCTTGGGTATGGGCATCAGACAAGGCCATCAAATGACGTAGCATGGCCTCTTTTTCGGTGAGCAAGACACTGTGAGAAGCCACAGCGGCTTTGAGGCCCTGCCCCTGCCTGTTGGCCGTAAAAAGGGGCAAATCCAATTGCACGCCAAACGACAGCAAGTCAGCGCGGTCAGATCCACGTGGGTCATTTTGGCGATAACCATAACCCAAATTCACCGACCAAGCTGGCTTAAAACTTTGCTCAGCCAACTGAATGCCCACCGCTTTGGCGGCTATCTCAGATTCCAAAGATTGCACCGCCGGATGCAGCAAAAACAGTTCAGGGTGGTGCTTTGTGCGTGGCTCCCAACTCAATTCAGGCAGTTGATTATGCATGACCACGTGTTGGCCTGTTGATTGGCCCAGCCATTGGGACATTTGCGCCAGAAATATTTGTTTTTTTTGTTCCAGCACCACCAAGCGATCATCCAATCGAGTCAATTCCAACTCAGCTTGAACCACATCCAGTTGACTGGTTTTTGACCAAGCTGTGCGATAACTGCTGGTGGCCACATCAACCAGATTTTCAAACAATTTTCGACTGTCGTGGATGATTCGAATGCTTTCTTGGGCCGCAAAAACATCCAACCACAGCGCCCCGGTTTTGACCGTGATTTGACCAATGCGGTCTGCACGCAACCAAGGGAATTGTTGGCTTTGTTGTGCCAGTTGTGTTTGTCTCAACTGCCTGCTTTGTCCGCCAGGAAAGTGTTGACTGAAAACCAGCTTAAGGTGGGTCATTGGCTCCTGATCAAATTCAAATGAGTCGGCCGCCAAATTGGCCACCCCAATGGAAAATTTAGGATCTGGTAACTGACCTGCGGCCACACTGAGGGCCAACAAGGAGTGTTCTTGGTGGGTGCTGCCAATCAGCCAAGGATCTTGCTTGATGGCTGTGTTGATGGCTGCTTCAAAGCGCAGGCTGCTTGTTGGATTCTGGCGGGAATCCATTGCGTGTCCAGTGGAGCTGATCAGCATCCACATGACCAAATTGATTTGTCTCATGATGATTGTTCATTTTTGCTGTTGATAAATTGGGTATGAATGGGTTAGACCCATTGATTTCAGGCGCAACTGTCCTGTCTTAAGCAAAAATGGGGGGGCGATCGATGCGATCGGTGATGTGGTCGAGACTTAAATTGGGAACCACAAACCACAATGATTTGTATTGGGGTTGTTGGATGGCTGGCGACACCGGCACACTGATGGCTGATTGACTGGCATTCAGCAAACATTCGCAGTTCGCATCACAACAATCATGGGCTGTCATCTCAGTCGTTTCTGTCAGCTTGACTTCGTTGGTCATCTGATGATGAATGTGATCCGACATGTCTGACATCACAGCCGATTCATCATATTGCATGGTGCATGGCTCAGCCGCAAGGACAAGGTTTTGCAATGCCAAGCACAACAAACAAAAGTGAATCAATCGAATTGACATGCGCTCCATTGTATCGAAGCCATGCAAGCAGAGCAAGTGATACGCATGCGCAACTGGATGCCCAGGCAGACTTTTTCTCAGCAGCAGGGTTCTTGCGGCGAGAGATTTTGATAAAATAAAGACAGAAAACCACCACCAAACCCATGTTCCCAGTCCATGTTTAATTTGTCGACAGTCACCATGCGTAAGCTGGTCAAATTCACTTCTGGTTTGTTTTTGAACCAGAAATGTCCCTTGTGGCTGCAACGCAAGGGACTGAATTTTTTGGGTGGCTACACGTGGTTACCCAAAGCCGTGACGGTGAACAAAACCCACATGGCCGGGCGTCCGGTGTGGTGGTTTGACCCCAACAACCAACGCACATCACAAGCCGTGCTGTATTTTCATGGCGGTGGTTATGGGGTGGGTTCGCCCCGCTCCCATCGCGACTTGTGTGCTTTTTTGGCCCTGTACAGTGGCTTGTCCGTGGTCTCGCTGGATTACCGCTTGGCCCCAGAACACCCGTATCCGGCTGCCTTGGACGATGCGGTGGCAGCCTATCAAGCGTTGCTGGCGCAGGGCTTCAAAGCCGAACACTTGGCCCTGGCTGGCGACTCAGCCGGTGGCGGCCTGGCCTTGTCATTGACCGTGCGATTGCGCGACCGCCAGTTGCCCATGCCGGGCTGTTTGTTTTTGATTTCACCGTGGTTGATTAAGTCCCAGGAAACCAACAGTCACCGCACCCAACTGGACATCGATCCCGTGATCAATGAAGCCTGGAGCCAACAAATGGCCGACCATTACCTGCCAGATGAAGCAATCAAGCAAACGGCCTGTTTATCGACTCATGATTTCAGTGGCTTGCCACCCATGTTGGTGCATGTGGGCACCGATGAAGTGTTGCTGGATGACAGCCTGTTGTTGAAACAAAAAGTCGCCCAGACCGGGGGGCATGTGCAGTTAATCACTTACCCAGAACTGTGGCATGTGTTTCACTTTTCTCCCAGCCTGTTCCAACCGGCCAGGACCGCTTTACAACAGGCCGGCCAGTTCATTGACCAACACTTGGCGAACCACCAGCCATGAAAATTCATCAACTGTCAGGCTACATCCAGGGCATTTATTTGGTTGAATATGACCATGCCCTGTTGTTATTGGATGGGTGTTGCCGGGCCGATGTGAGCCGCTTACAGCGGTTCATCGAGCAGGAGCTGCAGCGCCCATTCAGCGATTTGAAAATGGTGCTGGTGACCCACATGCACCCGGACCATGCCGGGGCCGCACACACCCTGCGTAAGCGCACCGGTTGTCAAATTGCTTCGGCCGACAAAGACACCCATTGGTATCGGGGTTTCAATGGCGTTTTGATGCATTGGATTGATGTGGTTTTGACCCTGTATGTGGGCAAGAAAATGGGCCGCAAGATGAAATATGTGGCCTATTCCCGCAAGCTCAAACCGGATCACCACTTGGCCGATGGTGATGTTGTTCCCGGATTTCCTGATTGGTCGGTGCTGGAGACCCCGGGACACACCGATCGGGACTTGAGTGTGTGGCACCGCGACAGTCACTGGATTTATGTGGCTGATTTGTTCATCAAACTCAGAAACAAATACATCCACCCTTTTCCCATCTTTCATCCCAACAAATACAAACGCTCTTTGCAGCGGGTGCATGCCCTGAAGGCCGCAAAAATTGCTTTGGCCCATGGCGGTGTGGTGACCATGACGGACGAATCATTTGCCACCTTGATTGACCATTCACCGCCCATTCCCAGGACCCCTTTGCGGGCCTCCATCCTGAAATTCAAACACATCCTGCGCCAATTCAAGGCACCAAAAAAGCCCGGATGAACCGGGCTTTTTTGGAAATTCAATCCTGGTCAGACTCAGTGCAAGAACTCAGGGCAGGAAGTCATACTCTTGCAGCGACAACGCCACAATGGTGTCCAGATCAGTGATCAAAGGCAAATAACCATTGACCAACCACAAGAACAATTGGTTGACGTAATTGGCTTCAGCCGTGATCACCCCACTTTGGCCACCGGGAATGATTTGTTCTGCCAGGATGCCCAAGGGAGTGACTTCTGCCACAAATCGCCTGGCCGGTCCTGATGAAAACATGAAATCATTGCTGCCATCGGCTCGGGTGCTGTGCGAGGAGGCATCCAACACTTGATAACCACCGGATCTGGCCACACCAGCCAAGCCATCGACAGTGGACAAACCAAACAAGCCATTGGGCACCGACAAGGCGTCTCCCAAGGGATGTGAGAAGACGATGCGGTGCAATTTGCCCCATTGATAGTCAGCCAAGTCAGATGAATTGCCGAATGCGGCAGCAAAGTCATCACCCGCCATGGCGTCCAATGCCTGTTGTAAAGACGCCAAAATCACAAAATCACGGGCATCTTCACGGCTTGGGGCCTGGGGATTGGTGAAAAAGTTGATGCCAGAAACGCCAAAACCCTGGTTGTTGTCAAAGGCATCCAAGAAATGCTGAAACGCGTTGATTGAGAACCGGCTGCCTGGGCGGTTGGCCGTCATCAGGTTTTGTCCAATCGCTGAATCGATCCCAGCCAAAGTGACGTCGATGGTGTTGTTGATGGCTTTGCCTCGCCACACCGAATAGATGCTGGCAGCGATGGAATGGGCCACTTCAGTGTCCGAAGGGGCCGACAAGGCAAACGGATTATCAAAGGGGTCATAACCCTCGGCCAAACCGGTGGGCGAGCTGAAGTCCCAAGTGGAAAAATAACCCGCGGCTTCGACCACCCGAGGGTCGGCCAAAAATTGGGCTATACCCGGCCAGGCATCACTGGCTGAAGCACGACTGACGGCATTCATCACGTGTGGCATGATCAACTCCGCATCCAACAGTTGGTTGTTGGCTTGGTATTCTTTCATGCGCTGGCTGTCCAGACGCACACCATCGGCCAAATCCTGCTGGATCAAGCGATCCAAGCGACCTTGACGATAGGACGAGTACCCACCTTGTGAAATGTAATACAAACCGCCACCAGGACGCACTTGGTTGAGTACATTGTTGTCCAGTGAGACGCCGATGGGATCGTTGTTGGCATTGGCCACATAGCCGCTGTCAGGATTCACACTGAAGGGCATTTCGGCAAATGGGATCACCTCATAGGGCGTGGCTTGGTTCAAATCCGGATTGGCTAAGGTCATCCATTCATTCATGCGGGTACCGGTGCCATCACGGATGAACATCGGCGGCGTGCCATCGGGTTGCATCAGGGTCTGTAGGTCTTCCCTGATGGGCACCTCGGCCCCAGTGAAGTAGCCAATGTTGCCGTCCCGATCAACCACCCCAAAATTTTGTGAACCGACATCAAACTTGGTCAAAGCGGTGGCAAACTCATCGATGTTGGCAGCCCGCGCCATCTCAAAGAACGCTTCGATTTCTTTGGTTGGGCCAAAGCCGGTGTATTGCATGGAGACGGCCTGCATGGTGCTGGTGTCAACGTCCAAGATGGGACCAAAATTGCGCCGGGGCACCAAAAACGTCAGACCGCCTTGGGTGTATCCGACCTCTTGCCGTTCGGTGTTATTCATCACCCCATCGCCAATGACGTTGGCTTGGTAAGTTTGAAACACCCAAACAATCGGTTCTTCTTGGCCTTGGTAAATGGTGTGGGTGGGAATGCCGAAGGTGTTGGCTTTGTAGGATTCAAAGTAAAAGTCGGTTTCGTCCACCGGGTGCACGGTGCTGCCCCAGCACAAATTTTCATTACAACCCTGAGCGGTCACCGGGGCTCCTGGGAAGCCCACACCGGCCACGTTCAGACCGGTCTCAGCAGCCATGTGCGCCGGGTAAAAGGTTGATGGATAATCCAGACTCAGGTGCGGATCATTGGCAATCAATGGAAAGCCACTGTCGGTGTTTTCACCGGCGATCACCCACACATTGGAACCTTTGTCAAAATTACCGTCATTTTTCAAGGCTTTGATCAGTGGTGTGCTTTCCCAGTTGGCCTTGATGTTGTGCAGCATCTGTAATTCAGCCTCACTCAAGGACATCGAAAAGTCATCCGCAGCCTGTTTCACCGCAGTGGCTGATTTGCCGATGCCACCAATGGAACCCAAGAAACCAGGCACACTGACCCGGTCATCGGGTGGAGCCGCTCGGTACAAATCCTCGAAAAACAAGGCGGTGCCGTCAAATCCAGCCGCAGCACCCACTTGTTGAAAGGTGTTGATGGCAATGGTGGCATCGATCTCTTGTAAGTCATTGGACAAGTCAAAAGCGATCAATTTGGCAATGGCCACCGAATGGACCGGCAACCAACGATCCACCTCTGTCAGTTCCAAGCCGGCATACTCCACTGGTAAATGATTGTTGTCCAACCAGGCATTGACGCCATCGGCATAGGCTTTGAGCATGCCTTGGGATTTGGCTGACAAAGCGGGCAATGAACGCCTGGCGGTGCGCTCAAAGCCGATGGTGCGGAATTGGATGTCATTGGACAAGGCGGCCGGCCCAACCAATTCAGACAACTTGCCTTGCGCAATTTTTCGCGTGTAATCCATTTGGAACAAGCGGTCTTTGGCATGCAAATAGCCCAGCACAAATGACGCATCCTCTTCGGTGGCTGCGGTGATGCTGGGAATCTGGGTTTCGTTATAATAAACCTTGGCCGGTGCACTGAGCAGGTTGTTGGTGATGATGGTTTCATTGGCTGAAACCACCGCAGATGCTGTGAAAAATAGGCCACAGCAAAGCCCTTTGATCTGACTGAATCGCATTCATCATCTCCGTCTATACACTTGTCCCCGAGGAAAAATGATTGTTGATTTGGATTGTAGGATTGATGGGTTCTGGTTGGACCGGTCATTCATGGACGATCCATTTCAAACACCCGTTTAATTTTTATACCACAAATGGACAAAAATAGCAGCCGAAAAATGACAGAATTGTGGGATGGGATCAGTCGCTGGTGGGGTTTTCGGTGAATCGCTGTTGGGCCATGATGCCCAGGCGATAGGCGTTCCAGATAAACACCACGCTGCAAAGGATGCCGGTGATGATCAACACCGCGGTTTCATTCCAGTCGAATCCAAGGCGTTTTTCCAACCAATGCAACAATGAATTTTTATCGGCGACCAAATAACCCACCACAATGACTTGAGCAAACACATCGCCACCGCGATAGATGACGGTGTCGACAAAGTTTTTGAACTTGTATTTGATGTTGTCAGGTAATCCGGTGAACAGCCAATCTGCCGGGGGTTTGAGCAATCCGTAGGCGCCACTGCGTTGCAGCGCAATGCCTCCCAGCACCACCAGAATCACCGGGAAAAATCCCAGCAAGACCATGTTAAAAAACATCAAAATGGGATAAATCATCAGCACTTTATGGATGCTGATTTTTTGCAACAGAAACGGGATCAACAACAGTTGAAAGCCCAATGTGAGGATGTTGGTGATCATGTTGATGTTGCCGAACACCGCGGTGCGGGTGTCTTGTTCAGCATAAAACCGACCGACAAAATCATTTTGTAAATAGTAATAGATGGAACCGATGGTGACCGACAAGACCGTCAACAACGCAATGTGTTGTAACAAGCGATTACCGAGCATCAACTGCAGCCCTTCCCAAGCCGAACCACCCAAGGGCACTTCTTTTTGTTGCTGTACCACAATGGCATAAGACCTGATTTTCAACACCGCCAACAAGCACAGCAGCAAGAAACCCGCTGAGATTAACAACAAATTCACGGTGCCGACTGAGGACACCAAATTACTGGTGATCAAACTGCCGACAATGCCTCCGGTGCTGCCACCAGCGGCGATGATGCCAAACAAACGGGCACCTTGTTGCTTGTTGTAAATGTCGGCCATGAAGCTCCAGAAGATGGAGACCACAAACAGGTTATAGACACTGACGAAAACAAAGAAAAACCGAGCCACGCCCACATGTTCGCTGCCAAAAGTTTGGAACAACAACCAAATGCCCACAATCAAAGTGGCGAAAAAACCATAGGCGATGGGTATGAATTGTTTGCGGGGGTATTTGGAGACCAATTTGCCATACAATGGCTGCAATGACATCATCACCAGAAAGGTGGTGGCAAACAGCCACTTCAGGTTGTCTTTGCCAGCGGTCACGCCCATTTCCTCCCGAATCGGCCTGAGGATGAAATAACCAGTCAACAAGAACACAAAATAAAGGAACGACCAGATCAAAGCCTGCCATTCACTGGGCTTAACTTGTTTCTTAAAATAAGCTGTTATGTCATTGAACAACATTGAATTTCACACGCTTGGTGATGCCACATGTTAACGCATATGGGATTAAATTCAAGTCTTTCGCCACCTGCTCGGTGGGCATGCCTGGGCCCCAAATGAGCACTTCGGCACCGGTCATGGGCGCTGAGAATGCCGACAAATCAATGGCCATCATGTCCATCGACACGCGCCCCAGCACCGCCACGGCTTGGTCCTCAACAAGTACTTGGCTGGGGTGTGGCGACCAGGGATAGCCATCGGCATAGCCGATACCAACAATGCCAATGCGCATGTCTTTGGGGGCCTGAAAATGCCCACCATAGCCCACCAAACCACCGGCCTTGATGCGTTTACTGGCGATGATTTTGGCACTCAACTGCATCACTGGCTTGAGGCCGAAATCAGCACCCCATGGCCCTTGCGGTAAAGGCGAGATGCCATACAAGCCAATGCCCACACGGACCCATTCAGCGGGATCGGCCAACTGGTTCAACACCGCTCCGGTGTTGCTGAAAGAACATTCAAGCCCAAAACTTTTCAAGTCATGCGCCAGCTGACGTTGGTCCTTGGTTTGCTCGCAATGGGCTTGCTCGGAAGTGGCGTAATGGGCCATGATGCGCAGCTGCTTTACGGCTGGCAACGACGTCAACTGGGTGATTTTGTCAGGCGCCAATTCGCGGCGGAAGCCCAAGCGGTGCATGCCTGAGTCAATTTTCAACCAGGCCGCCACCCCAGACTTGGCTGACAATCCTGACAACAATTTAATTTGGTAATCCTGGTGCACCACCACATCCAAACGCTGAGCAGCGGCGGTCTTCATTTCGGTGGGATTGAACACCCCTTCCAGCAATATGATTTTTTTGTCAGGGGCCAATTGGCGCAGTGCCAAAGCCTCTTCCAAAGTCGCGACAGCGAAGGCATCGCAATCAGCCAAGGCAGGGACCACATGGGCCAAACCATGCCCATAGGCATCGGCTTTGACCACCGCGATCAGGCGCCCAGGATGCAGGCGTTTGAACACCCTCAGGTTGTGGGTGATGTGGGGGATGTGGATGGTGGCGGTGGTGCCCCGTTCGCGCAGCATCATCAGTGAAAATCGGATCCTGGGTCTTCCAACAGGATGTCGTTTTCATAATTATCAAAGCGGGTGAACTGGCCGCGGAAGGTCAAATCGATCTTGCCAATGGAGCCATTGCGGTGTTTGCCCAAAATGATTTCTGCTTTGCCTTTGTCTTGTGAATCCGGGTTGTACACTTCATCACGGTAAATGAAAATGATCAAATCGGCGTCCTGCTCAATGGCGCCCGATTCCCGCAAATCAGACATCACCGGTCTTTTATTGGGCCGTTGTTCCAAGGAACGATTCAACTGGGACAAGGCGATCACCGGCACGTCCAGCTCCTTGGCCATGGCTTTCAGGTTCCTGGATATCTCAGAAATTTCATTGGCCCGGTTCTCCACCTTGCCTTTGATTTGCATCAGCTGCAGGTAATCAATCACGATCAAATCCAAACCATGGCGGTTTTTCAAGCGCCGACAGCGGGACATGATTTCATTGGGACTCAGGGCCGGCTGGTCGTCAATGAACAGTTTTGATTGGCTCAACAAGGCACTGCTCTGCCCCAATTTGGGCCAATCGCTGTCTTTCAACTTGCCCCGCTTCAAATCGGCTTGGTTGATTTGCGAAAGGGATGAAAACATGCGCATCACCAGTTGATGGGCCGCCATCTCCATACTGAAGATCGCCACCGATGATCCTGTGATGGCCGCACGTTCGGCGACGTTCATGGCAAAAGACGTCTTGCCCATGGCCGGCCGGCCAGCCACAATGATCAGATCTGAGCGTTGTAAGCCGGCGGTTTTCTTGTCCAGATCGACCCAGCCATAGGGCAAACCGGTGATGTCGCCATCGTTTTCTGCCAACAATTCCAGGTTTTCAATGGTTTCCTTCAGCACCTCTTTGATGTCATGAAAACCCGAACGGGACTTGAGCGTCTGTTCACGAATCTGAAACACCAGTTTTTCCGCCTCTTCGATCATTTCATCGGCGGTGGTGGTTTCTGGGCTGAAGGCTTTTTCTGCCAGTTCATTACCGATTTGGATCAATTGTCTGAGCACCGATTTCTCGCGCACAATGCCGGCATACGCTTCCACATTGGAGGCGCCGGGGGTGTTGGCGGCCAATTCCGCCAGGTAATCCAAGCCACCGGATTGCTCGGTCAAACCATGCGCTTCCAACCAATCACTGACTGTCACCACGTCACAGGCCTGTTGGTTTTCATTCAAATAAGTAATGGCTTTGAAAATGTGCTGATGGTTCTTTTGGTAAAAATCTTCTACCGCCAGTTTACTGGCCACTTTGTCCCAGGCACTGGCCACCAACAACAAGCCACCAATCACCGCTTTCTCGGCATCCGTGGCATGCGGCGGCACTTTCAGCTGGTCTATGGCATCGTTGGTGGAGCGAACGGGGCGAATGTCATTCATGTTGTGTCTGTATGTGCTTGATGTTGGTTTGGGGTCTGGCTTGGATTTGCGGCCACAAAAAAAGCCGATTACGTTTTATTATAATCGGCTTTGTCTGGTCGAGACAATGATTGTCTCTGCGGTTTTAAGCTTCTTCGGTTTCGGCTTCAACCGTCAAGGTCAATTCAGCTTCTACGTCGGCGTGCAAAATCAATTTAACAGGGTATTCACCCACGTCCTTGAAAGCACCTTCGGATTGGATCACTTCACTGGGGTCAACTGGATAACCGCTTTCAGTCAATTTGTCAGCGATTTCGCGGGGACCCACAGAACCATACAAATGACCTTCTGGACTGGCCAAGGCCGACACGGTGATGCTCAAGCCATTGATTGATTCAGCACGGGCTTGGGCCGCAGCCATCGACTCTTTGGCTTTGGCGATCAATTCGGCTTTTTGGGCTTCGAAGGCCTTGATGTTTTCTTCGGTGGCACGCGAAGCCAGCTTTTGTGGAATCAAGTAATTGCGGGCATAACCGCTTTTCACATTAACGATTTCACCCAGGTCACCCAGGTTTTGAACTCTGTTTAATAAAATAACTTGCATGATGGACTCCTTTATTTACCGTGTTGGTCACAGTATGGGATCAAAGCCAGGTAACGGGCACGTTTGACCGCCGTGGACAATTGTCTTTGGTATTTGGCTTTGGTACCGGTGATGCGACTGGGA
The DNA here is from genome assembly GCF_019931145.1 of Marinicella meishanensis. Classification (GTDB taxonomy): domain Bacteria; phylum Pseudomonadota; class Gammaproteobacteria; order Xanthomonadales; family Marinicellaceae; genus Marinicella; species Marinicella meishanensis. The sequence goes on along the minus strand of NZ_JAIOUV010000005.1, from coordinate 138,582 downwards.
ATGATTTTGCCGGTTTCAGTGATGAACTGTTTCAGCATGTCCAAGTCTTTGTAATCCACTTCTTTGATGCCAGCCGCGGTGAATTTGCAGTTGCGGCTGATGATGCGTTGCGCTGGGCGTCTTCTGCGTTGTTGTTTGGCCATGTTGTTTACTCCTCTTCGGTGGCATCAGCGGTTTCGGCTTCGGCAGCGGCTTCTTCTTTGGCAGCTTCCTCTTTGGCTTCAACAGCCTTGACGTCTTCATCGGTCACTTTCTTGACTTTGTCATCGTCTTCTTTCTTCAATGGTGATTCTTCTGATTCGGCTTCTTTGCGACCCAACACCATGTGGCGCAGGATGGCGTCATTGAAGCGGAATGCATCAACGATCTCGTCAATCACTTCTTGACCACATTCGATGTTCAGCAAGTAGTAATGCGCTTTGTGCAAACGCTCAATGGAATAAGCCAACTGACGTCGACCCCAGTCTTCGGAACGGTGAACGGTGCCACCGCCGTTGGTTACCATGCCACTGTATCTTTCGATCATGGCAGGCAACTGCTCAGATTGGTCCGGATGAACCAACATGACAATTTCATAATGTCTCATTGTTAACTCCTTTCGGGTTTAAAAAAAGCCACCCAGTGGACAAAAACACCGGTGCAGCAAGGAAAAGAGCGCGAATTATAGTGAAAACAAGCCCACATTGCAACGTTGTTTTGTGCTTTTGGGCGTTATTTTTGGGGCTTTTGTGGTCCCCATCTGCAGACAACGACTGGGCGTCGGAAACCGGTGCTTGATGGCCGGGGTTCTGCTAAAATGCAGACCCCCTGAATCAGACTGACTTGATGTTTACCAACACCCAATTGGAATCCGATGCCTGGCAACATGTGGCCGGGGTGGCCTTGCCACTGGCTTTGGCCGAATTACACCAGGCTTACCCAGGTTTGTTGTTGGTGTTGACCGACTCCGTCCACCACAGCCGCGTGCTGGAACGGGAAATCACCTTGTGCAGCCCCAATCAACAAGCCCATGTGTTGCACTTTCCCAGTTGGGACACCCTGCCCTACGACGTGTTTTCCCCCAACCCGGAGTTGGTCTCTGAACGGATGCACTTTCTGCGGCGACTGAGCACCGTGAACGAAAAAGCGGTGTTGGTGATGCCAGTGCAAAATTTGATGCAGCGCTTGCCAGGCAAGGATTTCATCAACGGTCGCAGCCTGTTCATCCAGCGCAACGACACCTTTGATTTGCATCGCTGGCGTGAACTGTTCGAAAAAAATGGCTATGTTCATGTCAATGAAGTCAGAGAAGCCGGTGAATTCGTCATCCGTGGCGGCATCTTGGACGTTTTTCCCATGGGCGCACATGAGGCCTACCGCATCGAGCTGTTCGATGATGAAGTGGAAAGCATGCGGGTGTTTGACACCGAAAGCCAGCTGACAGTGCACACCATCGATCGCATTGAAGTGCTGCCAGCCAATGAGTTTCCCTTTGATGATGCCGCCCGGGAATTGTTCCTCAGTCGGTTTCGTGAACGCTTCGATGTGGACACACGCAAATCCAGCATTTATCAGGATGTGCGCAAACAAATCAAATTCTCCGGCATCGAACAATACCTGCCCTTGTTTCACCGTGAAATGAGTGATTTATTTGCTTATTTGCCAGCCCACACTCAATTTGTTCACTGCTACCACAGTCAAGCGGTGTTACAAACCTGGGAGAAGCAAATTCTGGCCCGTTATGAGGACCGCAGGCACGATGTGCAACGGCCCATTTTGCCCCCTGCCGACATTTACCTGGGGGCCGATGCCACTTTTGCCCAATTGCAGGCCCATCAAAACAAGTGGATCAATCAGCCGGTGGCCGCTGAACTCACAACGCATGATTTCAAAACCCAATTGCCCAATCGCTACAACGCCCAGGTGCATGAGGCTCTGGCCAGCTACTGCGATCACTTCAAGCAACGGCTGTTGATCGCGGCCGATTCACCCGGCCGCCAGGACATGATTCTTGGCAAGCTGAAATCGTGTCAGCAAAAATTTGAGATTTTCAAAGACATACAGGCCTTTTTACACAGTGATACCCCACGGGGCATTTGCTTGGCGCCGATAGAAAACGGGGTGCTGCTGAAAGACCAACAGGTGCTGATATTGGACGAAGGTTGCTTGTTTGGGCAGCGGGTGACCCGGCAACAAAAGGTCAAACGCTACAAGGCCACCCCCGAAGACATCATCAGTAACCTCACCGACCTGCACATCGATTCACCGATTGTGCACATTGATCACGGTGTGGGTCGCTACCGCGGCTTGAAGATGATGGATTATGACGGTGAGGCAGAGTATTTGGAGGTGGAATATTACGGCGGAGATAAACTGTTTGTGCCGGTGTCATCCCTGCATTTGGTGTCCCGTTATTCCGGCGCCAACGAAGAGCTCGCACCTTGGCACAAACTGGGTTCTGACGCCTGGACCAAAGCCAAGCAAAAAGCCGCCAAGAAAGTCAAAGACGTGGCCGCCGAGTTGTTATCCTTGTATGCCCAACGAGAAGCCGCTGGCGGTGAAGCCATGGGCATCAACGAAGATGAATACCAACAATTCTGTGATGGCTTCCCGTTTGACGAGACCGAAGACCAACACAGTGCCATCCAGGCGGTGATCCAAGACATGCAAGCCAGCACCCACATGGATCGGGTGATCTGTGGTGATGTGGGCTTTGGCAAAACCGAGATTGCCCTGCGTGCGGCCTTCATTGCGGCCAACGAAGGCAAACAGGTGGTGTTGCTGGTGCCCACCACCTTGTTGGCCCAGCAGCATTATGACAATTTTGCCGACCGCTTTGCCAACTTCCCAATTCAAGTTAATTTGCTGTCCCGCTTTGTCAGCGGCAAAGACACCAAGGCCATACTGGCTGCCTGTGAAAATGGCCAGGCTGACATCGTCATTGGCACCCACAAATTGATTCAAAAAGGCATCCGCTTCAACAACCTGGGATTGGTGATCATCGATGAGGAACACCGTTTTGGGGTGAAACAAAAAGACCAACTGAAAAAACTCAAAGCCGATGTCGACTTTTTGACCCTCACAGCCACCCCCATTCCGCGCACCTTGAACAGCGCCCTGTCAGGATTGCGTGACCTGTCCATCATCGCCACGCCACCCAAAGCCCGTTTGGCCGTCAAAACCCAAGTGATTGAGTGGCAGAACAGCATCATCAATGAAGCCTGTACCCGCGAAATCCAACGCGGTGGTCAGGTATATTTCCTGCACAACGAAGTGCAAACCATTGAACAAATGGCCGAAACCATTCAAAAAATCAATCCCAGTGCCCGGGTGAGGGTGGCCCATGGCCAAATGAATGAAAAAGAGCTGCAAGCGGTGATGGTGGATTTTTACAAACAACGCTTCAACATCCTGGTCTGCTCCACCATCATTGAATCTGGCATTGATGTGCCCAGTGCCAACACCATCATCATCAACCGGGCCGATAAACTGGGACTGGCCCAGTTACACCAATTGCGTGGCCGGGTCGGCCGCTCCCACCACAAAGCCTTTGCCTATTTGATCATCCCCAGCTGGAAAGCGATCACAAAAGACGCGAGAAAACGATTGGAAGCCATTGAATCACTTGAAGATTTGGGTGCTGGGTTCACCTTGGCCACGCACGACATGGAAATCAGAGGCAGCGGTGAATTGTTGGGTGAAGAGCAAAGTGGCCAAATCCAAAGCATCGGCTTCAGCCTCTACTGTGACATGCTGGAACGGGCCGTGGCGGCATTGAAAAGTGGTGAAGACATCGACATCTTGGATGATCCCCAAGACCACATCGATATTGAACTGAACATCCCAGCCCTGATCCCGGAAGACTACATTTTTGACGTATTCACGCGCCTGACATTTTATAAACGCATGAACAACGCCAAAAACCCCGATGAATTGGATGACATTCGGGTTGAACTGATTGATCGTTTTGGGCCCCTGCCCGAAGCCGCTCAGAACCTGTTCCAGGTGTTGAAAATCAAGCACAAAGCCCAAGCTCTGAAGATCCGTGCCATTGTCATGAATGAAGAACAAGCCGATCTCAAATTCAGCCAACAAGATGATCAGTTTTATGTGCGCTTGATCCACTTGATCCAACAACAACCCCAACAATTCAAACCCCTGCCGCAAGATGGTTTGCGTTTCACCGGCGAATTTGATGAAGCGGCCGCACGCATTGATGCAATCCACCAATTATTTGATATACTGCGAACATGACTCGATTCAAGATGACAGCGGGCCTGGTTTTGACCCTGGCCATGTGCCCGGATACCACCGCCCAAGAATACCTGCGATTGGCTCAAGATGACGTGGTTTATGACGTTGATGTGGTGGTCTTCGCCCGCCGCTTACAACAACCCAGCGTCGAGACCTTCAACAACGCGCCATTGGTGGCCACAGACGATCGCCGTTTTTTACCGCAGTGGGACCCGGAATGGCCCCTGCTCAATTTTCCCCAACCTGAACCGGTCGAACCCAACGCCACAGATCAAGATGAATGGCAAGTACCGATTGAAGAGACCCCACAAGAAGTCGACGCTTTGGTGTGGGTGGCGTTTGCCAGCAACCCCAATCACCCGGTGTTGCAGCGGTTGTCAGTCAACCCCAACCTCAAACCCTTGTTGCATCAAAAATGGCGACAACCTGCCAGCGCCTTTCTGGACCCAGAATATGTCACTGTCAGCACCGTGGCCACAGCACCTGAAGCCGTTGCAGCGGCCGATGCTGACAGCACGTTTAACACCGAAACACCAGCGTTTGATAACCCAACCTCCCGCACGTTGGATGAAGATGGCACAGTTCCCAGCCTGGATGACTTTTTCAATACACCGCCGACCAACCCCGATTACAGCCTCGATGGCCAAGTGGCTTTCTCACAACAAAGATTCACGCACTTGCATGTTAAAATGAATCTGTTCCGGATCAACCAAGCCGGCGAGTCCATTGTCCACGCCATCAGCCAACAACGGCGGGTGAAATTGGGCGAATGGCAGTATTTTGACCACCAACATTTTGGGGTGTTGGCCAAAGTGACTGAAGTATCACTGCAGCCCCCAGAAAATGAGGAGAATGAGCATGAAACTGACCCTGTCACTGGTGTTGATGACATTGACCCTGAGCGCCTGTCAACCCACCAAACAACCAACCCAAGCGGTTGAAACCAACTGGCAATTGGTGCCAGCACAAAGCACCCTGAGTTTTGTCAGCACCAAAAACAAGACCTTCACCGAGGAGCACAGCCTGCAATTTCAAGCTGGACAGTTGTCTGGCCAAGCACTCGAATTGGTCATTGATTTGAATTCAGTCGATACCTTGATTCCCATTCGTGATGAACGGATGCGCAACATCTTGTTCAAAACCGAAGAATTTCCCACCGCCACCGTCACGGCCCTGGTGCCCAAGGATGTGGTGCACAAGCAACCGGTTAAATTGCCTTTTGCGCTGGATCTGCATGGACACCAACAAACCTCTGAAGTCGAGGTCATCATCGAAATGATCAACGATCAAATGGTGGTGGTGAACTATGAGTCGTTGTTGGTGAATGCCAAAGATTATGATTTGGATGACGGCATCAACCAATTGACCAAAATCGCCGGCCTCATGAGCATCAATTATGAGGTACTGGTCGATTTCAAACTGGTGTTTGAAAAATAAGCCATTTCAGTGACATGGGTGGTCATCCTCCGACAAACTTTGTAAGATAAGCCATCCTTTCAAAGAGAATTCATCATGGGCATTTTAGCCGGGAAAAAAGCACTCATTGTAGGCGTGGCCAGTGACCGATCAATCGCATGGAGCACCGCCGAATTCATGCATCAACAAGGCGCCGAGTTGGCCTTCACCTACTTGGATGACAAACTGAAAAAGCGGGTGGACAAGATCGCCGCCCAAACCCAATCAGACATCGTGTTGCCCTGTGATGTGAATTCAGACCAACAAATTGACGATGTGTTCACCGAACTGAAAAGGGAATGGGATGGTTTGGACATCATCGTTCATTCGGTGGGGTTTGCGCCCCGTGAACTGTTGCAAGGCAATTATCTGGATCACTTGACCCGCGAAGGTTACCGCATCGCCATGGACACCAGTTCATACAGTTTTGCCGCCTTGGGCAAAGCCGGCCGCGAGATGATGCAAGGGCGTGATGCGGCCTTGTTGACCCTGACCTATCTGGGTGCGATTCGCGCCATGAACAATTACAACGTGATGGGGGTGGCCAAAGCCGCGCTGGAAGCCAATGTCCGTTACATGGCCCATGCTTTGGGACCGGATGGCATTCGGGTCAATGGCATTTCTGCTGGCCCCATCAAAACCCTGGCCGCCTCAGGCATTGGCAACTTCAAGTCGATGCTCGATCATGTGGCCAAAGCCGCGCCATTGAAGCGCAACGTGACCCAAGAAGACGTGGCCAAAGCCGCCGCCTTTCTGTGCTCTGATTGGGCCCATGGCATCACCGGCGAAATCACCTATGTCGATTCTGGCTACAACATCATGGCCATGACCGAAATCGGCGACTGATCTGTTACTGGTGTGGTCGCCAGCAGGCGGCCACATCCCCCACCCTCACCCCCCCCTCACAGTTTGTTGGCCGACCAAACTTGTCGGTAAATCTTGCTTTGTCCGTTCTTTCCTTGTGTGTAAAGGGTTTGCCATTGTTTGAAATCACGCCTGGCCAGGGGCACTTGACCCAAAGTTGAGGCATTGCTGGTCCAATACAAAAGCTGCTTGTTCGCATCATAGAATGGACAATAGTCCAATTGTGGCGTGTTGATTTTTGGGCCCAGGTTGGCAGCCGGTTGCCATTGGCCATCGACGCGACGACTCACATACAGGTCACCACCACCATGACCATCAGGGCGACCGTAGGAGGAAAAAATCAGCACATCTTCTGCGGGGCTGATGAAGGCATTGAATTCGTAAGTGGCTGAGTTGATGGCGGCAGGCAACAACTCGGCTGCACCATATTGCTGCCCATTCCAACGACTCAGGTAGATGTCTTCCTTGCCAGCGCCATCGGCCTTGGTGGCGGTGAAATACAGGTTGCCGTTGCTGGCCACACTGGGATAGAACTCGTTGCCATCAGGCGTGTTAATCGCCTCACCCAAGCGCCTTGCCGGTCCCCATGGGGCTTGTGGGTTGGCCCTTTCAACCACCCACAAATCAAATTGTTGGGTCACTGCGGTTTGGCTTGGGTTGCGGTTAGAGGCAAAAAACAGTTGCTTACCATTGGGGTGCAAAAAGGGTTCCAAGTCTTTGAATTGACCCGAAAAAGTCGCCACTTCAGGCGCGCCCCAGCCACCATCAATGGGTCTGAGCCGCACGATTTGTGAGGCGTCTTTGCCCAGGCTTTCCATGGTCACATACAATTCATCACCACTGGCACTGAGGGCAAAATCCCGCACATGAAAGCCATCGAATTCAAATTCAATGTCGGCGGCAGATGACGTCATGGCCCAGATCAACAGCATCCCGATCAAGTAACAGCGCTGCATAGGAGGTCTCCTCTTTCAAAGAAATCATTATGTCATGTGTGATGCTGTTTCACATGGGCCTTTGGTTGGGTTGCGGATATTGACCCGTCCAATAAAACCAGGGAAAACCCAAAGGGTCTACCTTGGTTTGATTCATTCAGGTTGCTGGTTTTGTCGGTATGAAGCGATCAAACGATTGACTTTCTCCCGATAACTGCGGATGCCATGTTCTTGATTGATTTGGTCGATTTCAGAGAAATACTCAATTTGTTGATCGGCACTCAAACCGATGATGGGGTCGGAACCTGGATTGAATGCCACCTCATACAAGTCATTGGCATTTTGTACATCAGAAGCATAAATATAATGACACCGCGGTCCCCAATTCAAAGGAATGATGCCATCACTCGGATCGGCATCGTCGCTGCGGGCACTTTGGCAACTGGTTTTATCTGCATAGGCCCCTTTGAGGAATATGTTGACATACGTGGCAGGCACACCCACGGGCACGGCTTGGTAATACCAACCTGGACCGCTGATGGTACCGGCTGCTTGACAAAAACTGGCAATCATTAACATACCGACCACCTGAATCAATTTATTTGAAAACTTCATGCGTTTCTCCTGTGTTTGATTAAAAAGCCCATCCCATGCTAATGAATGAAACGAAACATGCCAGGGCATTGACAGGAAAGATTGGTAAATACCATCAAAGGGCCATGATGCGCCCCATTAAATCCAAAATGAAACAACAGCAAATTATTGATTCATTTCACATATTTTGGTTTTTACCAGTTTTTACCGAATGCATAAGCGAGATCTGCAGACATTCCGGTTAAGATGAAGTTTTTCACGACATTTATAAACTTTCTTATGAAACCACTGATATGTTTGGTGATCTTAATTGGATCAAATTGGCCGATCAAAGCCCATGAATTTCTGACTGATATTCTGGTTTACCCAGAAACCATTGGTACCGACCCATATTCCACTTTGAATGTGGTCGAAACTTTTCATTTAACAGCCAATGACCTTTTCAAAGCCGCTGGCAAAGACCTGATTAAACAGGAAATCAAACGCATCGTTGCTCGCAGATCAGAAGATGTACCAGAAGCAGCCATCGTTTGTGATGATTGGGATGCGGTGTTCAAAACTTGTGGTGTCTTTGATCACTGGAATTTGGCACGTTCCATCGCCATTGATCTGTGTGCTGGTGTCGCTGTTGGTTATCCCAGCTTGTATCCAGATGGTCTGATCCCACAGTTCTTAGGTCCAGCGACTTTCATCAATGACGTTGCAATCAGCGAAGAGCACCACACGGCATATCAATTCGATGCCGGTTTGTCGTTCAACTGTGTTGAAGTGGTCAGTAGCATGACTGTAGATTGATTCACTTCATCCATGACACAAAGACAACTGCTTGGCCAAGTCAAGCAGTTGTGATAATTGGCTTTCCAATGACATGCGATCATCTGGCTGCAACTGATCCAAGGTCAAAACATAATGACAGGTTTTGACCACATTGCGCCACCGGGGATTGGCTGGAATTTTGTCGATATCGAGGTATTTGTCCAATGAGCGGGTGCGCAAGGTGCCGTTGTCAATGGACACCGTCCACACCTTGCTTTTTTCAGCCAGTTCGATGCGATCGGTGCCGGTGGTTTTTTCCCAAGTGGTCAATGCATCGACCAAAGTGACCACCAGCTGCTGTTGGAAACTCTGCTTCAGGGCATTGTGGTCCAAATCATTGCTGCTCATGGCCAGCGGCAGTTGCTGGTCTTGCAGCATGAACAGTTGTTGTTCATGGTGCTTGATTGATTGCAGCAGGGCTTTGCGTTCACGCCGTTTGTTGATGGCATAAAACAAAAAGGCCGTGCCCACCGCCAACAACACCAGACTGGCCCACAACACCCCATTGGTCAAGCGCTGCACTTCGGCAGTTTTTTCTGTACTGATCAATTGTTGATTGACCAATTCATGCTGGATGTTTTGTTTTTCAATCCGGTGTTGGATGGTGTTCAAATCGCGGTCATACTTGTCTTGTAAAAACTGTTCTCGGTGTTGCATGTGTGATTGGTAGTGGGCCAACGCTTGGGCGGCATCGCTGGAGGCTGTCAGGCGGGCTTTCAGTTCATACAGCCCACTGAGCAAGCGGTGGTCAGACGCGGCTGAGGCCAAAGCCAGCCCTTGGTCGGTCCACTGGGTCACCGCGTCCCAGTCTTGTTCATCCCAAGCCAATGAGGCCGCGGCCAAATGAAACTCTGCATCCGGTTGCAAACCGTGATTGTATTGGATGCTCTGGGCTTCAGTCAAAAACAAGCGAGCGGTCTCTGGCTGTTCAATCCCCAAATGATGCACCGCCAAATTCTGCAAGGCCCTGGCCTGTGCCCTGGGCGATTTTTTTAAGCGAAATGTGGACAAAATCTGATCGGCGTAAGATTGTGCGGCTTGCACATCACCGGCCTCGTTATGGGCCCTGGTCAGGTCTTCATAGATGTGCGAAATCTGTTGATAGACCCGTTCATCAAAATCGGTTTCTTGGGTATATGCCAGGTATTGCTCCAGTGCCTGCTCATAAAAATCTATGGCCAAATCCGGTTTTTCCATGGCCAGTTGCACCCGGGCAATGTTGTTCAAGGTGTTGCCCACTTGATAGGCATTGCCATGTACCCATTTTAAATTCAGGCTGCGATTGAAATGTTCCAAGGAAGTCACATGGTCTTTTTGCCGATAGGCCACCAGACCCATGTCATTGTGACTCTTGCTGAGCCATTGTGGGTTGTTTTCTTGCTCAGCGATGGACAAGCCCATGGACAAATAGTGGGCCGATGAATCAAATTGATCCATGTGGTAGTGTTTTTGTCCCACCCGGCGGTACCAATTGTATTGGTGTTCGATGTTTTCGATGAATTGTGGGTGTGTTTTGATTTTGGCCAAGTAATAAGATTCTTGTTCATCTTGACCCAGCACATGGTGAATTTCCACCAAATGAAACCACATGGCAACCACCGCATCACCACCGGCTTGGGCGGCTTGTTCACACAGCGGCAAGGCCGCCAGATGATCGCCTGATTTGATGGCATTGGCACATGGATTGGAGGCCATGCCATGGACCCAAGGCCAAATAAGCAGGCACATGCCAAGCCACCAATGATGTTTGCCTCCCCTGTTCAATGTCACCACCCTCGCTTTTTAAGCCAAGCATCTTAGCAGATTTGCTGGCCAACGCAGCGCCCAGAGGGGCAATAATTGATTGACCCTGTTTTTTTTTGAAACAGTTCAATGTTTTGTCACGGTTTGACCGCAGTCCAGACAGCAAAAGGGCCGAATTGATCGGCCCTCAGTTTGCGTTTCATGGATTGTTTGTCCCGTTGTCTTTTGGCTTTGTTGGATTGCTCATGGGCGCCACCTTTGCACATGATGGCGGCCCTGGCTACCCAGTTCCTGGTTTTGTTTTTCATGGTTATCTCCAATTGGCACAACCGCTTTGGGTTGTGGTTATCCTTTCACACACACCACTTGTTTGAGGGTGTGCACCACATTGACCAGATCGGCCTGGTTGGCCATCACTTGATCAATGTCTTTGTAGGCACCGGGTATTTCATCCAGCATGCCCCGATCTTTGCGGCATTCAACACCGGCGGTTTGGGCGGCCAGGTCTTGCACCGAAAACGCCCGTTTGGCAGCCGTGCGACTCATGCTGCGGCCGGCCCCATGGGCACAGGAACAAAATGAAGCTTTCGCCCCTTTGCCCTCGACGATGTAAGACCGGGCACCCATGGAGCCAGGGATGATGCCCAACTCACCCAATCCAGCCCGGATGGCCCCCTTGCGCGTCACCAACACCCGCTGCCCATAATGGGTTTCGTGCGAGATGTAATTGTGGTGGCAATTGATGGCCTTCTTGGTCAAGGTGAAGTCAGGCAATGCCGACGCTTTGAGGGCATCGACCACCAGCTTCATCATCTCTTGGCGGTTGACCCAAGCATATTCCTGGGCCCAGTTCACCGCCATGACATAGTCAGCAAAGTGTTCACTGCCTTCACTGAAGTAAGCCAAATTGGCATCTGGCAGGTGCTGCTGATGTCGCCGCATGTCTTTCTTGGCCAGGTTGATGAAATACCGGCCGATGACATTACCCACGCCTCTTGAGCCTGAGTGCAGCATGATCCACACATCATCGTTTTCATCCAGGCACAGCTCGATGAAGTGGTTACCCCCACCCAGCGTACCCAACTGCCGGTGCCATGTGTGGTTGAACCCTTTGAGCATTTTCATGATCGCTGGGTGTTTCCCCACCAAGTCGTCCAATGGCTTGTCCAGTCCATTAACAGTGGATCGATTGACCACCGTTCGCTGGTGCCAGTTAAACCCCACCGGGACCCGAGCCTCAATGCGGCTCCTGATCTGATACAGATTATCTGGCAAGTCATTGGCCGTCAGGCTGGTGCGTACGGCATTCATGCCACAACCGATGTCCACCCCAACCGCAGCGGGTATCACCGCATTGAGGGTTGGGATCACCGAGCCCACGGTGGCACCAATGCCCAAATGGACATCCGGCATGGCCGCCACGTGGTGATGCACAATCGGCAAATTGGCGATGTTCACCAGTTGATCGATGGCCTGGGGTGCAATGTCTTCGGTGTAAATTTTCACCGGCACCCTGGTTTTGTTGATTTGTTTTAATATTGGCATAATCAAATTCCTTATCAATTGATCAGGCCTCTGCCCTGTTCTTGGGGCATAAAAAAAGCCTGAAACACGATGCATTTCAGGCTTCTATCGGGACGGGTCAACAGTCCCTGGTCTGAAAGGCATCACCAAACGCCTTCCAAACAAATATTTGGCAAATTTGAGGTAGGCGCTTAAAAAATGGTTCTCACTGTGTTGTGTTGCATGTTTAAGCCTCCTGTATGCGGTTCTTGTGGTTGATAATAAAACATCCCCTGACCAGTGGCCAGAGGATGCTGTATTTTTCACGAAATGGCCTGAATGTCAAATGAATTTGATCAATTCTGCCCAAAATCGGTGGGGGCCGGTGGCGACTTGATCACCGATCTGGGGTTGACTTGGAGGTCTTTGAGCAGTTCCTCAACCGCCCGCTCCAATGACGGGTCTTGTCCCGCCGCCACCAATTCAGGCCGGTCGATCAATTCGATGTCCGGGCTGACGCCTTCATTCTCAACCGCCCAGTTGCCTTCGGTGTCCATGAAGCGGAAAGTTGAGGCCAAAATGGATCCACCATCGGCCAAGCCTGGGTTACCACTGATGCCAATCAAACCACCCCAGGTGCGGGTGCCAATGATTTTACCCAAGCCGGCTTTGCGGAAGTAATACGGCAGTGCATCGCCACCTGAGCTGGATTGACCATTGGTCAACATCACTTTGGGACCGTCGTGGGCGATCAACGGCGTGGCATTGCTGTCCAGGTCCAAACCACGGCGTTTCCAATAGTTCAAGGTGGTGCGTGACAGCACTTCAATCATGCGGTCCGGAATGAAACCACCGCCGTTGTAACGGTCATCAATGATCAAGGCGTCTTTACCAATTTGCGGCAACAGCTGCTTGAACAGTTCGCGGTTGCCGTCGATGGCGGTGTTGGGCAAGTGGACATAACCAATGCGGCCATCAGACAATTCATCGACCATGGCCCGACGTTCATTGACCCACTGCAAATAGCGCAACTGACTCTCGGAACTGATGGGTTTGACATGGGCTTGCCATGAACCGGCGGTTTTGGGCTGATTATTTAAGGTCAGGGTTACGGTGCGGTTCACTTGGTGTTCCAACAGTTGATAGATGTTGGCCACGTCTTGGGTGCTCTGGCCGTTGATGGCCAACACATAATCGCCAACTGCGGCTTTGACCCCGGTTTCGGTCAATGGAGAACGGCGGTTGGGGGTCCAATTTTCACCAGCAAAAATGTGGGTAATTTCAAAGTAGCCACTGCGGTGTTTGTCAAATTCAGCGCCCAGCAAGCCATTCTCTTGGCGTTTGACTTGCGGCTGATCGCCGCTGTTGACATAAATATGGCCCGCGTTCATCTCGCCGGCGATCTCACCGAATACATAATCCAGGTCGGTGCGGTGGGTGGCGGCTTGGGCCATTGGCAAATAGCGGTCATGGATGGCTTGCCAGTCCATGCCGTGCATGCCGGGGTCATAGAACCAATCGCGCAGGATGCGCCAGGCATCGGTGTACATTTGGCGCCATTCCACCTGCGAATCAATCTTCATGGTCAGGTGGGTCAAATCCAATTGCGTGTCTTTGGTGTTTTGGTCGGCCGCCGCCTTGATGATGTGGTATTGGTCCCCTTTTTGAATCAACAGGCTCTTACCATCGGTCGACAATTGGTAATTACCAACCCCAGCAATCACAGTTTTGGGTTTGTCTTCTTCACTCAGATCGATGATTTTGATGTTGTTGCCGTTGTTGTTCTCTACCACAAACACCGCCTCTCCATTGCTTTGCAAATTGAAGTAGTTGCTGGCATCACCCGGCAAGGCCCTGACCCGATCATCAAATCCGGCCACTTTCAGATCAACCACAACCCCCTCATCTGCATTTGTTTTATCGGCTTTTTTGTCATCCTTGGCTGAATCGCTGATGCCATCATCAACAAAGGGAAACAAAGCCGGCACCTGATCATTCAAAGAGGCGGCATAAACCCGTGTGGCTTGGTGATACAAATAATTGAACTCATAGCTGCTGAATGACAAGTTATAGTCGCGATTGGACAAGAAGAACAGGTAGCGGCCTTGGGGATCAAACACCGGTGAGAAATCATTGAATGCATCACTGGTTAAGCGACTGACATCACCTGACTTAAAGCTGTAGGCGAACAATGAGCCAAAGCCGCTGTTGGCGGTTTTGGAATACACCAACCATTGGCTGTCGGGTGACCAGGTGTAGTCTTGGATGGTGTTGCGGTTGGAATGATCCAATTTCTTGGTTTTTTTGCTGTTCACATCCACCACCCATAAATTTTGGTTGGTGTCACCATAAGCCAGTTTGCTGCTGTCAGGCGACCACACCGGTGGAAAGCGCCAAGTCGATCCATCGCTTGTGATGCGTTCTACTTGGCCACTGCGCATATGCTGGGTGTACAGTTCATACTCACCGGACGCATCACTGAGGTAGGCAATGTGCTGGCCATCTGGCGACCAGGCGACATTGATTTCACGGGCTGATGGGGTTTGGCTGATGTTTTTGATCTCGCCTTGTTTGGCTGGCACCGAGAACAATTCACCGCGGGCTGCCACCGCCACCCGTTTGGCATCGGGTGACAGGCTCATGGACTCGACATGGTCTTTGACCGATTTGGTTTTGGCCAATTGTGGCTCGCCATGGGCTGGCACCTGGATGCGCAACTGTTTGGACTGGTTGCTTTGCGGATCATAGCGCCACAAATAACCCCCGTTCTCATACACCACGGCGGTGGGACCGGCAGAGGCCCACAGCGAATCAAATTCATTGTGTTCAGTGACTTTCACCGGCTCCCCGCCAGCCACGTAGCGGTATAAATTCAAGTGATAATCGCGATCACTGAGGAAGTAGATGTCATCACCCACCCACACCGGCTGGTGGTCGGTGGCATCATGGGTGGTGAGTTGTTCACTGCTGTTGTTCTCCAGATCATAAATCCACACATCTTGGGCCCGACCGCCACGATAGCGCTTCCAAGTCCGAAACTCACGATCAATCGGCGTATAAATGTATTTTGTGCCATCCGGTGACAACATGCCACCACCGGATTCGGGCACCGCCAATGGCTGCTCCATGCCACCAGCTACCGGCACCCAATAAGGTTGACCCATGCGGATGCCCCATGGCAATCGATTGGCGCGCACCAACACATTTTGGCTGTCTGCTGACCAATCCAGGATGCGGTAATCAAAGCCGCCTCGAGGTGGCATCGGCCCGACGTCGTTGTACCAAGTCAATTGCTGGATGTCACTGCCATCCACGTTCATCACATAAACTTGCCGGGTACCGGTGTATTCTGCGGTGTAGGCTATTTTTTGGCCATCACGAGAAAACTTGGGAAACGCTTCAAAACCTTTGTGCGCGGTCAAGCGGGTTGCCTGGCCTTGGTTGATGTCCACCAAATAAATGTCACCGGCATAAACAAACACCACATGATCCTCATGGATGTCAGCAAAGCGCAGCAGGCGGGTGCCAGGGTCATCGGCTTGGGCCCAAGCGAAGTTGGTCCCTGCCATGGTTAAGAATGCGATTAATATGTACAAATAGATGGATGTGTGGCCGCTGCGGCTCACCCCTGATTTGGCTGGCATGTGTGTCTCCCAATTGGTTGGCTAATTCAGAATGCATCAGTCTAAGGTGGATGACATTCAATTGTCGTGAAAACCCATCAGACTGTAGACCATGGCTTATCTGAATGATTGTGCTAGAGGTCATTATTTATGTATCGAAAAACATCATTGGCCATGAAACTGCAATCACTTGTTTTTTACAATTAATGTTGACCGATCGGTCAGTCAATCGTTATAATGGGCCCCATGAGTGTATCGAAAAAAGAAAAAATACTGCAAGAAGCGTTGGTGCTGTTCGCCAGTCATGGCTTTGCCCATGTGTCTTTGTCCATGATTGCCAAGCAAGCTGGCGTCACCAAAAGTTTGATCTTCCATCATTTTGAAAACAAAGAACAATTGTGGGAAACCGTCAAAGAACGTTTTTTTCAACAATACGCCGACAATCAAATGAACCTGTTTGAAGTGGAAAAAGACCCCATTGAGTTGATCCGTAAATCCATGCTCTATTACTTTGAATTTGTCAAAAACAACCCGATGATCCCACGATTTTTTGCCTATGCCCATTTGGAAAATGACGAAACTTGCGGACAAATGGACCAGCCACTGATCGCCAGAGGCAGTGAATTGATTAAACAGGCCCAAGCCGACGGTCTGATGCGTCAGGGATTTAATCCTGTGGTGCTGGTGATGAATTTCATCACCGTCATCAACCAATATTTTGTCGCCCAGTGTCATTTCGAACATTGGGATCCAGCCATATACGAAAATCCAGATGCGTTCATCCATGATTTCATCAACAACACCATCGAAGGTATCAAACCATGAAAGCCATATCACCCACCCCACTATTGACCCTGTTGGTGTTGTTTCTGACGGGCTGCCAACAGGAACAACAACCGCCAATACACGATGAAAAAATTGGCTACAGTTCTGCCACCTTTTCACCCACCCAACAATTCAAAACACACCAAGTGGCGGCCTTTGTGGTGCCCACTGATCAAGCCAGCCTGTCGTTTCAAGTCAGTGGCATCATTGCTGAACAGTACATCAAAATCGGTGATCAAGTGGAACCTGGACAGGAACTGTTCAAGGTGAGCAATCCCTCATTGGCGCCACAGATACAACAATTCAAAAGTCAAATCGACGCCATTGATGCCACTTTGGAACAAAACAGTGCCGAAGTGAAGCGGGTGGAAAACCTCAAAAAAACCAATGCCATCAGTCAAAATGAACTGGATCGACTGACCAATCAACAGGACAACTTGCTGGCCACCCGCAAAAGTTTGGAAGCCCAACTGGAACAGGCACAATCACTGTACGATGAAACGCTGCTCAAGGCCCCTTTTGCCGGCAACGTGGCTGAAATTTACAAAGAAGCCGGCGAAGTCATCGCCCCGGGTGAAGTGGTGCTGTTGGTCGGCGGTGTCACCTCGCTGGAAGCCCCCATTTTCCTGCCCGCATACATCCATAAAAACATGGTGTTGGGACAATCTTTGAAAGTGAATTATCTGCAGCATGAAATGACCGCCACGGTCAAAGAAATCAGCTTATCGGCCAACCCCAAATCCCAGTTGTTCAAAGTGATGCTGGATGTGCCGATTGAACACGACATCAAATCCGGCGAAAAAATCACCGCTGAGATCAAAGAAGACATGGGCCAGTATTATCGCCTGCCCATGGAAAGTGTGATCGATGACGGCATCAATGAACCCTTTGTGTTCCTGATTGACAACAACCAAGTCATACAGACCGCCATCAAGTTGATCGACATCGAGGACAATGATGTGATAGTGGAAATGCCGCACCAAGGTGCCATCGAAGTGGTGACTGCCGGTCAGGTGAACCTCTCACCCAACCAAAAGCTGAACCAATCATGAGTGTGGTCAGGGTGTTGGTCGGCCAGAAACGACTGATTTTAACCACCTCCATTTTGTTGGCATTGTTTGGGACGTTTTCCTGGACCAGCATGAACCGCCAGGAAGACCCGTTCTTCCCCTATCGCCAAGGATTTGTGTTGGTGCAGTACCCAGGTGCTGATGTCAAAAAAATCGAAAAGCAGGTGCTCAAACCTCTGGAAGAAGAGCTGGCTCAGATTGAAGAAATCGATGAAATCAGGGCCACCGTGCGTTCTGGCTTTGCGCAAGTCATTGTGAAAATGTTGGACCACATCACTGACACCGACTTGGTCTGGGACCGGGTGCGGCGGGCGGTGGACAAAGCCCAGGTGAAATTTCCCGACGGGGTACTGGAGCCCTCAGTGGAGGACCGCTTGCTGGACACCGCCGTGGCGGTTTACAGTTTGTCTGGCATCAACGACATCATGCAACTGCGTGAAGCGGCCAAATCGATCAAGAACCGCATGTTCAATTTGCCCGGCATTGGCAAAGTGTCTTTGTATGGCATGCCAGAAGAACAAATCACCATCACCCTCAAAGAATCGTTCAACAACAGCGCCATCATCAACCACGAATCGGTCGCCAGACAAATCAATGAACGCACCAAAGCCCAGCCGATCAATGCCCTGCATGTGGGCAATAATCGGGTCAACATCGATGCCCACACCGAATTCAAATCATTGGAAGAAATCAAAAACACGCCGATTAAATTGACCAATGGCGAACAATTGCCGCTGTCGGCCATTGCGGACATCAAATGGGAAGCCGAAACCGTGTCCAATTCGGGCTTTTGGCACCACGGTGAACGGGCCATTGCTTTGAGTTTGTATGTGCCCATCAACCAATTGAATGTGGTGGACTTCGGTGATGAACTGCGTGCTTATATGGATGATGTGCGTGATTTGTACCCTGAAGTCACCATCGAAGAAGTTTTCTTCCAACCCGACCGTGTGTTGGACCGCATTCAAGAGCTCGGCGGCTCGTTGCTGACCGGCATGCTGTTTGTGACCCTGATCCTGGCCTTTTTCCTGGGCCTGCGACCCGGGTTGGTGGTGGCCACTGTGATTCCCTTGGTGACCTTCTCTTCCTTGGCCATTTTTAACATGGGTGGTGGGGTGCTGCATCAAATGGCCATTGCCGGCATGGTGATTGGTTTGGGTATGCTGGTGGACAACGCCATTGTGATGGTGGAAAACATCCAGTACCACATGGATGAAGGCATGCGCGGATCTGACGCTTCGGTGACCTCAGTGAAGAACTTGGCCATGTCATTGGGCTCGGCCACAGGCACCACAATTGCGGCGTTCATGCCGATGCTGTTGTCACAAGGCAACTCGGCTGATTTCACCCGTGCCATACCCACCATGATCATTTTATCGATTTCGGTCAGTTATATATATGCCATCATGGTAACCCCGGCATTCAGCCACATTTTTTTGCGACCACACCAAGAAAATCAACACTCAAAGTTACAAGCATTGGGACAAAAACTGGGTCAAGTGGCGGTCAGCAAAACCAACACCATCATTGTTGGGGCACTGGGTTTTCTGGTGGTTTCTGGATTCCTGTTTGGCTTTGTGCAAAGGGACTTTTTCCCGGACACCGATCGCAACCAATTGATCGTGGACATCAAATTTCCAGAAAACTCACACATCATCCAGAACACCCAAGTGACCCAAACCATTGCCCAGCAATTGGCCAACCGCGAACATGTGCAAAAGACCGCCACTTTTGTCGGTAATTCTGGCCCGGTGTTTTATTACAACTTGGTGGAAAAACCCCGGGCGCCACACATTGCCCGCATCATTGGCATCCTGGATGATGTGGAAAACGCAGGCCCTATCATTGATTGGATGGCCGAAGAAATTTCACCCCAATACCCTCAAGCCGAAATCGTCGCCAGACGTTTGGGGCAAGGGCCACCGGCCGATGCGCCAATTGAAATTCGGGTGATTGCCGAGGACCGCCGTGAATTGACCGAATCGGTGCGCAAGATTCAAGACCTGCTCAGTGAAACACCGGGCACACGCACCCTGCGCAACACCATTGGCTTGGGCATGGCCAAGTTAACACTGACACCCAAAGACGCCTTGTTGAACCGCAATGACGTGACCCGTGATGAACTGGCCAGTGGCTTGGCCCTGCGCACCTCAGGACAGATCATCGGTCAATTCCGCGGTGGCGTAGACCCGGTTAACATCGTCATGCAATCACCAGAAAACGTCAACTTCAATGTCCAGGATCTGGATGACATTTCCATCAACAACGGTGAATACCAGCTGTCTTTGAATGCCTTGACCGAACAAAGCATTGAATGGCTGCCCGCCTCCATCAACCACATCAATCTGCAACGCACCGCTTCGGTGTATTCTGAAACGGTCGACGGTTACACCTATGATGATGTGCTGAATGTGTTTTTACCGCGTCTGGCTGAAGTCGAATTCCCACGAGGAGTCAGGTATTATGTGGCCGGTTCGGTACAAGAGTCTGGCAAGGCCAACCAATCGCTGGGCAAAGCCTTACCCATTGGCATCATCATGTTGTTGGTGTTCTTGTTGATTGAATTCAACTCCTTTAAAAAAGTGTTGATCATATTGATCACGGTGCCATTGGCCTTTGCCGGGGTGCCTTTTGGTTTGTTGTTGACCAGCACCCCATTTGGCTTCACCGCCACCCTGGGGGTATTGGCGCTGGTCGGAATCGTGGTCAACAACGCCATTGTGCTGTTGGATTTGATCAAGAAGAATCAAGACAGTGGCATGTCCATGTCCACCGCCATAGAACAAGCGGTGGCGCGCCGCACGCGGCCTATCATATTGACCACGCTGACCACCATCGCCGGTTTGTTGCCCTTGGTGATGACCAAATCCACATTGTGGCCGCCTTTGGCTTGGTCCATCATTTCCGGCCTGCTGGCCTCGACCGCCTTGTCACTGTTGGTGGTGCCTTCGGTGTACCAAAAACTGATCAAAGCGTGACTGAGATGACCGCAGCATTGCAAACCAACTACGCACAATTGGGTCCTGAATTCAGCTCCCCGACCCAGCCAGGCCGATGCAGCCGACCCAGCGTGTTGCTGTGGAACGAAGCCTTGGCCGATACACTGGGCATTGACTTTGACCCCCAGCAACAGGCGCTGGTTTTCAGTGGGCAAAAGCTGCTGCCCGGTTCACAACCGGTGGCCATGGCCTACTCAGGTCACCAATTTGGCCAATTCAATCCACACCTGGGTGATGGCCGGGCCCACTTGTTGGGTGAGCTGACATCCTCTCAAGGAGAACAGTTCGATGTGCATTTGAAAGGCTCAGGTCGCACCCCCTACTCCAGAAATGGCGATGGCCTGTGTGCCTTGAAACCGGCGGTCAGGGAATTTTTGATGTCAGAAGCGATGCATGCTTTGGGTGTGCCCACCACCCGCACCCTGGCGGTGGTGAGCACCGGTGACACCGTGATGCGCCAAACGCCAGGACCCGGTGCGGTGGTCACCCGCATCGCCAACAGCCATCTGCGCATCGGCACCTTCGAACATTTCGCTGCCCGTGGCCAACACCAAGCGGTGCAAACCTTGGCCGATTTGGCGATCGCATTGCACGGCCCAGAAAATCTGGGTGACAAGCCCACAAAATACCTTGACTTTCTTTCCCATGTGATTGATTTACAGATTAATTTGGTGGTTGAGTGGATGCGTGTTGGCTTCATCCATGGGGTCATGAACACGGACAACATCCTGGTCTCAGGTCACACCATTGATTACGGGCCCTGTGCCATGATGGGTGCCTATGATCCGGGCGCTGTGTTCAGTTCCATTGATCACCAAGGCCGCTATGCTTATGGCAATCAACCGGCCATCATGCAATGGAATTTGGCCCGATTGGCCGAATGTTTGTTGCCACTGATCAATGACGACACCGATCAAGCGGTGGCCGATGTCATGCCCTTGATCGAAGGTTATCGTGATCAATACCAAGCGGCTTTTCACCGCATGATGGCGGGCAAGCTGGGTTTTACCGATGCCACGACAGTAGAACCGCAAGTCGTCAATGCCTTATTGGATGTGATGCAAGACCGGCAATTGGATTACACCCACACTTTTGTCCAATTGGGTCAGCTGTTGTCCGCCGATCAAAGCCAAACACAAATCCATGATCAATTGACTGATTGGGTTAACACCTGGCAAGCTCAGTTGGCACAACACGGCATTTCACCGGAGTCCGCGCAACAAACCATGGGGCGGCACAACCCCGTGGTGATTCCGCGAAACCAACTGGTGGAACAAACCTTGGAAGAAACCGAGCAGAGCCGACAGGCCGATGCTGTCATGGCCATGTTAAAAGTGCTCAGGAAGCCGTATGAAGTGCAAGCAGAAACCGCCCTGTATCAAGCATTCGATGCCGATGATGATTTGAATTATCAGACATTTTGTGGCACGTGAATGCCGCCGATGCCACCGGGTTGATCAATTCAGTCTAAGCCATCAATAAAAATCAGATCCACAGGCGGCAAATTGGGTTGCAAAATGAACACCCCCCGGTTGATGTCGGACACGATGACAATGCCATTGTCAAAAAAGGGGTACACGTTCCAAGCCCCGGGAAATCCGGTGCCGTCCCCTTCAGGATAGGTATCAAAAAAAGCCACTTCCTTCATTTCAGCCTGTTTCAAGTTACCCAATTCCAGAATCCGCAAACCGCGCGAGTAATTGGCCTGATAAGTGTGTGAATCAACGATGTATTGATTGTGGTCTATGGAAGCACCGTGGGCTTCATGAAATCCCCGGTACACCGGTTGATCAATGTTGAGGTAATCCATCACCATGGTGCGGGTGTTGTGACCATTGAAGCTCTCATCCAGCTCATCATCAATGACAAAATATCTTTGATCAGGGGTCAACCACCCTTGATGGGTATACTGCGATCCGCTGTAACCGGTTCTGGCCAACTGGGTGGGACTGTTTTTGTTGGTCACATCGACCACGGTCACGGTGTCTTCGTTGCTGGCAAAACACAATTCTCGACCTTGGTAATCCACATCCGGTCCTTGGTAATTCAGGCATTGCACATCATGGGTGTAGCCATCTTGTTCAAAACAACCCGCGAACTGTGGCGACAATGGGTTGTTGATGTTGACCATGTGCAAGCCACCATCACAGGTGTTGCCACCAACCAAGTAAGCAAAACCTGAGGCATCATTGATGGCGATGTTGTGGGCATCCCGAAAGCCCCCGCCTCGGTACACATGATCGGCCGTAAAGGTGGCGGGCTTGTTGGGCACCGACAACAGCCGGGTCAAATCAAAAACTTGCATGCCATGATCGCCGATGTTGTCGGCCACGATGAAAGCGTATTGGCCACGGGTTTTGATGTCGCGCCAGGTGCTTGCTGAAAACTCGCTGGGTAAATTGCCCAAAAACACCGGCTCATCAGGGTCGGTGATTTCCACGAATGAGGTGCCATTGGAGCGCCCCACCAAGGCAAAATAACGGCCGCTGGCTTCGTGTTTCCAACCCCATGAATCTGAGCCTTGTCCGCCGCCCAGGGTTTTGAGGTCCAAATGCCCTTTCAAATCGATGTTGTGGCAAGCAAAAATGTCGGCCATGCCGTTGCTGCAATCATGGGCCGCTTTGAAGGCATAGCCGGTGTATGGCTGATTGTGCGCCTGGTGCATCATTTTGGCAAAATCAATGTCTGGGTATTTCTTGCCCATGATTTTGGCCCTGGCGGGTGTTTGGCATGCTTGAATGGGCCATGCCAAAAGCAACAGCATGAAGGTTATCGGGACCAGAGGTTTCATGGCAAGTACTCAGTTCGTGAGGGTGTTCTTTTCTATTTTACCATCTTTGATCACCACCGCAACTGTGGTCATGGTCTCAATATCAACCAATGGGTTGTCAGTGACCACCACCAGATCGGCCAAAAAATTCGGCTTGATTTGGCCCAGTTGGTCGGCTTGGCCCAACAATTCAGCGGCATGGATGGTGCCGGCTTGAATGGCTTGCGCCGGGGTCATGCCATGGCGCACCAGCAAGCCAAATTCTTCACCGTTGCGACCATGTTCTGACACCCCGCTGTCGGTGCCCAGGGCGACTTTTACCCCGGCTTTGAAAGCCCGATTGAACGATCCGGCAATCACCGGACCAATGGTCGCGGCTTTTTTGGCCACCACATCGGGAAAGAAACCTTTGACCTGGGATTTTTCAGTGACCCAATCGCCGGCAATCAAGGTGGGCACCAGGAATGTGCCGTGTTGTTTCATCAAACGAATGATTTCATCATCCAAGTAGGTACCATGTTCAATGCTGACCACGCCGGCTTCAATGGCCCGCTTCATACCGGCTTTGCCATGGGCATGGGCTGCCACCTTGAAGCCATAATCTTTCGCCGTGGCCATCAAGGCCGTCAATTCCTCGTCATTGAATTGGGCATTGTCACCACTGGCCGCTTGACTCAACACCCCACCGGTGGCAGTGATCTTGATCAAATCGGCCCCGTCCTGATAGCGCTGCCTGACCGCACGCATGGCATCTGCCGGTCCATTGATGACCCCGTGGGTCGGCGTGGAGTGTGGAAACAAACCATCTCGATAACCATTACTCGGATCGGCATGGCCACCGGTGGTGGCCAATGATTTGGCTGTGGTGAAAATTCTCGGCCCCCTGGTTTTGCCTGCAGCAATGGCCTTTTTCAGGGCCACCGAAACGTTGAACGAATCACCCAAATCCCGGATCGTGGTGAAACCGGCATCCAAGGTGCGGGCGGCGAACATGGCGGCATTGAAGGCCACATCCGCTTCATTCAATTCATATTTTTCCAAATAACGCGAGGCACTGTGTTCGTGGGTGATGTGGGTGTGCATGTCCATCAATCCGGGCAAACAATAGTACCCACTGAAATCATGGTCCACGGCTTCACCGTTGTGGCTGCTGATTTGGCTGAACCGATTGCCCTCAATGGTCACCACTTGATCCTTGAGCATGCGACCGGCCGCGGCATCAAACAGGTGGCCACAATGGATGGTGGTGGCTTGCAGTGCGGATGAAAAAAGCAACAAGGTCAATAATATTCTCATGGTTATCCTCTCATAATGTGTTCGATGTCGGCGATTTGCTTGGGCGCATTTTTACTCAGCACCACCGGACCTTTTTTGGTCACCTGCACATCGTCCTCAATGCGGATGCCCATACCCCGCCATTTTTTCGGTGCCTTGGAATGCTCACTGATGTAGATGCCGGGTTCAACCGTCAACACCATGTTGTCTTCCAATTCCACCCACAAGTCATCCACCCGATAATCGCCGCAGTCATGCACATCCAAACCCAACCAATGGCCGGTCATGTGCATGTAGTAGTGAGAATAGGTTTTTTCTTCCAACACCTGGGCCAAACTGCCTTTGATGATGTTCAAGTCAAGCAAACCCTGGCTGATGGTTTTCACCGCTGCGTCATGAAAGTCATTCCAATGACTGCCGACTTGGACCGCATCAATGGCGTCGGTTTGGGCCTGCAACACCACTTCATACAAGTCCTTTTGGCGGGCATTGAAACAACCATTGACCGGAAATGTGCGGGTGATGTCTGAAGCGTAATAATCATATTCGGCACCGGCATCAATCAACACCAAATCACCGTCATGCAACTGTTGATCGTTGTTGATATAGTGCAAGATGTTGCCGTTTTCACCACTGCCAATGATGGGTGGGTAACTGCTGTGTGATCGGTGGCTGATCAGGTGTTTGCTGTATTCTGCCTGCAAGTCATACTCATATTGGCCAGCCTGGCAGCTTTGCATCATGCGGATGTGAGCAGCGGCCGCGATGTCGGCGGATTTTTTCAGGCATTTGATTTCAGCCGGTGATTTGTACAAACGCATGTCATGGATGACGTGGCTGATTGACATGAACTCCTCGGGGGCTTTGGATTTTTGCCCTTGGCGGGTTTCGATGGCTTTGATCCACAAGGCGATGCGTTGATGAAAATCGTTGTTGTCGCCAATCTTGAAGCAGACCTTTTCACAGCCTTCCAACAGCAAAGGCATCCGCCGATCAATTTCTTTGATGTCATAAGCCGCATCAAAGCCATAGTGATCAACCGCGCCTTGGGTGCCCACCATGGGGCCGTCCCACATGATTTTTTTGGGATCGGCTTCACGGCAAAACAACACCTGCTTTTCTGTGCGGTTACCAGGCAGCAAGACCAACACCGCGTCGGGCTCATTGAAACCAGACAAGTAATAAAAATCACTGTCCTGACGGTAGCCATAGTGCACATCGCCATTGCGCAAGTATTCAGGCCGACTGCCCAACAAGGTGATGGAGTTGGCGCCGGCAATTTTCATCAGTTGTTGGCGACGTTTGATGTATTCAGACGTTTTGATCATGTGGGTCTGGGGTGGTTCCTGGCCATTGGTAAATTGACAGATCTATTGTATCACCGAGACCCATTTGTATGCCTTCTGATTGCAGCTTTTTCAGTTGTCTTTGGTGGCTGGGCAGGTCTTTGGGAATGGTGATGCGACCACCGGCACCGATCACCCGATGCCAGGGCAGTTGATACTTTTGGCTGCAGCTGTGCAACACCCGGGACACCTGCCTGGCAGCCCGGTGGTTACCAGCCATGGTCGCGATTTGTCCGTAGGTGGCCACCTGGCCTGCCGGGATTTGGCCAATCAGGGTGATGACTCGGTGGGTGAAATCTTGCACCAGTCAACGCCGCCCATGAAGGCCCGTGTGGGGTTTGGCATGGCAGGGTTTATTCGGCGTTGGCATCTGGCGTGCGACCACCACCCATTTTCGATTTGGCCCAACCCAGGGCTTTGTCTTTGAGGGCCACGAATTTCTTCGAACCCCGTTCCAACTTGGCCTCCCATTCTGGATTCGGTTCCTGCCCTTCGGTGACTTTGAAAAACACCTGCATCAACGCGGTCATGGCAATCGGATCGATCAACGCGGCTTTGATGCCCCAAGCGGTGACGATGGCCAACACCAACACCCACACATTGCCGTCATAACCAATCAAGCCGAGCAGGCCCGCCAATGGGGCAAACACCATAACCAGCACCAGCAAAGACAAGACCCATGTGATGATGGTCAAGAACAAGGCGTTTTTCAGAAAAGTTTTGTAATTCTGCGCATACAGCACCAAGGCTTTGCGTGAGTCTTCCCAGGGATTTTCAGAATTGTTCCTGATGTAGTATGCCAAGATCACTTCATCCACATAAGTCAAAGACATGTTGATCACGGCATTGATGAAATTTACCAAGCCTTGGGGCAGCACCGGCAGGAACGACATGACCCCGGAAAAGATGCGATTGAACGTTTTCAGCACCCCTTTAATCAATTGGTCGACGCCAAACAACACCGATGATTCTTTGAAGCGCGATTTCACCACTTGTTGGGCATATTTGATTTGGCCTTGGCCATCAGGCATGGGTTCACCGTCCAAATGTTTGACGATCACCGCGATGTGTCCGGCTTTAACCAAATACAGCAAATATTCCCGCACGTAGTACAGAATGCCGCTGACCAAGGTGAAGCCGCCGACCATGCCATAAAACAAACCGCCTTCTTTGCCATCACCGACACTGCCGATCAAATAGCCGATGCCGCCACCGGTCCCCGTGCCGATGATGTAGGCCAAGGTGATTCCCATGTAGATCAAAAACCGAAACAGCACAAACTCTTTGGTTTTCCACAAGGTGGACATCACTTGTCCAAATTTAAAATCGACCATACTTCACCTCTTTTCGATACTGCAATTATTTGATTGGCCGGATCCCCACTGCCTCCTTCAATCGCACCAAAAATGGCGTGGCATAGGCTCGGGCTTTGGCCGCACCCTTTTTTAACTCCTGTTCAATTATAGCGGGGTTGTTGATCAATTCTTGGTATTTTTCCCGGGCCTCTTGCAATTCTGTGTTGATCATCTCAAAAAGCACTTGCTTGGCCGCACCCCATGCGATGCCGTTGGCAAATTCGGCCTTCATTTCATTCACTTGTTGTTCAGATGCAAAGGCTTTGTAGATATCAAACACAAAAGAATCATGGGGATCTTTCGGTTCACCGGGCTCCAAGGAGTTGGTTTTGATCTTCATGATGTGTTTTCGCAGTTGTTTCTCTGGCAACCACAAAGGGATGGTGTTGTTGTAAGACTTACTCATTTTTCGACCATCCAAACCAGGCAACACCGCTACGTTGTCATCCACCACGGTTTTGGGCATCACGAAGTGCTCACCAAAATGGTGATTGAAACGGGCACCGATGTCACGCGCCATTTCCAGGTGCTGGGTTTGGTCTTTGCCCACCGGCACTTCAGTGGCATTGAACATCAGGATGTCAGCGGCCATCAACACCGGATAACTGAACAGGCCCATGGTGATGCCTTTGTCCGGATCTTCTTCCCCTTTTTCGGTGTTTTCGGCCACCTGCGCTTTGTAGGCATGCGACCGGTTCATCAAGCCTTTGGCGGTCATGCAAGTCAACAGCCAGGTCAACTCGGTGATCTCTGGAATGTCTGATTGGCGGTAGAAGAATGTCTGGTCGGTATCCAGGCCCAAAGCCAACCACGTGGCAGCAATTTCCTTGGTGGATTGTGCCACCCGCTCAGGTTCCCAGCATTTGATCAGGGCGTGGTGATCGGCCAAAAAGAAATAACTGTTAACCGCCTCGTCTTGACTGCGTTTGATGGCGGGTTTGATGGCACCCACGTAATTACCCAAATGCGGGGTGCCGGTGGTGGTGATTCCTGTTAAAACCGTGTTCATTGACTGTCCAATTGTTCAAAATGCACTATTGTATTGGACCCCTGTCAGTAAATACAATGCCCTGAACGACAAATCAAAACCGGAGCAACGCATGAAACTGTACCAAGCCATGATCTTCACCAGCCTGATGCTGTGGCAAAGCTGGGCCACCGCCAAATCCGATGCCGAATACGCCCAAGCCAACAACTTACCGGCCATGACGGTGTTCATGGATGTGAACAAGCTGACCAGAAAAAACCTGGCGGCCAAAAAGATGACCAAAATCCATGCCGAATTCGGTGCCGCTGGCTATGAATTGGTCGGCATCAACCCCTACACCGAAAATGGTGACTTGGAAGGATTCTTCCTGTCCTACAAGAAAAAGTGAACGTTGAATTCACTCGGCTTCATGATAAAATGATGGTTTTATCAATCTGGACGTTTATATGGCTTGGAACGGCAAATACATCAATCCTTATGTGCCACATGGCAAAAAGAGTGAGCGGGTCAAGAAGATCACGGTCTCCATCCCGTTTGATGTGTTGAAAATTCTGACCGATGAACGCACCCGCCGACAGGTGGCCAATCTGAAACATGCCACCAACAGCGAATTGTTGTGTGAAGCCTTCCTGCATGCCTACACTGGCCAACCCCTGCCCACCGACGAAGACCTCAGCAAAAGCAACACCGAATACGACCGAAAATTACGCGGCCAATAGCCTCAGGGCGGCCCCGGCCTATTCCACTTGCAGTGTCAACAACCGCGTTTGGCCCACTTGCAAAGTTTCAAACACCCCATGAGACAGCTCTTTGGCTGATTCCTCCAGTAATTTTCTGGGCGCCAAGAATGGCTCATGGGTTAATTCAAATGTCCCCCAATGGATGCCCACACTGTGTTTGGATTTGACGTCCAAATGGGTTTGTACGGCTTGTGCCGGATCAACATGTTGAGGCAACATGAAATACCGAGGGCCATAAGCACCAATCGGGATCAAAGCCAGGTCATGGGGGCCCAATTGTTGGCCGATTTGTTGAAAGCGTTGGGCGTGGTAGCCGGTGTCTCCAGCAAACCAGGTCTTGAAGCCATGGATGTTGATGTGCCAGCTGGCCCACAGGGTTTTGTTGGTGTCAAACGGGGTGCGTTTGGACCAATGTTGTGAAGGGGTGGCCACCACCTCAATACCAGGCCCAAATGACTCGCTCTGCCACCAATCCAACTCGGTGATGTTGTCAGAATCAATGCCCCTCTTCAACAACCATTGTTGAATGCCCAACGGCACATACCAATGCACCCGATTGCCCAAAGCGACCACGGTTTCGTGATCCAGGTGGTCGTAGTGGTTGTGTGAGATCACCACGAAATCAACCTCAGGCAATTGCTCGACCGTCAACGCCGGTGGCACCACCCGGCTGGGGCCGCCAAATGGCAAAGGAGAGGCATGGTCGCTCAAATGCGGATCGGTCAAAAAACTGACGCCTTGGTATTGCACCAACACCGCAGCATGTCCCAACCAAGTGACCCTCGGCTCTGGCGTCTCGGCTTGGATCAATGCCTGATCAACCGCCACCATGACCGCTTGTATGTCGTTGGCTGAGGCCGACTCGATGCGCCCTTCCCGCCAACGCATTTTGAGGTAATCCCAAAACGGCGAGTCGCTTTTTTGCGACTGGCTGATGAAGCGATCTGGACCATGGTGCGGAGCGGCCACCGCAGGTTTTTGATATTGGGCTGAGCGCCAACAACCACTGACCAAAGCCAGCATCGTCAACATCACAACCAGGGTGAGCAGCCATTGCAACCGTTTCATCATGACAACAGCCCCAATGCCGCCAAACAGGCATCCAATTCAGCGGCCAGGGTCAACTGCGCATACCAGTCATCCAGTGGCTGGGGGTTGATCAAAGTGATGAGCAAAGCCAACACCGCACCTCGGTGGACGTTGTCGCCCCCCAATTGGGCATTGACTTGTAAGGCTTGGCGCAGGTCGTGATGGTATTTATTGGCCAGATACAACACACTGGGCCAGGCATCACGGATGTAACAAGCGGTTGAATACAAGCCACCAAGCACTGCTGCATCAGACCATTGTGCCACGGGTTTGCGTTTGAAATGGCGCCCCGCTGCGGTCAGTAAATGTTGTTGCAACAACCGTTCAGCGGCGGCTGGGTCAGCGGCAGCCAGTAAACCGCTGATCAGATCCACATACTGGAAACAGACCTTTTTCAAAGCCGCATCGGGGTGGGTTAAGTCCAGGTGTCGCGCCACCACCGTTTTGACATCGGCCACAGCCATGCCTTGATGCAACAACAGCAGCGCCAATGGCCCGATTCTGACCAAACCGCCCACCGAAGGCGTGTCGTGCGTGACGGCGGCACATGCCGCTGCACTTTGGCCGCTGGCCCAATTGGCAAAAAATCCCCGGTGGTAAGATTCGGCATAGGTGTCTGGGTGCTGTGGTGGCTGGGCCGTCATTTTATTCACGTAATGCTGCAAAAAAGCCGACTCCTGGTAACTGCCACCCCTGTCAACCATGGCTTGTAATAACCACAACACGGTGTGGGCATTGAGGGTGTTGTCACCGGCTTGCAGGCCTTGGTGGTAATGCACCCCTGGCCGATCCCAAAATTCAGCCTTGTCATGTAAGATCACCGCCCCCACCACGTCGGCTTGTTGCGCGCCCAAGCGGTGTCGTCCGCCGTGTTGCTTGGAGTGTAAAGACATGATGGCACTGGGGTGCTGCGCGGGTGCCGCATACAGGCCATCCAAGCCATCCGGGAAAGCCCGCTCAATGTCTGCTTTGCGGTAATACCAATGCACCGGCATGGCATGGGCATCGGCCACCATGGCATGACGGATGGCCAACAGGGTCCAGTGGGTTTGGTTCGCAGATTGTTGGTGTGCTGGGCTCAAATTCAAAATGGCGGCGTCGTGCAAAACCCTGATTTTGTCGCACATGGGGTGAAAATGTGATGAGCAAAAAAAAACACCCGGCTGTCAGAAACGACCGGGTGGTTCATGTAACAGGTCTTAGTTAAACTCGGCTCGGTAATGGGCCTGCAAACGCCGCAGTTTTCGCGGCTCGATGGCTTCCTCATAGGCGGCCAACAACACCGCATCATGCGCCAGTTCAAGGCGGGTGGTCAGGTATTGGTCCACTTCGGCTTGCCACAATTGTTGTTGGGCATCCAAGGCAGCCAATTTCAAGGCCACTTCGGTGCCATAAGTTTCCGCCCGAACGGTCAAGCGGTCACTGGCTGCCAAAGCCACCTCATTGAACAATTGATTTTCCAACAACACGTCATGAAAGGCAGTGGCCTGCTCTTCGGCTTGCAGCCATTTCAGTTTCACCGCATCAGAGGCCTCCACTTCTGATAACTGACCAGACATGGCATAACCGGCATAAGCTTCTTCTTCGGCAAAGAAAGCGTCAGCCATGGCTGAACCCAGGTAATCCCGACGCAACTTTTTGATGGCCTCCAGTTGCGTGGCCAAATCATCGCTGGGTAAGCTGGACAGCGCCATATGATCGGCCGCCTGCAAATATTCCAGGTAGTTATCAAAATGATCACGCAGCTGTTCCAACTGACTCAGTGACAAGAAATCACTGGCAGTGGTCAACAGTTGGTGTCTGATTTGCTCAGGTGACAGCTCTCCCACCGCGGTCAAACAGTAGTCGAACAAACGGTGCAAGTCTTGATCTATCAACACATTACCGTGCGCATCAATATTGACCGCCCCATCGGGTGAGGTGCCGGCCAGTGAAGTGACGGCAACCGCTTGTGCCATGGAAGCATCGGCTTGCTCAGCCATTGTGACAGTGCTGGGGGACCGACTGAAATGTGTGACCGGTAACTGGGTGTCACGCAACAGTGGCTGCTCGAGAACCCGAACCGTTTTGGCAGCAACCCCCATTTGCCACCAGCTCACGGACGCGATGATGGTGATGATGATGGTGATCGTTAAGGCGGTGTATTTAAATTTCACGGTTCATAAACCCTCATTTTTTAATCTGTTTGCGTGTGCCCGGTAGACCGCCACTGGACTCGAAGTGAATAAGCCCCTGATCCCAAAAGCCTGATTCACTTGATCTCCGTGATTCCATTTGTAGTTGTCTCGCAGCACACGACCCAGATGTGAAGAACATCGTCCCACCAAACCGTCATTGGCTTCGCCATAAAACAGTAGCCCCGTCAGCCCCAACAGTGCATCGATCGGATCGAGCGCATTGGTGACCGTGCGGGTGCCACTGAAAGAGTAGTATTTCACCCCATTGACCGCATAAGCCCCTTCACCGCAGGGTGAGTTGGGCATGCCTTCAGGGAAATTTTGATTGAATTGAGCCGCGCCGGTGCTGGTCAAAGCCCCCAAAGCCGCCAACACGTCTTGTGGGGCACTGTCATTGCCAGAAGCCCACTCGATCAATTCCGCCAATGCCGTGGCCGTGGCAGCCAGCACCGTTTCGATGAAGGACCCAGGTGGTGCCACGGTTTGCACCGCATCGGCCACCGGACTGCCGGTGTTGGGGCCGCCCACGGAAGTGACTGAGGCCACCAACTCAGGACGCACCGACGCCACATAGCGCACCGTGGGTGCCCCATGAGAATGGCCGATTAAATTGAATTTTTGATGACCATACAAGGCTTGTAACAGCTCCAGTTGAGCTAACAACTGTTCACCGCGCAGTTCACTGGAGTTGGCCGCTGAGACGTCGGCCACATAGACGGTGGCACCGTCATCAGCCAAGGCCCCAGGGATGCGATAAAAATAGTTGTAAATGCCAAAGGCTTGGTCAAAACCAAACAAACCATGGACCAGAACAATGGGATGCTTGGTTTTGGTGTAGTTGTTGTTCCACCATGAGGCTGCGGATGATCCACTGATCAGTAGCAAAACCAACATGACGGTCGTCGATACTCGATGACTGTTCATAATACCCTCTCTTTTGTTGTGTGTCAGGCTCTGACGGCCTGTTCACATTTTTTTAACAGAGTACACTTGCGTTGTCAATACAATTTTAAACGAACGTTTGAATCAGTGACCGAATTCAAGAATATGACAAGCTCATTGGGGTCATTGATGCAATTCAATCAAATCGGCTTCGGCATTGAAATAAAACCACCAACCTGAAAAGGACCGCAAATCAATTGGCTACTGCCAAGCAGAATCAATCGGCTCTGTTTGCTTTTGGGGATCAATCAACAACAGCTTGTTGTCAATGGCAGACTGCACCTGCTCCCGCTTCACATGG
Source organism: Marinicella meishanensis (assembly GCF_019931145.1). Lineage (GTDB taxonomy): Bacteria > Pseudomonadota > Gammaproteobacteria > Xanthomonadales > Marinicellaceae > Marinicella > Marinicella meishanensis. Next base: position 104,939 of record NZ_JAIOUV010000005.1, on the reverse strand, counting down.
GGGGCAAACAATTGAATGAATTCATGCATGAAGCCACGCAAAAACAAACTGGGGTTGAACGCCAACCAGGTGGCGCTCAACGGCAAAATGCCCACCGTGTCCAGGGCATGCAGGTCTGAGTCGTGCTGTTTGTCGACCGCCATGGATGCAATGATGCCCACCCCCAGACCAGATCTGACATAGGTTTTGATGACATCAGAATCACGGGCTGTGAACACAATTTGGTAGTCCAAACCCGCTGCTTGGAAAGCCTGAACCAGGCTGGAGTTTTGTTGGTCATTGCCCACATAGACGATCAATGGATGCCCAGACAATTCGGCCAGGGTGATGCTGTCTTGTTGGGCCAAGACATGGCCTTTGGGCACCACGATTTTGCGCTGCCACTTATACAAATCCAGTTTCACCAAGTCGGTGGCCTCTTCGGTGCCGCCGGAGCTGATCACGAAGTCCACTTCACCCTCGCGCAAAGATTTCAGGTTCTGTTGCGATGTGCCTTGCAATAAATTGACTTTGATCGACGGATACACCTCATGCAATTGTTTCAGCACCGATGGCAACACGTATCGGGCTTGGGTGTGGGTGGTGGCGATGTTCAATTGCCCATTGCGGTCATTGGTCAGTTCATGACTGAAGGCTTTGATGTTTTCCACCTCTTTGAGGATGCGTTCGGACCGCCGCAACACTTCTTTTCCGGCGTGGGTCAGAGCCACCAGGGCTTTACCCTGTCTGACAAACAGACTGAAACCCAATTCATCTTCCAACAGGCGCACCTGTCTGGATACCCCAGGTTGTGAAGTGAACAGTTGTTTGGCCGCTGCAGTCACATTCAAGCCGGAATGACAAACGGCGACAAAAAATCTGAGTTGTTGCAATTTCATGACACTTTGGTGTTGCTGTGGTCTATGAGACCGGATCATAACAGCCTGATCACAAATAAACAATATAGACGTCTAAACGTCTGATAACTATTTGTTATATACCCATGCTTTTAAACTATTTTGGATCAGCCGGCCAGATGGTTATATTGAGCCCATTGTATCGAGAATATGAGCCATGAAGTATTTGCCAATCAATCTCAACATTGAACAACAGCCTGTTTGGGTCATCGGTGGTGGTGCCGTGGCATGGCGAAAAATCAAATCATTGTGTCAAGCCGGCGCCGAGGTGCATTGTGTGGCGGCCTCCTTCCATGCCGACATCAAGCAGGCGGCTCAACACCAACCGATCAAATTGATCACACATGACCTGCAGGACCTACAGGTGCTGCAACAACTGCCGCGACCCAAGTTGGTGATTGCAGCCACCGATGACCCCCAGCTCAACGCCCAAATCCATCAATACACCGCCACGCGTGGTTGGTTGATCAACACCGTAGATGAACCACCCCGTTGTGATTTCATCACCCCAGCCGTGGTCAATCGTGGACCGGTCAAGGTGGCCATCAGCACCGCCGGCACCGCCCCGGTGTTGGCCCGCATGATCAAACAGAAAATCGAATACTTGTTGCCCAAGAATTTGGGACAAATCGCTGAACAAGCCAACCAGTGGCGACCAACCATCAAGCAACGGGTGCCAAGTTTTAACAACCGACGTCGGTTTTGGGACCGCTTCTTTGATTGGTCGCATGGCAGCTTGCGCCTGTTGCGCGGCCAATACCGTACCCCCAATTCAGCACAAATTGAGCAACACATCGAAGCGGTTAACCAAACCGAAGGTCGGGTCAGCTTGGTTGGCGCTGGGCCCGGTGATCCAGATTTGCTCACGATCAAAGCCATCAAAGTGCTGCAAAGCGCCGATGTGGTGCTGCATGACCATTTGATTGCAACCGACATCATGGCCATGATTCGACAAGATGCTGAGTTGATAGATGTGGGCAAACAGGCAGGCAAGCACTTAACCAAACAGCAAACGATCAATCAACTGTTGATCAAACAGGCCCGTTTGGGCAAGCACGTGTGCCGTTTAAAAGGCGGTGACCCGTTTGTGTTCGGTCGCGGCGGTGAAGAAATACAAGCCCTCAAAGCCGAACAAATCGACTTTGAAATCGTGCCAGGCATCACCGCGGCTGTGGGCTGTGCAGCCTATGCAGGAATTCCATTGACGCACCGCGATCACGCCCAGGGTTTGGCCTTCATCACCGCCCATTGCAGCGACTCCAAAGATGCCATTGACTGGCAGTTCTATGCCAAAAATCAACAGACCTTGGCCGTGTACATGGGCTTGATCAAGGCCGATGAGCTGGTTCGCCAATTGATCAGCCATGGCAAAGACCCCGCCGTGCCCCTTGCCGTCATTGAAAATGGCACCCGACCAGAACAACGCACCGTCACCGGACAATTACACCAATTAACTGCTATGATAAGAGACCATGCCATCAAGTCACCGGCCCTGATTGTCATTGGCGAGGTGGCCGCATATGCGCAACAACTGGATTGGTTTGCCCCCCATGTGGCCCACCCAAACCAGGCTGAATTATTGAAAACTGCTTAATGAGTATCCCATGATTTATAACAACATATTAGAAACCATCGGCAACACCCCCATCATCCGCATCAACCACATCGCCCCTGAACATGTGACCATGTATGTGAAAGCTGAATATTTCAATCCCTTGGCCTCAGTCAAAGACCGTTTGGCCCACGCCATCATCGCCGACGCCGAAGCCAAAGGCGAATTGTCACCAGGCCAAACCGTGGTGGAAGCCACTTCCGGCAACACCGGCATTGCCCTGGCCATGGTCTGTGCCGCCAAAGGCTATCCGTTTGTGGCGGTGATGAGTGAAACCTTTTCTATTGAACGGCGCAAATTGATGCGCGCATTGGGTGCCAAAGTGGTGCTGACCCCAGCCGAAGCCAGGGGTTCTGGCATGGTCGCCAAGGCCGAGGAATTGGCGCATGAACGCGGGTGGTTTTTGGCCCGTCAATTTGAAAATGAAGCCAACCCCGCCTACCACCGGTCAACCACCGGGCCGGAGATTTTGCGCGATTTTGCTGGCCAACGACTGGATTACTATGTCAGCGGTTATGGCACAGGCGGCACCATCACCGGGGCCGGAGAAATGTTGAAACTGGCCAGACCAGACATCACCATTGTGGCCACCGAGCCGGTGGAAGCCCAATTATTGGCGGGCAAAGAATGGTCACCGCACAAATTACAAGGCTGGACGCCAGATTTTGTCGCCGATGTGATGAACCGAAGCATCTATGATGACTTGATTCCAATTGATGAACATCAGGCCAAATCGGCGGCCTTGTCATTGGCTTCCAAAGAAGGTATTTTGTGTGGCATTTCAGCCGGCGCCACCTTTGCAGCAGCCTTGGCCACAGCAGCCAAAGCCCCAGCCGGCTCGGTCATCTTGGCCATGTTGCCAGACACCGGCGAACGCTACTTGAGCACCTATTTGTTTGAAGATTTTGCCGACGGCTCGGATGCCGTCTGATCGAAATGATTGGACTCTTGACCGCTGTTGCGGTTGAGAGTCCATTTGGATTTCAACCCAAGCAACCCGAACCGTTAAGCCACCACCACTTGGTTGCGACCTGAGCGCTTACCGGCGTACATGGCCTCATCCGCGGCATTGATGCAGTCAATCAGACTCATGCCTGCTTGCCGTTGGCTGATGCCGAAAGTCATGGTCACTTGGATGCCCTCCCCTTGGTAATCAAGCACACTGTTTTCGACGGTGTCGCGGATGCGTTCAATCAAATTGGCGGTGGCGGTGGCGTCTTTGTCGGCAAAGTAAAAAATAAATTCTTCACCACCCCACCGCGCAATCAAGTCTTCTTCCCGCAACGATTGTTGCACCAATTGGCTGACTTGAACCAACACCTCATCACCGGCATTGTGCCCAAAGCGGTCATTGATCGATTTGAAATGATCGACGTCACCCATCACGATGCAACCCCCAAACGGGTTGGCATCCCGCTGTTTCAGTAATTCTTCATAGGCATTGATGAAGGCCATGCGGTTGGGCAAACCCGTGAGGTAATCTGAATTGGCCGCCATCTCAAGTTGTTCATTGAGGTTTTGTAACTCCAAAGTTCGGTTACTCACCTCTTGTTCCAACATCAAGTTTTGGCGTTTGATTTTGAACGTGCGGTAGTTGTGCAACAAGATGGCCAGCAGCAAAAACAGGATCACCGCCAGCGCCCTGACCCAGGTGCGCTCCCACCACACCGGCAACACTTTGATTTGGAAGCGCAAACTTTGTTCCTCCCAACGACCGTCGTTGTTGTGCGCCATGATGTCCAGCTGATAAGCGCCGGGGGTCAAGTCTTTCAAATCAATGCGACGGGTGTTGCTGACATCCAACCAATTGTCGTGCAAGCCCTCCAAACGATACAAGTACTGAATTTGTTCGGGCGCTTTGTAGTCCAAAACCGCGATGTCAAAGCTGATCACCTGATTTTCAGGGTTCAGGGTAAAGGCCGATTCTTCAAACAACAATTTACCTGGACGCCAAGGCCGGTTGTCCACCCTGACCTCGGTCAAAATAAGGGGCGGCACAAACTCACTGTTGTCTTGGTTGTCATCGGGATTGAAGGTGTAATAACCATTGGCGCTGCCCAACCAAATGACGTCACGGTCATCAATGGTGGTTGAGCGGGTGATCATGCCATCGTGTCGTATCGCAGTGTTCAACAAGTAATTCTTGAATTCTTGGCGTTCAGGATTGAATTTGGTCAAGCCAAACTTGTTACCCAGCCAGAGGGTTTGTTGTGAATCTTCGATGATGAAATTGATCCGATTGTTGATCAAACCTTCGGTTTTGGCGTAGTTGGTGAATTCATTGCGATCATGGTGATACTGGCTCAACCCCATGGGCGTGGCGATCCATAGCCGGCCACTGCTGTCTTCAACCACATCTTTGATGCGATTGGAAGCGATGCTGGTTTTGTCGTTGTAATCGTGACGGTATAAGGTCAGCTGATTGACCGCTTTATCAAACCGAAACAAACCCACCAAATTGCTGCTGATCCACAGGTTATTCAAACGGTCTTTCTTGATGTGGGTGATGTTCACATCAATCAAAGAGCCGGCCGCATATGACTGCATCAACTCGGCGGTGTTGGCCGCCCGGTTCCACCGCAATATGCCCAAGTTATACAAGGCCAGCCACATTTCGCCATCATCATCGATCTCAATGGAAAAGATATCGGCTGGATCGATGCCTACCAAGTCAAAGGGGGTGGTGACGGCTGCAGCCACCGAGCTGTCACGATTGAGAAAATACAAACCCGTGCTGCCAGCAATCCACAAGCCTTCTGCCGCTGTCGTCTCAATGTCTCTGATGAAACCATCGATTGGGTCCCCTTCTGCTGTGGTGATGCGGTCATAGGTCCCATCCAGGTGTCTTCTGAACACCGTCTCAGAGGTGCCGAAATAGATCAGGCCATCGGCATCGTATTCAATTGACCACACTTGTTTGGCTTTTTCAGTGAGCCATTCGTCAGCCAGGTAATTCGGGTGGTGCTTGAACAAACCTCCGGCCAAATCAATTTTAAACAAACCGTTGTCACGCGTGGCCAGCCACATGATGCCTGAGTGATCGACGTTGATGTTGCGCACATCCACGTGACCCATGGCTTGCCACAACTGCCCCGCCTCGCGCTGCATGAATTGATCGTTGGCCAAATCAAATAAATACAAGCCTTCCATGCTGGCCACCAACAAATCACCTTGATCGGTTTCATACAAGTCATTGATTTTGAGGTTGTTGCCTGTCGCTTCATGGAAGCTGAACTCTGCCGTTCTCAGGTCAAATCGATACAGGCCACTGGAAGAACCGATCCACAAGGCATCACCTTTTAAATGCAAGGTGCGAAACTGATTGGAAGTGATGTCGATTTGTAAGTTCAATGGCAATTGATGGTGCTTGAACCCCCCGTTGATGGGGTTGACCTCATACAAGCCATCTGAAGTGCCCAACCAAAGTCGTTGCTCATCGCCCACGATGTCCCATACCCGATATGGCTCATCACCGGAGGCCGTCAAACCAGAAGCGTAGAATTTGATGTTTTGTTCATCAAAACGATACAAGCCGGTGGCTGTTCCGATCCACACTTGACCCAAGGGGTCTTCATGAAAGGTTTGCACATTTTCCGAGACCATGGTTTGGAATTGGCTGCTGGAATAAGGAAAGCGCCTGAGTTCACCGGTCTCGAGGTCCATCAAATTGGCCCCACCGCCAAAGGTGCCCACCCACAGGCGGTTTTTGGAGTCGACAAAGATGTTGCCGGCATTGTTGTTTGAAATCGTGTTGGGATCTGCCCCGTCGTGTTTCAGGGACTTGAAAGCGTAACCATCATAACGGGCCAAACCACTGGTGGTGCCCAGCCAGATGAATCCGGACTGGTCTTGGACCACAGAGTAAATGGTCGAATCGGGTAAGCCATCTTCGATTTGGATGTGTTCGACTTGCCATTGTTCATCATTGATGGCATGGACCGGACCCACAAGCAAGCCCAACAAACTCAACAAAGCGATCATTGGCAACCACACGCATACCGTCGCTGCTGATTTTTGATTGGTGGTCACAAACACCTTCATGGCGGACTACTCGCTACACACTGACTGACTACAAATGGTTGATCACCATCAACCATACACACGTGAGCATATTAGCACAAGAGATTCACAGTTTTGTTAACCAATGCAAATTTTGCGACACCGGTTCAGTCGCTGTCATTCAATTGAATTCGGTCTGGCAAAATGATGATTTTTCGGTTTTTGTACAGGGCACCCAAGGCTTTTTTGTAACTGCCCTTACTGACCTGCCATTTTCGTTTGATGTCCTCGGGACTGCTGCGATCGGTCAGCAGTGATTCACCCCCATTGGCCTCTAAGTCAGCCAGAATCTGTTCTGCCAATTCGCCCAATTGTTTTTTATTGGGCAAGTGAAGGGCCAGGTTGATTTTCCCGCTGGGATGGATGGATTTGATGTAGGCAGTGGTTCGCTGACCAATTCTGACCGGCTGCATCACATCGCTGTGATGCAATAAACCCAGGTGGGTGTTATTGATCACACCTTTGTAGCCCAAATCACTGTGACCACAGAACAGCACATCCACCGCTTGACCCGGGACGAAATGGCGGTTCTCTTCATGCAAGTGTTTGTCCAGTCGGGCCGAGGCGGTGATCCTGGAGGATGCCCGATCAACATACACGTAAACCACTTTGTGCATACCGGGTTGTAATTTTTTGGCCTGTTCAGCATAAGGCAACAGCAGGTCCTTGGGCAGCCCCCAATCCATGAACGCTCCCACTGGATTGACATCCACCACTTTCAGATAGGCACATTGCCCCACCATCACCTTGGGTTGGGCGGTGGTGGCGATGGGTTGGTCCTCAGAATCCAAGTACACAAACACGTCCAGCTCGCTGCCTTCACGCAAAGTATCAGGCATTTGCCTGGCTGGTAACAAAATGTCACCCAATTTGTTGCCGTCCAGTATGGCCCCAATGTCCAGCACCCGCAGCACTGTGAGGCGGTTCATTTGTCCTAAATCAGCCATGGGTACGCTCAAATTCTTGCATGAATGACACCAGGGCTTCGAGGCCTGCCATTGGCATGGCGTTGTAAATACTGGCCCGCATGCCACCTACCGCCTTGTGCCCTTTCAACGCTTTCAGGCCAGCGGCAGAACTGGCTTCCAAAAACCGTTGGTTCAACGCTTCATCATGCAACCAAAAAGGCACATTGACTTCTGAGCGACAGCTCGGATCCACTTTATTCAGATAAAAACCACTGCTGTCTATGAATTCATACAGCAGTGCAGATTTTTGGTGATTCAAGGCCTGCATGGCCGCCACCCCGCCCTGTTGTTTAACCCACTGCAGCACCAAACGCATCACATACCAAGGAAAAGTTGGCGGGGTGTTGTAAAAAGAATGCGTGCGGGCATAAGTCGCATAATCGGTCATCACAGGGATCAAATTATCAGACCGTCCAATCATTTCATGGCGCATGATCACCAGGGTGATGCCGGCGATGCCCATGTTTTTTTGGGCACTGGCATAAATCATGGCAAACGGATCCAACGCAAATTCACGGGTCAGTAAATCTGAAGTCATGTCACAACACAGCGGCACGCCTTGGCTGTCAGGCACTTGGTGCCACTGCACCCCTTCCAAGGTTTCGTTGCTGGTGTAATGAAAATAATCGGCTTGGGGATTCACCGCAGTGGCGTCGAATGCCGGGATGTGGGTATAAGCCTCCTGACTGACTGGCGCGGTGGTGGTCACTTGGGTGAAGCGCCCGGCTTCCTGCATCGCCAACTTACCCCAATGTCCATTGATGGCATAGATGGCATGACCATTGCTGGTGGAACAGTTGATTGGCAGCATGGCATATTGCATGCGGGCGCCCCCAGGGATCAACATGACGGCATACTCATCGGAAATGTTTAACAATTCTCTGAGCAAGTGCTCATTGTCGGTGGCCATGTCGATGAATTCTTGACTGCGGTGGGACACTTCCATCACCGAACAACCGGTGCCCCGCCAATCGTACAGGTCGGCCTCAATTTGTTGTTTGACGGACAGGGGCAACACGGCCGGGCCGGCAGAAAAGTTATATGTGGTCATTTATTTGTAAGGATTTTCACATTGGCGTGTCTTGAATTGTATTATATTTGCGAAAAATACCAAGCCTTACGTGATGAAATTCAAAAACACCCATGTGGACCACCAGGTCACCGATGAAGCCACTTACCTCAACCGCCGCCAATTGATTCAGGCCGGGGTGATGGGCACCGCTGCCTTGATGAGTCCATCGGCCTGGTCATTGACCTTACCCAAGCACCAAACCAATGATGCTTTTGTGATCGATGAGCTGACCTCAGAAAAAGACGCCACCACGTACAATAATTTTTATGAATTTGGTTTGTCCAAATCAGATCCAGCAGAAAATGCCGGGTCACTGAAAACCGCTCCGTGGACCGTGACCATTGAAGGCTTGTGCGAAAACAAAGGGCAATTCGACATCGAACAACTGGTCAAGCAATTTCAACTGGAAGAACGCATCTACCGCATGCGTTGTGTCGAGGCTTGGTCCATGGTGATTCCCTGGTTGGGGTTTAAACTGGCCGACTTGGTGAAATTTTGTCAGCCACTCAGTGCCGCCAAATACATTTACTTCGAAACCCTGTATGACCCCAAACAGATGCCCGGTCAACGCGGCCGTTCAATTCCCTGGCCTTACCGCGAAGGTTTGCGCCTGGATGAAGCCATGAATGAACTGACCTTAATGACTGTGGGCATGTATGGCAAAAAACTGCCCAACCAAAATGGCGCCCCACTGCGCCTGATTGTGCCCTGGAAGTACGGTTTCAAAGGCATCAAATCAATCGTCAAAATCAAATTTCTCGACCAACAACCCGTCAATTCATGGCAAGCCATCGCACCACAAGAATATGGCTTTTATGCCAACGTCAATCCGCAGGTGGATCACCCCCGTTGGTCACAGGCCACCGAGCGCCGCATCACCGGCGGTTTTTCTTTGTTCAACAGCCGCATCAAAACGCAAATGTTCAATGGCTATGGCGATTATGTCGCCGACTTGTACAAGGGCATGGATTTGAGCCGATACTATTGAACATGAAACACATCACCAGTCTGAAAGTGGCGGTATTCACCGCCTGTATGTTGCCATTGGGGTGGATGGTGTACGACGGTTTTCAACACAATTTAACCGCCGATCCAATTGAAGAACTGTTGCACCGCACCGGCATTTGGACCTTGCGCATCTTGTTGGTGACATTGGCCATGACACCACTGAAAATCCTCACGGGTTCCGCACTGTTTATTCGAATCAGGCGCATGCTGGGCCTGTTCACCTTCTTTTACGCCTCATTGCATATGGTGATTTATGTGTGGTTGGATCTGGGCTTGGACTGGGGCCATTTCCTGGAGGACGTGATTGAGCGGCCTTACATCACTGTGGGCATGCTCGCCTGGTTGTTGATGCTGCCGATGGCCATCACCTCGAATAAGCGCATGATCCGCAAACTCGGTAAAGCCTGGAAACGATTGCACCAAACCATCTATCTGGTTATTGGCTTGGGCTGCCTGCATTTTCTTTGGCTGGTAAAATCAGACCTCACAGAACCTTTGATCTACACCGGAATCGGGTTAACATTGCTGTTGATCAGAATCATCCATTATGTCCATGGCCGCAGAAAAACCCGAGTCGCTGAAAACCGTCATCCGCAAACGTGACCGCGAAACCCGACGCAAACAAGCCAACATCCTGCTGAAAATTTGTCGCGCCATTTCGGAAGCGGGGGCGCCAGCCCATCGCTTGGAATCCTACATGCAGGTGATCGCCGATAAATTCGAATTGGAGGCCAGTTTCTTTGCCATGCCCACAGCGGTTTTGGCCAGCATTGGAGAGGATGAGTACAACCAGCGCTCCTACATGATCAAGACCAATCCCAACGACATCAACCTCAACACCATGCACACCATCAATTCGGTCATCAATCAACTGGAAAATGACGAGTTGGATCTGGATGTGGCCTTACATGCCATCAAAGACATCACCAGCAAACCCGCTGAATACCCCAATTGGTTGTTCGCTCTGTGCTTTGGTTTGGTTGGCAGCGGTTTCACCACTTTGTTCTCTGGCAGTTGGCATGATGTGGCGGTGGCTGGCTTGCTGGGCTTGGTCACCGGCATCATCACCATTTACAGTGCACCTTATAAATACCTGTCACAACTGTTGGCCCCCATGGCCGCCATGGTGGTCGGCTTTTTGGCCGTTTCCATCAGCCATTACTGGCAAACCACAGACCATTTTTTGGTCTCTTTGGCCGGCTTGATCATCTTGGTCCCTGGCCTGGGCATCACAGTGGCCATGCGGGAATTGTCAACCGGCCATTTGGTTTCAGGCAGCAGCCGCATGGCCGGTGCGGTGACCACATTGTTCTTGCTTTCTTTTGGCTTGGCACTGGGCTACTTGATAGCGCAGACGATATACGGCGAGACCCAAGTCAATCAATTGCCAGGCGTACCAGAATGGTTCACCTACTTGGCCCTGGTGATCACGGCTTTGTGTTTTTCGGTGTTGTTCAAGTCACGCATGGCCGATACGTTTTGGATCTTTTTATCCATCGGCTTGGCTTATTCCGGATCCAGTTTGATTGGGCTATGGATTGAGCAACCCTTCAAATCACTGGTGGCGGTGATGCTGATTTCAGTGGCCGGCAACATCTATTCCAGACTCAGCTCCAACCCAGCCTCGGTGATGCACATCCCAGGCATCATCTTACTGGTGCCTGGCAGCATCGGCTTCAATTCATTGTCCGCCATGTACACCAATGACACCATGACCGGGGTACAAGCGGCTTTCAATGCGGTGTTGATCGCGGTGGCCATTTCGGTGGGGCTGTTGGTTGGAAACTTGCTGGTTCCACCCAAGAAAGAGCTGTGATTTATTGAAACGATCGTTTGAGAGAATCACCTAAAATCAATCACTTAGCGCTAGATTAAAAAAATCTAAAGTATTATTCATAAAAAAGGGTTTGATTGATTGAACCCAATAGTCTTTTGTACTACACTGGCCGTCTTTGAATGACACCAAACACCCTAATAATTCATGAAATCACCCCAATTTCAGTGCTTGTTGACCTTATTATTTACCCTGCTCACCACCACTTCTCTGGCAGAAGTCAATCAAATAGAAAAATACACCTGGAAAAAAACCACCACCGCCAAAGTGGTGCGGATCGACAACCCCATTGGTGACATCCGCTTGCGATTTGGTGGCTACGCTGATGAATTTGAACTGATTGCCATGGTCCAGCACATTGAATCTGTTGGGCATGTCCAAGTTGCAGAACGGGTTGAGGGCGACACTTATTTCTTGGGTGTTGAACGCATCAACAAAGCCACTGGTGAACTGATTGACCTGAAACAAAATGACAAAGCCCGGATTGATTTCACGGTGTTCGTGCCTCAAGGGCGCACGGTGTATGCCACCACCGAACATGGCCTGGCAGAAGCCAGGAAGATGCGTGACCCGGTGGTCCTGAGCACACAGTCTGGCCAGGTGTTCTTGCGCGACAACAAAAACACCGTGCAAGCCAGTACCGTCAGTGGTGAAATCATTGCCAACCTGATCGACATTGAGTCGACCGAAAAACAAACTTTTAAAACGGTTTCTGGCTTGATCGATCTGTGGATTGGTGACCATTCGAAAAATGACGTGACCATGGCCACTTCAGGTGACATCATTTCGGATTTTTCCACCCAAATGAAAAGAGACATGAGCCAAGAACCCAACAAACACGTGACCGTAAAAGCCAATGGTGGTGGAAACCCAATTGAAGCCACCAGTAAACGGGGGCAAATCGCCCTTCGTGTGTACCCACAATAAAAATAATAGATTTGTTAGTTTAACCCCAGCCTGCGGGCTGAATTTTGAAAGAGTGAGAGGAAATACGATGAAAAGAAAAGTCATCTTAGTGACTTCGCTGTTGACGACATCTTTGGCGGCCACCTTGGTGTCTGCTGCTGATGATCAGAAACCCAGCGAAAGCGTCACACCAAGTATGTTCGTTGAACAAGTGGGCGGTCCAGTAACCCCACACGTGGTCAACATAGATTTGCGCAAAATGCCGGTGGCCAGAGCTTGGCAACCCGGTGATCCCATCAAAGAAGTGCCACGTCGACACTTCACCCCTGATGATGAAAAATCACCGGCCATGGTCGACATCGAAGCCGATGTCCTGGCCGAGCGTCAAACCAACTTCCCAACGTCATCAAATCGGGTGTTCACCACCCCGATTTTGAATCAGGATGGCCAAGGGTTCAGTGGGGTCAACCCACCCGATCCGGTGTCAGACATTGGTAAGAACTACATCATCCAATCGATCAACGGTGGCGGTGGTGCCTTGTTTGAGATTCTTGACAAGAACACCGGCGCCACTGTGGCTGGGCCGATCGCCATGGAATCATTGGGCTCTGGACAATGTGCCAGTGGTCTGGGTGATCCCATCATTCTGTACGATGAGGACGCCGAGCGTTGGTTCATGCAGGAGTTCAGCAACAGCGGTAACTTCATGTGTTTCTACATTTCACAAACCGATGATCCTGTCGGTGGTGGCTGGTTCCATTATGGATTCAGTGACACCCAATTCCCGGATTATCCACACTTTGGTATTTGGTCAGACGCTTACTACGGTGGTGCCAATAACTCCACCCGTCCAATCTATGCCTTCGACCGCGAAAACATGTTGTTGGGAGCTGCCGCCAGACCCATGCAAAAATTCTCCTTGGTCAGCTTGGCCGGTTACGGCTTCCAAGCCGCAGCCCCAGCCGATTGGGACATGTGGCCGGGCACCAATGCTCCGCCAGCCGGTGCCCCAGGCATCATCATGCGTCACGTGGATGAAGAAGCACACAGCAACTACACCAACCGCCCAGGCGTTGACATCCTTGAAATCATTGAATTCACCGTTGACTGGGACACCCCAGCCAACTCAGCGATCAACACCGTGAGTGTGGATTTCTCAGACTTCAACTCCTGCTTCTTGGATTTCACCACTTTTGCCACCGTCCCACAACCGGGCAGTGGTGCACGTCTGGACGCGATCCGTGAAGTGATTTTGAATCGCTTGCAGTACATCAACTTTGGCAGTCACGAGGCCTTGGTTGGCGTGTTGCCCACCAACATCACCAACGGCTGTTCACCAGTACAAGCTGGCTTGCGCTGGTTTGAATTGCGCCGTGTGGGTGGTTTGGGTGGTACTTGGGACTTGCACCAGGAAGGCACCTATGCCGACACCACCGATGCCACTGAAAACCGTTTGGTTGCCGGCATCTCGATGGACTCATCGGGTAACATCGCCATGGCGCACAGCATCACCGACACCGATGGCAGCACCCCCATTTCAGCCAGTCTGAAATACACCGGTCGCATGGCAGGTGATACCTTGGGTGTGATGTCACAAACCGAAACCGACTTGGTCATTGGCTCAGGCGCCAACACCAGTGGTCGCTGGGGAGACTATGCTTCCATGTCAGTGGATCCGGTAGATGGCTGTACCTTTGTCTTCACCGGTGAATACCAAACTGGAGCCAACTGGTCGACCCGTGTGAGCACCATGAAATTTGATGCTTGTGGCGATCCTGGTTTCACCCTGTCATCATCAGACAACAACCTGGAAGTCTGTAACGCCACAGGTCCTGCGATGGAAACTTCCACCGTGAACATCGGTGCAGTCAGTGGTTTCACTGGCAACGTGGACTTGAGCTTCTCACCAGCCCTGCCTGCTGGCATCAATGGTGTGTTCAGTGCCAATCCAGTGGCTGTTGGCGGTTCATTTGACGCCGACTTCACCATCGCCGATACCGTTGCTGGTGGTGATTACGTGGCCACCATTTTGGGCGAATCTGCACCGGCTGATGACCGCACTTTGGACATCAACATTTCTGTGGTTGATGCCGTTCCAGGTGCTGCTGCATTGACCTCACCACCTGATGCCGCCACCGGCGTATCGGGTTCAGCTGTGGCCTACAGCTGGGGTGCCGTGGCCGGGGCTTCGTCTTACACCATTGAAATTTCAGATGATCCCGGTTTCAGCAACATCATTGAATCGGCCACCGTCGGCACCAATTCGTTCACCGCCACTGTGGGACTGATGTCTGACACCCAATACTACTGGCGCGTCACCACCGACAACATCTGTGGTACCGGCGCCACCTCTCCCACCTTCTCCTTCACCACCTCAACTGAGTTGTGTTTCGTGATCAACCAAGCGATCACTGACAACAACCCTCCAGGTGATGACTTTGGATTCAGTGTGGGTGATTCTGGTACCATCGACACCATGACGGTTGATATGGACGTGAGCCACACTTGGGTGGGTGACTTGATCTTCACTTTGACCAAAGACGGTGGTCCTTCTGTGATCTTGATGGATCGTCCAGGCTTCACCGGCACTGGCTTTGGCTGTGGTAATGACGACGTCGATGCCATCTTTGATGACGCCAGTGGCACGCCGGTTGAATCCGAATGTGCGGCCACCCCACCAGCCATTGGCGGTGTGGTGTCACCAGAACAAGCATTGGCTGGTTTCAATGGCGTTGAGTTGTCCGGTAACTGGACCATCAATGTCAGTGACAACGCCGGCTTCGATACCGGTAACATGAACGAGATTTGTTTGATCCCTGTGATCAGTGGTCCTGTTTGTGATCCCGCGCCTCCAGTGGGCGATCCTGACGTCATTTGGTTCAACGGCTTCCAGTGTGTGCAATCACCCTGATTCCGTTTGACCTTTGATTGAACCAGACCCCGGCTTGGCCCGGGGTCTTTTTTTACTTAAAATAAAGTCATGATCAGAATCGATAAATGGCTGTGGGCTGCCCGCTTTTTCAAAACCCGCTCACTGGCCAAGAAACAAGTTGAACAAGGTAAAATCAAGCTGGACGGGCAAAAGTGCAAACCATCCAGAACAGTCCAGATTGGCGATTTGTTGCGCATCCGTAAAAATGATGTGGTGTGGGAAGTGGAAGTGACGGGACTGTCAGACCGTCGGGGCTCAGCAACCATCGCCCAAACCCTGTACCAAGAAACCCCAGCCAGCAGACAACAGCGGGAGTCTCAGGCCTTGTTGCGAAAAATGGAATACCACAGCACCCCACGGCCCGACAAACGACCCAGCAAGAAGCAACGACGCGACATCAAATCCCTCAAGGACCAGTTGCCCCCATAAAAAAGGACCCACCAGGTCCTTTTTCACTGAGAAAATTCAACCGCTGATCAGATGTTCACCCAAT
This sequence comes from Marinicella meishanensis, assembly GCF_019931145.1. GTDB lineage: Bacteria > Pseudomonadota > Gammaproteobacteria > Xanthomonadales > Marinicellaceae > Marinicella > Marinicella meishanensis. The sequence continues at coordinate 89,159 of NZ_JAIOUV010000005.1, read as the reverse complement.
CGCGGCTCGGGTCGCCATAAACCATGAAAAATGGATTCAACAACGAATCTTTGGTGTTGTACAGCAAAGGTTTGCCATCCAATGTCACCACTTGGCCACCGGCTTGTTCCACAATGCATTGGGCCGCTGCGGTGTCCCATTCAGAAGTCAGGCCCAACCTGGGGTACAGGTCGGCTTTGCCTTCGGCCACCAGACAGAATTTCAAGGAACTGCCCATCGACACCAACTCATGCTGACCCAAACGTGTCAAGTAAGCTTGCACGTCTTCACTCATGTGTGAGCGACTGCCCACCACAGTGGGCTTGAAACGGCTGTTTTTCATGACCCCAATGGAGCTTTTTTTGCCGGTTTCGCGTTTGAACACACCCACCCCAACGGCGGCAGAATAACTGACGTTGGATACCGGCACATGAACCACCGACAAGATTGACTTACCGTTTTCAATCAGCGCGATGTTGACGGTGAACTCACCGTTGCGCTTGATGAATTCTTTGGTGCCATCCAGCGGATCAACCAGCCAATATTTGTGCCAACTTTGGCGTTCCTCAAAGGGGATGTCAGCTGACTCTTCTGACAACACAGGAATATCGGGGGTTAAAGCCTGCAATCCATCAACAATGACCCGGTGTGCAGCCAAATCGGCTTTGGTTAAGGGTGAATCATCGGCTTTGTGGTCGACCCCAAAATCATCGGAGTGGTAAACCGTGAGGATGGCTTCACCGGCTTGCACAGCCAGTTCCTCAATGCCTTTCAATAGCTCATTCATTTAAGGTATGTATTCCTAACGCATGGGTTGCTTGTGTACCGGCCATCACACTGCGGGTTTGCAGGTTGATTGGCTTCCCTTGTATGTCGGTCATGATGCCACCGGCTTCTTGCACAATTAAAGTCAATGCAGCGATGTCCAATATATTCACATCTGACTCGACCACCAGATCAATTTTACCTGAAGCCAACAAGTGGTAATGATAAAAATCTCCGTAGCCACGTATTTTACTGAATTTTGTGAGCAATGCCCCAAATCTTTGCCAATTATCTTGGATCAAGGATTGGATGTTGCCAGTGGACACACAACGACTGTGAGCCGCGGCATCGGGGTCGACTAGGATGGCTTGACCATTGAGGAAAGCGCCACCACCCAAGGTGGCCCAAGCCATTTCATTGAACACCGGCGCATTGGACACCCCAACCACCAATTGCTGTTGGTACATCAAGGCGATTTGAGTCGAAAAAAATGGGTACCCCCGGACAAAACTCTTGGTGCCATCGATGGGATCAATCAACCACAAAAAATCGCTGTCTGCTTGATCAGAACGTCCGAACTCCTCACCATAGATGCCATGTTCAGGGAATTGTCCAGTGATGGTGTCACGGATCACTTGTTCAGCGGCTTTGTCGGCCACCGTGACCGGGGTTTGATCTGCCTTGACCTCGGTGCCCAGGGCTTGGTCCAAATAATGGCTGCGAATAACGCTTTCAGCCGCTTCAGCCGCAGCCCGTGCGGTGGCCAGCGCTTGTTGTAAAAAAGCGTGGTCAGGAAGTGGCTTGCTTGTCATCGATCCGCCCGTATATGTCTTCAAAACGCTCGATGTCATCTTCCCCAAAATAACTGCCACACTGCACTTCAATCAAGGCAATGTCTTCGTCCGTGGGGTTTTCCAGCCGATGCAAGGTTTCCACCGGAATGTACACAGAATGGTTGGCTTCCAGCATGAACTCCTCATCACCCACCCGCACTTTGGCGGTGCCTGAAACCACCGTCCAGTGTTCACTGCGTTTGTGGTGCAATTGTAAGGACAAGACCTGGCCGGGTTTGACCACCAGGCGTTTGACTTTACAATCGTCTTCGTCTTCCAAAATGGTGTAGCTGCCCCAAGGTCGATGGACCGTCTTGTGGTAGACCGCGGCTTCGTGGTCTTTGGCTTTGAGGAATTGCACCACGTCTTTCACACCTTGGGATTTGTCTTTGTGGGCGATCAGCACGGCGTCGGTGGTGTCCACCACCATCAAATCACTGACCCCAACGGTCGCCACCAGGCGATCACCGGCCCGGATGTAGCAGTTTTGTGAGTCCACCGTGATGGCTTTGCCTTCCACCCGATTGCCGGCTTCATCGCTGTCAGACAAGCTGGCCATGGCATTCCATGAGCCGATGTCATTCCAATCAAAGCGTGAATCGACCACCGCCCGTTTGCTGGCCCGTTCCATCACGGCATAGTCGATGGAAATGTCTGGCAAGGTCATGAATTGGTCCAGATCAAATTCAATCTGGGTACCACTGGTGTCAGTGGCGGCATAACAAGCTTGCGACGCGCTCAACACATCGGCAGCGGTGTCTTGCATGGCCGTCAACAAAGCACCCACTTGGAAGGCAAACATGCCTGAGTTCCAACTGTAATCACCGGAAGCCAAATAGGATTTGGCCACCTCCAAACTGGGTTTTTCGACGAATTGTTCGATCACCGCTGCTTGTTCATTCAGCTTGGTGCCGGCTTTGATGTAACCATAGCCAGTTTCTGGGGCCGTGGGAAAGATGCCAAAGGTGGTCAAATGACCGTCGGCAGCCAAAGTCGCGGCTTGTTGCACGGTGGCATTGAATGTTTGGTGGTCTTTGATCAAGTGATCCGAAGGCATCACCACCATGATGGCCTCATCGCCATGTTGTTGTTGGATGTTCAAGGCCGCCAGGGCAATGGCCGGGGCCGTGTTGCGGCCGGTGGGCTCCAACAAGAAAGTTTGCTTGTCCAGATCACACTGTGGGTTCTTTTTGTAAATGTCTTTGCACAGAAAGTAATAATCGCGTGAGGTGACGGTGACCACTTCGCCTTCGGTGGCAATGCCCATGGCTCGGTCAAAAGTCAATTCAGCCAGGGTTTTGCCATCGGCCAGCTGCATGAAGGGTTTCGGGTAAGCTTTTCTGGATACTGGCCACAAGCGGGTGCCAGCGCCGCCGGATAAGATGACGGGAATAATTTTCATGGTTTCATCCTTTGCATACAAAGTTGTAAAGTCGTTTGCCAATGCGGTAGTTTAACATTAAACGTGCCCTCAAATTTTTGGCAATTGAGCACCGAATACTTCGGCCTTTCGGCATCGGTGGGAAAGTCTTTGGTGGAAATTGGGATCAATTCTGGCTGGTTCTCAAGCAATCCAATGCGTTGCGCTTGGGAAAATATCCGTTGGGCGAAGCCAAACCAAGTGGTCGAGCCATTGGATGTCAAATGATACAAACCGGTTTCTGGGATGTTCAGGGCCAACATGGTGGCCAAGGCGATGGTGGCGGCCCAAGTGGGCGAGCCTTGCTGGTCATTGACGATTTTCAATTGGTCGTTTGACGCAGCCAACCGCAGCATGGTTTTTAAAAAATTTTGCCGGCGGGTGGAAAACACCCAGGCGGTGCGAAATATCATGTGTTCGCAACCACTGTCGATGATGGCTTGTTCACCGTCCAATTTTGAATGCCCATAGACCGACTTGGGGTTGGTGGTGTCATTCTCTTTCCAGGGGAATTTATGCTCTCCGGAAAACACATAGTCGGTGGAATAATGCACCAGCAAGGCTTTCACCTCAGCGGCCAACTCAGCCAAGTGCTGCACTGCTGTGGTGTTGATTTCGCGCGCCAAGTCCACTTCGGACTCGGCTTGATCCACCTGGGTGTAGGCAGCCGCATTGCAAATCACGTCCGGTTTGATGTTGGTGATTTTGCGGGCCAGATCATCCGGGTCGCGCAAATCCAGCTTGATGGTGGTCATGCCATTGACTTCGCGGCCATCGGAGGTGGTGGGAATCACTTCTCGGTTGAATTGCAAGGTGCGCCACAATTCAAAACCCACCTGGCCTTCGGCCCCAGTCAGCAATACTTTCATGGCAGGAAACGAGGCAGCGTTTCTTCATCAAAATCTTTTAATTTCAATGCCTTGCTGTCTTTATCTGATAATTGAGGTGAAATGATCGGCCAGTCAATGCCCAGCGCCGGATCATTCCACAACACCGAAGCCTCGGCGTCGGCCGCATAATAATCGGTGCACATATAACAAAACGTGGCCTGCTCGGACAACACGCAAAAGCCGTGGGCAAACCCCGGTGGCACATAAAACTGCTTGTGGTTCTCCGCACTGAGGATGATTGATTCATGCTGGCCGAATGTGGGTGAACCCACCCGGATGTCAACCGCCACATCAAACACCTCACCTGACAACACATGCACCAACTTGCCTTGGGCATGGGGGTTTTGAAAATGCAAGCCCCTGAGTACGCCGCGTTGGGAGCTGGACACATTGCTTTGCACAAAGTCTTCCTGGATGCCCGCCGCACGGTACCGCTGGGCTTGCCAGGACTCCATGAAATAGCCCCGGTGATCACCAAACACCTGGGGTTCGATGGTCAGCACACCAGACAAGTGGGAGGCCTTGACTTTCATTGGTGGCCTTTGATCAGGGTCAACAGGTACTGACCGTAGCCGTTTTTCTTGATCGGTTCGGCCAGCCGCAACACCTGCTCTTCATCGATCCAACGCTGCTGGAAAGCAATTTCCTCGGGACAAGCAATTTTGATGCCTTGGCGTTTTTCGATGGTGGAAATGAAATTGGTGGCTTCGGCCAATGAATCATGGGTGCCGGTGTCCAACCAGGCATACCCCCGCCCCATCAACTCCACATTCAGGGCTTGCTGTGACAAGTAGACTTTATTCAGGTCGGTGATTTCCAATTCGCCCCGGGCCGAGGGTTGCAACGATTTGGCGATGTCGGTGGCTTGGCCATCATAAAAATATAAACCAGTCACCGCATAATTGGACTTGGGTTGGGCCGGTTTTTCTTCCAAATCGATCACCTTGCCGTCTGCATTGAAAGCGGCCACGCCATACCGTTCAGGATCATGCACCCGGTATCCAAACACCGTGGCACCCTGTTCGCGTTCATGGGCACTTTTCATCAGGGCCCGCATACCCGCCCCGTGGAAGATGTTGTCGCCCAAAATCAAGCACGACGGATCCCCGCCCACGAATGCATCACCGATCAAATAGGCTTGGGCCAAGCCACCTGGGTCGGGTTGCACCGCATACTGCAAGTTCATGCCCCATTGCGAACCATCACCCAGCAATTGTTGGAACAAGGTTTGTTCGTGCGGGGTGTTGATGATCAACACATCCTTGATCCCGGCCTGCATCAAGGTGCTCAATGGGTAATAAATCATCGGTTTGTCATAAACCGGTAACAGCTGCTTGCTGATCGAATGGGTCAAGGGATACAAGCGGGTGCCCGATCCGCCAGCCAAGATGATGCCTTTTCTGCTCATGACGTGCCTCCTGCGGCGATTTCTGAGCCCAAGCGCTGGCCCTGATAGCTGCCATCTTTCACCCGATCGGTCCAAGCCTTGTGGTCCAAATACCATTGGATGGTCTGGCGGATGCCCGAGGCAAAGGTTTCTTGGGGTACCCAAGACAACTCATTGGCCAATTTGGACGCATCAATGGCATATCGGCGATCATGGCCTGGGCGGTCTTTGACATAGGTGATCAACCCGCGGCGGGATTGTTCAACCGGTCTGATGTCATCCAATATGTCACAGATGGTGTGCACAATTTCTATGTTCTCTCGTTCTTCGTTGCCACCGATGTTGTAGACTTCGCCTGGACGGCCACGCGCAATCACCGTTTCGATGGCCCGGCAATGGTCTTCCACAAACAACCAATCGCGGACATTTTTGCCGTCTCCGTAAACCGGTAAGGGTTCACCATTCAAGGCTTTTTCGATCATCAGTGGAATCAATTTTTCCGGAAACTGATAAGGCCCGTAGTTGTTGGAGCAATTGGTGGTCAACACCGGCAATCCATAGGTGTGGTGATAGGCCCGGGCCAAATGATCGGAACCGGCTTTGGAAGCGGAGTATGGTGAATTTGGCGCATAGGGCGTGGTTTCCTTGAACGCACCGGTCTCACCCAGCGAGCCGTACACTTCATCGGTGGACACATGCAGGAAGCGGAAATTGGCTTGTTCCTCGGGGTTCAAAGTCTGGAAGTAGCGCCAGGCTTGTTGCAGCATGTTGAAGGTGCCCATGACATTGGTCTCAATGAACACTTGGGGACCATCAATCGAGCGATCCACATGGGACTCCGCAGCAAAATGCACGATGGCATTGGGCCGGTGTTTGACCAGCAAATCATGGACCACATCGGCTTGGTTGATGTCGGCCTGCACAAATTGATGGTGGGGGTGGTCTTTGACCGCCGCCAGGGTGTCCAAATTACCGGCATAAGTCAACTTGTCCAAGTTGATGATTTTTCTGTTGTTTTTCAGGATTTGACGCAACACAAAGTTGCCGCCAATGAAGCCAGCGCCACCTGTGACCAACCATTGATCTGTCATGCTTATCCAGTCGCTAAAAAGGGCGCTATTATAGCAGATGCTCAGGTTAAGGACAGGTCCCGCAGTGATTCATTCAAAGGTGTATTGGAAAGCCTCAACATCGGCCTGCCACAATTCCCCCACCCGCGCGGCCATGTCGTCTTGATAATAACTGCGGTAATCCCGCCGCTGCACTTGATTGACATGGGGCAAGGCCGAAAAATCAAGCCCCGTTTTGGCAGCAACCACCGACAGGGATTGCGGCAAAGTCTCCAGCTTGCCGACAAAATCACAACCCAGCTGGCCATTTTTCAATTGCAGGGCCTTGACCTGATGGGCCGCTGGCCGGCGGCTTTGGTATTCAATGTATTCCGCAAAGGTCATGTTGCTGAGTTTCTTGTGGCGTGAATGCTTGGGTTTGGTCTTGATGTATTCAAATTCTGACACCAAACGTTCCCAGGGATTGCGCACGATGGCAAATTTGAAATAAGTCTGGAACAAATCGGCCGGCATGCTCGCCTCAGCCTCGGCCAATACCGCATGCTTGCGAAAGGCGTAGTTGTGGTAATGCACCGGCCAGCCATTGCGGCTGAGTAATTTGTACCACCAATGCCGTTTTTTGGGCAAGGCATGGGGTGCCAGAATTTGGCGCAAACTGGTTCCGGCGGCTTTTCTGATGTGCACGAACACAAATCGATGGCTGTCGGAAATCAGCATGCGGGTCCAAGAAAAATAAAACGCCCATTAAACAACAAAACTAATGGGCTGGCAATGGTGATATTCAAGGCCTGAAGTGCTATAATCCCACGCCTTTTAAACAGACCAAAATAACTCACATGAAAATACTGGTAGCTATCAAGCGCGTGGTCGATTACAACGTGCGTGTTCAGGTCAAACCTGATGGCTCTGGCGTGGCCACAGACGGGGTCAAAATGAGCATCAATCCATTTGACGAAATTGCCATCGAAGAAGCCTTGCGGATCAAAGAACAAGGTCAAGCCGACGAAGTGGTGGTGGTCACCATCGGCAGCAACGATTCGCAACAACAACTCAGAACCGCCATGGCCATGGGTGCTGATCGTGCGATCTTGGTCGAAGCCGATCAAGCCGTCCAACCTTTGCAAGCCGCCCAAGTATTGTTGAAAGTGATTGAAGCCGAACAGCCTGGATTGGTCATCACCGGCAAACAAGCGATTGATGATGACAACAACCAAACACCACAAATGTTGGCCACCCTGTGGAACCGACCACAAGCCACCTTCGCGTCCAAAATTGAGTTTGTCGGTGACAACCAGATCAATGTAACCCGCGAAGTGGATGCCGGTTTGGAAACCATTCAAGTGGCCTTGCCCGCCGTGGTCTCCACCGATTTGCGCTTGAATGAGCCACGCTTTGTGAAATTACCAGACATCATGAAAGCCAAGCGCAAGCCATTGGATGTGCAAGCCATGGCTGATTTGTTGCCCAATGCCACCGGCGAAGCCATTGAGGTGCTGCAGCACGAAGCGCCGCAACCCAGACAGAAAGGCATCATGGTGGAAACCGTGGATGAGTTGATTGACATTTTAAAAGACAAGGGGTTGGTATCATGAGTAAAGTATTGATTTTGGCCGAACACAACGGCGACGCCATCAACCAATCAACCGCCAAAGTGCTGGCGGCGGCCAAACAATTAAACCCTGAGGCCATTGACGTGATGTTGTTCACCGGCGATGCCTCATTGGCGGGACAAATTGCGGGTCATGAAGGGGTCAATCAGGTGTTTTGTGTGACCTGTGGCGACAACCACGATCAATTGGCGGCCTCGATCGCCCCCACCCTGGCTGACAAAGGCAAAGGATACACCCACGTTTGGGGCCCTTCCACCACCTTCGGTAAAGACGTGATGCCCCGCGTGGCGGCTTTGTTGGGTGTGAACCAAGTCAGTGACATCATGGAAATCATCGATGCCAACACCTTCAAACGGCCGATTTATGCCGGCAATGCCATCATCACAGTGAAAACCACCGCACCACAAATCGTGGCCACGGTTCGCACCGCGTCATACAGCGCCGACAAAACCAGTGGTGGCAGCGCTCAGATTGAAGAGAGCGCCTTGAGCACCGCCGCTGAGCACACCTCATTTGTGCGGTTATCAACCGGTGATTCGGATCGCCCTGACCTGCAAACCGCCGACAAAGTGATCTCCGGTGGTCGTGGCGTGGGCAGCGAAGAGAACTTCGAAATCGTTTACCAACTGGCCGATAAGATTGGCGCCGCCACCGGTGCCTCACGAGCGGCGGTTGATGCCGGCTATGTGCCCAACGACATGCAAGTGGGCCAAACCGGTAAAATCATTGCCCCTGATCTGTACATGTGTTTTGGCATTTCAGGCGCCATCCAACACCTGACCGGTATCAAAGATGCTGGTACCATCGTGGCCATCAATAAAGACGGCGATGCCCCCATTTTTGAAGTGGCTGACGTCGGCTTGGTGGGCGACTTATTCAAAATCATTCCTGAAATGATGGAAAAACTCTGAGGTATAAACAATGGATTTCTTGAAAGAACTGGGCCTTAAAGACGTCAATTACGGCACTTGTACGGGTCACAATGAATGGTCTACCGATGACTCGGCTGGCATGATTGAGTCACACAACCCCGCCACTGGTGAGTTGTTAGGCAAAGTGGTGTCGGCCACCGACGCCGATTACGAGAACGTCATCAGCAAAGCCCAAACGGTGTTCAAAGAATGGCGCAAAGTCCCCGGTCCTCAACGCGGTGAAGCCGTGCGTTTGGTCGGTGAAGCCTTGCGCAAACACAAAGATGCTTTGGGTTCTTTGGTCGCTGCCGAGATGGGCAAGATCAAATCCGAAGGCGATGGCGAAGTGCAAGAAATGATCGACATGGCCGATTTTGCCGTGGGTCAAGCGCGCATGATGTATGGCAACACCATGCACTCTGAGCGTCCGGGTCACCGCATGTACGACCAATGGCACCCACTGGGTGTGGTCGGCATCATTTCGGCATTCAACTTCCCTGTGGCCGTGTGGTCATGGAATGCATTCATTGCCGCCATATGTGGCAACGTCTCGGTGTGGAAACCCAGCCAGAAAGTGCCACTGTGTTCGATTGCGGTGCAAAACATTTGTAACGAAGCCCTGAAGGATGCCGGCTTCCCCCCGATTTTCTTGTTGTTCAATGACGACAGCAATGAATTGGCCAAAAAATTCGTCGACGACACCCGCGTTAACTTGGTGTCTTTCACCGGCTCCACCCACGTGGGCAAGCAAGTCGGCGTGCAAGTGGCCAAACGCATGGGTCGTTCCTTGTTGGAATTGGGCGGTAACAATGCCCTGATCGTCGACAAGTCAGCCGATCTGAAACTGGCCGTGCCAGCCATCGTGTTTGGTGCCGTGGGCACCGCCGGCCAACGTTGTACCACCACCCGTCGCTTGTTCGTGCATGAAGACATCGCCGCAGAACTGACCGACAAAGTGGTCAACGCCTATAAGCAGGTACCGATTGGTAACCCCTTGGACACCTCCACTTTGATGGGTCCATTGATTGATGAAGCCTCGGTGCAAATGTACCTGGATGCAGTCGAAAAAGCGCGTGCAGCTGGCGGCGAGGTGTTGACCGGCGGCAATCGCGTGGATGGCCCCGGACACTTTGTTGAACCCTGTGTGATCAAAGCCGAAGCCGATTGGGACGTGGTCAAAACCGAAACCTTCGCCCCGATCCTGTATGTCATGACATTCAATGACCTGGATGCCGTGATTGAAGCGCAAAATGACGTGGCCCATGGCCTGTCATCAGCGATCTTCACCAACGACCTGCGCCAAGCCGAACAGTTCCTGTCGCCGGCCGGCTCTGACTGCGGCATCGCCAATGTCAACATCGGCACCTCCGGTGCCGAGATTGGTGGCGCCTTCGGCGGTGAAAAAGAAACCGGTGGTGGCCGTGAGGCCGGTTCTGACGCCTGGAAAGCCTACATGCGTCGCCAAACCAACACCATCAACTACTCCACTGAACTGCCGCTGGCCCAAGGCATCAAATTCGACATTTGATCGGACTCAGTTGAGTTTCATACGAAAGGGTCCTTTGGGGCCCTTTTTTGGTTTGAAATTTAAAATAAACTCACATCATTACAAACCAGGCACCACTGCGGCAATCTCCAAAAGCTGTTCATGACTTTCAACCCGTCATCCTCGGGCTTGACCCGGGGATCCATTTTTTACTGATTTACTTTGGCTTCAGTAAAACTCTGAATACCTAAGTCATCCAAAAATGTAAAATGTCCAATGAAGTGTGTGCCATTCCAAGCTCCAGTACCCTAAGGATTCCCGATCGGGGTCGGGAATGACGGTTTTTTTATTACTCAAGGTTTTGTTAGAAGACCTTCCTTCACTGACGTCATTCCTGCGCAGGCAGGAATCAACAGCAGTGAACTTGGCCAACCAATCATCAGATACAAGGATTACGGAACTGGAAAATTGGTTGCTAAATTCAGTGCAGACCTGAACCGACCTGATGGTGATGACAAGCAAAAGCTTGTTATGCAACAGCCCCATGACATGTCGTTTGATTTTGGTCAAATTTTGCCTTCACAGGGGTTCAAAAAACCCACAAAATCAGTACAATGCGACAGCAAATACGCATCCTGTACCAGCAAGCAACAACCCACACCCACAAACCCTTTCAGGATGCTTTAACAACGAAAAAAACCATGAATTTGACCCAGCAACAAAACGCCCTTGCCCCACAGCATGCCGATGTCCCGGTGAAAAATGCCTACCTGGAAACCGTCACCGAAGTGCACCATTGGAACGACAAACTGTTCTCCTTCAAAACCACCCGCAACGATGGCCTGCGCTTTGAAAACGGGCAGTTTGTGATGGTGGGTTTGGTGATTGACGGCAAACCGGTGATGCGGGCCTACTCCATCGCCAGTCCGAATTATGCCGAACACTTGGAATTCTTTTCCATCAAGCTGGATGACGGCAAATTGACCCAGCACCTGCAAAAACTGCAACCCGGCGATGGCGTGTGGATCAGCAAAAAGCCCACCGGCACTTTGTTGTTGCACGATGTCACAGCCTCCGACAACTTGTATCTGCTGGCCACCGGCACCGGCTTGGCCCCGTTCATGTCATTGATCCAAGACCCCGAGGTCTATGAAAAATTTAAGCGGGTGATCCTAATCCATGGGGTGCGACAAAACAGCGATTTGGCCTACAAGCATTTCATCGAAAAGGAACTGCCGCAACACGAATACTTGGGTGAGATGGTGCAGCAACAATTGCACTTTTACCCCACCGTGACCCGTGAGCCTTCGATCCACTCGGGCCGCATCCCTGACATCATCCGTTCGGGTCAACTGGCCCAAGACCTGGGCTTACCACCATTGAACCCCCACACCGATCGGGCCATGTTGTGTGGCAGCCCAGCCATGCTCAAAGACTGCAGTGAACTGTTGGATGAATTGAGATTCAACATATCGCCACGCATTGGCTATCCCGGCGACTACGTGATTGAACGGGCGTTTGTGGGATAAACCATCCCCAGGGTGACTGACCTTGGGGGTTGCCATGGGGGTTAACTTGTCTCGAGCAATGCGCTAAAATTCATCCCCATCTTCTGCGCCTTTGGTTCGCCCCATGATTGAGTTTTTTGCCCGCAAAACCCTGCAAGCCCTGCCCGCCGAAATGGCCCACGATTTGGCCATCAAAGCCCTGGGCGGTCCCTTGTCGGCCTTCACCCGAGCCAAACAAATTCAACACCCCGTTGAGCTGATGGGCATCCGCTTTCCCAACCCTGTGGGCCTGGCAGCCGGCTTTGACAAAAACGGCGACGCTTTGCATGGCTTAAGCAAACAAGGGTTTGGTTTTTTGGAGATTGGCACCATCACCCCCAAACCCCAAGCCGGGAATGACAAACCCCGCTTGTTTCGCTTGGCGGCTGATGAGGCCATCATCAACCGCATGGGCTTCAACAACAAAGGCATCGATCATTTGGTCCAACGAGTCAAGCACAGCGGCTACCAAGGTGTGTTGGGGATCAACATCGGTAAAAACAAAACCACCCCCAATGAACGCGCGGTGGATGACTATGTGCATTGTTTTGCCAAAGCCCACACCCTGTGTGACTACATCACGGTCAACATCTCCTCGCCCAACACCCCGGATTTGCGCGAATTGCAAAACGATCAGGCATTTGTGGACCTGCTCAGTGGCATCAAAGCCAAACAATTGGCCTGCGCCGAAATCGATCAAAAGTACACCCCGGTGGTGGTGAAAATTTCACCGGATCAAAATCACGAACAATTGCAATTCATGGTGCAACAAATCAAAGACATTGGCTTTGACGGCATCATTTGTACCAACACCACCATAGACCGCCCCAACACCTTACACAGTGATGCGGAACTGATCCAACAAGCCGGTGGTCTCAGTGGTAAACCCTTGTTGGAAAAATCCAATCAAACCCTCAAATGGGTGCGGCAGTGCGCGGGCAAAAATTTCCCAATTTTTGCAGTTGGTGGTATCATAGATAAGGAAGATGCGCGCCAAAAGTTCGAATTGGGCGCTGATCTGATTCAGGTATACACCGGCTTCGTGCTCAAAGGAAATCACTTGATTAAACAAATAAATCAGCAATTGACCAGTGAAAATAAAACACGACCATAACCTCAAAAACCACAACACATTGGCCGTCGATTGCCGTTGCGAACGATTCGCAGAAATCGAATCCCTCAGTGACCTTGAAGCCCTGCCCACCGACACCAAAATCACCGAAATGCTGGTCTTGGGCAGCGGCAGCAACTTGTTGCTCACCGAAGATGTCAACCGCCTGGTGGTACACATCAAACCGCGCAAATACATCACTGTGGTGGACAATCTGGTGGTGGCCTGGGCCGGTACGCCTTGGCACGATTTGGTCACTTGGGCAGTGGATCGCAACCTCGGAGGGATTGAAAATTTGGCTTTGATTCCGGGCTTGGTCGGGGCCGCACCGTTTCAAAACATCGGTGCCTACGGGGTCGAGTTGCAGGACAGCCTGGTGTTCGTCGAAGTGTACAATTGGCACACCGGTGATTACCACCGCTTGAGCAATGAAGAGTGCATGTTCTCTTATCGTCACAGCATTTTTAAGTACCACGACCAACCATGGATCATCAGCCGCATTGGCCTGGATTTGCGACCCAATCGCCCAGTCAATTTGAGTTATGCGCCGTTGCAGGAAAAATTTCCCAACCCAGACCGCACCCCCACCTACAAACAAGTGGCCCAGGCGGTTTGTGACATCCGTCGCAGCAAGTTACCAGACCCAGCGGAATTGCCCAATGCCGGCAGTTTTTTCAAAAATCCAGTGGTCGATGAGGCCACCATCAAGCGCATACAGCGCCGCCACAAAGACCTGCCTCTGTTCACCACCCGCCACAGCCATGAACAAAAAACCAGTGCCGCCTGGTTGTTGGAACAATGTGGCTTCAAAGGTCACCGCGAAGGCGATGCCGGTTTCTATGACAAACACGCCCTGATTTTGGTCAATCACGGCAAGGCTTCTGGGCAAGATTTGTTGCGCATGACCAAAATGGCCAAGCGCGCAGTGAAAGTCAAATATGGCATTGAGCTGGAAGAAGAAGTGCGGGTCTTGTGAGACTTGACCCAGGTCAATTTTTGTTAAATCAGCAGCGGAATATGCCTTCATAACAGGACTTTTCTGCTCAGCAATGGTAAACTGCGCGCCATGACTAATTGCGAGGAAACGCCATGAAAAAAACCATCCCATTGACCATTTTGTCTGCAATCTTCATGTTGACCTTCATACCAGCGGCGCAAGCCGGAGACCCAGAAGCCGGAAAAGCCAAGTCAGTCGTTTGTGCGGCTTGTCACGGTGCCGATGGCATCAGCCCCAATGATTTGTGGCCCAACTTGGCTGGCCAAAAAGAAGGCTACTTGGTGAAGCAAATCAAAGCCTTCAAAAATGGCGAGCGCAAAGACCCCAGCATGGCACCCATGGTGGCGGCCTTGACCGATGAAGACATCGCCAACCTGGCAGCCTACTACGCCAGTTTGAAGTGATCCTGACAAACGATCGCCACAAAGGCCGCTCAATGCGGCCTTTTTTATTGACCCAATTCATCCTCCACAGGCACAAAATTTGGGCCTGACCCCGCTTTTTCATTGAGCTGGCCAAGCGATCTGACTATAATGGGCCTTTTATTAAATTTGGGTTAAGATGAAAAAGACTTTGATTTCAATGCTGATGCTTTTGTCGTTCCAAACCATGGCCGCAGGTGATGTGGAAAACGGCAAGAAAATTGCCTACACCTGTACCGGTTGTCACGGCATTCCGTTTTATCAAAACACCTTCCCCAGCTACCACGTGCCCCGCTTGGGTGGACAAAACGAAGCTTACATTGCCGCGGCATTGAAAGCCTACCGGTCAGGTGAGAGAAACCATGCCACGATGCAAGCCCAAGCCGGTAATTTGACCGATCAGGACATTGCCGACATCGCCGCCTATTTTGCGTCCATCAAAGAATAAAGGAAATTGACATGAAAAAATTGATCATTTTGAGTCTGTTGACCGCCCCATTCTGGGCCCAAGCGGGTGATGCCGAAAAAGGCAAAGAAAAAGCCCAACAAGTGTGCGCCACTTGTCATGGCATGGACGGTGTTGGCATTGATGACACTTACCCCAAACTGGCCGGTCAATATGCCGATTACATGGAACAAGCCCTGAAAGATTACCGTTCAGGCAACCGCAAAAATGCCATCATGGCTGGATTCGCAGCCACCTTGACCGATGAAGACATCGCCAATTTGGCCAAGTACTATTCCACCCTCAAGGAAAACCGGCTCACCGACCTGACCATCAAATAACCCCAAAGGCCATGCAAATGGCCTTTTTTTTGCCCC
Organism: Marinicella meishanensis; assembly: GCF_019931145.1. Lineage (GTDB taxonomy): Bacteria > Pseudomonadota > Gammaproteobacteria > Xanthomonadales > Marinicellaceae > Marinicella > Marinicella meishanensis. The sequence goes on along the minus strand of NZ_JAIOUV010000005.1, from coordinate 73,909 downwards.
CAACCACATGGCTCAAACAACCCCCAATTCGTCTTCACCCAAGTGGGCTCTGATCACCGGTGCTTCGGCCGGTATTGGCGCCGGCTTTGCCCGTCAACTGGCCGCCCAGGGCTGGTCCTTGGTGTTGGTGGCCCGTCGTGCAGACAAACTGCAACAGGTTCAAGCCGCGGTCAACGACATCAACCCTGTCGTGACTTGTCATTTGGTCAGCCTGGACCTGGCCGAACCGTCAGCCACCGAACAATTGGTCGCCTTTTGCCAAACCCAAGGGGTGTCTGTCGATTATCTGGTCAACAATGCCGGCTATGGCGTGCCTGGCGATTTTGAGCATGTGGATTGGACCACCCACCAAGCCATGCTGCAGGTGATGTTGACCTCGGTGGTTGAACTGTGTCGCGCCTTTTATCCCAGCATGAAAACCGCCGGTTATGGGCGCATCATCAATGTGTCTTCCTTGGCTGGTTTGACGCCACCCACGGCGGGACACACCTTGTATGGCGCGGTGAAATCATTCTTGATCAAGTTCAGCCACTCCTTGCATTTGGAGGCCAAAGAACATGGGGTGCACGTGACCGCCTTGTGCCCAGGGTTCACTTACACGGAATTTCATGACGTCAATGGCACCCGCGGCATGGTCAGCCAGTTGTCCAAAAAGTTGTGGATGACCGCCGATGATGTGGTGGCACAAGGTTTGGATGCGGTGGCGCACAACCGCCCAGTATACGTCAATGGCTGGCGCAACAAGGCCATCGCCAGCCTGTCCAAATACTTGCCAGATGCGGTGATTCGTTTCTTGATGCGCGGCAGCATCAAAAAGTTCCGCAAGCGCTGATATTCATGGGCGGAGTGGCACAAGTCCACACCGCCCTATTGGCCTGTTACTTGGTCGCTGTGACCAAATGACTCAATGAATTGATTGCCACCATGATGGTGGGATAATCCACATTCTTCTCAGATCGAATCGAAGCCATCATGTGTTTGACGTTTTGCACTTTCTGGCCAAACTCCTGGCTCCAGGATTGCAATGCCTGATCGCTGTTTTGCTTGCCGTAGCGATTCAACAAAGAAGCGGTCAATTGGGCATGGTAGTTACTCAAATCATCGCGCAAACCACCGCGGGCATGCACATGCCACTGGTTGTGCACATGCAACTGCTCGATCATGTTTTGCAACCAAATCAGGTTCAACATTTTGGCCAAGGGGAAATACATGTCGGCCGCTTGTTTGACCGTGACTTCTTGTTCGTTGGCCACACGCACCACATCCAGTGCCCCACTCAAATAAGGCAAAGCCGCAATGCGGTTGGACAACACATCAGCAAAACCCTGTCTGACCAAAGCCTTGGCACCGCGCTCCAAGGCCAGCTTGTCTGGGTCATTGATGTACTTGGTAAAATCTTTGCTGAATTGCTGCACCCCTTTGTTCAGGGCAGCAACCTGCTGTTCGATGTTCAATTGGTGGCCCAAGTTGTTCAACACCCAACGCACGGTTTGGCGCAAAAACTTCCATATGGCAACAAAAGCCTCAATTTGATCGGCCACTTGGACTTGTCCATCATGGGCTTCGATGCCATGCCACAATTCATTGAGCTTGAACAATTCGACCACGATGTAAAAGGCCTGACAAATGGCCGTGACATCGGCACCGGTGTCTTCCTCCATGCGCATGACAAAAGTGGCGCCCATGCGATCGATCACCTGGCTGGTCAAGATGGTGCCAATGATTTCCCGTTTCAGGCGGTGGTTGTCCAGGTACTTGTCGTCCACTTTTTGCAGTTTCTTGGGGAAATAGTGGACCATCAAGCGGCGCAACCAAGGATCGTCCAACAACTTGGAATTGATCACTTGATCGTACAAATCCAATTTCGCATAGGACAACAACACACACAGTTCCGGACGACTCAGGCCTTCGTTGTTCTTGCGACGTCGCTCCAATTCAGCATCACTGGGCAAAAACTCGATCTCACGATCCAACAGGCCCTTTTCTTCCAGCACTTGAATCAGGTGAGCTTTGGCGCCGACCCGTTGTGAACTCAAATGGGCCATGAAACTCAAGGTCTGGGTTTGCATGTAATTGTTTTTCAACACCAACTCGCTGACGTTGTTGGTCATGGATGCCAGCAACTTGTTTCTGGTCTGCAGGTCATAATGGCCGTCTTCCATCATCGATTTCAGCAGGATCTTGATGTTCACCTCGTGGTCGGAACAGTCCACCCCAGCTGAATTGTCGATGAAGTCGGTGTTGATTTTACCGCCGTTGTTGGCGAATTCGATGCGGCCTTTTTGTGTCACACCCAAGTTACCACCTTCACCAAATACCTTACATTTCAGTTGTTTGCCGTCAACCCTTAAGGCATTGTTGGCACTGTCACCGGCATCGGCATGACTTTCACTTGAGGCTTTGACATAGGTGCCGATGCCGCCGTTCCAGATCAGGTCCACTTCGGACAACAACAATTTGTGAATCAACTCTTGAGGGGCCAGTTCATCTTCTCGGATTTTCAGCCAGGCTTTGACTTCCGGGGAAATGGGGATGGCTTTGTCAAAACGCGAATAAATGCCACCACCTTTGGAAATCAATTTTTGGTTGTAGTCTTCCCAACTGGATCGCGGCAGATTGAACAAGCGATTGCGCTCTACCCAACTGCTGGCTGAATCGGGATTGGGATCCAGGAAGATGTGCAGGTGGTTGAAGGCGGCTTTTAGGCATATGTGTTTGGACAACAACATGCCGTTACCGAACACATCGCCCATCATGTCGCCGATGCCGACCACCGAGAAATCTTCGGCTTGGCAATCCACGCCCAATTCCCTGAAGTGCCTTTTGACCGACTCCCAGGCCCCTTTGGCGGTGATGCCCATGCCTTTGTGGTCATAGCCAGCCGAACCGCCCGAGGCGAAAGCGTCACCCAACCAAAAACCCCTCGCTTCGGAGATGCCATTGGCGATGTCAGAAAAGGTGGCCGTGCCTTTGTCGGCGGCCACCACCAAATACGGATCATCTGCATCATGCCGCACCACGTCTTTCGGCGGGATGATGCGTTTGCCTTTGATGTTGTCAGTGATATCCAACATACTGCCAATGAAGATCCGATAACAACGCACCACTTCGGCCATCACCTCATCACGAGAACCGTTGGGCAAGTTTTTCACCACAAAGCCCCCTTTGGAGCCGACCGGCACAATGATTGAGTTCTTCACATTTTGGGCCTTCATCAAACCCAGCACTTCGGTGCGGAAGTCTTCATAGCGGTCCGACCAGCGCAAGCCACCGCGCGCCACTTTACCCATGCGCAAATGAATGGCTTCGACATCGGGTGAACACACAAAGATTTCCCTGAACGGCACCGGTTTGGGTAAAAATGACAAGGCCGAAGAGTTGATCTTGATGCTGATGGCCAGTGGTGGTTTACCCTGTTTATCGGTTTGATAAAAGTTCGTCCGCAGCATGGCGCAAATGATGTCCACCACGTGGCGCAAGATGCGGTCTTCGTCCTGCGACTTGACCGAATCTAACAGGGCAATGATCACTTTGATCACTTTGTCTGACATGGTTTCGCGGGTGAACTTGCGGCTGCGGATGTATTTGTCCACGCAGTCTTGCTGGTATTGATTCAGTTCAACACTCAAATGATGGCACTGGATGGCAAACTTTTCACTGAAGGCATCCAGATAGGCCCGCACCTTTTTGGGCTCCACCTGGTCCAGTTTGGGCGAAAAGCGGATGGTAAACAATTCAATCAACCAGCGTGAAATGTGCGGGTGTTGGATCATCGCTTTTTCGATGTAGTCTTTGCTGTATGGCAGACCGGTCTGCAACAGGTATTTGACCAAGGTGCGCAAGAAGTTGATTTGACGCCAGGTCAAGCCACCCAAAATGATCAGTTTGTTCAAAGCGTCGGATTCCAGTTCACCGGTGACCACTTTGTCAAAGGCTTCATGAAAACGGGTTTTGACCAATTCCAGCTCCAAGCCTTTGCCGGATGCCAGGTTCAAATCAAAATCCTGCACCCATACATTGCTGTCATCGCCCAGGGTCCATTCGTATGGCCGTTCACTGACCACATGCAAGCCCAGGTTTTCCAAATCAGGCAACACCTCACTCAAGGGAATGGTGTTTTGGTGGCGGAATATTTTGAAGCGGAAGTCCCCTTGGCGTTTGATGCGGGGCGCATACAGACTCATTTCGATGCCCCCACCGACAGCGAGTTTGTCGGCATTTTCCACATCAAAGGACGCCACCCACGGGCTGACGTCTTCCCGGTAAGCCACCGGAAAAGCACCTTTGAATTTATTCATCAGGCGCACGCTTTCATCATTACCCAAGCGCTCTTTCAAAGCCTGAGCCAAACGGTCTTCCCAGGTGGTCACCACTTCAATGATGTCCGCTTTGATGGTTTTCAACAAGTCCTGGTTGAATGCTTTCATGTCGCGGATCACCACATACAAACGGGCGTAGTGCGACTCGTCAATGGCCACCGAATACTCCACTTCGACCCCGCCGACGGCAGCCGCCAGCAGGGCCTGGATTTTGTGCCGGATGGAGGTGTTGAACAGATCCCTGGGGACGTGCACCATGAAGGAACAAAACCGATTGAATTTGTCTTGTCTGGCGGTGACTTGGGTGGTGATTTTCTCTTGAATCACCAAGGCCTGGTAAACCGCTCGGAACAATTCCTTGGTGTTGGATTGCAGCACTTCATCGCGGGGCATGGTGTCGATGATGTGCATCAGCATTTTGCCTGAATGGGAGTTGTCATCAAAACCAAACTGTTTGATCAACACCTTGATTTTGCTGTTGATGTACGGAATTTTCAGGGAATTGGTGTTGGTGGCCACCGAGGTGAACAGCCCGATGAAACGGTGTTCTGCAACCACCTGGCCTTTGGCGTCGGTTTCCAAAAAACCCACGTAGTCTAAATTGCCTTTGCGGTGGATCTTGGAAATCACATTGACTTTGGTGATCACCACCAAATCTGATTGTTTGGCCACCTGATATTCATCAACGGACAATTGGCTGGCGTCATTGGCATCGGCCTCCAACTGCTCACTGAGCAGACCCATGCCGGTCTCTGGCATCGCCACCAACATTTTGTGGCTGCGCTGGTACTTGCGGTATCCCAAAAAGGTGAAATTGTCATCCACCAACCAATCAATGAATTCTTGCTGGGAGGCCCGCACCTTGTCATCACCCAACTGCCCCAGGGCGTCTTTGACCAATTCCATTTGCTGCAACATGGGCTGCCAATCAGCCACCGCCGTTCTGATTTGTTCAAACACCCGCGCCAAATACCGTTGCAGCTGTTTCACCACAGCGTCGTCCTCGATGCGTTTCAACTCAATGTAGATCAGCGATTTGGCTTGGGTTTCCCCTTTTTTGGGTTTTTCGATCAACACCCGCTGCTTATCTTCACCCTTGATTTGGATGATGGGGTGTGACAACAACTTGATGTCCAGGCCAAATTCGGCACAAGCCATGGTCGCTGAATCAACCAGGAATGGGATGTTGTCGTTGATCAACAAAATTTGGCTGATGTTGGCATCCACCGCAGAATGTTTGACTTGGATAATCGGGTTCTTCAGTTTTCGGGCCGACATGCTGTCAATCATGTCATGCAAGGTCTGAGCCCAATAGTCATAAGGGTGGCTGCTGATTTCATCAAATGACATGTGCGTGAACAACTGTTTGGCCAGTTGTTTGATGCTGTCTTGGTATTTGGAATCGGATTGATTGACCCGGTGAGAAAAGTTCTTGATGAACTTTTTGTGTTCTGCAGTTAGTAGTGATTGCATCAGAATCTCTGTGTTGTGTGTCGTTGATAATGATTAACGGATACCAACGCATGCCGCCCTGTGAGCGTCATTTTGTCCCCGCTTTGTTGTGCAAATCCAGTTCTTGGCCTCTTGCCAACCCCAGACTTACCTGCTGAATTTTAACGGTTTCATGGCGCGAAATACAGTGCTGATAAACTTAATGATGACTTTTTTCGAATGGCTTTCAAGGCCACATTCAAGCACCAGCAGCCTGGGCTTGCATGCCACTTTGCACCGCCTCTTTGGCCTGCATTTGGGCATACCAACGGCTTAAGTGGGGTTTGGTTTCATCCAACAACAAATCGGCCATGGCGTGCACCACCGGATAGGCTGCCATGTCGGCGATGGTCATTTGCTCACCCACCAAGTAAACCTGCTTTTGCAATTGGGCATCAAATTCTTGATAAAAACCCATGGCCCGCTGTTTCAACACGTTGGCCGCAGCGGGCTGTGGTGGCTGGGTTAAACTTTTGAGGTAGAAATTGTTGAAAAAGTTGATCGAGACATCGGTCAATTGAAACCACAACCAAGCTTGGACTTGGGCCGCTTCTCGCTCATTTTGCCCACCAAACTGACCGGCTTTTTGGGCCAAATAAGCCAAAATGGCACCGGTTTGGTGCACCACCAAAGGCGGCTCATGGGCCTGATCAACGATCACCGGGATGCGACCGGATGGGTTGATGGCCAAAAAGTCCGGTTGGCGCTGTTCGCCGTGACGCAAATCCACCCAATGCCGCTGGTGGGGTAATCTGGTGGCTGCCAAAGCGATGGCCACGGCCTGACCATTGACCGTGGCATAAGTATAAAAATCGAGCATGATGGGTTGTCTCTCTGGTTGTTGTTTGGATCATTTTCTCATAACCAATCGTCATACCCGACATTAATGCTTGTAATCTGTAAAGAATCCCCTAAAATCCTTTATATCTCTCAATCAAGATATAAAGATATAATGAGTTTGAATGACTTGTTCAAAACCATGTCCGATGAATCCCGCATCCGCCTGGTGCTGCTGTTACAGCAGCAAGAATTGACCGTGGCTGAATTGGCTGAAATCACCCGCTTGGCCCAACCCCGGGTGTCGACCCATTTGTCACACCTGAAGAAACAAGGCTTGGTCCAAGTCCGCAAACAAGGGGTCAGCTCCTATTACCGACTGCACACTGAACATTTCAATCAAACCTACAACGGTTTGTTGGACATGATCCAACTACATTATGAAGACCACGCCTTGATTCAACAAGACAACCAACAAATGGCTTTGGTGATGAGTCAACAAGCGGCTTCAAACCAATGGGTGGATGCCGTGGCTGGCGACATGGAACGCCATTATTCACCTGGGCGCACCTGGGAAGCCACCACCCGAGTGGTGGCCAAACTGGTCAATTTGGGTGCAGTGCTTGATTTGGGTTCAGGTGATGGCGTGTTGGCTGAACTGCTGGCCCACAACGCCGCCTCATACACCTGTGTGGACAACAACGCCAAGGCCATCGAAGCGGCCAAAGCACGACTCAAAGACCGCGACAACGTGCAATTCAACCAATGCGACATCCACCAGTTGCCGTTCGATGATGCCCAATATGACTGTGTGTTGTTGTTGCACGTGTTGACCTATTCCACCAAACCAGCAGCCGTGATTCAAGAAGCCCACCGCGTCTGTCGGCCTGGTGGCTCCGTGCTGATATCGACCCTGGAAGCCCATCAGCATGAAGACGTCATGAGTGAATACGGCCACAAGAATTTGGGCTTTGAACCGCAACAACTGGAACAGTGGTGTCGCCAAGCAGGATTTGGCCAAGTCCAGGCCGTCATCAGCTCACAAGAACAACGCAAACCCCATTTCAAAATCATCACCGTAGACGCCCAAAAATAATGACCACCACATCTGCCACCCGCACCATGCTCGAACAACACCTGCAACAACGCATATTGCTGTTGGACTCGGCCATGGGCACCATGATTCAAACGCTGCGTTTGACCGAAGATGATTACCGCGGCACCTTGCTCAAAGACCACCCGCATGACCTCAAAGGCAACAACGACATTTTGTCCCTGACCCAGCCGGAGATCATCCAACAAATCCATGAACAAAACCTGGCAGCCGGCAGTGACTTGGTGGAAACCAACACTTTCAACGCCACCGGCATAGCCCAAGCCGATTACCACACCGAGTCATTGACTTATGAAATCAACCGCCAGTCGGCGGTGTTGGCCAAACAAGCCTGTCAAAAATACAGCAGTGCGGACAAGCCCCGCTGGGTCATTGGCGTGTTGGGCCCCACCAACCGCACCGCGTCGATTTCACCGGACATCAACCGCCCGGAGTACCGCAACGTCACGTTTGATGAATTGGTCGCCGCCTACACCGAAGCCGCCGAAGGCTTGTTGGCCGGTGGTGCCGATGTGTTGATGGTGGAAACCATTTTTGACACCCTCAATGCCCGGGCCGCCCTGTTCGCTGTGCAAACGGTGCTGGCAAAGCACGGTGAGGTGCCAGTGATGATTTCAGGCACCATTGTGGATGCCAGTGGCCGCACCCTGTCCGGCCAAACCCTGGCGGCTTTTTACCACTCCATAAGACACGTCAAACCACTGGCCATTGGCTTAAATTGTGCTTTGGGCGCGGATGATTTGATCCCTTATATCAAGGAGTTATCCGACATTTGTGAATGTTATGTGAGCATTCACCCCAATGCCGGCTTGCCCAATGAATTGGGTGAGTACGACCATGACCCAGCCCACATGGCTGGCATCATGCAACACATGGTTGAACAGGGTCAGGTCAACATCATGGGTGGTTGTTGTGGCACCACCCCGAAGCACATCCAAGCCCTCGCAAAATTGGTCGATCAACAACAACCCAGGCGCCTGCCGCAGCTCGATCGATTCTGTCGATTATCCGGACTGGAACCCTTGACCATCACCCCTGAGATGAATTTCATCAATGTCGGCGAGCGCACCAATGTCACCGGTTCCTTGAAATTCAAGCGCTTGATCAAAGAAAACGATTTGGTCACGGCCTTGGAAATCGCCCAACAACAGGTGGACAATGGCGCCCAAATCATTGACATCAACATGGACGAAGGCTTGATCGACTCCCAACAAATGATGATCACTTTTTTGAACCTGATCGGCTCAGAACCTGGCATTGGTCGGGTGCCGATTATGTTGGACTCCTCCAAATGGGACATCTTGGAAGCCGGTTTGCAGCACATCCAGGGCAAGGGCATCGTCAACTCGATCAGCCTCAAAGAAGGTGAAGACGCTTTCATCAAGCAGGCCCTATTGGCCCGTAAATATGGGGCAGCTGTCATTGTGATGGCCTTTGACGAAACCGGCCAGGCCGACAGTTTTGCTCGCAAAATTGAGATCTGCCAGCGGTCCTATGAGGTCTTGACCCAACAAGTCAACTTCCCACCGGAAGACATCATCTTTGACCCCAACATCTTTGCCATCGGCACTGGTATAGAAGAACACAACAACTACGGCAAGGACTTCATTGAAGCGACCCGCTGGATCAAACAAAACCTGCCACATGCCATGGTTTCTGGCGGCGTGTCCAACATTTCCTTCTCCTTCCGCGGCAACAACCCCTTGCGAGAAGCAATCCATTCGGTGTTCTTGTACCACGCCATCCGTGCCGGCATGGACATGGGCATCGTCAATGCCGGCCAGTTGACCGTGTATGACGACATCCCTGACCACATCCGCAACAAAATTGAAGACTTGTTGTTCAACCGCGACCCCAATGCCACCGAAGAGCTATTGGAGCTGGCTCAAGACATGCAAGGCAGTGCACAAAATGATGAACAAAAGCTGGCCTGGCGGGAACTGCCGGTCAAACAGCGCATCAACCACGCATTGGTCCATGGGATCACTGATCACATAGAAACCGATGCAGCCGCTGCTTTGGACGAGCTGGGTGATCCACTGGAGGTGATTGAAGGTCCTTTGATGGATGGCATGAATGTGGTGGGAGACTTATTTGGCGAAGGCAAAATGTTCTTACCTCAGGTGGTCAAGTCAGCTCGGGTCATGAAACAAGCCGTGGCCTGGCTCACCCCACACATCGAAGCCCGGAAAGGTGCCCAACAAGCCAAAGGCAAAATCATCATGGCCACGGTCAAAGGGGATGTGCATGACATCGGCAAAAACATCGTGGGGGTGGTGTTGGGCTGTAACAATTATGAGATCATTGATTTGGGCGTGATGGTGCCAGCTGAACAGATTCTAAAAGCGGCCAATGACCACCAAGCCGACATCATCGGCTTGTCGGGTTTGATCACCCCATCCCTGGACGAAATGTGTTACGTGGCCGAACAAATGAAACACAAAGGCATGAACCTGCCCTTGTTGATCGGTGGCGCCACCACCTCACGCACCCACACCGCGTTGAAAATCGAACCCGAGTACGACCATGCCACGGTGTGGGTCAAAGACGCGTCTCGGGCGGTGGGTGTGGTGCAACAACTGCTGTCAGAAAAAGACCAGCTCGCTTACTGCCAACAAATCAAGCAGGACTACCACGAGATCCGCGAACGCCGAAAAAATCGCTCGGATCAAAAATCCTTGATCAGCCTGGAACAGGCCCGCGGCAATGCCTTGGCTTTGGATTGGTCCACGTTCACCCCAACCCAACCGAGCTTCACTGGGGTCAAGGTGATTGACGACACCCCACTGGCCACCTTGGTTGAATACATCGATTGGACGCCCTTCTTCCAAACCTGGGAACTGCACGGGCGCTATCCAGCGATCTTGACCGATGAGGTGGTGGGCCAAACCGCAAGCGAGTTGTATGAAGACGCCCAACGCATGCTGCAACAATTGGTGGCCGAAGACTGGCTGCAATGCAAAGCGGTGTTGGGGTTTTTCCCAGCCCACGCCGAAGGTGATGATGTGATCATCGAACACCAGGGCCAACAACACCGCCTGTTGAACCTCAGACAACAGGCCAACAAACCCAAAGCCAATCTGTGCTTGAGCGATTTCATCGCACCCAAGGATGCTGGTTTGAACGACCACATCGGGGCTTTTGCCGTCACCACTGGACTGGGCATTGAGTCACACGTCCAGCGTTTCGAAGCACAACACGATGATTACAGCAGCATCATGCTCAAAGCCTTGGCCGACCGCCTGGCCGAAGCCTATGCCGAGTATTTACACCAACAAGTCAGAACCCAATACTGGGCTTATGCCCCGAATGAACAGTTGGACAATGCCGCCTTGATCAAAGAACAATACCAAGGCATCAGGCCAGCCCCAGGTTATCCTGCCTGCCCGGATCACACCCAAAAAGAGCTGTTGTTTGACTTGTTGGATGTGACCGGCCACACCGGCATCGAACTGACCTCTGGCCTGACCATGTATCCGGCTTCATCAGTCAGTGGCTTTTACTATGCCCACCCCGATTCAAAGTACTTTGTGGTGGGTAAAATCAACCAAGAACAACTGGCTGACTATGCCACGCGCAAAGGTGTTGAATTGTCAGTGGCTGAGAAAGCGTTGCGCCCCAATTTGGTCGATTGAAAAAGCCCGCGAGCCGTCGGCGTACCAACGGCATCACAGATGTAACTGTCAGCTTAAAAAAGTCTTTGGCAAGTGTCATGCTGAGACTGAAGAAGTACCCAGCCACTTTGAGTTAAGCTCAACTCAAATCGGCTGCACCGAAGCCCCATAGTCAAACACCACCGCCAATACCAACACCGTGGCCGCCGCTGCCATCAATTTCAGGATCAAGGGCAAGCAAAAGCGGAACCAAGCGTTGTATGGCACGCCAGCCATGCCGATGATGCCCATCAACACCGCATTGGTGGGGATGATCATGTTGGAAAAGCCATCACCAAACTGATAAGCCAACACCGCAATTTGTCGGTTCACCCCGATCAAATCACCGACCGGGGCCATCAACGGCATGGTGACATAAGCTTGGCCACTGCCAGATGGGATGAACAGGTTCAAAACGGATTGCATGATGAACATGCCCACCGAGGCCAATTCAGCCCCCAAATACGACAAGGGCAAGGACATGGCATGCACCAGGGTGTGTAAGATTTGACCGTCTTCCATGATCAAAGCGATGCCACGGGCCACCCCGATCAGAATGGCGGTGGTGGCCAGTTCTTGCACCCCTTCGATGAATTTATTGGCGGCGGTGTCGGGGTTGATGCGACCCACAATGGCGGTGAACACCCCCCACAACACAAACAAAGCGCCCAATTCATATAAATACCAACCCCGTTCTGAAATGCCCCAAACCGCGGCGACAATGGTGGCCACCAAGCCCAGCAAAATCAATTTATGGCGGATGTTCAAGGCCGGGTAATCATGCACGTTTTGCCCCTCCAACGGACAGGCCAGGCCTTTGACCAGAGATTGTTCTGGGTTTTGTTGCACCCTTTTGGCATAACGCCATACATGGTGAAAACCGATCAACACAAACGGCACAAAAATGGCCAGGCGCAATTCAATGCCTGAGTACAGCGGTACATCGGCAATTTCTTGGGCAATCATCACGGTGAACGGGTTGAAAGCCGACACCCCATAGCCGATGCCATAACCGGCCACGATCATGCCCACGGCAGTCATAGCATCCAGCCGCATGGCCTTGCACAGCCCCACCAATATGAGCACAAAGGGTATGTATTCTCCGGCTGTACCGATCGCCCCGGAGGCCATGGCAAAGACAAACACCACCATGAATATCAACATGTGTGGCCGCGTACCAAAACGATTCAACAAACTGCCGATCAAGGCATCAATGGTGCCAGAAGCACGGGCAATGGCCAGCACCCCACCCACAATGAAGACAAAAAATATGATGTCTTGAGCGGCCGCCAAGGCGCGTGGAATGGCGATCAGAAAATCAAACGGGCTCAGCATTTTTTGCGTTTCGGACTCGGTGTAGGTACCAGGTATCACGGCTTGGCGACCATTTTCGAGTGTCACGGTGTCAAAAAATCCTTGCGGCACCAACCAGGTGGCCAGGTAAGCGACCAGCATCATGCTGAGTAACAAGATCAGGGTGTGGGGAACTTTGAATGCTTTTTTCATGAGATTCGATGATTTGTGGGTTACGGGAATGGATGGCATGACCGATCCTTGCATTGGCCATCAGTGTATTGATTTGTGCCGCTCAATTCAAGCAAAACACCACCCCACCCATGTCGAAACTGGTTTACATTGTGCGGGTGGTTTTTTCGTCACCCACATCCCTTTATAATGTGGGCTCAGCAAACACTTTGAATGTGCCATGAGTTTTTATGAAATCGATGGGGTCAGACCCCAAGTGCATCCCAGCAGTTTTGTCCACCCCACCGCTTCAGTGATTGGGGCCGTGGTGATTGGCAAAAACTGTTACATCGGCCCCCATGCCAGCCTGCGTGGTGATTTTGGTCGCATTGTGCTGGAAGACGGCGTGAATTTTCAAGATGGCTGCATCGCCCATGGTTTTCCGGATGGTGAAACGCGGGTCGAGAAAAATGGCCATGTCAGCCATGGCGCGGTGCTGCATGGCTGTGTGATTGGTGAAAACAGCATGGTCGGCATCCAATCGGTGATCATGGACGGTGCCCAGATCGGCAAAGAATGCATGATCGCGGCTTTGAGTTACATCAAGCCGGGTTTCCAGGCCCCTGCCCGTTCAATCATTGCTGGCTCACCCGCTGCGGTCAAAAAGACCGTGACCGACCAACAAATTCAATGGAAAACCGAAGGCACCGGTATTTATCAAAACCTGACCCAACGCTGTTTGGCCTCTTTCAAAGCCTGTGAACCTTTGGGGCCAGAAGATGCACAAGCCCCAGGTGCAGTACTACAAGTCAAAAACTTCAAGCCTTTGTGATCATGCGCGGACTAGGGTCTGTTAACACCAACCTGATCAGGTGTCCAACAAGCCATCCACTGCTTTGGCACAAATGAAGTCATTACGGGTCAGGCCACCGGCTTCGTGGGTGGTGAAAGCCACGCGGCAGTAATTGTAGCCAAAGGTCACATCGGGGTGATGACCTTGTTGGTCTGCCAGGTGCGCCAAGGCATTGACGAAAAACATGGTTTTGGCGAAATTCTTGAATTTGAACGCCCGTTCGATGCGATGTCCTGACTCATCATGCACCCATGCCGCATGGATGACGGCCAGATAGGACTGGATGTCTGACGCTGCCAGTGGCTTGATGCCACCCTGACACGGCTCACATTGTGCCGCTGACAAATCATTGTTTTGCATGGTTTATTGACTTCGTTGCTAACTGGCCATGGCCAGTGCTTGATGGGGTTCCTGCAAGCCCATTTTACGGGCTTGCAGGATGTCTGCCAACAAATTCCTTTCGGCAATTGCGGACAACTGCTCAAATGACTCCAGCACATAGTAAATGGGCTGTTTGATGTCGATGCGATAAGGTGTGGTCAAAACGTCCATCACATCAAAAGGGCGCCGTTCTGTCGCTTCGCTGGTGGCAGCGTAGATCAACTCTGTGGGAGAAGACGCTAATCCTGACCCCATGGGCACCACATCACTTGTGTCATTGTTATGTTGTTTGATCAGACCAAATTCGATGGTGAACCAATACAACCGTGCCAACCAGGCATGGTTGTCCGCGGTCAGGTTGCGGCCCAATTCACCAATGGCTTGGGAAAAGGCCGCCACTTGCGGGTGGGTCAGCAGTGGGGTGTGGCCAAATATCTCGTGAAAAATATCGGGCTCTTTGACGTAAGCAAAATCCTCACGGGTTCTGATGAATGAAGCCGCGGGAAATCGCCGGTTGGCCAACAAGTCAAAAAAACGATCGTAGCCGATCAGTGCTGGCACCGGCTCGACCTGCCAACCGGTTATGTTGTGTAATTTTTCAGAGATTTCAGAACATTGAGGTATTCTGTGGTTGGGCAGATCCAGGATGGCCAATCCCTCTATATACTCGTTGACCATGTGCCGGTGTACCAGACTGATTTGGGCTTGATACAACTCAGACCAAATCTCATGCTCAATGTCATTGTAGTGAATGACGCCTTGGGCATCAGCCTGTTTGGCTTGGTATTGGTTGGAGGTGTATCGTGACATGTTTCATGCTTTTTTGACGTGCAGATATTGTAATTAATCTGGCTGAAATAAAATTCTAAACATTTTGCTATTTTTGGATTTATTGAAATATAATTCTAATAACATTAATTATATTGATATTATTTCCCATGGAACCCTTAGACTCACATGACTTGAAGATTTTGAAAATTTTGCAAGCCGACAGCAGCATCAACATGCAGGACTTGGCCGAACGGGTTAATTTGTCCAAAACCCCTTGTTGGCGGCGGGTCAGAAAATTGGAAGAGCAAGGTTACATCAAAAAGTACGTGGCTCTGCTGGACCCCAAACTGCTGGACTTAACGGTGATGGCATACGTGCAAGTGACGATGGTGAAACAAGACCTGAGAACATTGCAAAAATTTGATGAGTTTGTGGAACAAAGCCCGATGATATTGGACTGCAATTCGACAGCCGGTAATTTCGATTATGTGATGCGGGTGATTGCCCGCAGCACCGAAGAGCTGGAAAGTTTCTTGATGCGTGACTTGCTCAATGTCGGTTTGGTTCAAACCACCAACACCAACCTGATCCTCCGTCAAAAGAAAAACACCACTGAATTGCCGTTGTGACGCCCATCAGGCTGGGCTCACAATTCAATGGGGCTTAACATCTTTTGCCATTGGTGCTCACTGAGGATCTGTCCAATGTCGCTTTGCGACGCCAACAGTTCATCCGCCAATTGCTGTTTTTGCTGTTGTAACTGATGAATCTTTTCTTCCACCGTACCCCGTGAAATCAACTTATAAACAAACACTTGCTTGTCTTGTCCGATGCGGTGTGCCCGATCACTGGCTTGTTGCTCAGCCGCTGGATTCCACCAGGGATCAAAATGGATCACGGTGTCCGCTGCGGTCAAGTTGATGCCCGCACCGCCTGCTTTCAGGCTGATCAAATAAATGGGCTGTTCACCGGCCTGAAAGGCGGCAATGTCAGCGGTTCTTTGCGCTGCCGGGGTTTTGCCGGTGAGCAGCAGGTGACCCAGGCCCATGTCTTGTAAATGGTCACTGATCAATGTCAGCATTTTGGCAAATGATGAAAACACCAACACCCGACGCCCCTCTTCCACCAGGTTTTGTAAGGCCGTGCTTAACCAATTCATTTTGGCCGACTGCGCTGAATTTGCTTTCAAGTCATGGGTTTTGGCAGGCAACAAACGCGGGTCACAGCACACTTGCCGCAAACGCAACAAGGCATTGCTGATCATCAGGGCATTGTGCTGTTGTTGTTGCATCGCTTGCCTGATTTCATCCACCATGCTCAAACGGATGCTCTCATAGATGGCTGCCTGGGTTTCGCCCAAGTCAATGTACTTAACGATTTCATTTTTATCCGGCAGTTCTTTGGCCACTTCGGCTTTGCTGCGACGCAATATGAATGGCGCCACCCGGGTTTGTAATTCAGCCAACCGTTCGGGGTTGTTGTCCTTTTCAATGGGCCACTGAAAATGTCGTTGAAATTGTTGCTGTTGGCCCAAAAAACCGGGCATCAAAAAATCAAAGATGGACCACAGCTCGCCCAGGTGATTTTCCACTGGCGTGCCACTGAGGCACAGTCGATGGCGGGCGTTCAATTGTTTGATGGTTTGCGCCACTTGGGTGCGGCGGTTTTTGATCGCTTGGGCCTCATCCAAAACCAACACATGGATGCGGCGGTCTTTGAGCTGCTGGTAATCACGACTGACGGTGCCATAACTGCTGATCAACAAATCATGGCGATCAAATTGATCATACAAGTCCTCCCGGTTGGCACCGGCCAATATGCCCACCTTCAAGTCTGGGGTGAATTGCCGAACTTCATTCTGCCAATTACCCAACAGACTGGTGGGCGCCACCACCAATGAAGTGGCGTAATCAGGGTGTTGCTGCTTGGTAGTGAGTATAAAAGCCAGTGTTTGTAAGGTTTTACCCAACCCCATGTCATCGGCCAACAAGCCATGAAAACCATGCGTGGCCAAAAAACACAGCCAGGCGTGGCCTTGCTGCTGATAAGGACGCAAGTCAGCCTGCAAGGATCTTGGCACCGTGGCGGGTGGCAATTGTTTGATTGACTGCAATGCTTGGATTTTGCTATACAACAATTCATGGGGCATCCACCTGACTGGAGCCTGGGCAGCGTCCTGGGTTTGCTGCCATTGATGCTGGGTCTGTACCAAGGCCAACAATTGGTTTTCACTGACTGACAAGTGATCCTTGCTTTGGCGGTTGGTATACAGTTCCGCGATGGTTTCGATGATGCGCTGCAGTTGTGCTGGGTCCACCCCCACCATCAAGCCATCATCCAACTGAATCAACACCGATGGGTCATCCGCATTGAACGCACCTGATTTGATGGCTTTGATCAAGAATGGCATCAAGTTGAATTGTTGCTGGGCCACTTCCACCCCCACTTTCAAATCGAACCACCCGGCATCACGGGCGCCCTGGCTGTTGTTGACTTCAATGTACCATTGGTCCACCTGCTGGTGGTTTAAACGGTATTCCGGGGCAAAGTGAATGTCCCAGCCAGACTGTTGTAAAGCCAATAGCATGGGCGCAATGGCCACGAAATCGTCGCCCAGATGGCGGTCATTGATGTGAAAGAACTGCGTGACCGAAGGTTCAAATTCAGCCATCATCGAGGGTAATTTTTCGACCTGGTAATTGGCCGCGGAGACTTGTTCAATTTGAGCCGCGCTTAATTGCACCTGGGCTTGGCTCAAGTCATTCAAGTCAAAGGATATCGCCCCCAGCCGGTAACTGATTTGCGCCACATCGATGGCACAATGGGCCCGCTCACGCCAGGGCAAATTCAACACCTCTGAAGTCAAGGTCAAAATGGGTTGAAACCCATCATGCTGGCTCAAATCCTGTGGATTCGCCGGGCTCTGGGTGTCTGTCATCAGGCGGTAAACCACATGACTCTGCAAGGAAAAGGCCAAATGCGAGGACCACGGCTGCAAGCGTTTTTCCGGCCAGGCCGAAACAGTGACCCGCTGTAAGGGCGCCCGATACACCGCTTTCCAAAAACAGCGACCCGATTGCAACATCATGTCCAACACCCCATCGTCGCGCTGGGGATCAATGATGAATCGGTGGATTTGGGCCAACCCGTGTTGGTTGATCTGATAAAAAATGTGGCGGTCGGTGTCGCTGAGGAATTTGGGTGGGTTTTTCTTGAAATACAGGCTGCTGTCCAAGTCCGACTTGATGCGGTAACGGTCATCTTGACTCAGGTAGGCCTTGTGCAGGCTGACCCGCAGGCGCTGGTCTTCGGTTTCATCCAACACATAAACCACCCGGTGCCGCGCCATGTTCGGAAATGGGTCATGCCGCTGTTGTTGCAGCCAGTCACTGAAGGTGCGGTTGATGTCTTGCAGGGCTTTGACTTGTTGGGTGAAAGGTGACAACCGATCCAGGGTGTATTTGTTGTGGATGGTCAGGGCGGCCAAATGCACGCAGGGTTTGGCGGCTGTACAATCGCATTGCCCCCAGGGGACCGATTGAGACCCCGATTCCGGCTGAAGCGGCTCTGCCCCCTCCACTTTGGGCAAGGGCCAGGTCATGGACACCGCATGCTGGGTCCCTTGGGGATCGTCGATCAGCGCCCGTGAAGTCTGAGAAACCTCGTTGTGTTGCCAGTTTGACAAGCGCCCTTGCAACAACCACTGGGTGGCTTGAAACACCCGGTGTTCAGAAAAATATCGCTGAATCAGACCGGCCGGACCTTTGAAACTGATGGGTGTTTTGAGCATGCAAACAAGCGAACAAAAATTGGCAACAGCCGTCCATTATAAAACAGCCCGATGACCGGTGGGTTAAGTTCGCGGAAATTCTTGGTATCAGTCAAACTCTTTGGACAAAGTCACCGAGCGGTCATTGGCCGCTTGAATGGCGTGCTGGATCACTTGCTGAATGCAGTCTTGCTCAAAACTGGCCAAGGCCGCTGCGGTGGTGCCATTGGGCGAAGTCACACGGTCTTTCAGTTGGGTCAAAGATTCCGGGCTGCGTTCAGCCAACAAAGCCGCCCCAATGGCGGTTTTTTTGGTCAACAACGCCGCATCATTGGCACTGAGTCCCAAGTCTTCAGCGGCTTGTTGCAAACATTCCATGAACAGAAAAAAGTACGCTGGGCCACTGCCTGACAAGGCCGTCACGGCATCGATTTGTGCTTCCTTGTTAACCCAAATTGAGGTGCCCACGGCATCCATCACCTGTTCGGTCAATTGCCGTTGTTGTGGGGTGACCGCGGCGTTGGCATACATGCCGATGGCCCCCTGCCCAATCAAGGCTGGGGTGTTGGGCATGGTGCGCACCACCGGCAAATCTGCCCCCAACCATTGACTGATTTGATCACTGGTGATGCCTGCGGCCACCGAGACCACCAATGGGTGGCTGCGCACGATGCTGCTGGCCACATCATGCAACACCTGCTTCATGATTTGTGGTTTGACCGCAATGACCACCATGTCTGGCATGCCAAAATGGGCGTTGTTGTCATCATAGGTCAAGATTTGGAACTGTTGTTCAATGTATTGTCGTTGGTTTTGACCCGGATCACTGGCGGTGATTTGACCCGCGGTCATGCCTTTGTTGATCAAACCGCCGATCAAGCTGGCGGCCATGTTTCCAGCCCCGACAAAGCGGATTCTGATGTCTTGAATTGACTTCATAAAAACTCAATAAAGGAATGAATTTAAAAAGATTTTGGACTCCAAAGTTCCACTTTGAATCCCTCTGGATCCAAGAACCACCCAAAATCACCGTATGACTCTGACACCACTTCACCCACTTGGGTGGCGCCACCGGCCACCATTTGTTGCAACATGGCGCCCACGTCATCCACAATGAAATTGAACATGAAACTTTGCTCAGATGGTTGAAAATAATCGCTGTCGGCAGCAAAAGTGCTCCACACCATGCGGTCATGTTCTCGTGCTTGATGCGGATCCAGCATGCCATAGGTGCTGCCATCCAAAGCGATGCCCATGTGAGCCTGATACCAGGCCGCCAATTTTTCCGGGTCTTTGCATTTGAAAAACAAACCACCCACACCACGAACTTTTTGCATGATCAATCCTCGTTTTTTGCCTGATTGTACCAAAAAGACAATCCACTGTGCCGGGTGGTTTTATTGGCTATGGACTGACTCAGTGCCGCTTGGCTGCCATAAAGACACACCGATTGTTTGGCTCGGGTCATGCCGGTGTAAATGATTTCTCGGGTCAACAAAGGGTTGTCCAATTGTTCCGTCAACGGCATCAATACATGGTCATATTCACTGCCCTGGCTTTTGTGCACCGTCATGGCAAAAGCCAACTGGTAGGCGGGGATCAGGTGCACCGAATGCATAACAAACCCAGACTCGGTGGCAAAAGCCACCACAAACTGTTGCGGCTGCCGTTCCAACACCAAACCAATGTCACCATTGTACAAACCCAACGCCGGGTCATTGCGCAACACCATGATCACCGCGCCATGAAAACAATCGGTGGTACCGGTCACCCCCAACCGCTGTTGTAACCAGCCAGCCACGGCGGCATTGATGCGTTGGGTGCCGGTGGGTCCTTGGTGGGTCAAGGTCAAAATCCGCTGGGTGTTGAGCAAGGCAAACAACTCAGCCAAACAGGCATTGAACACCGTTTGATCTGGCGTTTGTTGCCCATGTAGATGCTGCAACAACTGCCGGTAACTGCGACGCCCGCCTGATGGCCGCAAAAAATGACGCTCAAACCAGGCCAGTGGCAGTGGCTCCCAGGGCGTCTTCAAGGCATCCAACCACAGCGCGCCATGGGCCGATTTGCCGGTCAAGACCGCATCCGCATTGGTCGCTGAAACGGCTTGCCAAAAAACAGACACGGCGCCATTTTTGACCTGCTCACTCAAAGCCGCAATGTGCGGCTCGCAACGTTTAGAGGTTTGCAAAATGGTGACCCGATCGGTCAACAATTGAGGGGCTTGAGTGGTCGCCACAGCCGGCAACTCAGCCACACCCGTGGGCCACATGGAGCGCAATTCCGCCACAAACTCAGCCGAATTCAATGCATCATGACCCAGTGGCGGCATCAAATCAGCCAACACCGCCCCATTTTGTACCGAAGGCAGTTGAAATTGGTCACCCAGCAACACCAACCGGGTGCCTGGATCGACCGCTGCAATCAATTGTTGCATCAATGCCAAATCCACCATCGACACCTCGTCCACCACCAACAAGCGCTGCGGCAATTTATTGTTGGCATGATAGCGGTTTTGAGCGCGCAGTGGGTGGGCACCCAACAAACGATGGATGGTGGTGGCCTCCAGCGCAGCCAGTTCATCATCGCCAGGGTCATGCTGGCGGTCTGTTGCCCCCACGCCCACTGACAAACCCGCGCGGATGGACTCGGTCACGCGATTGGCCGCGCGACCGGTGGGGGCGGCCAAGGCCATGTCTTCCACTGCCAAACCCAAGCGATGCAACACCCGCAGCAAACTGAGCACAATGGTGGTCTTACCCGTTCCCGGCCCCCCGGAAATGATGCTGAATGGCTGCAGCACCGCCGTCAGCAAGGCTTGCAATTGTTGGGGTTCCAGTTCATAGGGCAAGCCTCTTACCACGCTTTGTATCGCTGTTTTGATCGCGATGGCATCGGCTGGTGGGTGGTTTGGCTGGGCCAGCAGTTGAGACAAGTCATGTTGCAAAGCCTGTTGCAAATGGTGGTGGCGCTTGAAATACAAAAGATCACCTTGCCACCACAAAATTTCATGGCCCCACAAGGTCATATCAGCCCAAGCCAAAGTGGCCAGATGGGGGCCCAAATCGCCCAGTTGGTGGTGCTGGGTGGCGTTTTTCAGGCGCCGATCTGACAACTGCAAACACAAGGATCCGCGGTTGACGGCATCAACCAAATACAACAGCACCAACAACAACCGCTCATCGGTCATTGACCACTCGCGAAAACCATCTCTGAGTAGTTGGATGTGGGCCAAATCCAACAGCAACTGATCTTGCAGCCAGGACCAGTCCAAATCATGGCCCGGAAACGATTGTTGCAGGTAGGCAACAGTGGGGGAAATTTTCATGTCTGGGACCCACCGTTGTTGATCTGGGCCAACAGCTGTTGCTGCAGTTGCTTAATGCCGAATGAATCGGTGCTCAAGTCTTGATAAAAAATACCCGCTTGATCATCGACCGCAGCATCAATACCGCGAGAAAACACATACAAGGCACCTGCCAATCGAGCCTTTGGGTTTTGGGTCATTTGGGCCAACCAACTTTTCACCGCCAAGGCATACCATTTGTATTGGTCGTGGTATTTGTGCGCTTGCATCACTGTTTGTGACAGCACCTCAGGTGCATACCCCTGGGCACTGAAATTACTCTTCCAATCCAAAATGTAGTATTCACTGCCGTCAGGCCCATCGACTTTGAACAACAAATCAATGAAACCCGTTAAAAACTGCCCGGCATGGCACCAATGAAACGACATTTCATGCCGGCGATCAGCCGGTTTCAACTCACCCAGGCGCAGACCATCCAACGCCGCAATGGGTTTGTTCAGGGTGTGCCACACCCAGGCGGCAAACTCTTGTGAATAGGCGCTGTGCACCGCACCTTGTGCATCCAACAACACACCATCGGCCATCAAAAAAGCCTTCATTTGACTTTCAATCACTGCTTTAACTTGATGATTTTTAATGAATTCTGTCAAATTATTTTGCAAGGCCAAAGCGAAATCCACATGCTCAAAAATACCGTGCAACACATTGCCTGTTTGCGCCCCGCCAGGAATCGATGGCCGCTCGATGTCATCTTCCGCGATGGACGCACGGTCATCGGCTTGCAAACCTTCATGGCGCAACAATTGGCCGAAGTGGTTATCCAGTTCATCGGTGTGTTCGGCCGCTGGACGCTGCAGCGATGAAAATGAATGAATCACCCGCCGCCGCTGCGCCAAATCATTGGGCACCGGGGGCAAAGGTGGTGGCGGCATGGGGGTGCTGCCGGTATCGGCTTCTGCCACATCCTGATTTGGCAGCGCCCTGATGTCATGGCTTAACAGACCGCTGGCCAAGCTGCGCTTAATCACATCGTGATGATAAAAAGACTGGCCATTGGGCCGGTAGGTGTTTTCGCTGTACACCGGTAAGACCAGCTTGTACACCGCCCGGGTCATGGCCACGTAATACAACCGCCGCTGTTCAGCCATGGATTCGGCTTGTTGTTTGGGGTGGTTCTTCTCGACCAAATCAAACACCTGACCAGACCGATCTTCAGCCGGGTATTTGCTGTAGTCAGCGGTGTTGCGCTGATCGGCCGCAAAGCCCCCAAATAAGAACACCACCGGGAATTCCAAACCCTTGCTGCTGTGAATGGTCATGATTTGCACCGCCGACTGTTCGGTGTCTTTTTGTTGCCAATCTTCTTTGGTGATGGCTTTGCTGGCGCGCCATTGCAACAACTGATGCAACAGGCCATGAGCGTCTGCTTGTTGCGCCAAGGCCACTTTCAACAATTCTTGAATGATTTGTTGGAGGTTGGCCAACAGGCGCCATTCTTGCTGCAGATACAAGCGTTCACGGGTGCCACTGCCTGCCAGTAAGGTGTGAAACAAAGCCACCCAATCACGTTGTGCCGCCTGGGCTTTGAGGGTCAGCCACAAGGACCAAAAGGCCTTCAATTCGGGGTGGTTATGGGCCGTGGTGTCATGGCTTTGCAGCCGCTGCAACTGCTGCGTGGATAAATCAAAAAACAAACCCATCCAGGCATTGGTCAGGTGTTGCTTCAAATGCGGGAAGGCCAAGGCCGTCAAAATCAACTGGATTTGCACCGCCGCTTCGGACTGATAGAGGTCGGTTTTTTTGTAAAACGCATGCGGTATGGAACGCTCATCCAGCGCCGCCTCCACCGCCTTGGCCTCTTTTTTGTTGCGCACCAACACACAGATGTCCCCCGCTGTTAATGTCTGTTCCTGCTGCCCCCGCATGAAACGCACCCGTCCAAGCAAACGTTGGGCCATGGTTTGGGCCATTTGCTCGGCCAGTGCTTGGCGCAAACCATTGACTGGCAGGTCCAGTTTGTCGGTGGTGATGGCATGGATGGCCGACAAACCGCTGTCATCCTGAAGCAACACAGGACCACCATTTTTCACCCGTTCTTCTTCACTGGGGGAGTCCACCACCACGTCATCTGGCTGGAACCAGGCGGGTTCCTCCTCGCTGTTGAAGGTGAACCACTGATTCAAACCGGTTACCAATTCTGGCAGTGATCGGTAATTGGTGGCCAGGCGATAGCCCTGACCGCCCACCGCTGGGCTCAACAAGTGCTTTTTCGCCGCTTCATAGGTGTGGATGTCAGCCCCACGAAAGCCATAAATGGCTTGTTTGGGGTCGCCGATCAAGACCAGGCGGTGGTCGGCAGTTGCTGGCACAAACAAGTGCTTGAAAATGGACCATTGCTGCGGATCGGTGTCTTGAAACTCGTCAATCAGTGCCACCCGGTAGCGGGCCCGCAAGCGCGCCGTCAACGGTTGTTCGGCCTCCCCGGCTTCGGTACTCAAGGCCAGAGCCAAGTCACCGATCATGTCATCATAACTGATCTGCCCCTGGCTGACTTTGTGTTGTTTGACGCGTTGGCGCAAGGCTTGTACCTGCTCGATGACGAATTGAAAGCGATCGGCTTGATAAGCCGCATCACAAGCCATCACCAAGGGCATGAGCTGATGATAAGTGCTTAAAAACAGGTTGTCAGCAGCCGCATCATTGGCATCCATGACTTCCTGCAATTCTGTTGCATTCAACAGTTTGTCAAAACGATCCTTCATTTCGCTGGCGTGTTGCGCCAGCATTTGAGTATTCAGGGTTTTTTCAATGAGTTGTGACGTCTCTTTAAGCAAAGCATTTAAATGCTCTATGCGAAAACGTTTTTTTCCATTAGACAACCCTTTTAAATTTCGCAATGAATCTTCCAAGGCTTGTTGATCTGGCAAGTCAAATTCCTGATGGATGGCTTTGGCTGTTGCCAGACGCCATTCTGGGTCCATCGGGATCAGTTGATCCCCAGGGCGCATCTTTTGTGCCAAATCTTGCAACAGCTCATCCAATTTCCTCATGGGGAAACCGGTTTTTGACAGCTTGATTTCAATGCCTTCGATGGCCGGCCAGCTGCGCTTTAAGGCATGCAGTTGTTGCAGCAAGACGGTTTGGTCATCCACCAAAGATTTTTCCAGGGCGGCGGCTTGCTCAAAAGCACATTCTTTGAGCACCCGCTGGCAAAAGCCATGGATGGTGTGGATGCTGGCTTGTGACAAATCCCGCAAGGCATCCTGCAGCAGGCTGCGATCGTGCACTGCTGTTCTCGGATCCAACACCGATTGCTGCAACAACTGACGCAAACGGGCTTTCAATTCACTGGTTGCCTTGTCGGTGAAGGTCACCAGCAAGACCTCGTTGATTTTCAAGCCGTCGCGCAACAGGCGCAAAACCAGGTGGGTGATGGTGTAGGTTTTCCCGGTGCCGGCCGATGCTTCAATCACCGCATGGCGCCGGATGTCGATGTCTTCTGGCTGGGTTACCGTGATCACAATCCTTCTGCTCCGGCCATCACGTGCAAAGGCAGCAAACGTTGTCGGTAGGTCGTCAAGGCATTGGGGGCATATTCCCAATCGATCGCTTTGAGCATTTCAAAATAGCCTTTCTCTTCGATCCATGCTTCTGCCTTACTTTGATAGGTGTCCTGTATCTGGGTCCAATCTCCAGCTTCCAACAGCTCAGGGTCCAAAGCCAAGGCATGCACCGTTTTGGCTTTGCTGCTGGCTTTTAAATAAGGAATTTGTTGGGGTCGTTCACTGATGGGTACTGTCAGGCTATGCAATGAATCAAAAGGCAAATTAACCGTTTGAGGCTCCATCAACCCACTCAACAAACCGGCCAGATAAGCACGGATTTGGCTGTCACTGCTGAAAGACACTTCACCGGTTGACCAACGCCGCAAGGTGATGGTCTTGATTTGGTCCCGAAACACCACACTCAACTGAAAATTTTCAGCCACTGTCAATGTGTCATCCAATTGTGCCTGGCACCAGCACAAAAATGGTTTGATCAAGGCTTTGTGCCAAGTTTTGTATACACTGGAGCTGACCACCACCTGATGGCACAGGACCCCATCATCGGCATACAAGCCTGCCCAGCTGCCATGCAGCTGGTGAATGTGCCCATTCACCTCGAGGCTGGTGGCTGACAATTGATTGGCCGCCGCCAAGTCGTGCCAGGCATCGCCAAACACCACGGGACCATTCAGGGGTTCCAATTTTGCCAGAGCCTTGATTAATTCAGGAAAACTGTCATGATCTTGCAGTTTGAATGTCTGCAAATCTGCAAACAAGGCGATCGGCAACTGCGATTGATTGGCCAACTGTTCATACTGCTGCCGCAACACCGATTCAAGACTGGGGGCATCCGCTTGCTGCAGGTCAGCCAAATAGGTTGCCATCGACGCCTCAAACAGGCGGTGCCTGGACAAGCCATCCAAGGCAAAAGGTTCGTGTTCGGTGTTCAGCTCATCATCGATCAGTTGTTTCGAAGCCCCCATTTGTTCGACATAACTCAACAACGGGTTTTCCAACAAACGCACCAGATCCGACACCTGCCAATCGGTGGTTTCATCACTGGGTATTGAGCTTTGATGATCCTCTGCCACCGCTGCTTGGTCATGTTTTTGGCCGCCGCTGTGCTTGTATTGGTGGCTGCGCACGGCTGTTTGATGATCCAGCGGTGAGTGATTGGTCAACCAACCCGCATCCACTGGATCAGGGGCCTGTGCCGAGGTGGCCACCCGGTCTAATGGAATGGTGGTCACTGGATAGGACTTCAGGCCCAAAGCCTGGGTGTCCAATAAGCTGCTGGCATATTCATGCAGTTGTTGCCATGTGGATGAAGGCAAGATGGTTTCGTCTTTGATCAGGTCTTGTGCCACATAACTCAAACACAACTTTTCCCGGGTACACATCAACGTTTCGAGGAACAAGTAATTCATGTTTTCTGTGGTGTTGATGTCACCCAAACGGCGACTGCGCTGGGTCAAATCCAAAGCATCTTTGAACACCTCACCGGGAAACGACCGTTCATCCAAACCCAACACATGGATGACTTTGAAAGGAATCGGCCGCATGGGCTGCAAAGCCGCACAGACCAACCCCCCACTGAGGTAACTGCCTTTGTTGGCCGTCAGGTCAACCAGGGCCTGCTCCAAATACACGCGCAAATCGGTGAAGTCCATGGTGGTATCGGCCGCGTGCAACAGCAATTGGTCCAGGGCACCAAACAAGGACAATTGGACCGCTTCTTCGGCTGGATGATCCGGTGGCACAGCCACGTAGGAGCCCAGCAATTGACTCAACATGGCATGCCAGGCCTGCACCGACTTTGGCGCCTGTAATTGACGCTGCCAATGCGCCAAACCTTCAATGATCCAAGCCAATTGACCCAATGATTCGACGTCTTGAAAATGCCAGGCGGTCTCTTCACTGACCAGGGATAGGCGCATCCGCTGCAACCCCTGTTGCCAAGTGAAACGACGCGACAAAGCTGACATTGCTGCCGGCCCGTCGGCCCCGCTGTCGCGGGTTTCATACAGGTGGTCAAAACCGCTGTAGATTCCCAGTTGACTGCACCATTGCAACCAGTCGGCCAATTGATCACCGGTCAAACCCAAGGCTTGTTGGACACAGTCATTGGCCAACCAGCGCAACACATCGGCCCGCAAAAAATCATGCGCCAACAGATCCAACAGCGCCAACACGGCCTGGGCATAACGGCTGTTGTTTTGCGCCGATGAATCAATCAATGAATACGGCAGTTGTACCGGCAGCTGGCTGTTTTGTTCGGCAAACACCTGCTCAATCACCGGTCGATAAGCATCCATGTCGGTGACCAAAATGGCCACATCGGTCAGTTGCAATTCGGGTTGTTGCTGTAATTGAGTCAACACACTGTGATAAACCGCTTCCACTTCGCGGTGAATGGATGGTGCCCGGGCCAGTTGTAATGAAGCCAATTGATCGATGCAGCTGAGCACCGGCTCAGCCGGCAGGCGTTGTAAGACGGTGTCTTGGATGATGTGTAACGCATGCCGTTCAGGGCTGCGTGGGGTGATCAACCAATCTGGATTGAACGCCACATTCAGGTGGATCGCATCGTCTTCCAATTGGCTGAACAGGCGCAAAGATTCACGCCCTGGTTTGGCCCAGGCTTTGAGCAATGGATTCTCGGTCATGTCATCGCCCATTTCAAAATACAACTCCGCCTGATTGGTCGTCTCATCCATCGGCTCAGCCAGGCGCGCACCAGCCTGATCGTGGACCTTGATTTCGGCCGCTCGGACGTTGTTCAACCACCGGTCTTCTCCTTCGGTGGTCATGTCTTCCCAATATTCACAACAGACATTCAATTGATAGATGTGTACCGGCAGGTGCCTGGCCAAATGCGCCAACAAATGCCGATGAAAAGCCGATAAACGCGTTGGGGTAAACAAGTGCATGGAGCTGTTCAGTTCAAAGCTTTGCGCCCAATCCACCGCCCGAAACCGTTGGATCAAGCTGCGACCTGCGGGCTCCGCCCGGCCCCCAAACAAGTGCTGATACAAGTGCATTTGCGCCTGCTCCATGGCTGGCAGATAGGGATCGCTGCTGTGTTTGAATTGCAACTTTTGGTCCAGCCATTGCACCACCATCTCCGGGCGCTGAAAGTCATAACTGATGAACAAGACCGCCAATCGGTTGGCCAATTGCCAGCGTTTGCGGCTTTGCAAGGCCGCATTCTCTGGTTGTTGTAAATAGCGCTGGATGGGTTGCAGGTCTGGGTGTTGCATGATCCCTGAATCGCTCATCAAAACGAACAACTGAATGGCCAAATCAGACTGCGTCCACATCACCGGTGCGGCATGTGGCTCCAGTAAATTCAGGTATTGGCTCAAACCATTTTCCAGAAACGGAAACTCTAAATTGGCACTGATACCGGTACTGGCTGCCATGTGTAACTGCAGGAAACGCTGCATGTTGGCATTGGGTACAATCACCGTCGCCGGCCGCAATGGATTGCTGCTTTGGGTCCGTTCCAGCTGCAGTTGACGGCTCAGCTGTGCGGCCAGCTGTTCCACTTCATGGCTGAAATACAGGTTGATTTGTTGGGCTGTCATGGGGCCATTACCAGGCACTGTGTTGGCTGAGTTCATTTTCACCCGGGCGGTTCTCAAAAGTTGAGAATCGTGACTCCTGCACGCGGTTTCCTTCAGTATCTGACTGCTTTGATGATGCAGTCACGACCTGATTTTTTGGCTTTGAACAAGGCGCTGTCCAATCGCCCCAACCATTCCCTGACACTTTCATTGTATTCTTTTTGTGACACCGCCATGGACAAGGTCAAGCCATGCTCTTCATGCAAAGCCCCGGCATTGAACTGCTGGTGAATGTCCTTGGCCAATTGGTAGGCATGGTTGAAATCTTCCCCGGGGCACAAAATGGCGAACTCATCGCCACCGATTCGATATAACAATTCGGGGTGATCCAGTTGGGCTTTGACCGCTTCGGTGGCTTGTTTCAACACCCGGTCACCGGTGGCGTGGCCAAAATAGTCATTGACCTTTTTGAAGTGGTCCAGGTCAAATAAAATGGCCGATTCCGGTTGGGTGGAAGACTCCAACAGCTCGGTGTCGCGATTGAAAGCCCGCCGATTCTTGATTTGTGTCAGCACGTCCTCATGAGCAGCCCGGCGCAAGCGGGCGTGTTGTTGGTGCATTTTCGATGAAAACACGTGACAAAAGAAACTGGTGATGAACAAGGTCATGGCAATGGACACCAGTTTGATGGTGGGTAAGTCAATCAACAAATACAGAATCACCGCAGCTGAGATCAGCCACAACACCAATGCCTGACGGGTTGGCAGCAAATAGAACACCAAAGCCACTGATGGGTAGGCCCAATACACTTGATCAGGCCCTTTGAGAATGATGGTGGCGATGGTGCCAACCACCGTGATGATGGCCATGGCCAAAGCCGGAAACTCGGTTTTTCTGGTTTGCCACACCACCACAAAAACATACAACCCAAACAAAGCCAAGACCACATCCAGCAGGCCGATCATCCAATCCTGATTGAGCAATCTGATGGCCGCAAAGATGCCCACACAAATGGCATAGGTGATGCTCAGACCCATGACAATGAGTTCTTTTTCACTGCGGTTTTTGGGCGATGCTTTCGTTGTTGTCATCCTTTCATTCTAACCGATTTGCCGGAGGATGTTGATGGACTTTTGCGTGACTGCCAAAGCGGCCGATCACTCATAAGATTCGTATGATTTTTCTTCCACCAAATCTGACCCAGTCAATTCATTGATTTGTTTTTTGATGGCGGCCCGCTCATCATTGGTGAAGTACACGCTGCGTGCCAGTTGCACAAATGTTTCACCGAAGTTTTTGTCCTTTTCACAAATGCGGATGTCATCCTCAATCCGCCACAATTTCATGTTGATGGCTTCCAACGACTGTTGCAGCGCATCGGTTTGACCCGAGCGCAAGCCGGTTTGCTGCCACGTTTGTTGCAACAAAGCCAACTCATGGCGGATGTTTTTCAATTTGTTGTCGTCTTTGATTTCTCTGGATTTGATTTCCAAAATGGTGATTTTATCCAACAACTCGCCCACCGACATGGGGGTACTCACAAGACTCATGTTCATTCTCCAACATCATCGGTGTCAAATTGACCGGTGATGCGTTTTTTGATGTGTGACCAGGAAATGCCCAGTCCCAGTAAAATTGAGATCATCACGATCAACAACCAGGCCATGATTCCGGTGTTGGACCAGCTCAACCAACCCTGATCCACAAACAACCAAATCACGGTGCCGCCAATGGCCAGCACCAAAATGATGCCCAACCAACCCAAAGATTTGACCGTGGCTGTGACGAAAAATAAGTAACAAGCCAACAGCAGCATGATGACCAATATTTTCAAGGGCAATTGGTCGTTCTGCCACGGCCACAACCAGTGGGTGATGGAATAACCAGTGGGGTTAAACGTGACCAGTACCAGCCCCAAGGCAAACAACCAACGCACCAAAAATCCGGTTAGATTCATGATTGGACGATTTTCTCGTGTAAAAAAAGGTTATTATAATAGACAGCAAATCAGAAACACAGGGTGCGTCCACTTTTGCCGACATTAATTCTTCAATCGAACATTGACTGACTCAATGAGCAATCAGTCGAACCCCAAAGCCAACTGGTGGCAGTGGTTGTTGCTGCCTGCGCTGGTGCTGATGGCACTGATGTTCACCCTCAGCCCCTGGCCCACCCTCAACACTTGGGAATTGATCCAACAGCGGGGGGTGCTGCATTATGGCACCCGCACTTCCCTGCTTTCTTATTTCAAAGATGGCGACAATGACATCGGCTATGAATTCCGCTTGCTCGAGGCTTTTGCCGAACAACATGGCTTGCAACTGGAGGTGCATGTCTTCAACAACAACGGCGACTTGTTCGCGGCCCTCAGTGGCGGCCGCATTGATGTCGCCGGGGGGCATTTGAGTGTCACCGAGGAACGCGAAAACCGGTTTGTGTTCACCGCGCCCATTGGCCAAACCACCACCGATCTGGTCACCCATTACGACCACCGACAAAAGAACACCCTGCAGGCATTTGAAGACTTGTCAGGCCTGGTCATTGCTAACAGCAGCTATTCTGAATTGTTGAACCGACTGCCCTCGTTTCAGCCACAACGCCTGGAAACCACCCAAGAATTGACCCTGTTTGAAATCATTCGCAACATCAATCTCAAGGAAGTGGACTACACATTGGCCGATTCGGCCATCATCAACATTTACCAAAAGTTCATTCCAGGCATCTACCAAGTGCTGCAAGTGTCGGCACCATTGGACACCGCCTTGATGCTGCGCCCCCACCGTTCTGGCCAATTGCAAGCACAGCTGAATGCATTCATCAACCAAGCCCAGGACAGTGGCTTGATGGCCCAGCTCAAAGAAGAAATCCTGCTGTACATTCCCAACATTGATTCGGCCAACACCGTCACTTTTTTCGATAAATTACAAACCGTTTGGCCGGAGATCAAAGAACTGGTCTACGCGGTGGCCGACGCCCATGATTTTGATGCGGCGCTGTTGGCCGCCATCAGTTATCAGGAGTCACATTGGGACCCGGATGCCGTGTCCTTTTCTGGGGTCAAAGGTTTGATGATGCTGACAGCGAGCACCGCCCAAGAAGTCGGGGTGGCCGATCGCACCGACCCCAAACAAAGCCTGGAAGGTGGCATCAAGTACCTGCGCAACATGCAAAACAAAATCCCCGACCGCATTGAAGAACCCCACCGCACCTTGTTTGCTTTGGCCGCCTACAACATTGGCTATGCCCACTTGGAAGACGCCAGGATTCTCACCCAACGCGCCGGCTTGGACCCAGATGATTGGTTCGTGGTGGAAACCTTTCTGGCCAAACTCAACAACCCCAGCATTGCCCACGAATTGCGCTACGGCAATGCCGATGGCATGACCGCCGTGACTTACGTCAACAACATCATGACTTACAAACAATTGATGAATTGGAAAATGAACAAGGAAATTCGAGAGACCCGGGCGCCCGAATCCATATTGTGAAATGCGTCACACTTTTTTTTCAACTCAACCGTTGTGACAAAGTGCTACAATTGCACAGAAAAGCGGAATGCTATAATCCAAAAAAAAATGGCAAACACGAATGAACATTAGACTTGGACACACTTCACACTCAGGGATTAAGAGGGATCATAATGAAGACACTTATGGCATTGATCTGGAAAGTGGTTTGTTCTTGGTTGCCGATGGCATGGGGGGGCATGACCATGGCGAAATCGCCAGCGCCTTGGCCAGGGATCACATCTTGAGTTCCATCAAAAGCAACATCCCCATCAAACAAGCCATCCTGGATGCCAACCAGGAAATCATCAACAGTTCATTGGAAAAACCGGGTGATTTACCGATGGGCACCACGGTGGCCATTTTGAAAGTGAAGAACCACAGTTTTGATTGTGCCTGGGTGGGTGATTCCCGCATTTACAAACTTTCCGGACAGCAATTGATTCCAATCAGCTCCGACCATTCTTATGTGCAAGAGCTGGTGGACCAAGATTTGATCACCGCTTCACAAGCCCGCTCCCATCCACACCGCAATGTGGTGACCCAGGCATTGGGTGTGACCGACAACAGTGAAATCAAAGTCTCTGAAAGCACCGGTGAAATCAAGGCCGGCGACAAATTTTTGCTGTGTTCAGACGGTTTGACCGAAGAAGTTGAAGACGACAAAATCGCCGAAATCATGAACAAGTCCTTGTCACCCAAAGAAATTGGCGATCAATTGTTGATTCAAGCGCTGGAAAACGGTGGTTCTGACAACATCACGGCCATCATCTTGGAATTCAGCGGCTGATTCTCGCCACGGCCCTCATGCCGGCATTTGCAACACCCCATACAATTTGGCCCCTTCGGTGCCGGTGATGGCGGACAGGTCCAAACGTTGGCCTTGCAGGTGTTGATCAGCCAACCAAGCCATCAAAGTGGCTTCCACATCATCCACTGGGATGCCCCACTCGGTGCTGGGCACCACCTGGGCTTGCAGCCGTTGTTCCAATTGCTGCAGCAAAAACGCATTGTGCGCCCCACCCCCACATACAATGAACGCATCCTCATCAGGGTTGCCGGCAGCCAAGCCCATGGCCAATGATTCGACCGTCAGTTGCAACAAGGTGCGTTGTACATCGACCGGCTGATGGTTTGTTCCGGCCAAATGACGGGCCAACCAAGCCGGATTGAACAATTCTCGGCCAGTGCTTTTGGGTGGTTGGCGATGAAAATATGGCTCTTGCAACAGGGACTGCAACAAACCATCCAACACCTGGCCCTGTGAGGCCCATTGGCCACCGGCATCGTAGGGTTGTTGCTGGTGTTTAAGCACCCATTCATCCATCAAACAGTTGGCCGGTCCGGTATCAAAACCGATCACTTGGCCAGCAGACAGGCGCGTGATGTTGGCAATGCCACCCAAATTGATGACCCACACGGTGCTGGCCACGTGAGCCAATAATTGCTGGTGTAAGATGGGCGCCAAGGGGGCGCCCTGCCCGCCGGCGGCCAGGTCCAGTTGGCGAAAATTGGACACCACCGGGATCCCGGTCTGGTGCGCGGTGATGGCCGCAGAACCCAGCTGCCAGGTGTTGGCCATGTCATGGTCTGGATCGTGGAATACCGTCTGACCATGTAAACCGATGGCCCCAATGTCACTGCGATCAACGGCCTGCTGTTGCAACAGGTGGTTGACCGCGTCGGCATACAAATGGCCCAACTCGGCATCCAAGTGACTGAGGATTGATAAGGTGGTATGGGGCTGGTGTAACAGTTCCAAAAGGCTTTGTTTGGTCGACTCTGGATAGGGCCTGAAGACACTGGCCAGCAGCTTCATGGAGTCATTAAAATCCACCAACACCACATCGATGCCATCACAAGATGTCCCCGACATGACGCCGATGCAGAGGCTCATTGTTGGGCCACAAGCAAGGTTTTCAAGTCGCTGAGTTGGCTGAGCAATGGTTTGGAATAAGTCAAGAAATCCGGCATCACTTGATCTGGCAAGGGTTTGGACTTCGGCAATTGCACGGTGCGTGGATTGCGGTGAACCCCGTTGTAAATGAACTCGTAGTGCAAATGGGGCGCGGTTGACAGCCCGGTCGAGCCGACATAGCCTATGGTTTGACCTTGTTTGACGCGTTGCCCTTTTTTCACCGCTTTCTTGGAAAAATGCAAATACTTGGTGACGATGCCATTGGGGTGTTGGATGAACACATAATTGCCGTTGTATTTATTGTACCCGGCTTGGGTCACGCGGCCAGCGCCTGCGGCATAAACAGGGGTGCCGGTGGGCGCCCGGTAATCAATGCCACGGTGGGCCTTGACCCGGTTGGTGATGGGGTGAATGCGCTTCGGATTGAAATTGGAGCTGATGTATGAAAAATTCAGCGGGGCCCGCAAAAATGCTTTCTTCATGGCCCGGCCATCGGCCGCGTAATAACTGCCCTCGCCATTTTCGGTTTCATAATAAACCGCTTCATAGGTGGTGCCTTGGTTGGTGAAGCTGGCAGCCAGGATTTTGCCCTCACCCATGTAATCACCGGCTTTATAAATTTGTTCATAGATCAGGCTGAATGAGTCGCCGGCCCTGATTTCCAAGACAAAATCGATGTCCCAACTGAAGATGTTGGCCAATTGCATCACCATGCTGTCGGTTAAACCCGCGGCCTTGCCGGCGCCAAACAAAGAATTGTTGATGGTGCCTTGGGCGCTGACCAAACGAATTTCCTGGTCATGGGTGATCAGCTCGGTGGACAATTGATTCATGTCGTTGTGAATGATCAGTTCTTCGAACTTGGATGATTGGTAGCGCAATTGACGCAATTCGCCATCGGCACTCAAGGTGAAGTGCAAATCATTACCCGGCATCACTTTCACCAGTTTTTTGGAGTCGTCATTGAAATGCGCGATTTTCAACAACAAGGCCTGGGACAAGCCCAAATCGGTGAATATGCCGGACAAAGTCTGACCTTTCTCCACCGTCACCGTTTGGTGAATCATTTGCTCAGAACCCACCAGTCCTTCTTCGGAAAAGCTCATCAAGGGCACCGAAGGGATGTCAATTTGTTTGTTTTGCTCAATGATGACTGGCTGTGTGTGGGCATCGGCATCCACCGAAATCATGTCACTGATCGCATAAACCACGAACAAAGCAATCAGCGCCACCGCCACTTTTTTACCAGAGGTCAGTGGGCTGATGATTGATTTGAATTGATTGAGACTGAGCGCCAGGGTTTTGCCCTGGTTATATTTGCGAACGGCTTGTGCTTTGATAGGTCAAATTCCAATCGGTTTCAATGATGACTGAAATTATAGATGATTTTTTTCGGCATAGGTTCAATTGAGGTTCTATAATTTGTTGCGTTTCGGTAGAATTAACCCCTTTTTAACGAATATTTCAACATGTCTGTACAAGATGCCTTGGATTTGATCTGTCGCGGCACCGATGAAGTGATCAAACTGGAAGAACTGGAAGCCAAACTGAAAGCCGGTAAAACCCTGCGGGTCAAAGCCGGTTTCGATCCAACCGCCCCTGACTTGCATGTCGGACACACCGTCTTGATCAACAAAATGAGGCATTTCCAAGACCTCGGCCACGACGTGATTTTCTTGATTGGTGATTTCACTGGCATGATCGGTGACCCCACGGGCAAGAGCCAAACCCGCAAAGCCCTGACCCGTGAAGAGGTGTTGGAAAATGCCAAAACCTACCAAGACCAGATTTTCAAAATTTTGGATCCAGAAAAAACCATCATTGAGTTCAACTCCAAATGGTTCAATGACATGACCGCTGCCGATATGGTCAAGCTATCGGCCCAATACAATGTGGCCCGCATGTTGGAACGGGACGACTTCAACAAGCGCTACAAAACCGGTCAATCCATTGCCATTTCAGAATTCATGTACCCCTTGGCGCAAGGTTATGATTCGGTGGCATTACAATGCGATGTGGAGTTGGGGGGCACCGACCAAAAATTCAATTTATTGGTGGGCCGGCACTTGCAATCTCAAGTGGGACAAGACCCTCAAATAGTGATCACCATGCCCTTGTTGGAAGGACTCGATGGGGTCAATAAAATGTCCAAATCACTGGGCAATTACATCGGCATCGAAGACGCCCCGGCCGACATGTTCGGTAAAGTCATGTCCATTTCAGATGAATTGATGTGGCGTTACTTTGACTTGCTCAGCTTCAAATCCAATGAACAAATTAAGCAGTATAAAGACGGAGTGGCGGCGGGTAAAAATCCCCGCGATGTCAAGTTTGCCTTGGCGATGGAATTGATTGAACGCTTTCATGACGCCGAGGCGGCCCAGGCGGCACTGGCCGCCTTCAAAGCCCAGTTTCAAAAAGGCGCCATCCCGGATGACATTGATGAAGTGACTCTGGAAACTGAAGGCGGTGAAATGGGTTTGGCCCACATTTTAAAAAATGCCGGTCTGTGTGTCAGCACGTCCGATGCCATCCGCATGGTGAAACAAGGCGCGGTGAAAATCAATGGTGAAAAAGCCGACGACCCGAAACAAACCTTTCCCGTCGGCACCCAAGAAGTGTTTCAAGTGGGCAAGCGAAAATTCGCCAAAATCAAACTAGGGCCTGTTAAGACTAACTGAAAGACCACTGTTCAGGCTGCAAAGGTCACAATCAAGGCGCGAAAAGCGTGGTTTGGTCACTCCAATCGAGCGATGAGCAACACCGGGTGTGGCCGTTGCATTCTGAACCCATGGGGCTGAATCGTATTCCACCCCTCGCCGTTATTCAGTCGCTCATGTGGAGTGACCACACATCACGACTGATGCCTTGATGGCTGAAAAATACGATTCAGCAGTCGCCTTTCAGTGGGTGTTAAGGCCGGGGCCTGTTAACACCCACTGAATGACCACTGTTCAGGTTACAAAGGTCACAATCAAGGCGCGAAAAGCGTGGTTTGGTCACTCCAATCGAGCGCTGAGCAACGCCGGGTGTGGCCTTTGTAGGCTGAACCCATGGGGCTGAATCGTATTCCCCCCCCTCGGCGTTATTCAGTCGCTCATGTGGAGTGACCACACATCACGACTGATGCCTTGATGGCTGAAAAATACGATCCAGCAGTCGCCTTTCAGTGGGTGTTAACAGGCCCTAAGCTGACAGCAATTAAAAACCATCAAAAAAGCCCGCTGATGTGCGGGCTTTTTTGTTGGCAGAAGCGAAGCTGACTGATCAAAAATCATACACCAAGTTAGCGGACACCAACGTATCGGTGGAATCTTTACCCGCCGGTGCATCGGTGTTGTGGCGGTATTGGTGGGCCAATTTCACGGCAAATTTCTCACTGACTTTAAAGGCAAAGCCCAAATCGTTTTGGATGAAGGTGTTGTCATCACCGGCCTCAACCACCAACACATCCTCAAACTGGGTGGTTTCGGTCAATTGGCGCATGTAATCCAATTTGGCTGACAGCACCGCACCGTTGTTTTCACTGCGGTCAATGTCCAAAGCTTCGGTTTTGTAACCCAAACCCACTTCGGTGATCAAACGGTGGCTGTCGGTGTCATGGAATTTATGCCCCCAGCCCACAGAGGTGGTGATGGTGTAGTCAAAACCGGAAAAATTGTCTTTGTCCCAGCGGGTGCCATAGTAAACGTAGTCATTGTCATCAAACTTATACCCGGTTTTGGTGTTCAAGGTATAGCGCTCGGCGGTGTCCACATCGTTGTTGGAGGCCCGCAGCAGGTCCAATGACAAGTCACTGACCCAGTTGTTTGACTCGCGTCTGATTTTCAAACCAGCGGTCAAATTCTCGGTGTCCGAGTTGCCGGAAGTCATGGAGAAGCCCAATTGGCCGGAGCCTGACCATTTGGCGCCTTCGTGGTCATCAGCCACCGCCGAGGTGGTGTACAAGCCGGTGGCAGCCAGGGCCATGAGTAAGTTGGTTTTTTTCATTGTGTGGTTTCCTTTGCTAATGGTTGAATGCCGTAATTTACCGGTTCTGCCGCAAAATACAACCAAGCAAAGGTTAATTTTTGAGAATTCATCTTTATTTTGGCTTTCAATGGTAAAATAACCGCCATATTTTGACCCAATTTCCCATGAACACACACCATGAATCCTTGGGCAATCGATTGATGATTGAATTTGATCGCATGCTCAAAGTGTTGACGCATAAAACCGACCGGCAAGACGCCATACCTGGAGCTGAATTACCCGCACCGGAGTTGGATGCCAAACAAAGTAAACACACCGCCGGTTTGATGCGCATCAACCACACCGGAGAAGTCTGTGCCCAAGCTTTGTACAATGGCCAAGCCATGTTTGCTCGCGATGACAAAACCCGAGCACATTTGCTGAAGGCTGCCAAAGAGGAGCATGATCACTTGAACTGGTGTCAATCCAGGTTGGATGAATTGGGCGAAGATGTCAGCATCACCAACCCTTTTTGGTACATGCATTCATTCGCCATCGGTGCCATGGCGGCCTGGTTTGGTGATGCCGTGAGTTATGGGTTTGTGATCGAAACTGAACGGCAAGTGGAATCCCACTTACAAGAACACATCGATGACATTGGTGCACAGGATGCCAAGTCATTGAAAATCCTGCAGCAAATGCAGGCCGATGAAATCAGGCATGGCAATGACGCCAAAAATGCCGGGGGCGTGGAATTACCAGAACCTGTCAAGCAGGTCATGACTGGTATGTCGAAACTAATGAAAATGGTGAGTTACAGAATATGAACAGAGAATCTATGGAATTTGATGTCGTCATTGTCGGCGGTGGCCCAGCCGGTTTGGCCACGGCCTGTCGCTTGGCCCAATTGTCGCAGGAACATGGCAAAGAATGGCAAATTGCCTTGGTTGAAAAAGGCTCCGAGATCGGTGCCCACATCATGTCAGGCGCGGTGATTGAAACGGCGGCATTGACTGAATTGTTTCCTGATTGGCAAGCGCAAGGAGCGCCGGTGAAAACCGCCGTGACCGACGACGAATTTCATTACCTCCGGGGTGAGCAAAAAGGCACCAAAGTGCCCGGCTTCCTGATCCCCAAGCCGATGCGTAACCACGGTAATTACATCATTTCACTGGGCAACTTATGTCGATGGCTGGGCGAACAGGCCGAAAACCTGGGAGTCAACATCTTCCCGGGATTTCCCGCCAAAGAGGTGTTGTACGATGAGCAAGGTCAGGTCAAAGGCATCGTCACCGGTGACATGGGCATTGATGCCGCCGGCAATGAAAAAGGCAGTTTTGAACCCGGTTATGAATTGTTGGCCCCGCAAACTGTGTTTGCCGAAGGCTGCCGGGGTTCGCTGGGCAAAACCCTGATGCAAAAATTTGACTTGCAAAAAGACGCCGATCCACAACACTACGGCATCGGTTTGAAAGAAGTGTGGCAAGTGGATGAGGCGGTATCCAAGCCCGGTCATGTGGTTCACACCCTGGGTTGGCCATTGGACAACCACACCGAAGGCGGTGGCTTTTTGTACCATTTGGATCAAGGCACCGTGGCCTTGGGCTTCGTGGTGGCATTGAATTATGACAATCCTTACTTGAGTCCCTTTGAAACCTTCCAGCAGTGGAAACAAAACCCCGTGATCAAAGACGTCATCAAAGGCGGTAAACGCGTGTCTTACGGGGTCCGGGCCTTGAACAAAGGCGGTTTGCAATCCCTGCCCAAGCTGACCTTCCCAGGTGGCTTGTTGGTGGGCTGTGAGGCGGGCTTTTTGAACCCAGCCAAAATCAAAGGCACCCACACCGCCTTGAAATCTGGCATCATCGCGGCCGAATCCATCGCGGCAGCCCTGTTGCAGAACAACGCCGGCGGTGAACTCACCGATTACGCTGACCGCATCAAACAGTCGTCGATTCACCAAGAGTTGCATCGGACCCGCAATTTTGAACCGGGATTGAATAAATTGGGCACCTTTTTCGGGGCGGCTTTCACCTACCTGGACCAAAACATTTTTGCCGGTAAACTGCCGTTCACCTGGCGCAACAAAAAACCGGATCACAGTTGTTTGAAACCGGCCGATCAATGCCAAGCCATTGACTATCCCAAGCCAGACAATGAAATCACTTTTGATCGCTTGTCTTCGGTGTTTCTGTCCAGCACCAACCACGAAGAAGATCAACCCTGTCATTTGCAATTGCACGATCCCAAGATCCCCATCGAGGTGAACTTGCCTCAATGGGCCGAACCGGCACAACGGTACTGCCCGGCAGCGGTGTATGAGGTGGTGACAGAAAACGACCAGCCCACGTTCCGCATCAATGCGCAAAATTGTGTGCATTGCAAAACCTGTGACATCAAAGACCCGTCACAAAACATCAATTGGGTAACGCCAGAAGGCGGTGGCGGCCCCAACTATTCAAACATGTGATGACCGCCAATTGTTGATACTGAGGCCCTGAATCCTCAAAAAAACAGGGCCTTACCAAGCAAATTGCTTGTTTTTCATTGACTTGAGCCCTCATTCTCTATAGACTCCAGATTGCTCGAACTCAAGTCAGAATATACGCTTCTTTTCAAAGCAATTTCATCGCCATTGACCAGTTGACCTCTTGTGGTTTGTGTTTGAGTGATTTTTATTTTTTTAATATTTAGGTATACATATGTCAGATAAAGTAACAGGAACTGTCAAATGGTTTGACGAGTCCAAAGGTTTTGGTTTCATTCAACAAGAGTCGGGTGCCGATGTGTTCGCTCATTACAGCGCCATCGTCGTCGAAGGTGATGGATTCAGAACTTTGCAAGAAGGTCAACAAGTTGAATTCAACATCACCCAAGGTCAAAAAGGTCCACAAGCAGAGAACATAGTCGCTTTGTGATGTGACCCCAAAAAAACGATCTGAAAAACGGAATCTCAGGATTCCGTTTTTTTTTTGCCCGAGCATAACGACACATCTCAGTCGCTCTGTTCAAGGTCGCCAGACAAAGCCATGTACTTTAGGTGAATATGCCGTATAATCAATGGTATAGGGGTTGAGGGCATGTGCCAGTTGGCGCCCCATTTTGATGATGAAATTACTCAAAATCACAGGTTGGGTTTTGCTTGCTTGGATCAGCCCAGGCAATGCCACTGATCGGCCTTACACGAGTGAATTGAACGATTACTTCGTGGCCCTATTGGCCACCGCTGAAGCCAGCCCCAATCAAGCCTTGAACTCCCTGGCAGGACACCAAGCCAAATCAGCGGCCGAACGCGCTCAAGTCGAGTATGTGCGATCCCAGATCAACGCCATTCTTGATTACCCTGAGAAAATCATTGAACACAGTCAAGCCGGCTTGGCGGCCATCGATGCCGCCCAAGAAC
The DNA here is from genome assembly GCF_019931145.1 of Marinicella meishanensis. Lineage (GTDB taxonomy): Bacteria > Pseudomonadota > Gammaproteobacteria > Xanthomonadales > Marinicellaceae > Marinicella > Marinicella meishanensis. Next base: position 32,121 of record NZ_JAIOUV010000005.1, on the reverse strand, counting down.
CGTGGCTCAGTCAACTGTTGATTCTGGCAAAAATCGACGGCCATGATCGCTTGGGCCAAGGTCATGCGCATATGGCTGAATTGGAGCAAATCCTGGACTGGTCGAACCAGCAGCAGCACCCCATTCTGGCCACTCTGGCTTTGGTCCAGATGAGCTATTTGTACATCAGCCAAGAAGACTACAACCGCGCCTTGTTATTGATTCAACAAGCCACTGAGCTGGCACCGGACGATCACATTTTGATCAGCAAAGCCGATGTGTCTTCGCACACGGCAGGCATTTATGTGTCCCGCAATGAATTCGATTTGGCATTGCCCTACTTCGAGGCGGCATACGCCCTGGAACAAGCACAAAACAACACCCTGGGCATGTCCATTCAGTTGTTTGAAATGGGTCGGGCCAACATCGAATTGGAAAACCATGAACTGGGCATCAGCCAATTGCAACAGTCCATTGAGCTGTCTGAGTCGGTTGGCGACGACCAAGGCGTGGCCTATGCCAACACCGAATTGGCCTACCACCACATCAAGCAAAAAGACTTTGAACAAGCCGAATCCTTATTGGATCGTGCCACGGACATATTCACCCGATCCGGCAACAATTATTTGCTGTTTGACAATTTAATCTTGTTGGCGCAAGTCAAAACCGAAACCGGTGAATTCGTCGAAGCCCAAGACCACATCGATGCCGCCAAAGCATTGAATGTTGAAGGCACATTCCGTTATGGCCAAGTGGCGGTGGACAAGCGCCAGGCGCATTTGCTGTCGGCCATGGGTGACCATGCCGCCGCTTTTAACCTGTTTGTGGAAGCCACCAAACGGCAATCTGAGTTGGAAAATCAACACAGCAGTGAGAAGTTGCATGAAATCAGAACCCGTTATGAAGTGGAGAAAAACGCCCTCAAAAACCAAGTTTTGGCCGAAGAAAACAGTGCCCAAAGCATCGTCATAGCCAACCAAAAGAGACAAAGCCTGTTGCTCACCCTGTCTTTGATCATGATGGGTGGTTTGTTGGCCTTGTTGCTGTGGTTCAACCGCCGTTATCGCCTGCAAAGTAACCAGTTGCACGTGCTGGCCAACTACGATGAGTTAACAGGCTTACGCAACCGCGGCGCGGTGGTCAACCGGATTCGCAAAAAATTGGCCAAAATGAATGACGAGGACCGTTTCACTTTGGTGATGATTGATCTGGACCATTTCAAGACCATCAACGACAACTATGGACATGCTTTGGGTGATCGGGTGCTGCGTGAGTTTGGTGCCTTGTGCAGCGAGCTGAAAACCCACACCAAACTGATCGGCCGCATGGGGGGTGAAGAATTCCTGGTGGGCTTTGAAGACATGGAGGCCGATGCCATACATCAGATGATAGAACAATTGCGCCTCAACACCCAGCAATTATCAGATTCCATCCCCGCGCCCGGCCTGAAAGTCAGCTTATCGGCGGGCATATGTCACAGCCGCGGCAGCCGCCGTTTGCGGGACATCATGAAATGTGCCGATGAAGCCATGTATCGGGCCAAACACAATGGTCGCAATCAAATCGTCACCACCGCCTTAAACTGAAATTTCTTCGAAAGTGGTCGATTTGCTGCCAGCCAGCGGCTGGGTGGCGCTGCCATGGTAGGAATAAACCAAAGAGAATTTGGCTTGGTCGGTGCGGTTGTGGTTGGCCGCATGAAATATGGCCGCATGGAACAACAACACGTCACCCGCTTGTAAAGTGACGTCAATGGCTTGTTCCAACCAGGGTTGTGCATCGGGATGATCCACTTTTAAGAACAGTTCTTCATCGACCATGCCTGCAGACAAGGCCATGCGGTGTGAGCCAGGAATCACTTTCAAACAACCGTTTTCGTTGGTTTCCGAGCCCATGGCCAACCACGAATTGATCAGTTCGGAGTCACTGAACTTCCAGTATCTGACATCCCGATGCCACATGGTTTTACTGGAGTATTCAGGCTGTTTGGTCATGATGCAGTTGTGATGTGACTGCACCAGTTTGATCTCTTCTGAGTCCAACAACTGTTGCAAAATGGCTTTGACCATGCGGTTTTTACCCCACTCACGGAATGAGGCATCGCGACTGAAAGCCAACAACAATCGGCGGATGGTGAGCCCACCCTCATCTTCCACCGACTGCGGGGCTTTGGGATACCCCAATTCAGCTTCCAGTTCAAACGGTGGCAGGCGCAGTTGCAGGTGATTTTTGGTCTGATTTCTGATTTCGTTCAACAGTTCCATGTCGATCAATTGACGGAACACCAAGTAGCCGTCTTGTTTGAATTGTTCGATTTCTGTGGGACTGAGTTGCATGGCTGTTCGAGGGTATGAGCGACTAAATCAAAAAACTGAGCACAGCCACCGTGATGGCTGTGATGGTGACTGGTATCACCAAGGACACCATGAAGATGTCTTTGTATGATTGTCGGTGAGACAAGCCACATATGGTCAGCAAGGTGATCACCGCACCATTGTGAGGTAAGGAATCAAAACCACCTGAAGCCATTGAGGCCAAACGGTGCATCCACTCAGGGTTGATGCTGAATTGTTGCGCCAAATCGGCATAGGTGTTGCCCAAGGCCTCCAAGGCAATGGTCAAGCCTCCAGACGCCGAACCGGTGATACCGGCCAGCACGTTGACCGCCACCACCTCAGAAATCAACGGATTCTCAGGGGAGATGTTGATCACGGCCTCTTTAACCAACAAAAACGCCCCCAATGAGGCAATGGTGCCTCCATAGCCCACTTCAGAAGCGGTGTTGAAGGTTGGCAGCATGGAACCCATGGCCCCTTGCGTCAATGAACGGTTGATGTCTTTAATTTTCTGCCAATTGCAAGCCAGGACCGTTAAGATGGCCAGCATCAATGCCATGATCATGGACCAGATGGATTTCAGTTTGCCGACTTCGATGTTGCCAAATTTATCGCTGGCCAAATAACTGGTGTCCCAAGTTGGGATCATGATTTTTTGCAACACGTAATTGGCCGTGACCACCACCACGATGGGCAACAACGCCACCATCAAATGGGGCAAGCGGCTGTCAGTGAAGGCCACGGGTTCATTGCTGTGTCCATCACCATAACCTTCCGAATCGGTGTTTTTCAGGCGCCAATTGATCCAGGCCAAACCACCCAGCATCATCGCCATCCCAGCCAACAATCCAATCACTGGCGCGGCATACATGTCGGTGCCAAAATAACTGACCGGGATGATGTTATGAATCTGCGACGTGCCTGGCAGACAGGTCATGGTGAAAGTGAAAGCCCCCAAGGCAATGGTGGCCGGAATCAGGCGTTTGGGCAAGTTGGCTTCTTTGAACAAAGCCGCCGCCAGCGGATAGACGGCAAAGGCCACCACAAAAGCGGAGACCCCACCGTAGGTCAACAGACCACAGGCCAAGACAATGGCCAGGCAGGCGTGTTTGATGCCAATGGATTGGATGATGGACCGGGCAATGACTTTGGCCGAACCGGAATCCTCCATCAGTTTACCGAAAATGGCTCCCAGCAAAAAGATGGGGAAGTATTTGACCGCAAAAGAGCCCATTTTTTGCATGAAAACCTGGGTATAAATGCCCAGCATCTGCTGCCCTTCGCCGGCGATCAGCACCGCCAGCATGGCCAGCACCGGGGCCAAAATGATGACACTGATGCCGCGATAGGCCAGGTACATCAACAAGCCCAGTGACAGCAGAATGCCTAATACGCCGATGTCCACACCAACCCCCATTAAGCCGTCTTAGGAACCAAAGATTCGCACCGCATCGGCCACCAACTCGTAGCTGTCAGCGGGTAATTCACCGGCCCCTTCTTCGGCATAGTGCGCCCGTTGCTCTTCACTCAGTTGTTTTTTGACCAAACGGCCATAGACCGCGGCTTCCCCTAGGGTGTCTTTGGGGATCAGGAAAGCGTGGTCATTGAAGTCGACCCGGGCAAAGGCATCGCCCTCGGCCAAAATCATCCAGCAACCTTTCTTTTGACACACTTGGGTCACCCGTCCGGTGATCACATGCTGACCTTCCAGAAAAACATCGGCCTGCTGTAACGCGGCAGCAATGCCCTGGCTGGGGACGTCTGCGGTGGGCCAGGATTGACCATACACGGCATCGCCGTCAATCACCTCGGTCACATGGACGGCAGGCGCGTGCTCATTGTTTTGTTGTAATTTCTGTAAAGCCGCAATGACTTCCTCAGCGTGGGTGTTGGGGTCCACTTGTTCAAAATGTACCGCAACCTGTCCGCTGGGATCAATGATGAAGGTTTGGCGTTTGGCATAGCTGAACACGGCCAGACCACCATCCACACCATAATCGCGGGACATTTGTTTGTTGGCGTCCACCAACAAGTTGAATGGCAAGTCGTACTTGGCGATGAATGCCCGATGTGACTCGGCATCATCCAGCGACACACCCAGCACCTCGGCATCCAAGTGTCTGATGGTTTGGTAATTGTCTCGGAACGCCTTGGCCTCTATGGTACAGCCCGTGGTGTCGTTCTTGGGGTAAAAATACACCACCAACCATTTGCCTTGATAATCAGCCAATTGATGGACCTGACCGGATTGGTCTTGCAAATTAAATGATGGGGCTGGCTTGCCTTGCATACTGTCGGCGATGGCCATAAAATTAAACACCAGCAAAATCAATGTGAAGGCGGTTTTGTTGATCATCAATCTCTCCTAAAAATGAGGAACCATAGCTGAAACACAGCCAAAAAAGTGTGTATTTGGATGCCATGACTCCAAGTCAATGTCCCGCCCCACGCCCCTGCCAGAACGCGGTTGGGTCGGTCGGGTCGATCATGGCCCAGCAAAGCCATGTCATTCTACCAATTTTCAACCCCATGAGAAACCACAAACAACATGTATGAACAAATTTTACCGGCCAACAGTCAAGTCTTGATTGACCGAGCCACCATTGATCAAGCCATCCTGGCATTGGCCCAACGCATGAATGCCGAGTTTGCCGGCAAAGACGTGGCTTTTTTGACCATCATGAATGGCGGCATGATTTTTGCTTCGGCCTTATCCACCCGCCTGAACATCAACATGGAAATGGACTATTTACAGCTGTCCAGATACGGCAAAAGTCAAACCGGCGGTCAGTTGGTGTGGAAATACCAACCCGAAATCAACTTGAACAACCGCCATGTGGTGCTCTGTGACGACATTTATGATGAAGGCCACACCTTGGCAGCCGCCCATGCTTGGTGTTTGGAAAAAGGGGCGCTGTCGGCCACTTCAGTGGTGCTGATCCACAAACAACATGACCGCACCTATGCCGACTACAAACCGGATTATGTGGCATTGGACATCCCCGATCACTATATTTTTGGCTTTGGCATGGACTTGGAAGAAAAACTGCGCCACTTACCCGAAATTTATTACCTGCCGCAAGACTGACGGGGCCACACATGATGAAACCCGAAGAACTGTACCCACACGCCAAACAAGCCCAAAACAAGGCCCACGCCCCCTATTCCAAGTTTCAAGTGGGGGCAGCCATTTGTGATGAGCACGGACAAATCCATTGTGGCTGCAACATCGAAAATGCCGCCTACCCCATCGGTTGTTGTGCTGAACAAGCGGCGGTGGCGCAGATGATCATCAATGGTGGCAAAACCATCAAACAAATCTTGGTGGTGGGCAAAGCCGGAGAAACCTGTCCACCTTGCGGCGCTTGCCGACAGATTTTGTTTGAGCATGGGGACGCCACCACAGTGGTTTATTTAGAAGGACCTGAAGGCACTTTTCTGAGCAGGAGCTTAGCCCAATTGCTGCCTGAGGCCTTCGATCACTCCCAACTGGACAAATAAGTTTTGATTTGTTGTTGCAGCTTAGGATTTTGTATGGCCACATGTAAATTGGCCATCACAAAGCCTTCCTGACTGCCACAATCGAAGCGTTGACCTTGTAACTGCACCGCTTGCAAGCCCCCGTCCGCAATCAATTCATGCAAGGCATCGGTCAGTTGTATCTCTTGGTTGTGGTCCATGCCAGTGGCTTTCAATTGGCCGAACACCGATTGCGGCAACACATATCGACCTATCACGCCAAATTCTGAAGGGGCCGACGCCGCTGCTGGCTTTTCGATGATGTCATTGACCTGGGTGATGCCTTGGTCCCATGAGCCGGGCGCAATGACCCCATAACTGGAGATCCGGTCATCCGCCACCGCTTCCACACTGAGGGTGGCTCGGCCCGTGTGACTGGCGGCCTCAATCAGTTTTTGCAGGGGATTGCTGGGGGCTTGGATGAAGTCATCGGCCAGGATCACGGCAAACATTTCACCCTGTTCAATCATCGGTGCGGCCTGCAACACCGCATGTCCCAGACCCAGCGGCTGACCCTGAGGAATGAACACGCGTTGGATGGTGATGGGCAAAGTGTCCAGCTTGTCGACCAGGTGCTGTTTGTCTTGGGCCATGAATTTGGCCCGCAAGTCTGGCATCGGATCAAAATGGTCACTGATCGCATGTTTGGCGGCGCTGGTGATAAAAATCAGCGTCTCGATACCGGCCTCAATGGCTTCTTCCACCGCATATTGAATCAATGGCTTGTCTATGATGGGCAAGAGTTCTTTCGGTATGGACTTGGTGGCGGGCAAAAAACGGGTGCCCAAACCACCCACAGGGAAAACGGCTTTGGTGATTTTCTTCATATCATTGTTGCTTCTAATTGCGTGGGTTGTGGTCGGCCGCAGGTGTTACCTGCTCAACCAATTTCAGTTCATGGCTTTTGAATTCAGGGACCAATTGCAGCAACACTTTTTTCACGGCATCGTGTTGAAAAGACAAGGCCAACTGCTGTCCTTGGAGGATTTGCTGGGTTAATTGATCGGTATGGGTTTGGCCGTTCTTCACGGCACTGATTTTGCTCACGGTTGTGGGCTGTAAATCCTCCATGTCATAATGCAGTTCCTCATAGAGCTTTTCCCCTTCTCGCAAGCCCGTGATTTTGATCGTCACTTCTTTGCTTTTGCCTGACAGGGCGATCATCCGTTCGGCCAAAGATTTGATTTTAACCGGTTCGCCCATGTCCAAAACCATGATCTCATTGCCATTGCCCAGTACCAAACTTTGCAAGATCAGCTGACACGCCTCTTCGATGGTCATGAAGTAGCGCTCCATTTTTTCATGGGTCACGGTCACCGGTCCACCCTCGGCGATTTGCTGTTCAAACAAAGGCACCACGGAGCCGGCAGAACCCAGCACATTACCAAACCGCACAATCAGGTAATCGGTTTGGCTTTGCTGGTTCTTGTATTGGCAGTATTTCTCGGCCAGGCGTTTGGTGGCCCCCATCACACTGTGGGGATTGACCGCCTTGTCGGTGGAAATCAAAACCATTTTTTCGACCCCGAATTCCGCGCAACAATCGGCCACATTTTGGGTGCCAACCACATTGTTCAAAAACCCTTCGCAAGCGTGGCTTTCCAACAACGGCACATGCTTATAGGCGGCCGCATGGAACACCACATCGGGTTGGGTGGACTTAAAGATGTGATACAGATGGGCTTTGTTGGTGACATCACCCAAATGCGATTTGATGGGGGTGTGTTCGTTGTTCAATGCCTTGTCAATGGCGTACAGATTGAACTCTGAATGGTCGATGATGCTCAATTGGCTGACCCCAATGCGCGCCAATTGGCGACACAATTCAGAACCAATGGAACCGCCACCACCGGTGACCAGCACCGATTTGTTTTTGATGAACTCGGCCACTGGCTGCCAATCCAACTCCACTTTCTCCCGGCCCAACAAATCTTCCACCGTGATCGGTTCCAGCTGATTGACATTGATCAATTGGCTTTCGTAGTCATCCGGATCCGGTGCCACCCGAATGGCCACATCCAGGGCCGCCAATTCATCCACCACATGTTTGACCAGTGAGGCACTGGGGTTTTGCTTGGCAATCACCACCAAATTAACCGCGAAATCCTGCACCATCTGCGCCAGGTCGTTCATGCCCGACTGGATTTTCACCCCTCGCAGTTGGGTGCCTTTCAAACTTTGTGTGTCGTCAATGATGCTGATCACATGACATGACTGGCTGCTGGCCGCGTTTCTGATGAACAGATCGGCCAAGTGGCCGGCGCCAATGATCATGACTCGGGGCTTGTTGCGGTCAGCCAAATTGAAATACTGGTCTTTCCACATCCGGTAACTGATTCTGGGTCCGCCCCACAACAGCACCAATACCACAGGGTACATCAGCAGCACACTGCGAGGAATGCCTTCCAAACGATTGATAAAAAAGAAAAATAAGGCAATGGTGATGGTGCCCACAGTGGCTGATTTCACCAAATTGATCAGGTCAGGCACACTGGCAAATCGCCACAAGCCACGGTACATGTTAAAGGCAAAACTGATCAAGCCTTGCAGCAGGATCACCACGGCCACTTCCCAGGACCACAACGGCAATGACGGTGCGTCAGGCCAAATGCTGTAACGAATATAAAAGCACAACACCCAGGCCAGCCAGGTCATGAACAAATCATGCGCCACCACAGCCAACCTCAAATGCAACAAGCGATTTTTCATGCTCCTCAGTTTAACGTCCCAGTTTGTAGAATTTAATAAATACAGCCATACCCAAGCCATAGACCACAAAACTTTGCGCATATTGTACAACGGTTGTGGCGCTTTGGGTCATGACCACCAACAAACCACACAATAAGCTGACCGCCGCATAAGCAAGCGACACCTGCCAATGGGCCCAGCCGCTCTTGATCAAACGTTGGTAAAAGTGCGTCGAATGCGCTGCGGTGATGTTTTCTCCTCGTTTGAGGCGCACCATCAAGGTGGCGGTGGCATCGACGATGAACACCACATGCAACATGGCCACCTGCAACGGCGTCAGCAGGTCATAGGCCATGGCATACAAGGCCAATACCGCCTGCAGCCAAGCCAAGGGCAGACTGCCCGAATCACCCATGAACAGTTTTTTCAGGATGAGGTTGAACAGCAAATAAATCAGCATCAACACCACCCCGGCCCAGGTCAAGTAAGTGAACACACTGTCCTGACTGAAGGCTTGGCCAAAAATCACTCCATAACAGGCCAAACTCACGAGGGCGTGCAAACCGGCCATGCCATTGGCACCATCCATGAAGTTGAATAAATTGACCCACCACAACAGGCCCAGTACCAAGAACAACTGCCATCCCAGGTGGGCATCCACCCCCACCGACCACAGGGTCAACATGGCAGCGGCCAGTTGGCACCACAGGCGCAACTGGAAAGACAATTTAAACCGGTCATCCAAGTAGCCCAAAACCGACAACAACAGGATCACCGACAACGGCACAAACAAGGGATACAGCCACAAGCCCATCAGCGCAAATGGCAGGAACAAATACAAACCGGCTCCAGTGATGGCCCGGCCTCGATGCAAGCTGCGGTCCTCTGACACATCGATCAGCGCTTTGGGACTGTGGTAGGCATACCACCACAGCAACAGCCCGGTGATGACGGCCAACAGGCCGCTGAGCAGGCTTGGATTACTCAGACTCCAATCCATAGATCGGCTTCACCACCCCCCAATTCTTACAACTGGGGCATTGCCAATGCAGCGATTTGGCCCCAAATCCGCATTTTCGGCAGCGCAGTTTGGGCTTGTTTTTCAATAACTTATCGATCAAATCTTTGAGCACATTGAAATAAGCAAAGTCATTGCCCAATTGGCTGAGTTCCGCTTTATTCATTTCAATCAAGGCATTCAAGCCTTTGAATGACGCCCGATTATGCAATTGCTCGGTCAAAAACTCGGTGGCTTTGGCCTCATCGTACTTTTGGGCATACCAATTGGCCAGGGTCAGCACCGGCGACACGCCCTTGTAGGATTGAATCCAGGACAGCAACAGCTGTTCCAGTTCATCACCCTGATTCGACTCCAAATAACATTGGGCCATGTCATTGATGAACAAAGGAATGAATGAAGGGTCGGCCTGTTTGGCCGCCAAATACTGCTCAATGGCGGCTTGCCACTGGCCTTTGTTTTGATGAATTTTGGCTTGGATCAATGGTGCCCGCACGGACTTTTCGTCCACCCGCAAGGCCGAAGCCAGGTATTTTTCCGCCTGCTCTTCATCTTCCTGTTGTAACGAAAAATCGGCCAACTCACAATAATAATGACCCATGGGGGTTTGCATGTTGCGGTTGGAGGCGCTTTGGAATCGACTGGCCGATTTGATGGCTTGCAGCCAGTCTTGTTCTTGCTGATAAATTTCCACCAGCGATTGCAAGGCTTCCGGCGTGTGGGCTTCAATTTCAACCAATTCAGAAAACAGCACTTCGGCCCGGTCCAACAAGCCCGCACTCATGTAATCTTTGCCGATGGCCAACAAGGCGCGGGTGCGATAGCGTTCAGGCAGTTCCGCCTGAGCAATCAGGGCTTGGTGCAATTTAATGGCCCGATCCACTTCACCTTTGCGGCGGTACAAATTACCCAAGGCCAATTGTGGCTCAAAGGTTTCTTGTGACGTTTCGGCCAACTGGATGAAGACGTCGATGGCTTTGTCAGACTCATCATTAAGCAGGTAGTTCAAACCTTTGAAATAGCGGTGATTCAATTGTTGAAAGGTGCGTTGGGTTTTGCCTGAACGCAGGATCACTGCCAAATACAAGCCCATCAAGATGCCGGCCAACAAAGCCAGTGAAACCCAAAGGAACTGAGAGGTCATGGGTTGTTGACCACCACCGGTGTCGTTGCTGCCGTGGCTGCTGGCTTGGATTCGGCTGCAGCAGCCTGCTCTGTGGCTTGCTCAGCGGCCTGTTTTAACTTGAAATACTCGCGTTCCCAATACAGTTTCTGGCGGGCAGTTGGCCAGGTCCAAAACAACCAGCCCACCACCAAGCCAACCAACAAGCCCATAGCCACAAACAACAACAGCATGAAACCCAAAGGCAAACTCAATTGGTACCAATATAAATTCAGGGTCACGGCGTCGGCATTGAGGCTGCTGATGGCCACCGCTGCAATCAACAGCAACAAGACCAGCGCCAAAGTGAATATTTTTTTGATCGTGCTCATGTCAGCATTATAGATTGAACGGGTTAATGAATGCCAGCGGCAACCAACGCTTCGGTCATCTTGATCAGTTCCTGGTCCCCCAGTTCCTGTACCTGGTCGCTGCTGATGGGTTGATGAAAGGTCATGTTGATGGTGCCAGGCAACACTTTCAAGCTGCCGGTGGGCATCACCCGATCTGCCCCCGAAATGGACACCGGCAAGATGGGCAAACCCAAATCCCGGGCCATGCGAAACGCCCCTTTCTTGAATGGCTTCAAATCGGCCCCGTTGCTGCGCGTGCCTTCGGGGAAGAAAAACACCGAGGTGCCATTGACCAAACGGTCTTTGGCTGCTTGCATGGCTTTGATGGAAGCACTGCGGTTTTTGCGGTCCACATAAATGTGGCCCATCTTTTCACAGGCGAAACCCACAAAGGGCATTTTGCGCAGCTCAATCTTCATCACCCATTTGAAATCCAGGGGTAAATAGCCATAAACCAACAAAATATCATAGGTGCTTTGGTGGTTGGCCACCACCACATATGACTGACCCGGTTGTATTCGTTCCATGCCATGGCGCTTGACCCACACCGGGGTGATCCACAAGATCAACCGCCCCCAAGTGCGGGCGATATGGCGCCCGGCAAAGCGGGCAGCGCCCAGAATGGAGAACACACTGACCAACACGGCCACCACGATGGTCAACAACCAAGCCAGCGGATACAGCAGCAGCCACACGTAAATTTGATAAATTTGACCCCAGAATTTTTTCATCGCTGCATTATAGTGGAATGGTGCTTTAATGACACAGCAAATTCATTGACTCGGTTGAATTGAGCCTTTTGCGATTCAAGTCTCATTTTATCCAGATGATGTGACATAAACTGCAAAATGTTGTATAAATGTCTTTTTTATTGAGTCATAAGCCATGCGTAGCACTGCAATCAAGTCACTGTTCATAATGATGCTTTTTTCTTTGTCAGCCCAAGCCGATGTGTTGCTGATTGACCGAGTGGCCGCCAAATCTGGCGTGGATGTGCCGCAGAAATCCGCCACCATGAATCAAGTCAGGGCCGCTTATGGTGACCCCATGGCCGAATCGGCACCGGTGGGTGAACCACCCATCACCCGATGGGAGTATGCCGATTTTGTGGTTTATTTTGAACACCAACACGTGATCACCACGGTGTTGAAAAAAAACCGCTCCAGCGAGTCCAATCCTACCAACTGATTCCCTCCCCTGATGAACCGCAAGGCGCAGCGCCAGCAATGGCTGGCAGCCCATTATGGTGACCAAGCCATTCAGGTAACGGCGGCTTCCGAAGACGCCAGTTTTCGTTCCTATTACCGGGTCTCCAGTGATCAGGGCAGCCACATTTTGATGGATGCCCCACCCGAACACGAGGACTGTCATCCATTTGTGGCAGTCCAACAATTGTTGATCCAACACCAAATTGCCGCCCCCCAAATTTTGGCACAGGACTTGTCTCAAGGGTTTTTGCTGCTCAGTGACCTCGGTTCCACTTTGTATTTGGATGTGTTGACTGACGACACCGCCGATCATTTGTATCAAGGTGCCATGGACACCCTCGTGGCCCTGCAAGCCATCCCCCAACCGACTTGGTTGCCGCTGTATGATGCGCCATTGCTCAGGCAAGAGATGCAGTTGTGCATCGACTGGTTTGTCCAAGAACACCTCGGCTTGAGCTTGACCCCCGATCAACAACATTTGTTCGATCACACTTTCGAGCTGTTGGCGGCCAATGCTTTGGCCCAACCACAGGTGCTGGTGCATCGCGATTATCACAGCCGCAACCTGATGGTGCTGGGCAACCCCCAAAAAGATGAGGTCACCCCCGGGGTGATTGACTTTCAAGATGCGGTCTGGGGGCCATTGACTTATGACATGGTCTCTTTGTTGCGCGATTGTTACATCAGTTGGGAGCCCGCGCAGATCGATGCCTGGTGTCATTATCATTGGCAGCGGCTGCCTCCGGCCACCCAGTCAGCGGTTTCTTTTGCCCAATACCAACGCTGGTTCGACTTGATGGGCATGCAACGACACCTCAAAGCCATCGGCATTTTTTGCCGCTTGAATTACCGCGATGGCAAAGCCGGCTACCTGCACGACATCCCCCGCACCCTCAAATATGTGTTACAGGTGGCTGCCCAGCACCCAGATTTACAGGCCTTTGGCCACATGATGGCTGACTTACAACCGAAGTTGGTCACCAAAGCATGAAAGCCCTGATCTTTGCCGCTGGACGGGGCGAACGCCTCAGGCCATTGACCGATCACACCCCCAAACCATTGATTGCAGTCCGCGGTAAACCGCTGATTCAATACCACATGGAAGCCTTGCTGCAGGCGGGCATCACGGACTGGGTGATCAATGTCAGTTGGCTGCACCAACAAATCATCGACTTCGTTTCTGAGCTACTCAAAAAGCCGCACATGGCCAGCGCTCAAGTGCAATTTTCCATCGAAACCGACGGCCCCCTGGAAACCGGAGGTGGCATGCTCAAAGCCCTGCCGCTGTTGACCACCGGTCAAGCCAAACCAGAGCCATTTGTGGTGGTCAATGCCGATGTGTTCACCGATTTTGATTTTCAAACCCTGCAGCCATTGCCACCGAATCACACGGTCAATTTGGTTTTGGTCAACAACCCTGTGCACCACCCTGCCGGCGATTTTGGGTTGAATACCGCGCCCAACCAAGTCCCTCAATTGACCCTCAAAGAACACGCTCCTGCTCATCACACCTATGCCGGCATAGGTTTGTACCACCCCGAATTCTTGCAACCCCCATTTGAGCAAGCGGTGTTCAAATTGTTGCCACATCTGCAAGCCGCCATCAGTCAGCAACGCGCCACCGCCCAATTGCACCAGGGCTTGTGGGTGGATGTGGGCAGTGTTGAACGCTTGGATGCATTAAATCAAAGGGGATGATAGAATCACCGATCAAACACCAATTCTGCGGTGCCACAGACCGCCTGCTTGAGAACTACAACCACCAACATTTATGCGATTATTTACATTAAATAAACTTTATATATCTTTGATATTACTAGCTTTATCTGGCCTGTCAATTGCCCAAGAAGCCACCAAAGAAGCGGTCAAAGTGGCCCACGCCGGCACCTGGTTGGCGGTGCTCCCGCCCTTGTTGGCCATTGCCATTGCACTGATTTTCAGACAGGTCATTCCGGCCCTGTTCACCGGTTTGGTGTTCGGAGTGTGGGTGGTGGGCGGCATGGAGTTGTCAGGCCTGGTGACCGCGCCATTGACCACCCTGGAAGTTTATGCAGTGAATTCACTGGCTGATGCAGACCGCGCTTCCATCATCCTGTTCTCTTTGATGATTGGCGGCATGGTGGGGATCACTTCTCGCAATGGTGGCATGCAAGGCATTGTCAACCTCATCTTGCGCTGGGCCAATTCCGTGAAACGGGCCTCACTGGCCACCGTTGGCATGGGTTTGAGCATCTTTTTTGATGACTACGCCAACTCTTTGGTGGTGGGCAACACCATGCGTCCAGTCACCGATCGCATGAAAATCTCCCGTGAAAAATTGGCCTATCTGGTTGATTCCACCGCCGCTCCCATCGCCTGTCTGGCTTTGGTCACCACTTGGGTGGGCTATCAGGTGGGCTTGATCGATGACGCCCTTAAGGTGGTTGGCTACACCGACATGGGTGGCTATGGGGTGTTCTTGCAAACCATTCCTTTCAGTTTCTATCCCATATTGGCTTTGTTTTTGACCATCATGGTGGCGGCCACGGGCAAAGACATCGGGCCGATGTACCAGGCCGAAGTCAAAGCCCGCAATGCCACCTCCGTCCAAGAAGTCACCATTCAACACCCCACCGAAGAAATTGATCCGGTCGAAGACAAACCACACCGCGCCATCAATGCCATTTTGCCATTCGCGACTTTGATCGGTGTGGTGCTGTTTGGTCTGTACATCACCGGTTTGGATCCGGACAACCCCAACCAAACCTTGCGTGATGTGGTGGGCAATGCCAATTCATACAAAGCCTTGTTATGGGGCACCATGGCTGGGGTCCTGGTGGCCGCCATTTTGAGTTTGGTCCAACGCATTTTGACCTTGCAACAAACCGTCAATGCCTGGTTGAAGGGCATCAAGCCGATGATTTTGGCCATGGTGATTCTGATCCTGGCTTGGTCCTTGTCGGCGGTTTGCGACCAATTGGAAACCAGCCAATACATCACCACCTTGATTGCCGATACATTGTCAGTCCACTGGTTGCCCTTGCTGACCTTTTTGTTGGCGGCATTAACGGCTTTTGCCACTGGCTCCAGTTGGGGCGCCATGGGCATCCTGATTCCTTTGGTGGTGCCCATCACTTGGAACATGATGGAGGCCCAAGGGGTGATGGATCCGGCCTACTTCTACCTCTTGTACTGCACCATAGCCAGCGTGTTGGCGGGTGCCGTATGGGGCGACCATTGTTCACCCATCTCGGACACCACCATATTGTCCTCGATGGCTTCGGGTTGTGATCACATTGAACACGTCCGCACGCAAATCCCCTATGCTTTTTATGCCGGTGGTTTTGCCATGGTGGTCGGTATCATCCCGGCAAGTTTTGGCTTCTCGCCGTGGTTGGCCATCGTATTGGCGGCCATAACCATGTATCTGGGCCTGCAATGGAAAGGAAAGACTGCATGATGCGGGAGTGGTTACCCAGGGTCACCGTGGCCACCGTGGTCGAAAAAAACGGTAAGTTCCTGATGGTGGAAGAGGACATTTATGGCCAACGCATCCTCAATCAACCGGCTGGCCACTTGGAACCGGGTGAAACCTTGGTTGATGCGGCGGTGCGCGAAACCAAAGAGGAAACCGGCTGGCAGGTGTGCATTGATCATTTGATCGAATTTTCCCAATGGACCAGCCCCAACAGCCGCAACCACTATTTGCGTTCTTGCTTTGCCGGCACGGCCTTGCATTTTGATCCTGATCAGCGGTTGGATGAAGGCATCATCTGTGCCCAGTGGATGACCCGAGAAGAAGTGGCCGAAAACGCCGATCGGCTCAGATCTCCCCTTGTTTTACATCACATCGACCTCCATATCAGCGGTAAGCAAACCAGCACCGATGTGTTCAGTTATTACGATTAATTCAGACCCTTTATGAAAGTTATCACCGGAATGTCTGGTGGCGTTGACTCTTCAGTCAGTGCCGCCCTGTTGCAACAACAAGGATTGACTGTGGAAGGCATGTTCATGAAAAACTGGGAAGAAGACGACACCCAGGAAGTCTGTACGGCTGACGAGGATGTCAAAGACGCCCAAGCGGTTTGCGACCAGCTGGGGATCCGTTTACATCGCCGCAACTTTGCCACTGAATACTGGGATCATGTGTTTGAAGAGTTCCTGCACGAATACCAGCAAGGCCGTACCCCGAATCCCGACATCTTGTGCAACCGCGAAATCAAATTCAAAACATTTTTGGACCACGCCGATGACTTGGGGGCCGACATGATGGCCACGGGTCACTATGTGCGGCGCGGTGAGAGCCATGGCCAGTACCAACTGCTCAAAGGGGTGGATCCCAACAAGGACCAAAGTTATTTTTTGTATGCCATCAACCAATACCAATTGTCCAGAAGCTTGTTTCCAGTGGGTGAAATCGAGAAACCCCAAGTCAGAAAAATGGCCGAATCACTGGGCCTGAATGTGTACGACAAAAAGGACTCAACCGGCATCTGCTTCATCGGTGAGAAACGCTTTCAGGATTTCCTGTCGACCTATTTAAAACCCAATCCCGGAGCCATCGTCACCCCAGAAGCTCAGGTGGTTGGACAACACAATGGCCTGATGTACTACACCATCGGCCAACGCCAAGGTTTGGGTATAGGCGGGGTCAAAGACGGCTTGCCAGAACCGTGGTTTGTGATTGCCAAAGCGCATCAAAAAAATGAACTGGTGGTCGGCCAAAGCAACCATTTGGCTTTGATGGAAGATGATCAATTGGTGGCCAAACAGGTCACTTGGATCGCCGGGCAAGCGCCCGCGTGGCCGTTGCACTGCCATGCCAAAATCAGATACCGACAAGCAGATCAGGCCTGCACCGTCACCGCCCTGAATGAGTCCAGCGTCCAAGTCAAATTCGAGCAACCACAACGGGCCATCACCCCGGGCCAGTCGGTGGTGTTTTACGATGGCGATGTGTGCCTGGGTGGCGCGGTGATTGAGTCATCCACCCTGTTGACCCCCACCTGTGAACTGAAACAACATCAAGAAAAAGTAGCATGAGAGACCAAACCATAGCTTTATCAGCCGTATACCAAGCCGCCACCATGGCCCATGAACTGGCCAATTCTGGCGCTGTGCGCGACCCCCAAAGCTGGGAAACCAGCCTGGCCAGCCTGTACCGATTCAATGTGGACAGCACCGAAGAGGTGTTTGACCGAAACATGTCCGGCTTGGCTTTGGGACTGAACACCTTGATCAAATCTTTCAACAAAGACAACCACTACATCAACGTGATGAAATACACCATCACCCTGCTGTCTTTGGCCAGTAAGCTGCAACACCGTCCTGACATGTTGTCCGTGATTGAAAAGGGCTTGAATGATTCACAGGTCCTAAAAACCACCGAGGAGCCTTTCAACAAATCGGTGGTCGCCAAACTGGCCCAAATCTACTCACAAACCATCAGCCAAATGCAACCCCGCGTGATCGTCGCTGGGCAGCCGTTTCACTTGAAAGACCAAGCCATCACCGAAAAAATTCGAGCCATCTTATTGGCCGGTATTCGCGCTGCGGTGTTGTGGAAACAGGTGGGCGGCGGACAACTGCAAATCCTGTTCAAGCGCAAAGCCTACATTGACGAAGCCAAACACCTGCTGACCGAATAAAGTCCGCACAAAAAAAGAGCCAACCCGACTGGGGTTGGCCCTGTATGGCTGCCTGTTTTCAGACCGCAGTCACGGCGTCTTCATGGCTCGTTGTCGTCAGCGCCTTTTGCAGCGTCTTCATCCACTTCAATCAGTTCGATTTCATCCAAGGTCACTTCACCTTGGCCAAAGCTGAATTCATATTCGTAGATGAATTTTTCCATCTGTTCTTTCAAATCACTGCCGGTCACGACCGCTCCTGAATTCAACTGAATGCGTAGGAAGTTGGGAATGTAACCTTTGATGTGGGTGCCGGTGAACTTCATGTTCTTTTTCCATTCCTCTCGTCGCAACAAGGTGGGATAGGCCCCATAAGTCTCGGCCAAGGTGCCCTTCATCTCTTGGGCATTTTTCAACTGATCCTTGGACATGATCTGCTCCAGGTTGCCAACAATCTCTTCAATGTAAGCCCGGTTGGGTATTTTCGCCAAATCAATCAAATTGAACCAGGCATGGGCCTGAAGGTAGTCTTGGTCTTGCATGTAATACAATGCCACCAACGACATGGCATGAAAATTCCCAAACTCCGCGGCTTTCTTGAAGTTTTTGAAAGCGGACTGACGGAAGCCGTCCTTTTCATCGTCAATGCCTTTCCACAAATAATGCTGATCGGGTTTGATGATGTTGCCGCGATCATCAAAATGCAAACCATAATCTTTGGCCATACCAACGGTGGCAACGAACAGCAACAAGAGGGTGAATTTTTTCATCTGAGGTCTCCTTAAAATCAGTTTAATTGTTATATCAATTCCAGTTTTTGAATCACAGTGCTTTTAGTCACGGCTTGGGGGCATTGGTTCCCGCTAAATTTGGGCTTCTTCTTCCAGCAATTCCAGCTCGCCCATGCGCACCCGGCCTTCGGTGAAACGCAATTCGTATTCAAACACGAATTCATCCATCTGCAAGCGCACTGATTCACCGGATACCACCGTACCAGAAACAAAGATTTCTGTTTCCATGCCTTTTTTCTCGATGCGGGCAGATGGGTAAATTTTCACCCTGCCAGGCACCTTACCCTTCAATTTGGTGCCGCCAATGGCAATGCCGTTTTGCCAGGCAATGCGATGTTCAAGAGCCGCAGATTTGCCATATTCCAATTTCAATGCCTGATACAAGCGATCGACTGCTTGCAACTCAGCGGCGGACAAATGCTTTTGTAATGCATCCATCAGTTCAATGATGGCTTGGTCTTTATCGATCATTTTCAAATCCACCAACTGAAACCAAGCCAACGCCAGCTGATGCTCTTTTTGTTGCAGGTGGATGTAAGCAATGGCTGATTGCGCATAGGGGTTGCCGAACTTGGCGGCTTTTTTTAAATTTCGCATGGCATCATTGGGATAGCCTTGCCGATGGTCTTTCAAGCCCTGGGTCAGATACGTGTGGTCGGGCAACAACATATTACCATGTTGATCAAAACGCATTTCTGCGGCCTGGGCAGCTGCCATAAACAACAGCAAGATGGGTATGGTGCATGTTCGGTGTTTCATGTGTACCTCTTTTTATGATTGCCAGTTCTTTCATTATCTGCAGCCACAGATGAATCAAAACTGAACAAGCAAAAAATTCACTCAACCACCGCCAAAATTACCCAGTTGCACATAGCTAAAATGTGAGGAATTGATACAATTTGTTTATGACAAATCGTATCCCTTCCTCACTTAAATGGCTTGTTAAGAAACGTTCAGAGAAACATGGAGAATTGAATCGACTTCAGAACGAACAACTAATTTATGATCGGTGGTGTAAGAACAAAATCAAAGAGATTAAACTGGATTTAGAATCGATCGATAGGACTTTATCATTACATGAAATCAAAATTTCTCCAGAGATAATTCCTCCAAAACAAGATCAAGGAGTTGGCTCTAAATTGAACTATGGTGAGTTAACTAAGTTAATTTGTGAGGCTTTTGAGACATTTGATAATCAATGTGCAACGATTACGCAGTTAAGCCTCTATGTCGCTGCGAAAGGAAGCATTCTACTAAGAAAAAACATCACATCTGAGTCGCTCAAAAATTCAGTACGATATCGTGTGAAGAACCTTTGTAACCAAGGTGTTTTAGAAAGATTACCTAAAGGTTACAAAGGCCCATTTCGCAAATATAGATTAATAATCTAGAAGCTCGCCGCTTCTGTTAAATCCTTGCTGGTAACCAGACCACCAAATTGAGTTTCCTACTGACATCACTTTGCAAATCAATGTAGTCATCAATTCTTTGATAGACTTTCTTCTCATGTCATCACGCCATGCCATGTCATTGGCATAGTCCATCAAGTATTTGGTGCGCATACCATGGAAAACACCCAATTCCGAACGTCTGACCCTTGAGAAAAAGGATTCCGCATGATTATTATGAATGCCATCCACTGTCATGAATTCTTTTGAGTGTTCAACAGTACTGTGATCATACTCTTCGGACAAAAAGTTATACGAACTGTGGTCATCCGTCCAAACTGTACTTCCTGGCTCAACAAACCTTTCAACATGTTTTCGAACACTGTTCTCATCCTCAGCTTTGACCACAGTTACTATGGTTCTGTCAGTCCCATCACCTGGCTTCTGACTTACCTGTCTGAAAACCAGTAATACGCGTCTATACTTCATCCTTCTAGCATAGTTTCGTCTCTGAGTTGGATTCAGAGGAGGTTTGTTTTTCCCTTTCGAAGCAATCATTGCCTCATAATGCTTGTGTGCAAGTTTGTAGTTACGAATTCTTCCATGCCTTCGTTTGCCACAAAAATATGCGCCATCAATATGAACCATACCAGTTAATGGCTTCAAGTCTCTCGATCTTAATAGTCCCTCACGAATCTTTTGAGATATCAACCATACACATTTATGACTCAGGCCGAACATGCCTGTTTGATCGTTTGCGCAAATGCCTTTTGCAGGAATCACGAACATGCAAATTAATTTCAACAGCTTTCTTGCTGAAATTTTTTTGTTTGCAAATACAGTGCTCGATGTAAGACTAAACGTATGATTGCAATGTTTGCAAACCCATTGCTTGCGGGTTCTCTTATAATAATGCGAATCAAAGGCTCCGCACCTTGGACATACTTCTTTTGTATCTGAACCCCACCTAGCTTTAGCGATAAACTGAATGGCTTCTTGCTCAGACATTCGATAAATATCATCAAGCGTTAAATCTCTCCTTTCTGCACGCTGTCTATATTGTTGAGGCATCTCTACCTCCATTTTTTATTTGGATTGAAAACATTTTCTGCTCCTAAACTAACCAGTTACCAACACAAAAAACTGGTGATTGAGAAGCAATAGGAAGCCTTCACATGACAACAATAAGTAGCATGATTTCTTGACATTCCAATGTGGAGGTACGATAATTAAGAAAAGTCAGTGTACAAATACTTTCTTAACGTTAAAACCTAAAGGTTGCCGCCTTTGGGTTTTTTCGTTTTTGCTTCTTAAAAAGGCTATTTCATTTCTTCATCTCCAACTGATTTAAAACGAGCATTAGTCAATAACTCTGCCACATCTTTTGCCAATGCAAACTTTCCTTGCCTTTGTGGAAAGACAAGAATTGGTATTTCAATGGTTTTCCTTTGAACACCCTTTCTAAAGGCTGCAAGTGATGGAAAACCAAGTAAAGGGTATAAATCTTTGCTATTTATCAAAGTCCCATACTTCTCCTTTAACTCATTTTCAAGTAGCTTTTGATATTCACTCTTATTCACAGATTGACCCAACTTGTCTATAGATTTAAATGTACAATAATCATCAATGAAAATTAACAGACAAGTTTTGCCAGAATTAGTCGCACTTAGGTGTTTGCTATGGTTGAAATAAAAATAGTTAGAGGTTTTGCAAAACTTCCATCAATCAAAGAACTATATAGAAAAACATATGCAAGTATCGTTTCTTCCGAGCTTGGAATAGATGATCCAGATGAGTTACAACTCTTTTTAGCTCCTGATAAAGTTTATAAAAACCCTGGTGGTGGAACCAAAATTCCGAGAGATTGGAGAAACTATTCAGAGGGAATCCGGAGCCCTAAGAGGAGAAATGTAAAAGTAGCTGAAATATTTTTCCCAGGAACAGAAAAATGGGCCAAGATGATTTTTTGGGAGGCGCTTACAGGAGACTTTTCTCATGATTCCGATTTCGACAAGATATTAAGTGAAATGCCAGGGTCAGAAATACACAGAATACTTATGGACAATAATCCTACAAATAACATGTTTTATGTTTCACTGAAAAATCTTCCTTTAAAGATCTCAAAACTCCGATTACTTGAAGCTTCTGATCAACTTGATGGCTTAATCCTCTTGATCTTAAAAGCTGAAATGGAAAGCCATTTCCTTTGCAAAAAACTAATTATGAATGAGTTTAGAGAAACAATCATGACTCAATCGGTTATATCAAATTCGAATTTCAGCTTTCTTAGAATGTATCTCCTTCTCAAATCAAGATTTTGTTACAAATGGACAGAAGATGATTTCGTTAACAACAACATACTTACAAATTTTAAAGATGTTAAGTCAACATTCTATTATGAGAGGTTGCTTAGATTATTTCTTCTGAATTTTGCTGAGAAATTTGACCTAGTAAGAACTCGAGACCAGAAAATTAAATTAATTAAACAATTTGGTCTAATCGATAAAGAAACAAGAGCTTTTTACTCTAGGTTATTTGCCAATTCTGAACGTGAGCAAAATTTTGAGCTGTGTACCTTTTTTATTAGCTTCTTTGTGGATTTATTTGGATTAGAGGTCGTCAGTTATATAGTCGATGAAATAAAAAAGGGGTGAAGTTCTGTCATTTTCAAAAGAAGATGCAAATATATATCAGATATTGCAAATAGACGATTAAATGTAATTCAATAATTTGACTTTTGTTGATAAAAATCTATTACGTTACCCACGAAAACTCTTATTTACCTGTGAGAATATTCTATTGTCCTGTAAAGCATGTATATTCCTGATTGATGGACTAATCATAGTATTAACATAATTTGATCAGTATTAGGTCCCTTGATTGTTGGAAATAAATACCAAACCATAGATTTATCATGTAATTTTTGGAGGTGCTTGTTATGAATGATTAAACCAAGAAATACCTAAAGCCAGAAGGATCACCTTAGGAGTAATCGAATGCAGTAATTTTTTTCTAGCCAAAGTTAAATTCAAAAAGCAAATTAAAAATATCAGTACCGAATGCTGGATTTAAAGGGATATTTTTTATTATTGCCCACATTGAATTTGTACATTTTGTTCAAATTGATATAAATAATTACTTTTGAAACGGCTATAATCTCTAAACATGAATCATATTTATGATAGCTGAAATTTAACTGATACCCATATATTCGGAGTTATTATGCGAGAAATAGTTTCTGAAAAACAAATCGAAAAGCTAAAAAATAAGTTAGATAATAAAATTAATGGAGCTACTCAGTTAGAAGAGTTGGACTATGCTTATGGGTCAAAAAATCAAAAAGAAATTAATGAAAAGATTGTTTCTGCAAATCAAGAAATTAAAGATATCCAATCAAAGATTGATAAAGGTGCAGATAACTATACGACAAAGCTGCTCAAGTATATTCCAGGTGAAGTCATAATTCTCTATGTCAGTCTAACAAACATCATCATGTCAACAGACTTGAAAACAAGTAAGATAGCTCTTTGGTCTGTATTTGTATTTTGTCTATTAGGAACTTTTTTGTATCTAAAACGTGTAGCTGGTATTAACAAAACATCACAGTTAGTAATTTCATCAATTGCATTTTTTATATGGGCTTTTACATTGGAAGGGCCATTTAGACTCTATGATTGGTATAGCCCGGTAATTGCATCTCTAATATTGCCAATGTATACATTTATCATTCCATTAATAGAGCCCAAAAGATTTCCAGAAGTTACTTGAAAAAAATTTAACACTGATTTAGTAACTGGCGTTGGCAACATAGTGGAACGTTCTACGCTGTACTTTTTATTGCATTACATTCCAAAGTTTAGAAATAAAATTTTAAGCATGATATTGCTAACAATACTAGACTGATTTGCTCGTGAAACCATTAGTTAAATATCAATTGTTCTGTATTCTCTTCGAACAAAGTTTGCTTTCATTAACCCATTACTATTTTTAGCCATATCCTTAACAATTTTTTCTGTTTCCTCAAAATTTTTACGTTCTTCGCTATCATGAGGTAACGCCTCTGAATTAGTGGAAAACCAGAAAGTAAATGGCCTGTCTTTTGCTTGAGGAGATAAAGCGCGCTTTCTATTTGAGCCTAGTCGAGAATTGTATATGTATTCAAGCACTTTAGGTTCAGGATTTCCATTTGCACCATTCCCACAAAAAACATAATTTTCAGCTGAGATTAACTTTACGAAATTTTCATCAGTATTATGTTCTGAACCATGGTGAGCAACTTTAAGAACATCAAGATGACAATAGCCTTCCGACAAGTATCCTGTTGCCTCAAGGTCTTCAAGTAATTTATCTTGTTGAGCATCGCCAGTCAATAAAATGAGTTTTCCATTTTCTTCTACCATTAAAACTAGTGATGCTACATTTGGAGCGGTTACTCCTCTAAATGAACTGATACCATTCCAGTTGTATAAATCAAAAGGTGATTGGTTTGTTTGTCCAGAAGCAAATCGTTCTAGTTGTTTTTTTACTTTCTTTTTGATCGCTTTTGTTCCCCTTATTCCTTCGCTTTTTTCTAGCCAATTATTCCATCCATCGCGTAAGTCATTTAGAGCTTCTTTTGAAGGTCCAACAATTGTGAAGTTCATTGACCCAATTGAAAACTTAGTACCATTTCCTTTTCTGAACAATAACTTACCAGGTCCATTGTGCCCTGGCAGAATATTAGTTTTTATATCTAAAAACTCTGGTTTCGTGTAACTTGATACCTCTAGAGCTTCTCTGATTGATGATGCCACATTACCAATTTCATGGGCTTCTTCAATAAATTCTTTTACACCAGTGCTAATTAAGACCGGTGCTGCAGCTGCTAATATGTCTCCAATTTCACCGACATTCTTTCCAACTTGATCCCTGAAAGAATTGTGCCATAACATTCCAATTTTTGGTGGACGAATAAAGCCAGGTTCGATAACATCCATGTCGCCATTGTTCCTATGATAATCAAACACCTTCCAGTCTACTGCATCTCTCATTAACTGTAGGATTCCTGAAATGTGATCTTGGTCAAGATGAGATACATAAATAGCATCAAGTAAACCTCCATTATCTTCTACAAGCTTCTTTAATGGTTTACGAACATGACTTTTCATACTTGAGTATAAACCACCATCACAGAGAATATTGTGTCCTTCATTTTGAAGCAATAGGCAATCACCATGATCGGATTGAAAAATTCTGATTTTCATAGCTTGTCTCAAGTTTTTTCTATTCTTCGGGAAAAATACTCTGCTTGTTTGATTGCTTCTTCAGGGTCAATACACCCAAAGCCAGTATCATTTTTCCACTCATAGGTACTACCAGGAAGAGGTCTAGAGGTTCTTTGTAGTATTCCAAGGCATTGAATAGAATTGATCGGCCCTTTAGCTGAGTTCATCATGAGGCCAATAACTCCGGTTACATATGGGCTTGCCATGCTTGTCCCTGACATTGAAACCCATTTTTTTCCATCTTGAGCAAAACCATTTGCAGCAATTATATCGGTACCTGGTGCTGCAATATCTGGTTTTTGTCGACCGTCACGGGTTGGTCCCTGGCTACTTGTTGAGTTTACTTTACTCTTATTCTGATCATAGTTTGATACAGCGATAGTAGAGCGTCCGCAAGCCAAAGATGATATTGAGTGAGAATCAACATTTGAGTTTAAAGAGAAAAATGAAGGGAATCTAAAAAGCCTTTTTCCTTGGTAGATTCCAAACTCATGGGGGTCATCTCTTTCGATCCAACAATGGTACTGTCCGTTTCTGATTTCTTCACCAACTAGCCGAACACGCCAAATACCTGACCTAATACCCCTAATTTCACTTGGTTCGAGATTTGGAGATAAATATATTGATATATAGTTTTCACCATTAGTAGGGTGATACAGTTCATTATAGATTGAAATATTGGTTCCATCTTTCAAGCGTTTGTTTTCTACGAACTCTTGAGGTTTAGCGCTGATCCACTTGCTTTCCCCTGGGGGTAATAATTCGACAATAAACCTATCTTGTGAGTTGTACCAAATTTCCAGTTCATTCTCAGAAAGGTCCTCTATTCCATTACCAACAACGACCCATTCAAGTTCTTTACTTAATCCTCTTGAAGCAATTTTTCCATTTGTGTGAATACGACCCATTATCCACGTTGTATCATCTTCATACTCAGGCTTGTCTTGGCCTGAATTTCCAGCCGCCATTGTTATTGATCGGCCTGGTACTGATAATGCATTGTCAAACCAACGATTTGTTCCACTTAATCCGTCGTGTGCACCACCATTAGTTCCTAAACTTATATTGATTGAAATTTGTTTTTTCTTTTCATCAGCAATTTTTAACATATAATCAACTGCGTGAATTATACGACTGGTGTCTGAAAAGGTTTGCCTCCTTCTCTCGTATGTATCTTGTGGTTGTGGGACATCAATCAACACACCAATGATTTCTGCCTTAGAACATATACCTTTGTTTCCAGCTGCAATACTTGCGACATGTGTTGCATGTGAAGAAGTCGTTTGTTGAGATTGTTTTTCTAAAATGACAGCAGGTATTCCATTGCCAGTATTTTGTTCTTTTAAAGCAGCATTCAAATGCTCTTCAGTAAACTCGCTTCCATATTGAAAACCTTTTGGGGGAGGTCTAAAGTTTCCTCCTTGGTCCCATATACTTGAAAATCTAGTTTTGCCTGAATCATCTAAAAAGTCGGGGTGAGAAAAGTCATATCCGCCAACATCGATGATTCCAATAATAATGTCTTTTCCATTATTGTGAATGTTTGATTTATTTATTCTTCGATTTGTGGGATTGATTCCATTTCGTGGTTGAGGTAATTCAAGTTTAATTGATTCGCTTAAACTAACAAAAGAAACATCAGGGTTCTGCGATAACGTTTTTAAAAAAGAAATTGGAACAGTAGCAACAACTTGATTCCCTCTAACAAATGGTTTGCTAGCTCCGATTGGTGTTGTTCGTCCATCTAACGCTTTATCACATTGTTGAATAATTCGATTAATTGAATCATCGAATGATTTTGAATCATTTGATTCATTATTGAATACATCAATCATTACATTTACAAATGAAGAATCAGGGGCAAGGCTCTCTTCCAATTTTTTTCTTTTCCTTAAGACAGACTTAGTTTTTTTTCTGTGCTTAATTATGCTTTTGGATGAAAGCATTGATGATGCAGTTTGAACAGACGCAATATCAAGGCCATCTTCTAATGGTGTAAATTTAAATGAGGTTTGAGACCCAGATGCGACTTGGGTAGATAATTTTGAGCGGCAATTATTTACTAGGTCACTTCCGTTTTTTATTACTCTTAATCTAGGGTCTAATTTATGAACAGAAAAAGAATGTTTTGACATATCCAACTCTCCATCACTCCAATTCATTATTATGAAAGATAAAATCAACACTAATACTTATAGTATCTATTTGTTGGCAATAAATTGCTTCTTTAGAGCATGATTAATCTTATGATAAATAATAAATTTATCATATTATGCAAAATAATAATGTATAAAATACAATAATATTTTCTATTGATGTTAGCATGACTTACATTTAATAGTTTTATTGAATTTACGGAATTTATATTTAATAAAATCTGTTCAGCTAAATATGATGAATGTTGAGGAAAATATTTTCACCATCCTATGTCAGGGTACAAGTGCCTGCATGAGAGTAAATCTCCAGGAGATAGTCCATTTCTAGGCCCAAGGTGACCTCCGTCTTTCCTTCGAATTGTAAGTTGGCCATTTTCAGAGAAAGCTGTGTCAGGATAGTGCATAATTGAGGAATAGTCGTATGGACCAACAACTTGATTATTTGTAAGAATGGGTCTGAATTGGTTGTAGTCATTAGCACTTATATTGTCCCACAAAATTTCAATGTTATCCTCTTGATCAGGTCTGCTATGCTCATGCCATAAACCTATTACATGGCCGATTT
The DNA here is from genome assembly GCF_019931145.1 of Marinicella meishanensis. Taxonomy (GTDB): domain Bacteria; phylum Pseudomonadota; class Gammaproteobacteria; order Xanthomonadales; family Marinicellaceae; genus Marinicella; species Marinicella meishanensis. Next base: position 4,085 of record NZ_JAIOUV010000005.1, on the reverse strand, counting down.
CATGAACAACCCAGCCAACAGATGTTGTTGGAATGATATTAACTACTTGCTTGCCGCCATGTCTTCCAACAAGAGAATCATTGAATGAATTGGGTTCAAATGAAATATAATCTGACTCTCCTTCATAAGTTTTAAACTCGAAAGGAGTGAAGTTCGTCCAGTGCTCAATTGCTGCTTGGACAAGTTCATTAACCCGCTGAAAAGCAACGTATGGTATGACGCCATTTGGCCATAAGAAATTTTCATTTGAAGGTTCAATAGTATGACCTAAATGAAAAAAGTCTCTTATGCGATCTATCATTGACAGTTTGTAACTTGAGGGAATTACAATATCTCCCTCAATTCGTGAAACTCCATTTTGCTCATAACACGCAACATTTCGAATGCCGACAAATGGCATATTTACAGTGTGATTTTTTGGTGTGCCTATCGAATTAATTTGCTTAAGATCTAAATTTGCCATTATAGTAATTATTCGTCAGGGCAAACAAATCCACCATTCTCTAGAATTGCGCGACAGTTTTCCAGTTTATTTAGTTTTTGTTGAGTTTCTAATTCAAGTACTTTGGATTGCATCTCTTTCAACTCTTCACCATCAAGGGTTGCTTGTCTTAACTGAATTGCATCGTTAATAGTGTTTAAGCCTTTTACAATACCTGAGCCCCTTGCTTCAGAGCTGTAACCAAACTTTTCTTTCTTGCCGAATGGATCCAAAGAAAGACTAACATTTTTGCTTTGACCAAATCCAACTGATAATGGCAAAAATGTGTATTGGCCCCATTGGCTAATGTGTAAGTCTTTTTGTGCAAGTTTAGTTTCAATATTAACTTTTTTACCATCTCTTCTTACGAATTCGCCATCAGATCCTGTTACGACAACCAACCTGCCAGGTACAGGGTCTCGGAAGACAACAGTATTTGAGCAATTATTCTTATCTTTACATGCAGGTGGCTTAATCAGTTCAGGCTGCTTTTTTGCATGAACTGTAGCTTCAGCTAAAGTACACGATGTATTGCCTTTGTCAATTTGTTTATATACGCAGTAAGCAAGCATGAATGAGTCAACGATTCCAGGATTTGCTTGACTATCCTCTTTAAGCCATTTGTTAAAAGAATTTCTATTCCACTTTATCAAACCTCCTTTAATTGGATCTCCATTTACCTCTTTAGCAAAGCCTATTTCTTTTTCTAATTTGATTTGTAGAATACCGGTATCTAAGTAGGAAATCTCTTTAACGAGTGCATTAATTTGTTCTAAAACAGTAGATGGGTCTTTGTCTGAAGAAATAGTACCTCTTAATGTATCTATTCTAGATTTAATTTTCCCTCTAGTTTCTAATGCATCATTAGTTTCTTTATTACATACCGTAAGCTTAGTTCCGGTCGAATCCCCCGCAGTGGTAGTTAACAGTTTAATAAACCCTCCTATTATTTCAGCTGTAGCATCTGTAGATGTTGCATTAATTGTCTTGATTGATCCATGCGGATGTAACTCAATTGATAAACTTTTCTTTTTAAAGAATGATGAGAGGTTTTCTCCTGAAAGTTCTAGCTTATTGTCAAGATCTGCAGTTGCTATTGGGAAAATAGATACACTAGCGCTTGCTTTTGGCTCACTTGTGCAGTCTCGTAAAGTTAGAATTGTTTCGATTTTTGCTTTAGTTAAAGGTAGGTTGTAAGAAATTGTTTCAGCTGTATTGGGCTTGGTTTTACCTTTAGAATTCCCGCAGCTTGATGTGCTTATTATTGCAGTCAGTATTAGTGCTATTCTAGAAATATCGATCATCATCTTTTCTCAAGTTGAACAACTAAAGCCATGTAACTAATTGCAACAAGCTTTAAAAAAATCGATTCTAGCAACTGCATGACATAAATTAATGTGTGATTCGAGTGGTGATTCTTTTGGCTATAGAATTAGCATTAGGCAAGTTTGTGTGTAAATTATGATAACTATTTGGTACATTATAGATTATAGTAATGTTCATAAAACAGCAACATATTTGAATAAATAAATTCCAATTTGAAATGGGTTTGTTTCTTGAGTAGCTTGATTTTACATTCAGCCAAAAAGTGTAAAAAATATTTAGGTGAAATTTTTGTTGCTATAAGAATTTATTTTTTCAGCAATTTTTTTGATTTGATAACCAGTATGTCCAATTCTAAATTTAGAATCAATTTCAAGCAGATAATTTGTAGCTGCCGGTTTTTCAACAAGCACAATATTACACTTGGATGAGAAAAGTTCATTTTGTGTTTCCAGATAAGAAAAAGCCACTGGAGTCATAAAGCCAAATGAATTGTGAGGTATGATATTGTTGTAGTGTTTACTCTACCTGCTAAATTTCTCGATTGATTTGTACCAATTTAGATTTTCTACTTACCAGTGAGGCTTTTGATAGATGCATTCTGAGTAGGTTTTCCTGTTTGAATAAGTCCAAAATTGACACTACTTTATTGCTATCAAAAGAACATGGCTATCGAAGTAAATTCTGTATATCTAAACCACAAGTAGAGCAACCATTTCTCTGGTAATGGCATCGATAACATCAAAACTCTAAATCGCCGACCATAATACAGCTGATCTGACTAATTAAGTGGTGATTGCAAATTTCGCTTGAACACTATCCCTATATTTCATAAATTATTTCTAATAAAAAAACCTCTAAGATGACAGATAAAAATTAATATACTGCCACATCCCTATCATATTTTTTATGATTTGACAATGGGCCTTTATAGAAGTAAAATCCTCTACTTTCTAAAAATCAGCTGTTTAGACGGCTATATGTGACTCATGGCTAAAAGAGAACAAAATCAGAAAGATGACTTTTCAGAAGGCTTGAATGAAAAATTATCTGCCTTATCTGCCAAGCTGCAGAAACGAAATTTAGACATGAGACTTAAGCGAACAGATAAAGAAAGAGTATTCTGTTTCAGCAACTCTAGGTGATTTGGCTAACAGCACACAAGCAACCATATGGAAAGTGAGCTTACTTCTAATCAGCGGCTGCAAGTTTGTGAATTTTCCAGTGAACTGTTTGTAAGAATACTTAGAAACATCCTTGGTGATGAAAACACCAATTTAAATCAACTCTACAACAATATTCAAATTAATTACTTGATTGGCTACCTTGAAAGAGAAAAGGCCAGAACTGTGATTGTTGAATCTGAGTACATAGATAGACACTTCTTAGAAGATTATGCAAACTATCATGTAAGAAGTTTTTCAGACCTGGGAAAAATGTGTACCCGGATTCATTTTTTCGATAAAAATGCTCTGATAGATTCATCTAGTAACGAAATTTTTTTTAGGATAGACTTTATTAATTTTTTACGAGGTCTGTCTGACAAAATTACAAATTCTTCTTTCAAGGAAGGCTATCTCGGTTTTGTTGTAATAAAACCTTTATTGAACTCAATTGTTGGTAGGACATGTTTGAGAGTTTATAAGTCGGATAAAACAGCAAAGGATGCATCTAATAAAAAGCTCAATGTTAAAAGAAATTTTTTGGTAACCATACCTATCAAGGTAAACTTATTTGGTAAAGAGTTGGTTATCAAGAAATCTTTACCATTTCAGGAACAAGATACAGCGATCGCGGCTTGCGCATCTAGTGCATTATGGAGCTTTTTTTATGGAGTGAAGGCTACAAGCCGCACTCAAGCTCCCTCTCCATCAGAAATTACAAAACTGGCTGAGTCTAAAGGGCATGTTGGAGAGTACAGGTTAACAGGAGCCCATGGGTTAACTCCTTACTTAATTCAAAATGCAATCAAAGCATTTGATTTAACATATGAAGAGTTTAGGGTTTCCGAATCAATTCAAATACTCAAAAGTATCGTTTATGGGTACCAGAGTCGAAAAAGAGAACCAGTTTTATTAGGAGTTGACGTTCTAAAGAAAGACAAGAATAGTAATTGGGATTATTCTGCTGGACACTTAATTACTTTAACAGGTTATGAGTATGATAAAAAATCATTTAACAATCCCATCTTGAATCGCCCCGGGTTTGTCGGAGACTAAATAGTTTGAGAGAATTAGTCTATGAATACACGAATCCGTTACGCCCCCGAGGTGAAAGAACG
>NZ_JAIOUV010000004.1 GCF_019931145.1 Marinicella meishanensis | reverse complement strand
CGGTCAATTCATCCATCCAAGTATCTGGATTGAGTCCCATTCTAGCGAGGATTGGTGGTAGGTTTTCAGGGATGTATCCACGCTTGTTTTCAACGATGGCCTGGCCTGAATAATCGACCAATTCCAAATATCCTGAGAGTGAAAAAGGCAGGTCTTTGTCGTCCTTGCCAAAGCCAATCAATCGGGTGTTTGAGTTTTTGATGCGTTCTTGAATCGAAGTGTAGTCAGATTGTTCAGGCGTCTTACACATGGCAGCTCTGATGGGGTTTAAGTCCACATAAGCCATGCAAGTCAAAAGTGCCCGCTCATCCAGCAATGCCTGGCTTTTGAAGCGGGATTCCCAGAAGTGGCCGGTACAACCATCTTCAATATTAGCCCTTCTGGCAATGTACTCATTGAGAGTCTTCATAAACCAAGATATGTCCATCAAACGCTTGCGGTATGTTTCAGTCTTATTGATGACGAATTCCAACTCTGGCTTGGTCAGTTGCTCGCCCCTGACAAAGCGCTCACAGATTAAGGGTAAATCAAACAAGCCAGCCCAGGTCATCAGCACTCTTTTGTCTGCCCAATCTTGGGTTGAGTTGACTTTCAACACGATGTGAAAATGATTGCTCATGATGGCATAAGCACAGATATCCACGGCAAACAATTTGGCCAAGTATTGCATCCGCTGAACCACCCATTTTCTGCGGTGTTCGAAGGACCTGTCAGAGTCTTTATCTTCACCGCAAAGGAAGGCCCTGCGCACACAACGACTGACCACATGGTAATAGGGGGTTTCATCCACACAAATTTGGAATTTCCTGGCCAGGCCCATGATTTTCTCCATTTAAAACGATGATTTTGGTTGTTCGTATCAATTTTATCTGTGGCAAAGCCTTGATTGGCGTGTAAGAATATTTCTATGGAGTGCCTGTCCCGAATTAAACCCCGCCGACATGGTCACGGCCATCATTAAGCCCAACACCGGCCAACAGTTTGAGTGGGTCTATGCGCCGATTTCAGCAGAACTGCCAGGTCGCAGCCATTTCCCCTTGTACACCACTTCAGAACGGGCCGATGGTTGTGACAGCAACCCTGGCACCTGTGGTGACGGTTACATTGATGGTAAATTGGAAGCCATCCAATCTTGCTTTTATTTCAACTCTTCCATGTATGTGGTGGCAGAAATGAGTCAAATCACTGGTTTGGTAGAAGGCTTTCATAATGCTTACGACAACAATGTCATCAACAAAACCCACTACAGCTATGAAGACGCGGTTTACAACAACGAAGGTCGAGGATTCCAAGGCTTCCGCAGAATCTCGGTGTTGACCGAACCCAACTACAGTGAAGATTTGGACCAAAGTACTGGCTTGGGCCAAACCCTCAGCGTGTCCACCTTCCATCAACTGTTTCCTCGGGCCGGTAAACTCGACACAGTCAAAACTTACCAATACCTCAGTGACCTAGACCGCCCATTAATCCAAACCACAAAGTACAATTGGTGGGAAGACAATTTGAGTGAATGGACAGACCACGGTGTTGTTCACATTCCCATGCGCTCACAAACAACCAAAAATTTCGCAGAATTCCAGTATGACGAAATCAACGGTGACCTCAGTTCCGAACAAATCAGACGAAACTACTGCCAATTGGGTGTCAACAGCATCGATGAATATGGCAACATCGAGTGCGCAATAGAAACCACCACCATGCACACCCAAGTGATGCATCACCTAACCGGCGCTGTTGGCTTACAGACCACCACCAACGAGGTGGAAACGCGCAACACCTACAGCAACGATGGAATCAATGGGGTCAGAGACGTTGATTTTATGGAGTGCCTGTCCTGAACAAGACTATATAGCTATATTCTGAACAACCCACTTTCTGGGTAGTGTCAAAAATCTTTCGCACATTTTTCTCACGGCGGTCTCAAGCAGTGAGTTGATTGTCAATTTTCAATTGTTGTAATTTCTCCATACACAAGAAATCAATGGGGTCAGAGACGTTGATTTAGTTCTAAGCCTGAATAGATGTCGAAATTTTCTTACAAAATATTGCGAAAAGGTATCTGTTGCTTCAGTTTACTGGGCACTAAGATGCTTGTATGGCTCGTTTACCCAGATTAAATCTTCCTGATATACCGCAGCACGTTGTGCAAAGAGGTAACAACCGTCAAGTCTGTTTCTTTTCTGATCAAGATTATGTTGTTTACCTCGACAGATTAAAGCATTACAGCCGAAAGTACAAAGTGGCAATTCATGCTTATGTTTTGATGACCAATCACGTGCATTTATTGATGACGCCTTCAGATGAAAAAGGTGTGAGTCGATTGATACAAGCATTAAGCAGTGCTTATGTCAGGTACATAAACATGACCTATGGTCGAACCGGCACTCTTTGGGAGGGAAGATTTAAGTCCTCACTGGTTGATAGTGAAAATTATTTTTTGGTGGTCAGTCGATACATAGAATTGAACCCTGTCAGGGCTCAAATGGTCTCTCACCCCTCAGAGTATCCATGGTCCAGTTATCGTAAAAATGCGCTTGGCATCCCAATCAAATTAATAACTCCGCATTGGTGTTACCATCAACTAGGCAAAAACGATGAAGAAAGAATTCTGACATACCAATCACTGTTCAAGGACAGGATACCTGATTTTACTTTGGCCGAGATTCGAGACTCGATCAATAAAACATGGGTTTTAGGCGATAGCAAATTTAAATCACAAATCGAAGAACAAACTGGCAGGAGGGCCAGTCCTTTACCCAAAGGTGGAGACAGGAAGTCTGAAGAGTATAAAAGTTAGCATCTATAAAAATCAACTTCTCTGACCCCATTGATCTGTGTAAAAATCAACTTCTCTGACCCCATTGATCTGTGAATTTGATAGCTCCGGACATACGCATGTTGAAGGAAATTTGTTCAGCGGACATGATATCCAATATGTTACAAGAGGTACAAAATCTGAAAATGATGATAGAAAGCTGTATTTGGCTGCTCCTGATGGAAAGTTATATTTATTAACACCAAATGTAGCGATTGCAAATAGTAGAAAAGATTCTGCTATCACGTTGTTACCCGTTTATAATCATTTATCAATAGACAAAGTTGAAGACAAAGGATCATACTAGTATGAAAATTTTCCTATTTATATTTCTTTATTTATGGTCCCATGAGGTTCTCTCTCAAATTGATGGTCAGTTAGCAAAGGATGACTGGAATGAATTTCAACATTGTTTGAAAATAAATAATGTAGAACCAATAGCTAACAAAATGAAATTAATTGATTTTTTGGCTGACAGTGAAATACGAGATGAGGATCAATATTTAATCTTGATTGAAAATAGTTTCACTCAAGATATTAGAGATATCTTAAAAGTATCTATTAAGAAGACTGCGTCAAATATCTCGAAATTAAAGAACTATTCTAAAGACCCAGTAACTCTATCGTGGGACATGAGTTATCTTTTTATTAATTATTTCAAAAAATCTTATTCAAATAGATTTGATTTCAAAGACTGTAATAAATTAAATCCAAACTTGTCAGTATTTAACTATTTTTATGTTTTTGGTGAGACTGAAAAAATTATTGAAAAGTTTAAGTTAAAATCAGATGAATGTTGTGAAAAAGAAAATTGTGAAAAGTATTTGACGTTTGCATATTTAATGAAAATGGCAGTTCTTCAATATGAACCGAAATTAGCTGAATATGTAAGTAAAGACATATTACTGCAATGGCAGAATGTGAATAAAAAAGAGAATCTTGGAATTAAAGAGATAAATTACTTGGACGAAATTCTAAATCAAGAGTGGTAAGAGATACTATGGAGAAAAGCAACTACTAAAGGACACACACATCTTAGAAAAGCCAGCTTGAGAAATTGAGCTGGTTTTTTCATATATTTGAAGCGGATTTTCTGGATCTGGAACCTGAATCAATGGGGTCAGAGACGTTGATTTATAGTTTTTCAAAAGAAGAAAAATACAGAACAAACATCAAAGAAGGCTTATCAACCGTCTGAAAGCAACCAGTCCATTGAACCGCAGAATCATTAACATGATGCATTTTATTCAAAGTAAAAATCTTGGTGTGTTGATTGTATTGATCTGTCTGTGGATGACCGGTTGCAGCAACCATCGGTTGTCTGGAGTCAATCATATCTATTTGGATTGGAGTGCCTATTGTTTTGAAGGGTTTGCAGAGCGGGCGCAAGAATTGGTTGCTGGCCAACACCACAATTGTGGGTTTTTCAGCATTTCAAAAAAACATGATCAGGCTGGTAGGTTTTATCGCAATTTGTCTAAAGGATTGACCTGCGTTGATGAAGCCAGCAAGAACCAACAAGCTTTCATCTACGGCATCCACACCCTTTGGCGAGACACCTATGTCTGTGAGGCTTACATTGGCTCCAATGACGGACAGTTGTACCGTTTGTTTTATGATTTTGACGTCAGAGGTGGAATGGACACCACTGGCAAACATGATTGGTATGTTGAAGAAGTTTGTGATGCCATCTCCATCGAAGAACAAATCAGGGTCCCCCATTACATGAACCACATAGTCGATTCGGGATGCCGGCGATTGGATGATTGACTTTTAAGGGGGACAACAACAAGAATGCACACACACAATTAGTAATCGGTTTAACCAAATACTCCACTCTGTAACAGGAGCTCAGTCATCAGTCCTGCAACAACAAATCGAGTCAAACAAGGATTGCTGTCTGTATTACATGAAAAATAACACCAAATTCAGGACCGATCAGGTCAGAATTGTGCCTGGTGATGTGTTGTGATGGGTGCGTTTGTTACAATTCACCGTGACATGTCCTGCGGCCTGTTGGTTGGGTTGCAGGCTTATTTGAATAACCACAGAAAAGGAACAATCATGAAGCAAAAACTGGGCCTGATTTTGGGCTGTTTGTTGGTGTCGGTGCCCGCAGTGGCGGAGCGTTATTTTGCCCTGAAGTATGCACAAAACAAACAGACCCACCACAGCACCTTGCTGGAATTGAATGCCGAATCCGGTGCCGTCATGCAGGAATGGGTGTTGGGAGAAGCCGATCACCGCCCGGTGCAGAAAATGGCCCTGCCGGCGGGCGATTCGATGTTTTTTTATGCCGAAGTGGCGAAAAAACAAGCCCAGGTTGTGCAGGTCTCGGTGGCTGACAGGCGGGTTTTGCCGCCGGTGGCCATTGACCCATTGAACAAGCGGCTGCAGGACAACGGCTTGTGGTACCGTTTCATGCATTTGTCTGAAGACCAGACGCGGTTGTATTTACACACCGGTCACAAAAAGACCCAACAGTTGACCGTCATTGATGTGGTCAACAACCGCATCAGCCAACAAATACCGCTCAACAAACACGACCATGAAGTGCGTTTATCGGCAGACCAGCAGTATTTGATCATCACCGATTTGAAAAAGAACCACCTGTCCTTGTACAGCTTGGCCCTAGGGGCGGTGGTGTTCCAACAGGCGCTGGGTAAACGCGGCCATTTTGGGTTGATCCATCAACACCATGTGTACCTGACGCGGTTTGATGGCAGGCACCGCGACACCAGAAACTCGGTGGCAGATCACATGTTTGGTACCAATTTGCTCAATGACTTCAGCCGCACGAAATACTGGGTGGAAGTGACTGACTTGACCTCTCAAAAGCAAAACACCATCGCCTTGGACAGCACCTATGCACCGGCCTATGCGGTTCAGCCAGCAGCGGATCAGGTTTGGGTCTTGTCCACCACCGATAAAGACAAGACCGCCGTTTTGACCCAATTGCACGGCACCCAAGCCACCGAACTGAAACGTTATGATGTGGCCATTTCGCCCGAAGCCCTGCATTACGATGAGGCGTTCAACCGCTTGTTGGTGATTGGTGGCCATGATTTGGCCTTGATCAACCTCAACGACCTGGATCAATTGACCTTGATTGATCGACCCTTCGATGTGGTTGATCATGTGTTCAGCAGCGATGGCCAACAACTGTATTTGAAAGAAGGGGTGGGCTCTGAAGTGGCGGTGGTGGCGGTTGACAGCGGGCAAATCCTGGGCCGTTCTGGTACTGGCCGACCCGGGGTCAAGGTGGGGCATGCCATGGCCACCGTGGCCTTGGCAGCGGCCACTGGCAGCCAAGGGTTTGGGGTTTATGTGGCGATCTATTCAAACACCGGCATGATCCTCGATGCCAGTGAAAACCACCTGTATGTGATCAACAGCAAAACCCATGATGTGACCCGCTTTCAGGCCAAAGACTTGTCAGACCGGCAGGCCTTGCCCACCGGCCGAGGCACTTTTCTGGTTTACCAGAGTGAAGGCGAGGACCGGCCAGTTTGGGTGTTCAGTCAGCAGCAAGTCAATCAAATTGACAACGCCACGTTCAAGCCCGACAACACCATCGAATACGAAGCCTTGGTTGGCTTGGATTGGGCCCAGGATTCATTCACCATTCAGACCAAGGATCACTTGCAAGTGATGGATCTCAAGACTGGGGCCGTGCGGCAACAATGGCCCATCACCCCAGTCGATTACCTGTGGTCACAGTGAACACTCATTAAGCCGCGTCAACGTCGACTGTTCACAAGCCCGCACACTCGGCGCCGCGGTGGAACACGTCATTGGCGGCCAGTTGCGCTTCGATGATGCCATAACCGATGTCCATCATGTCGCAGCCACAGGCAATGGCGGCCTCGGCGCGGTCTTCGGGTTTGAGCAAGGCGCCGTAACGGTCCACAAAGGCGTCTTTGATCAGGCTGCAAGTGCTTCTTTTTTCGATGAAGGCGCCGGAGCGCAGCAAGTCACTGATGGTGTTTTTGGCCAGCCGTTCGCCGATCAGGTTGAAGTTGATCGATGGTAGGGGGCTGGGGTCACCGGCGACGATGCTGTCTTGGATTTGGCGAATAAACAGCTGCATTTTCTGCGCTTCGGCCTGAGTCATATAGCCGCCGCTCACTTTGTACACAATCATGGGTGTGGGGGTCGGATCGGCTTGGGCCGGCGACAGCATCAGAGCCGAAATGGCGGCCAACAGTGTGGTGGTTTTTTTCATGGTTATCCCTCTGAGAATTGATGTTAATTGGAGGTTGGGCATGCCTGGTAAGAGCCGATGGAAAAATCAGTCCGTTGCGGACACATGTCAACCGTTCACCCATTAATTCGAAAATGCACAAAAAAACCTGACAGGTGAAACTGTTTTTTTGCGGATTTATCGGTACGGGGTTGTGTTCAATACAATTGATAGACCCAGGTGAGGATGCCGGACAGCATCAACCACATGATGATGGTCAGGGGGATGCCGACTTTGACGAAGTCGATGAATTTGTAGCCGCCGGCATTCATCACCAGCAGGTTGGTTTTGTAGGCCATCGGTGTGGCGAAACTGAGGTTGGCGCCAAACAACACGCCGAGCACGAAGGGCTCCACCGGCATGCCCAAGCGTTGCGCGATGCTGACCGCAATCGGGGTGCCGATCACAGCCGCGGCGTTGTTTGATAACACATTGGTCATCACCGCCATGAAAAAGATCAAAATGGCCAACAGGATGCCCGGCGGCATGCCGTGGGTGGAGACCACGAACAGGTCGGCCAGGTAGTCAGCGGCGCCGGTGATAATCAAGGCCGTGCCGAGGGCCAAAGACACCACAATGATCAGGATCACCTGGGCGCTCAAAGCATGGGTGGCATCGCGCCAGCGCAAACAGCCGGTGGCGATCAACACAAAACAGCCGGCTGCGGCACTGGTGGCAATTGGCAAAATACCAAAGGCGGCCAGACCCACCACCACCATCATCACGGTCAGGGCGATGGGCGCTTTGGCGGTGTGTGGCAGCTCTTCACCACCGTCCAGCACCAACAACGAACCGGATCTTTTCACATCCAGGATGGCTTGGTTGGTGCCTTGCACCAGCAGCACATCGCCGGCTTTGAAGATCAGGTCTTCGATGCCTTTGCTGGAAGCCACGGTTTCTTTGCCTTGAGAGTGCACGGCCAACAGGGTCAAGCCATATTTGCTGTGTAAGCGGGCGTCGCCCACCCGCACCCGGTCCAACAAGGAACCACTGGTCACCACCAGTTCGGCGATTGATTGGTCACCGGCGTCCAAGGGATTGGATTCATCGACCACCCCTTCGCCGGTGTACAAAGAGCCGCCCAACTCAGTGGCGAAATCACGCAGTTTATCGGCGGTGTCTTCCACCAACAGGCGATCACCGGCTTTGATTTTGACGTCTGGCAGGGTGGCGATTGACAGGTTGTCGCCGCGCACCACGCGGTGGATGTGCACCTTGCCATCGGTCAGCTCCCGAATCGCCAGGATGGTTTGGTTGACCGCCACGCTGTCTTCGTGAATTTTCACCTCGGCGGCAAAGATGCGCGGTGAGGTATCGGCCATCGGTGGTTGGCGGTCAGGCAAAATTTTGGGCGCGATCAACCACAGGTACATGATGGCCACGATGCCGGTCAGCACCACCGGTAAGGTGAAATCAAACATGCCGAATTTGGGCACACCCAGGTCTTCGGCCACCTTGACCACCAACAGGTTGGTCGAGGTGCCGATGGTGGTGGCCATGCCACCGAGCAAGGTGGCCAGGCCCATGGGCATCAAGGTGCCGGCGGAGGGTTGGCCGGTTTTCATCGACACACTGATTAATACGGGCAACAGCAACACCACAATCGGGGTGTTGTTGACAAAGGCGCTGAGCACCGCGCCGGTGATCAGGGTGAACAACAGCGACAAAGAGGGGCTGATTTTCCACATTTTGGCCAACAGCCGGCCGATGGGTTCCATGGCGCCGGTGCGCACCAGGGCTTGTCCGGCAATCATCAAGGCACAGACCGCAATCAGCGCTTCATTGCCAAAGCCCAAGAAGAATTCTTTGACCGCAAACTCCGCACCATCTGGGGTGGTGTATGGGTACAAGTGGAAGCCCACGGCCAACACGATCAACACAAACAGGCTGGAGGTTTCCAGCGGAATTCGGTCGCGCGTGAACAGGAACAAGGCCAACACGGTCAACACCAACACCGCGATGGCGTGGGGTTGTGGGGAGTTGATGATCAGGTCGGATCCCATCGGTCTGTTGGCTCAATAATCAGGTCTTAAAAGTCTACCAAATCCACCAGAAAAAGGGGTAAATATCGGTCGACGTGGCGCGCTTAACTGTGGTCACAACCACACCGCTGAAGTGCCGCTTTGTGGTGCCATAATGGTGTTTCAGAGTAATTTAAGGTACTTTGGTGCTGCCAGGTGATGCTTTTGCTGTCGTCACACACAGACATACACGGCCGCAGTAAGCTGGTTTGATTTGTGGTGGCTGTGATGGGTAAAAGGTGGCTGATGATGGGACTGTGTGTGGGATGTTGGATGGCCAGTGCAGCACCGCCCCAAGGCTTAGACGGTCACCAATTTGAGGGCACCCTCAAGGCCCGCAACACCTGGTTGCGAGTCGGCGTCAAAGGCCGCATCCTTTTTCAACAAGGCCAATTTTCCTGCCAAGCCCTGGATGAACCGCAGTCAGGGCCGCAGGCGGCTTATCAAACTCAACGAGTGGGAAACTTGCTGCATTTTCGGGTGACGGTACCGGCCGCCGCAACTGGCTTGAATCAGGTGCAGTGGCAGGGAACTTTTGACGGATAACAATTACACACCGTGTCGGCCTTGTGGCTGCGCCAGAATGCCGATTTCATCCATGATTTGTTGTTGCCGGAGCGGGTGATTTTTGATTTCATACCCGATCCGCCACCGGTGCAGACGGTGATGTCTGTGCATCGGTGGTAGCGGTGTGGTCAGCTGTGGTCCTTTTTTGTTGCCAAATGTATCCATGCATTTAAACTGAGGTCTGAATCGGGTATATTGGTGGCTCGATGTTTGACTGCCGCCTGGGATGAAATATTACACGCCGTTGATTCCATTCTCTTTGGGGATCTTGTTGCTGTTGCAACTGCCGATCTTTGCGGATTTGGTGTGGGCCAATGGCATCCTGCAGTTGTTGGTGTTCATTGCCCTGGCCTCATTGCCGGCCTTGCGCACTGGGCGCATGAGCTATGTCGATTTGGCCTGGCCTTGGGGGCTGGTGTTGTTGGGTTTGATCACCTTGATCAATTGCCCCCAACTGAACCTCCGGGTGTGGTTGATCTCAACCCTCTATATCCTGATGGGCTTGCGCATGGGCTTGGGCGCCATCAAATTGTGGCAAGCGGGTTATCTGAACAGTGAACTGCCCCGTTATCAATACCAACGCCGGCGCTGGCGGCGCAAAGGCAAGCACAAAACCCCCTTGGCCATGCAAGTGGAGATCATCCTTCAGGGCTTGGCCAACGTTTCATTTTTGGCCATCCCGGCGTTTGTCATGGCCGTCGATCCGGCCCCTTCAATCGCCATCATGACCTGGCTGGGTTTGCTGTTGTGGATCGCTGCGTACACCATGGAATCGGTGGCTGACATGCAAAAACTCAACTTCTTGCGCGAGATGAGAAAAGCCGGCACCCCCAATCAAGTGTGCAATGTGGGTCTGTGGGCCTACAGCCGCCACCCCAATTATTTCGCAGAATGGATGGCTTGGAATGCCTTGATCATCATGGCCGTTCCATCTTGGTATTACCTGCTTTCCAGTCAGCCGGTGGTGTTGTGGCTGACCCTGGGGGTGGCTTTGGTGTTGGTTTCTTACATCATGTATTCCACCTTGGTGTATTACACCGGCGCGGTCCCTGCTGAATATTATTCGGTGAAAAAACGGCCCCAATACGAGACCTATCAAAAACACACCAACCGCTTTTTTCCCGGGACCAAAAAGTAAGCCAAGCGCCCTGGAATTGCCCATCAATTTGATTTCCATCAACCCACTGGCTGTCCAGTTGCGGCATAATCATTGATTTCACCAACACTGATTCAGGTTTTGAGCGGTATGGCACTGTGGCAAGCAATGGCGGGTTTGGGGTTGTTTCTGTTTGGCATGAAACAGCTGGAGGCCGCCCTGAAATTACTGGCTGGACCGCGGTTCAACCATTGGATCGTGCGTTCCACCAACCAACCCCTGCGTTCGGTCGCCACCGGTATAATGGCCACCGCCATGGTGCAAAGCAGTTCTTTGGTGGGGCTGATCACTTTGGCTTTTGTCGGTGCCGGCATCATGCCTTTGGTCAATGGCATTGGGGTGGTGTTGGGCTCCAATTTGGGCACCACATTCACGGGCTGGATGGTTGCCACCTTGGGTTTCAAGGTGGACATGTCGTTGTTGGTTTACCCCTTGTTGGGCTTGGGCGGCCTGGGCTATGGCCTGCTCAAAGGCCGCAGCCAGTCGGTGGCCTTGGCGGTGCTGGGTTTGGCTTTGCTGTTGTTGGGCCTGGGCTTCATGAAGGACAGTGCCACGGCCTTTTCAGATCAGTTGAGCCTGGGGGTGTTGCAAGGCCACCCGTTGATCGTGTACTTGTTGTTTGGGGTGGTGGTCACGGCCATCATCCAGAGCAGTTCGGTGATGATGATGTTGGCGCTGGCCGCCTTGTATGCAGACCTGTTGACCTTACCCGCAGCGGCGGCAGTGGTGATCGGGGCGGATTTGGGCACCACCAGCACGGTGCTGTTGGGGGGCTTGCAAGGGGCCGCCGCCAAACGCCGCCTGGCCTATGCCCATGTGGTGTTCAATTTGGTGGTCGATGCCCTGGCATTTGTCTCGATTCATGGCATTTTGTGGGTGATAGCGCAGTTGCAGATCAATGACCCGCTGTTGGGATTGGTGGCCTTCCACAGCTTTTTTAACCTGCTCGGTTTGCTGTTGTTTATACCCTTCATCCATGCGTTCAGCCGCTGGTTGGAACGGCGGGTGAAGAACAAAAAACCCGAGCAAATCAGTGCCTACATCAATGCCGTGCCGGTCTCAGTGACCGAAGCGGCGATGCAGGCCTTGTCGCTGGAGACCCACCGTTTGTTGGCTTTGGTGCTGTACTTCAACATGCGCCTGTTGGGCATCAAACACCAACACATTACCCCCAATGACTTGCCTGAGGCCTTTCGCAAACTCAATGACCTGGCATACTACACCGCCTTGAAACGGTTGGAAGGACAACTCATCGGCTATGCTTTGCAGGTGCAAAAATTCAGCCAGGATCGGCCCGACAAGGCCCCGGTGTTGTCCGATTTGGCCCACCAGATTGACCACCACATGCAAGCCATTCGGGCCGCCATTTATGCCGCCAAATCGATCAAAGACATCCAGGGCAACATCCAGGAATTTCAACTCAATTCAGCACCCAGCACCCAAGCCTATTTTGCGCAAATCATGGCTTTCACGGGCCAACACTACCAAACCTTGGCCGCCATGATGGCCACCGATGGGGCCATCTTGCGTGAAGACTTGAACACCCTCAAAGACCATGCCAACAACGCCCGCCGCCAATTCCGGTCGCAAATTCATCAGCACATGGGCAGCACCGATGATGATGCCTTGGTGTTGTCCACCTTATTGAACGTCAACAAAGAGGTGTACAACTCGAAAAGTGCTTTGATCAAAGCTTTGCATGAAGTCAGCCACTATGCCACCGAAGGCTGATGCAGTGGGCGATCAGTAATTGCCAATCAAACATTGGATCAAAGCATCGATGTCTTCGGCTTCCAAATTGGCATTCAGGGTGATGCGCAGGCGGCATTGGTTTTTTGGGACGGTGGGTGGGCGAATGGCTGAGGCGATGATGCCACACTCTTTCAAGTAGGCCGATTTTTCCAGGGCTGCTTGTTCGGTTTTCAGCATGATCGGCTGGATCGGGGATTCGTTGAAGTGCGCTTGATCGGCCAGGCCATATTGTTCGCAGCCTTGTTGAAACTGGTAGATCAGCTCGAGAATTTTTTCCCGCCGCCAGGGCTCTTGTTGGATGATCTCCAGGGCTTTGAGGGTGGCGGCCACCACCGGCACCGGCAAGGCGGTGTTGTATTTATAAGTGCGGGCCTTTTGGATGATGGTCTCGACCAAGGTATCCGAGGCCGCCACATAGGCCCCGGCGGTGCCAAAAGCTTTGCCAAAGGTCCCCGACAGGATCGGCACTTCGGTGTCGCTGAGGACCATGGTGTCCAACACCCCACGGCCTCGCTCACCCAACACGCCCACGCCGTGACAATCGTCGACCCACAACAGCGCATTGTAGGTGTGGGCCGAGAGGGCCGCAGAAAATAAATCGTGGCTGTCCCCATCCATGCTGAACACCCCTTCGGTGACCCACAATTTGAATTTTTTGATGTCCTCACTCAACAAGGCTTCGGCTTTGTCGTTGTTCAAATGCGGGTAGCGTTTCAACTCGGCCCCGGTGATTTGTGCGGCATCGATCAGTGAGGCATGGTTGAGTCGATCCTGGATGAACCAGTCTTTGCGTTTGAGCAAGGCTTGCGCCACACCGAGGTTGGCCAGGTAGCCGGCGGAGAACAACACCACCCGGGGGTAGCCCAAAAACTGGGCCATGGCAAATTCCAACTCTTGATGGATCGAAGTGTAACCCGACATCAGTGGCGAGCCGGTGGCACCAAAGCCAAACTTGCTGGCCGCATCTTGTGCCGCCAGGATGACTGCTGGGTGGTTGGCCAGGCCCAAATAATCGTTGCTGTTGAAATTGAGCATCTGGCGGCCGTCGATGGCGACGTAGCGGCCAGCCTGCGAGGTCCGGGTCATGCGTTCGCGGAACAAATGATCGGCTTTCAGTTGGTCCAGTTGTTGTTCAAAATTCATGCCATGAGGCTCGGTTCAACGGTTTGGTGATTCATTATAGCGGTTTACCGAAGGCAATGGCAGGTGCTTAAATCATTGCCCATGCTGGAAACAGATCATGGGTTCATGTCATAAACCGATACGATTTGACAACCAGGCACATGGCCGTCATGCGCAAATTCAGACAACAGGTGTTGTTGAATTTGTTGGACGGTGGCCAAATCTTTGATCAGGCCATTGCGGCCCAGGTGTTGGTTGACCATGGTGTTGTCGTTGCCCCAATTGGTCAGCAAAGAAACGTCAAACTGGCCGTCGATTAAATCAAAACCCAGAAACTGCGGATGGTTGGGTTCATGTTGTTCCAGCTTGATCCCCACCAAATCGCCTTCACCGATGATTTGCAACAGTTGTATGGCAAAGCCGTGATCGGTGATCAAATGCAGCATGCAATTTTCGTTGACCACATGGGCCCATTCCGTGGGGGTGTTGGGGGTGTGAAACAAGGCGCATCTGAGCATGCCATCGATTGATTCAAAAGCATCCAAGGTCAACCCCCGCCAGGCCACATAAGCCGCCCAGCCTTCACTGTGGGGACCAAAGGATTCAACGATGCTGAAATACACCGGTTAATGCTGTTTGGGCATCGGCTCAATGCCCAGCTTTTTGAACAAGGCCAGGTCTTGGTTTTCTTCCGGGTTGGCGGTGGTGAGCAGCTTTTCACCGTAAAAAATGGAATTGGCGCCAGCGAAAAAGCACATGGCTTGCACCGCCTCGGACATGTCATTGCGGCCGGCTGACAAACGCACCATGGAACGCGGCATCATGATGCGGGCCACCGCGATGGTGCGCACAAAGTCGAGCTCGTCAATTTTTTCGATGCCATGCAGGGGCGTGCCTTTGACCTGCACCAGCGCATTGATTGGCACACTGCCGGGGTGTTGTTCGAGGTTGGCCAAGGCCATCAACATGCCACCACGGTCACGCTCGGACTCACCCATGCCAACGATGCCTCCGGAACAGACATTGATGCCGGATTGTTGCACGTTTTTCAGGGTGTCCATGCGCATTTCGAATTTGCGGGTGGTGATGATTTGGTCGTAGTATTCCTCTGACGTGTCGATGTTGTGGTTGTAGTAATCCAAGCCAGCGGCCGACAGTTTGTTGGATTGTTCTGGCGACAACATGCCCAAGGTCAAGCAGGTTTCCATGCCCAGGGCTTTGACCCCTTGCACCATTTCGATGACTTGATCCAGATCGCGGTCTTTGGGGCTGCGCCAAGCGGCGCCCATGCAAAATCGGGTGGCGCCTTGTTGTTTGGCCAGGCTGGCTTGTTCCAGCACGGTGTCCACGGCCATCAAGGGTTCGGCCTCCACTTCGGTGTCATAGCGCACCGATTGTGGGCAGTAGTTACAGTCTTCAGGACAGGCGCCGGTTTTGATGCTCAACAAGGTGCTGATTTGCACGTGATTGGGGTTGAAGTGTTGGCGATGAATTTGTTGCGCTTGGAACAACAAATCATTGAATGGCTGGGCAAACAGCTGTTCCACTTCTTCGATGGTCCAATCATGGCGGATGGCGGCGAGGTCAGTCATGCGGTGGTGTTGAAAAATTCAAAACCCGAAGTATGCGACACCGGCACTGACTGAGTCAATGCCTGTGTCGGTTTTTACCCTGCAAGCTGAAATCAGGGTGACCTTCATTCAAAATCATCGGCAAAGATCAAATCGGTGGGCATCACGGCGTTGTTGCTGTCCAGTGACCGGAGGTAAGCCAACAAGTCGGCAAAATCTCCACCAGACAGGTTCAAGGCGTTGCGGTGCGGCGCGGCCATGGCCCAGTCATCGGTGGTGGACACGATCACTTCGTCAATCGAGATTTCTTGGTTGCCGCTGTAGGCGAAGCTGATGGTGTTGCTGGTGCCGGCATTGAGGCTGATGCCTTCCAAGCGGTGCGGCTGCCAATCCAGGCGGATGTTGCTGGGTGGCAAGCTCAGGGTGTGGTTGCTGCCATTGACGGTGACGGTCAGGTCAACGGTGATGATGTCAGAGCCGGTGGCCCTGATTTCCAACGCCCCGGTGCCGCCGCTGCCACCATCCACCTGGCCCAAGGTCATGGTGCCCGGCAGGCGCACGAATTCGCCATGGGAACTGGAATCCTGGTTGTATTGAATGAAATCGGGGATCGAGGCACCACCGGACAAAGCCGCGGTTTCGGCCTGATATATGTGGCCGCCGGTGACGGTGAACACATCGCCCAGTGTGGGCGCTGAACCGTCATGGAAATAAGGCGCCGTCTCCCACACCCCCAACAAGGTTGGGGTGTCGATGCCTAACAAGGGGCCGTCCAGTCGTTGGCCGGAACTGTCTCGCAAGGTGCCCACATCATGCAACAGGGCATTGCTGCCCAAGCGGGAATCGGTGAATTCGCTGTTGGGCAGGTGGCAAGAACCACAACCTGACGCCAGGAACACCGCGGCGCCGTTGGCGGCTGCTGGGGTCAAATCACCGGCGAAGTCGCGATAGGGACTGGCCGGTAAGCTCAGTCGATCCAAGGACGTGACGTAGGCGCTGAGTTGGTCCAACTCCACCGCGGTCAACGCGTTGGGTGCCCCCAACGGGTCATTGGGATTTTGACCGGCAGGCAAGAAGCCGGTACCACCAAAATGGTTCACCATGTCCAGCACAAAATCCTGTATTTCGTCGAAGTTGGCAGACCAATGGACATTGCCGTGGCCGACCCCGCGCCGGCCGCGCAGGTCGGTGGTGTTGCGGAAACCTTCGCCGCGTTGGGTGAAGTCCCAAGTGCGGCCATCATGGGAACCATCGAGGTGACAGCTGGCACAAGAAATGTAGCCCTCAAAACTCATGTCATTCTGTCCCACTGGGTTGTTGCCGGCAAAGTAAAAATGGGTTTTGCCGGCCAGCACATCAGCGGGCAGCGACTCAAAACCCACGGTGCCCACGGTGTTCTCATTGAACTGCAAGGTGCCGTTGTTGAAAAAGCCTTGCAGATCAAAGCTGGTCAAATCCCGCGACATGAAGTTTTTGACCCACAGCTTTTGGCGCACGGGGTCGTATAAACTGGCTTGTGGCGCGGCGCCGGTGGCGGCCCGCCACACGCTGCTTTGGGCGACGTTGTCGCGCACCGCAAAATCATCAAAAGCCGCCACGGTGTCATTGCCTTGCAAGGTCACAAACACATAATCGCCGGTGGCATTGAAGGTGATGGAAGACGGCGAATCGGCGTTGTCCACATCCAAGCGGGAAGGGGTGCCGTTGAATCCAAAGAACTCGGGCTCACGTGGGGGTGAGGCGTTCAAATCAATCCGACCCAACACCGCGCGCAAGGTGCTGTCGTGGGAAGCGGCCATGTTTAACTCGGTCGCCTGTTGGAAAAACAGGCCGCGGAAGGTGTCGGCTTTGATGCCGGCAAACCACAGCCAGTCGTGTTCGGGGCTGATGGTCAGGTCGGTGATGTAATTGGGCACCCCGGGGCCATCGCTGCCGCCGGAATCCAGACCGCTGAGGCCGCGATCACGCATCAGGTAGATGCTGGGATTCAGACTCATGTTGCTGGTGTTGATGTGCCACACCACGGCGTGGTTATCGCGGGCCATGAACTCTGCCACAAACAGTTGCGAACCATCACCGGTGAGGGCCATGGCTTTGGGCAAGGGACCGACTTCCACCCGGTCCATCTCTTGGCGGGTGTTGGCGTTGAATTGAATCACCTGGCCGTTGCTTGGGTCCGTGGCGCCGCGGCTGCCGGTGGTCACATACATGAATTGTTGGTCATAGGAACTGAGCACCGCCTGGGGTCTGGAGCCATAACCCAGGTTGATGGTGTCGACCAATTGTCCGGCCGGTGAGATCACCACCAGTTGGTCACCGTCGCGGTCGGTGACCCAGGCATTGTGGTTGCCATCCAGCGCCACTGCAGTGGGGTGCGCTGGGATCGATGATCCGGTCAGCACATTGAGGTTGAATTCAGCCTGTAAAGTTTCGGTGGCACTGTTCACGATGGACACCGAGCCGTTGTCAGGATTGACGGCCCACAGTCGTTGGTTGCTGCCATCCAGCGCCAGCATGGAACTGCTTTGCGGTGGGTTGTCCAACACCGAGACAATCACGGTCTGGGTGAGGGTTTGGGTCACCACCGAGGAGGTGCCATTGGGTTTGATGTCGCGGACCTGGAGTTTGACATTGTAATGGCCGGTTTCACTGAACGCGTGGTTGACCTGGGCGCTGCTGGTCCAGTCAGTGGCTGGTGATCCGTCACCAAAAACAAAGCGGTATTCCACCGGATCGGCCTCCGGATCGGTGGCGTTGGCGCTGAAGTTCACGCCCAAACCCGGGAACGTGGGACTGGCGCTGGAGGTGAATGATTGGATGCTCGGTGCGGCGTTGGTGCCACTGACCGCGCCACCGGTGGCAAAGCTGAAGGCATAGCCTTCGATGCCATTACCGGCCGCGTCTTTGATGCCGCCAGCGGGGATGATCACTTCATAGGTGGTGTCCTCCGCTAAGTACACTTTGGGGGTGATGGTCAGCACGCCATCGTGGGAGAAGGAATGCCACACATCAAGCGGCTGCCCCCCCACGGGCCGCACGATCAAGGATTCGCCGTTGACGATGGTGAACGACTCCAGCTCCTCGGCTATCACCAAGCTGATGGGTGCGCCGGTGGGGTAATTGCTTTGTCCATCTCGGGGGATGTGGTGGCCCACATAAGGTCCCTGGGTGTCGGGTTGGCTGTCGTGACACCAAACCCCGATGGCGTCGCGTCCGGCCGCTGAATAACCACCTGAAATCAGCAGGTTGCCCAGCGGCAACAGGTATTGGCTGGTGTCGATTTGTCCCGCCACGCTGCCCGGAGGGCGGTTGTTGCCCACTTCGTCAAACTCATGCACGATTTCAAAGGTTTCCATGTTGATTTTGTGGCGGCGGGCAAAGATGAACTCGTCTTGGGTTTGCACATAAGGCACATTGGTGCCGGCGTTCAGGTCATCATTGCCGCGCAAGTCAAAGGTCTGGACCAAGCGCATGTCGGTGGGGTCACTGATGTCCACCACTTGTAAGATGTCACGGTCACTGCCGCCAGCCAAGACCAAGTAATCTTGCCAAATGGCGCCCAAATAGCCACCCACCAAACCATTCAAGCGATCGACCAAAGCCGGATCCTCTGGTGGGTCGTTGAACACCGGACTGATGTCGTACACCGCGATGCCGCGCATGGTGGCATCGGAAGTGATGAACAACAAATTGCCCAACAAGATGGAATTGCCGGCGATGCCGTGATCCCCCAATGGCTCCCACTCGGCCAACAACTCCTCGGCACGATACAAGCGGGCGGTCGCTGGGGTCGGGCCATATTGCAACCAATTGAACGGCACCGACCAAGGATAGAAAATGCGGATGGAGCCACTGTCCGGTGCGGCCTGTTGGTCTTGCCAATCAACCCAATCAGGCGGTTCTGGGGCATCCATCAAATTCACCCCCACGCCGACCCGTTGGTAGGCGGCACGCCAGTGACTGGAGGCATAATCGCCAATTTTGAAATGACCGTGGTTGCCTTGATTGGCCAAGGATACCAGGCCGGTATCGGCATTCAGAAAAAAGCTGCTGGGGTCGTTGGTGTCGCTGAATAAAAATTCCCTGACATCACCACCGGCGACGTTGTTGGTGTAGATGTGGCCATTGTGATAGACGATGTTGGTGATGCGTTCCAGACCAGCTTGGCGAAAGAACAGTTGACCTGGGGTACAGGCCTGATTGGGGAAGGCGGCGGGCACCGGTGGGATCTGCGCCCAGCTGGTGCAGCTGACCAACAACAAGGTGAGGAAGCTGATGAGGCGAAGGTTCATGTCGGGTCTCCGTGGCATGCTGGTTGGTTAAGGGCTTTCAAAGCCGGTGAGAAAAATGACGTCGTCCGGTGCGCTGGTGGGCCCGGTGATTTTCAGCAGGCCAGACCACGCCACGGCATACAGTTCACCGGCCTCGTCCTCACCCATGCTGGTCACCGCAAAACCGCCAATCAATTCGCCCATGTTGTGGACTTCCCAACCTTGGGTGGTTTGTCTGGCGGCAAAAAAATCACCGTCACACCAGTCGGTGAACAGGTACCAGCCAGTGAGGCCGCCATACTCAACCCCGCGGTATCGGTAGCCACCCACCGCGGTGCAGTAATTGCTGCCGGGTTGGTCGTGTTCCAAGGCTGCGAATGGCAGCTCATTGGGACCATTGATGTCGCAACCACCGACCCCAGAAAAATCGCCGCCCTCAAAGCAGGGCCAGCCAAAGTTTTCCCCACCATTGCTGGTGGCGGCCACGTGATTGAACTCTTCCCAGGTGTCCTCACCGACATCGCCAATGAACAGATCGCCGGTGACCCGGTCAAAAGAAAAGCGCCATGGATTGCGCAGGCCGCTGACCCACACTTCATCGGCCCCGGTCACACCCACATACGGGTTGTCAGGTGGGATGGCGTAGTTGCGTTGGGTGTCGCCGGGGAAGTCGTCGCCGTCCACATCAATGCGCAGCATTTTGCCCAACAAGCTGTCGAGGTCTTGCGAGGCCATGGGGTCGCCACTGCCATCACCGGAACTGATGTACAAGTAGCCATCCAATGGCCCGAAATTCAAATCACCGCCATTGTGTGCCCCGAATGGTTGTGCGAAAGTCAGGATGATGAGGCCCGAGGCAGGATCGGCGATGTTGGGGTCGCCGGCTGACACCGAGTACCGCTCAATCACGGTGTCGCCATTGAGGTCGGTGTAATTCACATAAAAATAACCGTTGCTGGCATAGTTGGGGTGAAAGGCCAGGCCCAGCAACCCCCGCTCACCGCCAGAAGTGATGCTGCTGCTGATGTCCAAAAATGCGGTCGGCAAATGCACCCCGCCGTCGACCACTTTGATCTGTCCGCCTTGTTGGGTCACGAACAAGCGGTCACTGCCATCGCCGGCATGGGTCACACTGATGGGGCCGGTGAAGCCGCCAGCGACGTCTTCGGTGTCCAGAAAAGCTGGTTGGGCCCACAAGACTGGGGTGGTGATCAAACAGACCACAAATAAATATTTTTTCATTTCTCACCTCTGATTCATGTTTTTTATGATCACACCCTTCACCCGACACGTTTGTGACGCGGTGCCAAGAGTCTAGAGAGGGCCAAGCAAAAGTTCCAGCAGCAATGTCATGAACGGCATTTTTTTTGGGGCCAACGGCAGTCAAATGACCCCATGGTCACGAAATCTTCATCGGCGCGTTGTCCCATCAACTGCTCAGTTCTGTTAGAATCATGGCCAATTCAAACCCCAGTGTCATATGCCCGTTCATGAAATCAAGCACCCCTTGGTGCAACACAAAATTGGCTTGTTGCGTCAACAAGACATCAGCGTGCAAAAGTTCCGCCAAGTGGTGGCAGAGATCGGTGCCTTGTTGACCTATGAGGCGACCCGGGACTTGCCCACCAGTCACCAAACCATCGACACCTGGGCCGGTCAAACAGAAGTCAAAAAGGTCAGCCAAAACCACCTGTCAGTGGTGCCCATATTGCGGGCTGGACTGGGCATGCTGGATGGGGTGTTGCAGTTGTTGCCAGGGGCCGGTGTTTCGGTGGTGGGTTTTGCCCGCAATGAAGAGACGTTGGAGGCCGAAGCCTATTATGAAAAGCTGGTCAGTGACATCAAAGACCGCGAAGTCATCGTGGTGGACCCGATGTTGGCCACCGGCGGCACCTTGGATGCCACTTTGGACTTGTTGAAACAAGCCGGCTGCAAGCGCATCAAAGGCATATTTCTGGTGGCCGCCCCCGAAGGTTTGGCCCGCATTGAAGCGCGCCATCCAGAGGTCGAAGTGTATGTGGCAGCCATTGATGACCACCTCAATGATCAAGGTTACATTCTGCCGGGATTGGGTGATGCCGGCGACAAAATTTTTGGCACCCTCTGAGCCGCCTTGCAACGCCGTCAAGTTTTCCACACCATGATCTCCTTGGCCTTGCTCAAAGTGTTGTTGGGGCCGGTGTTGTTGATCCAAGGCTGGTGGGTGCGGAAGCACACCCCCATATTGCCAGAGCCAGTCAAACAAAATTCTGGCAAACACGGCCAAGGCCAGGCCTTGAGTCTGATGTTGTTGGGCGACTCATCAGCGGCCGGTGTGGGTGCCCCCACTGCTGAACAGTCGCTGTTGGGACAACTGCTGCAACGCTTGTCCACAGACCATTGTGTGAACTATCAGCTGCGGGCTGCCACGGGCAACACCACCGCCGATGTGTTGACCGAGTTGGCCCAACAACCAGCCGAACATTGTGATGTGGTGGTCACCGCGTTGGGCGTCAATGACGTCACCAGCCAAGTCTCGTTGGGTCGTTGGCGGCGCCAACAATTGGCTTTGATTGACTTGATTCAACACCGATTCTCACCGCGTTTGATCATCATGTCGGGGTTGCCGCCGGTGCGTGAGTTTCCGGCGTTGTTGTGGCCATTGAATGCCTATTTGGGGGCTTGTGCCGACGCCAAGAATGAGCTGTTACAAGCGATGTTGGCAGCGCAGGATGGCGTGCATTTTTTGAGTTTGCGGGGCTACCCTGAATCAGCCCAGGCCGCCACCGATGGTTTTCATCCGGGACCTGAGGTGTATGAAATTTGGTCTGAAGACATCGTTAAGGTCATCAAAAACAACCGGTCTGGGTGATATAATCGCCGCATGATCAACCAACTGCTGAATCAACAAACCATCGCGCAAATCGAGCAACTGGCGCAATCCTTTGCCGCGGCCAAGCCATTCGGCCATGTGGTGATCGATGATTTTTTTGCGCCTGAATTTTGTCAGCAGTTGTTGGATCAATTTCCCGACTTCAGTGAACGGGATGCCATTGATGAGAACCAAACGGTGGGCAAGAAAGCCGTGGTCGAGCGGGTCAGCCAAATCGGTCCGGCCTACCGGGCCTTGGATCAACTGGTGCAAAGTGAAGACTTTTTGCAAGCCATTGGCCACATCACCGGCATTGATGACCTGCTGTATGATCCGCATTACATCGGTGGCGGTACCCACAACAACCTGCATGCCCAGGAACTGGATCCGCATGTGGACTTCACCCACCATCCCATCACCAGTGACCACCGCCGTCTCAATTTGATTGTGTACCTGAACCATGAGTGGGAAGCGTCTTGGGGCGGTAACATTGAATTTCATCAAGACCCCCGGTTACCGGCGGCCGAAGATCGGGTGATCAGCGTCAGACCGCTGTTCAATCGCGCGGTGATCTTTGAGACCCACAACCATTCATGGCATGGCTTTCCGCCGATTCAGTTGCCAGCGGATAAACAGCACCTGACCCGCAAATCTTTTGCTTTGTATTATTACACCAAAAAGCGACCGGCTGGCATCGAGCCACATTCAACCATTTATGTCGAACGCCCTTTGGATCAGCAATTCCAAGCCGGGCACACCTTGAGCGCGGCCGATGCCGCGGCCTTGCACACCGCTGTTGATCGCCGCGACCAACACCTGGCGCGTCTGTATGCCACCATCACCGACCAAACCAAACAAATCAGCCAATTGCGCGCTGAAGTGTCAACCCTGAAGTTTTTGCAAGGTGGCCCCAGCAAACAAGAAAAAGATTTGTTGCGGAAAATGGAGCTGTTGAGCTTTGATGAAACGCGGCTGTTGAATCGCATCCAAGAACTGGAAAACTCCACCTCCTGGCGCATCACCGCGCCGCTTCGCCAACTCAAACGCTGGCTCAAGCGCTGAGCGAATTATTCTGAATCGATGCGGCCATAGGTTTGGGGTTCGCCCCAACCAATCAGCTGCAATTGATTGACCTGGCCGTTGTCATCGACATCAAAGGTCATTTTGACTTTGGCCAAATTCAATGTGAAGGTGTGGTCGCCCACATGGGTCATGGCGTACCTGGGTTGTTTGGGCGCCACCATGAACAAGCGGTCATTTTTTCGTTCAATGCGCAGGGTTTTGTCCGAGTTCTGATGTCGATATTGGCCCAGGTATGGGTCCAGTTGACTGGCTTCAATGGGCACCGGGAAGTCATGTTGGCGCATGGGGGCGTCGGGATTCATCAGGTGCGCCACGATGTCTTCTACGTCGTTGTTGCTGCTGTTGGTGATGCCCGCCACCACCCGTTGGTTTTTGGGATCTATCATCAGCATGGAACGGAAGCCACCGGTCCCGCCGTTGTGCCAAATAATGCCGCCCTGACCGAAGTGCCAGCCCAGTCCCACTTGCAGCTGGCCTTGTTCGTAATGAACCGCTGTGGCCAGATCCATGGCGGCTTGCAGCGGTGATTCGGTGGCCGACAAATGGGCCACCCCATAGGCCAACAAATCGCGGATGTCACTGCGGATCGATCCGGCACCGGCCAGTGCCGCAAAATTCCAAGCCTGGCTGGCTCGGTTGCCATTGTGCCCTTGGGCCAAATGGGCCTCAGGCACCGCATCCAGGGTCATGTAAGTGTGTTGTAAGCCCAAGGGTTTAAGAATTTGATCGCTGACCAATTGGTTGTACGGGGTGTTTTGCATCACCGCCAAAGATTCACCCAACAGGCCTGCGCCAAAATTGGAATAAGCATATTGGGTGCCGGCTGCTTGGGGTTGGGCCATGCTGACCCCTTTGAGTAATTGGGCCCGGTCGTATTGGGCATAGGGGTCGGTTCCAAACGCCATCAAGTTGCCCGGGATGCGCGGCAGGCCTGAGGTGTGGGTGGCCAATTGTTTGAAGGTGATGGCTTGTTGTTGTGCATCGACCAACTGTAACGGCGCTGGCCAGTGGTCTTGCACAGCGGCATCCAGGGACAGGTCATGCTGTTCGGCTTGAATGGCCAACAGCAAGGCGGTGAAGGTTTTGCTGATGGAGCCAATCTCATAGACCGTCTCGGTGGTGGCCGCGATTTGTTGGGCGGGGTCCTGCCAGCCAGCGGTGTGAAAAACCGACTGGCCATGTTCATAAACGCCGATCACAATGGATGGGTTGAGTCCGTGTTGAACCCTGAGGTTGATTTGTTCCTGAACATTGGCCGGAATCTCGGCCTGGACCGCACTGGCCATCAGCCAGCCCAAAAGCAAGGTTTTCTTCATGGTGATTACTTGTTTGATGAATGCATTCATTGTACCGCTTGACGGGTGCCAAGCCCATGGGCAGCAGGTCATGATTGTGCCCCACAGGGCGTAACAGATCCGCCCTGCCAGACCAGACAATCGTGACCAACAGCACTATAATTTCACCGCTTGACGCTTACAATGATTGTCTTTTCGATTAAATCATTGGAGCGTATATTATGAAGAGCAAATTTTTCACTGTGGTGGCCTTGTTGGGATCTTCCTTGGTGGTCCAAGCTGAAGACATGACCCTGGACACGGTGCTGGAAGGCTACATTGAAGCCAAAGGCGGCATGGAAGTGATCAACAGCATGAAAACCATGCGCACTTCCGGCAAAATGACCATGGGTCCGATGGAAGCCCCGTTTGCCTTCACCTACAAAGCACCGAATAAAATTCACACCACTTTCGAGATTCAAGGCATGAAAGGCATTCAAGCCTATGACGGTGAGATGGGCTGGCAAGTGATGCCGTTCATGGGCAAGCCCGATGCCGTGGAGCTGTCTGAAGATGAGTTGAAACAAGTCAAAGACCAGGCCGATGTGGAAGGTCCTTTGGTTAATCACAAAGAAAAAGGCATTGAGCTGGAATTGGTTGGCAACACCGAAATTGAAGGCACCCCAGTGATTGAAGTGAAAGCCACCAAGCCCAATGGCGACGTGGTTCACGTGTTTTTGGATGAAGAGTACATGATCGAAGTCATGACCCGTTCGAAAATGAAAATGATGGGTCAGGAAGTGGAAGCCGAGACCTATTTCAGTGACTACAAAGAAGTCGGTGAAAACAACGTACCAGTGGCGCATTCTATGGCTGTTAAGATGAACGGCCAGGTGGTGCAAAACCTGACTTTTGATACGGTTGAAGTGAACGTTGATGTGGAAGACTCGCTGTTCGACATGCCTGAAAAAGCCGCAGCCGACGCGACTGAAACCACTGAATAATCTGGGGTCAAGCACATGCAGATCAAAACTTTATGCTTAATCGCAGGCAGCCTGTTGCCTGCGACTTTGTTGGCCAAACCGGTCAAAGTAGACTCCTATACTTTTGGCGGCCTCCAGGCCCGGGCCATCGGTCCAGCGGTGATGAGTGGTCGCATTTCGGCCTTGGACGCGACCCACGAAGACACCCCGGTGATCTACGTCGGCACGGCCAGTGGCGGGTTGTGGAAATCAAAAGATGGCGGGGTGGGCTTTGAACCCATCTTCGACGATCACAACCAATCCATTGGTGCGGTGAAAGTCGATCCCAGTAACAACGAAACCATTTGGGTGGGTACCGGAGAATCTTGGGTGCGCAACACGGTTTCGGTCGGTGACGGGGTTTACCTGACCACCGATGGTGGCGAGAATTGGCAACACTTGGGTTTGGAAAAAACCGAACGCATTGCCGCCATTGAAGTGAGTAACCAGTCCAGTGACACGGTGTTTGTCTGTGCCACCGGTGCTTTGTGGAATGATGCCAAAGAACGCGGGGTGTACCGCACCACCGATGCCGGTAAAACCTGGGAACAGGTGTTGTACCTGAACCAATCAACCGGGTGTTCTGATTTGGTCATTGACCCCAACAACCCGAACATCGTTTATGCCGGTATGTGGGAATTCCGCCGCTATCCCGATTACTTCACTTCGGGTGGTGAAGGCAGTGGCCTGTACCGTTCGGTTGATGGTGGTGACAGTTGGCAGGAATTGACCAATGGCTTGCCGGCCGATGACAAAGGCCGCATTGCCTTGGCCGTTGCCAACTCACAAAGCACCACGATCTATGCCACGGTTGAAGCCGAAGAAACCGCGTTGTACCGATCTGATGACATGGGCAAAAGCTGGCAACGCAAATCCGATTCTGGCATGGTGCAAATGCGTCCCTTTTACTTCGGTGAGTTGAAAGTTGACCCCACCGATCCAGAACGGGTTTACAAGCCCAGCTTCATCACCGTGACCAGCACCGATGGTGGGGAAACCTTCACCTCCATGTTTGGCGGTGGCTTCAACATCCCCATCCATCCCGATCACCACGCGCTGTGGATCAATGACACCAACCCCAATCAATTGGTGCTGGGCACCGATGGCGGGGTCTACATCAGTTACAACAAAGGTGGTAACTGGCGCATGGTGGGTACTTTGCCGGTGAGTCAGTTTTACCACGTGTCACATGATGACCAGTGGCCATATCACGTCTATGGTGGTTTGCAAGACAATGGGTCTTGGGAGGGTCCTTCGCGGGCACCCGGTGGCATCAAACCGGGAGATTGGAATTCCATCGGCATGGGAGATGGTTTTTGGGCCTTCGTTGACAAACAAGACCACAACACCATTTACTCTGAGTACCAAGGTGGTAAGTTGCTGCGTTTGAACCGCAACATCGGTGAGCTGAAAAACATCCCACCGGTGGCTTCAGGTGACGAAGAACAATTGCGCTTCAACTGGAACACACCATTGTTGGTCAGTGAGGCCAACATCGGCACCATTTATTATGGCTCTCAATACCTGCACAAG
The DNA here is from genome assembly GCF_019931145.1 of Marinicella meishanensis. Lineage (GTDB taxonomy): Bacteria > Pseudomonadota > Gammaproteobacteria > Xanthomonadales > Marinicellaceae > Marinicella > Marinicella meishanensis. The sequence goes on along the minus strand of NZ_JAIOUV010000004.1, from coordinate 442,197 downwards.
TCGACCGATCGCGGTGAGTCCTGGCAAACCATTTCGCCTGATTTGACCACCGATGATCCGAAACGCCAACGTCAAGCCACCACCGGTGGCATCACCATCGACAATTCAACTGCCGAGAACAACGCCACCATTTACACCATTGCCGAGTCCATGTTGGATCCGCAGTTGTTGTGGGTCGGGTCAGATGATGGCTTGATTCATGTCTCGAAAAATGGCGGTGACAGCTGGCAAAATGTCGGTAAAAACATCAAAGGTGTGCCCAAAGGCACCTGGGTGTCGCGGGTCACCACCAGTCCGCATCAGGCCGGTTCCGCGTTTGTGACGTTTGACGGGCACCGCACCGGTGACATGAAAACCTACACCTACCGCACCGATGATTATGGCCAAAACTGGGTCAAGCTGGGGGCCGATGATTTGGGCTATGCCTGGGTTTTGAAACAAGATCCGGTGAACCCAGAGCTGTTGTTCTTGGGCACCGAATTCGGTTTGTACATCAGTCTGGATGCCGGTGACAGCTGGGCCCGTTTCAAAGAAAACTTGCCCAAAGTGGCGGTGCATGATTTGGTCATTCACCCGACCGAACACGACGTGATCTTGGGCACCCACGGCCGCGGTGTGTACATCATTGATGACATTTCTCCCTTGCGGGCCCTGACCGCAGAAAAACTGGCCGAAAATGTGGTCATGTTGCCTTCGCGCCCAGCGGTGATGGTTGAAGGCGGTGCTTTGCAAAGCTTTTCCGGTGGTGATGATTTCATTGGTGCCAATCCGTCTGAAGTGGCGGTGATCACCTATTACCTGAAAAAACGCCACATGTTTGGTGACATGAAAATCAACATCCTGGATGACAACGACCAAGTGATCACCACGTTGGTGGCAGGCAAACGCCGCGGCATCAATCGGGTGGATTGGCCAATGCGCTTGAAAGCCCCGAAATTCCCACCGTCGACTTCATTGGTGCCCGGATTCCTGGGCCCCAGGGTGGCCGAAGGCACTTACAAAGTGGAGTTGATCAAAGGCAAGAAGAAGTACTATTCAACCGTCGATCTGGTGCCCGATCCCCGTTCTTTGCACACCAGCGAAGACCGTCAGGCACAACAACAGCTGTCGATGAAATTGTACGACGCCATCAATGACCTGACCTTCCAGTTGAGTCAATTGAAAGACGTGGTGGAGCAATTGGATGAGAAGACCGACCTCTCGTCTTCAGTGCAAAAGAAAGCCGAGCGATTTGAGGCGGCCTACAAAGACCTCAATGCCAAGTTCACGGCCACCAAAAAAGGCCTGATCACCGGAGAGTCGAAGTTGCGCGAGCAGCTGGGCACGCTGTTTGGCAATGTGGTTGGATACAACGGCAAACCCAGCCAAACCCAGTACCAAACAGCCGATCGTCTGATTGGCGAAGTGGCCGACGCTTTGCAAGAAAGCCAAGCCGTACTGGACAAACAGTTGCCGGGTTTGAACAAGTCTTTGGGTGAAGAGGATGCCATCAAATTGATGGACCGCGCCACCTGGGATGAAAAGAACGGCATGGGCCTGGCCACACCACCGGTTAACAAAGCCTGGTTGGTCAATGGCATGCACATCCACCATTGATGTTGGCTGTTTTTCAAGTCAAACCAAAGGGGCCTCTGGGCCCCTTTTTCACATGGCGGGCTTGATCCGTCCGGCCCAACCCGCCCAAGCACCTGTCTTGAGTGATCTGGCTCAGCGATCCAAAGCCCATTGGGGCTATCCAGCAGATTTCATGCAAGCCGTGGTGGCGGAATTGACTTATTCACCGGAATCCATCAGGCGGCACCCCACCCAGGTGCTGATGGACGGCGAGCAGGTGTTGGGTTTTTATCAGTTGCAAGCCACCAGTGCTGAGGCCGTGGAGTTGGAAGCCTTGTTTGTTGACCCGCAACACCTCAGACAGGGTTTGGGGGGAAAATTATTTCGCCATGCGGTGCTCTGGGCCCAAAGTCAGGGCTTTCAAGAGATGACCATTCAATCCGATCCCCATGCCGCAGCGTTTTATGCCATCCAGGGCTGTACCCAAGTCGGGGAGATGGCGTCTTTGAGCATTCCAGGTCGGCAGTTGCCCTTGTTTCGCTTGTCTCTGTGAAGGCCTGGGTGGGTGCTCAATTTAAATAAATCGCCCCATCAAAAGCGGTCAGGCGATGTGCCGTTTGGCTTTTTCGGCTCCATACCTGGCCAGTAAAGGCGTTTGAGATTTGCATAAAAAAGCGCGCAAAGTCGATGAAACTGGTGCCTTTGGAGTAGCCCCTGGCATGGTCGTCCAGGTTTTCAATGAAACGGGTAGAATCATCCAGCGCCGCCCCCAAATAAACATGTTCCTGATTGGTTTTGATGTAAGTTAAGCGCTGGTAAATGTCGGCAAAGGTTTGCATGTGCGCCGCATCAAGCGAATCCACATACTCACCTGAGAAGCGGGTGTTTAATCGGTCCAGCAATTGCGGCAATGCCGAGTGGTCGTTTGCTTTTTGGAATTTCTCAAGGGTGGTGCACAGGAAGTTTCGGTCTTCCAGGTTTTTGATGGTTAATTTCAGCAGCAGGCTGTCATTGAGGCCGTTGTTGTGGTGGGCTTGGTAAAAATCCGCCCAATGGTCAATGGCCTTTTGGGCTTTCAAGTGGTCTTTGACGGCGGCCAGCTGTTGCTCAATTTCATCGGCTGGCACAAAGTGTTTCATCACGGTTTTGTTCATCAAGCTGAGCCAGCTCAATTTGGCTGATTGTTGGTGGCTCTGTGGATCGCTGTCGCCATCCCAGGCGATCACATGCCAGCAAATGGCTTTTTTGGATTTGCCAATGAACTTCTCCACCGCTTGGTCGTCATAAGTCCTGGCCCAATACTCAAACTGTGGAATCTGATCGAATTGGTCAAAGACCTCTTCCCAGCCCTGTCCCCAGGTTTGTAAAATCGCGTATTGACCTTTCAGCACCAGCTCACTGATGGTCAGTGGATTGGTGGCCAAGGTGCTTGGTTCATCAGGCGACTCAGGCTGAAAAGAATGGGCTGCATAACAGGCAGCCAAAGTGTCCTGGGTGAATTGGTTTTCGGTGTTTTTGAAGGTTTCTTTTAATGCCGCATTCAATTTGATGACGACCGTGCCGGTGCATTCGCTCATGGTGGTGTTTGTCCTGTTCTCAGATGAAAAAACCACACCCCACCGGCCAGTCTGAAGCCTACATTGGTGGTGGCGCAGCCCCAAAAAAGTGGGCCATGTTAACACATCAATGGTGGCTTCCGAACAGTGCGATTGGTCACTGTTGATGGCTCATTGCTTGGCCGTGTCCAACAGCTTGTATGCCGCCATCAACACATTGTCAGTTGGGTTGGCGTCAGGTTTGACCAGCTGATCTGGGGACACCCGTTCGCGCGGGGTGCCGTTGACATGAAACAGCTGTTCAATCGGCATTTGAAACCCATAATTCACGCCGTTGATCGCAAAGCCATTGATGGCACCAAGTAAGCCAGCCATGTCTGTGCCCACCAGGGTGGCGCGTTGCATGCCTTGCAGGCCGATGGCCAGCCCTTCGCCCATGCTGCCGGTCCAGTGATTGACCAACACCACCAGCGGTTGGCGGTAGGTGGTGCCTCGTGGTTCAACCCATTCGGTCCAGATCCGGGGCACCCCGATGGCCCCTTCGCGTTGCTCGACAAAGCGGTGGGTTTGGTACGGCTTGGCCTGTTCGATGAAGCGACCCATGATGGCCCGTGCCAGGTAGCTGTCGCCGCCCCCAATGGTGTGTCGCAGGTCCAACACCAGGCCTCGGGTTTCGGACATCGCATCCAGGGCCTCGTCAAAAGCCGCGATCAGCTCGCTTTGACCCAGTGAGTTGTGTAATTTGATGAGGCCAAACCCAGCATCGGTGATGTGGTGGCTGAGCAGGCCTTCGGTGTGCTGGTACGTCCATGCATCCAAGTCAATGGTGCGTCGTTCATCGCCCTGCTGGATGGTCAGGAGGCGGGGTTGAGAGTAAGTGCCAGCGAGGGCTTTGTTGAGGATCCAGACTTGGTTGTCTGCTTGGTTTTTGTCCAGGCATTGGGTGGGGAATTGGTCAATGACTTGTTGGGGGGTCAAGCCATTGAGCTGCAACAACACCGCGCCGCTGGCCAACCCAACCGGATTTTGCAGGTGGTTTTTCCAGTGGTCATCGATGGTGAATTGATCCCCGCTCAGGGCCACCGTGACCGGCCCATATAGGCGGTATGAGTGCTGGGTGTTGGTGTTCAGGTGCATGTGGTTGTCGGCAAATTCCAACATCAAATGTTCCAGTTTGGTCAGCAAGGCCGTTGGCGACTCCTCGCCGGTGAGGGCATAAGCCTGCTGCAGACAAGCCAGGTCCAAGTTTTGCTGGGGCCAGTAGGCGTGGTGCTGTTGAATCAATTGCAATGTGGTTTGGATGGGGTGGCTGTTTTGGGCCGATACATTCAAGGCCGTTAACTGGGCCACCAAGGCCCACCACCAGGTGCTTAATAACAATGCTTTCATTGGTCTGCTGTTGGTTTTGACAGGCGCCCATTGTAGCCATTGTCCAAGCCCCCGTCTTGTACGATATTGCAGACCGGTTCGGTCAGGATTGTTGAAATGTGGCTGGGGTTACGCCCATGATTTTTTTGAAATGGCGGTGGTAATGCGCGGCGTCATAAAAGCCGGCAGCCAGGGCGCTGTCGGTGATCGATGCGCCAGCAGACAAGTGGTCCAGGCTGTACTTGATGCGGTGGTGAATGACCCATTGGTTCGGCGTCATGCCGGTGCTGTGTTTGAAAGCACGGATCAATTGGTAGGGGCTCATGCCCAATTCCTGGGACCAGGCCGACAGGTCGAAGGGCGCCAAGTAGCGTTGTTGTGCAAACTCATTCAAGGCACCATCCAATGGTTGGCATTGGCCGTTGGTTTGGTGTCGTTTCAGCCGCCGCAACAAACGCCGCAACAAACGCTCACTGGGCGCTTGGTCCTGTTGCACCGCAGCCTGGATGGCCGCCATTAAACAGACCAACTCAGGGTCCTCAATCACATGGTTGAAGCGCCATTGATCGGCGTTTGTCGGCCTGCCCAACAACGGCGGTGGCAGGTATAAGGTGAAAAAAGCATGACCACCTGGCACCTCGCAGACGGTTTGGTGAACCTCTTTGGGGTGAGAAATCGCCAGGGTGTTGGGGCCGGCATGTTGGGTTTGGCCATTGATGTGGTTGACGAAAGTGCCACATCGGTTCCATGTGACTTGTAAGCTGTTGTGGTAGTGGGGGGCAAAGCGGTTGCTGTAGGCTTCGGTGTCCAAAGCCTTGAGGCCGTCATATTGATCAAATTGATGAAATGAAACCAGACTCATGGCCACCAGATCAGTATTCCAAGGCATCGAATTCCTGGATGTTTTTCAACAACAACAAAGTGCTTTTTTCAATGTTGACCCGGTCGTTGGCATCGGCCAATTGGCGCATCGAGTCGGTGATGGCAATCCACCAACGCATGTGGTTGGCGCTCAACTGCGCCGCCACCGGCACCAAGTCGCGCACCAATGCCAATGAGTGGATGCAGGTTTTTTTCAAAAACACCATGCTCTCCAGGTCCAATTGCTGGCTTTCCACCTGGTCGATGAAGCGCTGAATGATTTTGGGGTCTTTTTCCAGCGCCACCGATGGCATGGGCTCGGCGTGCTGGTCCAAAAAGCCGATGTCCAAATAGGACAAGAAGCTGCGCAAGGAACCGCGCAACGACAACCACAGCTCACTTTTGCGTTGCATTTCGCGGGATTTTTGAAAATAGGACAACAGCCCGATCCAGAAAAAACCCTCCAAACAAAAGCCGATCAATTCCGGCACGATGTTGTCTCTGAACGCGCCAGGGGTGTTGTCATGGAAAAAGAAACGAAACAGGAACAAGGCGGTCAAGCCAAACACCGCCATGGGGGCATACATCAGGTATTTATTCATGGCTGGCTCCACCCCCATCGGTCTGTTGCACATAGGCTTTGACCACGTTGACGATTTTGTCCGCTTCGGCGGCACTGAGGTTCAACGGCAAGCCTTGCAGGTACACAATCAAGCCTTCACGCAAAGGAATGGGGATGATGTCATCTTGGGTTCCGGCATGGTGCAAGGCGATCGACTCGAGGGCTTTTTGTTCTTCCAGGTCGCGCTTTTGTACCGGTTTGGCCGGGGCCAGGTTGCTGCCGGTGGAGGTGAATGCTTCGGGGTTTTTCAGGTAGTTGAAATAGTCATCCATCGCCGCTTTTAAGCGCGCATTGTACAGGTTCATGGCCTCTTCGCGAATCGACGAATCTTCCATTTTGTGGATTCTGGAGCACAGTTCATCGACGTCCAGCTGGCGCAGGTTGATGCGTTCTTCGGCATTGAGGTGATCCAACAGTTTTTGGGCGGCGGTTTTGCGACTGCGGGCCACACCTGGGTTCATGATGCCGGTGACAGCGGCTTCTTTGAGGAATTGCATCAGGCCATTTTTGCTGTAGTCCAAGTCTGCCATTTCACGCCCTGCTTTAAAAAATTAGATTATAATCATTACGAACGAGCAACACAAAAGTTATCCCCATGATCAAATTGACCCTAAAAATATGCCTGCTGACTTTTTTTTTACCTGTGACGATGGCTGCTGATCGCGTCACGGGCTTGGGATTTGCCACCCGTTCTCCGGTGTTGGCTTCCGAAGCCATGGCCGCCACTTCCCAACCATTGGCCACCCAAGTGGCGCTGGATGTCATGCGCCAAGGTGGCAACGCCATTGATGCCGCCATCGCGGCCAACGCCATGTTGGGCTTGGTGGAACCCACTGGCAACGGCATCGGTGGTGATTTGTTTGCCATTGTGTGGGATGCCAAAAGCCAAAAACTGTATGGCTTAAACGGCTCAGGCCGCTCGCCCCAGTCATTGTCGTTGCAATGGTTTTTGGACAACGGCTATGACAAGATCCCATCCCATGGACCCTTGCCGGTGTCGGTGCCCGGTACGGTGGATGCTTGGTTTATGTTGCATGAACGCTTTGGTCAACTGCCCATGAAACAGGTGCTGCAACCCACCATCGACTACGCCGAGAAAGGTTTTCCGGTGAGTCAATTGATTGCTTATTACTGGGACCGATCGGTGCCCCGGCTCAGCGAGTTTCCGGGCTTCAGTGAACAATTCACCACCGATGGTCGGGCCCCCAAAGAAGGCGAAATCTGGCGCAACCCGAATTTGGCCAACACCCTCAAAGCGGTCGCGTCCGGCGGCCGGGATGCGTTTTACACCGGTGACATGGCCCGCACCATGGCCGATTACATGCAGGCCAACGGTGGTTTTTTGAGTTATGAAGATTTGGCCAGCCACCGCGGAGAATGGGTGGAACCGGTCAGCACCAATTACCGGGGTTACGATGTGTGGGAACTGCCACCCAATGGCCAAGGCATCGCCGCTTTGCAAATTCTCAACATCATGGAACAGCACGACCTGAGTCAAATGAGCCATGTTTCGGCAGAATATGTGCACTTGTTCACCGAGGCCAAAAAGGTGGTGTTTGAAGACCGCGCGAAATACTATGCCGATCCGGCCTTCAATCAAATCCCTGTGGCTGAATTGATCTCAAAACCCTATGCCAAACAGCGGGCGGCCTTGATCGACCCCAACCAAGCAGGCCGACATTACCCCGCTGGAAATCCGGCTTTGGACCACGGTGACACCATCTACCTGACCACCGCCGACAGTGAGGGCAACATGGTGTCCTTGATCCAAAGCAATTACCGCGGCATGGGTTCAGGCATGGCGCCCCCAGGACTGGGGTTCATTTTTCAGGACCGCGGCGAGATGTTTTCCTTGCAAGCAGGTCACTTCAATGTGTTTGCTGGCGGAAAGCGCCCCTTTCACACCATCATTCCGGCCTTCATCACCAAAGACGGCCAGCCGTGGATGAGTTTTGGTTTGATGGGCGGGGCGATGCAACCACAAGGTCATGCCCAGATTGTGATCAACATGATTGATTTTGGCATGGATGTGCAAGCCGCTGGTGATGCCCCCAGGATTCACCACACCGGTTCTTCTGAGCCCACCGATGAGGTGATGACCGACGGTGGGGTGTTGAATCTGGAAACAGGCTTTCCCTACAGCACCATCCAGGCCTTGATGAAGAAGGGCCACAAGATCCAGTTTGCCCATGGACCCTATGGTGGCTACCAAGCCATCATGAGGGCTGAAAATGGGGTGTACTGGGGTGCTTCAGAATCCCGCAAAGACGGGCACGCCGCGGGTTATTGATTCCAAGGCTGAAGATCAGGGCCTGTTATTAAGGCCCAATCAAGCCCTGGTGTCAACCAAACTTGACAGCTGTCTGCCAGAGTTGCCAATTGGGCGTCTGTGCATTATGCCGCTGTGAAAATCACATTGATCTGGGCTCATTTTGCCCCGGCAATCTGCCCAAACAGCTGAATTTTGGCCTAAAACCTCAAAAAATAAATGTCTATATATATCAATGTTTTACGGGTGTTTATTAAAAAAATAGTGAAATAATTTACTTTATAGCTTGCATCAAAAGCATTCTGTATGTTATTGTTTTACTTAGCAAATGTGCCCTAGAACCGATTTCTCAAACATTCGGTTTATACCTCTTAATCCCAAACCGCCTTGGCTTGGGATTTTTTTTGCCTGTCTGTCACCGGCCATTGAAGCTCAGAAATGGTAGTCAAAAGTCGCCAAATCACCGGCAAAGCGGTCGCTGATGATGCTTTTGGATGTGTCATCAAAGTAATCTCGATAACTGACTTTTTTGGATGCTTTCAAGTGGGGTAAACGCACGTTCAAGTCAAAACGCCGCGCCAAATCCGAAAAATCGGCGGCCAATTGTTCAAACCGATACACCTGATCGACCAGTAAATGGCCTTGGGCATCTGCCAACCACTCGACTTGCGGCATGAACATTTTGGGCTTGTCATAATACTGGGGATCGCGATCACCGTAGCTGCGCCGGACCCATTCGTTGAAAGAAATCGGTGATGTTTGCATTTGTGTTTGGTTGGTCCTGACCCGATAGCGGTAGTGCGAGCAGACCTTGTCAAACGGGTTGCGCACAAACGAAAAAGTGAATTTGCTTTGCCATTTGTTTGCCCCGACCTCGGCTTTCTTTTCCAAGGCCGTGAGGTGTTCAAACGGCAGGCCCAAGGCCTTTTCCACACTGCTGCCACCGGTTTTGTTGATGTGAATGAAGATGTAATCGGGTTCTTCATACCACAAAGGGAAGGTGTGCAGCTTGCGCTTCACCCAACGCCGTTTACTTTTCAATTGGGTTTTGAGCTGTCGGAGGGCGTTCATTGCTGGGTTTTTTTGATCAACTCGGCATGAAAGATGGCATTGATGATCCAGCGTTGGGTGCCATACCAAAAAGCCCGGAAATTGGGGTTGAAGCCAAACTTGATCAAAGTACCCTGGCCAGACCGTTCGGCCACCACCAAGGGTCTGTTTTGCAGTTTTTCCTGCCAATGGTCAGACACATAGCCAGCCGCCCGCACCGTTTCGGTCACTTGTAAGGGCACATGGAAGTAGGCTTCACTCGCTGGATCAATGGCTTGCAGCAGCGACGAACCTTTCATCAACACGTGCTGGGTGGCCAGGTGGGTACCAAAAGCCAGGGGATGGCTCAAGTCGGCTTGGGCCGAAACGATGGCGCCGCCGAGGATTTTTTCGGCGGCTTGTTGGTCGTAATCGGCATAGCTCAAACGCTGTGGTGTTTTGGGTTCGGCTGATTGCTCGCTTGATTGTTCGCCGGTTTTTTTGTCTTTGGCCGTTTCCTCTGAATCGGCTTGCAGGTGTTTTTCCACCCACACAGCACCCCGTTGTAAAGCCACCAAGTGGCCGCCTTGCTTGACCCAGGCAGCCAGGGCTTGGGCTTGTTCATCAGACAGGTGCTTGGCGTAATTGCCATCAGGCATGATGATGTGGGTGTAGTCACTGAGTTTGACCGTGGGCAAATGTGACAAGCGCACCTTGGTCAAGGGTAAATAGACTTGGGTATCAAACAGGTGCCACAAACTGCCCGCTTGGTAGGCGTCGATGCCTTGTCCCACCAACATCATCACTTTGGGTGATGGCAACAGCCGCACATTGGGTGAACCCAAGTCAATGCCTGCCTCCGCCAACGAGGTGGTCAATGGGTACCACTGCACGCCAAAGGCATCGGTGATGGTGCTCAAAGTGGCAAACAGCTCATCCTGGTTGGTGTCTTTGGGCACCGGCAACACAAAACTGCCTGCTGGCAGTTGCCGACCATTGATGGTCATGTCTTTGCCGCTGATGAACACCGATTCGTGTTGTTCGGCGAGGTAGCGCAAGGCCGCTGGGGCGTTGCCACTGTGCCAGTCAAATGCGTAGGCAATGGCTTGGTTTTGGTAGGCGTTGTTGGGCTTGAATGCGGGGATGTCGTCATGCGTTGCAGGGGCCGATTTGACTGCTGACCAATGCAGTCCCCAGGCCATGCCCAAGTGCCAGGCCGAAACGTCATAAAAGGTGTTGTCTTGGAACGAGGTGTCGGTGTTGAACAGCGATTGCACCAATGTGGTTTGATCTTGATTCAAAGGGATGTAGATGGCCGAATCTTGGCGGTAGACGTGTCCTTCGATGTCTTTGTTGCTGCTCAAGAACCGATGCTCAATGCGGTGCTTGTTCAAAAACCAATGCACCTTTTGGGTACCGTGATGGCCATTGGGTGCTTCGACCACATAGCCCTTGGTGGACAATTTGGCGGCCTGTTGCTTGGCCTGGTCGAAAAAGTTTCTTTTGTATGCCAACAACGCCTGTTTGTGTTGTTGGGCCCCTTTGAAGGTCGAAACAGCAGTCAAGAACTGGTTGTGGATGCCAACCGCCAGGGAGCGCTGGCCATTGTGGGTATCGATCACCCCGCCCATGGCCCGGGCTTGTTCAAACAGGATGCCAATGCTGCCTTGCAAATCGGGATAGGTGGACCCTTTGCCCGGATAAAAATCATCAAAGCTTTCTTTGCTGTAGTAAAACTGGCCGGCCTGGTCCAAGGCGTCGGCGTGAAATTGGGCCAATTGGCTGGTTAATGCCACATTTTGCTCGGTGATCAAGGGATTTTTGCGACTGGGCACGCCTGGCTGGAAGAAGAAACTGGCCGCCGAGCCCATTTCGTGGTGGTCGGTCAACACATGAGGCTGCCATTCATGGAATTGATCAATGCGAGACTTGGACTCGGTTTGGGTCAACAGCAACCAATCCCGGTTCAAATCGAACCAATAATGATTGGTGCGGCCACTGGGCCACACTTCGACATGAGACAGGTCATTGGGGTCACTCACGGTGGACAAGGACCGTTGGTTGTTGACGTAGGTGGTGAAGCGTGACAAACCATCGGGATTGATCACCGGGTCGATCAGCACCACGGTGTCTTGCAGGCCGTTTTTGATCGTTGGGTTGTTGGTGGCCAGCAGGTACCAGGCAAACAACACCGACGCATTGGCGCCGCTGGATTCATTGCCGTGGACACTGAAACCCGCCCACAATTTCAGGATGTTTGGATCACTTTTCACGGCATCCAAGTTTTGGATGTTGTCGGCCGCACTGATGGCCAACAACACCAGCCGCCGGCCTTCATTGGTCAAGCCATAATCGATCAAGCGCGCCTCAGGTCGGGAAGCGGCCAACACACTCAAATAGCTGATGATTTGATCGTGGCGCAAATGGCGGTCGCCCAGCTGTTGGCCCAACACCGCCGGTGGTGAGGGGATGGTGGCATCAAACATCTCACCTTCTGGCAGGTAAAATTCCAACGGTTTGGCGGCGGCCAGACCAGTGGCCAGGAGTAAGAACAGGCCCAGGTATTTGTAGTTCATTGTGTGGTCAAGTCAAATGAGGACGTACAGATTGTATGGCAGCGATGCGCAATTGTCTAATCTGCTCACCGAGTTCTTTGCCGGTATAGCCTTGTTCAAACAAGGGTTGTTTGTCGATGTGGCGGGCGGCATTGAACAAGTGTTGGATGGCGTCGGCTTGTGGATAAGACTGAAACGCTGCACCCCAACGACCGGTGGCATCGGCCTGACAGGCGGCGATGAATTTGTTGAGAAGTTTGGGTTGGCGGTAGGCATTCAGGCGGCTGAAGAGCTTTTCAATGGTGCTGGCCCGCAATTCCAATATGGTGTGGGCGTGTAAGTGCCATTGGCAAACCAACAAAGCCAGTTTTTTGTAGTGGTTGGGCACCTTGAGTCGTTGGCTGACGGCCTTGACCAATGGCACCCCGGCGGTTTCATGCCCCCGGTGACTGGGCAGAATGTCAGGCGGGGTGATGCCTTTGCCCAAGTCGTGCACCATCACGGCATAGGCCACGTCATTGTCCAGCCCTTGGGCTTGATCAATGGCCAGCATGGCATGCAAACCGGTGTCCACTTCAGGGTGCCACATGGCGGTTTGTGGGATGCCAAAAAAGTCACTGATTTCAGGCAGCAAAACAGCCAAGGCACCACAATCTTGTAAGGTCAGGAAGAACGCCGAAGGGGTGCTTTGGTTGAGGCTGCTTTTGACTTCTTGCCACACCCGCTCAGCCACCAGATTGGCCACTTCGCCAGCGGCCACCAACTGCCGCATCAAGGCCATGGTTTCGGGGTGGACGGTGAATCCCAGGTGCTGGTAGCGGCTCATGAATCGCGCCACCCGCAACACCCGGACCGGGTCTTCGGCGAAAGCTGGCGAGACGTGTTTGAGCACACGGTTGTTCAAGTCTTGTTGGCCACCGTGGGGATCGATCAGTTGACCGTCTTGGTCCATGGCGATGGCGTTGATGGTCAAATCACGGCGCAACAAGTCGTCTTCCAAAGTGACCCCTGGATCGGTGTTGAAGGTGAACCCATGGTAGCCGGTGCCGGACTTGCGTTCGGTGCGGGCCAGGGCATATTCGTCTTTGCTGTCGGGGTGTAAAAACACCGGAAAATCTTTGCCCACTGGCAAAAAGCCCTGGTCCAACATGGTTTTTGGGTCGCTGCCCACCACCACATAATCACGGTCTTTCACTGGCAAGCCCAACAATTGGTCACGCACTGCGCCACCGACCAGGTAAATTTGTGGCTTGGCTTGGCTCATGGCAAGCAAACCGCTTGGGTGGTTTGTTGTGGGGTGGTCTTGTTGGGCCAGGCCCGACTCGGACTCTGGTTGATCGGCAAGGTGGGCATCCAACTGGTAATGCGGCGCGGTGTTTGGTTGATCAACCAATCATAGATGGTGACGTTGGACAGGATGCGGGTGATGTAATCACGGGTTTCCCGGTAGGGGATGGTTTCCAGCCACAGGTCTGGTGATTGCGGGAAATCCTGGCTCCAGTCCAGCGACTTGCGTTCACCGGCGTTGTAAGCTGCCGCCACCAAGATCGGGTGATCAAATTGTTTGAACAGGTTCTTTTGGTATTGCACCCCCAATTTGATGTTCAACGGCGCTTGGTGTAAATCGCGGCTTTGGTTGACCGTCAGACCCAATTGGCTGGCCACTGAGCGGGCGGTGGAAGGCAACAATTGCATCAGGCCATGGGCATTGGCATGGGACACGGCGTCTTTGGTCCAGGCACTTTCTTGTTTGATGATCGCCATCACCCATTGGGGCAAGGGGTCGTTGCTGGTTTCCTGGCGAATGATTTGCTCGTGGGCCACCGGATAGCGGGAGTGGTAATTCTCCCAGTGACCCAAATCGGCCATGATGGCAATTGACTTGGCATACCAGTGTTCTTGTAACACCCGCTCGGCCAAGGCAATTTTTTGGTCTTTGTTGAGGCCCTTGTAAGCGGTGTTCCATTCCCGACGGGCTTTATACAGCAAGCCCGCATGGTGCAACTCGATGGCCCGCACAATGGCCAGCGGCGGGTTGAAGGCCGCCAACGATGAACTGACTGGCTGGTGGCACAAATGGTAGGGCTGACGCAAATGGTCGGCCGCCAAAAAACCATAGTAATTGGACTCTCGGCTGAGGTTGGTGAAGATCTTTTTGGCTTCATCTGGCTGGCCCAATTTGGCCAAGGCCCGGGCCGTCCAATACTGCCAACGGTCCTGAGACAGCTGTCTCAGGCTCATTTTTTTCAAGGCATCCAAGACATCGGCCCATTGTTCATGGTACAGGTAGTAACGCACAATCCAGGCATGAATTTGGTCGTCTTTCATGCCCGCCGGTAAGCGTTTCATGGCATCGATGGAAAAGGGTTCGTAATCGGTGGCCGCAAACAAGGCCATTTGCCGTTCAACTTGATCGATGTGCGCCTGTGGCAATTTGTGCGCCGCTTTGATTTGTGGCCAAATGGGGTGTAGTTGGGCCGGCATTTTTTTCGCAGCACGCATGCCGGTTTTGTGCAGCAACCAAGGCAATTCGGGGTTCGGTGGCCAGCTGCTGGCTTGACCCAGGGCGGCAATGGGGTCTTGCAGCAGATCCATGGCTTGTTTGACCCAAACCGGTTGACTGCGCAGCTGGGTGCGCAGGTGATTGACCAATGACATGTTGTTGCTTTCAAAGGCCAACTGGATCCGTTTCAAACGTTTTTGATCGGTCAAATGGCCTTCGGCTTGCCACCATTTGAAGGCAAAATCACAGGCATCCGGAGCGGACAGTCCGGACATCCACATGGTCTCTACCAAAGGTGCCAGGCCCTTGAGTTGCTGTTGTTGGATGCGGGCACGCAGATACCAGCACTGTCGTTTGCCGCGGTCAAAACCGTTGTGATACTGCAGGTATTTGGCCCACTGTTGTTGTTGGCCCAAGTGGTCCAGCAGGTATTCCTTGAGCTGTTTGTTCAAGGGGCTGTCCGGGTGTTGTTGGGCAAAATCGGCCACCGCTTGTTCCGGCAAGTTGTGCATGTCGTGGCGGATCAGCGCATAATCCAAATAATGGGTGATGGGGTAGTTGTCCAGCGGTGCCCGCCGTTGGGCCACCTGGCTGGCATCGCCATTCAGTGCCAGGGCATACAGTTGCCGAAACAATTGCCGCTGTTGGTCGGTTTGTGCCCAGCCAGCCAGGCACCAGGCAAGCAAAGCTGCTGTGATCAACAAGCGGTGTCTTTTGTGGTGGCTGTCACGGCCCATGGTTCAAGTCATTTCTCCTTCCAACTGTTGTAAAAACTGCTGCATGAATTGGTGGCGTTCAGTGGCCTCCGATCGCGCTGCGGCGGTATTGAATGAATCTTTCAGCTTCAACAACTTGGTGTAAAAGTGATCAATGATCGCGGCTTGATCGTTGGCTTCCCTATGGTAACAAAACGGATCTTCATGAAACGTTAAAGGGTGGCCAAAACCGGTGCCCACCATCAAGGTGCGGGCGATGCCAATGGCCCCCAATGCATCCATGCGGTCGGCGTCTTGCACCACTTGGGCTTCCAAGCTTTGGCACGGGATGTTGGCCGAATAGCTGTGGGCACAAATGGCGTGGTGGATGGCTGCCAGGTGTTCCTTGGGATAGTGCCATTGTTGCAGCAGGTCCACCGCCGCATCGGCCGCCAGTTGTGAGGCTTGGGACCGAAGTGGCGAATTCTTCGCCACCGGCACACAATCATGCAACCAGGCCGCCGGCAGCACCACCCACAGATTGGCCCCTTCGGCTTGGGCAAACTGCAAGGCCGACTTCACCACCCGTTTGATGTGATTGAAATCATGGCCTGGGTCCGCCGCTTCGATGTGGCCGACGTGTTCGGCCAATCGATCGGTCCATTGTTGTTGGCTGCTGGCATCCATGTCAGTGACTGGAGAACACGTCAAACAAGGCTTTGAACATGGCCCGGAGTTCCAAACTGAACAAGGTGAAACGGCTGTCCAGTAATTGCCATTCAGATTCAATGGATTCATCATCCAATTGGTCCAACACCACGTCGGTGAACTTGATCTTTTTCAGGCCCAGGTCGTGGCCCAACACCAATTCGATGCGGTCGTTGAACAACAAGCCCAGTTGGGTCACCAAATAGCCATTGTCGATGTGCTGTTTCATTTGGTCTTCCAGGTGTGCGATGTTGCGGCCACGCACCACCCCTTTGCTGTCGTCCAAGGTTTCCAACACGATTTCATTGTCTGGCTGAAAGCCCGCATCGCCTTGGGCCTTGATCACCCATTGGGTCAGCACTTGGGCCACCGCGGAGGAGGGGCCGAAAGCCGAAGCTTTGAATGAGCCCAGGGTTTGGCGCAATTGCGAGACCAGGTCTTCGGCGGCATTCTGACTGGCACAATCAACCACCAACAAGTCCAGCTTCAGGTCCAGATAGGCCATGATGGTTTTGGGCTTGACAAATGCTTGGGGCAGCATTTCCAGCATCAGCTGTTGTTTCATGTCGGTTTGTTGCTTGCGGCCGGGTTTTTGTCCCGATTCGGCTTTGATCGATTCCAGCTGTTGGTTCAGCTGGTGGTTGACCACCGCCGCGGGCAGCACCTTTTCTTCCACCCCCAAGGCAAACAGCATGGCATGGCCACTTTTCAGCACAAACAATTCACTGTCAGAACCAAACGGCGACACCCAGCCTTTGGACACGGCTTCCATCGGGGCACAGGCTTTCAAAGCATCGTTTTTGAGGGCGGCAGACAGTTGTTCCGCGTCCAGGGTCAAGGTTTCATTGAGTTGAAACAGGCGCGCATTTTTAAACCACATAGATCATCCTGAATTGAAAGCCGTTATTTTAACCAATCAGGCGTCAATTCACACACTTATTGCAGCCCTCAGTGCCACCCCAGTTGCGGGTCGGATTGTTCAATTTTTTACTGCAGCCAGGCACCATTTGTGATACCGTAATCATGTGGGGGTTAAGCTGAGTGGTGCCACCCAGTTTGACCCAAATGATATTCCGGGACCCGGTTTCATGAAGCCATCAATGGACCAGGTTGTTTTGATTAGGTGATGACGATGTTTGGTTTTTTTAAGAAAAAGAAAAAAGAAGTGAAACGGGTGGACAAGCGCAAAAAACAACGCCGCAACAACGAAAACCCCAGACGCAGTACGGTCCGCTGGGAACCGGATAAAGATGACCGTCGCAGCGGCGAGGACCGCCGCAAAGCCAACAACACTTGGAACGACACCAACACCAAGTAGTCCCTGACGACCCCAGTTCGGTTTATTTATGCGGGTATTTACTGAAATTTCATCCGTGGTGTGGTATTTTTATTGGGTGTGAGAAACTCAAATGACCAGTACCACACAGGTATTTCAGTAACAAACGGGGCCTTTAACATGTTTGAGAGCAACGCCACTTCAGGTTCAGATACCGGCAAAAAAATCAGGTACGAACCGATAGAACGCAGACGCCGAGACCGCCGCAGTGCGGTGTCTGATCGCCGCACTGAAGAGCGGGCCGACAGCGATCGGTCTGATCGTCGACAAAAATCAGACCGCCGAAAAAAATAAGTTGACCAGGGGCCTATTGACACCAACTGAACGACTGCTGTTCAGGCTCCAATGGTCACAATCAAGGCGCGAATCACGTGGTTTGGTCATTCCAATCGAGCGGTGAGTAACACAGGGTGTGGCCATTGCAGTCTGAACCCGTGGGACTGGGTCGTATTTTCCACCCTTCAGCTTTATTCACTCGTTCATGTGGAGTGACCACACATCACGACTGAAGCCTTGATGGATGAAAAATACGATCCAGCAGTCGCCTTTCGGTTGGTATCAACAGGTCCTAATGCCAACTGGATTGGTGATGCTTCGGTGGTAAGGCACCGAGGTATTCATCCAGCGTCAACAATTCAATACAAGGCACCACGCCTGCCGTGGTCTGATTTCGCATAATTTTCTCGCACATCAACACCGCTGGCATTGCCGGCACCCACGGTCCCTGTCCATCGAATACCTCCAAGAACCAAGTTCTCTGGATGCGATCCCCTTGTTCGTTGCGGCCTTCGATGGCCACATGCATGCCGCCATCGGCGGTTCCCAAGCGGTCAAACCAGTGACTCATGCGCAACAATTTGTCCGCTTGTTTGGTCAAGTTGAGGGGCAGGCCCAAACGCACCAATCCGGCTGCCAACCACATCAACACATGCAACAGCTTGCTTTCCATCCCGGCGGCAAAAGACAGTGACTTGATGTTGAAGTGGGCCGCAAAAAAGTCCAAGTCAGCCGCTTCGCAATGCCCCATCAAGCGGCGACCTATGGTGGGATAGGCTTGGGCATGCAAACCGAGCCAGCCATAACTGGTTTGGCGCATGCCTGGCCAGGGTGCCAAGCGCCGGCCCAAATAGGACAGCACCGCTTGGGTGGTGGCCAAGCCCCGGGGTGTTTTTTGGCCGGGCGTGATGCCGATGCGCACCTGATCAAATTGTTGGATGCCATGTCGATCACGCAGTTGCGCCAAGACCGCCGAGGACAAAGCCGGTACGGTGCTGGCGGCAGTGATGGCACTCACCCCACGGGCTTGGGCAGCGGCATCCAGGGCCAACATGTTTTGCACATAATCGCGGCCATCGGCCAGATCGATGTAATGACAACCGGCTTGGATCACGGCCTTGGCGATTTGGGTGTCTTGGCCTTGAAACGGGCCGCAGGTGTGGACCACCACCCGAGGTTTGAGCTGGGCCAATTGGGCAGACAAATCTTGGCTGACATCAAACACCGCCACCGCTACCGAGGCGTTGGGGTGCTGGTGTCGCAAGCGATTACGCAAAGCGATGGCCGGGGCCTGTCGACGGCCATTGATGATGACATGGATGGCCCGCTGGCACAGGGCGGAGGCGATGCGATGGCCAAACACCCCGTAGCCACCCAGCAACAAAACGTCAGGTCGCTTGGCGCTCATGAAACACACCGGTTTGGTAAAAGGTGCGGCCCAACACAGGGTGGTCCATGGTGATGGTGAAACGGAAATCGTCACCACCCAAATCCTGGTGGATCACGTGGGTTTCACCGGGGCTGAGCCAATGCGGCAAGGGCACATACCAGCGCCATAATTTCCAGAAATAGCGGCTGCTTTTGAAATGCAATTCACCGTTTTTGGCAAACACGTCCAAGAACATGCCAAAGCCACCGCCGACCATTTCCATCATCCGCCCCCGGTCGTCTTTTTTCACTGAGGTGACACTGAAGGGCCGTTTGCCTGGAAATTGGTAGGTGCGTTGCCAATAAACCCCGGGTTTGCCAGGGCGGGTGGTCAGCACCACTGCCATGGGCACATGGGTGCCTTGGTGGGGACTCAAAGGGTTGCCAATGATTTGCGACAGGAAGGCGAACAACCAGCCGGCCCGGGAACAGGCGACTTGCTCCATGATGCCATCATATATGATCGGCGCGCCTGCACTGGGTAAGCGGTTGAAGCGGCGTTGCACATTGGGGTGGAGTTGATGCCAATGGGGACCTAAGTGCCATTTGATGGTGTTTTTTTTGGGCATTGGAGGCGTCCTTTGCGGGTGCTGTCATGTTACCATGTGCGGCCACACAATCCCATTGAAATCGCAGGTCACCTGCCATGCTTGAATCGTTGTTGAATCTGGTGCTGTTTGCCGCTGTGCTGCTGGTGGTGGGCTTGATCATGTGGCTGCCTGAGTGAGTACCGGGCGTGGTGCTTGGTTGACGGTGGTGGTCTGATGATGGGACAATTCGCTGATGTACCAAGCATTGGAAATCAGCAAAATCATCCAAACCATTGACCGATTAAGCACACGGATCAATGACTGCTTTCCCGAGTCCGGGATCAAGGGCGTGTGTGTGGAGTTGTTGCAATGTGCCAGGGGCTTGAGTCAAAAAATCTGACAAAAAATGGATTTCTTGCGCCACTGATCCCCTTTGGGTTCCCCGCCCACAAAAAATCCGACAAAAAAATATAACCAAATCCGTGGTGGCTGCGTTTAAGCTGGCATGATGAATGAAATCGATGACAAAACGGTTGTCAAAGCAACCCAGGGCGATAAGAACGCATTTCGCCTGATCGTGTTGCACTATGCACAGGCGGTCAACCGTTTGGCCTATCGATACACGGCCGATGCCAGCCACGCCGAAGACATCGCCCAAGAAACCTTTATCAAAGCGTTTCAAGCGATTGGGCGGTATCAATCCAAAGCCAAGTTTTCCACTTGGTTGTTGCGCATCACCACCAACACATCCATCGACTACCTGCGCAAAGCCAATCGCCAGTTGGCCCATTCACTGGATCAGGAATGTCCCCAATTGGAATTGGCCGAAGACGGCATCGACACAGTGGATCAGCTGGATTTGAATCAGCGTTTGATGCGTGCCATGTCGGACTTGAGCGATGTGGAACGGTTGGCCATCACCATGAAACACCACCAGGGCTATTCCATTGAGGAAACCGCCCAGGAACTGAAAATCAAAAGCAATGCCTGTAAACAAACCATATTCAGGGCGGTGCGAAAGCTCCGCAAACAACTGAAAGTAGAGGTGAGCGCATGAATCACAAAGACGACGAAAAATTATTGATGATTTATTTCAATGAGACCGATGACAAGACCCGCGATGACGGCTTGCAGTCGCCCGAAGTCTGTGATCAATTGAACCAATTGGAGGCTGACATGAACGCCATAGAACGCGCTGCAGAACAACAACATCCACTGGCCGAAGATTATGGCCAACAACTGTGGGAACGGATTGCCGACCGGCTTGACGACAACCCAGGCATTGAATTACCCCGCTTGAGCTGGTGGCAAAAATTGCAGAATTACTGGCTGATGCCACAGTATTCACTGGCCAGTTTTGCCTTGGTGATTGGTCTGGTGTTGGTGTCGTTCTACGTCGGTAAAAACCAAACCGATGATGCGTTGAATCGGCAGCTACAAGAGCAGTTGCTGGCCCAAAACATCCAGTTACACCTGACCCAAAGTGAAATCTTTTTGACCCAAGTCAGCAACGGCAATGGCGCCTTCAACAGCCAAGCCACGGCGCAACGCTTGCTGTCATCCAATCGCCTGTTCAAACGGGCCTTGGCGCAACACGACAGCCAGTTTACCAGCCAATTGTTACAAGACCTGGAACCGATTTTATTGGAGTATGCCAATGGCTCAGCCGCAGGCAACCCCAACCAAACCCATGGCCAACCCCGAGTCAATTGGGTCAAGGACTCATCGTCCAGCGACCTGATGTTTCAAATCAAAACCATGAAACAACAACTGGCTCAAACCAACGATCTTATTTAGGAGCAAACCCATGCAAACCATTCATTTAACCAAAGCATTCAAATCCATGGCACTGGGATTCATGCTGTGCAGCCACACCTGGGTGATGGCCCAATCAGCGGATGCCCTGGAAGCCTATGAATTGGGACAAGTCTCGATGCAAAGCAAGGATTGGCGAGATGCCATCGAAGCTTTCGAGGAGGCTGCCAAAGACCGCAAATTACAGGCCGCTGCACAATACTGGCAGGGCTATGCCCATTACCAGGTCAAACAACGGGCCCAAGCCCGCCGTTTGCTGGAGCGCTTGATCCGCAATCACCCGAACTCTGATTGGGCCGATGACGCCCAAGTGTTGTTGTTCGAACACGGTGACAGCGATGAACAAGGCACGCATCAGGCGGCCTTGGATGAAGAGTTGAAACTGTTCACCTTGCAGCAGATCATGTTCAACAACCCCGAAAAAGCCTTGCCCAAAGTCTATGACATGTTGGAGCAATCGAATTCAGAACGGGTCAAAATGAACGCCATCCAGCTGTTGGGCATCAGCGACAGCGAGGCGGTCGTGGACTACCTGTTCCGTTACATTGGCACCGAACAAAATCAGGGCTTACAACACCAGGCGATTCAAATGCTGAGCTTGCGTGATGGCATCGAAAGCCGCAAGAAACTGTTGCAGCTGTATGAAAACAGCCAAAGCCGCGACCTCAAAGCGGCCATCATCCAGGGCTTCATCCACCACGATGACAGCGACGAATTGATCGCCTTGTTGAAAAAAGAAAGTGACCCTGATTTGAATGTGAGCCTGATCCGCATGCTGGGCATCAAAGGGGAGTCGGCGGCTTTGAAAGACCTGTATCAAAAGTCCCAGGGTGACTCGCGCCGGGCCATTTTGGAAGCCTTGGCTTTGTCCGGTGATGCCGCCTATTTGTACTATGTGATCGACAACGAAAAAGACCCCAGCATCAGAACCAAAGCGATCCAATCACTGGTCATGGTGGATGACGACAACATGGGTGATTATTTGGCCCGCTTGTATCAAAAAGCCACCGATGAGTCGGAAAAGGATGCCATCACCGGGGTGTTCATCGCCACCGATGTGGACCCGCAAGTGGTGATTGACATTTTCCAGCAAGAAAACAGCACCGAGCGCAAACAGTCTTTACTCAGCACCTTGATGGCGATGGACGAAGTGGACGGTTTGCGACAGGTATATGACACGGAAACCGACCCCGAAATCAAGTCCGCCATCATCCGTTTGTTCGGGGTGATGGACGCCACCGATGTGTTGATGGGCCTGTATGAGGCCGACCCCGAATTGGCCAATGACCGCAGTCTGTTTGAAGCTTTTGGTATGAGTTCATCTGAACTGAATGTGGATTTCTTGATGGACCGCTTCAAAGAAGGTGATGCCGAAGTCAAGCAAGGCGTGCTGCATGCCTTGATGATGCAAGGCAATGCCGATGCCATGGTCCAGCTGTTGAAGCAAGAAACCGATCATGAAGTGAAGAAGATGATCATCAAGACGATTGGTATCACCGATCCCGATGCTTTGATCGACGCCATCGAAGACTGACCCCAACAGGGCTGGGCAACCGGCCCAAATCCCCCACCTTGAACTGAACCCGCGCTGGGCCCCAAGTCCAGCGCCAACCGGAGACCTTTATGTTGAAAAAGATGAAACACACCCTGGCCCTGACCGCTGTTTTTTGCAGCAGCGCATGCTGGGCCCAATTCCCCCAGTTGGACATCAATCGCGTTGATGCGTCCTTGTCGGCCCACAGCCAAAAACACGATGGCTGGCTGGCTTACAGCGTGCCAGCGGCGGTGGACACCCCTTCCATGTGTTGTTGGAACCAGGGTGAACAAACGGTCTGTGATTTGAATGAAAAACAGTATGGATATGGCTCGTCCAGTCACAGCCCCAACACCGACTTCATTCATGTGTTTGTGCACATGGATGACGGCGCCATTAAGCGCATGCTGCCAGTCGGAGACCACTGCGAGGTCAAAGCCGATGGACTGACCATTGATTGGCTGACTGCGGTGGACAGCCAGGACAGCATTGATTGGTTGACCGACACCGTCACCAACCAACAAGAAGGTGATGAAAATGGCGCCTTGTATGTGTTGAGTTTGCATGCCGGTGAAGCCGCTGCCCGCGCCTTGTACGACCTGGCAGCCAACAACCAGGACGGTTACTCTGAGCAGTCGGTGTTTTGGCTGGGACAAAGAGAGCAAGATGGGTTTGCCCATTTGCAGGAACTGTATGAGACCTTGCCGGTGGGTGAGGTCAGACGCAAAATCAATTTTGCCTTGAGTCAAAACCGCACCACCGAGGCGGTGGAACTGTTGCAAGCCATTGCCCAAGATGAGTCAGATGGTGAACAACAAGCCGATGCGATTTTCTGGTTGAGTCAAACCGATCAAGTGGCCGATTTGCCGGCATTTTTGGTCGATTTGATGAGCCACACCGAGCGCCGTGAGGTGAAAGAAAAAGCCATCTTCAGCCTGTCACAGATCAACAGTGACGAGGCCAATGACGAATTGGCCAAGTTGGTCAAAGACCACTTGGATGCCGAAGTGCGCGAAAAAGCCTTGTTTTGGTTGGCGCAAAACAGCCCCCAGCGGGCCGAGAAAGCCGCCTTGGCATTGTTGAACACCCGCCAAGATCGCGGTGAATTGGACAATGCGGTGTTTGTGTTGTCGCAATTGCCGTCTGAGCAGTCAGCCAAAGCCTTGTTGCAAGTGGTCAAAGGCCATTATGCCCGCTCGGTGAAAAAGCAGGCCTTGTTTTGGTTGACCCAAACCGAGGATGAAGCCACCTTGAAACAGTTGGAAGACCTGCTCTGATTGACCGTGGCCCCGGGGCCATACCCCAGCCGCCAGGGTTTTCGCTGGTGGCTGGGTCTTCAGGGCCAGCCAACACCGGATCATCGTGATGTGGCTCACGGTAAAACATCGTCCACCATGCTACCCTGAATAAACCAGTCAGCCACCAACAACCATGAGTCACACATTTGGCATCCAAGTCACGTTCAAAGCCGTCAAGGGCAAGGGCGACGATTTGGTCCGCATCCTGTCCGAAGCGGCCGCCATCATTGAAAACCTGCCTGGTTGTCAATCGTTCATCGTGTTGCAGGGCATGGCCGATCCAGACCGGGTGATGGTCACCAAAATCTGGGACAGCCAACAATCCCACCAAGCCTCGCTGGCCAACAGAGAGGTGTTAGGGACTGATGTCGCCAACGAAAATGTATCTGTTAATTCTGAAAATGTCACAATCCAGGCGCGAATCGCGTGGTTTGGTCATTCCAATCGAGCGATGAGCAACGCAGTGTGTGGCATTTTCAGCCTTAACCTTTTGGGCTGGATCGTATTTTCCAGCCCCCTGCGTTATTCATTCGCTCATGTGGATTTACCACACATCACGAATGATGCCTTGATGGCTTAAAAATACGATCCAGCAGTTGCCTTTTCGTTGGCGATATCAGACCCAAATTCAACCCGCTGCCTGATCAATCAAATGGCGCACCACGCCGGTCGCCCCATCACCCACCGCCACCAACAACTCCGACCGATCAGTGCCTGAGTTGGTCCGTTTCAAGTCAATCCGGTAGGACTGTGCCAAACCCTCCCCACGCAGTACCCTCTGTTAACCATGCCGATTGCCCTTTGAAAGCGGTATAATTGAAAATGGTTTCAAACGCAGGAATTGAAGATATGTCGATGAATGTAGTGGCCTGGTTGGTCTATGTGTTGCTGGCAGTGGGGGCATTTTATTGGCATGGACATCCGGAGCTGTTGGTTTTCAGCGGTGCGCTGGGGTGGCTCAAAGCCCTGTTGTGGGCGGTGTTTGTGGCCTTCATGCTGTACACCATTCACTGTTCTCGAAAAGAAAATTTGATCCTCACGGTGCGCAGCATGGCAGGCTATTTTTGGGGCCGTCAAATTATGCTCGACTTGTACATGGGCTTGATCCTGACTTTGCTGATCATCGGCTTGCATCAAGGACTGTGGGTGATGCTGGTTTGGACCCTTCCGGTGTTGTTGTATGGCAACGCCATTGCCTGGTTGTACCTGTTGATTCACTTTGAGTCTTTGGTGGCCATGTTGGGCTCATGATGGCGAAACGCACAGCCATCATGCAACGATCACTGTGGGTTTGGCTGCCAGTGATGTGTTTGCTGTTGCCGGGATGGGTGGCCGCCATGGACATCCGTTTACCCAAGCCGGCTGAAATTGGCCCGGGCTGGCAAGGCGGCACCGGTGTGGTGATCGAAGACTTGCACAACCCACCGGCGTTTTTTGCCCAGTCCATGGGCCAAACCATTGAACAGTACCGCACCATTGGCGTCACCAGCATGGCCAACTTGGCCTACCGCCAGGCCAGCAACCTCACGGTCCAGGTGGAATTGAAATACTTCGAATTCGAGTCGGCGGCTGCGGCCTTGGCCTGGCAACAAAAAAAATATATGTATACCGGATGGAAACAACACTATACCCGCTTGGAAAACGACGGTGTGGTGATCTATGACAGCACCGAAATCAACAAGCGCATCGTGTTTCTGGAGCAACATTGGGTGACGGCTTCAGTCAACGCCGATTCGAAAGACCACATGATGTTTATGAACCACATCATCAGACAAATCAAAGCCCATGAATGAACCTGAGAACAAAGCCAAGCCAAAGCCAACGCCGAAATTGGTCAGCAAAACGAAGTTGGCCATCATGCTGTGCTGGATCCCATTGGGCATTGGCTTCAATGCTTATTTGACCCTGGAGCGGGGTGGGGCATTGAACACCCGGTGGTTGCTGGCTGCTGGAGCCACAGCGGTGATTGCGTTGGTGATCATTTTGTGGCTGTCCTGGTATGCCAACAAGCCGGAGGATGAATGATTGAGATCTATGAAAAATACAGTGGTTTGATTCCTCTCTTGGGCGGGTTGTACTTGACCTTGTTGGCGCATCGGGTGTTGCCCAGGAAAATCAAAGACCCGGCCAAACATGAATTGTGGCATAAAAAATTTGGCCATTCGGCCAAATACCTGGGCCCCTTTTTGATGCTGGCCGGATTGCTTGAGTTGCTGGGGTTCTTGGGGTGACAGCAACCACCGAAATTGAACACATCAGAACCGAAGTGGGCAATCAGATCATCGCGGATCTGAAGCAAACCGGCTGGCGCAAGACCCAGGAATACAGCCCATTGGCCTTTGACAAAGGTATAGATTACGACAGCCTGACTTTGACCAAGGGTGCAGAGACGCTTGAATTCGAATGGAGCAATTGGTTTGAATGGTCGATCAGTGGGCCGGCGGACAGGCTGCAACAGTTGCAACAACAATACGCACTGAAATGACCACAAATCATGCGCTCGGGGCAGCGGTTCTGTTAAGCTAATAAGCCGTTTCAACACCAGGTATCAAACATGGCAATCAAAGACAACCGAGAACGATATGGTTTGGTCAGTCGCACCTTGCATTGGGGCATGGCGCTGTTGATCTTGTGGCAATTCCTCAGTGCCGGCGCGCACTATTTTCTTGAAGACACCGCCATCGAAGCGTTCTTTTGGCCCAGCCACAAACCGTTGGGCGTGTTGTTGTTGCTGTTGATGGTGTTGCGCTTGCTGTGGGCCTTGTTCAATGCCAAGCGGCGCCCGCCATCGATCAATCTGGCGGCCAAGCTGGGTCATGCGATCTTGTACCTGTTGGTGATTGCGGTGCCAACCATTGCTTTGATCCGCCAATACGGGTCGGGCCGGGCTTTTGAGCCCTTCGGCATCCCGCTGTTCGCTGGCTTTGAAGGCGATAAAATTGACTGGATGTTGAAGTTGGGTGGTGACTGGCACGGTGAATTGGGCTGGGTGTTGCTGGTCTTGTTGCTGGGGCACGTGGCCATGGCCCTCAAACACCGCAAAAGCCAAGCCGAAGTGTTTAAGCGGATGGGTGGTTGAGCCAATCCCAATCAGGTCTTAAGTCGCTAGGCAACTCATGATTCACACCCTGTTATCAGCGAGTTTGTTGATGCTCGCGGTGTTGCTGTTGGGTTTGTCGATCAAGTCTGCCCGCCACGACCGTTATTGGCCGATGGTGTTGTTCTTGTTCTGTGTGGGGGTGCAGTTGTTGCAAGCCCTGCTCAGCATGGGCACGTTTTATGAACGCCATCCCAACTGGTTGCATGCCGGTACTTGGCTGCTGTTTGCCAATGGGCCAACCATGTGGCTGATGCTCCACCCCAAACAACCCAATTGGTCTCAAGTGCGGTGGCATGGGGTGCCAGCGCTGTTGGCCTTTGTCTGGTTGTTGACTTTTTACCACCTGGATCCGGCACTCAAATCAGCGGCGTATTATGGTCGGGGTGCGCACAAAATGTGGTTTTGGTTGTTGTTCTTGTTGCACTGGTTTGGGTACTGGCTGTTGATCTGGCGTCGCTTTGGGATGCAACCACAGCCCAATCGCAGCCTGATGTGGCTGGTGTTGGGCTTGTCAGGCAGTTATTTGCTGAGCTCTGGCATCACTTGGCTGGGATTGTTTGTGGGGCAGCGGTATTGGGCGTTTTGGGACCTGCTGTCGCTGGTGTCCCTGGCGCTGCTGGTGGCCGGCATCACTTTGTTGCATGTGACCCGCACCGGACATTTGATTCAAGCCCAGCGACCCGCTCCCCCAATCGATTTTACCGCACCCTTGCAACGCCTGGTACGGGAGCAAAAAATCCATCGAGAAGCAACCCTGGACTTGCCGGGTTTGGCCCAGGCCTTGGGCTGTTCCGCACGGCTGTTGTCAGCCTGGTTCAATCAACCTCCCAACAGCGGCTTTCACCACTGGCTCAACACCCAACGCGTGGCAGATGCCCAACAACAAATCTGCAACCGGCCTGAAGCCCAGGTATCCACCATTGGCTATGATGTGGGCTACAACAGTTCGGCGACATTTTATCGGGCCTTCAAACAAATCACCGGCCAGTCTCCTGGTGTCTTCAAAAAACAGGCGCCATAAACCGCTTTATTATGGATCAATGTTTCTCATCTACCGCCGTTGAGAAGACGGCAGCGGCTTGAGCCCTATCATGGGTGGTTTTCAATGGGAGCAAATGATGAAGATGACGAAGATGTTGGCCGCTGGCTGCACCTTGGTGATGGCAACCTTGCCGGCTGGAGCCGCCACCCCCACCGACTACCAATTCAAACTGGGCCATTGGCAAATCGAGGCCAAGGCCATGCAAGCAGATCAGACCCACGTGTCCGGTTCGGGCACGGGTCATGTGTACCGCAATTCGGTGGGCGTGATCCAAGATGATTTGTGCATCGACATGGCGCAGTCCGCTGATGCGGTGGGTTCCACCCTGCGCACCTGGGATCCGGTGAAACAATTGTGGCAAATCACCTGGGTACCCTTTGGCAGCCCTTCAGGCACAGGTACGGCGATCGCCCAAGCGGGTTCGGTGATTGAATCCTTTCCTGGCCAAGACCAACACGGCACCTATGTGGATCAGATGCGCTTCACCAGCCACAGCCCGGATCACTATGTGGCCAACTTGATCCGCATTTACGACAATGGCGGCTTTCAGTTGGATTGTATATGGTGCTATGAGGCGAAGCGGGTGGCCGCGCCCAAGTCGACCGCATGTGCTTTGGTCCCATGAGCCCGATGGGCCTCAAACTTTGAGTTGTGCGTAGTCAAAAAAGCGCCTGCGGGACTCGCCTGCGGCGCTGGAATTAACCTTGTTGGGGTGTTTCAGCTTGCGCCAAGCGCTGACCTGATTGCCGGCGTTGAGGTGTGGGAAGTCCAGGTCGGCAGGCGCGCTTTGACCCATGAACGCCAACAAACGGCTCAGGCCACCGGCCTGATCGATGGCCAGGCTCAAGCAATCTCGGCGGTGGCTGAAATAGTCCGTCACTTGTTGGTGGTGGCGGTGGAAACAACGACTCAAATTGGCCACCCCCAACGGCTCAGGGTCCTGTAACAGGTCGAAGGTGTCGTTGAAACAGCGTTTGATCACCGGGTTGAAATGGCCTTCAGGTCGCATCTGGACTTGCATTTTGTGCAACAGCTGTTGCATGGATGGCAACCAAGCAGCCAGCGGGCGCTGCAGATGGACAAACCCAGACCCAGGAAACAAGCGGTCCAATTGTGCGTAGTCGGCATAGCACGGGGTGTCGGCCACCACTTGGGCCAACTCAAAGGTGCGGATGGTGTAGGCGGTGTGGGCCACCTTAAACCCGTGTTCTAACAGCGCGGCACACAAACTGGTGGTGCCGGTCCGGGGCAGGCCAATCACGAAGGTTTTGTTGTGGGTCATGGCAGGCATCTGGCTGGCATTCAGTTGTTGTTTTGGCCTCTATGATAACAAATCTGATGCCTTTGCCAAGAAGATTGACTTGGGTCAATCATCGGCCTCGGTGCTTGGCCTACAATCTTGATTCCATGTCAGCAAACCGGAGTCCATGATGAAAAATTTTCCCGCCCAATACGCCGAACTGAACCAATGGATGGAGCAATTCGGACAAGACCAACCGGCTGTGATGCAAGCCTTTGGCAAGCTGCATGAGGCCAGCGTCGAGGCCGGTGTCCTGGATGGCAAAACCAAAGAATTGATAGCCCTGGGCATCGCCATCACGGTGCGCTGTGATGGCTGCATCAGTTTCCATGTGCACGATGCCATGGCCGCTGGTGCCAGCAAAGCCGAAATCGCCGAAACCGTGTCGGTGGCCATCCTCATGGGTGGCGGACCTTCGGTGGTTTATGGCATCGAAGCGATGCAGGCCATGGCCCAGTTCCAAGAGCAGGGGTTGTGAGCTGACATTTCGACGGGTTCAGTCATCAGGCTGATGCCCTTCGACCAATGTTTTCAAGGCGTGCAGTCTTTGATCCCACTGTTGTTCCAACCGTTCAATGAAGCGGCGGGCTTGTTGCAGTTGATCGACGGCCAATGACACTTCGGTTTGGCGGCCTTTTTGCCGCAGCTGGATCAACTGCGCAGACTCCAACACTTTGAGTTGTTTGCGGGCCCCTTGGCGGCTCATGCCGAGGTCGGCCGACAGTTCACCAATGGTTTGCGGTTCGGCCGTGGTCAGGCGGCTGATCATGGTCAGCCGCGCTGGGTCGCCCAGGGCTTTGAACACCTGTGCTTGATTCATGCGGCAGCCTGCAGCAACTGCACCAGGCGATTGACCATGAAATCCCAACCCTGGTTGTTTTGTTGGAAGGCATCGGTTTTGATGTCATCTGGCAAGCCAGCAAAACCCGATTCGGTGACCGTGACGGTGCAGTGGTTGACCGCTTCTTCGGTGATGGTGAATTCCACCAAGGTGGTGGCCACCTGCAACACATCGCCTTCGTAATGGTTGGCGCCTGGCACCCAACGGTAAGCAAAGTAATGATGCGGTTCGGCTGCCACCACATAGATCCGGCTTTTGCCGTGCTCACCGAAGCCAAACAGCGGTTGCTCCCCAGGGGCCAGGCTGCCTTCCACCGAGTTAGGAAACCATTGAACCAACTGTTCGGGGTCGGTGATGGCGGCGTAGATTTTTTCCATCGGGGCCTGGATTTGAATGGTTCGTTCGATCACATCTTGCATGGTTGTGCTCCAAATATTGAGGTTGATGGCATTAAAACATGGTTGTCAATAATATGCAACCTAAAAGTTGCATAAAGCGGAAATCACCCACCGCTCAGCTCAAGCTCATGGCTGATCAGCTGCGCTGATGTCAGCGACTGAAGTCGCTGCTCCGAATAAACGCTGGAGCGGCGACTTCAGTCGCCGTTGTTGTGGCTTGATGGTGGCGTTCAAGTCGTTGGGTCTAAGTCCAATGCGTTGGCCCATTGTTGGTATATGGCTGGGTCATCGAATTCATCGCGGTACGACACGGCAGGTAGCTGGCGTTGCCACTGAACCAGGGTTTTGGTGATCTGGTAGCGGTCATGGGCTTTGATCAGCGGGTTGTTGGGGTGCAGGATTTCACGGGCGGCACCGATGTTGTGGGCCATGACCGGGGTGCCCAGCGCATTGGCTTCGGCATAGATCAGACCAAAGGTCTCGGCAAAGCTGTCTTGGGGGTAAAACACGCACAGGCTGCTGGCCAGGTGTTCACGCACCTGGGCCGCTGGTAAGGCGCCGAGGTAAGTGACATTGGGGATGTCGGTTGGGTTGTCTAGGCGGTAGCCGGGGTTGGCCACAAACAGGCGCAAATCTTTGAGGTGGCGATTGATATGCTGGAATGTTGTGAGCACTTGCCCCAGCCCCTTGTTGGGCGCTGACAGGAACAGCAGCTTGTTGGGGTCGCGCTCGACTTTGGGTTGCTCGCTTAAGGAGCGGGGAATCGGGTTGTAGCAAGTGGCAATGGGCAGCCGGGCTTTGAACAAGTTCAGCAGGCGCCCGACGACACTGCGGTTGACCAAGCGATCACAATGCGCGGCGTGGGTGTGTGAGTTGGTGATCAATTGCCAAGCGGGTAGGCGGCGACCACGTTTGAACACATATTCCCAGTTTTTGTAGGTGTGGATCCACAGGTGCAAACGGGCTTGTGGGAACTGCCGGTGAAAACGAAACAACTGTGGATACTTGCGCAGCACCACAATGTGATCGGGCGCGGACAATTCACCCAATTGTTCGGGGCCGATGAAGTGGATGCCCTGCTGATTGGCCGCCCTTTCGCGGGCTTGTTGGTACACAGTCACCGGATGACCCTGGTTGTGTAAAATGGCCGCGGTGCGCAACAGGCTGGACTCGGTGCCGCCCATGGCTTGGGCCGCCAGGTGGTCAAAATCATAGGCTTTGGGGTGACTGGTGTCGGCCAACAGGATGTGTGACATGATCAGTTGCTTTTGCAGATCACTTCGTTTTGGCTGACATCCGGATAACTGTCTTTCAAATCAGGCAGCCCAGCCAGTTGGGCTTCGGTGACGCTGAAATCCAACCAAAATTCAGGCCACTGTTCAATGCGAATTTCTTTTTTCACATCAAAGCCTTTTTGTGACAACTCGGCGATGCGGTTGTCGGCATTGTAGGGTTCGCGGTACAAGCCCAAGGAAATGGAGTTTTCGTTGTCGCCTGAGGTGACCACGTAATAATCTTTAACAAAAGCAGCGGCCAGTTCGCGGCCTTGTTTCAAGGCTTCGGCGCGGCTGGCCAAGGCCGGCAGGTAGACCCAATAGCCGGCTTCCTGGGTGGTGGTGATTTTGCGGATGTGGGTTTTCAGCACCACCGGATCCATCGATTCTTTGGCCGCGTGGACATTGGCTTCGACATCAAAAGGCCCGGCAGAGAAGCACATTTGTTGCACGTTGGCATTCAACGCGGAGTTGTTGTCGCTGCCGGCGCTGTGCACCACCGCTGGTTCCACCTCACTGGTCAATGACAACTTGGCCACCCCGTCATCCACCACTTTGAAGTTGCTTTGGGGTTGTGGTGACATGCGCTGGGCCCAGACAAAAAATGCCACGTTGGCCAACAACAAGATGATGAACAAATAACGCATGTTTACTTTTGGATGTGGGAGTTGTTAATGGGGCAAATTATAAGGCCTTGACGCTGACTTCGCCACTGGAGAAATGTTTGATTCCTTCAGCGGTTTCCAGGCACAGCTGGCCTTGTGGGTCAACCCCGGCATAGCGACCACTGTGGTTTGGCCCTTCACCGACCAATGCCAGGGTTTGGCCACGCAAAGCATCGTGGGCCTGCCACACAGGTAAACTCGGGGACAAACCATGAGCCACAAAGGCCTGGTTGTGCCGCTGGATGTGTTGCAGCAAGCGAATGATGAAGGCGCTGCGCGTGGGGTGTTGGGTCAACGGCACATTGGTCACTGGCCGTGCCACTTGCTGTCGTTGCGCTGGGGTCAGGGACCAATTGAGGCCGATGCCCAAGGTCACTTCGGTTTGGTTTTTTTGTGGGCGCAGGGTGATCAACACCCCAGCGAACTTGGCGCCGTTGTGCAACAAATCATTGGGCCATTTCAGGGCAACATCAGCGGTGGCTTCAAAGGACCAAATGGACTCGGCAATGGCCACCGCCGCCACCATCTGATACCCAGCCATTTGCGCCGGTGGCAGGGGCAAAGTGAAGCGGTGCGACAAACAAACGGAACGTCCCTGTGGGGTCAGCCAGGCATGACCGCGGCGTCCTTGACCGGCACTTTGGTGATCGGCGATCAACAAACCATCGGCCACCACGGCGCCCTGGGTAGAGTCGATGCTGTCGACATACTGACAGTTGATGGCAGGCAATGCCTGCTGGATGGCTGCCAGATCGATCGGGTCGGGGTGCTTGGGTTCGCTGGTCACCGGCACACCTCACATCACAGCACACACATCAACAGGTGACCTTCAAAGGGACAGCAGAAACCGTTTGATGTCTTCCAATTCATCCATCGACACCCCGTGTTGCAAGGGGTATTCGTGCCAACTGGCCTGATAGCCGGCGGCTTTCATGGTTTGGTAGGACTGCTCGCCCAGCGCTTGGGGGACCACCGGATCAAAGGTGCCATGGCCCATGAACAGGGGCGTTTTGAGGTTGTTACCGGTCTGTTCGGCCGTCAACTTTTCAGGCATCGGCAAGTAACAACTCAGGGCCACGATACCGGCCAGGCGTTGGGTCATGCGGGCGGCGGTTTGCAAAGTGATGGCCCCACCTTGGGAAAACCCTGCCAACACAATTTGCTCACTGCGAAAGCCGGCGGCAATTTGGGCCTCAATCAGTTCCAGCACCGCCTGTTCTGATTCGCGGATGCCGGCTTCGTCGGGTTGTTTGCCGATGTCCATCATCTTGATGTCATACCAGGCGCGCATGCGCATGCCACCATTGATGGTGACGGCTTGAATCGGGGCATGGGGAAAAATGAACTGAATGGCTTTGTCGGGGTTGGCAAATTGCGGCACCACGGGTTCAAAATCGTGACCATCTGCGCCCAATCCGTGCAGCCAGATGACCAAAAGCTCGGGATTTTCGCCTGTTTTGTGGGTTATGAATTCTAACATTGGGCTGGTGACTTGTTATCCGTTGAAAAGCGTTCTATTATACCGCCAAGTGAGGGTAAATCATGTTTAATCAAAAACATCAACAGGGGACCAATGCCATGAACCACAAACCAACTGATTCCACACTTTTCGCCAAGCGCCTGTGGCGCGGTGGCTGCTTGCTTTGCGGGATGTGGTTGTTGAGTGCCTGTGGCAACAAGGGTGATTTGTACATCCCCAAAGAGCCAGTAGAAACTGGCCCCGCCGTTGAGGCTGTTGATGAGGTTGATGATGGGGGCACTGGAGATGGACTTGATTGAAGTTGTGAACTTCGAAAAAATGCACGCCTTGGGCAACGATTTCATGTTGTTGGATTGCCGTGCCGAACCTTATTTACCACCGGCAGCACAAATTGCTGAATGGGCCAATCGCCGCTCCGGCATCGGTTTTGATCAACTGATCATCATTGGCCAAAAAGGCGATGACCTGACCTACCGTTTTTTCAATGCCGATGGCGGCGAACCCGAACAATGTGGCAATGGCCAACGGGCCATCGCCTTGTACTTACACCGCCAACAGGTGGATGTCACCCACCTCAGGCTGACTGGTCTGGGGGGCGAAGTGCACCTGACCTACAAAGACGACGACCACATTTCAGTGACTTTTGACCAAGCCGTGCAAGTGCGGGAACAGGCCATCGCTGGGGTGGATGGGTATTTTGTCGACATCGGCAACCCCCATTGGGTCTACCATGAGCCCGATTTGACCAAAAAAGACCTGGAGCCGTTCAGCCACATCGTGGCCAACCAGTTCCCCAAAGGCGTCAATGTCGAGGCGGTGAAGAAGATCGACGACCACCACATCCAACTGCGCGTGGTGGAGCGGGGTGTGGGTGAAACCCAGGCTTGTGGCAGTGGCGCATGTGCCGCGGCCATTGCCAGTGCCACCTTATTGGCCACCACCACGCCGTTGACCGTGTCGATGCTGGGTGGTGATGTGAAAGTCAGTTATGATTTGGACAGTGATAAAATCACCCTAACCGGTCCCGCCCGCGCCACCTACCGTGGTCAAGTGGTGGTGGCCGACTGAATGGACAACCAGACCCCATGAGTGAAGAACAAAAACTGCAACAAGCGGTGAAAAAATACCTGCTGAAGAACCCGGGCTTTTTCAGCCAGCATCCCGAATTGGTCAATACCTTGGAGATCACCCAGGCGGATGGTTCGGTCAGTGACTTCACCGCCCACCAATTGCGCAGCCTGCAACAAGAAAACCAACAATTGAAAACCCAATTGGCCAACCTGATCCGCAACGCCGGCCAGAGCGAGTCCATGATGAACCGCTTGTTTGATCTATTGACTCAGTTGGCGGTGGTTCGGGAGCAGGCGTTTTTGCCGCAGCTGGTTGAGTTTGTCGAACAAAACTTCAGCAGCGACTATTTCAAGTTGTTATTGGACGCGGCATTGGTCACCGAAGCAACGGATCACCTGGCCGTTATCACCGCCAACCAACGCAAGCAGTTCTCGGTGTTCCAGGCCAAAGCCGAACCGCTGTCAGGACGCCTCAAACAAGAACAGCTCAACGGCCTGTTTCCCGGGGTTAATGACATCGCCTCCGCGGTGGTGTTGCCGATTGGCAGCCAGGCCCAACATGGTCTGATGGCCTTCGCCAGTCGTGATCAGGAAAAATTCCACCCCAATTTGGCCAGTGACCTGTTGCAAAAGCTCAGTCAGATCGTGGCCACCCATTGTGCCCAACAACCTCCGGCCGATGAAACTCAAGTCATGTCTTGAAGCCTATTTGGAACACCTCAGCACCCACCGACAGCTGTCGCCTTTGACGGTGGACGCCAACCGCCGCGACCTGAACCACTTCGCCGCGAGCTTGACCGCAGCCCAGCAGCAGGACCTCAGTCAAATCAAAGAACAGCACATCCGCCAATACCTGATGCAGCGCGCAGCCAAGGGGGCGGCGGCCAAGTCCATGGCCCGTTACCGCTCCAACCTGAAAAACTTTTTTGCCTTCTGTCAACAGCAGCATCCGGGCGTGCTGACGCACAACCCAGTGGCCTTGGTCGGCACTCCCAAGATCAAACGCACTTTGCCAGAAGTTTTGGATGTGGACACCTTGTTCAAATTGTTGGACATCCCAGCCACCACTGAAATCGCGATTCGCGACAAAGCCTTGTTGGAGTTGTTTTACTCCTCGGGCTTGCGCCTGTCAGAGATCGCCGGTCTGACCTGGCCGGATCTGGACCTGGCCTCTGGCCTGGTGCGGGTGTTGGGCAAGGGGCGCAAGGAGCGGGTGGTGCCCTTGGGCAAAATGGCCAAGCAAGCGTTGCAACAATGGCAGCCGCTGTCGCTGGCCTGGAACCAGAGCGACACCCCGCATGTGTTCATCAGCAAGCGCGGCGCGCAGCTGAAAAACCGCAGCATTCAAGCCCGGGTCAAGCATTGGGCCCAACAGCAAGGGCTGTGGGAGCGGGTGTACCCGCATTTGTTGCGCCATTCCTTTGCCTCACACCTGTTGGAGTCGTCGGGAGACCTCAGGGCGGTGCAAGAAATGCTGGGGCATGCCGATTTATCGACCACCCAAATATATACCCATTTGAACTTCCAACACCTGGCCAAAGTGTATGACCAATCCCACCCCCGGGCGAAGAAAAAGAAAGGCCCATCTGTCAATGAGACGGAGTCTTAATTCATCTCATCGTTGATCGTCATGAATCGACGCGAATTTTGCCCGAAAGCGTTGCGTTGCCAAGGTTTAACCATTATAATGCACCCGCTTTTAGTTGAGGCAATCCCATGGGCGGGTCTGATCCCGATGCAGATGGGCTGCTTCCAAGCCACAAATGACCGAACCACTGACCTTGAAAGAGGTGAAGAAAACCGTAATCAAAATACCCATTTATCAGCTGTTAATTGGGCTTCTGATTGCCACCCTTTTTTACTTTTTACAAGGTGACACCGCGGCTTTTTCAGCCGGTTCAGGCGCGCTGGTCAGCGCTTTGGGTTCGTTGGCTTTTACCCTCATTGTCTGTTGGCCCTTCGGCAACCCCGAATCGCTGGTTGGCAGAATGGTCAAAGGGGAAGTGATTAAATTTGTGGTGATTGGTTTGTTGTTTTATGTGGCACTGACCAATTATGCGTTCCAATTGATGCCTTTATTGATTGGATTTATTGCCACCTTACTGGCGTTTTGGGTGGCGTTGTTAACTTCTTTTAAGTGAGAATGATCGATGGCAAGTGGCGAAGGCGGCGCTGGTGGATACATTGAACACCACCTGGTGAATCACACCACACAGTTGGTAGAAGACAATTCCTTTTGGACCATGAACACGGACAGTGTTTTCTACACCATATTGTTAGCAATTCTTTACATCTGGTTTTTCCGCCGCGTGGCCAAAAAAGCCTCAGCCGGTGTTCCCAGCAGAACCCAAAACTTCCTGGAACTGATCATCGGCTTCATCGATGCCCAGGTCAAAGACATCTTCCATGGTAACAGCAAAGTGGTCGCTCCACTGGCTTTAAGCATCTTCATCTGGGTGTTCCTGATGAACTTCATGGATTTGATCCCGGTTGATTTGTTGCCTTGGCTGGGCACCCTGGTGGGCATTGATTACATGCGGGTCGTGCCTTCAACCGACCTGAACATCACCTTTGGCTTG
Source organism: Marinicella meishanensis (assembly GCF_019931145.1). Lineage (GTDB taxonomy): Bacteria > Pseudomonadota > Gammaproteobacteria > Xanthomonadales > Marinicellaceae > Marinicella > Marinicella meishanensis. Next base: position 404,511 of record NZ_JAIOUV010000004.1, on the reverse strand, counting down.
TCATTCGGCGTCATGCTGCTGGTGTTCTATTACAGCTTCACCGTGAAAAAACCTTTTGCTTTGGGTTACTTCAAAGAGTTTGCCACGCATCCCTTTGAAAGCCCCAATTTGTTGGTCCAAATGATTTTGGCCATCCCCAACATTTTCCTGAACATCGTCGAAACAGTGGCCAAGCCGGTGTCATTGGGCTTGCGGCTGTTCGGCAACATGTACGCGGGTGAATTGATCTTCATCCTGATTGCGGTGCTGACTTTGAATTACGGCGCGGCTGACTTGTTCAGCGTGGGCGGTGGCATCATGACCGTTTCGCAATTCTTGTTGGCCTTGGTCTGGGCTTTGTTCCACATCCTGATCATCACCCTGCAAGCCTACATCTTCATGATGTTGAGTATCGTGTACCTGAACATGGCACACGAACAACATGATTCACACTAATTTTTTTAACTTAATTTTTACTTAAAATCTTAATCGGAGAAAACGATGGAAAACTTAGCATTAATCGCTGATATTCAAGGTATGACAGCCATTGCGGTTGCGTTGATTTTGGGCTTGAGTGCCATTGGTACTGGTATTGGCCTGGGTATCTTGGGTGGTCGCTTGTTGGAAGCTTCGGCTCGTCAGCCTGAATTGGCTCCCATGCTGCAAGGTAAGTACTTCCTGTTGATGGGTCTGGTCGACGCGGTGGCGATGATCGGTGTTGGTATTGCGTTGTTCTTCACTTTCGCCAATCCATTTTTGGCCGCAGTGACAGGATCATAAATAAACGCAACCAAACCAACTTAGTCGGAGTACACACATGAACATCAATGTAACTTTAGTCATCCAAATGGTCGTGTTCTTTGCTGTCATTTGGTTCACCATGAAGTACATCTGGCCGCAAATTCTGGGCGCCATGGAAGAGCGTGAGAAAAAGATTGCTGACGGTCTGGCCGCAGGCGATCGAGCTGAAAAAGAATTGAATCAAGCCAAAGCCAAGGTTGAAACGTTGATCACGGAAGCCAAAGAGCAAGCCAGTCACATCAAAGACCAGGCCACGCAAATGGCGACCAAAATCAAAGACCAGGCCAAATCAGATGCCCTGGCTGAGAAAGAGCGTCAATTGCATGCGGCCAAGGCCGAGATTGAACAGGAAGCCAACCGCGCCAAAGAAGCCTTGCGTCAGCAAGTGTCGGCTTTGGCCATTGCCGGTACCGAGCAACTGCTGTCAAAAGAAGTGGATGCTGCCAAACACGCGGATTTGTTGGACGACTTAATCAAAGAGATCTGAGATGAGTGAATTGATCACATTGGCAAGACCCTATGCCAAAGCGGCTTTCGAGTTCGCCAAAGGTGAGTCTGCGGTGGACCAATGGTCCCAAGACTTGCTGGTGGCGGCTGGCCTGGCGCAAACCGAAGAAATTCTGAATTACTTCGGTCGCCCTGATGTTTTGGAAGATGACCTGGTGCGCCTGGTCAGTGGTGAGAACAGCACCGAGCACTACCAAAACTTCGTGCGCTTGTTGGCCCAGAATGACCGTTTGAGCTTGTTGCCTGAAGTGGCCGAGTTGTTTCAATACTACCTGGAACAGGATTCGCAGTCATTGACTGTCGATGTGTTCTCGGCGGTTGAATTGACCGATGCCCAAAAACAGGCCATGACCGAAGCTTTGAGCCGACGCACTGGCAAACAGATCAGCTTGCAAACGCACATTGATGCGGACATGATGGGCGGCGCCAGAATCCATTGTGGAGACTTGGTGATCGATGGCTCATTGCGCGGCAAAGTGGATCGCTTGAAGACACAACTTTTTAATTAATTTAAGTCATCAGACTTAAGCAAGAATACGAGGAAATGCAATGCAAACGACATTGAATCCATCAGAAATCAGTGAACTGATTAAAGATCGAATTAAGGACTTTAAAGTTCAGTCAGAGGCCCGCACAGAAGGTACTGTGGTCAGTACTTCAGACGGTATTGTACGCATCCACGGCCTGGCCGACGCGATGCAAGGTGAAATGATTGAATTGCCTGGTGACACCTACGCCTTGGCCTTGAATCTGGAAAGAGATTCGGTCGGTGCGGTGATCTTGGGTGATTATGGCCACATTTCAGAAGGCGATGTTGCCAAATGTACCGGTCGTATTCTTGAAGTGCCTGTGGGACCTGAGTTGTTGGGTCGCGTGGTTGATTCCTTGGGTAACCCCATTGACGGCAACGGTCCGATTGAAACCAAATTGACTTCTCCGATTGAGAAAATTGCCCCCGGCGTGATCGACCGTAAATCGGTTGACCAACCGGTCCAAACCGGTCTGAAATCGATCGACGCCATGGTGCCCATTGGACGAGGCCAGCGTGAGTTGATCATTGGTGACCGCCAAACCGGTAAAACCGCCGTGGCGATTGATGCCATCATCAACCAAAAAGGCACCGGCGTGGTTTGTATTTATGTGGCCATCGGTCAAAAACGTTCTTCGGTTGCATCCCTGGTGCGCAAACTGGAAGAGCACGGCGCCATGGATCACACCATCATCGTTGCGGCAACAGCCTCCGATTCTGCTGCCATGCAATACATCGCTCCTTATTCCGGTTGTGCGATGGGTGAATACTACCGTGACCGCGGCCAAGACGCCCTGATCATTTATGATGACTTGACCAAACAAGCCTGGGCATACCGTCAAGTGTCCTTGTTGTTGAAACGTCCCCCAGGTCGTGAAGCCTATCCTGGTGACGTGTTCTACTTGCACTCTCGATTGTTGGAGCGTGCCGCTCGTGTGAACGCCGACTATGTGGAGCGCTTCACCGACGGTGAAGTGAAAGGCCAAACCGGTTCTTTGACCGCCTTGCCGATCATTGAGACCCAAGCCGGTGACGTGTCAGCATTCGTACCAACCAACGTGATTTCGATCACCGATGGTCAGATCTTCTTGGGTACCGACCTGTTCAACTCGGGCATCCGTCCGGCGATTGACGCCGGTCTGTCGGTGTCTCGTGTGGGTGGCGCGGCGCAGACCAAAGTGATCAAAAAATTGGGTGGTGGGGTTCGTTTGGCCCTGGCCCAATACCGTGAATTGGCGGCTTTTGCCCAGTTCGCTTCAGATTTGGATGACGCGACCCGTGCTCAATTGGAGCGTGGTCAACGGGTGACCGAATTAATGAAACAAAAACAATACTCACCGATGAGTGTGGCGGAAATGGCGGTTTCTTTGTATGCCATTGACCGTGGATACATGGACGATGTGGACATGAACCAAATCGGTGCGTTTGAAGCGGCTTTGATTGATCACATGAACAACACCCAAGGCGATTTCATGAAATCGTTGAATGAATCAGGTGACTTCAACGAAGAAGTGGAAGGTCAGTTGCAAGCCGGTGTTGAAGATTTCAAAAAAACAGGCAGCTACTAAGCACATTACATCCATACCCCAACTAAGGTAAACATATGGCAGTCGGAAGTGAAATTGTAACCAAGATCAAAAGCGTGAAGTCCACCCGCAAGGTGACCACCGCTTTGGAAATGGTTTCAGCCAGTAAGATCAAAAAGGCACAGGATCAAATGAATGCCTCCCGACCTTACACGCAAAAAATCAGGCAGATGATTGGCCACTTGGCCAAGGCCACACCCGAGTACAAACACCCCTTCATGCACGATCAAGACGGTGCCAATGTGGGTTACATCATCATCTCCACCGACCGTGGCTTGTGTGGTGGTTTGAACTCTGGTTTGTTCAAAAACGCAGTCATCCACATGCGTGACTGGGAAAGCCAAGGCAAAGGCATTGACGTGGTCACCATCGGTAACAAAGCCGCCACCACCTTCAAAAGCACCAATGTGAATTTGAAGGCCAACATCTCGGCCCTGGGCGACACGCCAGAACTGGCCAAGTTGATCGGGGTGGTTAAAGTCATGCTGGACGCTTATGTCAACGGCGAGTTGAGTCACCTGTACCTGGTGTACAACGACTTCATCAACACCATGACGCAAAAGCCCACCGTGGACCAACTGCTGCCGCTGCCAGAAACCGACGAAGAGGAAATCGCAGACAACTGGGATTACCTGTATGAGCCGGAAGCCAAAGACGTGCTGGATCAGTTGATGAACCGTTACATCGAGTCATTGGTTTACCAAGGTGTGTTGGAAAATTTGGCATCAGAGCATGCCTCCAGAATGGTGGCGATGAAGTCGGCGTCGGACAACGCGTCGGATTTGATCAAAGACCTGCAGTTGATTTACAACAAAGCCAGACAGGCAGCCATTACCCAAGAAATTTCAGAAATTGTCGGCGGCGCGGCCGCAGTATAGGAGAAGTCAGATATGAGTTCAGGTAACATAGTACAAATCATTGGCGCGGTGGTGGACGTCGAGTTTCCTCGCGACGCCGTTCCAAAACTGTATGACGCATTAAAAATTGCGGCCACAGACACCACCTTGGAAGTGCAACAACAACTGGGTGACGGTGTGGTCAGAACCATTGCATTGGGTTCTACCGACGGTCTGAAACGCGGTTTGGAAGTGACCAACACCGGTGCCGCCATCACTGTACCCGTGGGTAAGAAAACCCTGGGTCGCATCATGAACGTATTGGGTGAGCCCATCGACATGTGTGGTGACGTGGGTGCCGACGAGCACTGGGAAATTCACCGCGAAGCCCCGGCTTATGATGAGCAAGCCGCTTCTGACGAAATTCTGGAAACCGGCATCAAAGTGATCGACTTGGTTTGTCCATTCGCCAAGGGTGGTAAGATCGGTCTGTTCGGTGGTGCGGGTGTGGGTAAAACCGTGAACATGATGGAGTTGATCAACAACATCGCCACCAAGCACTCCGGTTTGTCGGTGTTTGCCGGTGTGGGTGAGCGGACCCGTGAAGGTAATGACTTCTACTTCGAAATGCAAGAAGCCGGCGTGGTCAACGTCGAGAACTTCGAAGAATCCAAAGTGGCCATGGTATACGGCCAGATGAATGAGCCACCGGGTAACCGTTTGCGTGTGGCCTTGACTGGTTTGACCATTGCTGAGTACTTCCGTGACGAAGGCCGTGACGTGTTGCTGTTCATCGACAACATCTACCGTTACACCTTGGCCGGTACCGAAGTATCAGCCCTGTTGGGTCGGATGCCTTCGGCGGTGGGTTACCAGCCGACACTGGCTGAGGAAATGGGTAAATTGCAAGAGCGAATCACCTCAACCAAGAAAGGTTCGATCACCTCGATCCAAGCGGTATACGTACCAGCCGATGACTTGACTGACCCGTCTCCAGCCACCACCTTTGCTCACTTGGACGCGACTGTGGTACTGTCGCGTTCGATTGCTGAGTTGGGTATTTACCCCGCGGTGGATCCATTGGATTCAACCTCGCGTCAGTTGGATCCTCAGTTGGTGGGTGAAGACCACTACAACACCGCCCGTGCGGTCCAAGGTACTTTGCAGCGTTACAAAGAATTGAAAGACATCATCGCGATTTTGGGTATGGATGAGCTGTCAGAAGAAGACAAGCAAACCGTATACCGCGCACGTAAGATTGAAAAATTCTTCTCGCAACCCTTCACCGTGGCTGAAGTGTTCACCGGTACCCCAGGTACCTACGTGTCTTTGAGCGAAACCATCCGTGGTTTTAAAGGCATCATCGACGGTGAGTACGACCACATTCCAGAACAAGCTTTCTACATGGCTGGTACCATTGAAGAAGTGCTGGAAAAAGCCAAGAAGATGGCCGAGAAAGAAGCAGCTTGAGGTAAATAATCATGTCAACCATTAAGTGTGATATCGTCAGTGCCGAAAAGGCCATTTATTCTGGTGAAGTGACCATGGTCGTGGCCAGTGGTGTGGCCGGTGAATTGGGCATCGCCCCCCGCCATGCACCGTTGATCACACAGTTGAAACCCGGTCAAGTCCGCGTCCACCTGGAAGACGGCACCGAAGAAGACTTCTACGTCTCCGGTGGCATCCTCGAGGTGCAGCCTTACCTGGTCTCTGTGTTGGCCGACACCGCACTGCGTGCCGATGACATCGACGAAGCCGCGGCCCTGAAAGCCAAGGAAGAAGCCGAAGCCTTGCTGAAAGACAAAACCAAAAAACAAGACCTGGCCAAAGTCCAAGCCGAACTGGCCAAAGCCGTCGCGCAAATCCAAGCCATCACCCGTTTGAAGAAAAACCTCAAACGCTGATCGCCGACCATTCTGAAAGAACGAAAAAGCCGACCATTGGGTCGGCTTTTTTTGTGGGAGTTGCAAATGACGTAATCATCATTAAAGTGAACACAATCATTAATCATTGAGTCGGTTGATTTATGGGCACAGACATACATGGAAACGTTGAAATTAACGGAATGGTATTTTCAGATGAAGATGTTTGGTCAAAACAATTGGAAATTTGTATATTGGCTGAAAGAGAATATTTGCTGTTTGGGGCATTGTTTGGGGTCAGAAATGAGGGATGACAGAGCCTGTCGCGAACAAATGTGGAATTCCAGATAACAACCACAGATCCATCCAGCTTTGTCCTATTACACAGTCAAACATGGGCCAGTAGGAGTGAAATAATGGATAACCTTCAAGTTTATGTGGATAATCCGGGTTGGCAAACCATTTTCCAAGTGATGAAAATTCTGGCTGGTTATTGTGGTGGTGATTTTGCAAGACTTGTGGTGGGGTTTGATAATTGAAAGTAGGATGGGCTCTGCCCATTATCGTTTGTTGATTCGCGAAATGAACTATTGATCGTTTCGTCATCCTGCGGCTTGACCGCAGGATCCAGGTAGAAAGACTTTACATAAAATTTAAATAAAAAATTTGGTTGGTTATAGAACTTCAACCTGGATGTATCTGTTGGCATCCTTGCCAACAGCCCTGCGGGTGCTGCGCATGGTAAAACGGCAGTCCTGCCGTTTGATCCCGGGTCAAGCCCGAGGATGCCGTAATTTTGGTTTTTTAGAAGTGTCGATCTTTGTTCTCAGAATTTAAGACCGATGGAATGGAAATTGTCTGTTAGTCGGGCATCGCGAACAGTGGACATACAATTTAATGGAGTTGTCATGAGTAACAAAAAATACGATGATGAAAAGGAATTAAACCGTTACGTTTTGGGTTATTACACTGGATTGCTAACCCGAATTGAATCACTGGGACTGGCTGCTGCATCGGCAAAAAGTGAGAAGATGATTGATATGTTGCGTCAAAAGTGGGGTGCTCAAAATAACCCTGAAGTGGTGGAGGCATTGTCTCAAGGGATAGAGCGTTTCAGAACCACTGTGAGAAACCGAATTTTGACGGAACATGCCGATGAAGTGTTCATCAACCGTTGTCCAGAGTGTAAAAAATTGGTGGCAACACCCAGAGCACAACTCTGTTTGTGGTGTGGGCATATTTGGAAAGACGTGTAGGATGGGCTTTGCCCATCGTTGATCTTACATCCATGTTTGCCAAGTCCGGGATGACGAAAAAAAATGTTGTCATCTTGAGCGCAACAAAGTGGAGTCGAAAGATCTGGTGAAGGTAAGGGTGTCATTGAATCAAATCGCGATGAATTGATGAGGTCCCTCGCCTCCATGGATGGGGGTGTGCCGTGTGAGCAGGACGCGGTAACGGCCGCCTCCATGGGTGGAGGTGTGCCGTGTGAGCAGGACGCGGAAACGGCCGGTTCGCTCCTTAAAGACAACACTCAAGATCGCTGAGCTTGTCGAAGCGAATATGACGCTTGAGCATTTTCCTTAGCAATAAAGACACTTCGACAAGCTCAGTGACATTAATCGATATTTCCTCTTAAAGTCAGGAGGTCACGCGACTCGCTTTGCTCGCTCGGGATGACAGTGGTTCTTTTTTGTTCAATCCACTTCAGCGCACCAACCTGAGCCAACGCCACAGGTTCAAGATGTCGGCCAGGGCGGCAGCGACATAAGTGTAGGCGCAGGCTTTGAGGATTTGGCGGGCATGGGGGAGTTGTTCTTCGGTGATGTAGCCTTCGGCCAGGATCGGCATGGCTTTGTTGAAACTGGCGTCGTACTCTTCGGGCAACACCGCCACGTGCATCAACACCGATACCAGCATGGTCAACACGCCAATCAGGATGGTGAGCAAGGCCAGTTGGGGGATGCGGAACAGCAAACCGATGAGGGGGGAAATCAGCAGAAAGCTGATACCGAATTGTTGGATGCGGTGGGCATGGGTCAGGTATTTTTCGCGCAAGCGACTGATCGGTTCTTCGCGAAAAAATTGGATGGCATGGCCGACTTCGTGGGCGGCCACCGCCACCGCAGTCAATGACTTGCCATCGTACACTTCAGGGCTTAAGGACACGATTTTGTTTTGCGGGTCGTAGTAATCCTCGTCCTCTTCGCCTTTGACCACTTTCACCCCGGTCAATTCGAACCGTTTGATCAGGTGTTCGGCCAACTCGCTGCCGGTGCCATCCAAAGATTCGATGTGGGTTTGGTGCTTGCGCAGCACATGGCGCACCCACCATTGGGGGCCAAAGATGATCAGCAATAAGACAATGAACAACAGTATGGGCATAGGCTTTGAATTTAAGGCAACTGATGTTGTGGGTCAAGTGATCTGGTGTAAACCCTGTTTCACATGCCTGTGGTAACCACAGAACATACCCCTCAGTCCACTCTCGGCCGATACCGCTCCTAGCTCGCTCGGCACCCCCACACCCCTGTAGGCGCCGGTCTCTGATCCGGTCTCGACTCATGCACCCACATCCCTGTAGGCGAGAGGGGAGGTAAAAAACACATCCCTTAGTCCCCTATTGAATTGTCATTCCGACCGGACGCTGAGGGTGGAGGTATCTCGTGTCATTTGTAGATCCCTGGCCTACATGGATGTAGGTCTGCCGCGTTAGCAGGACGCGGAAGCGGCCCGCTCGTTTCACTCGGTCGGGATGACAGATTTTGATGAGTGACGGTTCGTAAGAGACAAGGGGAGGTCTGACAGTCAAAATGATCAATCAGAACGAATCCCGAAAGATCAAATCATTGGCTGCCAGCACTTGCAATGCCGCCGGTTCGGTGGTGGTTTGCAGCAACCAGTCAATGGCTGAAATTTGGCCGTTGTCATCGACGTCCAGGTACAAGGCGGTGACCAGGTCAAAATTGCCGGGGGTGACGATGGGGTCCAATTGAAAAGACCGCTGCAGGACCGAAGTACCGGCTTGGTTGATGGCGAATGCGAGGTCGTTGGCCGGGTCTGAATAATAGCTCATGCCATCATACAGACTCGCACCCAGCAGCAGTGGACCAAAGGGGTGGTTGGCATCACTGGCATTGAACACCTCGTAGTCAATGGTGAATTGATCTTGGACAGCGATGACAGGCACATCGGTGGCGATGGCGTCCAGCCGCACCGGGGTGCTGGCATATTGACTGCGTTGGCCGGAGGGGTTGTTGTTGGCGTTGTAATAAAAGTCGACGATGTCGGCAAAGGTGGCACCGTCCAGGGCCTGAAATTGGGTGCCCCATTGTGACATGCCCCGACCATGACCAAAACAACCCAGTCCGGTGGACAAAGGGTCGGCCAAACAGGTCCAACCGGTGGCCGGTGAACCGACCGCGCCGTCACCACAGGACAGATCGGTGTTGCTGCAATTCAAGCCATCATTGGGGTCATCCCAGCTGTTGTTTTGGGCTGAATATTCCGAGCGCGCCAATTCACCATTCAAATCCAGCATGATGCCGTTGGTGGCCAAGGCGGCATTGATCGGGTTGGTATAGCCAGTGAATTCAAAGGCCTGACAACAGGGTCCGGCACAAATGTCATAGCCGGTATAGACCTGATTCAACACATGCCAGGCGCCGTAGGAGCGGTAGGGGATGGTGCCGGCTTTCAGGCTGTCGGCATCCCAAGACGAGATCCATTCATTGTCCAGTCCGCGTTGCACATAGGTTTCCAGCGAGTAAACCTGGCTGGTGGTGCAATTACCGCCACAACAACTGCCGCCAGAACCATCAAAACCAACCCGAATGCTGGTCGGTGGCGTTAAAAAAACCGCGCCGGTTGACCGTTCTCTGGGACTGGCAACACCACCGATGCTGGGCTCATGTTGTTGTTTGGCCTGCAGCCAAGCAGGATCAATGGGCTGATTGTTAAGGCCTGATAAGGGGTGGGATAAACTGATTGTTTTCAGGCCTGAACCTGGCTGCATATCAATCACCAATGACAGCGGTGAGTGGGTGTCGACTGCGGTCCAACGCTGGGACTGAAACCCGCTGTGTTCAAAGGAAAGGTCAACGGACTTGGGCAGTGGTTCAGCAACGGCAAACAAGCCGAGATGATCGGTAAAGACTTGGCTCTGGAATTGATCCCCGGAGATGGTGACGGCGACATCGGCCAAGGGCAAAGCCGTGGCTTGGTCATACAGGTGACCACAGATGATGGCTTGGTCACAGGCCTTGGTGGCTCCAGTTGTCCCAGCTGTCCCAGTCGTCCATGCTGTTTTGGGGCCTTGATTGGCGGGGTCTAACATGATTTGGGTGATGGGGATGGGCGAGTGGGCCTCCACCCAGGTTTGCAGCGGCTGGTAACCGGCTGCCGTGACACGCAAAACCTGCAGGTGTTGGTTGGGTGGCAACTGGAAAAAATAACCTGCCGGTTGCAGGTTGTGTTGTTGGATCACCGGCACACGGCTTGGTAACTGTTGGCCCAGTTTGATGCCTTGCCATTGTTGGTGGGTTAAGGCGGCTGGGTTGATGGATTGCACCACAATGTCGGCTTCGAGGGCGGCCCCGGTTTGGCTGTCACGGACGGTGAATCGTTGGCCTTGGCTCCAGGCTGATTGTCCCAACAAGAGCAATATGAAGGCGATCAGTTTTCCGGTGTTCATGGCATGTGTGTGGTGCGTTGATGCGTTCAATATACCACAAATGAAGGACTTGCCACCTTGAACCAGTCTTGTCTGACATTCAGGCCAACAGTTTTGATTGAACACACCTTGAAGTGTTCTGGTGAAGGTGCTTCGACAGTCGTACATTGCATTCTGCGGCCGTTGGTTTTAAGGTGGTGGGCTGTGATCAACGGAGAAAGGGCATGCTCAAAGGGGCTTGTAACTGCGGGGCGGTGGCGTTTGAAATACAGGCGCCGATTAAAGACATCTGTGTCTGTCATTGTTCGATTTGTCGGCGGGCTTCGGGGGTGCATGGCATGGCGGTGTTGGTGGTGGCGCAAAGTGCCTTCACCTGGGTTCAGGGCCAGGACCAGATGAGTCATTGGCAAAAACCCGGTCATGACTGGGCCACCTCATTTTGTCGCTGCTGTGGCTCCACTTTGCCAGGTCAGAATGACACCGAGCGGTTGTTTGTGCCGGCTGGCTTGATCTTTGAAGGGTCAGCAAACCTGCAAGTGGCGCACCACATTTTTGTCGGTTCCAAAGCCCCCTGGTTCGAAATAGGCGATGGCGGCAAACAGCACCCTGAGGCATTTGAGGGATGACGATTTGTGGCCTCTTGCCCAGGCTTATGTCATGGTTCGCAAGAAGGGGCTGATTAACTATAATGGGTTCATCCATGACCCAATGAGCCAACCATGAGCAAAACCCTGTATCCAGCCATCGAACCCAACCAGTCTTTTCATCTGCCCGTCAGTGACGTGCACCAGACCTATGTGGAAACCTGTGGCAACCCAGATGGGCTGCCGGTGGTGTTTGTGCACGGGGGGCCGGGCGCGGGTTGTGGGGAGGATGACCGCTGTTTCTTTGATCCAGCCAAATACCACATCGTGTTGTTTGATCAACGCGGGTGTGGCCGGTCCAAGCCCTTGGGTGATTTGACCAACAACACCACCCGTGAACTGGTGGCGGACATCGAGACCATTCGTGAGCACCTCAACATCGACCGTTGGGTGGTGTTTGGTGGGTCCTGGGGTTCGACCCTGAGTTTGGTCTATGCCCAAACCCACCGCCAACGGGTGCTGGGCTTGATCGTGCGCGGGGTGTTTTTTGGCACCCCCGAAGAAAACCGCTGGTTGTGGCAGCAAGGCTTGAGCCGCTTCAACCCAGAGGCCTATGAACGGTACATGGACCTGGTGCCCATGACCCAAAGGGATCAAATCTTGCAGGCTTATTACGCCATGATGACCAGCGGTGATGCCCAGCTGCGCCAACGGGCGTCTTATGAAATGATGCGCTGGGAAGAGGCGGGATTCACCATGCTCGACAATGAAGTGCCAGAGATGACCGATGATTTTCCCTGGCACCAGGGTTTGTTGGAAGCGCATTATTGTGTGCACAACTGTTTCATCGAAGACCGGCCCATCGAAGAACACTTGGCCGTGTTGCGCGGCATGCCGGTGTACATCGTCAATGGCCGCTATGACATGCTGTGCCCACCGGCCAAAGCCCACCAATTACATCAAGCCCTACCCGATTCTCACCTGGCCGTGGTCGACCGGGCGGGCCATGCTTCGAAAGAACCGGCGATGGTGGATGCCCTGGTCAGTGCCACCGATGCGATGTTGACGCGTTTGGCTTGAATGGTGCTGGATCAGTCAGTCAGGCAGTCCCTTAAAGAGGCTGTGTTGTGTTGGTTGGCCACCGCCGATGCCAACGGCAACCCGAGGGTGTCGCCCAAAGAAATATTCTCCGCTTATGGCAGCGATGAAATCATCATCGCCAACATCGCCTCACCCAACAGCGTCAAGAACTTGCGGTCCAACCCATCGGTTTGTGTCAGCTTCATCCACGTGTTCAAACAAAAGGGCCACCAAGTGTTCGGTACCGCCCGGTATTTGACCGCCAAAGACAACGGTTTCACCGAGCGTCTGGCACCACTGCAGGCCATGGCCGGAGACGCTTTTCAAATCCTCGGCATCATCCAAATCCAGGTCTCATCGGTGGCCCCCATGGTGGCCCCCAGTTACCGTTTTGTGGCCGGTACCAGCGAAGCTCAAATGATCAAAGCAGCGGCATCTACTTATGGTGTGCAATTGACCCACAAACCTCCGACTGAAGATTGAAATTGTCAGAAAACACTGATTGCCAGAGCTCATGTGGGTGTCAAGGGTCAAGGGTAAAAGTGAACACAGGCACATGGTTCATTGAAAGAGATGTGGTAACCTACTCGACAGTCAAAAGGAGGTCATTATCGCCGTGAGACATGTCATTATTTGGTTGGGTTTGTTGGTCAGTGGCGTGTTGCAGGCCCAGTTGCCAGAACGGCATGGTGCCTTGGACACCCAATTGTATCTGGGTGATGGCAAGCAGCAGCCTTTGGTGGTTGGTTTCGGTGGTAGCGAAGGCGGAAATGCCTGGACCAGTGACCGTTGGCAAACCACCCGCGAGGCATTCAATGAGGCCGGATTTGCCTTCTTGGCAGTGGGTTATTTTGGTTTGCCCAACGCATCACAGCAATTGGATCGCATTTCATTGGATGCCATCCATGAAACCATCATGGCGCACAGTCAGAACCCCCAAATTGATCCACACAAGCTCATTTTGATCGGCGGATCCAAAGGCGGTGAGTTGGTGTTGAATCTGGCCAGCCGTTATCCTGATTATCAAGCGGTGGTGGCCCTGGTCCCCAGTCATGTCAGCTTCCCAGGGTTGACCTTCAACATGGACCATTCTTCTTGGACCCATCAAGGCAAGGAGGTGCCTTTTGTCAAAGCAACACCCAAAATCGTTGGCCCCAGGATGACCGGTGACCTTCACCAGGTTTTTACCCTCATGTTGGAAGATGTGGATGACCGCCATGAAGCGCTGATACCGGTGGAAAAAATCAATGGTTCGGTGTTATTGATTTCTGCCCAACATGACGAGGTGTGGCCGTCCACCTTGATGTCTGAGAAGGTGATCCTCAGGCTGCAGCAAAAATCATTTCAACACCCCCACGCCCATTGGCCCATTGATGGCGACCATGCCTCGGTGTTGGATCAGTTCCCCCAAATCATTGCCCATTTGAAAGCTCAGTTCATCCATTGATCTGGGGCTGAATTCGATGGGTATTGCTTGCTTCTGATGGCATCTTGCTGTTGGCGCAGTTTTTTTGATTTGAGTCGCAAGCGGTCCGGGTCATTGGGGGCTTGATCCAACATGGTTTGGGTGCGTTGACCCGAACCGTTGGCCAGGTCATTGATCAATGCCGCCTCTGGCAGGTTGTCCCAGTATTTTTTTGGCATCTCACTTTGCATGGCTTGGGTTTTCAGACGCGCTGGGTTGAAAATGTGGCGGTAGTACTGCAGCCAGTATTTGTCCATGTCATCAGACATTTGACCCTGGATTAAGGCATTTGGTTGGTCGACGCCAGGGGTGATTTGTAGGCGGTTCTGGTCCCAGTGGGCGCAAGCGTCGGGGGTCAGGATCGACCAGTTCATGGTGTTGAACCGTTTGACGAAAAAGTCGGCGGTGTCTGGCACGATCAGGTGGCTGGGTTCAAACCAGGACACATACCATTCGCGGTCATTGATCTGCTGTTTTTTGAACCGCACAAAGGCATGCATTTTGTGGGCATCCCGCCGCACCGCTTGGGCCATGTGACGCAGGCGCTTGACTTCAGGGTCGGTGACCAAATGCAGCAAGTGAGATTCACCATGGGTCAAGCGCCACAACAGGCTGTAAAGCAGGGCCCAGCGGCTTTCGTCCCGGTAACAGGCCGCGGCGCGGGCCAGTTTGATGAAGTTTTTTGGCACCTGCCCGGCGGCATAGGCGCGGCTGCTTTCGGCGGTGGCCGGCGGCGAATCGAAGGCCAATTGGGTTTGTTGTTGTCCCGACCAATTCACTGCAGTGGGGTGGATGCCTTGCTGCAGCAGCAACCTGGCTTGGTCCCGCCAATGGTTGAAATCCACCACCGCATCAATGTTCATGGAGCTGTCACCAGAGGCGTGGGCGGGGCTTGGAACAAGTCCAATTCTTGTTGCACCGGTGGGATGAAATGGCGCCGCAGGTTGTCTTGTTCCAGCAGACTGGCAGCAGGGGTGTGGTCCAGCGTTTCGATGAAGGGTCGACACTTGGGTAACGGCACCCGCATCGCTTGCAGGTCGGCCAAGCGCAAGCGGCGATGCCGCCGCACGCGGGTGATTTTGTGCGCGGTGCGGGCACCAATGCCAGGGATCCGCAACAACAATTCCAAGGGGGCCCGATTGACGTTGATGGGGAACCAGTCGCGGTGGCGAATGGCCCAAGCCAATTTGGGGTCGATGTGCAGGTCCAACATGCCGGCTTCAGGGCCAACAGTGGGCACAATTTCTTGGGTGGAAAAACCATAAAACCGCAACAACCAATCGGCTTGGTACAGCCGATGTTCGCGCACCAGGGGGGGTGCTTGTATGGGCAAAGCCGAGGAGGCATCGGGGATGGGGCTGAAGGCCGAATAGTAGACGCGGCGCATGCGATACTGGCTGTACAAGCGGTCCGAGGTTTGTAGGATGGTGCCGTCGGTTGAATCGTCGGCGCCAATGATCATTTGCGAACTCTGACCGGCCGGCGCAAAGTTGAATGTCGCTTGGCTGCGGCGGTTGCTGATGGTTTGGCGGTTTTTGCGTTGGGATTTGGCTTCGTCAATGCCAGCCTGCAGGCGTGACATGGTGGTGGTGATGCCCTGGATGCTCTTTTCCGGCGCCAGCATTTTCAGGCTTTGTTGGGTCGGAAGCTCGATGTTGATACTCAATCGATCGGCATACCGACCGGCTTCTTTGAGCAGTTCGGGTGAGGCATCGGGTATGGTTTTCAAGTGAATGTAACCTTTGAACCCATGTTTCAGCCGCAATTCTTTGGCCACCAGGGTGAGTTGTTCCATGGTGTGATCTTCGTCCTGGATGATGCCCGAGCTCAAAAACAAACCTTCGATGTAATTGCGCCGGTAAAAATCCAAAGTCAGTTTGACCACCTCAGCCACTGAGAAGCGCGCTTTGCGTACTTGGCTGGAAGCGCGGTTCACGCAATAACTGCATTCGTAAATGCAAAAGTTGGTGAACAGGACTTTCAACAAGGAGACACAGCGACCATCCGGGGTGTAGCTGTGACAAATACCGGTGCCGCCGGCCGAACCGATGCCCTGCCCCCCGGCCGAATCTCTGCGGGTGGTGCCACTGGAGGCACAAGAAGCGTCGTACTTGGCGGCATCGGCCAGCACCGCCAGTTTGTCCATCAACTGCATCAGTAACGGCGAAATTGACCGACCAACACACCTTGTATGGTCAGTTGTTCGGGGTGGTACTCCATCGGTTCCATGTCGCTGTTTTCCGGGATCAGACGGGTGGTTTGGGCATCCAGGAATTGGATCCGCTTCAGGGTGGTCTCCCAGCCGTTGATCATCACCGCCACGATGTCGTTCTGGCGGGCTTGGTTGGTGGCTTTGATCACCACCCAGTCCTGGTCCATGATGCCCACATCCTGCATCGACTGGCCTTCGACTTTCAGCACGAAGTGATCGTTGCCTGAGAGCATGGCGTTGATGTCAATGGTCTCATCATCGGCCACCGCTTCGATTGGTGAGCCGGCGGCAATGCGGCCCAGCACCGGCAGTTCACCGCTGTCTAAACTGATGCGCAAACCCTGTGGTGGTGGCGATTGCTGTGGGTTCAGCAAGGTGATGCCGCGGTTGGCGTTGCTGCGTTGGATGAAGCCTTTGTTTTCCAGGGCTTTCAACAAGCGGGAAATGTGGCCCATGGCCTTGATGTCCAAGCCCGCTCCGATGTCCACCAGCCGCGGTGGTTTTTGGTGGTGGTCGATGTAGTCCTTGATGAAATTCAAGGTGTCTTGTTCGCGTTCGGTCAACATCCCTAGATTATAGGGAACAAACAGGGAAAATACAATGCTTTTGTCACGGCCCAAATCGCTGCTTATAATGGGGTTTTGTCCCGGAGCCTGCCACCATGAAAACCCCCAGAGCCGTTGCCATTGAACAGTTGGCTGCCTACAACCGCTGTGATTTGGATGCATTTTGTGCCTTGTTTGCCGAGGATGCCAGCTTGATCGATTTGCCCTCGGGGCAGACCATCGCTGCCGGCATGCAGGAGATCAGGGCCATGTATCAAGACCGCTTTACCACCCCTGGTTTGGCCTGTCGGGTGCATGCCACCAACGACATCGGTGATTTTGCCATCGACCGCGAGACGGTGACAGGCCTGCCCGGTGGCCCAGTGGATGTGGTGGCCATGTACGAAGTCAATAATGAGCTGATCAGGCGGGTATTTTTCATCCGAGAACCCAGTGTCAGTTGATGGCTTCATGCCGGCCAGGCTGTGCTGAAATCAACTCATGGTTTAACAATTCCTGGCTGCAGTAAACAAATACCCAAAACAATCAAGCCCACCGCCAACCAAGATTGCAGTGACAAGTGGTGGTGAAAGACAAAGTGCTGGATCAATGCGGTCCCAAGCAAACCCGCACTGGTCCACACCGCGTAGGTGAAGGTCAAAGGCAAGGTTTTGACGGCCGCTGCCAGAAAATAAAAACTCAGGACCATGGTGACCACGACGATGGCAAGCAGGCTGAATTTGTGGTTGGCTTGGGCGGATGTTTTGAGTAAATTCACCCAAATGATTTCGAACAGGGATGACAGGATCAAGTATTTCATGTTGGCCTCGTGTGTATCAACGGGGCCGTCCCCAAATGCAGGTGAGTGGTCAGGTCGTCCTGACTTCATAGGAATGCGCATTGTAACGGCCCATTCGGTGATTAGCAAATGCTGTCGATGCTGAACATGACCTGGGTCAAGACATCCCAGCGCCAGCCTGGCTACAATGATCATTGATCCACCAGAGCAGTCCAATGACCCGCATTTTGTTGTTACAAGGCCATCCGTCGGCCACTGATGATCATTTGGCCCATGCCCTGGCTGCCGCTTATCAGGCTGGGGCCGAACACGCTGGGCATGAAGTCAGGCAGGTGGCTGTGGGCCAGCTTGATTTTCCCTGGATCCGCAGCCAACAACAATGGCAAGACAGTGCGGTCAACGCCGCCATCCAAGCGGTGCAAGCGGACATCCAATGGTGTCAACATTTGGTGCTGTTCTTCCCCTTGTGGATGGGCGGCATGCCAGCTTTGTTGAAGGCCTTTTTTGAGCAAGTGGCGCGCCCAGATTTTGCTTTTGCCATGGACGCCAAAAATCCCATGAAGATCAAAAAACTACAGGGCCGTTCGGCCCGGTTGGTGGTCACCATGGGCATGCCCGCTTGGGTTTATCGTTGGTATTTTCGGGCCCATGGGGTGCAAACATTGCGCCGCAACATCCTGCAATTCGTTGGCTTCAAACCGGTCAAGACCACCCTGATTGGTGGGGTCGATCAATTGGACTCAAACCAAGCACAACAGTGGTTTGAGCGGCTTCATGCCAGGGGCTCACTGGCCGTTTGATGCCCCCTGACTGGCGTTGGCCTGGGTGGCATTGAGCTGGGTTTTGACAAAGGCATCAATGCGCGCTCCCACATCCACCTCATCGGCAAACCAGGGGTGGATTTTCAGCACCATCTCGGCGTGGCCAACCTCCGGCAGCAGGGCTGTCTGCAGTGGAATTTGGTGCCTGGTCAACATGTTCTTGAAGGTGTCAAAATTGAAGCGGCTGACTTTTTTGTCGTCCATGCCATGCAACAACAGGATGGGGGGTTCGTCACCATTGACGTGGTTGTTGGCCAACATGACCGCAAAATTTTCGCGGCCAAAAGTGGCGACGAATTGGTGGTAGGTCGGGGTGAAATTGTAAGGTCCGGCCAAACCCACAAAACCCAACAACTCCTGCGGTTGCATACCCACCTGCGCCAAATAAGAGGCGTCGGTGGCCAGCAAGGCCCCGGTGTGGGCACCGGCTGAATGACCCACCAGCAGCAACTGTGCCGGGTTGCCGCCGTGCTCAGCGATGTGTTGCTTGACCCAAGCGGTGGCCTGGGCCACGTCTTGCACAAAAGTTGGGAAGCGGCCCTCGGGGTATTTGATGTAATCAGGAATCACCACCACATAACCGCGCCGGACCAAGGCGTCGGCCACGAAATGGTACTGGTCTTTGCTGCCTTTGTACCAGCCACCGCCATGGATGAACAACACCACCGGTGCACTGGACGCTTGGGGATAAACGTTGAGCCGCTGCCAGTCTTGTTCGCCATAGGCCACGTCTTTGATGACATCGACCCAATGGGTTAACTTGATTGCCGAATTAACCACGAACAAGCCGGCTCCATTGCTTTGTGCCGTGCCACAGAGCAACCACAGGAGGATCATCACAGCGAAAAATTTCATGGATATGTTCAGTTCAGCCACACAAAAACCAAATCGAAAGTTTAGCAAATAAGGGGTGAAATCCCGGTTAAGAGGGGGTTGGTCCGGGGAGTGAGCTGGCTTGTCTTAATGATAACTTTCGGTTGATTTAAGGCGGTACTAACAAGTTAAAAATATACATATATGCAACAAAATATTTACCAAATGAAAACATAATATTAACCGCCCAAGGCTATCATGAGGCCAGTTCTGAGGGCGCTTGGGTCAGTATCAGGCCCTGAGTTAACTGCATCAGAACCCCAGCCCAATCCTCCGATTGGGTCTCAATAAATAATGAATGAGAGAGTAAACCATGAATAAATCCTTGAAAACCTTGTTAACCATTGCTTCGCTGTCATTGGCTGGTACTGCTGTGGCCAAAGAATTATCCGCAGAAGAAGATTTGGCCTTGGCCTTGAAAGCCTTACCTGAAGCGGCTGATGATTTGGACAGCGGCCCCATGAACAAATCTTCGGCCATCCGCATGAAGTGTTTTGTCGACACCCCGGCATATGACATGTATACCTATGATTTCTGTGCCAGTGCCGCTGCCGCCAGGACCACCACGGCGGTGTTCAAAATCGACAATGTTCCCACCGGCGCTACCATCAACTGGTCAAACAGCCATTGTCAATCCAACAACAGTTTGTGCTTTGTGCCAATCCGGCAGTATCGGTCCGTCACGGTCAATGCCACGGTGCTGAAGCCCAACGGCACTTACACAAGCGTGTCGGCCACGGCCGAATACGAAGGCTTGTTTTGATCCGAACATGACCGAAAAACGGACCCAAGACGTCACCGCAGGTGACGTTTTGGCTTCATGGGGCCAGGGAATTTGTTATGATGGTCTGCTAACCGGAGGGCATCATCATGAATTCTATCAGCAAAAACATCCTGGCAGTCATCGCCGGATTTTTATTGGGCAGTGTGGTCAACATGGGTTTGGTCAGTGTGGGACCGCATGTGATTCCTTTGCCGCCAGGGGCCGATGTTTCTGACATGGCCAAACTCAAAGCCAGCATGGCATTGTTTGAACCGAAAAATTTTGTGTTTCCCTGGTTGGCCCACGCTTTGGGTACTTTGGCCGGTGCTTGGTTGGCGGCCCGCCTGGCCGCCAGTCACCCCATGCGTTGTGCCCTGGTTGTTGGCCTGGTGTTTCTGGCCGGTGGCATCACCATGGTGTATCTGACCGGTGGCCCGCTGTGGTTTGTGCTGGCAGATTTGGTGTTGGCGTATCTGCCAATGGCCTATTTGGGCGGAAAGCTTGGCAGCCCTCAAGCCAAGACCCGGGCTTGAGGACCCAAGTCACAACCGTTTGAACAACAGTTTTTCTTCTTTCACGCTGCCGTCGCTTTTGCGCATGGCCAGATAGGCGTGCATTTCCTGATCATTGATGCGGTAAAAGCTCAAACCAGAAAAGTGAATGGCGTCGTCTTCAATGGCCACCAATTTAAAATTCACATGGTCCTCTTTGCTTTCCCAGCTGACAAAATCGGCAGTGAAATGTTTGACCAGCAATGACAGGCTGTTGTCCTGTGGGGTGATCAGCATGATCTCATAAAAATTCACCCCCTTATCGGCACTGTACAGCTTGAACATGCCGACCATGGTGCCGGCACTGGGTGGGTTCCACACTTCTTCAAATTGTTGACCAAAAGCCGTGCCTTGCCAGGATCCAGCCAACCAGGCCACTTGTTCAATGCTGGCAGCGGGACGATCGGCCCCTGCAGCCAGACCAAAGGTGTGTTCGGTTTTGGGGACCTTGCCCCAGGCCAAGTTGGGAATAAGCAACAAGACGACCATAAACCATTGATTCATAAAATTTCTCCTCAGTTAGTTGTGTTTGAGACGAACCGGGTCAGGTGATTTCGACTCAGCTGTATCTTAAATTGGATTGGCTTGGTAGAAATCACAGAATTTCCTGTCATTTTAATTTACATTTTGTCATAATTCACAGGCGGGCTTCAGACCCACATGGATTATTCAGGCGAGTATCGTCAACCACATTTTATAAGGAGATAAATCATGAATCGTTCACCCAAGCTTTTAGTGGCAGCGTGTCTATTGTCGTGGATAAACATCAGCACAGCTCATCAAATCGAAGATTTTGCCTTCAACACAAAGCAAGCCAACAGCGATCAAGTCTTGACTCAGGCAATCGACGGTGGAATAGTTCAATCCAATGACAACCGCCGAGCCTTTGTGGTTGATGTGAAAGGATACATCAACAGTGATGGCACCAGAGAACCCTACGCCGCCTATCGCCATGCAATGGATGACATTGAAAACCGGGTTTTTGTTGGCTCTCAGACAGAAGATGATAAGCGTCCTCTGGCAATGGCTTGGAGTGCCGATGGAACACAACTGTATGCCATCAGTCGAACCGAACAAAAGAACCTGTTGAGCATCGATCCGATGACCGCAGCAGTGACTGAATTAGGTGGTCTAATTGGCTTGGGTTCAGGTCAATCAATCCAAGGCATGACGATCGATGAAGGCAACACTTGTTATGTCATTGCCACTGATGATCAAAACCATGACACTTTTGCTAGCCTGTACACGTGTGACTTATCCACGGGTGCGTTGAGTTTGGTGGGATCGCAATCAACGGCACCTGATTTGCACGACATCGCAGCGACGTGTGATGGCAAAATGTTTGGGGTCGATTCAGCCAGTAAAAGCTTGTATGAAGTTTACAAACAAGATGGCAGTGCCTCCTATGTGGGCACCATGGGAGTCAACTCCGATAATGGATTGTTCAACCTCACATTCGACCGAAAGTTTGGTCGGCTCTACCAGTATGTGTTGTCTACCTCGGGCATTTATACGGCATTTGCATTGGTTGATCAAAATGATGGCCAACTGACCTTCACCACAGACATCTACCGATTGGGCGTGATGGTGGGGGCCATCGAGTCGTCTTGTGATGAGCGGGTAGACAACTTTGCTTTGCACAGTGGTTTTGCCGGGGCCTGGATCAATCCCAACACCGGCGGTCAGGGCTTCATGCTCGATGTGTACCCCGACAGCGATGTGTTTTTTGCCGCTTGGTATACCTATGCGGATGACGACACCGGCACCAAGGCACTGGGTGATGCGGCGCATCGGTGGTTCACCGCTTCCGGTGCCGTGGGTGATGACCAAGTGGTGGAGTTGACTTTGTACAACTCAACCGGTGGGGTGTTTGATGACCCAGCCATGGTGGACACGCAGCTGGTGGGCAGCCTGACCATTGAGTTTGAAGATTGTACCTTTGGGCAAGTCAGCTATGAATTCAACGACTCGACATATGCCGGGACATTTCCCATTCAGCGGGTGGCCGCCGATAACATCGCGGCTTGTGAGGCCAGATCAGCGGCGTTGGTTGGCCAATAAGCAGCGCACTGAATCGCCTGGTCTGCGCTCAAAGCCGCATGAGGTTGATCAAGTCATGCAGGGTCGAGGCGTTGCATGCGGGTATAGCCTGGGCCAACAGCAGCAGCAAAGCTTTGACTTTGAGGCCGTGTTTGATCAGTAAATTTTCCAATGGATCCATGTTGATGATGGACCCAGGATCGCCAGTCGAGGCGATCCTGGGTTGTGCAGTAACGGTTTATTCGACACTGTCTTCAAAAATGGTGTCATTGGCCGGCACTTGAAATGCCGAAACGATGCTGGCAGTCAAGTCCAAGGAGCGGGCATTGTCACGGGTGTTGGCAACGCCGGTATCCAGGCCATTGAACTGCACATTGGGATTGGAAAAATACTGCCGCCGGGTGCAGCCGCTGGCACACTGGGCCGAATAGGACATCACGGTGCGGTACTCACCGTTGTGATAATGACCAAAAGACCATGGATAGGAAGCGGTGGCACTGGTCGCACTGGAGTCTTCAGGGTTGTGTTCCAGGCCCATGTTGTGACCGAATTCATGGGCAAATGACAGGTTGCCAACCGCGCAACTGCGCCGCGTGACCTGCACTGCAAAATCGGCAAACCCGGCGCCTGGGGTGCGCATCACATAGCCCCGGCCACAGCCACCCATGGACTCCACCAACATGGCCACCATGTCGGCCCCATAAGCGGTGCGCAGTTCATCCACATAACTGTCGCCTTGTAACCAAGACAAATCGGTTGAAGAGTTGCCGGTGTCGTTGTAGCCAAGTATTTGGGTGTGGGTCATGGTGCCCTCGGCGTCCACATTGCTGTTGCTGAATGACAGGTTCATGGCGTCAACCGCTGCTTGGGCCGTGGCCTCAATGGCCAAGGTGCCGCCGGCACCGGCGCGCGCTTGCGGGGTGTACAGCACCATCACATCAAATTCAATGGTGCCACCACTTTTGACTGTTGGCACGCCTTGTTGTTTGGCCTGAGACCAAGCGGCTGGTTCCTCACCATCGCAGTCGGGAAAGGCGGTGGTTTCCAATTCCGCGATGCGCATCACTTGTTGGTCAGCCGAACTGAATTCAAAGGTGCCAGATTTGGTGTACAAGGAGCCGGCATAGTGGCCACTGACCACGCTGATGAACAGTTGCTCTTCGGGCTGTCCCAGCAGGTGACCAAACCAACTGAAACGATTTTTGCCGTGGTGCTTGACGCGATCTGTCACCGCTGTGACTTGCATGCCGTTGGGTAATTGCAAGTCAAACTGCTTCGACCCTTCGGCCAACATGGCTTCGTTCACTTGTGCCAACATCGCCGATCGTTCAGTTTCAGGTAATTGTTGGTGGTTGAGTTGTTCGGTCTGAATGAACAGGTTTTTGGCCAGGGCCACATGGCTGCAGACCAACAGACAAAAGGTTGAAATTTTCTTCATGATTTTTCCCCAAAAAGGCTGATTTCATTGGTCAGCTCGGTTAATACACCCCATTCATGTTAGCGAGGGAAGGTGGCTTTGTCTTGAATTTCGTGGTTTTTTTTTGCAACAGCTGAGCAGATTGAGAAGCAATTCACAATTCAAGCCAATCAGCACAAGGCCATGCAAGGCTTGTATAATGGCCCCATTATCATTGACCGACAACCCATGAGTGACCCCAAAAAGTCTCAGTCAGCGGCCCAACTGTTGGCCCAAGGTGAAACCCAACAGGCCATAGCGCAGTTGACCGCACAACCCCATGATGAAGCCAGCCAGGTGCAGTTGCGGGAGTTGTACATTGGCGAAAATGACGTGGAAAAAGCCATGCCTTTGTTGCAAACCATGGCATCAACAGATTCGGCCGAAGGGTTGGTGTCGGCTTCGATTCTGGCATTGATCCAGCAAGACCTCACCGCCGCGGTGTCACTGGCAGAGCAGGCCCTGCAGCGCCAAGGTGATTTGGCCACGGCTTACAACCACTTGGGGCGGGCCCTGCAAAACTCAGGCCAGTCTGGTAAAGCCATCAAGTCGTTCAAAACGGCCATCCGTTTGGACCCCTATTATGCCCAAGCCTGGCACAACCTGGGTCACACACGGCGGGCTTTGGGTGTCATGGATGAAGCGGTCAGTCATTACCAAAAAGCCATTGAATGTCAAGGCGGTTACCAATCGGCTTGGTACAATTGGGCCATCACCCAATCGGTGATGGAGCAGCATGAAGGTGCCTTAAAGACGTTTGATCAGTTGCTGAAAATCAATCCGCAGCACACCTTGGCCTGGGTCAACCAAGGTTTGGCCTGGCATGTGTTGGGCCAGCTGGAAAAAGCCATCGAATGCTATGACCGGGCCATGGATTTGGACCCTGATTTGGCCATGGTCTACAGCTACAAAGGGGTGCTGTTGAATGAAATGCAACAATCGGAGCAAGCCATCCGCTGTTTGCAGCATGCCCTGTCCTTGGATCCGAATGAAATCGATGCCTGGTGTGAGTTGTGTGATGTGTATGAAAAAACCAACCAGTTGGCCGCAGCAGAACAGGCCAATGCCAAGGCTTTGGCGCTGGATCCACAGCATCCCACGGCCTTAATCGATGCGGCCAGGATCGACAAACGCAACAAACAATTTGCCGCGGCATTGGCCAAACTGGAGCAAATACAGGTGGCGGCCTTGCCGGTGCGCAAAGCCACCGAATATTGGTTTGAACGGGGCGCCATCGCCGATCACAGTGGTGATTATGAAGCGGCATGGCAAGCTTATCGGCAAGCCAACGAATTGGCCCGGCAAAGCCCCCGGTTTCAAGCGGTTGACGCGACGGCCTTTGAACAACGTTTGGCGGGCATTCGACAACAAATTGCGACCCTGCAACCGCCACCCAAGGCCACCTTGTGGCAACGCCTGCGGGGTCAGGGGACTAATCAAACGACCGCTGTGGATGACCCCGAGTTGGGCAGTGATTTGTGTTTCTTGGTTGGTTTTCCACGCTCTGGCACGACGTTGATTGACACCATTTTGAGTGTCCATTCACAGGTCCATTCCATCGAGGAAATGCCCACCATCGAAACGGTGATCAAAGCCATCGGCCAAGCCGGTGGCCAACACCGCGATCCGCAATGGTTGGCGTCTGCCGATTGGTCCCATTGGCGGCAACTGTATTGGCAGCAACTCAAACAACACGCCACAGTGAGCCCTGGGCAGTTGGTGCTGGACAAATTGCCGTTGCGGTTCCTGGAAGTCGCCTTCATTCAGCAGTTATTTCCAGCGGCCCGGTTTGTGTTCATGCTGCGCCATCCAGGCGATGTGGTGATCAGTAACTTCATGCAGAATTATGTGCCGAACCAGGCATTTGTGCATTTCAGCCGCATTGAAGAGGCGGTCGATATGTATGCCCAGTGCATGGAGGTGTGGCAACAGTTGGCACCGCACTTGGGCCAACAATTGATGACGGTGAAGTATGAAGCCTTGGTCAGTCAACCCCAAACGGTGGTTGACAAATTGTGTCAATTCCTGCGCATTCCTTTTCAAGCCGAGATGTTGGACACCGATCGGCGGCTGGCCACCCGAGCGCGGGTCAGCACCAACAGTTATGCCCAGGTGGCCGAAGACATCAACCAAGGTTCAGTCAGCCGTTGGCGCAACTACCAGGCACAATTGGCGCCATATCAAGACCAGTTGCAAGCTTTGATCAAAGCATTTGGCTATTGATTTCTGGCCCATGGCGGCCTGAATGAACCCCATTGGTGTGCTGCGCAGGGGACTGTTGAGCAGGAAGTCCTGGCATGTTCCGCCCCGCGCTGCTTGCCATCGCCCAGGAAATTGTTTACATTCAGGCTTTCAACAACGCCAATCAATTCATGGATCAGAATCAATTTAAAGTCATTTACACCGGTCAGTTGCAGGATGGATTCGAGTCGGATGCCGTCGCTGAGGCATTTGCCCAGCGGTTTAAATTGCTGCCGGCCAAAGCCAAGAAAATCATTGAGGCCGGTCGCGAAGTGGTGGTCAAGTCCAGTGCCGAGCACGTCAAAGCTTACAAAATGAAGTCGTTGCTGGAGTCCATTGGCATGGTGGTGCGGTTGGAACGGGCGGCCCTGGTTAAGCCGCCAACTGTTACTGAACCCAGTCCGCCGCTCAGCGATGACCAACCGCCATCAGCGGAGGCGTCCGTGCCATCGGATCAGGCCCACAACACGGCTGAACCGAAAACAACCGCCACGCCATCCCAATCAAGCCCAACGACGCCAACCGCCGGCGCTTGGGAACTGGAGCCGATGGCAGAAGAATCAGCGCCTGCAGACGAGGCGGCGGCCGATTCTGCGGCCGACCTGGCGGCACCCACTCCTGCCACACCACCGGCGTACAATGACATGCGGCGACCGGACAAAGTGCTGGAGCCGGTGATTCAGAAAAGCGTTGAGGATGAACCCAGCAGCATCAACGAAGACGCCGCCGAAGAACCACCTCGAAGCACCCATCGCAGCCGCCAAGCGGCTCGGAAAAAAGGCCAGTCAACGGACCAAGCTGCCATGTGGAAGCTGGTGCAAACCATTGGCGGTTGGGTGTTGGGCATTGTCGGTGTGCTGTTCATATTAATCAAAAAATTTGGCTTGTTTAAATTCCTGAAAATAGGTGGCTTGGTGACCGCATCGGCATTTGCCGGCTACCAACCGGACGAAATCTGCATGGGCAATGCCCGGTGTGAAGCCGCGGTGGAAGATCAGGTAGACCATTGTTGGGAACAAGCCGGTATGGATGACATTGATGTGGAAGTCATGTCGGATGAAGCCTACGATGCCATCAAACCGAAGATCGAAGATGAGTTTGTGGGCTGTTTTCGTTATGAGGACACGCTCGATCGGGTGTTTGTATCACCCCTGGATTTGCGCCTGGATTTGATTGACAACTGCTACTTGAGTGACAACCCGGACTGTATGTCGCTGGCCGAATCACAATTCAAAAGTTGTTATGACCGCCACCAAATCGCCTACCTGGTGTCGGCCAACACCACGGATTTCTATCAAGAAGTCAGTGACCATGCCAACAACTTCAAAGGATATTATGCGTGCTTCCTGGACAACCAGGGTGGTCGCTTATTCAGTGACATCATCGATCAATGGGATGAGGTCTATTACTGAGTCCAGGCCACAGGACTGAAATCAGCGGGCCAGGGATGCGGTTGAGCCCTTGGCGCCCGTGAAAGCCTGACAACAGGGCGGCATTGATCAGTTACAATGGCTTCATGACTACCGCTGCCATCAGACCTGCCGGCCCCATCGATTTTGCCGACATCCTGCGCCTCAACCAGGCAGTGGTGCAGTGGACCGCGCCTTTGGCAACAGCCCGTTTGCAGCAATTACATGACTGGTCGGTGTATCACCGGGTCATCATGGTTGAGGATCAAGTGGCCGGTTTTTTACTGGTGATGCCTGATCACGTGGCTTATGACAGCCCCAATTACCGCTGGTTCCAACAGCACCACCAGGGCTTTTGGTATGTTGACCGCATCGTCATCAGTCCCGCTCTGGCCGGTCGGCATTTGGGCCTGAGGCTGTATGCAGATTTGTTTCATCTGGCCAAAATCCAGGGCATTGAACGGATTACCTGCGAATACAACTGCGTACCGATGAATCAGGCATCGGCCGCTTTTCATGCGTGTTTTGGCTTTCGCCAGGTGGCCACCCAATGGTTGGATGAGGGGCGCAAACAAGTCAGCTTGCAAGTGGCCGAAGTGGCCCGTTATCAGGAGCACAAATCATGAAACAGAAACTTTTTTTTGGCTGTTTGGCCTTGGTTGGCTTGATCAACTTTTTGCCGGTTTTGGGCCTGTTTTCTTTGGCTCAAATGAGCCAGGCTTATGGGGTTGAATTTACCCAGGCCGAGTGGGGTATTTTGATGCGCCATCGGGCTTTGTTGTTTGGTCTGTTGGGTGGCTTTGTGTTGGCCTCATTGTTCAAACCGGCCTGGCAAGCCCCCGCCTTGTTCATGGCCAGCCTGTCCATGTTGGGATTCATGGGCTTGGCTTGGCCGGTGGCGGCGTTGAATGCCGGCTTGGCCAAAATTTTTTGGATCGATCTGATCGGTCTGGTGCTGGCGGCTTTGGCTTGGCTGTTGTGGTGGTCAAGCAAGCGCGACCACACCGCATGAGTTTGGTAGTTAACAGGCGCGTGGCATGAAAGACCTGACCCAAGGCTCCATCCCCCGACACATCTTGGTGATGGCCATTCCCATTGGCATCAGCATGTTGATCCAGACCTTGTATTACCTGGTG
Source organism: Marinicella meishanensis (assembly GCF_019931145.1). GTDB lineage: Bacteria > Pseudomonadota > Gammaproteobacteria > Xanthomonadales > Marinicellaceae > Marinicella > Marinicella meishanensis. The sequence continues at coordinate 375,764 of NZ_JAIOUV010000004.1, read as the reverse complement.
GATTTGTATTTTGTCGGCCACTTGGGCCCGGCCTCATTGGCTGGCGTCAGTGCGGCTGGCAACGTGTCGTTTTTGGTCATTGCCTTGACCCAGGTGTTGGGGGTTGGCACCCAAACCTTGATCGCCCATGCGGTGGGCCGCAAAGATCGGGATGACGCCAATTGGGTGTTCAACCAATCCTTGTTGCTCTCGGCCTTGTTGGGCTTGATCACTTTGGCCGCAGGCTATGGCTTGAGTGGCTGGTATTTGCACACCGTGTCAAGCGATCCTGCCACCATCCGTGAGGGGTTGACGTATTTGTATTGGTACACCCCGGCCATGGCTGGGCAGTTTGCCCTGATCGCCATGGGTTCGGCCTTGCGGGGCACCGGCATCGTGATGCCCACCATGGTCATTCAACTGATCACCACGGTGCTCAACATGGTGTTGTCGCCGATGTTGATTCAAGGCTGGTGGTTCGCTGCGCCGATGGGGGTGGCCGGCGCTGGTCTGGCTTCCACCATTTCGGTGTGGGTGGCAGTTATTTTGTTGGCCTGGTATTTTTCACGCATGGAAAAATACGTCGAATACGCCGCCAGCAAGGTGCGCCCTCGCTTGTCGGTGTGGCGTCGCATGTTGGGCATTGGTTTACCGGCTGGCGGTGAATTCATGCTGATGTTTTTGTACATGGCGGTGATCTATTTTGCCATCAGTGAATTGGGGGCCGTGGCCCAAGCCGGTTTTGGACTGGGTTCCCGCATCATGCAATCGATGTTTCTGCCGGCCATGGCCGTGGCCTTTGCCGCACCGGCGGTGGCCGGCCAGAATTTCGGGGCCCGGTTGTTTGACCGGGTCAGGGCGACTTTCCATTGGGCGGCCGGCATGAGTTTGGGCATCATGGCGCTGTTGACCTGGGTGGCCTATGCGCAGCCGATGTGGTTGGTGCAAAGTTTTGCCGATGATGCCCAAGCCTTGGTCGTGGCCAGCACCTTCTTGCACATGATCTGTCTGAACTTCATGGCCTCAGGACTCATCTTCACCTGCTCCGGCATGTTCCAGGCCTTGGGCCACACCTGGCCTGCCATGTGGAGCACCGCCACCCGGTTGGTGACCTTTGCCATCCCGGCCATTTGGCTGTCGCGGCAAGCGGATTTTCGGATTGAACAATTGTGGGTGGCCTCGGTGATCACCGTGTACCTGCAGTTGGTGGTCAGTTGGTGGTTGTTGCAGCGACAGTTTCGCCGCAGTTTGTCGCCCGACGCAGCGGCGGTTTAACATGAAGCCCACTGCCATCCAGGGTTTTTTTGGCTGGTCACTGACCCTGTGGTTGTTGGCCGTGGTGGGTTTTTGGCCCGGGTATTTTCAGCCGCTGTGGCAGCAAACTTTTCAATCGCCCGTGGCATTGACCCACGTTCATGCGGCGTATTGTTTTGCTTGGTTGACGTTGATGGTGCTGCAAGCCTGGCTGCAAATCAAGCATCACCGACGGTGGCATCGGCGCTTGGGGCTGTTGGGCGTGATTGTGGCTGCTGGGGTGGTGGTTACTGGGGTGTGGTTGCAAGCCCAGTTCATGCAACATTATTTGACTTTGGGTGAGACGCAACACGCCATCCAGCTGCCTTTCTTTCGCTTGGCCACTTTGTTGGTGTTTGCGGTGTGTGTGGTTTTGGCGCTGCTGATAAGTGACCGATCATGGCACCCGCGTTTGCTGCTGCTGGGCACCTTGTCTTTGATGCAGGCCGCGTTTGCCCGGTTGTACTTGCATCACTTGGGGGTGCTTGAACTGGCTGGCCTGTATGCGGCCATCACCCACCTGGTATTGATGGCTTTTTGGGTTTGGTGGGACCGGTTGCAATTGGGTCGCTTTCATGCGGTTTCGTTGTGGGGCACCGTGCTCATCACCGCGGTGATGTTTGGCACCGCACCGTTGGCCCAATCAGTATGGTGGTCGCAGTGGGCCGTTGCCTTGGCCGCTGCGCTGGGGTGATGTTGGTGTGTCTGGCTAGGGCCTGTTAACACCCACTGCAAGACCACTGTGCAGGCTGCAAAGGTCACAATCAAGGCGCGAATCGCGTGGTTTGGCCACTCCAATCGAGCGGTGAGCAACGCAGGGTGTGGCCTTTGCAGTCTGAACCCATGGGGCTGGGTCGTATTTTTCATCCCTCAGCGTTATTCAGTCGTTCATGTGGAGTGACCACACCTCACGACTGATGCCTTGATGGCTGAACAATACGATCCAGCAGTCGCCTTTCAGTGGGTGTTAACAGGCCCTAAGATTTGACAGGGGCCGAGGCATGTCTTTAAATGTATGGATTGATTGACGGAGAATGACATGACGATGGCAGCGAATGGGGTGATTGGGTTGGTGGCATTGTTGCACCTCTACTTTATGGTGCTGGAGATGTTTTTTTGGACCAAGCCTTTGGGTTTGAAGGCCTTTGGTTTGACCCAGGAGCAGGCCGATCAAAGTCAAACCTTGGCCGCCAATCAAGGTTTGTACAATGGCTTTTTGGCCGCCGGTCTGATTTGGGGTTTGTGGTTGGGAGCCGCTGGCTTTCACATCAAATTGTTCTTCTTGACCTGCGTGTTGATCGCAGGGATTTATGGCGCCGTCACCGCCAACCGCAAAATCCTCTTCGTGCAAGCTTTGCCGGCGGCGGTGGGTTTGATCTTGTTGTGGCTGTCAATCGGCGGTTGATTCACTGGCGTTTGCCATTGAGCAACCAGCCAATGGGTGACCACCTGACCAACAAGGCATAAGTCAACAGACCAATGCCCAGGGTGATCACGGTGGACAGGAAAAATTCCAACCACAGGTTCCAGGCCAGATCCAGCAGCGCAAATTGCACCACAAACAGCACCGGGATGTGGATCAGATATATCCAATAGGACGCATCGGCAAAATACCGCACCACCCGGTTGTGTTGGTTGAGCCAGCGGTGTCCGGCCACCACGCAGACCAGGGTCATGTACCAAGCGGTGAAGGACTCAGCAATGGCCATCAGCCAAGTGCCTTCTGCCGCCGGTACCCGATAAGCAAAATAAACATAACTGCCCAAACCAGCCAACAGCATCCACAGCCAATAACGGTACAAGGCTTGAATCAAGTTTTGGTGGTGGTACAACCAGGTTCCGAACAGGAAAAACACCCCATACAAACCAAAAGGCCACAGCAGGGGCTGCAGGGTTTCGGGTGCCGGGTGGGGGGCATTGACGCTGTAAAAGGCTGGAATCAACAGCAGTGGCATGATGAACACCACCACCCAGGGCCGCATCAAGTGCTGCACCCATGCGCCCATCGCCAGGCGCAAACCGCGCAACAACAACCAAGCCACATAAAACAGACACAGGTAATACAAAAACCACAGGTGTGAGGTGTTGATCGGTTGCTCGGTGTCGGCCGCCATTTGCTGGGTGATGAAGTACAAAGCCGGTGATGGTTTGCTCACATGGTCTGCAGCCCATTCAATGCCAGTGACAATTGACCACAGCACCAAGGGCAAAAAAATCACAAAAGGCAGCAACACCCGCAATGTGCGGTTGAGGAGGAACCGATTGAGCCCCCTTTTTTCCAGCAAAAAAGTGGCAAAAAACCCCGCGATCAAAAAGAACACCGGCATGCGAAACAGGTGCGAAAACCAAGCAAACACGTCGATCACTGGGGCCGATTGGTCGGCGGTCAGCCAAAAAAAATGCAACATCGGGCTGTGGGCCAAGCTGGCATGAAAGACCACGCCGGTGAGCATCGCCAGGGCCCGCAGGTTGTCCATGTAATGGTAACGGATGGCCGGGTCGGCCACGGCATCGGTGCTTGGCTTCATAAGAAATCTCGTTTGCGGCTTTGGCCGTAATAGGTCAGGCCCAAAGCCAGTAAAATGAAGGCCAATTCGGCGGCGATGATGGTCCAGGCGGTGGCATTCCACACCGGATCTGCGGCGTCCATGTGGGATTTGATCGCGGCCACGCTGGACAACCAGTACATGAACAGGGACAAGCCAATGTTGGTCAAGGACATCACCACAATGGTCCAGGTTTGCGATTCACTGATCAGCCCAACACCCAACAACAACACAAACACCGCCAACATCTCCAACAACAAAATGGTGGCATACACGGCCAGGCCGTTGGGGATTTCGGCTTGGCTGAAGATCACCCCCATCACGCCGGCCCACATGATCAGCCAAAAAGTCATGAAGCCCAATAAATTGGCACAAATTTTGGCATGCGTGTATTGGATGAAGGTGATCGGCAAACTCATGATGAAGGTCAAGGTTTGGTCATCGCGTTCGGTGGTCACGGTGTTGATCACCAGGTGGGCACTGGCCACGATGACCATCGACAACAACAGCACACTGCCGGCATAGAACGGGCCTTTGCTGTCAAATGTCAACAACCACAAGCTGATCAAACCCACCACCAGATACAAGGCCAGTGGGGCGGCATTCAGCTCCAGGTCTTTGCGAACCAAGGCTTTGATCAGACCCGGTTTGGTGGTCATGGGGTTGGTGGCGGTGTTCATGGGTTTACTCCAGCGGCTGTTTGGTTTCTTTTGTATTCCACTTCGGCGACAAAAATCTCTTCCAAGGTCATGCGAGAGACGGTGCCGATGGTGGCGCCTTGGGCGGTCAGGTGATCCAGCATGTCCGGTGCATAATCCTTGATCACCAGGTTGGCGCTGTGACCGTGTTGGATCACTTCGGTGATTTGCGGGTGGGGTGCCAGTGCCTCTTTGCTGGGCAGTTTGACCTGCACCCGCCGCCAACTTTCCAGATACGACTCTTTGTCTTTGCTGCTGACCAATTGGCCGCGATCAATGAAGGTGATCTGGTCTGACAGGTGCTCCACATCCTGGGTGTTGTGGGAGGAGAACAACACACTGCGGCTTTCATCGGCCAGCACCTGCATCATTTCATTCAGCACCTCTTTTCTGGCCACTGGATCCAAGCCGGTGGTGGGTTCATCCAGAATCAGCAGACGGGGGTGGCGGGCCAGCATCAACAACAGGCCAGACTTGACCCGTTGACCGTGTGACATGCCTTTGATTTTTTGTGCGGCAATCAAGTCGAACGACTGCAACAGTTGTTGGGCATAGGCCCCATCCCATTGTTCCGGGAACACCTTGGCCACCCAATGCATGTGCCATTGTAAGGTGGCGTTTTTATACAAACGCATGTCTTCGGAGGCAAAACCAATGTCATTTTTGGCCAACACCTGGGCATTGGGTATGCGGTGACCCAGCACCAGCACGTCACCGGCATCGGCGCCCACCAAGCCCATCATGATGCGGATCAAGGTGGATTTGCCGGCACCGTTGGGGCCAATCAGGCCCATGATGCCACCGGTCGGCAAGGCCAAGTTGATGTCCTGCAGCTGAAAATGCGGGTATTGGCGGCTCACACCGCGCAGTTGAATGGCGTACTCACTCATGATCGCCTCCTGAATGGGTTTGGGCCAACTGTTGCAGTCGCTGTAACAGGTCCTCGGTGCTGATGCCAAACGCTTTGGCGTGGGCCAAGGCGGCGGCCAAATGTTTGTCAATTTCTGAACGCATGATTTGGTCTCCCAGTGCTTCGTTTTGGGCCACAAAGGAACCGACTCCGGCCTGTGTCATCAACACCCCTTCGCGTTCCAACTCCTGGTAAGCCCGCTTGACGGTGATGACACTGACTTGGGTGGCCACAGCCAACTCTCGAATGGAAGGGACTTTGGCCCCCGGTTGCCAATCGCCAACGGCAATCAATTGTTTGATTTGCTCCATGATCTGTAAATACATGGGGCGACCATCGGTTTGTGAGAGGATCAGGTGTGGATCCATTGTGTGCCTACTGTATATAATAAATATGCACAGTATACACGCAACAACACAGCCGTCAAGTGTTTTCTGCCAATCCATGAACAAAATCAACCGATTACCATAAAAACGGAGCCTTTAGATTAATTACTCTAATTGAATGCGACACCATGAATGTGTGCAGCGAAACTCGGGGACCGCTGTGCAGATTGATTAACCCAAGAGGAGTGAACATGAAACAGACCCTAATGATGTTGTTGATGTTGGCGGTGTTGCTACCAGCCGCAGCTCAGGATTACCCCGAAAGCAATTTGTTTGCCATGAATCAGACCCTGAACTTTGATTCTTTGGAACAGTTAACGGCCTACATCAAGGACCACAAACCCAGCACCTACCGCTACTATGAGCGGTTGAACACCCAAGCCAAAAAACGCGTGTTGAACCAACATCAGGCCGATCAACAATTGGATCTGACCGAAGTGGTGCTGCAAGAATACCGCCAGCGACCGCGGTAAAATCCAGCCGCTAAGCAGCGGGCATCAACCCAGAAAAACCCCGGTGCCTGGCATCGGGGTTTTGGCTTCAGGGTCAGATGAATTATAATGACTGCTTTTGCAGCATGAGGCGCTGGCCTTGATCATCAACAGACACCCAAGCCATACCCAAACCAAGACCCAACGGAGCCCCGCATGAGTCGCCCTTTGCATGTGGTGATCCTGGCGGCGGGGGCCGGCACGCGGATGCATTCACAAAAGCTCAAAGTGTTGCATGAAGTGGCAGGGCGGGCCATGATTGATCATGTGCTGGATTTGGCCCAGGCATTGGAGCCGGCCCAAATCACCGTGGTCTTCGGGCACCAGGCCGAACAATTGATTCAACACGGCCAGGATTGGCCGGTGAATTGGGCCGAACAAAAAGAACAACTGGGTACCGGCCATGCGGTCCAACAAGCCGCGACTTTTTTTCAAGACGATGAGGACGTGTTGGTGTTGTATGGCGATGCCCCCCTGGTGCAAGTGGCTGATTTGTTGCCTTGGCGGGACCAGCAGTTTGTCTTGACTGCGGTGTTGGCCGATGCCACGGGTTACGGCCGCATCATCCGTGAAGGCGAGCACATCGCCGCCATCGTCGAACACAAGGATGCCAATGAATCGGTGCTGGCCATTCAGGAAGTCAATTCAGGCATCATCCAGGCGCCAGCCAAAGCACTCAAACACTGGCTGGGCCAGTTGTCCAACGACAACCAGCAACATGAATATTACCTGACCGATGTGATCGGTTTGGCCGCGGCCGAAGGCCAGCCGTTTCAAGCCGCGGTGGTGGTTGATGCCGAAGTCGTGAAGGGGGCCAATGACATGGCCCAACTGGCCGAACTGGAAGACCTGTTACAACAGCGAATTCGTCAACAACTGATGCATCAAGGCGTGCGCTTGCTGCGTCCTGAATCCGTGGATGTGCGGGGCACCGTATATTGTGGGGCCGATGTGATGATCGACAAAGGGGTGTTGCTTGAGGGCGACTGTGAGTTTGGTGAAGACGTGCACATCGGTGCGCATTGTGTGATCAAAGATTCGCGTTTGGCCGCCGGCACGGTGGTGGCACCCCATTCCATGCTGGACGGGGTGGTGACCACCGGACCGTGTCACATTGGACCGTATGCACGTTTGCGCCCTGGGACGGAGTTGTCCGCAGGTTGTAAAGTGGGCAATTTTGTGGAAACCAAAAAGACCCACATGGGTCGAAACAGCAAAGCCAGTCACCTGACATACTTGGGTGATGCCGAGATTGGTGCGGCGGTGAACATCGGGGCCGGCACCATCACGTGTAATTACGATGGGGTGAATAAATTCACCACCACCATCAAAGACGGGGCGTTCATTGGCTCAGACACCCAGTTGGTGGCGCCGGTGACGGTGGGCAAAAATGCCACCATCGGGGCCGGATCAACCATCACCAAAGACACCCCCGATGACCAATTGACTTTGTCCAGAAGCCGCCAGAAATCGGTCGAGGGCTGGACCAAACCGGAACAGAAATAACATGTGTGGAATCGTTGCAGTCAGTGCCAACAGGAATGTGGTTGAGGTCATCGTCAATGGCCTGCAGACCCTAGAGTATCGGGGCTATGATTCGGCCGGTATTGCCATCATTGAGGGCGATCACATCGCCATCCGCAAACAAGCCGGCAAACTGAGCCAACTGAAACAAGAGCTGGCCGCCCATCCGGTGGCCGGACATGTGGGTATCGGTCACACCCGCTGGGCGACCCACGGTGAACCGACATCGGCCAACGCCCACCCGCATGATTCGAACAACGCGATTGCCGTGGTGCACAATGGCATCATTGAAAATTACCGGCCCTTGCGGGAACAACTGATCGCTGCCGGCTATGCCTTCAAGTCGGCCACCGACACCGAAACTTTGGTCCACTTGATCCACCATTACCAAGCCCAAGGCATGGGTTTTTCGGCCGCCAGTCATCAGGCCATTGGCCAATTGGAAGGGGCTTATGCGGTGGCCATCACCTGCATGTCCGATCCCAACCGCATCATCGCCGCCCGCAAAGGCAGCCCCTTGGTGGTGGGTTTGGGCGACGGGGAAAACTTCGTCGCTTCCGATGTCCAGGCCTTGATCAATGAAACCAACCAATTTCATTACCTGGAAGACGGTGATGTGGTGGAGATCACCCAGGATTCCTGTCACATATTCGATGCCGCAGGGCAGCCGGTCGAACGGGAATTGAAAACCGTCACTTTGTCATCAGAAGCATTGACCAAAGACGGCTATGCCCACTACATGCTGAAAGAGATTCACGAACAACCCACGGCCGTGGCCAACACCATTGCCGAGCGCTTGTACAACGGCCGGATTTCACCGTATTTCATCAACGAAGCGGCCACCGCCATTCTGCAGCAGGTGGACAACATCCACATCATCGCTTGCGGCACCTCCTACCATGCCGGATTGGTGGCGCGTTATTGGCTGGAAGCCATCACCCAAATCCCGACCCAGGTGGAGATTGCCAGTGAATACCGTTACCGCAAACCGGTGGTGCCGCAGAACACCTTGTTCCTGACCATCTCACAATCCGGTGAAACGGCCGATTCGCTGGCCGCCTTGCGCTTTGCCAAGACCGCCAATTACCTGTCCACTTTTGCCGTGTGCAACGTCGCCAATTCGAGTTTGGACCGGGAAACCGAACATTGCATCTTGACCCACGCCGGCCCCGAGATTGGTGTGGCCTCGACCAAAGCCCTGACCACCCAGTTGACGGTGTTGGCCTTGTTGACCTTGAAATTGGCAGAAATCAAACAGGTCGATGAGGCGGTGCGCAAAAACCTGGCCGAACAGTTGATCACCTTGCCGGGCATCATCAACCAATCGCTGCTGTTGGACGACCAAATCAAAGTCATGGCCGAAAAAATCGTGCAACGCGACAACGCCTTGTTCTTGGGTCGTGGGGTGCACTACCCGATTGCTTTGGAAGGGGCCTTGAAATTGAAGGAAATTTCCTACATCCATGCCGAAGGGTATCCAGCGGGCGAGTTGAAACACGGCCCCTTGGCCTTGGTTGATGAAAAAATGCCGGTGATCGCGGTGTGTCCCAATGACGAACTGCTGGAAAAACTGGAGTCCAACATCGAAGAGGTGCGGGCCCGAGGTGGCGAACTGTTTGCCTTTGTTGATCACAAAAGTCAGCATGGCTTAAAAGACCGGGTCAACCATCTGATCGAACTGGAAGCCAGCGGCAGCTTCACCTCGCCCATCGTCTTCAATGTGCCCCTGCAGCTGTTGTCCTACCACGTGGCGGTGCTGCGTGGGACCGACGTCGACCAACCCAGAAACCTGGCCAAATCCGTTACCGTGGAGTGAAGCCAACCATCACCTGAACAACACGCCAAAAGAAGTCAATCATGGATCAGCATGCAATCAGCCAAGACCAATGGCAACAAATCAAAGCCTGGGTCATTGAACTGCTGGAAGTGGCACCGGCGCAGATCGATCACCGCATCGAGACGTTGACCCAAGACCCCATTCTGCAACAGGCCTTGCGCGAGTTGATGGCAGCCAACCAGTCCATCTCAGGGCTGACCCTGACCCCTGAACAATCGGCCATGGCGGTGGTGGCTGAACGTGACCAACTACAAGCCGGGGACATGTTTTCCAAATTCAAAATCCAGCGCTTGTTGGGCAGTGGTGGTATGGGTGAGGTGTATTTGGCAGAACGCCAAGACCAAGTGACCCAAATGGTGGCACTGAAGGTCTTGTCGCGACAAAGCATGAACCCGCAAACCTTGAACCGATTTGAAACCGAACGCCAAATCCTGGCGGGCTTGGAACACCCCAACATCGCCCGTTTGATCGACGCCGGTATCGAGGGTGGGGTGCCGTTTTATGCCATGGAATACATCGATGGCGTGGCCTTGGATGTGCATTGTGCGGAACACAATTTGGACCTACAACAACGGCTGAATTTGTTTTTACAAGTTTGTGAGGCGGTGGGCCATGCGCACAAAAACCTGGTGGTGCACCGCGATTTGAAACCGTCGAACATCATGGTCAATGACGATGGCGATGCCAAGTTGCTTGATTTTGGCATCGCCAAACCGTTGAAAGTATTACCAGGCACCCAGGATGTGTGGCAAACCATCGAGGGCTTGACCGCCTTGACCCCGCAGTATTCAGCCCCAGAGCAAATCAATGGCGAACCGATCACCGTGGCCTGCGATGTCTATTTGTTGGGTCTGTTGTTGTACAAACTGGTCACCGGCGAAGACGCGTTTGACTTGGCCGACAAAACCTGGGGTGAGATTGAATCGATCATCAATCAGCGCCTGCCGATCAACCCCAGTCGCCGGTTGCAACAATTGGCTGAGCGGCCAGCTGCGATCAAGCCCAGCCAAGTCAGCAGTGACCTGGATGCGATCATTTTTCATGCCCTGAAAAAAGCCCCCAGCGAACGCTACCAATCGGTGGCCGAGATGGCCGAGGACGTGCACCGCTTGTTGCGCCATCAGCCATTGCAAATCAAGAAAGATCAGGTGCTCTACCGATTCAAAAAACACCTGCGCCGTCATTGGTTCCCAATCACCGCCATGACCACCTTGGTGCTGGTGTTGGTGGCCTCGGCGCTGATGTTCCGACAGCAATCGGTTTTGATCGCGCAAGAGCGTGACAAAGCTTTGGTTGAAAAACAAACCGCCGAAGCGGTGACTGACTTTTTGGTACAGACTTTTGAATCAGCCGATCCAGAGCAAGCCAAAGGCAAGGCATTATCGGCAGGTGAAATCCTCAAAATGGCGGAATATCAATTGCAAGAGAGCCTGTTGGGTGATGAGGTCATCAATAAATTGAAAACGGTGATTGCTCAAGTCTATTTCAATTTGGGTGAAGTGACCAAAGCCAAGGCGATTTTACAAGGTATTGATGAGCTGCTGGGGCCTGAAACGGAGTTCAAAAAAATGCTTTTGGAAGCCGACATTTTGATTGATGACCGAGGTCGGGATGCACGCCAAACTGTGGCTGATATGATGCAAGAGGCGCTCACAAATAACGATCATTATTCTGAAATCGAATTGCTTGAGATCAAATACCGCTTGGCTCATGTCTTAAAATCTTTAGAACTGTTTGAAGAAGTCGATACCATCATCAACGATTTGTTAGTCATGGCAGAGTTACAACATGGAGAAGGGACAGTAGAATATGCCAGCTGGCTACAAAAAATTTCCACATTGTTTTATCATTTTGATCATTCAGAAAAGAAGATGGCGATGCTCAACGAAGCCGTTGAAATACAAGAACAGATACTCGGACACAACCACCTTACTGTTGGGCACACCAAATACCAAATGGCATATCTTTCTGCCTTCCATATGTACGATGCAGAAAATGCCCTTAAATTTGCTTTGCTAGCAGAAGGGATATATCGACAAGTATATGGAGAGTATTTTCCAAAGCGGGTGCAATTGGAAAACTTGCTGGCAGCTGCCTACACAGGATTACAGCAGCATGAAACAGCAGTTGAACACTATATCATGGGCATCGAACTGGAAAAAAATCACTACACCAACAACCCCAAAAAAATCGCTATATTGGAATACAACTTGGCTAACTCATATTTGGATAATTTGCAAGATGCAACCAAGGCCTTGGTGTATTACGACAGGGTGATCCCTCACATCAAAAAAACCCGTGGAGCGGACAGCCGTCAATTTCATTTTATGCGCATGAATTACACCCGAGCGCTGGTTATGGATGGACAATTTGACAAGGCAGAATCGGCATTGAGTGAAACCATCACTTATTTTGAAGAAAAGATCAAAAACAAAGAATCTAAAACTAATTACACCATGGCCCGAGCATTGGCCAACATGGGCTTGTCGAAAATGTTGCAAAACCAATGGTGTGAGGCAAAAACTTATTTGAATCAATCATTGCCCTATTTTGATACCGTTGAAGAAGACAACACTGCGTATCAACAAGCAAAAACGAACTTGGCCAAAACCGAAGAGCAACTCGCAAAGGGCTTAGATTGCGGCGAATAATTTGACTTGAGCTGATGATGTTTGTCATACTGACTTGGCTTTTTGGACAAATGACTCACCATGGAGCTGACGACAAACCATGAACCTACAATCCCTGAAATTACAAATCAAAACCCCGTTGTATGACAAGACCGTGCTGTATTTTCAGAAGGTGTTGCAGGCCGAAGTGGTGGACACTTGGCAGAATGGTGAGGTGCATGGCACCATTTTGGGTTTTCGGACTTTGCAGCAGCGGGTGTTTTTGGAGGTGTTTCAGTGCAAAGAAATTCATGACTATTCGGCCTTCAGCATCCAGTTTGCGGTGCCATCCTTGGCCGATTACATGCTGCAATTACCGGCAGAGTACCTGACCGGCCGGCCCATCAAACGCGACTGGGGCTCGACCTATTTGCATTTGCGTGACCCCAACGGCGCGCGGGTCACCATCTACCAACAGGGATGACCGCAGACCAGTCACGACGACCATGGGCTGACTGGTTGCCGCTGGCCATGGTGGTGCTGGTGACCTTGGTGTTTGCCTTCAGCTACAGCCAGTCGGTGGTGTTGATGGACACCGCCAGGGACCTGTACAAAGCCACCGACATCGCCCGTTGGCAAGCCTTTCCCAGCCTGGGACCTGACATTGGCGGATTTTTTCACACCGGCCCCATTTGGTTTTATTTCTTGGCTTTGCCCAGCCTGACCGGTTCTTTGCTGGTGGTGGCCTGGTGGGTGGGTTTGGCCGCCGGTTTGAAATATTATCTGGCTTATCGCTTGGGCAGCGAATTGATTGATCGTCGTTTGGGTTTGTTGTGGGCCATGCTGCTGTTGTTGCCTGGCTGGCAAGTGATCAATCAGGTGTTCATCAGTCATTTCAACCTGTTGGAAACATTGACCTTGTTGTGGTTGCTGTTGCTGTTACGCTTTGTGCAATCCGGACGTTTGTCACATTGGTATTGCGCCGCCTTGGTGGCGGGCCTTGGCTTCCATGCCCACCCCAGTTTTTTGGTGTTGATGGTGTTTGGTGGGCCAGTGATTTGGTATCGACACGCGGCTTTGACCTGGCGGGCCTACTGGGTCGCCGGTTTATTGTTTCTGTTGCCGTTGTTGCCTTACTTGGTGGATCAGCTGCTGCATCAATTTCCTGACTGGCAACGACTGAGCCAACGTGAAGCGACCGCCGATCAGCTCAAGGCCACCGGCGGGGCCATTGAACAACCAGCCTGGTGGCAGCGGCTGTGGTTGACCGTGTATTCACTGCTGGTCACCGGTCCACAGCGAATTGTGCAGTTTGTGGTGGTGCACAAACCGGGGCTGGGCCAATGGATGACTGGCTTGTATGGGTTGGTGGTCCTGGGCCTATTGATGGGCTTGTGGCGCTTGTATTTCAAGCCCACCCACCGCCGCTGGTTCGGTGGCTTGTTGGTCGGTTTGCTGCTGGGTGTGGTGCTGGTGACCAGCTTGCGCTCGTTCACCCCGTTTTATATGTTGTTGACCCTGACGCCATTGTTGGCTGGCCTGATGGCCTTGAGCTTGCACGCGCTGGTGGCGGCCTATCGACCGTTGTTGGGGGTGTTCACCGTGGCTTTGTTGCTGCTCGGTATCGGGCCGATGGTGGCGTTTCATCAAGCCAGCACAAACCAGCAGATCAACCTCGGCTCGGTGATGAATGTCATTGAGCAACCGGCACCCGATTGGTGGCAAAGTCACAACACCTTGGATGCCATCACCCTGCAAGATTCCCATGATTTGTCGACCCTGTTTTGTGGACAAAATTCGGTGGTCAATGGACCCTATGCCGCGGTGTTGGAAATGACCGGTGGCGCCTTGGTGCATTTTTTCTGCCCCCAACAGCAATTGCAATTGGGCGGGGTGAAAAAGGATCATGACCAAGCCGTGTTCATCATGCACAAGTCTTTCTGGGACCGCTTGTCGCGCGGGCCGGAGCAATGGGTGACCCCTTCATGGGGGCTGACCACGGGTCATCAAAACCATGCACCACAAACGGCGGTGACACTGGTGCCATTCGATGACTATGTGCACCCGCCAAGGACCAACATGGCGGCCGGTGAAGTGACCGCCGAGACCCAAACGATTGCCACCACCAATGCCCCTTATTTGGTGATTTCACATTTGATGCCAACCCAGATGCGCTTTGCGGTTGATGCCGTAAAAGCCAATGGCCAGGTGCAAAAACCGGTGGTGCAAAACGCCGTCAATCGGGTGTATCATTGTGCCGACTGTGGCGCGGGGCCCGTGAGTTGGCAGGTGGATTACCGCGCCAATGACCCCACCGCCATTGATTTCAACACCTTGCCGCAATGATGCCATGACAGAACCTGCCAAACACCGACTGACCGCAACCCAACAATGGCTGTTGGTGATGTTGCTGTATGCCGTGTTGGTGACCTTGTTTTGTTATCCGCTGTTGCAAGGCAAAATCATCACCCAGACCGACTTCCTGCATTTTGTCAGTCCTTGGGATGCGGTGAAACCGGCGCACTTGGCGGCCCCGGGCAACCCTTTTTTACAGGACCAAAGCACGGAATTTTGGCCGTTTTTCATGGAGGCCAAAAGGCAATTTGCGGCAGGGACTTTTCCCTTGTGGAACCCCTATATTTTTGCCGGCAACCCACTGTGGGCCAACACCCAATCGGCTTTGTTGTATCCACTGAACGGCTTCCATTACCTGTTTGATGGGCCTTGGGGCTTCACCATCAGCAGTTGGTTGAAGCTGTTCATGGGTGGCATGTTCATGCACCTGTTTTTGCGGCGGTTGGGACTGTCGCACGGGGCCTGTTTGTTGGGGGGCGTGGCTTTTGGATTTTGTACCTTCACGGTGTTCTGGCTCAACCACCCCCACACCAATGTCACCCCATTGATCCCCTTGAGTTTTTACCTGGTGGAGCGCTTGTTGTCGCAACCGGATCGCCAGCGCATGGCTTGGTATGCGCTGTTGGTGGCACTGACTTTGTTGGCCGGTCACGTTGAAATCGCCTTTCTGACTGCCCTGGGCTGTGGTTTGTATTATGTGTTGCGCTTGTGGCAGTTGGGTCAAATCAGTTGGCTGGCTTTGTGGCGTTTTCTGGCAGTGCATTTGTGGGCCCTGTTGTTGGCGGCGATTTTGATCGTGCCGTTCATAGAATTTTTGTTTCACACAGCGATCTGGACCGAGCGCGGCGATGCGGTGCAATTCAGCATCCCGACCGCAGGCTTGTTCAACCTCATCCACGGCGACTTTTTTCGCGCGGCCGGTTGGGATCCCGGTGGCATCGGCTTCCATGCCTTCAGCGCTTATGTTGGTTTGGTGGCTGTGCCTTTGTTGCTTTTTGCGGTGCTGCACAGTATCAAAACCACTTGGCCCTGGCTGTTGCTTGGCGGTTTGTCCTTGGCCATTGCCTTCACCGTACAACCCTTCAATGGCCTGATCAAAAGCCTGCCTTTGTTCAACCATTTGCCGCTGTTTTATTTCAATATTTTGGCGGTGTTTGCCACCTGTGTGTTGGCGGCGGTGGGTCTGCATCACGTGTTGACTCAGCAAGACCCCAAACACCGGCGACTGTTGATGTGGATCGCTGTGCTGTTGGCGCTGATCTGGTTGGCTGTGTGGTGGTTGTGGACGCCCGGAGATTTGGCCCGCTACGCCCAGGACACCAGTGCCATGTTGGCCGCGGCCAAGACTTATTTGCCGTGGGTGGCTTTGGTGTGGTTGTTGGTGTGCTTGTGGTTGTGGTTGACCCCATGGCTGCCGCGATGGTTGTTGGCCGGGGTATTGGTGGCGGTGCTGTATGCCGATGTTTGGCGACTGGGCAGCGATTGGAACCCGGCCATCGAGCCGGCCCTTGCGATGCCGGTGGCAACCCCTGGTTCGTTGGCCTTCTTGCAACAGCAAACCGAGCCGTTCCGCACAGTCGGGTATCACGGCATCTTGCGGCCCAGCACCAACATGTTGGCACAACTTCGCGATGTGCGCGGTTATGACGTGCCAGTGATCGATCGTTACCACCATTTCTTCAACCGAGCACTGCGGGGCCAAGATGCCTTTTGGGTCTACAACTTGCCACACTATGACGCCGAGATCTTGCCATATTTGAACCTCATGAACGCCCGCTATTTGCTGGCCAAAAGACCCTTGAGCCCATTGGTTGATGGCCTGGAGCTGGTCTATGAAGGCGAAATCCTGATTTATGAGAACCAGCAGGCCATGGGTCACGCGCGCCTGTTCCAGCAGGCTGAATACGTGGGCTCGGCGGCCGCTGCCTTGGATCGGGTGATCGAATTGGCGGCGGCTTTGCGCGAGGTGGTGGTGATTGAAGCAGAGGCCCAAGAGCATGGCTTGCCTGCCTTGGTTGAGGCCGCCGAGCCGGCCGCAATCGAGCACTTGACCACCACCGCCAACCGCCTGGCCATGCAAGTCCAAACCAGCCAAGCTGGCTGGCTGGTGTTGTCACAAAGCCATTACCCGGGATGGGTCGCGACCATCAATGGTGAAGAAACTGAGATATTTGCTGCCAATTCTTTGTTGCAAGCCATTAAAATACCGCCTGGAGACCACCGCATTGAATTCAGTTACCATCCCTTGAGTTTCACCCTGGGCTGGTTGCTCAGTTTGCTCACATTATTGGCAACCGTATGGACAATCAGACACAAAAAGTAGTCATCATCATGCCGGCTTACAACGCCGAAAAGACCCTGGAAGAGACCTTGGCGTCGATCCCTGCTGGTTGTTATGATGAGTTGATTCTGGTCGATGATTGTTCTCAGGATGGCACGGTGGCGCTGGCCAAATCGTTGGGCATCAGTGTGTTTGAACACGAAAGCAACAAGGGCTATGGTGGCAACCAAAAGCTCTGCTATCAGGAAGCATTGCGGGCGGGTGCCGACATCATTGTGATGTTGCATCCGGACAACCAATACGATGCCAGCTTGATTCCATTTTTCACCGGTTTCATTGATCACGGGGTCTGCGACTTCATGTTGGGTGCTCGAATCCGCACGCGGCAAGAGGCGCTGCGCGGCGGCATGCCTTTTTATAAATATTTCAGCAACCGCATGCTGACCTTGATGATGAATGTGATCTTGGGCCAAAACCTGGCCGAGGGCCACTCTGGGTTCCGGGTTTATCACCGCCGGGTGTTGGAAAAAATCCCGTTTGAAAACAATTCTGATGATTTTTCCTTTGATGCCGAGTTGATCACCCAAGCGGTGTACCACGGCTTCAAGCTGGGTGATGCCCCCATGCCGGTGCGCTATTTTGCTGAAGCGTCCAGCATCAGTTTCAAAGACAGCAGCATCTACGGCTTGAAAATTCTCAAAACCTTGGGCAAATACCTGATGACCAAATGGCGCATCAAGCAATCCAAGCTATTTGCCGACCGCGTCGACAGCGACTGAGCGTCCCACCTGAGTGGCCGGCAGCGGCCAAATTCCCCACTGCACCATCCCATCATTGTGTCAGCTGTGACTTCCAGCACTGTTGGACCTGACAAAATTGATACATAATGATATCATTGTGATATCAAACGGAGAAAATGTATGATCAATGAGAAAAAAATCAAAGCAATGAATGGCATCCCCATGTTGTTGCTGTTTTTGGCCCTGTTGGTGGCCAATGTGTTTATGCTGGTGCATGCCGGACAAAACCAAATCACCTGGATGTTGGTGGTGGGGATCATTGCCATCCCGGTGATCATTGTGTTGTTGGTGGGCTTGTTCATGGTCAACCCCAATGAGTCCAAAGTGTTGCAGCTGTTTGGCGAATATGTGGGCACGGTCAATGCCCCGGGTTTGCGCTGGGCCAATCCTTTTTACGGCAAGAAGGCGGTCTCGCTGCGGGTGCGCAACTTTGAAAGTGGCAAACTGAAAGTCAACGACAGCGCCGGTAATCCCATTGAGATCGCCACGGTGGTGGTGTGGAAAGTGGTGGACACGGCTGAAGCCATTTTTGAAGTGGATGACTACGAGTCTTTTGTGCACATCCAAACCGAAGCGGCGCTGCGGAACCTGGCCACTGCACACCCTTATGAGTCGCACAACGATGAGAAGATCACCCTGCGTTCAGATCCCCAGGAAATTGCCAACTTGCTGCAAAAGGAAGTGCAGGATCGCTTGAACAAAGCCGGGGTGCAGGTGATCGAAGCCAGGATTTCGCATTTGGCTTACGCCCAGGAAATTGCCGCGGCGATGTTGAAACGCCAACAAGCCCAAGCGATTGTGGCGGCCAGGACCCAGATTGTTGAGGGGGCTGTGGGCATGGTTGAGATTGCCTTGGAGCAATTGAGTGCCAAGTCCATCATTGAACTGGACGATGAGCGCAAAGCCGCTATGGTCAGCAACCTATTGGTGGTGCTGTGTGGAGAAGAGAATGCGCAGCCAGTGGTGAACTCAGGCAGCTTGTATTGAGCCATGGCCAAAAAGAAGTCTTTCCCATTGCGCGTCAATGAAGACATTTTATCGGCAGTCCAGCAATGGGCTGCCGATGATTTGCGCAGTGTCAATGCCCAAATGGAGTTCCTCTTACGCGAAGCCCTGTGGCGCTCAGGCCGCCTCAAAAAAAACCCGGCCAAAGCACCCGCAAACAAGGACTGAAGCCCAATCAGCCGGGTTTTTAGAAATTTTTGTTGAGTCTCCCGCCCTTCTCAAGTATAAAAGGGCATCCCTTATCCTCTGAAGCGTTGAACAACACCCAATCGAACAGTCGATGCCATCTGCTGCTGGTCTGCTTGACCTTGAGCTTGTGGTTGGGTGTGGCCTGGTCCCGACCCACGGTGGGACCACCCAGCATCAAACTGAAATCCACCATTTCCAACATCGCCGTGCTGCAATTGGTCACAGTCGATGACCAAGGTCAACTGCATTTCAAACGCATCCAAGACCTGCACAATGAAGCAGCGGCAGCAGTCAAAATCATGGCGTCGCCTGAGTTGGCCCAAGCCCTGCAAAGCCAGCAAAATTATGTGGTCGGCTACATGGCCTGGCAAACCGACCGTTTCAGCAAAGAGGTCAGACCCAGACCCGGTGGGCCGGTGTTGATGAATTTACCCGGTGCTGAACCGGCATTGTGGGCCAGCAATCCCCAGCTGGAAGCGCTGCTGGCCATGCCAGAGGCGCAGTCTTTGGCCAGCGGACCTGAAGTGCTCGAGCTCATCCAGGCTGGCTTGTCCAGCGATGACCCTCAGGCCAAACATTTTTTTGTGGTGGAGCTGGTCACCCGCCGCGCCCACTTCGAACAAGCAGCGGTGCAACAACAACTCAAAGCTTTGATCACCGATCCGAACACCCAATGGTCCAGCAAACAATTCATCCTGGCCTTTGGCGGTTTGAATGAGCAACAATTGCGCAGCGATTGGTTTTGTCGGATGGCCAGTGACACCCTGAATCTGGCCAGCACGCAAGTCGATCAACAGGGGCAAGACGCCAGCTACTTGAGCCAGTTGCTGGATCACCTCAAGCATTGTGCCACCGAGGCGTTTCCAGTGAATCTCGCGCGATGGGTCACTGGCACCCACACCGGTCTGGCCGAGGCGGCCATCGGCGCCCTGCGCGAACAAGATTTGGACCAAGCCATCGACGCCGTTGAAGCGGGCTTGACCCAGGGCCTTTTGGGGGCCCACAATCGGCAAGTGCTGAACAACTACCTGAAGCGTTTGTACCAAGAACAGCGGTCCAAACAAAAGACACAATAAATCACCAAAAAAGATGGGAAAATTATGAAGAAAAAAACTTTGATGACAGGCATCGTGGCTGCCTTGTTGGCGGCGCCAACCCAGGAAGTCTCCGCCAAAAATGAACAATCGGTCTCGGCCCCGGTGCTGCAGCACGGCCGCGCGGTGCGGCATGACAAATCTGCCCCTTTGCCGGAACTGATCCGCCTGACCCAAGAAAACACCGAGCTGGTCAACCAAAACCTCAAGCCAGCCGATTATGTGTACCCCAATTTCACTGAGCACCCCACCAAAATCCAACAGGCAGACATGCTCAAAGGATCAGAGGGCGTGCAGGATTTTCGCGGCATCAACAACGTACCCGCGGTGGGCATTTCGTTCGATGGCATCGGCCAAAGTGATGCCCCGGGCGGTGGTTTACCACCCGACACCAATGGCGATGTGGGCACCACCCATTATGTGCAATACATCAACACCGATTGGGCCATCTATGAAAAAGCCACCGGAAATCTGGTGGGTACGGTGCAAGAAGGCAACACCTTCTGGGCTGGATTTGGCGGTCCGTGTGAGACCAACAATGCCGGTGACCCCATTGTGTTGTTCGACAAAACCGCCCAGGTGTGGGTTTTCAGCCAATTCATATCTGGCTCCAATCCCAACGGTTCGCAATGTTTTGCGGTGTCTGATCGGGCCGACATCACCGATCCAGCGGTCACCTTCAACCGCTATCAATTTGAGTTCCCCGGGGTCTTCAATGACTACCCCCACATCGGCATTTGGACCGATGAAAATGGCAGCCGCAGTGGTTACTACTTCGTGACCCATGACTTCCAACTGCCCAGCACCTTTTTGGGTGCTTCTTTCTCGGTGGTCGAGCGGGATGAAATGATCGCCGGAAACCCAGCCGAGTTCGTGCGCTTTGAGAATGTCCAAGGCGGTGGCTCCCATGCTTATGGGGCTCTGCCCGCCCATCTGGAGGGTGACGTGTTGCCAGCCGGTGACACCTGTGCCCCGTTTGTGCACACGCGGGCTGACTTGGATGCTTACTTGTTTTGGAACCTGTGTGTGGATTGGACCACGCCAGCCAATTCCACCATCAGTGCAGCGACCATCCTGTCTGCCGGTGACATTTACAGTGCTGGGGTGAACACCGTACCACAACCGGCCCCGGCCCCCAGCGGTGCCAACCTGGACAACTTCAGTGGCCGCACCATGTACCGCGCCAGTGCCCGGGCCTATCCGTCGGCTTCGGGTTTGCCCATTGACATGGCGATCAATCACGTGGCCGATGCCGGTGACGGCATCGCCGGGGTTAAATGGGTCAACTTCAGCATGCGCTATGATGGCTTGGGCGGCTCGCCAGCGGATAATTTCTCAGTCAAAATCCGCGACGAAGGCTTGTTTTCACCCGATGACGATTACCGTTGGATGGGCGCCATCTCGATCGACCAAAACCGCAACCTGGGCTTGGCCTATTCGGTGTCCAGCTTAACCACCTTCCCCTCGGTGCGCTACACCGGCCGCACCGGTGATGACCCCACGGGCCAAATGCGTTCTGAAGCCTCGTGCGTGGTGGGCACTGGGGTGCAGACCTTTGTTGACAGTTCCGGTCGTGCCGGCCGTTGGGGTGATTACTCCTCAATGAGTGTGGATCCGGTGGACCAATGTACCTTCTGGATGACGGTGGAATACGTTGCCAACACCGGGGCGGTTGATTGGGAAAACCGCATTTGTTCTTTCACCTTCCCCGAATGTGGCAATCCTGAGTTTTATGTGGAAACTGAAGATTCCACCGACCTGGCGGTGTGTTTGGCCGATGGTGCGGTGACTTTGGATGTGGATTTGTATGCCCTGGGCGGTTTTACTGGCACCGTGAACATGTCTTCATCAACCATGCCAGGTGGCTCTTCGGTGTCATTTTCCAACATCGCGGTCAACAGCTTCCCCAGCACCACCACAGCCACGTTCAATGATTTGGATCAGGCCGGAGTGAGTGAGCTTGCGGTGTCCATTTTGGGTGATTCGGTGGCACCCAACTTGTCCCGCTCTTTGGATTTGAACTTGCAGGTGTCGATCGACACGCCGGTGGCAGCCACTTTGAGCTTGCCAGCCGATGCAGCAGTGGGCACCAGTGTCAGACCGGTGTTTGAATGGAATGCGGTCAGTGATGCCTTGTCCTATCGCATCGAAGTGGCCACCGATGCCGGGTTCACCAACATCATTGAAACCGGCACAGCGGGCACCACCTCATACGCCATGGTGGCCTCTTTGGCATCCAACACCCAATATTATTGGCGGGTGATCTCACAAAACAACTGCGACAACAGCGTGCCATCTGCCACCTTCAGTTTCACCACCGGTGAACCGGGTGTCTGTGCCGATTCCTTTGCCACCAACACCGCGTTTGCCGATGACATGGAAGGTGACGTCAGTGACTGGACTGTGTCCGGTACCGGCAGCACTTGGACCCAATCTGGGGTGCGTTTCAATTCGGGTGTGACTTCATTCAAAGCCACCGATGTGGCCAGCTCTTCGGACCAGTACTTGACCTCGCCGAGCATCAACATCCCGACCATTGATCAATCGCCCATCACCTTGTCCTTCTGGAACTTCCAAAACATGGAGGCCTTCAATGGCACCGGCAGCGATGCCTGTTGGGATGCTGGCCTGTTGGAGATTTCCACCGATGGTGGCAACAACTACGTGCCGATTGACAACACCAAGATGTTGACCGATCCTTACAATGGCTTGGTGACCTCCAATCCCGCCAATGCCATCACCGGCATGGAAGCTTGGTGTGCCGACGATGCCGTGCCTGCTTCTGGCGACCAGGAAGTGGTGGCGGTGGTTGACCTGGATGCTTATGCTGGGCAAACCGCTCAATTCCGATTCCGCCTCGGCACCGACAGTGCGGTGGGCGATGAAGGTTGGTACATTGATGACGTCTCGGTACAAGGTTGTATCAACGACGTGATCTTCAAAGACGGCTTCGAGTGAGCCAATCGCAACCAGGTTGCCTGGTTGCGCTGAAAACAAAAAAGCCTTGGTCTGGATGCCAAGGCTTTTTTGTGTCCGCTGTAAATTTCGATCACTCGGCTGTGGTGATCACTGACAGCAGTTTACCCTCAGCGGCGTTGACCTGAAACACGATGGGGTGGCAACACACGTAACAGTCTTCCACATAGGTCTGTTCATCGACACTGCAGTCGATGGTGGTGGTGAATGATTCCCAACAATGGGGGCATTGCACCTGGGCGGTGGCCAAACCGGGTTGCATGATCAAGGCTCCACAATAAATACCGTCAGCATACACCAGCGGTGATAAAAAACCGTCAAAACACCCAAATGACTGGGTATTTTGTAGATTGAGCAATGGATCACGCCTTGCTTCGCTGTCTTGCCCTACAATGGTTGTTCTTTGGATCAGGTGTGGGTGCCATGAAAAATTCATTATTTGGACTGTTGTTGTGTGTTTGCTCGGGCGTCAGTTTGGCTGGCTCGGTGTCGATCAGCAACCCCGTGATGTTTGTCACACAATTTCCCATTGCGGCAGATTTTGCCACCATTGGCTCGACTTTTGCCAACCATTCAGGCAGCATGCAAAGCGCCGGTCGCGGCGGTGATCTGTACATCCGCTATCCCGATGGCAGTCTGCGCAACCTGACCCAAGAAGCCGGCTATGGGGTGGTGGGTTTGCAGGATGAAAATGCCATTGCTGTGCGTGATCCACACGTGCACTGGGGTGGTCAAAAAGCTTTGTTCAGCATGGTCATTGGGGCGCCGGAGCAGTTC
This sequence comes from Marinicella meishanensis, assembly GCF_019931145.1. Lineage (GTDB taxonomy): Bacteria > Pseudomonadota > Gammaproteobacteria > Xanthomonadales > Marinicellaceae > Marinicella > Marinicella meishanensis. Next base: position 352,014 of record NZ_JAIOUV010000004.1, on the reverse strand, counting down.
CAATACAATGACTATTATTGGCAAATCTATGAAGTCAGCGGCTTGGGCCAAGGCCAAACGGTGCAAATCAGTCTGGTGCCCGGCCAGCCCAATGATTACAACAACATCACACCAATCTATGGGTCGGATGATGCGATCATCTTCACTTCAGACATGCCTCGCAGCCAAGACCGCTTCAATTATCCCCAATATGATGAGTACGAGTCCACCCCCACCAACACCGGCTTGTGGAAACTGAAGGACGGCCAAGTCAGTTTGATGCAGCACTCACCATCGGGCTCATTCAGCCCCTTCATTGACCAAGTCGGTCGCCTGGTGTTCACCCGTTGGGATCACCTGCAACGGGATCAACAAGCCTCACCCACCAATGTCAATGGCGCATTCAATTACAGCCGGGAAGGGGCTTCCGCGGTGCGCATTGATACCGTGGCTGAGGTGTTTCCAGAACCCCGGCCAGCTGAATTGGATCTGTTGCAAGGCACCAATTTGGAAGGGCATCGGATCAATCATTTTTTCCCTTGGCAATTGAATCAGGACGGCACCGAAGAAGAAACCCTGAATCACGTGGGTCGGCATGAGTTTCACAGCTATTTCAATCGTTCATTGAACGACGACCCCAACTTGATTGAGTTCATTGCCGGGGTCAGTCCACGACCCAACCAAAACAGCATCTTGAACGTGTTTCAAATGGACGAAGACCCCAACAACACCGGGCGCTTTGTGGGAGTCGATGCGCCGGAGTTTGCCACCCACTCTGCGGGGCAATTGATTGCCTTTGATTTGCCCTTGGGGGCTGACCCTTCCTTGGTGCAAGTGGATTACCTGAGCCATGAAAGCACCCGCAACGTGGTCGATGATGGCGACACCCCACCGCCTGAACATGTGGGTTTCTTCCGCGATCCGGTGACCCTCAACGACGGTCAGCTGTTGGCGGTGCACACCGCCGAAACCCGCCGGGCGGGGAATGACGGCACCCGAGCAAACCCCCAACCCCGCTATGATTTCACCATCAAGTCAGTGACCCCCAATGGCAACAATGACTGGGTGCCCAGCGACCGCCTGACCAGCTTGGGCAATGTGACCATTTCATACTATGATCCCGATGTGTTGGTCAGTTACACCGGCCCTTTGTGGGAGATGTCGCCGGTGGAAGTGGTGTCGCGCACGGTACCACCCATGACCCAAGAAGTGTTGTTGGATCCGGAAGCCCAGGTGTTTGCCGAAGAAAGTGTCGACGTCAATGCGTTCAAAGCCTTTTTGCGCAATTACCAATTGGCGGTGGTGGTGATGCGGGACGTGACCACCCGCGATGAATTGGATTTACAACAACCTTACAACCTCAAAGTGGCCGGCAGCCCGCACCAAACCATTGGCAGTCCTGGCACCTTGTATGAAATGTCGCACATGCAATTTTTTCAAGGCGATCAAGTGCGTGGTTATGGCGGGGTCACCAACCCCGATCCTGGCCAACGGGTGATTGCCCAATACCTGCACAGTGCCAACGCCACCACCCAGAACCTGCCACTGGTCGGTGCCCCCCCAGGCAGCACCGAGATTTACCCGGATGGTTCGGTGGCGGCTTTTGTGCCGGCCGGTCGGGCCATGAGCTGGCAGTCTTTGTCACCTACCGGTGAGCCGGTGGTGCGGGAACGCTATTGGATCACCTTTCAACCCGGTGAAATTCGGGCCTGTGGCGGTTGTCACGGGGTCAATCAAGTGGACCAGGCCGGAAATTTACCATCCATCATCAAAGCCGAAGCGTTTCGCGATTTGTTGCGGCACTGGGCGGACAATTACACCGATTTGATTTTTGCCCATGCGTTTGATTAAACCCACATTGATGCCACATCAGTCAGCGGTTTTAACCAAAGAGTCATTAAATTTAGGTTAAATTTGTTTGCCGCAGCCACTCGATAGCTGTGATAGAATCTATGGTCACAGGCCCGGTGTGTGTTCAGGATCTATGTGTTTGACGCGATTGGGTTTGATCAATAATAATTAATTTGGGAGAAGAAAAAATGAAAGTAGCAGCAGGCGTGATTTTAATCATTGCAGCCGTGTTCAATCTGTTTGCCGGTTTGGCTTATCTGGGTGGTGGCGCAGCCACATCTGGATTGAGTTCGGCGATGGACTCAGCGGTGATGCAAGAACAAATGACTGAAGCCGAGAAAGCCGAAATGGAGCGTGTTCAAGACGAAGTGGGCGGCGCTGGTATGGGCTTCATGGCATTTGGTGTGTTCCTGTTGGTGAGTGTGGGTATTTTGATTGCGGGTGCGGTGTTCCTGTTCACCAACAAAAAGGCCCAATTCATCATGGTGGCAGGTGGCATGGCCATCGTGGCCGAAGTCATAGGGATACTCATTACGACCTTCGGCATCACCAACCTGATTGGTTTGGTGGGTGGTATTTTGGCCATCATCTGTGCCAAATCCATGGGTCAGCCCGACGCGGCTCCGGTCGAATAAGCCAAACCATTATCAACTAACCAGAAGCAACCGAATCGGTTGCTTCTCTTTTTGGGTGTCTTGAATGCGTACACACATGATCAAACGATTGGTGGCACAGGATTTGCACTACGCTTTGCGCAGTGCTCGCGGGGTGCTTTTTTTGGTGTTTTTTTCGGTGTTCTGGTTTTGGGTGTTTTCCAAGTTTGGCCAGATTGACACCCAGTGGTTGCGCAACCCAGAGAGCACCGTGCTCTTGTCGTGGCTGTTTGATCCGAAAACCGCCCAAGCCTTGTTCATCGATCGACACCCGGCATTCTCTTTGTTTTTCTTGGTGGCCATCAACACCGCACCGATGTTTGTGCTGTTGGCTGCCAGTGACCAAACGGCCAATGACATCGGCAGTAAGTATCTGCGCTTCTTGTTGCCCCGCTGTCAACGCACCGAAATCTATCTGGGTCGTTTCCTGGGTTGTGTGTTGTTGGTGTGGGCGGCGTACATCACCGTCAGTCTGGTGGCGGCCTTGTGGGTGGTGTTGTTCAACGGCGCCAACTTGGCTGAGATCATGGTTGAATGGTTTTGGGTGGTCATTTCAATGATGGTTTACGTGTTGCCATTCATCGCTTTCATGTCGTTGTGTTCGGCCCTGGTCGGCTCCGCAGGCTTGTCGGCCTTGTTGGGCATGGGGGCTTATCTGTTGGTGGTGATCATCATTGGCATCGTCGGTATTCGCTATGACGGTGCGGCTGAATTGGTCGGTTGGATTCTGCCCAACACCATCAAACCCTGGATCTTGTTGATGGATCTGGGCCAGTGGCTGAAATCGCTGCTGGTGGCAGCTGTCTATGTGGTGATTTATGGCTGGCTGGGCTGGCTGATGTTTTCTCGGAGGGACATTTGATGAGCAGCGCGATTTCGGTCAACAACCTGAGCAAACAATACGGCCAACAGTACGCTTTAAAAGACGTGACCTTGGAGGTCAAAGCCAACATCACCACTGGTTTGATCGGTCCCAATGGCGCCGGCAAAACCACTTTGATGTCATTGATTTGTGACTTCATTCACCCCACCACCGGCCAAGTCAGGGTGTTGGGCCACCCGGCCAATGACGTGGCGTTGAAAGGTCGGGTTTCCATCCTGCCGCAAGACGCGCGGTTTTTGAAATCATTGTCGATCAAAAAACAATTGGCCATGTTGGCTGAGCTGCAAGGCTTTGCCCCAGCCGAAGCCCATCAGGAGTCACTGCGGGTGCTGGATTTGGTGGATTTGCGACCGGCCCAAAATAAATTACCAGAACACCTCAGTCATGGCATGTTGAAACGGTGTGCCATTGCCCAAGCGTTGATCGGTGAACCGGAATTGATCATGCTGGATGAACCCACGGCGGGTTTGGATCCCAGCACCACCGATTCAATCAAAGCGGTGATCAAAAACCTGCAAAACCAAGCCACCATCATCATCAGTTCGCACAACTTGTCGGTGATCGAGGATTTGTGTCAGGAGGTGATCATCTTGCACCAAGGCCAGTTGCATGCGCACCATGCCTTGGATCAAATCGTGGTCAAACAGGAAGCCCTGACGGTGAAACTGGCCGATCATCCCACCGCAGAACAAGTCGCCGCCATCGGTCAAATTGATTGGATCAAGTCGGTCAAAACCGGCAAACCGGGCAGTTGTTTGATGGTCATTTACTATGATCCGGATGCCACCGAAGACGTCGAAATCAATTTATTGATGGCTTTGAAACAACAGGGCATGACCTATCGAGAGTTCACCAAAGGTGAGCGCTTGCAAGAATACATGACCGACCATTTTTAAGCCGACAGACTGGGTCTGACAGATTCGCTGTAACTTTGTGGGATCTGGTCCGTTAACGATACTGATACCAGCAACAAACAGAGGAAAGACACATGAAAAAAATTGCATTGGCCGGCGCCATCAGCCTGGTCACCGTGGCAGCATTGGCCGGTGAAAAATTAGAATTTGACCGTTCCTTGAACCTGTCAGCCGATCGCCTGAGCGCCGTCGAATTTGACGTCGGAGCCGGCTCCCTGGACATCATTGGCACCGATGACAATGAAATCAACGTCGAGGCCACCATCGTCTCCAAAGACTTCAACAGCTTGGATGACTTGATGGCGGCGTTTGACAGCAAAATGGATTTTCGCCTGGAGCGTGAAAGCGAATATGCCATGTTGTATGCCAAGTCCAACAAAAGCATGAATTGGGGCAAGTCCAAGAACATCGCCATCAACTTAACTGTGACCGTGCCGCGCGGCTTTGATGTGGTGGTGGATGACAGTTCAGGCTCGATCAGCATTGAACGCATCGATGGCACCGTGAAAATCGATGACGGCTCTGGCAGCATCAAGGTCAGTGATATCGGCAATGATTTGTGGATTGATGACGGCTCGGGTTCGATATCGATCAACAACGTCCAAGGCGATGTCGACATCGATGATGGTTCAGGCTCGGTGGAGATGAAAAACATCACCGGTTCGGTGAAAGTCGAAGACGGTTCCGGCGGCATCACGGCCAAAGTGATCGGCGGCGATTTCACCGTTGATGACGGCTCTGGCGACGTGGTGGTCAAGGAATTGGTTGGCGACTTCCGCTTGATCGATGACGGTTCCGGCTCAATCCGGGTCAACGGCGAAAAATGGGGCAAAAGATAAGCCCCGAGCCAGGCCATAGACCAACAACCTGAGGGCGTGATTTTCACGCCCTTTTTGGTGGCACGGATATATGCTGGGACTTTTTTCCAAGGCCACGGTTATGATGATGAAAACGATGTGCTTGTTGTGGGTCTCAGTGGCTTCCAGAGAGCCATTGAAATATGAATAAACCCTGAGTCTACAGGCTGCCCATCTGTCGCAAGCGCACATCATTGCTGGCCAGGGCTCCCTGATGGTCATCGGGGTGTCTGGTGAGCATTCGTGTGTCAGGAGACCTGCGCATCGATGACGGCGATGGCGGCATCATGGTGATCGGTTTGGCCGGGCGATTCATGCTCGACGACGATGCCGGGGGTGCCGTTTCGGTCAATGCTCAAGACCCCCAATAGTCAGCGCACTTCAATGTGGCGAATCAAGCCATCAACCACCACCAACCGTTCGGTGCCGTTGCGGACCACTTGCTGGCCTTGTTGATCAACCGCGAGGCACGTGAAGGTCACTTCGGTGATGTGGGGTGAAGTCAATTGACAATCGTCGATGTGCCACACCAGGGATTGGTGGTTGGCGAAGAATCCCCGCATCATGCGCATGATGTCCTTGACCCCAAAATACAAACCGGTGTGGGCCGATGAGTAGGTGGCTTCGGCATGCAACATGCGTTCAATGGCGGTGAAATCCGCTAGGTTGGCACATTCAAAATAAAGCCGGGTGATGCTGACAGGATCGGTTTTCATGGCCCCATTGTCCCACAAAAAAGACCGGCTGTTGAGCCGGTCTTGGGTTTTCGTGACGGCTTGTGTTGATCAACCAAAAATGGCTTTGAGGATGAAGAAGAACACAATCGACAAACTGGCCCCGGCGGGAATGGTCACCACCCAGGAAGCAAAGATGTTGCGCACCACTTTCAGGTCGATGGCACTGATGCCACGGGCCATGCCGACACCCAGCACCGCTCCGACCAAGGTTTGCGTGGTGGAAATGGGCATGCCGGTACCAGAGGCCACCACAATGGTGGTCGAGGCAGCCAATTCGGCGGCGAAACCGCGAGATGGCGTGAGGTGGGTGATTTTTTGACCGACGGTGCGGATCACGCGCACACCGAACGTGGCCAGGCCGATCACAATGCCGATGCCACCCAACAACAAGACCCAGGTTTGGATGCCAGATTTGGCGGCCACCACCCCGGTTTGGGCCGTCGAAACAATGGCGGCCACCGGTCCCACGGCATTGGCCACGTCATTCGAACCGTGGGCAAAAGCCAAGCCCGAAGCGGTGATCACCATCAGCACGGCAAACACTTTTTCCACGGTGTAAAAGTGAAAGTCTTTTTCTTTTTTCTTGTCTACTTTGATGCGCGAAATGAAGTAAGCGCCGATCAAGGCCACAATCACGCCGCTCAGAGCCGCATAAGAATAGGCTTGGACGTCGCTCAGGTTCAAACCCACGTGCTTCAAACCTTTTTTGATGGTCACCAAAGTCAACACAAAAGCGGTCAGGAACATGTACACCGGCACATAGCGTTTGGCTTTGGCCAACGGGTCTTTTTGTTTTAGGATCAAATGATGCACGGTTTGGAAAATCAAAAAGGCGATGAAGCCAGCGATCACTGGGGTGATGATCCAACTCATCACGATGTCACCCACTTTGCTCCATTTGATTGCTTCGGTGCCAATACCCACCGCGGCAAAACCGACCACCGCGCCAACGATCGAGTGGGTGGTGGATACTGGCCAACCCCGACGGGAAGCCAACAACAGCCAACAGCCGGCGGCCAACAAGGATGCCAACATGCCAAAGACCAACAACTCTGGAGTGTCTTCCACAGAGGACGCATCGATGATGCCTTTGCGGATGGTGGAGGTCACCTCGCCACCGGCGAGCACCGCCCCGGCAAATTCAAAAATGGCGGCGATGATGATGGCCTGTTTGATGGTGATGGCTTTGGAGCCGACCGAGGTGGCCATGGCATTGGCCACGTCATTGGCGCCGATGCCCCAAGCCATGAAACCACCAAAAATGGCGGCCAAAATGAGGTAAGTTAAACCGTACGATAATTCGAATTCCATAAGTCCCCCTGTTTATTTAGCCCACAACAGTTCCAAGCGACGCCCAATGCGTTCGGCCTGGTCTGCCACATCACCCACCATGTCGATGACCTTATACAAAAACATCGCTTCCACTGGTGGTAATTCGGCTTCCATCATGAACACGCTTTCTTGCAGGTCGGTTTGCATGTTATCGGTTTCGGTTTCAATCTTGTCCAGCTTGGCAATCAATTTCTCTACCACCTTGACTTCGGCCCCACGAAAACCCGTTTCATACAATTCGTCCAACTCATTGACGCTTTGTTTGGCTTTCTTGGCAGCATCAACACAGCGTTCGACGAAGCCCATGAAAACATCGGCCAAGGCGGGTGGAATTTGCAGTTTGCGCAAGCGCACCATGCCGGCAATTTGCTTGCTGATGTTGGCCACCTTGTCTTGCACCAGGACCAGCTCCAACAGATCCTGTCGCGGCACCGGCATGAACAGGCTTTTGGGTAAATTCGAACGGATGTCATTTTTTTGATCATCGGCTTCGTTTTCCAGGTGCTTGATTTGTTCGGTGATCTCATCCACCTTGACCCAGTCATTGAGGTTGGCGGCCTGAAACAGGTCTGGTAACAACGCTGCGGCGTCGTAGGCCGTTTTGATGTGTGCTTGAAGAGGCTCGACCGGTGAACGGCCCAGCATGTCAGATATGAAGCTTCCCATGATTGTCCCACAACTTAGAAAGGTCCCCATTATACCCAGCACAGTGGGGGATGCCATGGTCAATGTGGGCAAATGTCATCAAACCTTCATGAAATTGTCATATTGCGGCAAGTTGCCCTGATTATGCTTGAATTTTTCCGCGTGATTCCAATGATTGACATCCAACAAAGCCTGCTGCAGCATTACCCGGAACTGGCCCCCAAAGTGATGAAGTTTGAGAAAGTGTTCAAGCTTTTGGAGCGGGTGCTGCACACCGATGAAATCAATCAGTTCATCCAAAACAACCGCCATTTGACCGGCTTCGCTTTCTTGGATGCGATCCTCAAAGAATTTGATTTTGGCTACAAAGTATCGAACAAAAACCTGATCAAAATACCGGCCGAAGGGCGGGTGGTGATCGTGGCCAATCACCCCATTGGTTCATTGGATGGTTTGGCCTTGATGCGCATGATTTATGACATCCGCCCCGATGTCAAAATCGTCGCCACACCACTGTTGTCGAGCATTGAGCCGATCAAAGAATTGTTTTTACCGATCGACAACATCAGTCAAAAAGCCCAGCACAAACAAAACATCGCCAACATCAATCAGGCGTTGCAACAAGAACAGGCGGTGATCATCTTTCCCGCTGGGGAAGTGTCCAGAATCACGCCCAAAGGGGTCAAGGACGGACCGTGGAAATCGGGCTTTGTGCGCTTGGCCAACAAGAATCAGGCGCCGATTATGCCGGTGTTCATTGACAGCCGAAACTCGGCCATATTCTACGCCGCTTCGATGGTCTACAAACCGTTGAGCAGCTTGTTGTTGATCAATGAAATGTTCAAACAAAAAAGCAACACCATCGAATTCCACATCGGTGATCCGGTGGCACCCAATGATTGGCAGGGCCTGGGTTTGAAACCCAAAGCTTTGGCCCGCAAATTCCGCAAACACCTGTTTGGCTTGCGCAAACAAAAGAGCCAATTCAACACCACCCCAACCATTGCCCACCCGATCAGAACCCGGCGCTTGTGGCATGAAGTCAAGCAACTGCAACCCTTGGGTTCAACCCAAGACGGCATGCGCATCTTCTTAATGCCCTACCAACCCGACTCTTTGCTGATGCAAGAAATTGGTCGCTTGCGGGAATTGTCCTTCCGCATGGTCAAAGAAGGCACCGGCCAACGCCGCGACTTGGATGCTTATGACGTGCATTACCGGCATCTGTTGTTGTGGAATGACCAAGAAATGGAGTTGGTTGGGGCCTATCGCTTGGGCTTTTGTGGCGAAATCATCAGCCAACGAGGCATGGCCGGCATATACAGTTCGACGCTGTATGATTTTGATCATTCCTTGGTCGAAATAGCCGACCAATGTCTGGAGTTGGGCCGCAGTTTTGTGCAGCCCAAATACTGGGGATTGCGGGGATTGGAATACCTGTGGTATGGCATCGGTGCGGTGCTCAATCAGCATCCTGAAATCAAATACCTGTTTGGTGCGGTCTCGATCCCTGGCAATTACCCAACACCGATTTTGGCGCAAATGGCCGCCCATTATTCACACCACTTTCCCAAGCCGGCATCGGCACCCAGTGCCCAGCCCCATCACCCCTTCGATATGGCCGTGTCAGCCCCGAACCTCGAACTCAAACCAGCCACCAAACAGTTGATGGTGGCCATGAAGGCTGCTGGCGTGAAACTGCCGGTGTTGTTCAAACAATACACCGATTTGTGTGAACCGGGTGGGGTCGGCTTCATCAATTTTGCCGTGGATCCTGACTTCAGCGGTTGTGTGGATGGCTTGATTTGGTTGGAATTGGCGCAGATGAAAGCCAACAAACGGGCCAAATACATTGAGCACCACGCGGCACCGATGATGGATCAATCGGCTTGATGTTTGGCTGCTATTCTGGGTTGACTTGCAGCCATTTTCAGCCCAGACGATCGACCCGCACTTGGTGCCACAAGGCTTGGTACCAGTCATTGTGACGGCTGGGCATTCCCGCTTTGAGCCACCGGGTGATGTGATCTGCCACATCGGGAAAAGTCACTTGGACCCGCAATGGGCTGATTAAAAAGGCCTCGATGCTGGCTTGATTCATGTGTTGGGTGACATGGCCATAATGCAATTGTTCCAAGGCCATGGCGTTGGAGATTTGTTCGGATTGTCGATCCAAGGGCCTGACCAAGATTCTTTTGCCCAAGTTCAAAGCTTCGGAAGTCAACTCGAACCCGGCATTGGCGATGACCCCAGAGCAACGCAACAAATCCGCTTGAAAACCAGCCCTGGACAGCGGTTTGACCCGCACATGAGGCGCCGGTGAAATGACTGCTTGCGGGGTGTAAAGCACAAATTCCTGGTGGTCTATGCGGGCCAGCAATCGCAGTATGTGGCTTTGGTTTTCAAACGGCAAATAGACCAGCACAAAGTCTGCAGCCCTCGCCCCAGTGGTGGTGACCGGTTCCACCATGGGTGGCAAAATGGGTGCATGGAAGTGATGCCAATGCATGCCGATGCCGTCGGTTACCGGGGCGAAACGGCGGTACACCTGGCGGGTGATCCAATTGGGTTTTTGTTGCGGCACATGGTGATTGAACACATACTGGTGGCCAATGCCGATGGCGGGTTTGTTTTGTCGGCGACAAGCCCTGGCAGTGATCGGTTCAAAATCACACAGCACCGCGTCATAAGGGCTTAAATCCAGGTTTTTGACGTCCCGATGAAATTGCCACAGGTTGTTGTGCATGGCGGATTTCAAATACTTGATTTGACCATCGCAGATGACGAATGTCAGTCCCCGCTTGTAACGGCGATGTTTGAAACAGGCCAAGTCAAAATAGTCGCTTTCGGGGCGGCCCGAAAACAAGTAATCCACCTCGAATTGGTGCCGATCCAAGGCTTGGGCCATGGCCCGAGCCCGGGTGATGTGACCATTGCCCGTGCCTTGCACCCCATACAAAATTTTCATGCCCGCCGACTGGGTGATCAAATCATCAGCAAGGTCAGTTGGGCCAATCCCACCCCCATCAAAGCGCCGACCACAATGTCGGTGGGGTAATGCACACCGAGCACCACCCGCGACAAGCCGACGGTGGTGGCCCAGAACAACAAGGGGATCCATAACAGCGGCAGCCAAGCGGCGGTGACGGTGAAGAACAGGAAAGCGGCTGAGGTGTGGCCCGATGGGAAGCTGAATTGGTCACTGGGATTGACCTGGTTTTGAATGTTCAAGATTCGAAAAGGACGGTTTCGCTTGAGCGAGTTTTTCAACAGGTAGTAACAGGGCCTCTCAATGGCAAAAGCCATACTCAACACCCAAAAATATCCATGATCGATCCCATTGAGGATCAAGGCAGCCAGCCCAACCAGTAAGTACATCCAGCCATCCCCCATGGCAGAGATGAATTTACAGGTTGGTAACAATTTACCATGCATGCGGGCTGAGAACAACTTGTTAACCAGAGAGGTATCAATGGATTGAATCAAATCTAAGGGCTTCATAACAACCTCTAAGCAGCGAATTGTTGGCAGTTTAAGTCATTCATGTGACAGCCAGATGTGCTTCTCATGAAGATTACTTGACGTCAGATCACGCATTTTATTGGATTCTTGTGGGAAAACCATTGTTGACTTAAAGCTCAGTTCACCACGAACTTCAATTCAAGTCATTTCAATAAAGAGAGGTACTGTAAGCGAATGAAAAGACAGCAGCGGCCCATTGAATGACTGAAGATTGATGTCATTAAACTTGAGGTTGATTAATGGATTTTGTTTGGTTGCGCAGTGTTCGTTTAAACTGCTCAGTTAACTGGTTTAGGTGGGACCTTTGGTTGATGTTCAATTCGCAAGCCGATAAGATGAAATGTGCTGTTTTGACGACCTGTTTCCAGCGAGGATTGGCCGGCAGTTTCTTGATATCAAGGTAACGATTTAAAGTCCTTATCCTGAGTCGCCCATCATGCATGCTGACAAGCCACAAACCACTTTTTTCAGCGAGATCTAAGGGGTCTTGACCGGTGTTTTTTTCCCAGTAATCAACACAGGTATTCATGATTTCAACGGCCATGACCCTTAAGTCATGATTGCTGAGAACTGAATGTTTGATGGTTGGTTGATGCACTTTCATGGCAGCCAGTAATGGAGCGAAGCGATCAATCTGATCAACTGAGAGTTTCTGGCCTGTGTGCCACAGCCGGGACAGGGTATTGAGGTATTCACCGTGCTGTTTGATTTTTTCAGCTTCGCTGATCGCAACCTGTTCAGGTTCGACCGGATTGATGAAAACAGCCACCAACAAATCCTCGAAAAACTTCAATTGATGTATCCACACGTGATGATTGGCCAAGGCAGCTATTCGTTCTGGGTTAACAGATTTCAGCAGCAAATCCTGGTTCAGTTGGTCATCCTCATTGAGGTTGTTCATCACTTCAATCCAGATGTCAGGGTGTTCATTTTTAACATGAGAGTCTTGATCCTGGATTGTGCTTAAACCATGGCTTTGATGATGGATCTTGCCAGCAAAATCAAAACAAATCAGGGGACTTTTGAGCCCTTCTAATACAAGGGCTAAATCAACCGATTTATTGGACAGCGCATTTAGTTGTTTGCTGTGATTTGCTTGATCTCTCAGGGCCTGTTGGCGATACAAATTTTTCTTTTTAATCTGAATGTATAAATAAATAAACAATAAAATCAGCAATACGCTGGCCCCAGCGAGTCCCCACCGCTGTTGTAAAAGCGTCACTTCTTGTTGGGCTTTTTCTGATGCCAATGCCGCAATTTCTCGTTGCTTTTGTGAAGCATCGATTTCATTCTGCAGGCGTAATAGTGATTGGTTGTACTTCTGTTTCAACTCTTGGTTGTGAATGGTTTGAAACTGTTTTTGGTAATCCAGTGATGCTTCAATTTGGTTGTCAAATTCATGAATGACCGCCAGAGATTTTAGAAAATCAGCTTGTGCTTTTAAGTTGGTTTTTTCTCTGGCCATGGCTAAACCACTTTGGGCAATTTCTTTGGCTGCTACAAGTTGATCTGTTTCAATCAATGTTTGAACCAAGGTCAGTTGCAATTCGATGTGTTCGGCTCTGGGTAAAGTTTTTTCCAAAGCAACGGCCTGATTTAAAGTTGTCATGGCTGATTGATATTGTTGCTGAGCAAGATCCAATTTAGCCAGGGTCGTTAACACCCTGACTTGTTGAGCGACCATCTGATGTGATTGATATTTCTGCAAAGCAGATTTAAGCCGGTTGGCAGCTTTTTTGTAATCCTTTGAATCAATCAAGAGTTGTCCCATGTCTTGTTCAACATGTGCTATATAAGGATCATAAAATGCTTCTTGACTTGGGTTTTGCCGAAGGTTGATGGCATGGGCATCATAGGCATCCTGGAAGTAAGTCAATGCCAATTGATGCTCATCTATCAACACAAATACTTCCGCCAAGTTGGCCAATGTTAAGGCCGTTCTGAAATGATCCTGTTTTTGTTGGTGAATGGACAAACTTTTTTGCAGCCATTCTAAAGCTGTTTGATAACGACCTAATTCAATGTTGATGGCTCCCAAATCATTGTAGCCATTGGCAATCAGAGCCTGATCAGCCATTTGGTTGGCAACTTGCAATGCCTGTTCATAAAAAGGCAGGGCATCTAAATACGCTTCCTTTGTGACGTGAAGACTGCCTTTAATTCTTAACCAATTCAATCTGTATATGCCATTTTTCAACATTTCTGGATTGGCATTGAACGCTTGATCCAACAAACCATCTGCTTCTTCGAATCGACTGTTTCTGATCAGGTATTCTGCTTGGGTAATTAAAATGATTGACTGATCATTGGTACTCAAATCTTTTTCTTGCAGGGCGAGCTCACACACTGCCATGGCATTGTTCTTGGATTGACGGCTGGCATCCATGCAGTCTTGTTTGTTATGGGCCAGGGAATTTAAGCTGACCAGAAGTAAAAACAGCAGAAATTTCATGACATCATCTTAGGTGACCATGGCAGTGACATCAAGGTCTGAGGATGATCTGAATACTGGTAGCGACTTCTGAAGGTTAGTCATGGTGGAGCATTCCATGAGTCAAGCAGCGGCTTAATTGGTTGCCCATTTCATGCAACTCATCAATTATTTTACAGTGCCCAGATCATATAACCACTGAACAACAGTGCCATCATACTCAACGAGTATTTGATCGTGGATAACTTGGGTAACCGCAACAACCAGTTTTGTAAGTGCTCTTTGATGCGCCTGAAAGTCGGCCGATTCAGTGGTTCAGGTAGTCTGACCTCAGGCACCAGCAGCACTCCGGTGACAAAAAGCATCAAAGCCCAAAGTATGTTCGCCAAACTCATATGTATCAAGCCAGATATCAATTGAACCAAACCAGATAAAAGCAAGACCAAACAGGCATGAGGTGCGATCAGTACCACAAGTTTGTACCAGTCACTGACTGATGACAAAGAGGGGTTAGTTGGTTGTGAGGCTTTGGGCTTAATAATAAAAAACAACAGTGCAAAGAGTAAACAAAGGCTGACCATGACAGTAAAAACTAAACCAACATAGTATGTCGTCGAACGAACCTTCATTGCATTGGGTGCTCCTTTTAAATCTGCATCCATTGGCTCTTTTTGTCTCAATTGAGGCAACCGGATTTGTGTTGGTGGCACCCAATCTGAAGATATATTTTCTGGATGAAACCGAACCATTTGATCGGTATTTGGCGCTTGAAAATTATTTTGTCGGTCAGATAAGACCACTCTGGAATGATCACTGTTGAAAAGCTCAAACCAGCCACGGTGGGTGGACATTAGATTTTCATTAACCCTCACAACAACCACAACCGGGATTGCCTGATAAGTCTGTAGTTGAGGCAGGTTATCCACAATGATGAATCTTCTCGCAGGCTTCAGGCCCCCATCACGCAAAATGACCTGTGAGGCTTCTTGGCCAAACTGTTGTTCAAACTGGGCTGCGATCTGTTGCCGCAACGCCTGGCCGGCTGCGGCTTCATCCGGGTAGTCATCGGCATGGTAATCCAATGGCAAACTGGATTTGGGTAACATCTCTGCGGCCAGACTATTGGCAATGGTTTCATAGTTCATGTTGAGGTCTTCGAATTGCTGTTGCCACAAGAGCAGTTTTGGGTGGTCAGGTTGATACGCCTGGAGCCACATCAGGTGGGTCTGAATGGTTGCCTGGTTGTTCATCCTTTCTGTGTAACGATCACTGCTTTGTTCAGAAAATGCCTTGGAATTGGTGAGAACTGATCCAGCCACCAAAGAATCCAGTGCTGATTGGTAGCGGTTGAACATGGCTGGTAATGAGCGGTTTCCACCCACTTCTTTCAGATAGATTTCGATCGATGTTTTGAATTCTTCACATCGTTTTAAAGCAGGGTCGTTGAAGGCATCCCGGAACTGGTTGTAGAGGTTTAAAAATGCCTCATCATTGAAATCACTTTCCCGCATGGCCGCCCCATAGGTGTTGATCAGTCGGGAACAATGCGGTCGCATGGTTTCTTGCCAGAATGAAGCAAACTGTTGTAAGTCATGAATCACATGCGGCTTGCGGTGCCCGGAAGATGCCAGGAACGAAGCCTGAGGTCTGAAATCATTCAAAGCAGTTTGGATGCCATCTGCTGAAATTTGATCGGCTGCAAATCGAGGTGAGGCCATCAATTCTTCCAGCTCATAGGCATGAATCGGTATGGCTTTAAACAAAATGATCAAGCTGGCCAATAGGATGCGGCTTAACAACATGGTGAACTCCTGATGGGATTGGGTCTGGGCTGAATGTTCAGTCTGTGTTTATCGGCTCGAAGCCATCTTCAAAAATAATGTCAGACGAGTAATTTTCATGAAAACCGATGTCGTAAACATTGAATTGACTGCTGTTCTGGTTAACAACATTGGGATCATCGTAGCCGCGGAAGTGATCATTGACATCGGTCAACAAGGGCATGGTTGGAGGTTGACAATAGTCAATTCCCAAAGCTCCAGGTAAGGTGCGGTAGTCACCTGCCGCTGGATTGACGAATGCATTGCTGTACTGCGTGTCTGACATCAAAAAACCATCAGTTGGGAGGTTGTTGCTGTCATCCAGAATCAGACAGCTCAGGCTGCTGGTGTCATTGCCCAAAATAGTTAAAAATGGACCCCCATTGGGGTTGTATAAATATGATGCCTCAAGAGATAACAATGATGCATTGTTGGACTGAATCACTTCATTGACGCTGTTGTTATCAATGACGGTGATGAATTTGGCTTCTAATTGAGCGTTGTTTTCAATGGTAAGGATGGTATCATCGGAGAACCCGTTTTGGCCGGCATCACCGTTCTGATCAATCAAAACTGTTTCAAGATAAAATTCGGTGTTTTGGCCATTGATCAAGGCGGCCACGCCTCGCAAAGCTCGGTTTTGGCTGAATCGGGTGTGGCCTATTTCTACTTTGGCTTCGTTGATGGCAAACAGGCCCCCACCGGCTTCGGTCGATTCATTGAGTCCAATGAAGTTGCAATTGATTGCAGACCAACAGTTGGTTGGTTTGAAGATTGATAACTGAGTGTTAACTGAGCTATAAATTCCACCACCCCTGCGGGCTTGATTGGCAAACAGAGCCACGGCTGACATTTGAACACTGGCTGAGGCTCCAATTAATATTCCACCACCAAATCGAGCCCCAGTTACATTGGCTTGATTGCCACTGATGATCAACGGTCCCAGGTTGTTACCATACGTGATTCCCCCGATTGTTTGTGTACTGCCGATGCCAACAAATGTGGCATCTGAACCAAGGACTACTATGCCACCGCCACCTTGTTGACCCGTGTTGTTTCGGATGCCGACTGTGCTGTCAGTGTGGTCACCACCAACCAACAACATCCGACAGTTTTCCAGTGACACCCCTCCGCCTAGAGCAGAAGTGTTGTTGTAAAAGCCAGAGTCGCCTACAACCACGGCCTCGGTGTTGCCTACTCCATTGCCAGTGCCTATGCATTGCAGCCCATTGCCAAATCGAGTTGTATTGATGTTGTTGTGACTCTTCAGGTCTTCAGCAAAGAAATATAAGCCAGGCGCACCACTGGCGTTTTCTAAGAGTATCCCTTGTTCATTGAAGTTGGTGATGACGTTGTCGACAAATATTTCTGCTGATGTGTTGATCAGGTTGACTTCAAGACCAATCAGGCCATTGGTGAATTGGATGTTGGCCAGATTGATGCTGGTGTCCTCAATCAGCATGACAGCATCGTTGTTGGTGCCGGCGATGATGGATCGATCAGCACTGATGATGTTATTGGCAGCATCTGTACAATTGGCAAAACCTCCGATCACTGTACTGAGAAAAGTAGCTCCTCGAATGCTCACCGGAGCGTAGGTGGTGTTGGAGGCCAACCTGATTTCTGTGGGGTCCGCATCGACTGCATCTTGTAACGATAGGGTTCCTATTTGGAAGTCACAGGCAGCATCTGCACCCACGGTTACAAAGCTTCCAGAGCTTGTTTTATTGAAGGATTTTTGGCGCTCCAATTCAAAACGTTGACCTGCCCAAACGGGCAAATTCAACAATGTACCAACGATCAGAATATAGGTTTTCATGGTTTTTACCTCATTGCAAAAACCACATGATCCTTTGAATCAAATATTTTTGGTGAAAATCAGAGACCAATAGTGGGCAGACTTCGGACAAAAAAACACCTAAGTGACTGATAAGAAAAAACAAATCCAAGTCAACACAGCGACATTGAAAAGAATCCCGCTTGATCCGATAAAAGCCCAACCAGATAGATCTGTGGTCGGGAAAAGGGTATATGAGTCAATAAAACGACCAAGCGGGTACCCAACGAGGTCCTTCAATTGTAACCAAATGACCCCAGTCTTCAGCCATTTGAGTGGACAAAACCAGGTCAAACCGGGTACCCAAACTGAGTAAATACTTGATCTTTAGAGCAAATCGACCAGCTGCGGATAGTGATACAACACCACCAGCATCAACAGTTGCAGCACAATGAATGGCATCACGCCTTTGTACAAAGCTTTGGTGCTGATGTCACTGACTCCGCGCAAGTAAAACAAGGCGAAGCCGAATGGTGGGGTCAGGAATGAAGTTTGTAGATTGATGGCGATCATGATCCCCAGCCACACCGGATCATAACCCATCATCAACAGGATGGGTCCCACGATCGGAATCACCACAAAAGTGATCTCAATGAAATCCAGGATGAACCCCAATAAGAACAGGATCAGCATCACCAAGAGCAAAGCCATTAACTCACCACCAGGCAGGTTGGTCAAAAAATGTTGAACCGCTTCATCGCCCCGAAAGCCTTTGAACACCAATGAAAACAAAGCGGCACCGATCAAGATCATGAACACCATGGAAGTCACTTTGACGGTTTCTTGCAATGCTTCGCGCAGCATGGACACCGATAATTTGCCATTGATGGCGGCCAGCAGCAAGGCACCCATGGAGCCGACCGAAGCCGCTTCGGTGGGGGTGGCGAAGCCACTGATGATGGAGCCCAACACCGCCAAAATCAAAAACAACGGCGGCATCAATGAACGCAGAATTTGCCCCAAAGGTGGCCGTTCCGCGGTAGCCATGGCCGGCATCGCCTCGGGTCGGCGCCAACGCACCCAAAACAAGTAAAAAGCATACAACAACACCAACAACAAGCCTGGAATCAGCGCGCCCATGAACAGGTCTTGCACCGACACGGTTTTGGGATTGAACACCTGCAGTTCCAACTGGGCTTGTTGGTAGGCATTGGACAAGACATCGCCCAACAACACCAACACAATCGACGGGGGAATGATCTGTCCCAAAGTGCCTGAGGCACATATGGTGCCGGCTGAGAGTGCCGGGTCATACCCGTTCTTTTGCATCACCGGCATGGCCAACAAGCCCAAGGTCACCACCGTGGCCCCGACAATACCGGTGCTGGCGGCCAGCAACATGCCCACAATCAACAAGGCAAAGCCCAAGCCGCCTGGGCGAGAGCCCAGCAGGGCGGCCATGTTTTGCAGCAAGGATTCGGCCAATTTGGCTTTTTCTAACACCACGCCCATGAACACAAACACCGGCACCGCCATCAAGGTGGCGTTGCTCAAGATGCCATTGAGGCGATTGGGCAGTGCAGCAATGAAATCGGCATCAAACCAACCGGTCATAAAGCCAATCAGGGCAAACCACAAGGACACCCCGCCGAGGGTGAAAGCCACCGGAAAGCCGGCCATCAACACCGCGGTGACGGCCACAAACAACAACAAAGCCCACCAGGCTTCCATCAGTTGGAATCCTCAGTGGATTGGGCTTTGAAACTTTTGAAACTGGCGGCCAACACATAGCCCAACAGGGAGACCGGCATCAACAACAGCAGGCTTTTGAACACAAACATCAGTGGCAGACCACCGGTTTCACCGGAACCCTCCAGACGCAGCCAAGAGTCGATCACGTAGTCCCAGCAAGACCACACCATGAAACCCATCATCGGCACCAACAGCAACCAGGTGCCCAACCCATTAACCAGGCGTTTTTGGCGGTCAGAAAAACCCTGATAAAACACATCAACCCGCACGTGACGGTCGTGGTGCCAGGCATAAACCATACCCAGCATCAAAGCCATGGCATGGCAGTAGATCGCCAGTTCTTGCACCGGGATCCACACCGCATTGAACACGTTGCGGGAGATCACGGTGAAAAAACTGAGCAACACCATCATCAAAGTGACCCAACCCAAAAAGGCGCCATAACGTTCCATCCAACTGTCAATGTGGTTACTCATGCATCAGTGTCTTTCGAGGAGCCATGGATTCTATCATGATTGATCTCTGTTAAATCATCAATAGAATGCCAATGGATCAATCAGTGGCCTGAATTCAAATTGATACACACTGATACAAACAGTCAACAGCAATTGGGTTTGGGCAGTCTTAAAATGTCAGTTCATTCAAAAATGAAATTGGGTTGATCATGAAACAATGGACTTTATATTCAATCTTATTTTTTCTCGCAGCAACCGCCGCCGCGGTTCCAGCCGATGACTTTGTGATTACGGTGCAAACCGATGCACCTGATACTTCCGAACCGGATGTGTTCAGGATCACCACAGCCGGTGCTGGATATGATTTCAATGTTGACTGCAATGACGATGGCGTGGATGAAGCCTCTTCTTTGACTGGCGATTATGTCTGTGATTATTCAGGCCTGGGTGGGCCGGGTGTGTACACCATTCGGATCAAAGACAACAGTGGGATGGGTACTGGGTTCCCGCGTTTCTTGTCTTACCCAGCAGGTCATTATGACAATGCCGATAAGTTACTGTCCGTAGACCAGTGGGGTACGGGTCTCTGGAGCAGTATGGAGCGGGCCTTTGCCTCAGCCACCCACTTAGAGGTGTTGGCCACCGATGTGCCCAACCTGACTGGTGTCTCCAGTTTATCCGAGATGTTTTGGTTTGCCCGCTCAGTCAATCCCAACGTCAGTGCCTGGGATGTGTCGACGGTCACTGACTTGTCTGGTATGTTCCGATCTGCTTCAGGGGCCAATCCCAATGTCAGCAATTGGGATGTCTCAGCAGTGACTGACATGTCAGAACTGTTTGCCTATGCCAACCAAGCCAATCCAGATGTCAGCTCCTGGGATGTGTCGTCAGTCACTGACATGTCTGCCATGTTCTTGGGCTCTTGGCAGACCAACAGCTTGGCCAATCCCGATGTCAGTGCTTGGGACGTGTCATCGGTGACAGACATGTCATTGATGTTCGCCGATACCGGATCAGCCAATCCGGATGTCAGTCATTGGAACGTGGCTTCGGTGACCAACATGACGTGGATGTTTTACAACGCCGCAGTGGCAGATCCGGACGTCAGTACATGGGATGTGTCATCGGTTACTGACATGCCCGGAATGTTTGCCCGTGTCGGATTGGCCGATCCAGATGTCAGTGATTGGGACGTGTCATCGGTTGAGAATATGTCTCACATGTTTCAATACAACAACGCTTCCAATCCTGATGTCAGTCAGTGGGACGTGTCATCAGTGAATGACATGTCCCGCATGTTTCAGTTTTCCTCGGCAGATCCAGAAGTGGGCAGTTGGGACGTGTCTGCGGTCAGTCATTTCTTTTTGATGTTTTATGGGGCTGAAATGGCCAACCCTGATGTCAGTCTGTGGGATGTGTCAGCAGCCGTGGACATGGAGGGCATGTTTTTGCAAGCGCATTCAGCCACACCGGACATGTCGAACTGGACCATCCCAAATGTCATTAACATGACATACATGCTTGGCGAGGTGACGCTGCCCACGGAATTGTATGACGCCATTTTGTTGAACTTTGCCAGCCAATCGGTCCAAGCCAATGTCGAATTCGATGCCGGTGATTCATTTTTTTGTCGCCAAGCGGTGGCCCGAAATGTGCTGATCAACCAACAGGGATGGCGCATCTCAGATTTGGGTCAGGACTGCGCCGGTCAGGGCAGCCAATCGGTTCCGGTGCCGGTTGATGACCCGGTCATGCTCGTGGGCTTGTTGTTGATCATGTTGCTGGTGGCTGGGCGATCCGTGCGCCGAGGTCAACTCTGATCGAATTGGGCTGCTGGAGCCACACCCAATCTTGCATCAGCCACCGCGGGTTAAATATCAATCAACCGGGACGCTGTTGGCCACATAGGGCAGTGACGACAACTCAGCCACCCGTTGGCTGAGTTGGCCGCTGGGTAAATCAAACATGTCGTACAACACCAGGTGGTCCCACAGGCAGACCAGATGAAAACCGTTGTAAGTGGGTTGTGATGACAAGCCATCGACCTGTTGTTCCAACCATTGCAAGCCTTGCTGCACAGTAGTGCGGAATTTTTCAAAGCGGTCGTATTGGCGGGTGTCAATCCCCGTGCGTTCGGCCATCACCAGCTCCACTTCGGCCGCCATCACCCCATTCATCACCGCCCGCAGGTTCAATTGGTCCGGATCGGTGGTCAACACCGCAAAGCGGTCTTGGGGATCAAACTGGCGCACCAGGTAAGCGGCGATGTGGTCCGACTCGTAAACCACCTGCTCGCCATCAATCAAGGTCGGCACTTTCATCAGTGGATTGTGGGCAAAGATGGCCGGGTCTTGTTCCGCGACATTGCCGGCATCGACCAGTTCAACCTCGAGGCCCAAGGCATCGATCAGGATCCGGTCCTTGCGGGCATAATGGGATTTGGGGGTGTAGATCAATTGCATGGTTTGATTAGACCTGCCGCATCAATGGTGTTTCATGAACTGTCGGTACAACACCGGAATCATGAACAAGGTCAACAAGGAGGAAAAGGCCAGGCCGAACACGATCGAAGAGGCCACCGGTCCCCACAGCAGGGATTGGCCGCCCAGGCCAGCGGCCAGGGAGAACAAACCGGCAATGGTGGTGACGGTGGTCATGATGATCGGCACCACCCGGCGGCGGGCGGCGTAGACCGTGGCATGCAAGGGCCGTTTACCCGACTGAATGCGCTCATTGGCCGCCGAGATCAACACAATCGCGCCATTCACGGCAATCCCGGTCAGGGCAATGATGCCGTACAACGTATAGAGGCTTAATGGGTTGTCAGTGATGTACAGCCCAAACACCACACCGGTGAAGGCCATCGGCACGGTGACCATGATCAAAAAGGGTTGGAAGTAGGAGCGCATTTCGGTGGCCAAGATCAAGTAAATCAGTCCCAAGCCCAAAATGAACAAGGCACCCATGGCCCCCAAGCTCTCATTGACGTCATCCAGTTCACCGGAAAAGTCCAAGTCGGTGTTCGGGTATTGGTTGCGGACTTGTTCCCAGGCTTTGACGATGTCGGCATTGATTTTGGCGGTGTTGGTCAGCTCAACATCGATCTCCGCTTCTACCGTGATGGCGCGGCGCAGGTTGTAATGGCGGATGGTGTTGCGACCTTGTGCCGTGCTCTGATGGAATAGATTGGCAAAGGTGGTTTGGCCGCCACCAGGCAGCGCCACCGGATCGTCCATGATGGCATCAATGGCCTGTAAATTGCGCGGTTGGGCACGCACCCTCAGCTCCACTTTTTCGCCTTCATCGCGCATCAAGGCGACGATTTCACCGTCC
Source organism: Marinicella meishanensis (assembly GCF_019931145.1). GTDB lineage: Bacteria > Pseudomonadota > Gammaproteobacteria > Xanthomonadales > Marinicellaceae > Marinicella > Marinicella meishanensis. Next base: position 329,073 of record NZ_JAIOUV010000004.1, on the reverse strand, counting down.
AGATGCAAACGCAACATGCGCGACACCGTGCCGGGGTCCAGGCCGAAACGGCGGATGTTGGCATGGTTCAGTTCCAGCACCAATTCCGAACGACCCGGGACGTCGTTGTCGATCACTTCTCGCGCCCCTTCGACGCGGTTGTTGACGATGTCCAACACCTCATCGGCCGCGGCGCGCAGTTCCACAAAATCATCGCTGCGCACTTTGACACTGACTGGTTTACCGGCCGGCGGTCCGCCGGAAATTTCCAAAAAGGAAATGACCGCATCACCCGGGGTATTGACCAGGGTTTCACGCACCGTCTCAACCAGTTCATGCACCGAGCGCATGTCACCGGTTTTGGGCATCATTGAAACTTGAATCTGACCGTACTGGTCGCCAAACAGGATTTCCAACTCGGTGAACTTGATCCCCGCCAAGGACGTGATGGCGCGAATCTCGTGGTCCTCGACAAAAGTACGCAGGCGTTTTTCCACCTCAATGGTTTGCGCCAGGGTTTTTTCCAAGGGGGTGTTGGAGGGCATGTCGACGTTGACATAAAACAAGCGGAATGGGTCAAAGGTGAAAAATTCGGTTTTCACTTTTTCCTGTTGCATGATTTGGATCGCCCCGACAAAACACAGGATGCCGAACACGATGATCACATAAGGTCGGCGCATCATGAAGCACAACACGCGGGTGTATTTGGTGCGCAATTTGCGGGTCCAGCGGGTGCGCCAATCCTCAGCGGCGCCTTTGGGAAGAAAATCTGGTGCTGCCTCAGCCATCTGGGGCGGTTTTTTCGGTTGGCGCCATCGGGCCATCATTCGGCGGATTCGCGATGGTTTGTTTTTGTTCTTTTCGCTGCCAATCACATGGGCCGGTAAGATCCAAAACGCCTCGATCAAGCTGATGGCCAAGCCCAAGGTCACCACAAATGGGATCACGAACATGAATTTGCCCAAAATGCCAGGCAGCAACATCAGTGGCAAAAATGCCGCCATGGTGGTCAACACCCCGGCGGTCACCGGGGCGCCCACTTCACGCAGCGAGTCCAAGGCCGCCGTCAAGGCATCGGCCCCCCGCTGCATGCGAAAATAAATCGCTTCGACCACCACCACCGCGTCGTCCACCAGCATCCCCAAGACAATGACAATGCCCAACAGCACCGACACGTTCAAGGTGTTGCCGGTCATGTTCAACACCCACAAGGTGCCGGTGATGGAGAATACAATGCCCAAGGTCACGAAAAAGGCAATTTTGAAGCCCAGGAACAACCAACAGACGAACAACACCAAAATCAAACCCAAGCCGGCATTGGTTTGCATGATCGACAAGGCCGAGCGGGTTTGGATGGTTTGGTCATCGGCCAAAATCAATTCAATGCCCAGCGATTCCAATTGTTGGTTTTTGTCTTCGATGTAGGCGTTGATGCGATCCACCAACTGCAAGGTGTTGACCATCGACACTTTGGTCACCGCCATAGACACCGCTGGTTGGCCTTGATACGCGGCCAGTTGCGCCGGGTCTTCGCGGCTTCTGGAGACCGTCGCCACCTGATCCAAGGTCAGGGCATTGCCGGCCACCGCCGGCAGTTGGATGTTGGCCACTTGGCCCGGCTGATCGGTGGTGCCCGCCACCCGCACCAGCCATTCATTGCCAGCCACTTCAGCACTGCCGGCGGCCACATCGCGAAACGCCCCGCGCACCGTTTCGGCCAATTGCACCGCATCCAACCCATGGGCCGCCAACAACACCGGATCGAATTCAACGTGAATTTCCGGATCGTGCAAACCCGACGGGGTGACCTGATCGACCCCCCGCAGACCTTCCAAATCTTCTTTGACTTTGCGTGCTTGTGAGCGCAGCACCTCATCGTCGGCCTGGCCTGTGACCACCACCAGGGCAGTGGGAAAGCCGTTGGATGTGGTCAGCTCAATGATCAAGGGGTCGGTGGCGTCATCCGGTAATTCGGCGCTGGCCTTGTTTTGAATCTCGCGCCGCAGGTCGTTGATCCGTTTATCAAAGTTGCGTTCGCCGATGTCGCGAAAGCGCACCAGGATGTTGGACACCGATTCGCGCGAGGTGGAGTTGGTGAAACTGATGTCTTGCACGTTTTTGATCGCATCTTCCAACGGTGAGGTGACCAGTTTCTCGACATCTTCGGCCGAGGCCCCAGGCAACACCGTGTTGATGTTGATCCAATAAAAGTTGATCTCCGGGTCTTGTTCGCGCGGCATGATCAGGTAGGACATCAAACCCATGACCACCACCACAGTGAACAGGATGTTGACCAGTGGGTGGTTGGTGAGGATGTTGGACCAAAATTTCATGGTTTGACTCCTGCGCTCACTTGATCATGATGGCCTGGCCATCTTGCAGCCGTTCACGACCGCCGATGATCACCGGTTGATTGACGGTGAAATTGACCACGGCTGGGCGGCCTTCTTGCGCCTCGGGCAGTGGATTGAATTGGGCCCGATCGCCGTTGGCGGTAAAAAAGCCCAGTTGGCCATCGCGTTTGATGACCAAATCGGCGGGCAGCATTTGGCCGGCAACGGTCCAGACCAATTGTCCGCTTTGACCGACCAACACCGCTGCCAGGGGTTTGAAACGGGCGGTTTGTAAGGCCGATTGGGCTTCAATGACGCCGCTCAACTGCAACAATTCAACCGGCACGGTTTGGTCCAAGGCGACAAACTCCAAGCGGTTGGCCGCAGCCAACTGCGCGGCGGTGTGACTGGGAATCTTGGCATGCACTTGCGCGGCATCGCGCTGCACCAAATTCAGCACCGGTGAGCCGGTGACCAACAATTGTCCCAGTTGGGCTTGGCGGGCGGTCACCACGCCGTTAAAAGGGGCATGGATGCGGGTTTTTTCGACCTGTCGGGCGGCTGATTTTTCCGCCACTTTGAGCCGCAACAAGTCGGCCCGCAACACCGCCACATCGGTCTCTCGGGCCAACAAATCATCGGCCGAGATGTACTGGCTTTGTTTCAGCTCATTGGCCCGTTCCAGGCGCAACTCGGCCTGTGTCAGGCGGGCTTGGGCGGCCTGAATGTTGGCCTTGGCTTGTTCCCATTGCAAGTTCACATCGGTGGCATCCAAACGCACCAACAAGTCGCCTTGGGTCACCGCATCTCCCAGCTCCACTTCAACGGCTTGCACCACGGCGGTGATTTCGGTGGACAACTGGCTGTTGTTCTTTGCCACCACTTCGGCGTTGGCAGTCAGGCGGCGTTCAATCAGCACCTCACCGAGCGGTTGGGTGGTTACAGGGATGGTGGTTTCGACGTTGGTTTGGGCGTGGACAGACAGGCTGCACATTAAGATCAATAAATAGCGCACAATGGACTCCGGTATGGGTGGTTTCCTGGGGGGCGGAAAGTTTTCGTTATTGTACTGGATTTGGCTTTGGATTTGGTTAAAACGGTCCAACAATGGGCGAAAAGATGAACATTTGCTCGATATTTTCTCAAGCGGCCTGATCACCCAGCCTATCGTTTCATCTGCAAGCGGTTGCGGCCTTTTTTCTTGGCGGTGTACAAGGCTTGATCGGCGGTTTTGATGGTGCTGGCGGCATCGCCTTTACCAATGGAATCGGTGACTCCGATGGAAATGGTGACTAGCACTTCTTGGGGTTTTTGGCTGCGGCGCCGGTTCACCACAAAGGGGGTGTTGGCCACCGCTTGAATCAAGTCTTGTAAGTGGGATTTGATTTCATCGGCGCCGTGGTTGGGGAACACGATGGTGAACTCTTCACCGCCATAGCGATAAGCCAAGCCGCCACCGGACACTTGACCAATCTTGGCGGCAATCATGCGCAACACATCATCGCCCACATCATGGCCATAGGTGTCATTGAATTGTTTGAAATGATCGACATCCACCATGGCCAAAGCATAAATGCCCAAGGCCCGTTGCAAGCGTTCTTCCAAGGCCCGTCGTCCAGGCAAGGCGGTCAGTTCATCAACATAAGCCAGGTGCCAGGTGCGGTGTAAGGCATTGAACAACAACACCAACAAAAAGGCACTGGCCACAAACAAGCGCAACACCGTTTGATCGCTGCTGAGCAGTGAGCCAACTGCCAGCAGCGACAACAAGCTGTTCAAAGCATGGTGGTCGCGTTGGCGCCAGCCACTGATGATCAAGGCGGTAGCCAACAACAACAGCAAGCCGGCTGTGGTCGGTGCCAACAGCCCGTCATCAACCAGGCCCTCAGGCCAGGTCAGCAGCGTTTGCCACCAAGCCAACCAGTCGGGTTTTCTGCTGGCCAGACCCACGGCCAAGCCGACCAGGATCAACAGCAATGTGTGGCTGGGCCAGGCCGCCCAAGAGATCAAGCCCCGTTCTGGTAACAGCCACACCACCAACACCACCGCAGCGGCCAGCAACCACATCAGTTCATGCGGCAACCCAGCCCAGCCCAGCCAGCCAGCGGCCCACACCACCAACACCAAAGCCGCCTGGTAAAACAACCGCGCGGTGTTGAAATATATCGACAAAGCGAGCAAGGTCAAGGCCAGAAAGTGCGGCAGAAAGCCGAACATTTGTTGTGCCATCGGGGGCCAATGGGCGTGATAAAAATAGCCGATCACCGACAAACCGATGATGAAAAAGACGGGCAATGTGAGTTTCAGTAACTGCAAGGCTGATCTGGGGTTAACGTGGTTTTTATGATAAACACCACACCGGCAAAATGCTATGATAAAGATTGGCAATCTGGGGATGCAATATGACCGAAACAAGAACCGCAGAACGGGTTGGTGGCTGTGCTTGTGGCCAAGTGCGTTATCAACTCAAGGCAGCACCCATTTTCGTGCATTGTTGTCACTGCAGCCGTTGTCAGCGAGAAAATGGTTCGGCTTTTGCGCTGAATGCCATGATTGAAGCGGCACAAATCGATTTATTAAGTGGTGATGTGGCGATGATCGATGTGCCCTCAGCCAGTGGTCGGGGACAAACCATGGCCCGTTGCCCCCAATGCCAAGTGGCGCTGTGGAGCCATTATGGCGGCCTGGGCCAATGGCTCAGTTTTGTGCGGGTGGGCACCTTGGATGATCCGCAGCAACTGCCACCTGATGTGCACATCTATACCAGCACCCAGCAAGCTTGGTTTGATACCGGGGGCCAAATCCCGGTGTTTGCAGAATACTACGACCGCCATGAGTTGTGGGATGCCGATCAATTGGCCCGCTTTGATGCCTTGTTGAAGCTGCGACAAGCGGCCCAAGCCGAATCATGAACATCCGCCCAGCCGAGCCCCACGACATCCAGGCCTGGACCGCCATGCGCAGCGACCTGTGGCCCGACAGCCAAGACCAGCACCTGTGTGAATTGAAGGCTTACTTCAATGGCGAATCAATCGACATTGAGGTGTGTTTTGTGGTGCAGGATGAGGGCGGCGAACTGGGTGGTTTCATCGAGCTGAACATCCGCAATTTTGCCGAGGGGTCGCGCCAGCCAGCGGTGCCCTATGTGGAAGGGTGGTATGTGGCGCCAGCCTGTCGCGGTCGACATTGGGGCTTGGCCTTGATGCAACGGGCAGAACGGTGGGCCACAGAACTGGGTTATACTGAATTGGCCAGCGACACCGAAATTGACAACCACAAAAGCATGGCCTTACACCAGCAAATGGGGTTTGAAGAAACTGAGCGCGTGGTGTGTTTTTTGAAAAATTTGGCCTGTTAACACCCACTTAAAGGCCCCAAACAAGAGAGGAGCATCATGAAAAAAATCATTCTGTGGTCTTGGGCCATGCTGTGGTCGTTCACCACCCAAGCCGAAGACATCAAAGCCTTGGTTGGCGGCATGCTGATTGATGGTTTCAAAGACCAGCCGGTACAAAATTCGGTGGTCATCATCACCGGCGATAAAATCACTGCGGTGGGGCAGGTCGGTGACATTGAGATCCCCGCCGGGGCCGAAGTGATTTCCACCGAAGGCATGACTGTGATGCCTGGCTTGTGGGACATGCATGTGCACTTGATGATCAATGGCCATGCCGATTACAGTCATTGGCACAGCACCTATCCGGATCGCTTTGAACAGGAAATCATGCCGGCCTCAGCGCACCAATTGTTGTTGGCTGGGGTCACCTCGGCCCGCGATTTGGGCGCGCCATTGGAAGCCAGCATCCGGGTTCGTGATGCCATCAACCGCGGTGACATCCCCGGTCCCACCATGTACATGTCCGGCCCATTCATCCAGAAAAAGCCGTATCCGGGCACTGAGCTTTATCGCTGGGGGATCGACGGGCCCCGAGATGCCCGGGCCAAAGTCAAACAGCTGGCCACCGCCGGGGTGGATGTGATCAAGTTGATTGATCAGGACCAAATGAGCGAAGCCGAATTGATGGCCGTGGTCGACGAAGCACACCAACACGGATTGCCGGTGGTGGCCCATGCCCACCGGCCCAAAGAAATCTTGTTGGGACTCAAAGCCGGGGTCGATAACTTTGAACACACCGGCTTGTCCACCGCGCCGGAATACCCGCCTGAAGTGATCGCTGGTTTGCGCGAGCGGGCGGCACAAATGAACTTGGGTCCCTTGTTTTGGACCCCCACGGTGGAAGGCCTGTTCAATTATGATTACGTAAAAAACAACACCGAGAAATTGGACAACGACAGCTGGCACTTGGGCTTGTCAGAGGACATCATCGCCGACATCAAACAATCCATCACCCACCCAGAGCGGTTGCCTTATTTTCAAATAACCAGCAAGCGCAAACCCACCCTAAAACGCAAAATTCACCAGTTGTTGGATGCCGGGGTGGTGTTGATGGTGGGCACCGACAGCGGCATACCTTTGAAATTTCACAGCCAATCCACCTGGAATGAGCTGGACATTTGGGTGCGGGAAATGGGCATAGCGCCGATGGATGCGATCCGCGGTGCCACCTATTGGCCGTCGGTGATGATGAAAGTCGATGATGAGGTGGGCACCATCACCGCTGGCAAGTATGCCGACATCATTGCAGTCAAGGGCGATGTGTTGCGTTACATCAACTTGCTGCAACGGGTCGATATGGTGTTCAAACACGGTCAACGGGTGAAGTGAACCACCACCGATTGCCCCATATTTTCAGGGTTTTTCGTTCGTGTTCTTGGCCGGCGCCAGTTGCCAGTTGATCTGTTGTTGGTAGCTGGCATAATCGGCATAATCGGTGTGACTGATGATCTGTTGGTCGGCAAACACCAACACGGTGGTGATCGGAATGGAAACCAACACCGGACCGGTGGCCCGCTCACCATACCAGGCATCTGGTAACACACTTTCAAAAGTGGCATGAATCACCACATGGTTGCCGGAAACAAACTGTTCTTTGACTTTGAACGTCAGGTGTTGGGGTTTGTTTTCGCCAAAAATGCCGCTGAGAAAAGTGGCCACTTCGGCTTTGCCCCGATGGGAGAATGAACGACCAAAGGCATCGGTTGCCGTGGGGTCATTGAAGTGGATGTTGGCATGCTGCAGTTGGCTCATGGCCGGGATGTCCCAGGCGCTGTAAGCCTGCATGTATTGCGTGGCCAAGGCAGCCAAAGATGGCTGGTGGTCGGCACCGAAGGCACTGCTGCTGGTGATCATCAGCCAGCCAAGGAAGGCATGTTTCATGGGTCAATCAGGTTGTGAAGTGGCTTCATTGTAAGTTCTGACTGCCAGCAGCGAATCTGCCAATGGTCACAGCGGTGATGGGGCAGCAGCCCAAAGGCTGGCAAGGTGCCAGCCTTTGGCTCTGAACCGCCTGAAACCATCAGCCGCGTTTGCAGGCATTGATCGCAGAGGACCAGTTGTCACCTTGCTTGATGGCCTTTTTGAAACAGACCACGGTGCGGTTGGCATTCAGCGAGCTGGCACACAATTTCAAGGCATTTTCCCATTGCCATTGGGTGCCACCACCCCAATTGACCCCGCCGTGCATCACTTGTTTGAAACACTGTGCGGGTTGCTCGGTGCCCACCGAACCACACAAGCGGTCCAGGTTGTTTTGGCCCCAGCGTTTGTTGCCTTGGTAATCCCAAGCAATTTTATTTTGCAGGCTGGCATGGCAGCGGTCTTGGCTGGCATGGACGATGACCGGGACTTGGGTGTTGACCGTGGTGGCGGCTCGGTAATTGAGGTTGATCTGCGCTTCGTGCCGTTGCCCGGTGAAGCGCACCCAAGGTTGGCCTTCCACCGTTTTCATGTCATGTGCTTGGCCATTTTCGATGGCTTTGACGGTCACCCGATTGACATTCCAATTGTCGCCACCCATGCCGCCGGAAAATCGGGTGAGCAATTTGATGTGGCTGATGTCGCTGCGATCGACCGGTTGGTTTAAACTCAATTCGATGGTTTGGGTGTAGTTATCGATCCAGCGCCTGGAGTTGTTGATGTTGTTGAACCGCTGTGGGCTCATGCCATACACCCCGACTTCAATGTCCACATTGTCATTACCGCCTCGCAGGTCGTCACTACCGGTGGTGATTTCCAAGCGCAGTTGATGGACTTTGCCATCATTGTGGACTGCAGCTTGGGCCAAGTTGGGCGGGTTGTGGCTGCGGTATTTGCGGTCGACAAAATAAGTTTGCCAACGTTTGTTGTGGTCATCCACGTAATACCATTGTTCCGAGCCTGGATCGGCTTTCAAAGTTCGCTTGGCGTTTTTCTTGTTGGGGTCATACACATAAATTTCAAAGTCGGTTTGGTACGGACCCAAATCGCCTCGGTACCGGCCCATCTTGTAGCCAATGGCCAGAATCTGGTGATCGCCACCTTCATGGTCATCGGCATGAAACAAACCCAACGGCACCGGTATCCCGCGATCAATGGCTGCACGCAACTCATCGATGCGTCCCCCGGGCTTGCCCTCCAAACCCCATTTGAAGAATTCACTGTTGCGCGCCCCCAAAGGATTCACTCCCAATTCTGCCCATTTGTCGATGTTGTCGGCAATCGAGTGAACTTGACGGTCGTAGATGTAGTCATGCAAGGGGCTGTGCACCGCTGGACGGTAATCTTGTCTGGGAATCGGTTTGCCGGCCAGAAAATGGTCCAAGGCGGTATACACCATGCCGCCGCACAAGCCATTGGTGCGCCAATCGACTTCTTTGATGAAATCATTGGTGAAGGTGTTCTCAAAATTGAAACCATGGATCGCGGGGTCGAATGAAGTGTGACGCTCTTGAGCCAGGATCAGGGTGCTGAAGGTGATCAGCCAGGCGGTAATCAAATGTTTCATGATGTTGCTCCTCGTTTTGATGAATGTATTTCATGCTACGTGGGATGGCGCAGATTCATGACATCGAAAGCGTCTTTTTTTGTGGTTTGGCGCTTGATCGTGGATGGCATCACATTTTGTTGAAAACCACCGTTCAAGTGGCGTTCATTTTGGCCGATTGTGAGGGATGTGGGCCAAATCAACCGTTCAATTCGGGGTATTGTGTTCACCTCGGTCAGTACGCCACCGCTGGAGGGGGTTGTGAAAGAGGCCACCCACAGTGGGCCAGGTTTAGCCAATGACCGAAAAAGGTCAAATGCAATGAAACCGGCGGTACTTTACTCTATAATCATTGACGGATTTTTTGAAGATCCTCTCCCTTTACATAACCTTTAAAAAGAGATAACCATGAAAATAACACATAAAATACTGTTGGCTGGCTCTTTGGGGCTCGCTGCCTTGACCACCCAAGTCAGTGCCCAAACCACCCAAACAGACAAACCCACAGAACCCAAGACCCAACTCGAACTGGATGCCATCAACCAATCACAACAAGGTCTGGAAGTGGTTCGCCATGCCGATGGCAGTGAATCGGTCGATTTGAAAGGTCGTTTTCAAATGTTCTCTGTGGCCAAAGTGGTCAATGGAGAAATTGTATACAGTTGTCAGAACCATGACCAGCTGGGACCTGATCACCAACATGGCCCCGCGCTAGTGGCCACCAAGCGGGGTGAAAAATGAGTCAGTTGAAACTACGCACCCCATGGGCCTTGTTGGCCCTGATGACCTGTGGTTCGGCTTTTGGCCAAGCCACCATCACCATTAACAACACCGATGGTGCCGGTGAAGGATTCAATGACCCCACCCCAGTGGCGCCGATTGGTGGCAACACCGGTACCACTTTGGGTGAACAGCGTTTGATCGCCTTCCAAAGAGCGGCTGACATTTGGGAAACCTTCTTGGACAGCGATGTTGAGATTGTGGTCAATGCCGCATTCAATCCCTTGACTTGTAGCCAAAACGGCGCGGTCTTGGGTTCGGCCGGTGCCGCCAGTGTGCATGCGGATTTCGCCAATGCACCGGTGGCCGACACGTGGTACAACCCATCATTGGCCAGCTCTTTGGCCGGTGTTGATGTCAATGGTGCCCAAGCTGAAATCAACTCCCAATTCAACTCAGAGTTGGACAATGGTTGTTTGAACAGTGGTTGGTACTACGGTTTGGACGGTGCCACACCACAAGGCTTCACCGCATTCTTACCGGTGTTGTTGCATGAAATGGGTCATGGTTTGGGCTTCCAAACCTTCACCAGTGGCACCACCGGCGCCTTCTTTTCTGGTCGACCAGACATTTGGACCTTGTTCATGCGTGATTTGAGCACCGGTGAGCAGTGGGTCGATATGGACAATGCCGAACGTGTGGCCTCGGCCATCAATGACCCCAACTTGGTTTGGACCGGTCCCAACGTCACCGCTGAATTTCCCAATGTGTTGGGCAATCCCGCGGTGTTGACCATTAACTCTCCTGGCGGTATTGCCGGTGACTATGCGGTTCAAACGGCTTCTTTTGGTCCGGCCATTCCAGAAATGGGATTGACCGCCGATGTGGTACTGGCAGATGACGGCACCGGTGGCGATGTGAACGATGCTTGTGAACCGATCATCAATGACTTGACCGGTGCCATTGCCATTGTCAATCGAGGCAGCTGTAACTTCACCCTCAAAGTGATTAATTCACAAAACGCCGGTGCGGTGGCGGTGTTGGTGGCCAACAACGTGTCCCCAGGTTTGCCGCCCATGGGTGGTTCGGATCCTGCCGTGACCATTCCTTCGGTCGGTATTTCGTTGGACGATGGGGCTTTGATCACGGGCAACTTGCCGGGCGTCAATGTGACCTTGGGTTATGACACCGGCCAATTTGCTGGTGCCAATGGTGGCTTTGTGCGGCTGTATGCGCCGAACCCATTTGAACAAGGTTCCTCGGTGTCACACTTCACCCGCGACGCCAACCCGAACCTGTTGATGGAGCCGAGCATCACCCCCACCATTTTTGATGAAATCGACCTGACCTTGCAGTTGTTCCAAGACATTGGTTGGAACACGGTGGAAGATCTGATTTTTGCCGACGATTTTGAATAATAGCGGTCTATCAACAAAGCCTCAAAAACCGGGCCCTGAGCCCGGTTTTTTTGACACTGCAAGAGCAGTGCAAAAAATCACATCCTTCACGGTGGTCGAGTCAAACCGAAAATTGAACCAAGTCGATAAGCGGCCATGATCAGATCAAGCGAGGTTTTTGTGGATTTTTGTGTGGCTTAATATGGTCAGGATGGTTGGAATAATTAGCCCTTTAAGTGGACTCAGAAATTCCGACCAATGCTTCACTTGATCAATGGAAAAATACTGCAAGGTAATCAAAGCACTGATGCTGATCCACATCAGCACCAAGCCATATTTGATGTTGAACACCACCATGATCAAGGCAGCAATGATGGCTGTTCTTATCACCGAACTGATACCATGGATGTCAATGAATCCAATCAAGCTTGTTGCTGCAGTGAACAGCGAATAAACTTTGACTGAATGGTAGCTTATCAGAAATCCAGCCAGCAGGAATATGATGATTTTAAGGGTCATTGGGTGAAGTGTTGTCATTGGTCTGAATTCCCAAATGGATGCCATTTTGCTGGTTTGCCAACACAGTCATAGTGCCATTTGTCATGAACACTTGTTCCATTGATCAATCAATGAATGAGGCGTGTTTCATCATCTTTAATATCGCGCATTAGATGACGTAAGTCAGCTCAATCAAACGTGGTGCGAAAGATCACATCCCAACGGAAATCACTGAGGTGGTAGATGGCGTTGAGCAGGATCTGCAGGTTGTTACCGCTGGTGGCATTGGGCTGGTATTCGCCGGGTTGATAGACCATCACCGGCGCGGTCCAGCCGGGGCACAACTTGGTGTAACCCAGCAGGTGTTGGTTGCCGTTGTCGCTGTAGTTGCTCTGGAACAAAGGCTCGATCTCACAACCGCTGTTGCCGCTGTTGAAATCCATTTGGGGATAGCGCTCATCCGGGGTGTTGTTGAAATAGGGGTAGTTGGCCGTGGGAATGCCCTGGCCGGGGTTGCCATAGGTGGTGGTGCCGGCATAAGTGATCTCATGGGTGCCGATGAAATGGTTGCCACCGACAAAAATCACGTCTTGCCCGTTGACGGTGTTCCAGGGCACCGCGCCGGTGGCTTGTGAGCCCAATAAATCCTGTATGCCTTGTTTGCCGCCGGTCAGGTAAATGCCGTGATGAAAGCTGATCACCCCACCACCGGTTTGTAAGAAGTTGTCCACGGCACTGACGAAAGCCGCCTGGCGACCGGCTGCGTTGTTGCCGTTGTTGGGAATGCGGTGGGCAAAATAAATCAACACCTCGGGGCGGTCCACATGCCCGACCGGTAAATTCAAGGCAGCGGTGGCCAACTCAATGTCGTTGGTGTCTATTTCCAAAATGATGTGGCTGTTCAGGGCCGTGGTTTGGCTCAAGGTTTGTGATAAGTCACCCGGTTGCATCAAGTCGGCATCGGCCAAGCCATGGGGGTTGACTTCATCAGACACGATCAGCACATCCAGCGGCTCATGGGGTGGCAGGGATTGGGCTTGGGTTGCAGCCGCCAAGACCAGGCCCAGCCAGATCGGCAGCCGTTTCATCAATGATTTTGTGTGCAATTTCATGTCTTCATTCTAGCTTAATCAGGGGTCAGGATCAGGTACTGGTTCACAGTGTGGAACCCGGTGGATGACCGGCTTGATGCAAAGGTGTGTAACCAAATGGAGTTTGGCCCGTTGATATAGCAGACCTCTGACTGATTTTCAGAGACAAACACCTTTACGCTCTCCTCTTCTGTTTGTCTTTGAAGTCAGTCAAAGGCCTACTGACATGGGCGCCGGATCAGGACTCTTCTCCTTCCTGAAGATCAGATCCCGACAGTCGGGATCAGCCTGATCTGCTCTTACTTCCTGATTTCGGCGCTTTGTTGGTGATAAACCAGGCCTTCGGCAGCGGCCAATTTGGCCGCGATGTTGGCCAACACCCCGCGACCTGTGGCACTGATTTTTTGGGTGGACAGGACTTTCAAAAATTGATGCACACTCAATCCGCCCGAAAACTTACCGGCCCCAGCGGTGGGCAAGGTGTGGTTGGGTCCGGCACAATAATCACCAAAAGCCACCGCCGAATTTTCACCAATGAACAAGGAACCGTAGTTGGTGAACAAGCCGGTTTTCATGGACTCATCACAGACCATCAGGTGTTCGGGGGCATAATCATTGATGAAGTCCAAGGCCTGTTGTTGATCATCGGCCAACAACAACACGATGTTGTCATTTTCCAGGAGTTCTTGGCCACGCTCGTGTTCGGCCAACAAGCCATGTAAGTTCAACAGCAAGTCTTCCTGTTCACTGACCACCAGACTGACGGCATGGGCGTCGTGTTCGGCTTGGGCCAGGGCATCGAACATCAGCCATTCGGGTTGTTTGATGTGATTGGCATAAATCAACAGCTCGCTGGGTCCGGCCAGTGTGTCGATTTGGGTGCGGTGTTGTATTTGGGCTTTGGCTTGATTGACAAACGCATTACCTGGTCCGACGATCATGTTGACCGGTGGGGTTTGGTCAAAGCCGTATGACAGGGCGCCAATGGCTTGGGCCCCACCCACGTGTAAAAACTGTGTGGCCCCGGCCAAACTGGCAGCGGCCAACAAAGCCGGATCAGCCGAAGGCGAACAGGCCACCCGCACCGGACAGCCGGCCACCTGGGCCGGCGTCAAGGTCATCAAGGCGGTTGAAATCAGTGGAAACTGGCCACCGGGGATGTAGGCGCCGATGCGCTCAATGGGTTGATAGACAAAACCAAAATCGCCCATTTCATCGCTGAACTGGTCGTTCTTCAGGTCCTTCATTTGAAATTGACAAAACTTTTTGATGCGGCGGTGGGCGCTTTGAATGGCATCTTTCAACGATTGCTCAATGGGGTATTCATCGAACGGCAACAGGTCAATGTATTGCACCGGTTGTCCATCAATTTTTTGGCTGATGGCCTGCACCGCCTGATCGCCATGCTGTTTGATCTTGGCCAATATCTTGGCCACCGTGGTTTCGATTTTTTCTTGGTTTTTAAAGGTGGGGCGCTGGTACTCAGACACCCGCACAAATTCATCGCTCATGGTTTCGACTCCGCAAGTCATTGACTATTTCTTGGATGCCCACGCCTTTGGCTTTGGCCATCACCAGGGTGAAGAACAACAAATCGGCGGCTTCCCAGCGCACGTGGTTGTGCTCGGTGGCCTCGATCAACTCATCGCATTCTTCTTTCAGTTTCTCAATCTGCATGGCTTCACTGGCGAGCAGTTTTTGACTGAAGGATGGTGGTCCATCTGTGGCCTGCATGCGTTGTTCCAACACCTCATCCAGGTAGTCCAGTGTATAACTTTTGCGTTGGCTGGGAAAGCAGGAATAGCGATCAAAATGGCAGGCGTTGTTGACTTGTTCAACCAGAAACAACAAGGAATCGCCGTCACAATCCACATCCACTTGCCGCAATTGTTGGGTGTTGTTGCTGGTCAGCCCTTTGGTCCACAATTCATTTCTGGATCTTGAAAAATAGGTGCCGGTGCGGTGCGTCAGGGCGTGTTGTAATGACTCGGCTGATGAGTAAGCCAGCATCAGCACTTTATGGGTTTTCACATCCTGCACCACGGTCGGTACCAGCGGTGCCTTGTTGAAATCAACCAAAGACATGAAGGCGGTGGTCAACGACATGTGTCCGGAATAAATGGCCATGCCAATCTGCGAATTGGCACCGTGTTGGTTGATCCATTGCAAGTCTTCGTAGCTGGTGATGCCGCCGGCCACGGTGACCGGAATGGGTGAAGCTTCGATCACCGCACTGATCCGTGCTTGATCAATGCCTTGCATCATGCCTTCTTTTTTCACTTGGGTATACAAGAACTCACCGCAGTGTTGGGCCCAATCGTCGATGATGTCCAGAACCTTGATGTCTTGTGTTTTTTTCCAGCCATGGGTGGTCAAGTGATCGTCTTTGGCATCGATGGCAAAAATCAGTGATTGGCGTGGTAACTTTTTGACCCAATCCTGACTGGCCGAGGTGCCCAAAATGATCTTGCTGGCACCGGCGGCCAAATAGCTTTTGGCCGTTTCCAGGTCGCGGATGCCACCGCCCACCCGACAAGGTCGCCGGCGCAGCAGTTGTTCTATCAGTGCTTGATTGGAGCCCTGGCCCATGGCCGCATCCAAATCAATGATGGCCACCTCGCCATACAAGGAAAATTCTTCGAGCAATTCAAACACGTCTTCGCGTTCGTGGATTTTATTGTCGCCTTCGCCTTGTTGTAACTGCACGGCTTTGCCGCCCATGAGATCGATACTGGGTATTAACATATTTTCTCCAGGGGTGAATCGATCTGAGTCTCAATCCTGCGTTGTAGACGTACTCGCATGGTCACGTATCTTTATACACTCACATGCTGTGTGCGCCAACGCCTTGACCTGAGCCTCAGCTCAATCCACAAGTTTTTGTTGTTTTATATTCGTTTTTATTTTTTTTGCTTTGTGGACGTATTCAAATGGTCTTGTGTCAATTCATATGCGCACCCATGCCTTGTTATGAACCACAGCTGAAACCACTTATTCTTGGTTCAGTCGGTTGTTAAATTCACAAATCAACAATGTGGTTAAGTTTTTCTGATTTTTATGTTGTTGTTGATTAAAAATTCTTTGATCTCACCGACGGTGTACTCGCCGCGGTGAAACAGGCCGGCAGCCAGCACCGCATCGGCCCCGGCATGGATTGCGTTCAAAAAGTCTTGCGGGCCTTTGGCGCCCCCCGAAGCAATCACTTGCACCGGAAAATCGGCCCCAAATTGGGCCAGCAGATCGGTGTCAAAACCACTGCCGGTGCCGTCTTTGTGCATCGCCGTGAGCAGGATTTCGCCACAGCCCCGATCCACCACTTGCTGAATCCAGTCATGGTAATTCACCGCCACCCGGCGCGAGCCGCCGTGGGTGTAGATCGCCAAGGAGCCATCGGCTTCATGGTTGACGTCGACCGCCACCACGATGCTTTGCGAGCCGTACTGGGTGGCGATCTGGTTGATCAGTTCGGGCTGTTCCACTGCCATGGTGTTGAGGGTCACTTTGTCGGCCCCGGCATGGAAAAAGCGGTGCACGTCGTCCAAGTTTTTGATGCCACCGCCGACCGCAAACGGGATCGACAAATGGGTGGACACCTGATAAACCATGTCCAGGGCCGATTGTTGGCCATCAACCGAGGCTTTGATGTCGAGAAAAATCAATTCATCCGCCCCTTGCTGTTCGTACAATTGGGCCAGTTCCACCGGGTCCCCCATATCCAACAATTGTTTGAAATTGGTGCCTTTCACCACCCGCCCATGGGCCACATCCAAGCAGGGGATGACGCGGGCGGTCAAGTCCGAATTGGACGAGTCATCATTGACATACATGTTGCATCAACCCCCTGCCAAAAAAGCCAGATTTCTCTGGGTGAAATTGAAAACCGTATAAGTTGCCGCGTTGCACCGATGCACAAAAGGCATCACCGTAAGTGACTTTGGCGGTGGCGAATGGACAGGCTTTGATGGCGAAGGAATTGACGAAATAAGCGAATTGGTCTTTCAGTGTCAATTTATATGAGTCCAGTTGGGCCCAGCCGACCATTGGGGTTTTGGGATGTGACAAGCGCTGACAGCGGCCTTGGAACAAGCCCAAGCCGACCGCTTCGGGATCTTCGTCGCTGCCTTCAAACAACACCTGCATGCCGACACAGACACCGACCAGGCGTTTGCCATTGCGCACCCATTCGAGCAGAAAATCGCGCCAACCATGCCGATCGATTTGATTCATGACGTACGCAAAACGACCTTGACCCGGCATCACCAGCACGTCCAATTGTTTCAGCAAACTGGCTCGGGGTTGTTGCAGGGTGTGTAATTCACAACCCGCGGCGGTGATCGCGGTTTGCATGCTCAATAAATTACCCGAATTGAGGTCGATCACCCCGACCTGGGTTTTCGGTTTGTTCAACTCGGCATTCATAAAACCCCCTTGGTCGAGCGCTCACCTGCTACCGGCTGTAAGGCTTCTTTCAAGGCATAAGCCAGGGCTTTGAAGGCGCTTTCCACCAGGTGGTGGTTGTTGCGAAAATATTGATTCTTCAAGTGCAAACAGATTTTGCTGTTGATGCTCAGGGTGTAAAAAAAGTGTTCCCACATCTCGGTGTTGATGCCGCCCAGCATGGGTTGGGAAAAGGGCAGGTCAATCACCGCATAGGGCCGCCCGCACAAATCCACCGCGCACATCGTCAAAGCCTCATCCATTGGCAACAGCCGTTGGCCATAACGCTGGTTGGGTTTGGCCGCTTGCCAGGCTTGGTACAAAGCCTCACCCAAACAAATCGCCACATCCTCAATGCCATGGTGGTCGTCGACTTCCAGGTCGGCGGTGACTTGCAAGTCCAAATACCAGCCGGCATGTGAGGCCAGTTGGTCCAACATGTGATCGAAAAACGGCAAGCTGGTGTCGATGTTTTTGGCACTGGGATCGCCGTTGATGTCCAGCGACAATTTGATTTGGGTCTCTTTGGTGGCTCTGGCTACTTTAATCACAATAAAAACTCCAATTGGTTGATGTGCTCCAGGACCACATCGGCCCCGGCTCGGTATAAGTTGTCTTGTTCGGCTGCGGTGCGCGCACCAATGCCAATGCACACACAACCGGCTTGGGTGCCGGCTTGCATGTCATCGACGGTGTCGCCACAAAACCAGGCACGGCTGGCACCGCTTTGTTGCATCACCCGTTGCAAACCCTCAGGGTCTGGCTTTTGTGCCGTCACGTCATCGGCACTGATCACGTGGTTTGGCTCAATGCCCAATTGTTTGACGCCTTGTGCGGCTTCAGCCCGGGGCCGACCGGTGACGATGGCGGTGGTGTTGGCGGGACTGAATACCGTTTGTTTCAAAGGATTTTGCAACAAGTCCCGCTCCTGGGCAACCAACCCGATTTGTTGTGCATCACCCAGATACAAGGCTTGGAATGTGTCCACCACCTGTTGGTAGGGGACTTGTACGCCTTGTTGTTGAATCAACTCAGCCGCCAACACCCAATCGTTGTTGAAACCGCCTTGGGCGCGGGTGCGTTCAATGTCTCCCTGGGTCACGGTTTGTCCGCTCAGTTGGGCCACGGTCTGGATGATGCATTGGTCATAACTTTGTGAGGTGTCAATCAACACCCCGTCCATGTCAAAGGCCAACAGTTCGGGTTTGAGAATCAGGCGCAAGGCCTGCTCGAACTGGTCCATGTTTTCAGGGATGGTCAAACGCACCGCGTTGGGCAAGCCGCCCAATTCGGTTTTGATTTGGATGCCCCGTTTTTGCATCACCCGCGAAAACAAGGTTTTTTGCGCTGGATTGGTTTCGAACAGCACAAAGTTGCCCCGGCTGGGACAGGGTTGGATGCCGTGGTCTTGCAACAGGCGCACCACCTGCGCCCGATTGTCGGCTATGGTTTGACAGTAGCCTGTGATCTCATCGCGGGCTTGCCAAGCGGCGGCGGCCAATTGCAGGTTGGCCCGCGACACGTTGAACGGCATGGCCAATGCGCGAAACCGTTCGATCATGGCTGCTTGACCGAACAAATAGCCAATGCGGGCGCCGGCCAGACCGAAGGCTTTGGAAAAGGTGCGCAGGGTCACCAGGTTGTCAAAGGCGGCGTAATCAATGGGTTCGGCTTCATTGGCAAACTCGACGTAAGCCTCGTCCAAAAACACCCAAGCCCCTTGTTCTGCCGCACGCTGGATCAAATCGACCAGCACCTCGGCGGCCAGGTATTCGCCAGTGGGGTTGTTCGGCCGGGTCAGGATCAGCCACTGATTGGCTTGCAGTTGGGCGGCCAAACCCTCGGTGTCGATGGTCAAATCATCGCGTGCTGGAACGAATGTGGTTTGGTTTTGCCACACCTGCTGGTTGTGGGTGTATTGGCTGAAACAGGGTTCAGGCACCAACAAGGCTTCATCTTTGAGTTTGCAGTTTTTATACAACAGTTCAATGGATTCATCGCCGCCATTGGTCAACAACACCGAACCGGCCGACAGGCCCATATCGGTGGCGATGCGTTGTTCCAACGCCTGGCGGTTGGGGTAGCGCCACAAATCATCGACGGACAACTGAAAAGATTGCAGCCAGGCCGGTTGGGAATCGGCCCGTTCATTGAAATCCAGTTTGAGGGTCTTGGCAGTCATGTCATCACACCACTTTGCGGATCGGCAGTTCCAGAATGTCGGTGGCACCGGCTTGTTTCAATTTGGGAATCAGGTCTTTGGCCGCGCCTTTGGGAATCGCTGCGCGCACCGAATAGGCATCCGAGTTGAACAATTTACTCACCGTCGGTGCCCGCATGGCCGGCAGCAAGGTGACGATCTTTTCGATGTCCACATCCTGACAGTTCATTTCCAACAACACCCGTTGGCGGGCGTTCATCACGCCATTGATCAACAACAGCATGTCGTCGATCACGGCTTTTTTCTCGGGGTCTTGCAGGGCGTCTTTGTTGGCAAAAAACTGGGTGGCGCTGGTGTACACCACATCGCAGATTTTCAAGCGGTTGGCTTTGATGGTGCTGCCGGTGCTGGTGTTGTCAATCACCATGTCGGCGTCTTCCGGCGGAAACACTTCGGTGGCCCCATAGGAACGGATCAACTGGGCATCAAAGCCTTGGTCTTCGAGGAACTGTTCGGCCAAATTCATGTATTCGGTGGCGACAATGATCCTGCGTTGTTTCAGTTCGGCATAATCCCAGTCCTCTGGGATGCAGGCGACGATTTCCACCGGATTGAAGCCCAGCGGTTTGATGATTTCCACATGGGCCCCTTGCTCGGCGATCCAATCCATGCCGGCAAAACCGATGTCGTGCTGACCCAATTCCACCAAGGAGGGGATGTTTTGTCCTTTGAGTAATTTGATCTCAAAGCGTGGATCCGAACAACTGGGGCGGTAATTGCGTTCATCGCCCATGATGTTGATGCCAATGTCGGACAACAGTCTGAGGATTTCCACTTGCAGTTTGCCTTTGGGGATGGCCATTTTTATTTTCATGTCGTTTCTCTGTGTTTTGTTGTGTGGTTCAGGCCGTTGTTTTGGCCAAAAAAAACCCCGTATTATTGACGGGGCTTGGTGAATTAAATGCGAATCTCAGCAGCGCCGTCCGGATGTGTCGGTCGGGTGATGATGGTGGTTGTTTGCTTGTGTCATGTTGTTCATTGATTCGCTGTGGTTGATTTCATTCAGTCAAAAAAAAAGCCCCGTTGGTATTCACGGGGCTTTTTTTGAATTCTTATCGAGAAAAGTCTTCAGGCACCAAGCCACCCCGTTGCAGACAACGCATGGTGATGGGTATGGGCGAAAATGGTTTTCATGGTTCGCATGTTAGGCAGGTTTGAAAACTTTGTCAACAAAATATGTAATGTAAATACAGCCATAAAGATATTTTTTATGGTAATCATGGTCATGGATTGGTTTAATGAATGAATCGACCAATGTGGTTTTCAATTAAGTTATGAAAAAATATTTTTGTTCAGTATTGTTAATTTTGTCGGGTTGTGTCATGAATCACAATCCTGTGCCAGAAGGCTATACAGGAAAGTTGGCCATAATTTCTGATTCGTACAGTCATTTGGAAAAATCATCGGCACACTTTTTTATTGTCAAGAAAGTCAATGGCTTGACCATTGCAGAGAGTGGCACGACGACACGGATTCGAAACAGAGGCAGGGGCTTTGATCTCAATCCAGTCCTAGAATTTAGAAAATTTCCCATCCAAAAAACCAAGTTACACATTGCTGGATACATTCACTACGCAACAGATGGACAAGCTTTGTTTAAAGATGACTTAAACATTGAGGCCATTTTTGAATTTCTTCCAGAAGCCAATTTTTACTATGAAGTCAAAGGAGTCCTGAGTGAGGATGGTTCAGAGCTTTGGATTGAAGATCAAGATTTTAATAGGGTGAATGGTGAGATGACATACCTAAAATGAATTGTCAGAAAAGTCAAAAAAGCGTGATCACATTCATTGGTCTGCCATTGCTGCTGTGCGGCTTGGTGGGTTGCAGTCACTCAGTCGGTGCCAACCACCCGGCGGTGATGCTGGATGCCTTGTATGACCGCCATGAACAATGGCAGGGCACGCCTTATGAACTGGGTGGCTATGACCGCCAAGGCATTGATTGTTCGGGTTTTGTGGCTTTGACTTTTGCCGAATTGTTCGATGTCCAATTACCTCGTTCGACCCGCGATCAGGCGCAAATCGATGCCGAAATTCCCGAATCTTGGTTGCGCACCGGTGACTTGGTGTTTTTCAAAATCCCCAAACAAGGCGCCATGTATCACGTCGGCATTTATTTGCATGACGACCAATTTTTACACGCCTCCACTTCCCGCGGTGTGATGATTTCCAATTTGCAAGCCGATTATTGGTCGGATAATTTTTGGAAAGCGGTTCGGGTGTTGCCCTGACACAACGACTGAATCATTGCCTGGCATATAGGTTTGACTTGAGCTCAGGGGCACTTCGACAGGCTCAGTGGGCTTGGAGCCTGGTAGCGGGGGACTGGGTATTTCGACAGGCTGGTTTCGACTTAAACCAGCACGGTAACTGAAAATTACAAACTTAAGTTCCCTGAGCTTGTCGAAGGGTGATTGGTTGATGGCGGCGGCTGGCGCCTGGCCAAGTCCCCGAATGAAGTCGGCGCTTCATTGGGAGGTGATTTTTCGTTTAAGCTGCCTGAGCTTGTCGAAGGTTGCTTGGGGGATGGGAGGTTCTACACAAGGTGAAAGGCACTTCGACAGGCTCAGTGATCTTAATTTCAAGGTTGCTGCGGTTGGTACCACAGGGATTGCCGGCGAGCCGTCGGCGCCCCGAGGAAACTGGGTACCACCGCTGCCGGCGTCGATCCCAGGATGGGGTGAATGCAGAGAATGGTCGGGAACCATTCCTGCCTGCCTCCGTGGCGGACCCACGTCCATGTAGGCCATAAGTCAGTTTTTTGCCGTCAAATGGACATTTCTGTGAACCTCTGGTGTGGTTGGGATTCTATATTCGAATCATTCAGAAAGAGGAGACCGCGATGCATGACTTTCATTGGGATTATGAAGTGTTTTTGTTTTTGGCCACGTTGTTGACCTTGGGCGCTTGGCTGTTGGCCAAGTTCAAGAAACACCGATCCAAGCAAGCCAACAAAGCAACCTGGCTGAGCCGCACGGCGGCAGTGGGCAGTTTCTTCCCCATTCTGTTTTTGGTGCTGTCGGTGCGCTCCTTTGCCTTTGAACCGTTTCGCATCCCGTCCTCATCCATGATGCCGACTTTGTTGACCGGTGATTTCATCTATGTCGACAAAACCGCTTATGGCCTGAAAATGCCGGTGTTTCACAACACCTTGATCGAAACCGGCCACCCTCAGCGTGGCGATGTGTTCGTGTTCCGTTCGGTGGAAGACCCAGCGGTGGATGTGATCAAACGCGTGATTGGCGTCCCCGGTGATCACATCCGTTATGATGAGCGCAGCAAACAAGTGTGGCTCAATGGTGCACCCCTGGCCTTACAAGGGGATGGGTTTTACCAGGGCTTTTTGGATGAGATTCCAGGCACCGGTTTGCGTCAAAACCAAGCAACCACCGGCGCAGCTTCACACGTGGTGCTGTTGTCAGATGTGGTGCGTCGCAGTTATCCGCACACCGATTTGGTGGTGCCCGAAGGGCATTATTTTGGCATGGGTGACAACCGCGATTTCAGTGTCGACAGCCGGGTGTTTGGCTTGATTCCGGAACAAAACATCGTCGGTAAAGCGCAGTTTGTGTGGATGCATTGGCGGCCCGATGATTTTTGGCAGGGCCTCAAGCGCATTGGCCATCGGCTTTAGGCCTTGTCGGCAAACTGAATCACCCCATGGGGCTGGGCCGCCCGATCGAAAATGGTGAAGTAACTGGCCATCAACGGCAATCCCAAGATGCATTGATTGGGCCAGCCAGCCAACACCGTGAACTGAAAAGACGCTTGATTGGGTGCCGGGGCGTGGACTTGCCAATAATCTTTGGGTTTCAATTCCAATTCAACTTCGTCTTCCTCGGCCCCATCGAACACAAAGTAGATGCTGGGCCATGCGGCCAAGTCGATCTGCGCCAGATCCACCCCCATTTCAACCCCGGTGAATGACCGGTATGGGTCCAACAAAGCCTCGCAATCGGCATTCACTTTGATCAACGCTTCGAGCAAATGATCGAACAACAGCTGTGGCAAGACGATGAATGAAGCACCGCTGTCAATGATGCCGTTGGTGCGGTGGTTGCGGTCAGCTTCATCCAACTCTGGGGCGGCGATGGGTTCGCTGTTACCCACCCGCATGGAGCGCACGTGCACGTTGTGGTATTTGTCGTCCAACACCTTCACTTTTTTGAATTTACCCTGGAACAGGCTGGTGTGGATTTTCGGTTTTCCCAGCACAAAAAAGCCCCGATTCAAGGGGTGTTTGCGCAGCGCTTCCTGGCTGCGTTGTTGACTGGTTTGGTAGATGCTGGAGCGGTGAATCACGAAGCCAAATTGGTTGCCCACCACGCCCTGTTGTTCCAGCTGAGTAAAATAAGGGGTGAGGTATGATTTGGGGTAGGTTTTCAGAAAACCTTTGAACTCGCGCACCGTGTCATCTTGTTGTTCGTCCGCCAAAAACCAGGGGTAGGTGGCGGCCGGGCTGACGTTGTTGTCGGTCAGGTAATCGGTCAAATCATAGGCCCGATTCAATTCATAATAAGCCAAACCCATGATGCCATCGGCTTCGGCAAAACTGTTTTGCTGTTCTTTGCGGGTCACCGCCACATGGGTTTCTTCCAAGCTGACAGAGAATGGCCCACGGCCCATATGGATGCGGGTTTTCACCACCGGACCAAACCAGCCACCCATGCCATAGGTGCGGTTCTGGGCAAAACAAGTGGTGGTCAGGGAATCATCTTCGCCAGGCTGATAGTCTTCACCTTGAATCACCAGGGCGCTGGAACCCGAATCGAGGATCAGGTTGGCTTGGGCCCCTTGGCTGCCGATGTTGGACAGTTGCGGTGTAGCCGCCTCTGGCATAGACGTTGGTGATGGGAATGATGACCGACTTGGGCACGGGGATTGGCGCTCAGGGGTTATTTCAGTGACCGCGCCACCCCAGTGACCACACCCCAAATCACCAGTTCGGTCTCGCCGGTGATGACGATGTCACTGTAATGGGGGTTTTCGGCTTGCAGTTTCAGGCCATTGCGGGTGCACAGTCGTTTGACGGTGAATTCATTGTTGACCAAGGCCACCACGATGTCTTTGTCGGCCGCCACCAAGGACCGGTCAATCACCAGCACGTCGTTTTGAAACACCCCGGCACCAATCATTGAGTCGCCTTCGACACGGGCAAAAAACGTGCTTTCCCGGTTTTTGATCAACAGTTGATCCAAGCTCAGCGAATCTTCCAAATATTCTTCCACCACCCCGGGAAATCCGGCCGATACTTTGCCGGCATAAAAGGGGATGTTGGTGTAATTGCCCTGGGGTTTTAAGATGGTGACTTTGCTCATCGCGGTTCAACAAGATCAATGTGTCTATGGTAGCACAAGGTGCCACTGATGTTGCACCCGGCGGGCTCATTTATCCGCCGCTGGCTGTGCCGGGTTACAATGGGTTAAGCTGGCGCCGTTGCTTAGAGAGGAAATTCGTTATGAAATATGTCATCACCTTGGTCATTGCTGTGTTGATCATCCTGGCCGTGTGGTTGTGGGTGGACCCCATTCCACAGGACCTGAATTACCACCTGTTTGCCGACAACCTCACCTTTTTAGGGGTCAACCATTTTTGGAATGTGATGTCCAATCTGCCGTTTTTGTTGGTCGGGGTGATGGGCCTGTGGTCACTGCAGCAGGGCAAGCTGCGCGTGGCGGCCGATTACCGGGTGTTCTATTGGGTGTTTTTCATCGGCGTGTTGTTTGTTGGTTTGGGCTCCAGTTGGTATCACTTAAACCCCAACAACGAAACCCTGGTTTGGGACCGCTTGCCGATGACCGTGGCCTTCATGGCCTTTTTCAGCGTGGTCCTGGCTGAACACGTCAATGCCGGCCTGGGCAAAAGCCTGTTGTGGCCATTGATCATCTTGGGTTTTGCCAGCATCGTGTATTGGCAATATTCTGAATCGATCGGTGCCGGTGACTTGCGTTGGTATGGTCTGGTGCAGTTTTTGCCGTTGCTGATGATTCCGGTGATTTTTCTGGCTTACCCACAAAAATTCACCCACAGCCATTTGTTGTGGTGGTTTTTGGGCATGTATGTGGTGGCCAAACTGCTGGAACATTTCGACCAAACGATCTTCTCCGGCCTGCAGGTGATCAGTGGCCACAGCCTGAAACACATCGCCGCCGCTTTTGGCATCTATTTGTATTGGCGTTATTTACGCCTCCGGGTCGGCATCCGTTGAGTCCTGTTTAGATTTCTTTTCATGAATGCGCTGGACCCGTTCATTGGTCGGGTCCATTTCATTCAACTCATAAGGCAAGGTCAAACCAATGGCGTAAACCAGCACAATGATGACCCCGCTGAGCCACCAGGCCGAAACCTCAAATGGAAATTGATAAATCAACCAAGCCAACAACACCAACAAGGGAATGTATGCCACCATGGCCAACAGGTCGTGAATGAATTCGAAAACCCAGCGCACCGGCCCCGGCAAGCGAAAGTTCCAAGGGCGCCTTTGGTGTCTAGCCCCACAAAACCGACAAACCAACGGATAGGCAAACATGATCAAAGGTTTTTGCCACCGGCTTAAACCCGATTGTTCACAAAGTTGACAGCGCATGCCCATATATTAGCTCAATCGGTGCTGCGTTGACTGATGCGTTTTTTGAATGCCACCAAATCTTCTTTGCGTTCCGAATAGCGGTCGACCAGGTGGTCCTTGATGTCGCGGGTCAGCAGGGTGAATTTGACCAGCTCTTCCATCACGTCGACGATGCGATCATACAAGGATGAAGGCTTCATGCGGTTATCATCGTCAAACTCCAGCCAGGCTTTGGGCACGGAAGATTGGTTGGGGATGGTCAACAGGCGCATCCAACGGCCCAGCACCCTGAGTTGATTGACGGTGTTGAACGATTGGGAGCCGCCGTTGACCTGCATCACCGCCAGGGTTTTGCCTTGGGTTGGGCGCACCGATCCCACCGACAATGGGATCCAGTCGATTTGTGATTTCATGATGCCGGTCATGGCGCCATGGCGTTCGGGGGAACACCAAACCATGCCTTCGGACCATTGCACCAGTTGGTGCAGCTCTTGGACTTTGGGATGGCTGCCATCGTTGGTGTCCGGCTGCGGCAAGCCAGCGGGGTCAAAAGTTTTGGTTTCGGCACCAAAATAACGCAAGAGGCGCGCCGCCTCTTCGGTGGCCAGGCGGCTGAAAGACCGTTCTCGCAATGAACCGTACAACAGTAAAATGCGTGGCGGGTGGTCCGATATGCGGTTGTTGAACAGGGTGTCCTGATCAATCGCTTGGATGCTCTCGGCATCGATGTTGGGTAAATCTGTTAACATAAATTATTCTCTGTTATTCCGTCATCCTGCGGCTTGACCGGAGGATCCAGGTGGTTTGTACTTTCACGTTTTTTCTTGGCAAACTGAACTGACAAACTGTCTGCCTGGATTCCTCGGTCAAGCCGCGGAATGACGTCAACTCTTTTAAATAAGTCATCTATTTGAGTAGTCATCCTTGCGGCTCAAACCAATGCCGGGTGCGGTTGGCAAAAGCCACCAATGACAGCATCACCGGTACTTCCACCAGCACCCCAACCACGGTGGCCAGGGCCGCCCCTGAGTTCAGGCCGAACAGGGATATCGCCACCGCCACGGCCAACTCAAAGAAGTTCGAAGTGCCGATCATGCAAGCCGGCGCGGCGATGTCATGCGTCAAGCGCAGTCGTTTGGCGATGAAATAAGCGATGAAAAAAATGCCATAGGTTTGGATCAACAGGGGGATGGCAATCAAAACAATGGCCGTCGGGTTGCCGATGATTTTTTCCGCTTGGAAACCAAACAACAACACCACAGTGGCCAACAGGCCGATGATCGACCAAGGTTTTAAGGTGCTGAGCAAGCCCTCGATGCGGCCCGACAACAGTTTTCGGGTCAAAGCCCCAGCGATCAATGGCAACAACACATACAACACCACCGACAACACCAAGGTTTCCCAGGGAATTTCGATGTCGTTGATGCCCAACAAAAAGGCCGCAATTGGAGCGAAAGCAAAAATCATGATCACGTCGTTGACCGACACCTGCACCAGGGTGTAATTGGGGTTGCCTTTGGTCAGTTGACTCCAGACAAACACCATGGCGGTGCACGGCGCCACGC
The DNA here is from genome assembly GCF_019931145.1 of Marinicella meishanensis. Lineage (GTDB taxonomy): Bacteria > Pseudomonadota > Gammaproteobacteria > Xanthomonadales > Marinicellaceae > Marinicella > Marinicella meishanensis. The sequence continues at coordinate 301,399 of NZ_JAIOUV010000004.1, read as the reverse complement.
CCAGCAGGATCATGCCGGCGATGTATTCATTGGCGGTCTGGGGGTCGACCCAGCCGGCAAAAAACACCTTGAAAAAGAGGTAGCCCAATGCCGCCATGGTAAAAGGTTTGATCAGCCAGTTGATGACCAAAGTCAAAATCAAACCACGTGGATTTTTGCCCGAATCTTTGACCGCAGAAAAATCGACTTGCACCATCATCGGGTAAATCATCACCCAAATCAGCGCCGCCACCACCCAGTTCACATGGGCATACTCCAAGGCTGCAATGTGCTGAAACAAGGTCGGAAAATAGTTGCCCAACACCACACCAGCAACAATGCACAAGCCCACCCACACCGATAAATACCGTTCAAATATACCCATTGTTTACTCTTTTTTTTTAATTCCTATTACACAAGCTGACTGAGCTTGTCGAAGTCTGTATCCGTACCGATACAACATCACTTCCATCAAGGCACTTCGACAAGCTCAGTGAACTTCATGGTGTATTGTGCCGAATGCTCCTATAAAGTCACTGCAACACATTTCAATTCAAATGTGCTTCAAATCCCGTATGTGGATGAAACTCATCTAGTCCCAGGTCATTCATAAAAAATGTTCAATCCGCTCAACAAAATCTCGAATCTCATCCCGCACCTGCCGGTAGCAGTCCATTTTGGCCTCATCGCCTGCCACTGCCAAAGCCAGCTTGGGTGGGTCATCAAAGCCCACATGAATCACTTTGGCTTTGCCCAAAAACACCGGGCAGTTTTCGTGTGCATGCCCACACACGGTGAACACATAATCCAAGGCTTGTGCATCGAATTCAGACAACAGCTGTGAGTGATGTCCCGAGATGTCCACCCCAACTTCGGCCATCACTTTGACCGCGTTGGGATTCAAGGCATGGGTCTCGATGCCTGCCGAGAACACGTGGTATTGATCACCCTTGAGGTGCCGCAACCAGCCTTCCGCCATCTGCGATCGGCAAGCATTGCCTGTGCATAAAAATAAAATGTTCTTTTTCATAGCCGCAAAAGCCTAAAATTTCGTCGTTATCAAGGTGGCTGAGCCTGTCGAAGCCCTGTTGTGCAGAAGGCTAAGGTCAAAATGAATGCCACCTCACACAGCCATGCGTCAAACTTCAATCATGACAGCAATGGCCTCAAACTTCGTCCGGGGACCCATATTTCAAATGTTTCTAATTCACCTATGACAACCAACTGTCATTGATCAATACCATGTGGCTCAACAACACCCCGTTTTCTGATAAGTTTTCAGCCGCTCAAAATCGGTCACAAACGGCTCCTGTGTGGCCACTTGCTGCATGTTCTGCAACAACAAATCCCGCCATTGTTCGGCCAGATCAGGGTTCAATTGGTAGTGCACCCACTGATCCTTGCGCTCATCCAACACCAAGCCCGCATCCCGCAAATATTTGAAATGGCGGGAAATGCGCGACTGCGGCGCCTCCAAGATCGCCATGAAGTCGCAGACGCACAAGCTTTTGCATTGTGACAACAAATACAAACACCGCAAACGCGTGGCATCGCTCAAGGTTTTGAAAAATTCAGTGGCACTTAACATGGTTTACAATTGTATATCCGTTTATGCGAATATGCAAAGTAAAATGATGATTGCTCATTCCAGGTGGGCTTTGAGTCCAAGTCAGATCAACCTCTAAATGGGTTAATATTTTTCAATCCTTTGATTCTCAAATGTCTTATGCTTGGTATTTTTCTCTGGATATATCATGATAAATTCAAGCATCAAGCACAGCCTTTTCAGCTGGCTCCTATTGGCGTCGCACTTTGCCATTGCGGATGAGGGCAGGGTTGTAGATGAATTCACGGTCAAAGCCAACATCAACGCCGTGTGGGATGCCTTCACCACTTCAGCAGGCTTGCAATCATGGGTTGCCCCTCTGGCTGACATTGAGTTGAAGGTTGGCGGAAAATGGCGTGCCAATTACAACCTCAATGGCACGTTGGGAGATGAATCAACCGTTGTCAACACCATCCTCAGTTATGACCCCATGCGCATGTTATCGATCAAAGCAACCGGATTTCCGGCAGGCTTTGCTTACGAGGAAGCGGCTCGGGAGACCTGGTCGATTTTTTATTTCAACCCAATTTCTGCAACCGAAACCCAAATCACCATTGTCGGCTTGGGTTACACCGATTCGGAACAATCGAAACAAATGCGTTCATTTTTCAAGCCGGCCAATGAATTTTCCATGGCGCAACTCAAACAAGCCTTGGAACAACAGGAGCGGCCTCAAGAATCAGAACAAAAATAGTCAAATTAGGGCCTGTTAACACCAAAAGAGTGACCACTATTCAGGTTGCTTAGAGAAATCGGCAGACATCAATAGGTATTGATTGACTGTTTAGCAATCAGAACTGTTTCTCCTTTGATCAGGTACCAAACTCAAGGCAATTTTTCCTCTGGTGACTGATCATTCCAAACACCCCTATCAGCACGACCAACAGCATGATTCCTGTCAGTGTTAAAGGTACGGCTATTGGTTGTCCGCGAAATACAAAGGGCACTTCTTGTGTAACCCAACCATCGGGAGTCAGATTATGGATGAACCAAACGGTTTCAATCATGCCAGGGTCGGTAAAAGTGATGTCGATGCCACATGAATAGGTTTCGCCCACGCCAATTCCTGCGTCCACAGTAAAAAAGTGCAAAATCATTATGTCATCAACTGGTGGCCTCGGGTCAATATGAGGCCAGTAAATTTGACAACTGGGGTCAGGGGTGGAACCCATTAAAACTTGATACAAAACCTGCAGATCATGAGTTACGTTGTGTCCAATCGAAATAAAAATCTGACCTTCATTTGGAGCAGAGCCCTGATTGGTGATGTGAATATTCAGTGTTCCGCTTTCATCTGGAGCGATGCCATCGGCAAACTCCCTGGAAGTGATTTCCAAGCTCAGGAAGGCCTCTGAATTGTTGTGTGCTTCTGCCAATTGACCCTGGAACAGCAGGATCAGGAGCCATAGTAACTTTGGTGCGACTGTTTCCATGTTTGATGATAAGTAAGTCCAAGCAGTTACATCATATCAGAACCCTGTTAAATTTTGCTTATGATCGACTTGGCCATTGATTGATCATTGGGAGCATGGTTCAATGACATCCATGCTTAATCTCACCTCAACTCGTTCTCACAAAACCAGCGCATGAAAAAGCAAATTCGACAGGAAATCGCCGCCATTGAGCCGTTGGATGTACTGGAACATAAAACCATCGTAGGTGTTTTGGCCTGGATCGATTCAGGTGCTGAATTGTGTCGGCTGCAAAAGCCGGCGACCCCGCCGGTCCATTTGGTGGCTTATTTTCCGGTGGTGGATGGCGAGTATGTGTTGTTGGTGGATCACATCAATGCACAAAAGTGGCTGCCAACCGGGGGTCATGTGGAGCCCGGTGAACACCCCCGCACCACGGCCCGGCGAGAGGCCCAAGAAGAGTTGGGCATCACCGCCGAATTCATCACAGAGCAACCGGTGTTGTTGACCCAGACCGAGACAGTGGGCCTCACGGCCGGTCACACCGATGTCTCCATCTGGTATGCCCTCAAAGGGGATCGGTCGCTGGCACTGCGCCTTGATCACAGCGAGTTTTTGGGGTATCAATGGTTTCACCACTCGGCACTGCCGGATGACACCGATCCGCATTTGGCGCGTTTCATGCAGAAATTGGTGAAACTGAAAACGGGGCAATCGGTGATATGATGGCTGTGAGCCAAAGCTGGAATTAAACATGAAAGAGTCCGTCGGATTCAATTGGGTCACGCCCATCCTGTGCGTAGACAACGTGGCCAACAGTCTCAAGCACTATGAGCAAGTGCTGGGTTTTGAGGTCTCCTGGTCTTGGTCAGATGAAACTTCTTTTGAACAACCTGACCACCCGACATTCGCTTGCGTCTGCCGCGGACATGTCAGTGTGTTTCTCTGTGAACAAGACCAAGGCAAACCCGGTGCCTGGATGTTTTTGAATGTAGAGAACATGGCCGATTTTGAGGCCATCCATGAAGAATACAAAAAGTCAGGAGCCAACATCATCGAAGGTCCTGAAGATTACTCATGGGGCATGCGCGAGATGCTGGTTGCAGACCTGGATGACAACCGCTTTCGCATCGGCTGTCCTTTGGGCTCGGTGTGATTTGCAGGATCACACACCATGAAATTCAATTGGTTGATTCTGAGTACAAAGTTGTCAGCATCCATCCACCGGGTGATCGTGGCTCTCATGTTAATGGGTTTGGCTGCCTGTGATGATGGGACAAATGACATCAATGAACCGCCGACCAGCCCTGTCACGGTAAAGCAACCGGTCAAAGCCGTCGAGCTGCCCCCCGAATTCAATCAATACCGCGACTCATTGGCCCGCTCAGAACGCAATTATGTCAAGGTGATCCCTGAAATCGCCACCGATCTTCAACCCACCGACAGCAAATTCCGCGGCCAAGCATTTTTACCGGCCGGCCATGAACATCCCTTGAACAAGGATGGCGAACGCTTGGCCTTGTTGGCCCAGATCAACTGGGCTGACATGCCCAGCTTACCAGGCTACCCCAGCCAAGGCATTCTGCAAATTCACATCGACCCAGGCATCAATCAACACCACGTGTGGGGCATGAACAGTTACCGTGGACGGCCATTTGAGCAGGCCGCTTATTTCCAGTCACTGCACCGCCAAGATTATTTCAAAGTCCTGTATTTCCCACATGAATTGGTGAATGGTCCAGTCAGTGATGCCCAGTCAGCTTACCGGGGCGATGACATGCCCATCACCGGCCCCATGAAACTGCATTTTGAGTTGGCGACTGAATGGGTCAATGCCGAGGATTACCGATTTGCGCAATTTGTGGGCCAAACTGATGATGAATTCTATGACCAACACGAGGACTTGGGCTGGGAGGTGTTGGATGCTTTTTATCGGTACTTGATGCCTGATGCGGTGGCTAAGATCGGTGGCTATGGTCGCTTTGTGCAGGAAGACCCCAGAACCATGGACATGTTGGATGAAGACTGGTTGGTGTTGTTGAACATCGAAAGTGCCTCGGTCGGCAATGAAGACATCATGTGGGGTGATGGCGGTACGGCCACCTTCTTCATTCGGCGACAAGACTTGGCCAACCTGGATTTTTCACAAGTGGCTTATTATTGGGACAACCATTGAAATTCATGTCATCAACGGCGACGAACCGCATCATTCATTGACCGCTGCTTCAGGGTGATCATTGACTTATAAATTTAGATTCCAACCATGAGTTCAGGTTGATCGAGGGGGCAAGTGATTGATGAAACATGGCTTAATGGGTGGGCCCCACGCCGGTGGTCTATAATAATTGCTGGTGAATCGAAAGAATTGAGTCATGTATTTTGAATATCCAAGAAATCAAGCGATTTCAACGCAGTCAGTTCTGGCCTTGGACTGGGAAGAAACCACCAGTGACTATCCGTTGGCTTTCAAAGTTTTGGCTGAGCGATTTGAGCGGGTCATCATTGTTACTGTTAATGATGATTTGACGACAGCTGAAGCCTGTGAGTGTTTACATCGCTCACCCGATACCTTGAAAATATTTTGCTGTCCGGACGAGTGGATCGTTGATGTTCCGGGTTGGAAATCAACCGTTTGTCTGGAACAACAAGTTGCATTGATGTTTGATGACAGCCCTGATGTGGTTCGAGCCTGCCACAAAAAAGGCATCAATGCCATTTGTGTGAGTGAGCGCACTTGGAAATTTGACCCGTGATGCATGGCTTCGAACATTCAAAGGGCCCGTTGAATAAGGGGATTGTCTGGCCAATGAACCAACACCTGTGGCTTGTTGTGACATGAGTTTTGTCTTGCGTTGATCAAAACACACCGCGTCTGATCGACCGTTTGAACTTAATCAGCTCTTGGCCCAGACTGAAAACCAAGTTGCCGAATCTGGCCAGCTTGGCCGGCGTCCATCTGTATCATGGTGTTTTTAACAGCCTAATTGACCATGATCACAGACTTCCAAATCCAGGCCTTACCGATTGATCCATTCCTGCCCTGGTTCGACTTGAACCCCGACGAGCTGCGGCAGCGTGGGGCCCGCTGGTTGACCGCTGAGGCCTCGCCCGGTTACCCCTGTCGGGTGTCCTTGACAGATGCTCAGCTGGGTGAACAGGTGTTGGCTTTGCCTTACACCCACCACGACGTGACCTCACCGTACCGGGCTTCGGGGCCCATCTTTGTGCGGCAACAGGCGGTTCAAGCCCAGCCTGAGATCAATGAAATACCGGCCATGTTGCGGCACCGTTTGTTGTCGGTGCGGGCCTATGACGCGTCCCACATGATGATCGCAGCAACGGTGATTGAAGGGGTTGAATTGGCCCAAACCATCCACCGTCAATGGCACAACCCAGCGGTCCAATACCTGCACCTGCACAATGCCATGCCGGGCTGCTTCAATTGTGCGGTTCAACGTGTGGTTCAGACCTGATGTCGCATTCAAATGGCTTTTGTTTTGACGGCGCCACACCCTTGTGGGTATGATCAATGCATGAACCCATCAGGAACCACCATGCAATACCAACTGGCTCAACTCAACATCGCTCAATTCCGACTGCCCCAAGAACACCCGGCCAATGCCGATTTCGTCAACAACCTGGACCGGGTCAATGCCATCGCTGAGTCCCAGCCGGGTTTCGTCTGGCGTTTCACCGGTGAGGGCAATGACGCACTGGATGTGCAGGCCTTTGCCGATCCGCTGATTGCGGTGAACTTGTCGGTCTGGACCGACATTCAATCGCTGGTCAAATTTGTCTACCGCAATGATGAGCATAAGCAGATCATGCGCCGCCGCAAAGAGTGGTTTGATAAGTTGGACTTCCATATGGTGTTGTGGTGGATCGAAGCGGGTCGCATTCCCTCTTTGGACGAAGCCAAAATCCGCTTGGAACTGCTGCGCCGCAATGGCCCCACCTACGCCGCCTTCACCTTCAAACAACCTTTCGCGCCACCGACCGGTGAGCTGTTGAATCCATTCAAAGACGAATGTGCTTGAGCCGATGATGGGGACGGGTCATGCCTGAATTCATTTACCGCTTACAGCTGAATCGACCAGACATCCTGGTCGCAGGACCGACGACCGAGGAAGCCGTTGTGCTGGAGGAACACGGGCGGTATTTGGCTGAGCTGGCCCAACAAGGCACCGTACAGTTGGCCGGCCGCACCCAAGACACCAGCCCAGAGACCTTTGGCATCGTGCTGCTGGAAGCCAACAGCGAAGCCGAAGCCCTGTTGATCATGCAACAAGACCCCGCCGTCAAACACCAGGTGATGAAGGCACAATTGTGGCCATTCAAGACCGCGTTTAAGTCGGCATCACACAACAAGTGATGATATTGATTTCATAAATGCCAACACATGTTTCGAGACAAAAATGCCAACATTTGAGGAACTGTGATGTCTGTGATCATGGTGGATATTGAAAGCGATGGCCCGATTCCGGGCGATTATTCGATGGTTTCCTTCGGCGCCGTGGTGGTCGATGAGCGGTTGGACAAAACATTTTATGGCCAGTTGCGGCCGATCAGCGACCTGTGGTTGCCCGATGCCTTGGCGGTTTCCGGTCACACGCGAGAAGAAACCATGGCCTTTCCAGAGCCCAAAACAGTGATGCAAGAATTTGCCGACTGGCTGCACAGCAACAGCAATGGCAGACCGTTGTTTTTCAGTGACAACAACGGTTTTGACTGGCAATTCATCAACTGGTATTTTCATCACTTTGTCGGTGACAACCCCTTTGGCTTCAGTTCCAGTAACCTGGGCTCCTTGTACAAAGGCCTGGTGCAAGACACCTTCAAAAATTTCAAGCACCTTCGGAAAACCGAACACAGCCACCACCCCGTCGATGACGCCCTGGGCAATGCCGAAGCCCTGCTGCACATGAAAAATGTATTGGGCTTGAAGATCCGTCTGGACTGAGCGGTCAACAAAAGCCTGAGCTTGAACCCGGTGTTTGCTAAAATGGTTGAAGTCATGAACCGGAGTACCGCGTGAACCACCCATTCAAACCCCGCATCGGCGCCGTGATGAGTGCTGACATCGCCATTCCCCGCCATGCCGAGATGGTGCAGTTCTACGCGCAGATCTTGACCACCGGAGAGGAACCCTTGTGGCAAGCCGACTTGATGAACAACCAGGGCACCCCGGTCATCGGTCTGGGCCCACAAAGCCCGGATTATGCTGGGCTGCCGGTGCAGTGGATGCCGCATTTTCAAGTGGCTGATGTGGCGCAAAGCGCCCACCAAGCCGTGAAGCTGGGTGGCACCGAATTGATGCACGGCAAAGACGATGCGGGCATGAGCCAATGGGCCGTGATCCAGGACCACAATGGGGCGGTGTTTGGTTTGATTCCGGTGGTGTCAGAGGCCATGGTGCCGGATTATGCCCAGGACGAATCAGCCCCATATGGTCACATTGCCTGGCTCGATTTGACCGTGCCCAACGCCGAGACCACCCGCGATTTTTACCAAGCAGTGATTGGCAGCCAGGCTGAGGATGTGCCGATGCAGGACGGTGACCAGGCCTATGCCGATTACAACATGTTGGGCAGTGACGGCCAAGCCTGCGGTGGTGTGTGCCACGCCAGCGGCAGCAACCAAACGCTGCCACCGGTGTGGCTGATCTACCTACCGGTCGGCGATCTGGACGCCAGCCTCAAATGGGTAGAACAAAAAGACGGCAAGTTGATCAAAACCTACCAAAACAACGCCGGCCAAACCACCATGGCCGTGATCCAGGACCCGGTCGGCGCTTATGTGGCCTTGGCGCAGGGGTGAGTTTCAGAATCCATGGATCGCCGGCGGCCCGCCGGCTCAATGCTCAAATGGGTTCAGACAGTCAACATGGTGAGGAGATGAACATAGTGGCGGGAGGAAAGAAGTCAATTGATTTGTCTGGCATTGAAAGATCAGATGAATTGCTGTTCCTTTTAGGTCAGGGATTTTGTTTGGGCGGCATTGATGGAAATCATCATGTCAGGGCACTGAATTCGGGCAAAGGTTGGGGACTGAATTGGGATGCATTGGCAGACAGTTTAAGCTGTCTCGAAAGCGGGGGGATTTGGGGAGCCAGCCCGAAGTTCAAATTTCCCCTGGTCTTAAAATTTACTGGGTGTGCCTTGTTTCAGTCTGCGGATGAAAAAGGGTTTGAAATTCTTGAATCCATACTGAGAGACACGAAAGCAAATTATGATAAAGTTGGGTTGAAGTTTGAATATGAACTTCACTTCTAGGAAGTGCCTGTCCTCAGGTTATTAGATTAATAATTTCTTGGAGCATTGCGGTAATGTTTGGAACTCATGATATTTGGTTATTTATTATTTCGGGGCTATTGTTGAATATGGTTCCTGGCCCTGATTCAGTACTTATCATGGCCCGCAGTGCTTCTCAAGGCTGGCGGGCAGGTTCTGCAGCAGCTCTCGGTATTGGTTGTGGAACCTTTGTACATGTTTTTGCGGCAGCAATAGGATTATCTGCAGTTCTTGCTACTTCTGGTACAGCATTTGCAGTAATTAAAATTTTAGGGGCAGCTTATCTGCTTTATATTGGTATCAGTCTGATCCTGAGTAAAAAGCAGCGAACAAGAAACACTGAAAAAAACCTTGGTACTCAAAAATTTTTGTCACACAGGCGTATTTTCATTCAAGGGTTTTTAACCAACATCCTCAATCCAAAAGTTGCAGTTTTTTTTCTTGCTTTCGTTCCTCAGTTCATTTCTCCCGACTCCAACAATAAGGCCCTTGCTTTCATCATGCTTGGATGCATCTTCAACTTTAATGGCATGTTGTGGTGCCATCTTTTGGCCATATCTTCAGCATTTGCCAGTAAACGCATACAGGCCAGTGAATCTGTAGCATTATGGTTAAATAGGCTTATTGGTGGGGTTTTTGTTTCGTTTGGTATCAAGCTTGCTCTAACAGAACGAAGTTAAGAAGCATTACGCAAAAATCAAAGGGTTCAGAATAATTGATTTCATACGGTGGTTATTGGCATGCAAAATCAACTGTTCAGACCCCATTGATTAATGTACATATAAAATACTATGGCGATCAATAAAAAAAACAGCAGGAAGATTGCTGTCGAAGGTCACGATTTTCGTTGGCGAGCATCGGGCAATGATGGTTGGATCACCGTGGTCGTTTGGCCGATCACCAATGAAGATTCCCGGGCGGTTGCGAGTGTTGGTTACCACCATGATTTTTATCGGGTCAGTGAAGGCCATTATTCATCACGAAGTCAGTTGGTTGTGACGAACAGAATGATTCGGGCATTGATCCTGCATACCGGGGTTGAAGTCCTGCTTAATAATCACGGTCAGATTGATGTGGGACACATTGAAGAATTTTATGATGTCGAAAACGCCGTTCGGGGCGGAATCAACGCAAAATAAATGCATTAAATCAGGGTATTTTCTTGGGTTGCTCAACTTCGACAGAGAATTAATTATAGTGCCTTGGTGGCAGGGTCTTATTGAATGAAATTTTTTCAAGAATCAAACGTTGGTGGCAAACCATGAAACAGAACATTGTCCACATTGCACTGGTGGTGAAAGACTATGATGAAGCCATAGATTTTTACGTCAATAAACTCAAATTTGAGCTGATTGAGGACACCCATCAACCTGAAAATGACAAGCGATGGGTGGTGGTTGCCCCACCAAATTCTCATGGTGCCACGCTGTTACTCGCCAAAGCTTCGAAGCCAGAGCAGCAGGAATTCATTGGCAATCAAGCCGGTGGGCGTGTGTTTCTGTTCTTAAATACCGACGACTTTTGGCGTGACTTCGAGCGCATGAAGGCTGATGGCATTCGTTTCGTGCGAGGGCCTCAGGAACAAGATTATGGTACAGTGGCCGTGTTTGCAGACCTGTATGGCAACTTATGGGACCTGTTGCAATTAAACCCCAATCACCCGATGGCCAACAGGTAACCAATTTAATCCATCGAGTGTCTTGCATCAGAAAAGTACCAGGATACATCATTTTAATTTAGGAGCATGGCATGGCTTGGCCCAAAAAAGGCACCCGAAAAATTGTGGTCGATAATGAAGCGTTTTTGTGGCATTACGATGCCCATTGCCCTTGGTGCAGTGATGACGTGTTCACAGCTGGCAAGGCCGGTAAGCCCTTTGTGTTGTTCATTGATCCATTTCCGTGGGTCGCAGAAATGGGTCCCAAATACGTCGCAAAAGCCATTCGCTGGGCTCGAGCCAATGGCTGGTCAAGCTCCGGTGGCCCAACCCGGGCCCTGTCGATAAACAGTGCCGATGAACAGTTCTTTTGGCTGGAAGATGGCGAGCGCCATGCCAAATGCATCGGACCCGCACCAGAAAACGTATAATGAATGCACTGTTAACCGTGAGGGTTTGATGTCCTAGATGTGAACACTGGGCCATTTTGTGGAACAATAGACAGGTGCTTGGCGGAACCAATCTGAAATGATCATGAATTGCTTATTCGTGCAAATAGGGCAGGGCTTGACCCGGGTGAAAGCTTACAGTCAGCCCAGCATTAACCTGTATGTGCTGTTGGTTTTGATCTTGGGTGTGTCAATCAATGTGGTTAATGCCAAAGAGCCCTTGGTGTTACAAAACATCACCCTCATCGATGGCACCGGTGCTCCGGCCAAACCCAATCAAACCTTGATCATTGAAGGCAGGACCATCAAGCAATTGGGCCCCGTCGATCAAATTCAAGTACCTGACCAGGCAACCACCATCGACCTGGCTGGCCATTATGTGATGCCGGGCTTGGTGGATTTGCATGTGCACTTTCCCGAGTACGTTTCGGTGCATCAGCCCATGCTCAATCGGCTGTTGGAATACGGCATCACCACGGTGTTGAATCCTGGGGCGCGACCAGGGGCAGGGGTTGAACTGCGTGAGCAAATCAGCCGTGGAAAATTAACGGGACCACGCCTGCTGACCGCGGGTGCCAGCATCAACCTTCGGCCAACTGATGGCAGATCTGCAGGTGGATCTGTGCTGGTGAGCACCGCAGATGAGATGCGGGAAGCCATCAATGCCCAAGCCAAAGCGGGGGTGGATTTCATCAAGCTTTATCGAAGGCTGCCGCCTGATTTGGTGGCGGCTGGCGTGGCGGCTGCTGAGCAATCGGGGTTGCCGGTGGTGGGGCACATGGGCGAGACCACTTGGACCGCAGCCGCCAATGCGGGGATCAACATGTTGGTGCATTCAGGTTGGGGCACGCCAATGGATGAAATCGTTAATTTGGCCAACCCCATCGAGGCGACCGATGCAGCCTGGTACCGGGGTTATGCCGATGCACCCAATGGTGAGCGTTTTGCCGCACAGGTGGCGGCTTTGATCAAGCATGAGGTCACGGTGGTGCCGACCCTATCGATCACCCAGGCTTCAGGGTTGGGCAAAGACGCGTCACTGCTGCCCCAATTCAAAGTGCATTTGGCCCCCGATGCCGAGGTGGACAATTGGTGGGGCGCTGGTTGGCGCGAACGCCATCCCCAGTATGATCCGGACAGTGAGGAAGAGGCTGAATTGTTGGCGTCGATTTATTTTCCGGCGGTGCTGAACATCTTGAAAGCCCATCATGATCGGGGCGTGCGGATTGGGGTGGGGACCGATGTCGGCAATGCCTGGATGACCCCCGGCTTTGTGTACCATCACGAGTTGAGCCTTTACCAACAGGCCGGCATCCCGCCACTTGAAATACTGACCATGGCAACCCGCAACGGCGCAGAGGCCTTGGGGATCCTTGATCAAGTGGGCACAATCACCGTGGGCAAACAGGCCGATTTGGTGGTGCTGGCTGCAGACCCCACTGTTGACATCAACAACACGCTGACCATACAGCGGGTGTTCTTGGCTGGTCAAGAAGTGGTATTTCAGGCAAAATGACCAATCCATGAGAGAATTGAATCATGACCTGTGAACACTTGATCAAGTTGGAACAAGCCCTCATTGATGCCGGCATGGAGGTGACTTATCGCGGTCAACCGTGGTCAAAAAATTGTCGTGAATGGGTGTATTTCAACGCCGTGTTGCCATTGGATGAGTTCAGGGCCCAATTTGAATTGGCCGAATGTGTCGAAGACCATGAACACCGGGGCACGCACTCGGGTTCAGAGTCTGGCTTGGTTTGTCGGATACACCACGATGCCATCATGGGGTTGCACCCGGATGCGGCTGGGGCCCAGGGTGTCACAGACCTGAAAACAAAGCCTTGAACCCAAACAACACCAGATCCGTGGTTTATACGGCAATTGGGTGGTTCCGAATTTCAGTAGACAGGTGAATGAACATGCATTGGCGCTTAACACAATCAATCTTGGACCAGGGCTGTCGTTGCTGCATTGAGCAGGGCGATGCGGCCATGAGTTACCGTGCGGTGCTGGAAGCACTCAGCAAAGATGAGGCCTTCCGTGATTTTTTCATCCATGTCTTGAAGGACATGCCGCAGCAAGCATTCCGCTGGGAAACACCGGCTTATACCGAGACCACCTTGGACCAAACATTTGAGTTTGTGGTGTTGGCTGACAGGTGGCTGGAAAGACAGGCCAATCCACGCCCATTTCAGGCGTATATATCTGATGCCACCAAGTCGGTGGTGGCTTTTCCCAGTTTGGGGAAGGATGCGCATCTGGTGGTTCCTTCGAATCTGGACCCAAGTGCCAACTATTGCCACCTGGCTTCATTTACCCGCACCGCACCGCTCGATCAACAACAAGCTTTGTGGCAGTTGGTTGGGTCACTGGGTCTTGAATTGGTCTCTGACCAACCCTTGTGGCTCAGCACCGCCGGAGGCGGTGTGGCTTGGTTGCACGTGCGTTTTGATACCCGGCCAAAGTATTACCATTTTGCAGAATACAAACAGCCAGCGAGATCATAACAACACACCCAAATTGGGACTGGATCAACAAATCATTGAATATGAAAACTTTGAGATTAGAACAACAAGACATGGGCATGACATGGGTGTCAGACTTTGGAATGACATTGGAGCTGCATACCAAAGTCAGCTACACCAAAGCCGGTGATCCGATCGCATATCCCTTGTTTAAAATTTATGCCGATGAGCAAACCGAAGAACAATACATGGAAATCGAGAGCCGTGGCAAACTCGTTCAAGTTCCCATTTCTTGCATCAAACAAATGATCCAAGCGGCACAATCTGGTGTGCATTCAGAATACTGGTTCGATGAACATGTGTTTCAGCCAAAAGACACCTGATCAAGCCGTTAATCAGCGATTGATCTCAGCCAGTGGAAGTGGCCGATTAAAATGAAACCAAAAGGCCTGTGCCCGGTCGAACCAAATGATCCAACCGCAGGAGCCGGCCAGTCCTTGGACCACCTCACCACCACGAACTGATGAAACCATGAAACTCACAAGCCTCATCGCCACCACTTCAATGCTGATCTTTGGGGCCAGTTGGTCTGCCGATGCCAATGGGTCAGACAAAAACTTCGTCATCATTTTTGGCGATCAAGCCCAACTCAAAGCGGGCCAGTCCATGTCCACCCTGTGTTATGAAAACACCCAATACACTTTGAATCACAACGGACCACAACAGGCGGTTGATGGCATCACCCCAGTGACCGTTGAGGCAATGCCCAACCGACCCTGGTTCAAGCTGGCTTACCCAGGCGCGTGCACTGGGCTGCCAACGATCGAAGCAGACTCAGTCGCTCTGCCGTCAGCGTCGCCGGAAAACCAGGCTTATTTGGCTGCCGGTATCCAGCTCTATCCACAGCAATTGACCAAACACACCCAATACGATGCCAACCTCAGGTCATTTTATGCGGCCGTGCGGGCAGGTGGTTTCAAGCCGCGGTTTCAGTCGGTCTCCCGGCAATGGCCCTTGGGCGGTGATGCGGCGTTGTTGGAACAATGCTTCAGTGTGGTGGCCCAGGTCAAGCCGTTTCCCAGCATGGGTCAGGACTTTGTGATGGGGCAAATGTACCGCCGCACCCTCACTCTGGACGGCGTCAGTCGGGTGTTGCTGGACACCGATTTGGTGCTCACCTCGGCCTATTGTGAATGTGATGGCAACCCGCCACCCCCTTGTCAGTCCATCCAACAAATCACCGACATCAACGGCAACGGTCGCTATGAAATCAGTGCCCATGAAGAACAGCCGGAAGGCATGATTTTTTCCTTACATGAATTCAATGGCGCGGATTTTTCGCCCGTATTGGCGGTGTGCACCGGCGATTTTGTCTACCCACACAAGGACTTCACCTGCCCAGCAGCCACCCAACCTTAAACCACAGGCCCAATCCCATGAGCAAACCACCCAACCCAACCCAGTCCTCAGGCACACCATGGCGCATCAGACAATGGGCGGTGTTGTTGATCTGTCAGTGGCTGGCTGGTTCTGCCGCTGCCCAATGGCTGGAATCCGAGCCGTCCAACCAACAGCACCCCCAACAGGATCCGACATTCAACTTGGCGTCTTTGTTGGTTGATGGAGCACAGCTGCACCCAACATTGATCAACCACCCACCTGACACCATCAAGAACTTACCTGCCGGCATTGATTTTTCGATCAACCCGCAGTTGTCGAGTGATCCCAAAGTTGTCAACGCCACGGCCCGCGGCGGCTCGCAAGGGCGCTTGGCTGGGACCGACATGCAAGCGGCTTTGTACGCGCGGTACACCGACGGGGTCAGCGACATTGGCTTTTATGGCTTGACGGCTGCCAATGCATCGGTGGCCGATCAACGGGAACAGGCTCTGCGGGAGATTTGGGCCCACAACAACCGGCTGGACCGCACCCATGTGTACCGCCGGGGCTTGGTGTTGTTGGTGGTGTGGATTTGGAGCCCAGGTGAATTGCCACCGGCGTGGCAGGCGGTGAATGATTGGGTGGCACAACAGATGTCTGTGGGGCATTGACCATGGCGTCAAACCCAACTTGGCACACCGAAGCCTTGGCGCAGGGCATTGATTTCATCGTGGTGTTGTATGGCAAAGCCGAAGGCCTGGTGTTTTGTCCCAGCAACCTCGAAAAACCCTTTCGCATCTGCGGTGACTACGACGGCAGTTGGCCGACCGACGCCGCCGGTGCATTGCAGCATTACCACGGGTATTTCAACCCAGCTTTCCGTGAACAAGTGGCCTGGTTCATCCCATTCATTGAAAAAGTTAACAACAAGAAGGATTTTTCCTTGGCTGCATTATCAATCGACACGCGGCAGTTGCGGGTGATTCAAGGTCGCTGGCCCTGGTGATCGCCATGCAAATGATGGATTGTTTATAATCGAATCACACACAGCAATAACCAGAGGAGCTCATCATGTATTATGTGGATGGTTTTGTGGCCGCCGTGCCCAATAAAAACAAAGACCGGTATCTCAAACATGCGACCATCGCGGCCGAGGTGTTCAAAGACCACGGGGCGCTGCAGATCGTTGAAACCTGGGGCGACGACGTGCCCGATGGTGAAGTGACTTCGCTGCCGATGGCGGTGAAATGCCAAGCCGATGAAACGGTGGTGTTTTCCTGGGTCACCTGGCCATCCAAACAAGCGCGGCAAGCCGGTTGGGAAAAGATCATGGCCGATCCGCGCATGCAAGGTGAGGAAAACCCCATGCCATTTGATGGCAAGCGGTTGATTTATGGTGGTTTTCAAGCCATTTTGGAATGTTGATGAGCAAATGCCATCAGCGTAAGGAGGTATGAATCAGGTGAGAATATTGAGGCGAAAAACATTCGGTTGGACCTATCCATGGGTGATTTTGGCGGTCTTGGTAAGTGGGGTCTTGGCTTCGGCATCTGAGACTGAAATAAACTCCCAAAAAATTGATGCATTATTCAGCCACCTTAGCACATCGGTCTCACCCGGTTATTCCATTGGCTGGATGATCGGTGATCAAGTGGTGCATGCCGAGGGTTACGGTATGGCGGATTTGTCCAACGGCACACCAATCACACCCGATTCGGCCTTTAATTTGGCTTCTTTGTCAAAACAATTCACCGCGGCCACTGTGGCTATTTTAATACAGCGGGGGGTGATTGAATTGGATGATCCGCTCAGCAAGCATTGGCCGGGACTGCCAGAATTCATGCACCCCATTAAAATCTCTCATTTGGTCTACATGACGAGTGGTTTACCAGAGTACTACACATTGGAATCACCTAAGGGTGGTTGGTCTGCCAGTGATGGGTTCACGGTTGATGATGCCATCCAGACCGTGATTCAAGCGGGTGAATTGGAGTTTTTGCCAGGCACTCGATGGTCTTATTCCAACATCAATTATCAATTTTTGGCTCAGCTGGTGGCACTCAAGTCAGGCCAGTCTTTTTCCGAGTTCAGTCAGCGGAACATTTTCCAACCCCTGGCAATGAACAGCAGTTGGATCGACGCGCCGATAGATACAAGTCGTGCAAATCGGGTGACATCATATGTGCGTAACGACACCGATTCGGCTTGGCAGGAGGCTCTTCGTTTGTCACCGCATTATGGGGGCAGTGGCATGTATTCCAGCCTCAATGATTTGATTCGATGGCACAATGCATTGTTTATAGATCATGCCTTGGGTACGGAATTCAGCACCATCATGTTGGCGACCCAATCGTTTAATCACCCGAAAAACAATGATGCATTTGGCTTGGTGCACGGCACATTTCAAGGTGAGCCAACAATCTGGTATGAAGGAGGAGATTACGGTGTTTCCACTTACCTGATCAGATTGCCTGATCGAAATCAGGCATTTGTGTGCTTGTCTAATTTTGGATCTGGCGCTTGCCAGAGCAAAACCAAGGCCATCATGAAAATTGTACTCGATGGCAAGTGAGCGGCACCCCTGCATGTTGAATATGAAATGTGATGATACACGCAAATTCTAACAGTAACCCAAAATTCATCTGGAGGCGTATTCAATTGTGAATCATGAGCAAAAAACCACTGCCCATTATCGGCATGGCCACCTTTTGGCGGCCATAGAGCAAGCGCTGGCTGAAATGGGTCTGACCCCGGCAACCGTTGCCATTGAAGATTTGGCCCCGGTGGATGAGTTCCACATCGGTGGTCGAGAGGCCACCCAGCATTTGTTCAATAATTTGCGCATGACCGCAGAGCAAAGGATTCTGGATGTGGGCTGTGGTTTGGGTGGCGCCGCCCGCTTTGCCGCTCAGCAGTTCAATGTCCAAGTCACCGGCATCGATCTGTGCGAGGAATATGTCCAGGTCGGTTCGGCCTTGAACCACTGGGTGGGTTTGAACCAACAGGTTGATTTGATTCAAGGCAGTGCCACCGACATGCCTTTTGAGGATGCCACTTATTCAGGGGCCTATCAGTTACATGTGGGGATGAACATTGAGCATAAAGTTGCCTTGTTCCAAGAAGTGAGTCGGGTGCTCAAATCAGGTGCTAGTTTTGGGGTCTATGACATCATGCGTTGTGATGCCGGCGAGTTGACTTATCCCGTGCCCTGGGCCTCGACGGCAGAGACCAGTCATTTGGCTTCAGCAGAAACATACAAACAAGCCTTGGAAGCGGCCGGGTTGCGGGTCATCCGAGAAGAAAATCGCCGGGCATTTGCACTGGACTTTTTCGCCCGGGTACAAGCCCAGCATGACACTCAGGGTGGGCCGCCACCATTGGGTTTGCATGTATTGATGCAACAAACCACGCCGATAAAAATTGGCAACATGGTGAACAACCTCAAAGCCGGATTCATCGCCCCGGTGCAACTGGTGGCCATCAAACAATGAGCCATTGAGTGCCAAGTAAACGCTTGGTCAGGCTTGGTTGTTTGCTTTGGATCGCCTGTCCAGCAACACCGCCCCCGTTTGGGCCTGACCCAATTCATCCTCTGGGTTGTATAAAGGGCAAGCTTTCAGTGACAAGCAGCCGCAGCCGATGCAGTGGGTCAAGTTATCCCGCAAAGCCGTCAGTGCACGGATTTTTTGTTCCAGGGCCTGGTGCCATTGTTTCGACAACTTTTCCCAATCTTGTTTTCTGGGGGCGTGACTGATCGGCAAAAAGGCCATGGCTTGCTGAACTTCCTTGAGGCTGATGCCGACTTTCTGGGCGGCTTTGATCACTGAGATGCGGCGCAGCACATCCCGGTGGTAGCGGCGCTGGTTGCCGGCGTTGCGCACCGAGTGAATCAGGTTTTTGCTTTCATAAAAATGCAAGGTAGAAACCTTGACCCCGCTTCTGTTGGCCACTTCGCCAACCGCCATGTTGGCCGGTCTGATTTTGCTGCGCCCTGGATTTTTTGGGTTGTTTTTGTGCATCGTACTTGACCTCAAGTTAACTTGAGGTTTTATCATAGCGGCCATCATCACAACCGTCAAACAGGAGACCGCCATGATACGCATTGAACACATCAACATCGTCGGTAAAGACATCGACCAGAGTTTGCATTTTTACCGCGCCGCTTTTCCCCATTGGTCCATACGGGCTGAAGGCACGGGTGAATGGTATGGCAAACCCCGTCGCTGGATCCATTTTGGCGATGATTACCAATATTTGGCAATCAGTGATTTTGGTGAAGGTGAGAACCGCGATCTGACCGGGCACCAGGTGGGTTTGGCCCATTTTGCTTTTGCGGTGGACAACCTCGATGCCATGATCAAGCGCTTGACTGCAGCCGGCTATCCGGTGTTCAAACCCGGCGCCGATTCACCGTTCCGGAAAAACATTTACTTTGAGGATCCCGATGGTTTTGAAGTGGAGTTCACCGAATACCTGACCGACATCCCAGCCGAACGCAATGCCTAGGAGGGTACCCGCATGAATTTGAATCAAATCACCATCCTGTCGCCCGATGTCAACCGGGCCATGGCTTTCTACCAAATGTTGGGTTTGCAGTTAATTGTGGATGCCAGCCCCCGCTATGTGCGCTTGGCCTGCCCCAGCGGCGACAGCACCTTTTCCATCAGCCACAGCGAAGCGGCCCAAGCCGGGTGTGAGGCTGCCGGCACGGTGTTGTACTTTGAGGTGGCCGATGTGGACCGCACCCATCGGCGGCTGGTGGATCACGGCATCCCCTTTTTGATCCAGCCCCAAGACCAACCCTGGCTGTGGCGTGAATCGTTGTTGCAGGATCCCGATGGTCATCCGATCAAAATCTACAGCGCTGGCCACCACCGCAAGAATCCGCCATGGCGGGTGTCCCAAAATCATAACCAGGCCAAAGGACCCGATAAAAAGTGGTATCATCACATCAGCGACAGTCCTTATAACTTGATGAAATGAGATCCCGATGAAAAAATGTTTGGTATGGCTTGGTTTGCTGCTGAGCCATTTGAGCCTGGCCGAGTCTTTTGATTTGTTGCAACATGTCAATGCGGCCCGGGCCAGTGGTGATGCCGTGAAGTTCAAATGCATCGAAGCCGATGGTTCCTATGATTTCTTCCAATTTTATGGCCACGATGAAATGCGTTGGGCGCGGTATGAAAAAAACGCAGTGGTGATGTCCACTTGGGCCAAGCCACGCATCACATCGACCGGTTTTACCTTGCACTTGGAAGAAGCGTTCGCCGGTGCCCAGCAGCGGTCGTATCAATGGGTGGCCACCGAGGGCAACGCCATGACCTGGCAAATGGGTGGTGAGAAAACTTGTCAAACCACGGCCTTTTGATCACAATGATTGGCATTGATTGAAGCTGGCGTGCCATGTCCCCGATGATGATTCTATTTCTTGCCCTGTTGTTGGGTGGTTCAGACCCCTTGGACGAATCCACCGAAGTGGCTTATCACCCATACAGTGTGGCCATTGACTTGACCGGCAAAGACACCTTGACCCTCACCGGCAGCAACAAGACGCAGGTGGGTGAATTGTTCATGCCATTGCTTGATCAAGCGCAAATGGCCCGCCAGAAAATCAGCAACCAACAACTGAGGGCGATGACCGGGGAAATGGCCGATGAGGTGCACCATTTTCCCCATGCCCAACTGGGCACTAAATTCCATGATGCCACTTTGTTGTTCAAGGACGGGCGTTTGCTGCAATTAAAGTGGTCCTTCCGCAAGAAAAAGCAATGACCAAGATCGGGCCATGAAAATCATGGTTACAGGTACAGCCGGTCGGGTCGGGCGGGCCATCCACATCAAGTTGATGCAACAACATGAGGTGGTGGGGGTGGATCGCACGCCGTGTTCCACAGCCCAATACGTGGGAGACATCCGTGATCAAAGCATGATGCAACAGGCATTGGCCGGGGTCGATGTGATCATCCACACCGCCGCCTTGCATGCCCCGCATGTGGGATTGGTGCCAGATGCTGAATTTGACTCGATCAATGTGCAAGCCACCGAACAGCTGGCCCAAATGGGCTTGGCCATGGGGGTGAAACATTTTATTTTCACCAGCACCACGGCTTTGTATGGCCATGCGTCAACACCCGATGGGATCGCCGGTTGGGTTGATGAGTCGGTGTTACCACAACCGAAAACGATCTATCACCGCAGTAAAATTCAAGCCGAGCAGCTGCTGGAAGCACTGGCGCTGGCCCACCAGTGGCCAGTGACGGTGTTGCAAATGTCGCGCTGTTTTCCCGAACCGGCAGACTTGATGGCGGTGTACCGTTTGCATCGAGGGGTCGATGCGCGGGATGTGGCCAGTGCCCATACCGCAGCGGTACATGTGCGGCCGCCTGGATTCAAGCGCTGCATCGTCTCGGGTGCCAGCCCATTCACCCCATCCATGTGCCAAGGTTTGTGGGATGATGCCCCGACGGTGTTGGCAGCGGTGGCGCCTGATTTGGTGCAGGCTTTTGCTCAACGCGGTTGGTCATTGCCCGCAAGCCTGGATCGGGTGTATGACTCAAGCCAAGCCCAAGCGGTGTTGCATTGGCAGCCGCAACATGGGTTTCACAGCGTCCTGGACATGCTCGATGCCGAGGTGGCCGAAGTGTTGCCAGTCAAATCTTCAGCCATGGGGTGAGTTTGGCCGGATTTTGTTGTAGAATGCTGGCTGAACCAATTGGGCCATGCAGCCCAAGGCCAAGCCTGAGGCCCAACCAAAACCCAGGCCATGATAAAAAGGAGTGTCATCATGAAATCCAAATACGCAGACCCAGCGAGCTTTCGAAGTCACCAGCAAACGGCGCCGGGGATATCCCTCTGAAACTCAGGTCAAAAAAGGACACCGGGTGGTCCATGGTGACAAAGAGCTGCTGGAAAAACTGGGCCGCCAAGACCCGTGCCCTTGTGGTTCAGGTCGACGGTTCAAGAATTGCTGCCTGCAATCTGGCTGCTTTTGACGGCAGCAACCGACACCATTACAGCCGATGATGGAAGCACCCCAGCCCCAAACAACCGACCAAGTCCTGTTGGGGCATTGGGCACACCCGAGGCGTGAATCATGAAAGTCTTGTGGTTTGTTCTGATTGTGGCGGCAATACTGTGGTTGTTAAAATGGCAAGGCTCGCCTGCTTATCAACGGGTGCCATTTGAGCCGCCTGGCCCGGTGGTGAACAATGCAGGTCAATGGTATGAGCGCACCCAGATCCGCGATGTGATCGAACAGCATGTCGTGGTGCGGAATTTCAGCCGCTTGCAAGCGATGGTGGCTGAAGTGCGGATTGACAAACCCCAGTTCACCACCACCGTGCCGGTGTTGCAAGATCTGTACAACGGCATGGCCTTCGCTTTACCGGACTTTCCCGCCATCCATGCCTTCATCAATGAATGGCGGGCTCATGATCCGGCCAGCAACGTCCCAGACATTTTGGCCGCCCGCGCACACCTGGCCCAGGCCTGGGAAATCCGCGGCCATGGCTACCGTTCCTATGTCAGTGATGAACAGTTCGAAGGTTTTGAGGAATACTTGCAAAAAGCCTGGGAAGCGGCCGAACAGGCCACCAACAAAGGCCCACTGGATGCCGAATTGTGCACGGTAAGAACCGAATTGATGTTTGTTTTGTTCAAGAGCAAATCCAGGGCCAAAGCCCAGTTCCACCAGTGTCAGACCATTGATCCCGGCTACATCCCTTTGTATGCCAAAATGCGGGTTTATTTGCAGCGCATTTGGTTGGGATCTGATTTCGAGTTGAAACGCTTCATTGAACAGGCGGGTGCAGACACCCAAGCGATTTATGGTGACGGCATGTATGCCATGTTGGTCTCAAACCACACCTTTTTCACCGGGCAGGTGTTCAAGCCGGCCGGTGGCTCATACTCTTGGCCAAGGGTCAAAGCCGGGTTCGAAGATTTGTTCAAAATATTTGGACATTCCAGGCATGTCTTGCACCTGTATGGGTATTGTGCCATGCTGGCCGAGGATTACCCGACCTTTGCCTGGATTTTGCAACAACTGGGCACCGCATGGGATGAGGAAAAAGAAATTTACTTCAAGAAAAAATCTTGGTATCAATACCATTTAAAACGCACCCGGGAGTACTTATGAGTATGACCACCAGCCAACGAGTCACGCCATGAAATGTTCTGTGTTCATCGCCAGCAGTTTGGACGGCTTCATTGCCACCGAAGATGGGGCGGTCGACTGGTTGTACCAAGTGGGTCAACAAGACGCCGATTTGGGGGCTGAAGCCGACATGGGCTTTGAGGACTACATCCAATCGGTGGACTGCATGATCATGGGACGCGGTTGTATGGAGGTGTTGGCCGGCATGCAACTGAGCGCCGAACAATGGCCCTATGGACATTTGAAGGTGGTGGTGTTGAGTCAATCGGTCACCACCCCACCAGCGACCTTGCCTGGACCGGTCACGATCCATGCCGGTGACATCAGCAATTTGCTTGAGTCGTTGGCCCAGGCGGGACATCGGCATGCTTACATCGATGGTGGTGCCACCATCACTTCTTTCTTGCGCTTGGGCATGATTGATGAAATGACCATCACCCGTGCCCCGGTGTTGTTGGGCCGTGGCATCCGCTTATTCGGCGAGTTGACCGAGCCCATCGAATTGCAGCAGACCCAGGCCAAAGTGTTTGCCAATGACTTTTTGCAGGAACGATACCGGGTGAAAGCCAAATAGGCGTTTGGCAACAGTAAGCAAATGATTCAGTTTAAAATGTCTTGCTTGGCGGTGCACAAGATAAGTCAGTCGCCACAACCTGTACCGCGGTCATCATGGCAGCTGGGACCCAGCAAGCTTTCAATTCCCTGTCTTGATCTCTTATACTTGACCGCATGATTTGGTCGTGGCCTTTGTTGATGGTGCTGTTATTGGTTTTGCCCCTGTTGGGTTGGGCCAGTTGGCGCCAAAGTCTAAAACCCACATCGCAAGCCGCTGTCTTGCCGAGTCCATCGGCAATGATGGGGCAAATCTGGGTGCTGCAAAGTGTGGTGGCGCTGTTGGGCTTGCTTGCTTGGCTGGGTACGAATTTCACTTTGTCCTGGGGCAGTCATTTTGGCCTGAACGCTTGGTTGCTTGCCGCACTGGCAGTTGGGGTGTTTTTGTTGTTGGCATGGTGGGAAGCCAGCAGACCAGTGCCTGCAGACCAACAATGGCGCTTGGCACTCAGAAAAATCACCGCCAAGAATCCATGGTGGGTTGGCACCACATTGTATGCGGGTTTGGTTGAAGAGTTCGTTTATCGGGGATTGCTCACCGGCTTGTTGATGATTCATCTGGAATGGTGGGCCGCGGCATTGATCAGTGCCATGGCATTTGGCTTGGCGCACCTCAGTGGAGGTCGACGAGCGGCCGCTTCGGGCGTTTTGTTTGCCCTTTCGATGCAAGGGCTGGTTTGGTTCAGTGGGGGCTTGGCCATGGCGATGATGGCCCATGTGGTTTATGACCTGATGGCGGCTTGGTTGGGTCACCGCCAGTCGCAAAGGGCTTGAGTCGTGTCACTGGCCCTGTTCAATCAGTTGGAGTCTTTGTTGTGGTTTGCTTTGGCCCTCATCTTGAGCGTGCAAGCTTGGCGCCAGGGTCGAAACAACCGATTCTTTAAAGTCACCGTGGTGACGGCCTTGGCATTTTTGTTGTTTGGTGTGTCGGATCTGATTGAAGCACAAACCGGTGCCTGGTGGCATCCGGTCGAATTGTTGCTGCTGAAAGTTGCTTGTGTGCTGACCTTGGTGGCTTGTTATGTGTGGTATCGGCTGTTGCTCAAATCGCAGCAGTCTAAATAGATGACTTCAGTCGACGACATGGCCAGGCATGAGCCGCAGCCATCATGATAAACAAGCCACGTCATTCCCGACCCCGATCGGTAATCCAAGTTGATCATCTACACCTATACATTGTGAATTTTCTTTAGAGATTTAAACCAACCCCACGCCGACTGAAGTCGGCGCCACTGATTGTGATCTTAATAAACAAGATGGCTGAGCCTGTCGAAGCATCTCCAAGTATTTATGTCACTTCGATAAGCTCAGTGAGCTTTATGTATTAATTGATTACACAGGTTGCATTGGAGCATCGACTTCAGTCGATGGCATGGCCAGGCATGAGCCGCAGCCATCTCACGCTGGTATGGTGTTCAGGTGATGGTTTGGAACGCTGAATGGCTGTCATCTTATCTGTATTTATACCAACCCCACGCCGACTGAAGTCGGCGCCACTGATTGTGATCTTAATAAACAAGATGGCTGAGCCTGTCGAAGCATCTCCAAGTATTTAAGTCACTTCGACAAGCTCAGTGAGCTTAATGTATTAATTGATCACACAGATTGCATTGGAGCATCGACTTCAGTCGATGGCATGGCCAGGCATGAGCCGCAGCCATCATATACCGGCGGGTGTTCAGTGGGTGAATGCGGCCAATCGGTGCTGCGGGAAAGTAAACACCCAAGAAAGTTCGAACTTTGTTGGGTCAGCGGGTTCTGAATTTGAACAATCACAATCACTACCAAGGAGACAAAGTATGGAAAAATTCAAAATGATGTTAGCGGCCACCACCCTGATGATGGGTGCATCGGCCATGGCCGGTACGGTTAAACTGGAATCACCCAAATTGGAGCACATCTGTCAAGTTCAGGTCACCACCGGGCAAAATCGCCCCAATCAATTGGTGCACACGTACACCAATGTGAGCAAAGGCTTTACCGTCAGTGGTGAAGACCGCTTGTGCTACCGTCGATCAGCCAAACCGGCTCAGTGTGACGCCAATTACACCGAATGGACCTGCATGCAGCGGAAAGGTTCAGGCACTTCGGTGTTGAAACTCAGCTGAAATCACCAACCCCATTTCCGAGGCGGCTCAGGCCGCCTTATTTGTGCCTCACTGTCCGCGGGCTTCGGCTTCCACTAGATCCAGAAACGCCGGTTTGATGCCGGTCATTTCCCAGGTGCCCAAAGCAATGGGTATGGCGCCGATGGCATTGAGCTGATCAAAAAAGTCTTTGAGTTTGAATTCGCGCCCCGGCGCTTCGTCTTGTTTGGCTTTGAGCGCCATGGCGTGATCCAGCAGGGCTTTGCCAGTCACATAGCTGGTGCCGTATCCGGGTTGGCGCAGGTACAGGTGTTGTTCAAAAATTAGCAGCTCTTCCTCGGTTTTCATCCAACCACGTGGGGTGTAGTCCATGTGGATTTCACCGGCTTTTTCCATGGTCATTTCATTGGCATGGGCATACAGGGAACCCAGGCCCCTGGCCGCCCGTTGGGCCAACATGATGTAAACAATTTCCCGGCCCCTGGGATTGTGGTCATACAGGCCGGCGTGCATGAACGTTTCTTCCACTGCTGTGGCGGTGCCTTCATTGCGGCTGTCAAAGATGTTGTACAACAAGGCGTCTTGGCGGATCAGTCGGGGGTTGGGATCGTGTTCCATGATGGCCAACTCAAACCAATGGTAAAAGTGGGAGAACAGCGGAGTGGGGTCCAGGTGTGAACCGATGTAAAAGAAATGGCGGGTGGCCTCAGGCACAAACTGGCCCTTGTGCCGTTCCAAAGCGGGCTTGAAGTAATCGGCCACGGTGACCACCTCTTGTTCATCCAACCAGCCCAAGAAATGCGCCGCTGAACGGTTGGCCAATGCCTCGTATTCGGCCTGGTTTTTAACCGCGACCAATTCGGGTAAACCGCGGTTGCGGTGTTCTTCCAATTTCAAGGCCGCCCAGGCGCGGTCCAACTCCCGCCGCAACAAGCGCTCTTCATCGGCCCAGTCCAGCGGCACCAGGTGAACGTGTTGTTGGTACCAGCTGTACGGGTCTTTACCGAGGCCGGAAGGTCCGGTTTTGTTCGCGCTTTGCTCGGTCAGCCAGTCGGCAAATGCGGCGGTTGATGTGGTGGCCTGGGCCAAAGTTTCGATCAATGCTGGGTGCCTGGTTGCAGCCACGGCATCCTGCAAACCCAGCAAAACCTGGTGCTGGCGTTTGATGTCGCGGATGCCGGCCACCCACAGCTCTTTGGCATTGCCGGTGAGGTTTTCGCGGGCTTGTTGTTGGAATGGGGCAATGCGTGACAAATCACTGTTCAGCCGATCTTGCTCGGATTCACTCAATGGAAACTCATAGGTCCACAGTTCGGTCACAAAATGGGGTGTGGGTCCTTCATGGTCCGGCACATCGCTTTGGTAGGTCCAGACCTGTTTGTAAAACGCCGGATCGCGCTGCCAGGGCTGCAATACCCGCTCGTTGAAATCATAGCCATTGAGCTCGGCCAACACCACAAACCAGTCAATCTGCTCCGGGATGCTCCAGTCGCTGCGGTCAAAGGCCAACAATCGACTCTTGAATTCAGCCCATTGGGGTCGGCGTTGTTTGAAAGTCGCCGCCCGGTAATCCGGCGCGCCTTGGTGCAGGGGCGGCACCTCAAAGGCCCGCCATTCCTGGAACAGTTGTTCCAATTGGGCAAAATCGGTGTTGGCTTTGACGCCGGTAGAGAGCAGCAGGGTAAAGAGGAGGGCTTTTGGTGACATGTTGGGTCCCATAATGAGGTGCACATAATATAGCAGATTTGGTGGGCTCGGGCAGCTCAGGCGGTGGTTCAGAAGATCCTTTGGCGCGTCGACTGCAGTTGACGGCATGGCCAGGCGAAAAGCCGCAGCCTTCATGTGCAGGATCACTTTGACAGGCTCAGTGAGCTTTTAATAATAGGTTGGAGCGTCGACTTCAGTCGACGACATGGCCAGGCTTGAAGCCGCAGCCATCATGGGCTGGTTGGGTGCTCAGGTGATGGATGGTGACCGTTGGTGTTTTTGATTCGTAAAGCCAAAGATCACCACCAGCGCCGACTGAAGTCGGCGCTCCAAGGGATGGGTGTGGACTTCGGTCCAAGTTGGGTGCAGAATCATTTATAATGCCTCCATTCCAACAAACACATGAACCATGGCGATCCAATCCATCACCATCACCCAACCCGATGACTGGCATGTGCACCTGCGCGACGGTGCCATGTTGCAACAAGTGGCTGGGTACACCGCCCGTCAGTTTGGCCGGGCCATCATCATGCCGAATTTGACCCCACCAGTGACCACTGCCGCCATGGCCGCGGCTTATCGCGACCGGATCAAGGCAGCGACGGCTGATTACCCGGACTTTGAGCCGCTGATGACGGCTTATTTGACCGATGACATGGATCCCGAAGAAATCGTGCGGGGCCATGCTGATGGCGTGTTCACCGCGGCCAAATTGTATCCGGCCAATGCCACCACCAATTCGGCGGCCGGGGTCACCGATGTGAAGAAAATCTATGCGGTGCTGGAAGCCATGCAGCGCATGGGCATGCCCTTGTTGGTGCATGGCGAGGTGGTCAATGATGCCATCGATGTGTTTGACCGCGAAGCGGCTTTCATTGATCAAGTGATGCAGCCCTTGCTCAAAGACTTGCCGGAATTGAAAGTGGTGTTTGAACACATCACCACCCAAGACGCGGCCGATTTCGTGACCGCCGGTGATGAGCACTTGGCCGCCACCATCACCGTGCACCACCTGCAAATCAACCGCAATGACATGCTGGTCGGTGGCATCAAACCCCACCTGTATTGCTTGCCCATTGCCAAGCGTGAGCTGCACCGCCAAGCACTCAGACGCGCCGCCACTTCAGGCTCCGGCAAATTCTTCCTCGGCACCGACACCGCGCCGCATGCCATCGGCGACAAAGAAAGCGCCTGTGGCTGTGCCGGCATTTTCAGTGCCCCACAAGCCTTGGAAAACTACCTGCAGGTGTTTGAAGAAGAGGGGGCGTTGGACCGCTTCGAAGGGTTTGCCTCTTTATACGGCCCTGCCTTCTATGGCTTACCGGTGAATGACAAAAAAGTCACTTTGAGCAAAGCCAAGCAGGTGGTGCCCGAACGCATGGGCCAAGGGCCATTGACGGTGGTGCCGTACCGATCAGGTCAAACGCTGGTCTGGCAACTGCAAGGAGAGTGAATCCCATGCACGCCGGAGTGGCCAATCTCATTGACGGCTATCCCACAGCAGCCCGGCAACGGTTTTTGCAGCTGCGGGAAATGCTCCACCAAACCGCCTGCGACATCACAGAAATCCAGGAATCCTTGAAGTGGGGCGAACCCAGTTACCAAAGCCCCAAAGGCAGCCCCATCAGATTCGCTTGGAAAGCCGCCAATCCAGATGAGCTGGGCGTTTACTTCAATTGCAACACCCGCCTGGTCAGCACTTTTCGTGAGCTGTTGCCCGAATTGTCTTACCACGGCAATCGTGCCATCAAGCTGTCGCTGACGGGAGCATTGCCTGTGGCAGACTTGCGTTTGTGTTTTGACTTGGCCTTGCTTTACCACCAACTCAAACACCTGCCGCTGTTGGGGGTCAATTTTTCAGAGACACAACGGGTGAACTGATCATGGGCATCCAATCAAATAATCATTCAGTTCTTTTGATCGGTGGAGCAACAAATCGTCATGCTTGACCACCGCTCACGTTTGATTAATGAGCTGATTCGGTTACCAGATGTGGATGTTGAAGCACCTCCCACCGTGCCTTTGGATTGGTTTTTTCAAGGCAATGCTGAAGAGCAGTCCATCGCCCCCAACCTATGGGGTTATGGCCGCCCATCGTTAAAAACCATGTATCAACAACTCAAAGCCATTGAAAACCGACCTGAAGTGAATTGTGTGTTGGTGGGGATGCATACCTGTTGGGATGAGGCTTTGGATCAACCCACTTGGTGGCCAGGAGGAGAGAACATTCACATCATCACATCAGCCAGCCAGTCAGAAGTTGAGCAGTGGAGCGCAGGCTTACAAGTTGACGCGGTGTTGTTGGGTTGGCCGTATGGAGAACACCCCATGTCACCAAAACCGCCGGCTAACTGTGTGGTATATTCATTGTCTTGGGATTGAGTCATGAGTCGAAATAAGCGCCCACATACGGTTTTTTTCTACGGTTTGTTTATGGACCCTGATTTGTTGCGCCAACAGGGTTTACACCCGAGCAACCCACGCCTGGCCAGTTTACCCGGCCACCAATTGGTGATCGGCCAACGGGCCAGTTTGCGACCGCAAGCGGAGGCCGAGGTCTGGGGCTTGGTGATGGAGCTGCCCGCAACCGAGTTGAAACAACTGTACAGCGAGCCCAGCGTCCGCGAATATGTACCGCAATGGTCGGTGGTCAACTTGGCAGCCGGTGGCCAAACTGATGCTGTGGTTTATGTGTTGCCGGAACAACTGATGGCTGGCAGCAACCCCGCTTATGCCAAGCAACTGACCCAAGTGGCGACCCGTCTGGGCTTGCCTGCAGTCTACGTGAAGTCAATCATGCCATGAGGTGCCCATTGATTCACTTGATCTTGGCAGCACAACCACAGGTTTGCGGTTGAAACAAGGTGTTCACAATCACCTCTGCCGCCTTTTCACTGCCAGCGCGGGAGGGATGAAAACCATCTGAGCCATAATAAGAGTAATCGCCGGTTGCTTCAATGTGGTCTTTCCACACCTGACCCACCGGGATCAAAATGGCGTTGTTGGCCTCAGCCCCGGCGGTGTAATTGCGGATCACCCCGGGGAAGGTGTGAAACCAGGCGATGGACGGCCACACCATGAAATAGGCCAGGCGGCAGCCGTTCTCTTGGCACAAGCGGGCGTAGTCGGCCCCGCCATTGACCAACATCTGATAACCATCCAGTTGTGATGACGGGCCTTGTTGGATCACCACAAAATCAAAGCGGGTGGAACGCACCAGTTGCTGCACCCGTCCCTCTGCCCAATGGTCGACAATGGCATAGCCACCCTTGGCCACCACCGCGGTGTTGACGGTGATGCCGCGGCGCGCCGCATCCTGTTTCACCAGCTTGGGCAGGTCGTTGCCCTGGGTCAGGCTGTTGCCGACAAACAGCACGTTGTAAGCTTGCTGTACTTTCGTATGGGGCTTGGTTGCCACGGCGGTGCCCAGCCAAGTCAAACAACAGGCCAGTACCCATAATCGCAGATTCATGTTCGGTTCTCCGGTTCATCAGTGTTCACCAAGATACCGAGGCCCATGAAAAAAAACCTTCGGTAAAGTTCTTTTTGTTCAATGGGGTGAATGGACGGTGGTTACGAAAATGGACTGAATTCGACGCGGAGAATTTACCTGGATTCACAGAACAAAGTTACGGATCGCCAGCGGCCCGCTGGCATTCTTTTTAAATAAATTCACAGTGGTGTGCCGGCGAGCCGCCAGCAGTCCGGACAATTCATTGGAGCGTCGACCTCAGTCGATGACATGGCCAGGCTTTGGCCGCAGCCATCATGGGCTGGTTGGGTGCTCAAGTGATGGATGGTGACCGTCAGTGTTAATGATACTTCATGCTATTAATCACGCCCAATGCCGACTGAAGTCGGCGCTCCAAGGGTGTGTGTAATTAGTGGTTGAAGATAGCGAAGTCCTTGGCAACTGTTGGGATCACTTCGACGGGCTCAGTGGGCTTTGAATTAAAGCTTGGAGCGTCGACCTCAGTCGACGACATGGCCAGGCTTTGGCCACATCCATCATGGGCTGGTTGGGTGCTCAAGTGATGGATGGTGACTGTCGGTGTTATTGATTCTTCATGCTGATAATCGCCTCAACGCCGACTGAAGCCGGCACTCCAAGGGTGTGTGTAATTAGTGGTTGAAGATTGCGAAGTCCTTGGCAACTGTTGGGATCACTTCGACGGGCTCAGTGGGCTTTGAATTAAAGCTTGGAGCGTCGACCTCAGTCGACGACATGGCCAGGCTTTGGCCGCAGCCATCACCCAACCCAAGGTGGCTGAGCCTGTCGAAGCCGGTCTTGAGATCGGACACACTTCGACGGGCTCAGTGGTCTATACCGTTTGCTTTGTCGCGGTATGACTGCCCACAAAAAAGGCCTGCCGAATGGCAAGCCTTGTGACTGTGCTTGATTGGATCAATCAGTGCGCGTGTTTGTGGGCTTTTTCTTCTTCGGTGGCTTGGCGCACGTCTTCGATGGATACCGAGAAATGCAGGCGTTGGCCAGCCAGGGCGTGGTTGCCGTCAACGGTGACCACGTCATCAACCACTTCGGTGATGGTCACAGGCACAGGACCTTGTTCGGTTTCGGCTTGGAATTGCATGCCGACTTTGATTGCATCAACGCCTTGAAAAGCCGAGCGGGGCACTTTTTGGATCATTTGTTCGTGGCGCACGCCATAGGCTTCTTCGGGTTCAATGGAAACTTCAAAAGAGTCGCCTTTGGCTTTGCCTTCCATCGCTTTTTCCAATCCGATGATGATGTTGTGCGCACCTTGCAAGAATTTCAGTGGATCACGGCCTTCCGATGAGTCCAAAACATTGCCTTCGTCGTCTTTCAGGGTGTAGTGCATGGCCACCACACAATCGTTTTTAATTTGCATGTTGATTCCTGTTTTGTTTGGGTTGTGCCGATCCGATCGAACCGATTTCATCGGCATGAAAATCGTATATGGGGACAAACCCAACGATTTAAACCGATTGCGCTGGACTTTTGTGCCACCTCAGACCCGTTGCATGGCATTTTCCATCAGCACGGTCTGCAGCCGCTGCAACAATTCATCGGCATGCGGCGTTTGAAAAGTGATCGGCGGTTTGATTTTGATCACATTGTGGTCGGGTCCATCGGTGCTGATCAAAATTCCCATGTCGCGCAGTCGATTGGCCAAATAGGTGGCCTGTTCGGGCAGTGGGTTCAAGGCGTCGTCACCCAATTCAAAACCCAAAAATAAGCCCTGGCCGCGGACATCTTTGATGATGGGATGGTCGGCCATTAAGGCCTGCAAATGTTGCTTCAGATGGGTGCCGGTGGTCAGTGCATTGTGTTGTAATTGGCGGTCTTTGATTTCACGCAACACCGCCAAGCCCACCGTGGCTGAAACGGGGTTGCCGCCAAAGGTGTTGAAATACTCCATGCCATTGGCGAAGCGGTCGGCCACTTCGCGGGTACAAACCACCACCGCCAAGGGGTGGCCATTGCCGATGGGTTTGCCAATGGTCAGGATATCGGGCACCACGCCGTGGGGTTCAAAAGCCCAAAAATGACTGCCAATGCGACCACAACCGACCTGCACTTCATCGGCGATGCACACACCGCCGGCGGCGCGGACCGCGGCATAGGCTTGGGCCAAATAGCCTGCAGGCAACTCGATTTGGCCACCACATGACACGATACTTTCGGCGATGAATGCCGAAATTTGTTGGCCAGCAGCTTGCAGTCGATCAAGCTGTTGTTGCACATAGGCCGCATAGACTGGCCCTGTGTCAGCCCCCCGGTGGCGACCGCGAAAGGCGTCTGGCAAAGGCACGATGTGGGTGTGCTTGGGCGCACCCTGACCACCTGAACCATCGAATTTGTAGGAACTGATGTCAATGGTGGCCTGGCTGTTGCCGTGGTAACCGGATTCCAAGGCAATCACATCGACCCCACCTGAATAAGCCCGGGCCATGCGCAGCGCCAATTCATTGGCTTCGGAACCGGAGTTGACCAAATGCACCACCGACAGTTCATCCGGCAAGGTGGCCAGCAAGGCAGCGGTGAACTCGTTGATCGCCGGGTGCAAGTAGCGGCTGTTGGTGTTGAGCACCGCCATTTGGGCTTGGCCAGCTGCCACCACCCGGGGGTTTTCGTGCCCCACATGGGCCACGTTGTTGCAGGTATCCAGGTATTTTTGACCCCATTGGTCGATCAGGTAAACGTCGTCACCGCGCAACATTTGGATGGGTTCAGAATAGGACAGGCTCAAAGATTTGCCCAAATGCTGGTGTCGGAACTGGATCAGGTCTTGGTTGTTGGCCGGTGGTTGTGGTTGGGCATCATCGGTTTGAAACAATGTCATGGGATCCGGACACAGATCGGCCATCACTGCTTGTTGCTTGGGCCGGCAAGCGCCTGGAAAATCGTGTTCATGGCCCAACATGTCGAGCATCAGCTGAAAATGCAGGTGGGGACTCCAGCCACCATTTTCATGGGGCTCACCGACCCAAGCCAACAAAGCCCCGGCCGCCACCTCATCACCCAATTGCAGGTGGTCCAAGGTGCACCGACTCAGGTGGCCATACAAGGAATAAAACACCCCGCCAGGAAAGTCGTGTTGCAGGATCACAGTGGGCCCGTAGTCTCGGCGTTGGTGGTTGTCGCGCAAACCGACCACCCGACCGGCCAAGGGCGCATGCACCGCGGTCATGGCCGGTAACCAAACGTCCAAACCCAAGTGTATGGTGCGGTATTCTTTGCCTTGATTGCCGGCAAAGCTGAAGGCATCGGCGGCATAAAAAGAGCGGGCTTCCAGATAGCCACCGGCCAAAAATGCCTCGGGATCGGCGGCTTGTGCTTGAGTCATTTTGAAGTGTTGCAAGGGGTGGTTTTCATAGTCACCGGCGCCGCCCAGCAGGGTGCTGGCCACCCCCAAGTCGACCACTTGTATGCGGGTTTTATTTGCATGCTCGGGAAACACTTGGGACAAAGGCATGCGCTGTGCTTGCAGGTGTAGTTTGAGTGCCTTGGATTGAGGGTGCGCGCTGTGGCCACACACCTGGCGAAAGGTGCTGTGGGCCAATTGTGCCGGCACCGCTTGCCAGGCATGTAACAAGGCCCAAGCCGGTTGTTCGCTGATGGTTTTGTAGGCATTGTCCGGGTCGGTCTGCCGGGCCAGGGCGGCCTGGGTGACACTGACCACCAGGCGCATGCCGATCAAATGATACAAATGAGCCAACTCTTGTTCGAGCAGCGGCAGGACTTGGTGGTAGCCACGCACGATGTGCGCGGCGGCGGTCAATGGGTCGGGTTTGTGCATCAAGGCGTAGGCACAAACAATCGCCAGCTCATGAATCAATTGGCTGAGGATGGCATCACCAAAATCAATGATGCCGGTGACTTGATCCTGGGCCACCAGCACGTTGTTGTCATTCAAGTCGTTGTGAATGATTTGTTGTCGCAATTGGGCATGGCTGGATTGGTTTTGTTCGAACAGTTCGATGAAATGTTGCCAGCAAGCGCGTTGTTCACCGCTGAACAACGCGCGGTGTTGTTTGACCCACAGGCACTGGGCCAAGTCCCAGCTGAATGTCCGTTGTGCTTGGGGGTGTTGCAAGTCTTGTAAGGCCTGGTTCAAGTGCGCGGCTTGTTGTCCCAAATGGTGCAGCATGGCCGGGCTGTGTGGCTGAAAGCCGGACATCAAATCACCGTGCACCCAAGTCAACAGCCGCATCACCAAGGCCCCCTCAGAACCTGGCTCCAACACCGTCAACCACTGGCCTTGTTGATCCAACACCGGTTGCGGCCAGGCCAGGTCGGTTTGTTGGTGGCTGGCCAGGTGGTGCATCAAGTCCGCTTCAAAGGCCAGATCATCCAGCGCTGCAAGCCGGCTGATTTTGACCGTGAAGGCCTGTTGTGGTGTGGTCAGTTTGAAGTTGGCATCGACATCGCCAACCAGGGTGGTCAGTTCACCACTGAGCTGGTGGTGTTGCTGCAGCCAGTGGGCCACTTGTGTGCTGCTGATGGGGGCGGCTTGTTTCATGCAATCTGTCCGGCAAAGCGGTGGATTTTTTGGTATTGTAGAGCAAGTCCAGAATCAGGCGGGAGCTTATATGAAAAAGTTATGTGTATTGATGATTTTTTGCGGAGGATTGGCCATGGCTACAGAACACAACATCGGCATCGTGATTCATGGGGGTGCCGGGACCATCAAACGGGATCAACTCAGTGCCGCACAGGAACAAAGCATCCGCACTGATTTACAAGCCGCCTTGGATGCCGGATATGCGGTGCTGGCAGCCGGCGGGGATTCCACCCAAGCGATCATCGCCGCCATCCAATTGATGGAAGATTCGCCGCACTTCAACGCCGGCAAAGGGGCGGTGTACACCAAACCCGGCAAACATGAGTTGGATGCCTCGATCATGCGCGGCAGTGACCTCGAGGCCGGTGCCGTGGCCGGGGTCTCGTTCACCAAGAACCCGATACTGGCGGCCGAACAAGTGATGTTGCATTCGCCCCATGTGATGCTGGCCGGGACCGGTGCCGACACCTTTTCCAAGGCCAAGGGACTGGCACAAGTGACCAATGATTATTTTGACACCGAAGCCCGGTTCAAAGCATGGCAAGAAGTGGATGCCAAGACCAAAGCCAAACAACAAGAACAAGCCGCTGCCAAAGACGTGTTGGATGCCGAATTCAAATTCGGCACGGTGGGCGCGGTGGCGGTCGATCAAAACGGCGATTTGGCGGCTGGCACTTCAACCGGGGGCATGACCTACAAGGCTTGGGGCCGCATTGGCGATTCGCCGGTGATTGGCGCCGGCACTTATGCCGACAACCGCAGTTGTGGCATCTCAGCCACCGGCCATGGGGAGTTTTTCATCCGCTATGCCGTGGCCCACGACATCTGTGCCCGGGTGCGGTATCAAAATGTATCACTGCAACAAGCGGCCGATGCGGTGATCATGGGTGAACTGAAAAAAGTCGGTGGCTCCGGTGGCATCATCGGCATGGACCCGGCCGGGCAACCGGTGATGGTGTTCAACACCCCGGGAATGTATCGTGGCTACAAAACCCCACAACAATCGGTGGTGGCGATCTACGACGACGAGGATTGAGGCACGGCTTAATGACTGATGCGGCCCACCAAAAAGGCTGCGTGTGAATCTCACAGCACAGCCTTCAACGAGGTAAAAAGGCGGGTTGGCTTACTTGACTTTGTAAACCACCGGTTGCCAATCATCGGTGTTGTTGCTGGAGGCATCATAAGCCACGTAATATGACTTTTCGGCTTCGACATTGATTTTCAGCGTGTTTTTGAGGCTTTCCAGGCCGCGTCGCTGTTTCAAGCCCATGATTTGTTTGGTGTAATTGCTGTTGATCTGGGTGCTGAAGCGCAGTTCATATTCACCCGGCTGCAACCACACAGCATCGCCGCGAACCGGCACGTTTTCACCGTTGACCATCAACAGTTTCACCGGAAACAGTTGTTTGGCGCTGTTGGAGTGGTTCATCACCACCTTGGCCGAGGGGTCGCTGGGCGAAGCAAATTTAAAAGCCAGCGCGCTGCCAGAGATGAGGATGCCAGTAAAGAGGATAATTAAGGGGATGGTGATTTTTTTCATGTGCTGCTCCTGATGGTTCAATTGTACAGTATTCATAGCCAGTCTTTGATATGTTACATCTACGAAACTGAATGTAGTGTGAACCAGACCCCAACAATTGATCTGACCCGCTGAAGTGTGACCGGCTTGTGACTGCTGGCTGGCTGGGTATACAATGGGGGCTTCTTCACATTAAAAGGATTTACCATGTCAGAACCCATTTCCATCGGTCGCATTTTCGAATTGACCAACAACACCTTCAAAGACCACTTTGGTTATTTGGCGGGACTGGCCGCGCTGTTCATTGGCTTGGCCTTTGTGGTGGGCTTGTTGGGGGGTTATTTGGCCTTGCTGTTTGGCCCCGCCCTGTTCTTTGTGATCATGGTGTTGATGCTGATCGTTTATGCCAAGTTGGCGATCATGGTGCATCGCTTGGTGTTGTTGGATGAAAAGGGCCTGGAGCACCTATTGCAATGGCGCCTGGTGGAGGTCCAATTCATTGGCTGGATTGTGGCGGTGTTGCTGTCATTGGCGGCGGTGATCTTTGTGTTGTTCAAAATCGCGCCGCCCATGGCGCCAGCAGCCGGCGTTGGGGGCGGCTCTGCGGTGTGGTTGTTTTTACTGGCACTGATCATCATGGGCATTGTGTTTTCACGACTGGCCATGGTGTTTCCGGCCACCGCAGCGGGTCACCGCCTGTCTTTGAGTGAGTCTTTCGAGATGACCCGCCACCACAAGTTTTTTGTGTTTTTCTTGGTGGTTTTGGTGCCATACATCACCAACCGCATCTTCCAACAAATCAACACCGAGTCGTTGGCCTTGATGCTGCTGGTGGAGTTGATCTCGGTGCTGGTGATCATTTTCGAAGTGGCCTTGTTGTCGCATGCCTATGAAGCATTGCGCGGCGGTGCCGATGATGAACCCCCAGGTGATCAGGCGGAAGCCGATGAGCCCAATGAATTGGTTGGCTGACTGGGGCCTGTTAACACCCACTGCAAGACCACTGTGCAGGCTGCAAAGGTCACAATCAAGGCGCGAATCGCGTGGTTTGGTCACTCCAATCGAGCGGTAAGCAACGCCGGGTGTGGCCTTTGCAGTCTGAACCCATGGGGCTGGGTCGTATTTTTCATCCCTCAGCGTTATTCACTCGCTCATGTGGAGTGGGCACACCTCACGACTGATGCCTTAATGGCTGAAAAATACGATCCAGCAGTCGCCTTTCAGTGGGTGTTAAGGCC
Source organism: Marinicella meishanensis (assembly GCF_019931145.1). Classification (GTDB taxonomy): domain Bacteria; phylum Pseudomonadota; class Gammaproteobacteria; order Xanthomonadales; family Marinicellaceae; genus Marinicella; species Marinicella meishanensis. Next base: position 262,792 of record NZ_JAIOUV010000004.1, on the reverse strand, counting down.
GGGGCCTGTTAACACCCACTGAATGACCACTGTTCAGGTTACAAAGGTCACAATCAAGGCGCGAAAAGCGTGGTTTGGTCACTCCAATCGAGCGATGAGCAACGCCGGGTGTGGCCTTTGTAGGCTGAACCCATGGGGCTGGGTCGTATTTTTCATCCCTCAGCGTTATTCACTCGCTCATGTGGAGTGACCACACCTCACGACTGATGCCTTAATGGCTGAAAAATACGATCCAGCAGTCGCCTTTCAGTGGGTGTTAACAGGCCCTAAAATTCACTTGAACCAGGGCACGGGGTTGGTGGGGTCGGCGGCCTGACGGATCTCAAAATACACCCCGGCCGGATCGATGTTGCCGGAATTGCCGGCGGTGGCGATCACCTGGTCGGCTTGCACCCAGTCACCGACTTCGGCCAACAGGCTTTCGTTGTGCCCATACAAGGTCATGTAATCATCACCGTGGTCAATCACGATCAACAAGCCATAGCCGCGCAGCCAATCGGCAAAGGCCACCCGACCATAGGCGGTGGCGGTGACTTCGGTGCCTGCCTCATTGCCAATCACCACGCCATCCCAGCGGCTGTAGCCTGCCCGCAAGGAGCGGTATGAGCGGATGATGTTGCCGTCCAGTGGTTGTTGCAGCTGTCCTTTCAAACGCGCAAATGAGGTGTTTTCGCCGAGGTTTTCCGGCAGGTCGTCGAGGTATTGGGTGATTTGTAACAACAACTGATTGAGGCGCTGGCTGTCGGCCTCCAGGATTTGGTTTTCATCCTGATAGGCTTGGATGGTGTCGCGCAAGGAGGCCAGCACCAAAGCGCGTTGTTGTTTCTGGGCCACCATGGCGTCTTGTTCGGCATTGAGTTTTTGTTGCTCTTGTTCCAGAGCGGTTTTTTGGTCGGTGATTTGTTGTTGGTATTGTTCCAGCTGTTTGATTTGTACCGCGATGTTTTCGATCAACTCATACAGTTTGTGTTGCAGGTATTTGATTTGGTGTTGGGTGACCTCGGCGTGGCGCGTGCTGGGATTGAGCAGCATCATTTTTAAGATGCGGTCGTGGTTGATGAAGATGTGCAAGCGCAACAATTCGGCCATCTGCTGCTTTTGCTCACTGATGCTGTCGTTTTTCAATTGAATTTCTCGGCCCAACACCTCGATTTGTTGTTCGGCGGTGGTGATCTTGGCTTGGGTGTCTCTGATCTGGCGTCCTTGCTGGTTGATCATTTGATCCTGCGCTTCCAGCTCTTGCAGCAGCTTGGCTTCTTCGCCGGTGGCCTGGTTGAGTTGGTCTTTGAGGGTTTCCAGGCGTGTTTTGATGTCTTCCAGTTGAGCCGCAATGGCGGCTTCATCGGTGTCTTCTTGTGCCAGCAGTGGGGCGGTGCATGACACCAGCAGCAACAACAAGAACAGCAAACGCATGGGCAAACGGCAAATCATCGCAAGACAACAGCGGCTCATGTTATCAAACTCATTGCGCAGAAAAAACTGTTTTGCCGAAGATTCTGTTTGAAAGCTTGGCATATGCTGAGTTTTTGCGGGATTTGACTTGATTTTTTGTGGTGATACCTTATATTGTCCCTTTTCCATTTTTAGGCGGTCACGCAATGTCTCAATTGGTCGAATTTGTCGGCAACCATCCGTTCATGTCGTCACTTTTCATCATCGTGCTGATTCTGTATTTGCGCGCCCTGTATCAGGACAAAAGCAAAGCTTACCAGAGCGTTAATGTCGATCAACTGACCCGTTTGGTCAACCAGCAAAATGCCCAGGTGATTGATGTCAGACCGAAAGACGCGTTCGCCCAGGGACACATCGTGAATGCCATCAATGTGCCGTTGGAAGACATCAGTGCCGGCAAAATCAAGTTGGATAAATTAAAGAAAAAGCCCGTGGTGGTGTGTTGCCAAATGGGCCGCACTTCCATGACCGCCAGCCAGAAGTTGAGCGAAGCCGGTTTCGAACAGGTCTTCAACTTACAAGGCGGCATCAACGCCTGGATCTCGGACAAATTGCCTTTGAGCAAAGCCTGACCCCTCATTTTTTTAGACGAATCACTGGATTCGTGAAATTTTTAGGAAGCTATCATGACAGAAGAAAAACAAGCCGCAGCGAATGCTGAAAACCAAGGACCAACCATGTCTTTGCAAAAAATTTACACCAAAGACGTCTCATTCGAAGCACCCAATGCGCCCCACATTTTCAATGAGCAGGGTCAGCCTGAAATCAAATTGAACATGAACCAAAAAGTCACCAAGTTGGATGACAACACCTATGAAGTGGCTTTGACCGCCACCGTGACTTGTACCGTGGTGGAAAAAACCGCCTACTTGGTTGAAGTGTGCACCGCCGGCATTTTCAGCATGAGCAACTTCAGCGAACAAGCCTTGCACCAAACTTTGGGTGTGTACTGCCCGAACGTGTTGTTCCCGTATGTCAGACAACAAGTCAGTGACATGGTGATGGCCGGTGGCTTCCAGCCGCTGATGCTGCAACCGGTTAATTTTGAGCAAATGTATGCCCAACAAATGCAACAAGCTCAAGAGCAAGCAGCCTCCAGCACCAAGCAATAATGACCACGCCTGGCAGCACCGCTGACACCCAACTGCTGAAGTTTGCGGTATTGGGCGCCGGATCCTGGGGCACCGCCCTGGCCATGCAATTGGCACGCACCGGTGACACCATCCTCTGGGGTCGCAACCGCACCGCCATGCAAGCCATGCAGCAAAGCCGCAGCAATGAACAGTATTTGCCAGGCATCCAGTTTCCCGAGAAACTGATCATCGAACCCGATTTGGCCACTGCCATCGCCCAATGCGAGGCGGTGTTGGTGGTCTGTCCGTCACACGCCTTCAGTGACATCTTGCAACAAATCAAACCGTTGTTGGGTGAACGGCCATTGGCTTGGGCCAGCAAAGGCTTTGAACCCGGCACCGGCCGGTTTTTGCATCAGGTGGCCGAGGAAATCATTGGCACCCAGGTGCCCATGGCCCTGGTCACCGGTCCGTCATTTGCCAAAGACGTGGCCATGAATAAACCCACTTTGGTGACCGTGGCTTCCAACCACGCCGACTTTGCGATGCAGGTCAGCAAAGCCCTGCACACCGACAAATTCCGCGCCTACATTTCCACCGATGTGATCGGGGCCGAATTGGGTGGGGCGGTGAAAAACGTGCTGGCCCTGGCCACCGGTATTGCCGATGGCATGGCCTTGGGTGACAACACCCGGGCCGCCTTGATGACCCGGGGCATGGCCGAGATGATGCGTTTGGGCGAAGCCTTGGGCTGCAAACCCGAAACTTTGATGGGTTTGTCAGGTCTGGGCGATTTGGTGTTGACCTCCACCGGCGATTTGTCACGCAACCGCCGCATGGGTCTGGCGTTGGGCAAAGGCATTTCCATCGAACAAGCACAACAAACCATCGGCCAAGTGGTCGAAGGCATCGGCACCACCGATGAAGTGATGCGCTTGGCCCAAAAACACGGCGTCGACATGCCGATCACCGAGCATGTGTGGAAAGTGGTGCACGGCCAAATGACCACCATTGAGGCCTTGTCGGCCCTGATGGACCGAGACATTCGGCCCGAATTCAGTGATTGATCAGCGACCATCAATCACTCGCCAATAAAAAAAGGAAGACCGCGGTCTTCCTTTTTTTATGCCTGGTGAAGGTGGCTTATTTGATCGGTTGGTAGATGTGGGTTTCGATCTCTGATTCGGCCACCAAGGTGGGGTCATTGGCATACACGTCCCATTGCGCACCATTGGTTTCCAGTTCATGCTCGGCCAGGTAGGCATTCATCAACACCATCGAGGCATCACCTTGGTCATAAGGGCCTTTTTGGATGTATTTGACCACCTTGCCGCCATAGGTTTGTCCCAGCATGATGGTTTCCACTTCACCTTCCAAACTGTCGACGTTGACCGGAATGGCAGCGTCCATTTCCCACACACTGTTTTCATAATTGCGGGTGATGGCCAATGGCATGCCGGCCATTTCCAACCCATTGGCCTGCATGAATACCATGATCTGACCATACGCTTCGGCCAAAGCCGCCGCCACCGCACCGTCCTCATCGGTGTTGGCTGAGGTGGGGATGTACAAAACATTCTGAGGTGCCACATTTTCTATGCTGAAACCAGAGAAATCGTACACCGGTTGGGCTTCAACCAAGGCTTTGAGTTTGCTCAAGCCGGTTTCGTAATTGGGACCGAGCATGTCATCCATCATCAAGCCAAAGTAGCGGCCCAAGACATTGCCTTTGAAGTCGGCATCAAAAGTCCAAGACAATTCCGAGGAATCACCGAGGTCCTTGATTGCCAAGGTGGCCCATGCCGGGTCGTCGCCTTGGCCATCAAAATACAATTCGGTTTTGACCCTCGAATAAGGCTCTGATTCGATGATGGTTTGGCGCCCAGAACCGACTTCGTCATTGCCTTGCCAAGCCATCTTGGAACCCACGCCGGTGGCCGGTCCAGTGAATTGATACTGGGCATTGGGATCGGTGTCAGCCCAGGGTGACCAATCGTTGAATGTGTGCATGGAGTTGACCGCTTTGAACACCATTTTCGCCGGCCGATCGATGGTGATGGAACGGCTGACCTGCACTTTGTCTGGCAAAAAGAAAAAGCCATAAACAAAAAAGGCAATGATCAGAAACAACAACGCAAAAAACAGATACTTGAAAACTCTCATGTTAAATTCCCTGGGTTTTGTTGGGCTTAAATGATAGCATATTAATGCCTGGACACAGGGCATCGGTTGCAGAAAATTTTACCATCGCAACTGGGCTTTGAAGGCCACTGTATTCTGCTGAAAGAACACCCAAGGAGCCAAGTCATTTGATGAATAACCTGTTGCACACCGTCAGCCAAAACCCGCTGCCAAGCCTGTTGATCAGCGGCTTGCTGGGGGTGTTGTTGAGCGCCTTGGTGGCCTGGTTGTTGTGGCGTCGTGCCCAGCAAAAACTGTCGCTTGCTGCGGCCGAAAAACACCGCGGCATGGAACAACTGTTGCAACAGCAAGTGGACCAATTGAAAACCACCAATGCCGAGTTGTTGGCCGAACTGGAGCAACACGAAGCCGAGCTTTTGCGCTTGAATAAATTGGCGGTGCAATTGGATGAACAACTCAAACACAGCCGCCAGCAGGCCCATTTGGCCGAACAGTTGCGCAGTGAACTGGGTGAGGCCGAAATCAAATTGACCAAAATGCGCTCGGAAGTCGAGCACCAGCAACAACGCTTTCAACAACAACACGAATTCCTGGAGCAATCCAAGGCCTTGTTGGCCGATCATTTCAACACCCTGGGACAAAAGATTTTGGAAGAAAAGTCGGCCAAATTCAGTTCGCAAAACAAAGAACAAATGGACCAGGTGATCAAACCGTTGAACCAACAGTTGAAGGATTTCCAGGCCTTGGTGCACAACACCAGCACCCAAGGCCTGGCGCAGCAAAAATCCTTGAAAATGGAAATCGAGCGGGTCTATCAGTTGAACCAAGAGCTCAGCAAAAAAGCCGAAGACCTGACCAAAGCCCTGACCGCCGAGAGCAAAACCCAGGGCAACTGGGGCGAAATGGTGCTGCACCGCTTGCTGGAGGTGGCCGGTTTGGAACAGGGCCGGGAATATGACACCGAAGTCAGTTTCACCAATGCCGACCACAAACGCTTCCGCCCCGATGTGCTGATTCATTTGCCGCAACAAAAAGCCTTGATCGTGGACGCCAAGGTGTCCTTGAAAGCCTTTGAACAATACGTCAATGCCGAACAGGACAGTGAACGCCAGGCCCACCTGAAACAGCATGTGCAGTCGATGCAAACCCACATCAAGAATTTATCAGACAAGGCTTATCAAAACATCGAACAACTTGATTCGGTGGATTTTGTGTTGATGTTCGTGCCGGTGGAAGCGGCCTTTGTGGCCGCCATCAATGCCCAACCCGGCTTGTTGGAAGAAGCTTATAAGAAGAACGTATTGATTCTATCGGCCAGCAACCTGTTGGCCACCTTGCGCACGGTGATGATGCTGTGGCAGAACGAGAACCAAAACAAAAATGCCCAAGTCATAGCCGACAAGGCCGGCAAAATGTATGACAAGTTCGTCGGTTTTGTGGACAACCTGAATGACATCAAAATGCGCCTGGATCAGGCCGATGATGCCTGGCACGCGGCCGAGAACAAACTCAAAAGTGGTCGCGGCAACCTGGTGCGACAAGCGGACACCCTGAAACAACTGGGTGCCCGCAACAGCAAGAACTTATCGTCTGATTGATCCAATCAGGTGCGCAATTCACCTTGATCTCCTGGTTGTGGCACTGGGGCGGTGGTGCCGCCTTTGCGTTGGTAACCATCCAAGCGGATGAATTTATATTTGAGGTTTTCCAACATGGCGTACAAGGCCGGGATCAGGATCAGCGTGATCACCGTGGCGAACAAGATGCCAAAGGCCAGCGACACCGCCATGGGGATGATCACCTTGGCTTGTAATGACTGTTCAAACATGATCGGCAACAAACCAAAAAAGGTGGTCAGTGAGGTCAACAAAATGGCCCTGAAGCGCTTGCTGCCGGCGTGTTTCACCGCCGTGATGATGTCGACGCCCTGGCGCCGTTCTTTGTTGATGTAATCAACCATCACCAGCGAATCATTGACCACCACCCCGGTCAGGGCGATGACCCCAAAAATCGACATCATGCTGAAGGTCATGCCGAGCAACAAATGCCCGACGATGGCGCCGGTGATGCCAAAGGGAATCACCAACATGATGATGATCGGCTGCGCGTAAGATTTCAGCGGGATGGCCAACAACACATAAATCAACAAAATGGCCGACAACATGCCGATGCCCAAGTTTTTCAAGAGTTCGGTCATCTCTTTGCTGGTGCCATCCAAGTCGTAAGTGATCTCGGGGTATTCCGGCACGATGGGTTGACCGGGTGCTGGCATCAATTGACCCACAATGGCCTGCGGATCGCCAATGGCTTTGTCGACCATGGCGGTGATGCGGGCGGCCCGCTTGCGGTTGACCCGTTCGATGGCATTGGCCGCTTTGCCCAGGTTCACTTCGGCCACCGTGCTCAACGGCAACTCATCGCCGGCGGCGGTGCGGATGCGCAATTCATCCAAGGACTTCAATGATTCCCGGGTGGCGCGGTCGTAGCGCAGCATGACCTTGATTTCGTCGTTGCCGCGTTGCAGGCGTTGCACCTCTTCGCCGTAGTAGGCCTGGCGGATTTGACGGCCGAGGTCGGCTTGGTTCAAGCCCAGGTTGCGGCCGATGGGTTTGATCGACAATTCAATTTCGTCTTTGCCCGCTTCGATGGAGTTCCTGACATCAGACACGCCTTCGAAGGCCTTCAGGCGTTCGGCCAGGATGTCGGCCGCCAGGCGCAATTCTTCGGTGTCGCTGCCGACCAATTTGAGGCTCACGTCCGGGCCTTGTCCAGGACCGGTCAAGGACATGGTGCCGATGTGCGTGGCGCCGGGGATCTCACCGATGTATTCAGTCCAACGATTGAGCATTTCTTTGCCGTCGATCACCGCGTCCTCGTCTTTGACCAATTCGACGATGACCCGACCCGAAATTTGTGAATCCAGGAACGACAACTGGTGGGTGAACACGGCACCGCTGTCCTGACCCACTTCGCGGCTGACGTCGGCATCCAAGCGTTCCAGTGAATCCTGGATGTGCTTGAGCACCTCGCTGCTGCGTTCTTGTGGGGTGCCTTGGGCCATGGCGAAATCGGCCTGCACGAAATCGGCCACAAAATCCGGCATCATCACAAAACGCACCAAACCGTTGTTGATCAAGCCAGTGCTCAATAAGAACACGCCAATGAATACCGACAGCGTCAAACCGGGGCGGCGGATGGCTTTGTCAATGGTCGGCTGGTATTGGTTCTTGATCACGTGTTCCAGGCCATGGTTGACCTTGCGCTGCAAGCGCAGCAGGGGACCGGGGTTTTTGGTGCCAATGTCATCTGAACGCATGTGGGCCAAATGCGCTGGCAGGATCAATTTGGATTCGACCAAAGAGAACAACAAACACAGGATCACCACCCATCCGATGGCCTCGAAAAACGAGCCAAACAAAGTGCCGACAAACAACATCGGTGCAAACGCCGCGATGGTGGTCAACACCCCAAAGGTTGCTGGGGTGGCCACCCGTTGGGCGCCCACCACCACGTTCTTCAAGGAATGGCCTTTGTGTTGGATTTCATAGTAGGAACTCTCACCGATCACAATGGCGTCATCCACCACGATGCCCAGCACCAAGATGAAGCCAAACATGCTGAGCATGTTGATGCTGATGCCGGTCAGCGGCAAAAACATGAAGGCGCCGAGGAAAGCCACGGGCAAGCCCAACATCACCCAGAAAGCCACCTTCAAGCGCAAGAACAGGGTCAGGGTCAACAACACCAACACCGCCCCTTGCAGCATGTTGCGTTCCATCATGTCCAAACGACCGCGCACGTAATGCGAGGTGTCGGACCAAGTGGCCACCGACATGTTTGGCGGCATCTTGTCTTGCATGCGGGCCACGTAGGCATTGACTTCATCAGAAATCACCAACACCGATTCATTTTCCACCGCATTGACCTGGATGCTGATCGCCGGCTTGCCATCGAAGGTGCCGATCTCACCGGTCTCTTCAAAACCGTCTTTGATGGTGGCGACATCGGACAACAACAAGCGGGAGCCATCGGGGTTGGTGCGGATCACGGTTTGCGCGAATTCAGCGCCGGTGTAGGATTGACCCACCGAGCGGAGCAACACGTCGCCGCGATCGGTTTTGATCGAGCCACCGGGTAAATCAATCGAGGCCGCGCGCAACACCGCGGCGATTTCATCGAAGGTGATTTGGTATTGGCGCAGGGTGTCTTCTTTGATTTCAATGGCGATCTCATAATCGCGTTCGCCAACCAAAGAGGCCATCGACACATTAGGCAAGTCAATCAAGTCATCGCGCACGTCGCGGGTGGCTTGCAGCAGGTCGTCTTCGGGCACGTTGCCATAGACCGACAGGAACAGCACCGGCTGCTGTATCAGGATTTCACTGATGATTGGTTTTTCTGCTTCACCGGGGAAGGAGTTGATGCCATCAACCCGGTTCTTGATTTCGGCCATGACGTTTTTGACGTCGTAGTCACTGCCGATCTCGATGTTGGTGCGGGCCGCCCCTTCATTGGCCAGACAGGTGGTTTTGTCGATGCCTTCCAGGCCGGTGACCGCATCTTCGATTTTCACACAAATGCCTTTTTCCACCTCATCCGGAGCCGCGCCCGGATAGGCCATGGTCACCAACACCTGGTTCACCGAAGTGGCCGGAAACATCTCTTTTTTCAGGGTGTAGGCCGCTCGCAAGCCACCGATGATCAACACCACCATCAACAAATTGGCCGCCACCGGATTGCTGGCAAACCAATGGATGATGCCTTGGTCCCATTGTTTCTTCATTGTTCGGCTCCGGCCGTTTGCACCGCCGTGTCGGTCGCCTCGGCTGGCTCAGTGGCCGCGGCTTGCAGGCGCAATTTCATGCCCACAGTTGGGGCCTGGATGGGGGTGGTGATGATCACATCCTGGGTGCTCAAACCTTGGTCCACATAGAAGTGCTCGTTGGTTTTGTGCACCACGTTGACTGCTTTGATGGCCAGGGTGTCATCGGCTTGATACACCGGCAGTTGGTCATTGGGCATCATCCATGAAGACGGGATGGCAAACACGTTGGCATAGGTGCCGCCGGTGATTTCGGCTTTGAGGAAGGTGTTGAACAACAGGTCATGGGCAAACGGCTGGGTGATTTCGGCCACCGCATAGTTCATCAAGGTGCGGGCATCTTTGCTGGCCTCCAGGCGTTTGATCAGGCCTGAAGTGACGGTTTGGTCCTGGTCATCGGCAAAGCGCACCGCCAAGGGTTGGTTCGATAAATCGCGGTCTTTGAGGTTGAGTTTGTTGAGGTCCTGATTGGTCAGCGGCAAGCGCACTTCACCGACCTCGGTACCGGCGATGCTGCCCAGCTGCCCTGACATGCCAACGAATTGACCCAGGTCCACCGATTTGCTCAACACGGTGCCAGCAAACGGTGCCACGATGGTGGTTTTTTCCAAGTCCCGGCGGGCTTTTTGCAGGTCGGCTTGGGCTGCCTTGAGGCTGGCCTTGGCGCCATCCAATTGGGGGATGTTCAGCAACAAGGCGCTGGGTTCGCCGGACTTGCCGAATGAATTCCAGTCCTTGCGCGCCTGGTCCGAGCGGGCTTGTTCCAAATCCAGCGTGGCCTGGGCGCTGGCCAAGTTGGCCTCGGCACGGGCCACCGCCACCCGGTAATCGGCCGGATCGATTTGCACCAACACATCACCCGCGGCAAAGCTGCCGCCAGCGACGAAAGTCGGGGACAGGGATTGGACTTTGCCACTGACTTCGGTCAACAAGGCAATTTGCCGTTTCGGCTGTAACACGCCTTGGGAGTTGATGGTCAAGGTCAATTCGGTGGGGCTGACGGTGGTGGTTTCCACCAAAAAGCCCTTGGGTTTTTCCGGGATTTTGGCCGGCTCTTCTTTCATGCCGGACATGATAAACAAGATCACAAACACCACCAAGAATACGGCCAGGATCGGCAACAGGCGCTTGATGAATGGGATGGGTTTGGCTTGGTGGCTGATTTGTTCCATGGTGTTTACGCTCTCATAATGGGTTCTTGGTTGGTCATCAGGCCCCCAACTGTTTGACCACCAATGGCTCGAATCTGGATGTGCTCTTCACAGTCTATTTTATCGGATGGGTCGACCATCGGAAATAGACCATTAGGCCCGATTTTAACCAGCCTGTGATTAAACAGACGTGAACCAGCGCTGATTGGTTGAAGAATTAATTCGTTATTCATGTGCTGAGGCCAGACAGCAGGCCATGCAGTTGTTCGGCATCGGCGGTATCAAGGTGTTGAAACACACCGGCCGACAGTTGATTCAAGCTGTTGTTGGCTTGTTGGTAACTGCGCAAGCCGGCGGCGGTCAGCTTGACCAGACTGACCCGGGCATCGCGCGGGTTGACTTGTTTGCTGACCAAGCCCACTTTTTCCATGGGGTTCAGCATTTTGGTGACGCCCGAGGCCGAACGACACAAGACCCGGGCCAAATCGATGCGACGCAGCATCAATTGGGGGGCGGCATTGAGGTGATGTAAGGCCATGTATTCGGCAAAGCCGAGGCCATGCACGGCGCCCAGGTGGGCGTCCAGTTGACGAACCAAGGCGTTGGTTTGGGTCCACAATTGGATCAGGGTTTGGGTGTTGGCATTGGGTTGGTTCATGATGTTTCACTTATGTTTTACCAGTGCAGTATATGTAAAATGAATCGCTTGTCAAGCAAAACCTCACCACCGATGTGGACACATGGTGGTGAGGCCTTTCATGGGGCGAGTTCAATCTGTTGGTCAGCCGGCTTCGGCTTGCTGGGCATAGTGGGCGATGGCCTGGCTCAAAAACTCAGCAAATCCAGCACCATAATGGTTCAGGTGGGCCGTGAACTTGGGGTCAGTGACATACATCTGTCCCAGGGCCGCAAATTGGGCCACCCCACAATCATACCAATGGTCATGGATCAGCATGCGGGCGGCATGGACCTGTTGTTGCACTTGGGGGTCGGCCACCCCCTGTGGCATCAAAGCGGCCAGTTGCTGGTAGATGGCTTGCTGTTGTTGGTTGATGGCTTGCACGTCGGCATCGCTGTATTTGGCCAAGCGTTGTTGTGATTGTTGGAAGGACTGGGTTTGTCCCCAGCGTTGTTTGGCTTCGGCCAAGTGGGCCGCTTTGTCCTGCTCAAAGGCCTGCTGGTTGGTGGCGTTTAAAAATTGTTCACTCATGTCGGTGGCTCCGTGTTGGTTTGAACTCAACAGTTCGTCTATGAAATCAACCATCTTGCCCAAGCGCTGTTGTTTCATGGCCAACAGGTTGCGTTGAAAGCGCAAGGCCTGCTGTTGGTTGGCCGGGTCGGCTTGCAACAGGGTTTTGATCTCTGCCAAGGCAAAGCCCAACTCCTTATAAAATACAATGAGTTGCAAAGTCAGCCGGTTTTCCTCGCCATAATAACGGTAGCCGTTGTGGCGGTTGACGTGTGCTGGGATCAACAGGCCCAACTGGTCGTAATGGCGCAAGGTGCGCACACTGACACCATGCATGGCGGCAAATTCTTTGATTTTGAATGAAGCCATTAAGGGTCTCTTGGATCACAGTGGGGCGCACTGTAAAGGGTAACACAACGTCAGGGTCAAGCAGGAATTTGACTTTTGTGGTGCTGATTCAGAAGACCGCCGTCAGCTCAGCGGTATTGGTTGATGGTGTTTTTCAATGTCAGGCAGGCGTCTTGAGCCGCTGCCGCGTAGTTTTCCGCCCGGTCGCCGGCGTAAATGATGCCGCGTGATGAGGAAATGATCAGCCCCAGGCCGTCCGTTCGCAAACCGGCTTTGAGGGTGGCAGCCACGTCGCCACCTTGGGCACCGATGCCGGGGATCAACAGCGGCATGTCGCCAACGATGCCACGGATTTGGGCCAGTTCTTCGGGGTAGGTGGCGCCCACCACCAGCAACACATTGTGGTGCTGATTCCAGCGTTCGCTGGCCTGTTTCGCCACCCGCTGGAACAGGGTTTCACCGGAGTCCAACGTCAGGTTCTGCAATTCTCCAGAACCGGCATTCGACGTTTTGCACAGCACCACCACACCTTTGTCTGCAAATTGGGTGTAGGGCTCGATGGTGTCGCCGCCCATGTAAGGGTTGACCGTGACTGCATCGGCTTGGTAGCGGATGAAGGCTTCATTGGCATACTGTTCGGCGGTGCTGCCGATGTCACCGCGTTTGGCATCCAGGATCACCGGAATGGTGGGGTGCTGTTGGTGGATGTATTGGATGATTTGTTGCAATTCAGTCTCGGCCCCCATGGCGGCAAAATAGGCAATCTGCGGTTTGAAGGCACAAACGTGTGCGGCGGTGGCATCGACGATGCCTTGCAGCCAGCTCAACAAGTCCACACCCATGGCGTTGATTTTGGCCGGGTTGGGGTCCAAACCGACGCAGACCAGTGAGTTGTTTTGACGTTGTGCTTGGGCTAACTGTTGGATAAACATGGTCGATTTGAAGGGACTTGAAATTTGAAACAATGCGGCTATTTTACAGGAACGGAACTTTGATTGAACCCAAGAATCAGAACAGACCATGAAAAAGTTAGCTTTGTTGTTTTTATTGTCATGCGCCGTTGCAGCCCAAGCCACCTTACCCGCGGCGGTCAATGGCCAGCCGGTACCGTCCTTGGCGCCCATTTTGGAGCGCGTGACCCCAGCGGTGGTTAACATCAACACCAAATCGGTGCAGTATGTGCGCTCGCGCAACAGTGATTTTTACAATTGGTTTTATGGCTTGCCCAACACCCCACGTGAACGGGTTACCCAATCCTTGGGTTCCGGGGTGATTGTCGATGCCATCCAAGGCTACATCCTGACCAACCACCACGTGGTGAATGATGCCGATGACATTTCGGTGGTGTTGCACGACGGCCGCACCTTCAGCGCCACCTTGATCGGTTCGGATGACGGCACCGATGTGGCGGTGATCCAAATCGAAGCCGATAACCTCACCGCCTTGCCTTTGGCCGATTCGGAGCAACTGCGGGTTGGCGATTTTGTGGTGGCGGTGGGCAACCCCTTTGGTTTGGGTCAGACCGTGACTTCGGGCATTGTCAGCGCCTTGGGCCGCACCTCTTTGAGTGGCCTGGGTTATCAAAATTTCATCCAAACCGATGCTTCGATCAACCCCGGCAACTCGGGTGGCGCCCTGATCGACCTCAATGGTTCCTTGGTCGGCATCAACACCGCCATTTTTTCGCCCTCCGGTGGCAACGTGGGCATCGGATTTGCCATCCCGTCTTCCCTGGCCCAACGCATGATGCGCCAATTGGTGGAGTTCGGCACCGTGCGCCGGGGCTCTTTGGGCATGGGGGTGCAAGACATCACCGAACGCTTGGCCAGGGCCTTTGATGTGGGTCAGCGGCAAGGCGTGTTGGTCACTTCTGTGGACCCTGAATCACCGGCCGATCGCGCCGGCTTACAAGTGGGTGACATCATCACCCGCCTCAACGGCGACCGCATCGCCAGCCAAAAGCAATTCCAAAACTACGAAGGGCTGATTGAATTGGACAGCCAGGTGACCATCGACTTTTTGCGCAATGAGCGCGAACGACAGGTGTTGACCCTGATCACCGAGGCCGATCGCAATGAGCTCAAAGGCCAAGAATTGCACCCCTTGCTCAAAGGCACTTTATTGAGCAATTTGCCGGTGCAGTATCGCGATCGCTTCCAAGGCGTGTTGTTGGAAGAAATTGAACGCGGTTCGGTGGCTTGGGATCTGGGGCTGAGGGCCGGTGATTTGATCACGGCAGTGAACAAGGCCGAGATTGCCAGCCTCAAACAACTGACCCAGCGCATCGAACAATCCAGCAAGACCCCGTTGTTGAACATTTACCGCAACGGCCGCAATTATTTGTTGTTGTTGGAAGATTAATCAGGGGCATGGTGGTAAAGTGGAACGGTTTCATATGACCGGGCACCCCAACATGCGAATATTGCTGATTGTTCTTTGGGCGTTGCTGCTGTTGGCTTGCGCCCAACCGCAGAAACCTGAGACCGATGCCGAACACTGCGCCAGTCGCTCATGGAGTGGTTGGGCTGTGGTCGATGGGGTGGGGGATTTTCCCTTCCGCATCCGCGAAACCGCCGCTGGTGGCAGCCTGGATGTGGGCTTTGCCAATCTATATGCCGTGGCCTTGGAAAATTTCAGCTATGCCGATCAAAGCCTGCAGTTCACCTGGTTGGCCAAAAGTGGCGACCCACGGGTGTTCACCGGTGAGGAAGCCTGGGATCGAATTGCAGGCCGCATCGACTGGACCGGCAATGCCGGCACCTTCACGCTGCATTGTGCCGCTCGCCCAATCACCGCACAAGACAGCGAAGCCGCTGGCATGAACCTGGGCTGGTACCTGTTTCAAGACCCCGAGGATCCGGCCCGCTCGGCGGTGTGGGATGTGCGCCGCGCTGGCTATGGTGAGGTTTACTTCAGGGATGTGCGCAGCGGTCAGCAACGGATCGTTTTTCCCACCGAAGGGGGCGCCTTCTTCACTGGTCAACGTTTGAATGACCCCAGTGTCATCGGCCATGAATTGCACATCGAGCAGCCAAACATTGTCTTCCAAGCCACCGCCCAACAAGCCGCCCAAGTCGGCCGTCCCTTCACCTTACAACAACAGGAACACTTGATCGATTCAGCCGCCGGTCCGATCCGTGTGCTGGTCACCCAACGGGACTTGAATCCTTTGGGTGTCGGTTTGGTGGTGGTGCCTGGTTCGGGTTGGCAAGTGGCCGAAGATGAAAAATTTCGCACCGAGAATTTGGCGGCCTTGGGCTTGACCGTGGTCACCTTTGACAAACGGGGCCATGGCCAAACACCGGGGCCAACCATCCGTCCCTTTCAGGACACCGCAGATGATGTGCTGGCGGTGACCCAGTGGGCGCAACAAAGCCAGCAAACGGTAGGCAGTTGGGGTGTGTTGGGCATCAGTCGGGGCGGTTGGATGGTGCCGAAAATTGATGGCTTGAATGAGCTGTATGACTATGTGGTGCTGGCAGTGACCCCGGCGGTGACGCCATTTCAACAAGAAATGCAGGCGCGTTTGACCGAGTTGGCTGAAATGGGGCTGGATGCCGCGCAATTACAAGCCGCTGACCATTACTATCGGGCCTTGGTGACCCATGCCAGAACGCCCAACGACGAACATTGGCAAGCCTACCTGGAGGCCCATCGGCAAGTGGTTGACTTTGTGCCCGAAACTTACCGTGGCGCGGCGTCCAGAGATGCCGAGGATTGGGCCTGGTGGGGATTGAATGGCGACGATGACCCCAGGCCACAATTGTGCCAGATCGAAACGCCTACACGGGTGATCTTGGGCCTGGAAGACCGCAAGATTGACTTTGATGACACCACCAACAAACTGTTGTCCTGCAACCACCAGCGCGACATTCCCTACTTGCACATCCACCCCATGGTCGGCGTCGGTCACAACCTGGCCTTGACTTATGATGGACCCATGTGGGCCTTCGATGGCCTGGGTTCTGAGGGGCTGGAAGCCATATGGCAATGGGCGCTGATGCACCGCAACACCGAACACGAATCAACCACACAGCCTTGAACATGAAAGAAGACCTGAAAGCCAAACTCAAAGACGAACTCGATCCGGTCAGTTATGAAGTGATCGTCAACAAAGCCACCGAACGCCCCCACACCGGGCAATACAACCTGCATTTCCAAGACGGCCAATATGCCTGCAAAGCCTGTGGCGAAAAGCTCTTCGACAGCACCTCGAAATTCGATGCCGGCTGTGGCTGGCCCAGTTTTGACCGCGAGATCGAAGCCGGAAAAATCAAGGAGGTGTTCGATGATTCACATGGCATGCGCCGCACCGAAATTATTTGTGCCAATTGTGGTGGCCATTTGGGTCATGTGTTCAACGACGGTCCCACCGACACCGGCTTGCGCTACTGTGTGAATTCGGTGTCCATCGAATTTAATGACGCCAATGAATGAGCTTGGTTTGTTACTGGTCCGTTTGTTGATCGTCATTTTGGCTTTGGCTTTGACCGGCTCGGCCAGGGCCTTGACGGGCATTGATTCAGTTGGTGGATTTTGGGCAGCCATTTTGGTCTTGTTCCTGTTCATCCTGATTCCTTGGTGGGTATTTCGTTTCTTGCGTCGTGTGCGGCGAGATTGTGATGCCCATTCCAGCGAAGACGGCCCGGATTGAGTGTGGCTTAAAAATTTCCCTGTTTATGTGAGGACATGCCGTTATGAAGCCTGCCAGAGTTTTGATTTTCCAAGGCATAAAATTGGTTTTGCTTATATTCTTGTTGATCGTGGTTTTTAATTTTTTCTTTGATCAAGCCAAGCAAAATCAACAAGCCGAATCCATTGAAACCATGTTGACGGACTTGGAAGACCAGGTACGGGATCTGCAACACAGCAAACAAACGATCATGCTGCCCTTAATCCGCAGACCAGCGGCTGAGTATCAAGTGGTGGTGCAAAACACAGAGGTGGCCGGTGATGAGTCTTATGCTTTCCTCTGTGCCGTGTCACAGGCCGTGGGACAAGCGCAGCGTGCACAAACCATGGTGAATGTGGTTGAAGACCACAAAGACATGTTGTCTGATGGGGTGGGAAAAATGGTGGTTTATCTGGCGGCAGCAAAGTCACTGTGTGAAGAGACATTGGCGCTTGGCGTGGGCTACCATGTATTGGATGGACAGGGCTGGCCAGGCATCTCTGCCGGTCAATGGCATTGGTTGTTGCGCACCTCAAACGTCCAAGTCACGGCGGCCCAAATAGAGGCTTCTGAACTGTTCCAAAAACACCGAGAAGAATTCATCCAAGAACATGGTGTGTATGATTACTTCGATCATCTGGATGCCCATGTGAGTCAACTGTTGAACAGAAAAGCCGATTATGTGAAAACCGGTATGTGGAATGATGACTTTGTGAAACATTGAGTCATTTGATTAGGATTTAACACTTTTTACACCCACCATCTGGTATAACTATTAATTATTTCGTACAGCGAGTGCATCATGAAAACAATGCTCATCGGGCTGTTGGTCCTGTTACTGGCCGCCTGCCAAGAAAACACCCGCAAGCGGATTGACTATGCGGCCTTTGTCGAAGCCCAAGAACTGGTGGCGCAGCCACGGGTCACCCAATTTCGGTTTCAAGGCTGGCAGCCGTTGGATGAACGGTTCTTGATCCTGCGCAGCAACCAACGCCAGAGTTACTTGATCGAGTTGAATTCCTTTTGCAGTGAATTGCCCTTTGCCCAAGCCATCACCATGGACCAAAGCAGCTCATTGTCGCTGGTGGCCAAATTCGACGCCATCAGGGTGCCAGGTCAAATTTCTCAGCGCTGTCCCATCAAACACATCTATGTGCTGGACGAGGTCCAGAAACAGGCCTTGATGAACCTGAAAAACCCCAATGAAAAAATGTTGGAATGAGCCCCCAATGACTTGATTCAAACGTTTGATTCGTTCATGACTTGTTAATCTGCCACCGCTGGCATAAAATCATTGTTCAAAAGCGTTACCAAGCTTGCATTGCTTCAGCGGTTTTGACGCGCCATGGTTGATTCCGCATTGCACACACCAATCAATTGGGAGGAATCAAACATGAAAACTGCATCAAAAACAGTGCCGGTCCGGGGCTGTCAAATCATTTTACTCTTGGGGCTGATGCTGTTGGGCAACAGCAGCCTGTTGGCCCAGACCGACGATGGCAACGAAGACAATGTGGAATTGGATTCGGTGATCGTCACGGCGCAAAAAAGGCCAGAAGATGCGCAAAAGGTGTCCAAGGCCATCTCCACCCTGTCGGGAGAAAAGCTCGATGTCTACACCTCCGGTGGCATGGACATCCGGTTTTTGAACGCCCGCTTACCCAGTTTGCAAATTGAGTCTTCCTTTGGTCGCGCCTTTCCCCGATTTTATATCCGTGGCTATGGCAACACCGACTTTGACGTCAATGCTTCACAACCGGTGTCACTGGTCTATGATGAAGTGGTGCAAGAAAACCCCATTTTGAAAGGTTTTCCGGCGTTTGATTTGGAACGGGTGGAAATGCTGCGCGGCCCCCAAGGCACCTTGTTTGGTCGCAACACGCCAGCGGGCATCGTTAAATTTGATTCGGTCAAACCCTCACAATCGCAAGAAAGTTATGCACAAGTGGCCTTCGGCACGTTCAACCGAACCTTGTTTGAAGGTGCGGTGGGTGGTGCTTTCACCGATGCCATGTCAGGGCGGTTTTCTTTGCAATACCAAAGACGCGATGACTGGGTCGACAACGCGGGATTTGTCGATGAACGCAATGTGCTGGAAGGCTATGATGAACTGGCTTGGCGGGGACAGATCCGCCACGAAGCCGATGGCTTGGATGTGTTGTTCAATGTGCATGGGCGCGACAACGAAGGGTCGGCGCGCTTGTTCCGCGCCAACATCATTCAACCGGGTACCAACAACCTGGTGCCAGGCTTCGATGTCGATGACGTCTTCACTGACGGCATCAATGAACAAGATTTGGAACAAATCGGTTTCAACCTGCGGGTGACCTATGACATGGGTGATTACACCTTCACTTCGGTCACCGGTTATGAAGACGTTGAAGTGTTTTCACGCGGTGACATCGACGGTGGCTACGGCGCCAGTTTCATTGGGGTGTTTGGTCCAGGGTTCATTCCGTTCCCATCAGAATCAGCGGTCAGTGTGCCCGATCACCAACAAATCACCCAGGAATTCAGAATCGCTTCCAATGATTTGGGCGCCTTTGATTGGCAGGGGGGCTTGTTCTATTTCAGTGAAGACATCACCATTGACAACTTTGGCTACGATTCATTGTCACCGGGTAACCCCAGAAACATCGTCGCTCAACAACGGCAAGACACCACCGCTTGGGGCGTGTTCATTTCCGGTGATTATGACGTCACCGATCAATTTCGCATCCAAGCCGGTTTGCGTTATTCCAACGACGAAAAAGATTTTGTGGCCATCCGCACCGAATCACCCTTTGCCGATCCCATTGGCCCCTTGCGTGAACGGCCTGAAGACGATGAAATTTCATGGGATTTGAGTGCCACTTATGACTTCAGCGATGACGTCAATGTGTACACCCGGGTGTCCAAAGGTTTTCGCGCCCCCAGTGTGCAAGGCCGCATCTCTTTTGGTGACACCACTTCGGTGGCCGATTCAGAAACCATCCTGTCGTGGGAAGCGGGGGTCAAGTCCACCTTGCTGGATCGCCGGCTGCGGTTAAATGCCTCGATTTACACCTACACCGTGGATGATTTGCAATTGACAGCCGTGGGCGGGGTCAGCAATGTGACCGAATTGTTGAATGCCGATAAAGCCAAGGGCAACGGCTTGGAAATCGAGTTGGAGGCCTTGCTGACGGCTGATTTGTTGTTAACCGCCGGCTATTCCTATAATGACACCGAAATCGATGACCCCAACTTGTATGTGGCCGGCTGTGGTTCGGGTTGTACGGTATTGGATCCGGAAAACCCCAACAACCCCGGACAATTCCTGATTGATGGCAACCGCTTGCCGCAAGCCCCGGAAAACGTCTTCAACTTGACCTTACAATACGCCCGCAATTGGGGCCCAGGTGAATTCTTTGTGTTTGCCGATTACGCATACCGCGATGAAGTGTCTTTCTTCTTGTATGACTCCATTGAGTACACCGGCAAAAGCCTGGGTGAGTTGGGTTTGCGCACCGGTTACCGCTGGGGCCAATGGCAAGAGTTGGCGGTCTTTGTGCGCAACCTGACCGATGAAGTGGTGATCGTTGGCGGCATTGATTTCAACAACCTCACCGGTTTCGTCAATGAACCCAGAACCTTTGGTATTGAATACAAATATGAGTTCTGATGATTGATCACTGCAGCCACAACCGCATAGAGAGGTCATGGCCATGATGTGGTTGGTCTCCGGCTTGCTGTTGTGGACTGTGGTGCACTGGGTGCCGGCGTTGTGGCCGGCACTCAAAACCCGCTGGTGCAATCGCTTGGGTGCCGGTGGCTACCAAGGCAGTTTTGCCTTGTTGGTGTTCGCCGGTTTGCTGCTGATCGTGCTGGGTTGGCGACAAACGCCGGCCTCCCATGTTTACCTGCCGATGCCTGAATTGAAACACCCGGCCATGGCTATGGTGGTGTTGGGTTTTGTGTTGATGGGGGCGGCCAACTACGGCAGCCGCATCAAACGCCTGATCAGGCACCCGCAACTGACCGGATTTGCCCTGTGGGCGGTGGCCCATTTGTTGCTCAATGGCGACAGCAAGTCGGTGCTGGTGTTCACTTGGTTGTTGCTCTGGGCGATCAGTGAAATCATTTTGATCAATCGCCGTGATCGCGCATTCACCCCACCGCCGGTGGTGTCCTGGCCCCAAGAATTGGCCGGCGTCTTGGTCAGTTTGGGGGTGGTGGCGTTGGTGGTTTGGGTCCACCCCTACCTGTCTGGTCGCGCCATCGTGCTGTGAAGGGCCTTGTCTGATCCAATAATTTTGCCAATCGGTTAACTTTTTATTCAACTTCACTGTGTTAGCATGCGATTTTTGCTTGCACAATTGACCATGAAAAATATCCTGATGCTGCTGTTGTTGTGTGGTTATGTGACCACCGCAACCGCCAAATCCAAACAAGAAATCAACATCACCGCCGATGCCACCCTGGAGCGCTTCAAAAAAGAAGTGGTGGGTGGTCAACAGTTCCTGGACCAGGCCGCTGCGGTGTTGGTGTTTCCCCAAGTGCTGAAAGCTGGTTTGGGCATTGGCGGTGAATACGGCGAAGGGGTGTTGCGCCAAGGCGGCCAGAACCTCGCCTATTACAGCACGGCTGCGGCATCCATCGGCTTCCAGGCCGGGGCTCAGTCCAAATCCGTGGTGGTGGTGTTCATGACCCAAGACGCCTTGAACCATTTCCGCAGCAAAAAAGGCTGGAAAGCCGGGGTCGATGGTTCGGTGGCGGTGATCAAATGGGGCGTGGGCGAAGACATCAACACCCTGGACATCAAAGACCCGGTGGTGGGCTTCATCTTCAGCAACAAAGGCCTGATGTTCAACCTGACCCTGGAAGGTTCCAAGTTCACCGAAATCAAGCGCTGAGCAGGCAAGCTCACCGCCCATTCTGTCAAATGCTCATTGGCTTGGAGGTCAGCCGAAGTCGGCTCAGACACCATGAGAGTTGCCGGCTGTGCCGCCGGCATGTCATCGGCTGAAGCCGATGCTCCTAAGAAAGGCACCACCCTTGGAGCGTCGACTGCAGTCGACGTTGGATTAAATCCAGCACCCAGGACACTGTGACTAGCTTGGTGAGCAGCAATGAACTTTCAGTTGCAGGTGGCTGAGCCTGTCGAAGCCTGCTTCAAGACAAGTGGGCTGGGCTTGGCCCCATCATCAGGCTTAACCAGATCAATTAAAATCAGCCAATGCCAGGTGATGCCGGCTGTGTCGCCGGCATGTCATCGGCTGAAGCCGATGCTCCAGAATCAGAAACCACTTCTCGGCGCGTCGACTGCAGTCGACGTTGGATTAAATCCAGCACCCAGGACACTGCGACAAGCTTGGTGAGCAGCAATGAACTTTCAGTTGCAGGTGGCTGAGCCCGTCGAAGCCTGCTTCAAGCCAAGTGGGCTGGGCTTGGCCCATCATCAGGCTTAAACAGATCAATCTCAATCAGCCAATGCCAGGTGATGCCGGTTGTGTCGCCGGCATGTCATCGGCTGAAGCCGATGCTCCAGAATCAGAAACCACTTCTCGGCGCGTCGACTGCAGTCGACGTTGGATTAAATCCAGCACCCAGGACACTGCGACAGGTTCAGTGAGCAGCAATGAACTTACAGTTGCAGGTGGCTGAGCCCGTCGAATCCTGCTTCAAGCCAAGTGGGCTGGGCTTGGCCCATCATCAGGCTTAACCAGATCAATTAAAATCAGCCAAAGCCAGTTGATGCCGGCTGTGTCGCCAGTATGTCATCGGCTGAAGCCGATGCTCCAAATTAAGAAACCACCTCCCCGTAGCGTCGAATTCAGTCGACGTTGGGTTTATTGGCCCTGGGTCTGATTTTTATACACCTGGCCACCCTTCATCACGAAGCTCACGTTTTCCAGGGTTTTGATGTCCTGCAGGGGATCGCCGTTGACCGCGATCAAGTCGGCCAACAAGCCGGTTTTGATCTGGCCCCGATCGGTCACGCCGAGCAATTCAGCGGGGTGGATGGTGGCCGATTGGATGGCTTGTAAGGCACTCATGCCCACCGCCATCATGGCCGACAATTCATGGGCATTTTGGCCGTGGGGGATCAGCGGTGAATCGGTGCCCAGGGCAATTTTCACCCCTTGTTGGATGGCCTGGGCCAAGTTCTCCTTGGCCAGTGGCAGCACGTATTTGGCTTTTTCCGCAATTTTGGGGTTCTGTTGATCGATGCCGTCCATCACGAAATCCACCAGACCGGTGGTGGGCACCAACATGACGTTGTGCTTTTTCATCATTTTGATGCCTTCGGCGTCCAACAAGGAACCGTGTTCAATCGATGAGACCCCGGCCCGGATGGCGGCTTTGATGCCTTCGGTGCCGTGCGCGTGGGCCGCAACTTTCAGGTGGTGGCGCTGGGCTTCTGCCACAATGGTGCGCATTTCTTCATCACTCAACTGCTGCGCACCGACGCTGTCTTCCAAGGACATGACCCCGGCGGTGGCATGGATTTTGATCACTTTGGCACCGTGTTTGATTTGGTAACGCACCGCTTCGATGGCATCGGCTGGGCCATTGACGATGCCGTGCTTGGGCTGGGGTTCGAACAAGGTTTCGTGCAGCCCCAAAGTCAAGTCGCCATGACCGCCGCTGATGCTGACCATGTGACCGGCCGGCACGATGCGTGGGGCCTCGATCCAACCGGCTTGTTCCGCTTCTGACAGAGCCGCGCCAATCAGCTCATCGGTCAGGTGCACCTGGCCCACATTGCGCACCGTGGTGAAACCGGCCAACAAGGTCAGGCGGGCGTTTTTGGTGGCGCGAATGGCCCCTTTGCTGGCGCTTTCGTTGGTGATGATGCCACCAAAGCCATTGTTGTAATCCAAATCCAGGTGGGTGTGCATGTCCATCAAGCCAGGCAACAACCAGCGGTCACCCAGATCGATGAGGTGGTGTTCGGCTGGCCGTTGTTCCGGGTTGATGGCTTGAATGACCCCGTCAGCCACCACCAACACTGCCGGTGATATCCAATCACCTGATTCGACATCCAAATAGGCTTTGGCTTGGATCACGGTGGTTTCAGCCTGGCAGTTGAGGCTGAAAAACAGCATTAATAAAAATCGTTGCATGTGAGCTCCCCTGTGGTTTTGTCGCAACAATTGTATCAGAGGCTGACTTTTGCTGGGCTTTACTGGATAATGAAGAGAACCAAACTTCAGTCATGACCATGAAAACACGCACCCTGTTGCTGCTGCTGATCAGCGGCCCAAGCCTCGCTGCCGATACCGCAGTCAAAGCCCCCAACCCCTTTGCCGGATTGCTGCCACTGGTGGGCCATTGTTGGCAAGCCACTTTTCCCGATGGCAAAAAGATCGACACCCATTGTTTCACCTCGGTGTACGATGGCGCCTTCATCAATGACCAGCACGTGGTGTGTGGTGAGGGTGAACCGTACGCCGGGGAAACGTGGTATGCCCACGATGCCGACAACAACACCGTGAATTACCGCTATTACAATTCCATTGGCGGGGTCAGTGATGGCACCGTGGTGACCAACGGTGAGCAGTTGTTGTTCCCTGATGAGACCTATGAAAACAAGGGTCAATCGATCACCTACCGCACCACATGGGATCTGTCCGAGGGTCAATATGTCTCCAACATGTGGCGCCAGGACGCCACAGTCGAAGGCGGTTGGGTGCCGGTCTGGCAAATGGTCTTCAAACAAGTGGCTTTGGCGGACCAATCGACCGCAGTTTACAACGAACAACGGCAATTGATTTGTCAGTGAGTTGATGCGCTGGTTGCTTGGCTTGGGGGTCTTGATCGCCTATGACCAGCTGGGCCAATGGTTGATGCGCACCGTGCAGTGGCCGATCCCTGGCTCGGTGGTTGGCATGATGCTGATGTTCCTCACCTTGTTGCTGATCAAGCAGCCGCCAACGGCCGTGGTGCAAGCGTCGATGAGCTTGCTCAAACACCTGGCGTTCTTCTTTGTGCCAGCTGGGGTTGGCATCTTGTTGCTGTTCGATTTGCTGGCCAATGAATGGTTGGCGATGCTGGTCAGCATGGTGCTGAGTACGGTCATTTCTTTGTTGTTCACCGCCCAGTTGATGCAGTGGTTGTTGCCTGCCACCGTGGACCGGACTGCAGATGACGGTTGATTGGTCCAGCTGGTTTCCGGCCAACCCCTTGTGGGGCGTGTTGCTCACCGTGGGGGTGTATTTTTTGGCCAATCGCTTGTTTCAAAAGGCCCGCCAAACGCCCCTGCTGCATCCGGTGTTGGTCAGTGTGCTGGTGATCATCGGCCTTTTGTGGTGGTGGGAACTGGACTATGCCGCTTACATGTCGGGCGGTCAGCTGATCCATTTTTTATTGGGCCCGGCCACCGTGGCTTTGGCCTGGCCTTTGTATCAAAGCTGGCCCACCTTCAAGCGGTGCTTGTGGCCGGTATTGGTGGCGGTGACCTGCGGCATTTTGGTGGGGGCCACCTCAGCCATTTATCTGGCGGCTTGGCTGGGCGCCTCTGAACTGACCCAACTGTCCCTGGCCCCCAAATCGGTGACCACCCCAGTGGCCATTGTGGTGTCTGAACAATTGGGTGGCTTGCCGGCTTTGACCGCCGGTTTTGTGATCATCACCGGTGTGGTGGGGGCCATGTTTGGGGCGCAGATATTCCGCTGGATGGGGGTTGATGATCCTCGGGTCAGTGGTCTGGCGATGGGCGTTTCGGCCCATGGTGTGGGCACTGCGCGGGCATGGCAACTGGATCACACCATGGGGGCTTATTCAGGCTTGGGCATGGGTGTGGCAGCGGTGATGGTGGCTTTTGTGTTGCCCCCGTGGCTGTGGTTGTTGGGCTGGTTATAGGGTCATTTTCGTAGTTTGGCTTTACAGTCTGCCACAGCGACTGCTACAATTTTTGCATTGAATTCGCGGTGTGGCGCATGAATGACAACAACCCCAGACAGCGCATCGAGTCTTTGGACGTGTTGCGTGGCCTGGTCATCGTCTTGATGGCCATTGATCATGTGCGCGATTTCTGGTCGGTTGAACCGTTCCAACCGGAAGACCTGAGCCAAACCACTCCAGAATATTTTTTCACCCGCTGGATCACCCACTTTTGTGCGCCGGTGTTTGTCTTTCTGGCCGGAACTTCGGCCTTTTTGTACCAGGCCAAAATCAATGACAAAAAACAACTCAGCCGCTTCCTGTTGAGCCGCGGCTTGTGGTTGGTGTTGATCGAATTGGTGGTGGTCAACTCCAGTTGGACCTTGGGGTTTTTCCTCACGGGCTGGGGCTTTTTCTTGCAAGTGATTTGGGCCCTGGGGGTGTCGATGATCGCCTTGGCACTGTTGGTGTGGTTGTCCGATGGGATGATTTTGCTGATTTCATTGTTGATGATCGTGGGGCACAATGCCTTCAATTTCGTGGTGCCAGCCGACTTGGGCGCATGGGCCTGGCTGTGGCAAGTGTTGCATGAAGGCGGCTGGATTGCCTTGAATGCCCAAGGCAGCTACGGTGCATTTATTGCCTACCCATTGATTCCTTGGATTGGGGTGATGGGTGCCGGCTATGTATTCGGGCGACTGATGTTGATGGCGCCAGCCGACCGCTTCCGGTGGTTGTGGGGCTTGGCTGGGGCCTGTGTGATGCTGTTTGTGGTGCTGCGTTACAGCAACCTGTATGGCGACACCGCACCATGGACCACCCAGAAAGATGCGATGTTTACCTTCATGTCTTTCATCAACACGCAAAAATACCCGCCCTCACTGCTGTTTTTGCTGATGACCCTGGGGCCGGGTTTTGTGTTGTTGTGGTTGTTCGAGAAAAAGCCCTGGCGCTGGCTGGGTATATTAAAAACAATCGGCCGGGTACCGTTGTTTTTTTACGTTTTGCACTTCATCGTCATCCACCTGACATCGATGCTGTATTTCAAAGTGGTACACGGTCAATGGTTCGATTTGGCCAACACCCAAAATCCACAACGTTGGCCTGACTTTTATGAGCCGTCGCTGTGGCGTTTGTATCTGGCTTGGGCCCTGACCGTGTGGGGCTTTTTTTACCTGTGTCGCTGGTACGACCGTTACAAATCCACCCACCGCCACTGGTGGCTTAAATTCCTGTGATTCTCAGTGAATGGACTCGACCAATGGTGCGGCCAGATGGCTTGCGCCATGTCGTCGGCTGCAGCCGACGCTCCAAGACATAACTCCCCTGGAGCGCCGACTTCAGTCGGCGTTGGGTTGAGGATTGCACCAATGTTCAGTTAACCGACTGATGGGTGATGGGGGTGGCCAGGGACAGGCCGTGTTCGGCTTGCAGGTCGAAAGCGGCGCGGTTGATGGCGAAGCGGGCTTGGACAATGCGGTAGACCGATTCGACCCGGTAGTTCATGCGCCACTGGTTGGCGTGATCGCCGGGGTTGACCAGCACCAGGCGTGGGGTCTTTTCGGGGTCCAGTTGTTTTTCCGCGGTGCAGGCTTGTTGCCACACGGCCTGGATGAATTCTTCGACTTGCGTTGAAGGGGTGTCGTAGCCGATGTTGAACTCCACATAGTCGTTCCAAAAATTGGCATCGGTTTTGTTGAGGATTTCAATCGGCACCGCACGAAGTTTGGAGTTGGCCACAATGATGCTGTGTTTTTGGATCAGGTGGTGAAAAGTGGTTTCGGTCAAGGACATGCGCTTGATCACCGCCAGGATGTCCATCGAGGGGATGCGACACACCACGCCGGGGGCGATTTGTCCTTGGTGCAACATGATCAGGCCACTGACCGCATCGTGGGCCCAGGCTTCTTTGGTGCCGAACAAGATCACCAGGATGCCACCGATCACACCGGTGGCTTGTAACCATGAGGTCACCTGCCAAATGTTGATGATCAACAACAAGGACAGGGCGATGGTGATCAGGGAAATGATGATGAAGCCCATTTCCGATTGGTAGGTGCGGGTTTTCGATTTGTTGCCATCAATGGTGCGTTCTTTGCCGTACTTTTTGATGGTCCAGGTGTGGCCGAATTGAATCAGTAAGTATGCCACCAAGAACACCAAACCGGTTTGTGACACCTGTTTGAGGAATTCGCGGTAGCCATAATCATGCAGCACGTAATTCCACACCCAGTCGAACAGATAAATCGACAGCAACAACACGTTCATCAGGCGCAGCTTGCGCGAACGCCGCTTGTTCAGTTCGTCCGAGCCGGATGGCACCACTTTGCCAAACAAGAACCCGGCGATGATGAACAAACTGATGTTCAACACCACCGCCACCTTGCCGAACACCGACAAGCCGAGGAAGTATTGCACCAGTAAATCAATCATACCGCTGTCAACCGAATGTCGTGGGTGGCCAATTCAGCCATGATTTGTTGGAACCAGCGGTGATTCTGGCCAATGATTTCTGGTGGCAGGACACCCGCTGGCAAGTCATCATATTGGAGCAACAAGCGCACCCCAGCGGCACAGGTGTAACCGGTGGTGCGGGCCATGGAGGAGACGTGGTTGGCCTGGTCGTAGTGGTCAATCAACTGCCAGGTTTGGGCGATGGGATGGCCGTCTTTTTGTCCCGCGGCACTGATCTCCATCACCGTCAAATCCGGCTCATGTTCAGCAAATTGCCATTGTTCCAACAACACCTTGGCGGTGGCATTGCGGTGTTCTGGTTTGAAAAAGCCGCCGTCGATCAATTGTTGAATCAAATGCGCGTGGCCGTTGTAGCGCACGGTCTTTTCTGCCATGGTGGGGATGTCGACGGTTTGCAGCAAAGACCGCAAGCCATCGGTGTTGAAGGCTTCCATGTGGCCCACGCCCGGGAAATACAGGGTTTCGATTTCACTCATGGCCGGCAGCACCAAGTCCTTGCCATCGCGTCGCATGCGGGCCGGGCGGGTGTATTCCTCGATCACGTCCAGCGGCGCGAAGGGCGCTTTGTATTCAAAGGGTTTCAGCCGTTCGACCGGCACCCCGCCAACCTTGCAAGCGAATTCTTCGACCACATCATATTGGTCCACCACATGCCCGGCATAGAGGTTGGAAATGCCAGGCGCCAGGCCAAAATCAACCAGCGCCGTGACCCCGTTTTCTTGGGCCAGTTCATTCAAGGCCAAGGCATCTTCGGCGAAGAAAGAAATGTCAACGATGTTTTTTTGCAACTTGATCAGCTGCTGCAACCGGTCAAAACCCAACAAACTGGGCAAGGCACCCACCACCACATCAAACGGCGCAACCAACTCGGCCAGGACCGCATCATCGCAGGCATTGGCCGCCAACAATTGGCAGTGTCCTTGTAAATGCTGCAGGTGATCGATGCTCAAATCGGCCAGGGTGACCGCATGGTCTGTGCTTAAATTCTTGGCGATGGCC
This sequence comes from Marinicella meishanensis, assembly GCF_019931145.1. GTDB lineage: Bacteria > Pseudomonadota > Gammaproteobacteria > Xanthomonadales > Marinicellaceae > Marinicella > Marinicella meishanensis. The sequence goes on along the minus strand of NZ_JAIOUV010000004.1, from coordinate 233,622 downwards.
GCACCGATGCGACCACCACCCAATACCAAAACTTTTTTCATGAAATCCAACTCACTGTGATCATTAATACGGCCCAGGCAAAGACCCCGGCGATGAGGTCATCAACCATGATGCCAAAGCCACCTTTGACCCGTTTATCCAGCCATTTTATCGGAAATGGCTTGACGATATCAAAGAACCGGAACAAGACAAAGCCCAACAACAGCCAGTGCCATTCAAGGGGGATCCAGGTCATGGTCACCCAGAAGCCAACAAATTCATCCCACACGATGCCACCGTGGTCATGCACGCCCAGTTGGTCACTGGCCCGCTGACACAGGTAAATGCCCAGCACAAAGGCCAGAACCCAGGCCGCGACATACCACGGCCAGGGCAGTTCTGCCAACAACAGGTAAGGCGGAATGGCCGCCAGCGTGCCAACGGTGCCCGGTGCTTTGGGGGCCAAGCCACTGCCAAAGCCAAAAGCCAAGAATCCGCTGGGGGTTTTCAGGGCCACGTGATGGATGTCAGATCGGCTTGGGCTCAAGGGGCCTCCGTGAAATGTTGGTAACCACCAGCACGGGTGTCGATGGCTTGTTGTTGGTGCATCACCCGCACCCGGCCCTGGTCGGCATCGCCGTCTGCCAGGATCACACCAATGACCTGGCAGTCAGCCGGCAGGCGCGCTTGGTCTGATGGGTTGATGGTGAAACACAATTGATAATCATCGCCGCCACTGAGCATGAATTCCTGCCATCGCGGATCTTGCCGGATCACCGGCGGGTGGGGAATTTGGCTCAATTCCAATTCGGCAACAACGCCACTGGCCTGACACAAATGACCCAAATCCTGCAACAAGCCATCGGACAGATCAATCATGGCCGTGGCCAAGCCTTGCACTTGCGTGGCAATGTCCAGGCGTGGGGTGGGCTGTTGCAGTTGTTGGTCACAACTGGGGTCACTGCCCGGGTGCTGCAGGGCAAAAGCGGCACCACCCAGTTCGCCACTGACCACCACACAATCACCCACCTGGGCGCCGTTCCGGGTGATGGCACGGGGGGTTTGACCCAACACCGTCACGCCGATCGACAGCGGTCCTTGGGTGGTGTCGCCACCGACCAACTGGACGTTGTGTTGGACCAGCAATTGGGCGAAGCCCTTGATGAAGGGATCGAGCCAGGCGACATCAATGGTCGGCAAGGTCAGGTTCAACAACACCCATTGGGGTTTGGCGCCCATGGCAGCCATGTCGCTGAAATTGACCGCCAGGGCTTTGTGGCCCACTGTGGCTGGCGGATCGCTGGCGCGAAAATGCACCTCGGCAACCAAGGTGTCGGTGGATATGACCAGCTGTTGTTGCGGATCGGGTTGCAGCACGGCGGCGTCATCACCAATGCCCAACAGCGTGCCCGGAACTTCATGGCCACACAGCCGTGTGATGTGTTGGATCAGGTCGAACTCTTTGATGCGATCACCTCGTGAACAGGCTGCTTATTCGCATTCACCCGAATCGGCGGCCATTTCAATTTTGCGGGTCGCCGCTGCCACATGGGTCAACACCCCATTGACAAAGATGTGACCGCCTTCGCCACCGAATTCTGTGGCCATCAAAATGGCTTCATTGATCACCACTTTGAACGGGGTTTCAGGGTGTTGTAACAACTCATAAGTGGCCATGGTCAACACCGCGTATTCCACCGCACCCAAAGACGATTTGTCGCGGCCCAAATGGGGGTCAATCTGGGCTTCAATTTCGGCCTTGTTGGCCTCAATGTAGCGCAACGCCGATTTGAAAAATTCGGTGTCAACTTTGTTGAAATCTTGTTCTTCCAGAAATTGTTCGATCACCACCCGGGCAGTCATGTCGTTGTAGTGCATCTGATACAACGCCTGCACCAGTCTTTTCCTGGCCCGGTGTTTTCTGGCCAGGTGCTCTGGCAAGCGTTTGTTCTTTTTGTTGGCGTTCATGGTTTGGCTCGCTGTGGTGTGTAACCGCGATTCAACGGTAAACAGGGAATCGGTGACACAAGTCGGTGACTTTGGCCTGCACTTGCTTGACCACCTCATCATTACTCATGTCATCAAGGATATCACACATCCAATGGGTCATGGCGGTGAATTCTTCCACCCCAAAGCCACGGGTGGTGCCAGCCGGTGTGCCGAGTCGCAAGCCCGAAGTCACAAACGGCGATTTCGGATCATTGGGCACAGAATTCTTGTTCACTGTGATGTGGGCTTCTCCCAACCGCGCTTCGGCGTCTTTTCCGGTGATCTCTTGGTCCACCAAGTCCAACAAAAACAAATGGTTCTCGGTGCCACCGGAAACCACTTTGTAACCGCGGTCAATGAACACCTGGGCCATGGCTTGGGCGTTGTTCACCACGGCTTGTTGATAGGTTTTGAACGACGGCTCCAAAGCTTCTTTGAAAGCCACCGCTTTGGCCGCGATGACGTGCATCAAAGGTCCGCCTTGGATGCCGGGGAACACCAAAGAATTCAGTTTCTTTTCGATCTCTGGATTGGCTTTGGCCAGGATGATGCCACCGCGTGGACCGCGCAGGGTTTTGTGGGTGGTTGAAGTGGTCACATCCGCGATGTTCACCGGTGATGGGTAGACCCCGGCCGCGATCAAGCCTGCCACGTGGGCCATGTCGACCATGAAATAGGCACAGACTTCATCGGCAATGTCGCGAAACTGCTGCCAATCAATGCGTTTGGAATAGGCAGAAAAACCACCGATGATCATTTTTGGTTGGTGTTCCTGGGCCAATCGACGCACTTCGGCAAAGTCAATTTCACCGGTGGCATCGTCGATGCCGTATTGGATGGCGTTGTACAGTTTGCCCGAGGCGTTGACTTTGGCACCGTGGGTCAAATGACCGCCGTGGGCCAGTGACATGCCCAAAATCGTGTCGCCTGGTTGTAACAAGGCCATGTACACCGCTTGGTTGGCTTGTGAGCCCGAATGCGGTTGCACATTGGCATAATCGGCATTGAACAATTGTTTGACCCGTTGAATGGCCAATTCCTCGGCCACATCGACGTGCTCACAACCCCCATAGTAACGCTTGCCCGGGTAGCCTTCGGCGTATTTGTTGGTCATTTGCGAGCCTTGCGCTTCCATGACCGCCGGTGAGGTGTAATTTTCCGATGCGATCAATTCAATGTGATCTTCCTGGCGTTGATTTTCGGCGGCAATGGCGGCATGCAACTCGGGATCGACTTGGGCAATGGTTTTGGATTTATCAAACATGGTCTTGAAACATGGGTGGTGGCGAAAAAAGCGGTATTTTACCTTAGCTGGCGGGGCATGGAAGCCCAGCGGTCATAAAAAAAGGGTCTAAGTGCTGGATTCATGGTCAAAACGGCTTGGCCAGCACCAAATAAATGACCACCAACAGCACCACCGCCGGCACTTCATTGAACACCCGGAACCACACATGGGATCGTTGCTTGTCACCGGCGTCGAATTGGCGGTGGATGCGGATGCACCAAAAGTGGTAGGCCATCAAGCCGGCCACCAAGATCATTTTGGCCACAAACCAGCCTTGTTGGATGTACAGGGTCCATTGGGCTTGGGCGATGGCATACACCAGCAACACCGCAGAGATCAGGGTGCCCCACAAAGTGAAGCGCATCATTTTAATCAAGCGGTGGCCCATGCCGAGCAACAAGGCCCGTTCAGCGGGTTCATTGACCATCGCCAGGTTGACGAAAATCCGCGGTAAATAGAACAAGCAGGCGAACCAGCTGACCACAAAAAAGACATGGAATGTTTTGATCCAAAGCACAGTGACTCCTGATTGATTCAATGGCCAGTCCGAGGCGCCGGACAACTGCCACAACATGACTTAACTTAAACCTACAAAGCCAGTGGTATAATGCCGCTTTTTTTCTCTGGCGACAAGCGTTGTGAGTAACAATTCTCCCAAATACGTCATCCAACGACTGCAAGACGAGCCCTCGTTCATTCGCCGGCACTGGTTGATCGCTTCTTTGTTGGGTTTGGCGGTGGTGGCATTTCTGATGGGTCGTTATGGCAACTGGGATGTGTTGCAAGCCTTCAAAGGGCAAAAGCAAACCTGGACTGAAGTCAATCAACAACTGAGTGAAGAGAATGAACGGCACCTCAGGGCCATCAGCCTGCTGAACACCGAAGCCAAAATCAAACAACAGGCGATTCTGGAGTTGCAACAAAACCTGCAAGATCAGGCCCAGGAGAATGCCCGCTTGAAGGCCGAGTTGGCTTTTTATGAAAACCTGTTGAGCCACAAGGACGGCATCAGAAAGCTCCGGGTGTTTGAAATTGCGGCCAGCCAACAAGGGGATTTGATCGATTTGAAGCTGGTCTTGGCGCAAAAGTTGGAAAAAGCACAAATGGTTTCCGGTACCTTGGACATGCAGCTCACCGGCATCCAGGACGAAGTGGGTCAAAGCATTGATTTGGTTGAACAATTTCAGCTGGACGAGGCCTTTGAATTCAAGTATTTCCAAATCAAAAAATACACAATCAGTTTACCCAAAGGTTTTAATCCCACCACGCTCTTGGTAGAATTAAAACCCAAACAAAAGAAGCAAGACGTGGTCTCTGAATTGTTTCAGTGGTCTGAGATTTTTCAAGATCAAGTGACGGTCAATGGTGCCAATTCGGTGTCAACTGGCCCTTGAAACGGGGCCTTAACTGCCCCATGTTTCTGACAACATGCATGGCCTGACAGTGACCATCCTATGGCAATCACCCCTCTGACTGGGAGTATTTATGTTCGGTTCAAACGACAACAAAGACAAGACTAAAATTATGGCTAACAACAACCAATCATCCCATTTTTCAACCTTGATCGGCGAAGGCACCACCATCAAAGGCGACTTAAGCTTTCAAGGAGAAATGATCGTACAAGGGAAAATCGAAGGTTCGATCACCTCGAAATCCGACAAAGACAACTTAATCATCTCCGAATCCGGTAGTGTCATCGGCACCGTCAAAGCTGGCAACCTGAACATCAGCGGGTCCATCGAAGGTGACACTTCGTCATCGGGCAAGATTGAAGTGACGTCACAAGCCCGCATCAACGGCAACATCAACTACGTCAACATCGAGATGGAAGCCGGCTCGCAAGTCAATGGCAAGTTGATCTACCAAGGTGGCGATGTGACGCCGATGATCAACAAAAAAGTCGAGAAAGATGGCAAGTAATGCCATCCATTTGTCACCATCGGCGGCGGGTAAGATCCAACAGCTGGTGTTGGAAGAGATGAACCCTGATTTGAAATTCAGGGTCTACATCATCGGTGGTGGCTGCTCGGGTTTTCAATACGGTTTTGCCTTTGAAGAAGAGCAGACCGAAGGCGACATGGTGATCGAAGACCAAGGGGTATCGATGATGATAGACCCCATGAGTTTTCCTTATTTGATGGGGTCGACCGTGGATTTCCTGGAGGATTTACAAGGCTCACGTTTTGTGGTCAGCAACCCCAATGCCAAGTCCACCTGTGGTTGTGGCAGTTCGTTTGCCATATGAGCCCCGATCAAATTTATTTCATCCGCACCGAGTTGGATCGCTGTGCCAACATGCGCGAACAAAAACAGCGCATCAAACAGCTGAAAAAATTCAAAACCTGTCATTACGTGCCGGTGTATCGCGGCAACCACATTTACCCCGATTCTGACGATGCATTTTTCATTTCGGACATCCCTTTGGGAGCGGAGAAAATGCAAAGCTTTCTGGGCATCCTCAATGATGAACTGTGGTTCAGTTGTGGGCTGACCGAAAAAGAAGCGATTGCGTTGGAAACCCAATTGGATTGTCAATTTGAATCCATTCGCCAATACGCCATGGCCTTGGCCGATGATTTGGCCCACATTGCCTTGTACTCTCGGGGATTGGACCTGTGGCAGCGTAAAAACAAATTCTGTTCGATTTGTGGCACCTTGAATGAGTTGGAAAGCTCCGGTCACAAAATGGTTTGCGAGAATGGCCATGAGCACTTTCCGCACATCGAACCGGCCGTCATCGTGCTGGTGTCCAAAGGCGACCAATGCCTGTTGGGTCGCAAACATTCCTGGCCACCGAATGTGTATTCCACCCTGGCAGGTTTCGTCGAAGCTGGCGAATCGATCGAAGATGCGGTGCACCGTGAAGTCTATGAAGAATCCAATGTGCGAATCAAAGACGTGACCTATTTCGGTTCACAACCCTGGCCGTTTCCTTCCTCACTGATGTTGGCCTTCAATGCCGAAGCGGTGTCTGATGACATTCGCCTGGACGATGAAATGGAAGATGTCAGGTGGTTCAAAAAACAAGATTTGATTAAATGGGCCAAAGCCGGCTCAATCATCCTGTCACCCCGGTTCACCGTGGCCAACAATCTGATCAGCAACTTCCTGGGCAAACGCATTTGATGCCCCTCGTAACCCCCGGTGCCTGAATTACCTGAAGTCGAAACCACCCTGCGCGGCATCCAGCCACATGTGCAGGATCAAGAAATCACCGCAGTGAATGTTTACAACCCGGCCATGCGTTGGCCGATTCCACCCGAAGTGCATGAATTGGTTGGTCTGGAGGTGGTGGCGACCAGGCGGCGGGCCAAATACCTGTTGTTGCAACTGTCTGACCAACAACACCTGTTGCTGCATTTGGGCATGTCCGGCGTGATCCGGGTGCTGGATGCCAACACCGATTTGGCCAAGCACGACCATTTTGAACTGGTCATGGCCAATGGCTTGGCCCTGCGGTTGAATGACCCCCGGCGGTTTGGTTGTGTGTTGTTGGTGGGTGAGCAACCCGAACAACACGAATTGTTGCGGCAACTGGGCCCTGAGCCGTTGACCGATGACTTTGATGGCCTGCGTTTAAAACGATTGTCAGCCGGCAAAACAGCGGCGGTAAAAAATTTCATCATGGACAACCGCACGGTGGTGGGGGTGGGCAACATCTACGCCGCCGAGTCGCTGTTTTTGGCTGGCATTCACCCGGCCAGGTCGGCCCAGCGGATTGCCCAACACCGCTATGACCGACTGGCCACGCAAATCAAAACGGTGCTGCACCACGCCATCCAGGCCGGTGGCACCACGCTGAATGATTTTCGCCAAAGCGATGGTCAACCCGGTTACTTCAAACAAAAGCTGTACGTCTATGGCCGCGAAGGTCAGCCATGTTTGGTCTGCGGCACAGCCATCCAAAATCGGGTGATCGGACAGCGTGCCAGTTGTTTTTGTCCGCAATGCCAAACATAGGGCTTGCAAACACCCTCTGAACGACCACTGCTGGGTCGTATATTCCAGCCCTCCGCGTTATTCAGTCGCTCATGTGGGGTGACCACACCTCGCGACTGATGCCTTGATGGCCACAAAATACGACCCAGCAGCAGCCATACAGAAGGTGTTTGCAAGCCCAAGGGGAAAATACCACCCATCTGCGGCCATTCATTGGGACCTGGTCTGTCATAATTACGCCTTTCATTGACCCACTTGGTCACTTTGACCGTTGCCCGCAGCTGTGCCAGCAAATCTTTAAGCAGCTGCCAAGCTGCCACCGGTGACGGCCCATAAGCGCTTGAATTAACAGGTGGTTTTGGTTATCATCATTAAGATGTACGGGTGTGTATTTTATTCAGCTTCAAGCGTGCCTTTGGGGTGGTCATCGGGTGGCCGCCATTGGCCTCAACCCGTGCCATTTTTCCCAGTCAACAGGATTTTTGGATGAACGCCAAACTCAAATGGGTGTTGCTCAACTTGGCGGTGGCAGCGGTGCTGTCTCTGTGTTGCATCCTGGCCCACAAGTACATGGTCAAGCCGACCTTGTCGGTGACCATTTGGCCGGCAGCGGGTTTGGGCGTGGCGTTCATCATGGTGTGGGGTGCCCGCATCATTCCAGGCATTGCCTTGGGTGAGTTGATCAACAGCATCGTGTTGTACCAAGTCCATTTGGATTTTGGTTGGAATCAAATGGCCTTGTATGACCTGCTGTTGTACCTGACCAACATCTTTCGGGCGGTGTTTGCTGGCTTCCTGGTACGTCAAGCCGTCGGTCATATGCCGCAATTGATCCATTTCAAAACCATTGGCAAGTTTTTCTTGTTTGGGGCGGTGATCCCCTGTTTGTTGACCACCGTCATCTTTGTCATGTTGTTGGCCGGTGCCGGGCATTACACCACCGACGATTATTTCACCAAAGGCTTATTGTGGTATTTGGGTGATTTGATGAGTGTGCTGGTTTATACCCCGGTGGTGATGACCTTGATCGCCCAACCGCGCAGCATCTGGCGACCGCGCATAGTCAGTGTCGGCTTGCCGGTGATGGCGGGGTTTTTGATGGTGTTTGTGCTGTTCAATTCGTTCAAAAATTATGAAGAACGGCGCATCAATGAAATCATCGTCACCAACTTGGCCTTCATTGAATCGATCGCTGAACAACGAGAATTTGATGCCGACGGGTTGATTGGCTTTTTGCAAAATCATCAAACGGATTTAAAACTGGACCGCTACAAAATCGAGTTGGCCCGGATCACCGATGCGCCTGAGGAGCCGCTGTATGTCAGCACCGACACCTTGACCACCCGTTATCAAAACCACATCCACCGGTCCAAGTTGCCCTTGGCCGGGATGACGCACCAATTGACCATCACACCCACCAATCGCTACTTTTCGCAAGAATCGTCGTTTGGCTTGTGGCTGACCCTGTTCATTGCCCTCAGTTTCACCGGGTTTGTCGGCATTGGCATGTTGGTGTTGACCGGTCGCCATGCCTTGACCGCCAATGAAGTGGAGCGGCGCACGCTGCAATTGAAGTTGCTCAACCAGCGGCTGCATGAAAGCAACCAAAACTACCAGCGCATCATCGAAAAACAACCGGTGATTTTTTGGAAAGTGGACCTGGGTTTGGACAAAGTCACCTACGTCAGTCAAGAAGCCGAACACATATTGGGTTATGCGGTGGAACAGTGGCTGACCGAACCGCACTTTTTTTCCAAGCGCATTCACCCCGATGACCTGTCGATGGTCAAAGACAACATGCTGCAGGAACACCTGCAGGAAAAACACGTGGAAATGGAATACCGCATTCGCCATGCCGATGGCGATTATCGTTGGTTCAGGGATGTGCTGTACATTCCTGAGGATTTTGAACGTTCCAATGAAGTGATGGGCATGTTGATCGACATCACCGACAAGAAAAATGACGCCGAAAAAATTCACCATCTGGCCTTCCACGATGCCTTGACTGAACTGCCCAACCGGCAGAATTTTCAAAATGAATTGCATGGGTTGATTGAGCAGGCCCAAAGCAGCGGTCAATTCGGTGCGGTGTTGTTCTTGGACATGGACCGTTTCAAAGTGCTCAACGACGCCTTGGGGCATCATTTTGGCGACCAACTGTTGCTGAAAATTGCCGAACGCTTGCGTGACTTTGACGATGAATTCATGGTCATGGCCCGTTTCGGCGGTGATGAATTCGTGTTGGCCACCGACTGTGAGTACGACAACGCCAACGATGCCGCGGTACAAATCATCATGTTGGCCGAACGCATCACCCAGCACCTGGCGGAGCCATATCTCATCAACGACAGCCAACACATTTGTACCGTCAGCATGGGCATCACCATCTACCCCAACAAAAACGCCACGGTCAATGACATCATTCGCCAAGCCGACGTGGCCATGTACCGCTCCAAAGAGCAGGGCCGCAACAAAGTCACCATGTACCACGACAGCATGAAAAAAGAAAACGACAAGATGTTGTATGTGGAACAGGTGCTGCGCAATGCGGTCAGTCATGACAGTTTCATCCTCAAGTACCAACCGATCGTCAATGCCGAGCGGCAAGTGGTGGCGTTTGAGTCACTGATCCGAATTTACAATGAACAACAGACCATTTTCCCCGATGAATTCATCCCGGTGGCCGAAGACACCGATTTGATCCAACCGGTGGGGCGTTGGGTGATTTCCCATGCCTGTTTGAAGATCAATGACTGCGACCACAGCATCTCGGTCAATGTCAGCTCCAAACAATTCCACCAACAAGGCTTCATCATGTACATCGATCAAATCTTGCAACGCTTTGAGGTGGGACCCGGCAAATTGACCATCGAGCTGACCGAAGGTGTGGTGGTGGGTAATTTGAATGAAATCAAATACAAGTTCCAACGACTCAAGGACATGGGTGTGTTGATCGCCATTGATGATTTTGGCACCGGCTATTCTTCCTTGGAGTACCTGCGCCAGTTGCCCATCGATTACCTGAAAATCGACAAGAGCTTCGTGATTGATTTGACCGCCAGTGAAAACTCGAAAGTGATCATTGAAACCATCATTTCCATGGCCAAGCACTTGGGTTTGCAGACGGTGGCAGAAGGGGTGGAGACCGAGGCGCAATTCACCATCCTCAAAGCCGCGGGCTGTGATTATTTCCAAGGCTATTTGTTCGGCAAACCCGGCGATTTGATGGCCATCGAATGACTGGGGGCTTGTGTCGGATGGCGGATGCCGATATCATGTCCAACCTTTGCCCTGCAGCCCTATAAGTGCTCAATACACCCCAACGACAAGCCGTTCAATTGGTCAGCCACCCTTTGCTGGTGTTGGCCGGTGCTGGCTGTGGCAAAACCCGGGTAATCACCGAGAAGATGGCGCACCTGGTCAACCAAGGCTTGTGTCGACCAGAAGGCATCTACGCCATCACCTTCACCAACAAAGCGGCCAAAGAAATGAAAAGCCGGGCCAGGCAATTGATCAGCGGTGGCGAAGCCTTGGCCATTTCCACCTTCCATGCTTTGGGTTTGCGTTTGCTGCAACAAGAAATCAAACACACCGCCTACCAGCGAGGATTCAGCATCCTGGATACCTCAGAGTGTCAGAAAGTGATTCAGGGCCTGTTGCCCAAAGGTTTGAAAAAAGACGTCAGTCAACAACTGCAATGGCAAATTTCCGGTTGGAAAAACGCCGCCTTAAAACCCGATGAAGTAGAGACCACGGTGCCGATGGCGATTGAGGTCTATCAACAATACCTGGATTACATGGTCAGCATCAATGCCATGGACTTTGATGATTTGATTCTGCAACCGTTGTGGCTGCTGGGGTCTGATGCCGTGGTGCGGGCGCGCTGGCAAGCGCAAATCAAATACCTGCTGGTGGATGAATACCAAGACACCAATGGCAGCCAATACGCCCTGTTGAAGCTGCTGATGGGTGGCGGCACCCACTTGACCTGTGTGGGTGATGACGATCAATCCATTTATGGCTGGCGTGGGGCGCAAGCGGAGAACTTACAACTTTTGCAACGCGATTTCCCGGCGCTGAAAGTGATCAAACTGGAACAAAATTACCGCTCCAGCAGCACCATTTTGGATGCCGCCAATGCCGTCATCCAACACAACCCACATCCGTTTGAGAAAAAGATTTGGAGTGACTTGGGCACCGGTGAGCCGATTCAAATCTTGTCTTATCCGAATGCCGAAACCGAAGCCCAACAGGTGGTGGCGGACATCAATTTCAATCGCCAGGTCAACCACAAGAATTTTGCCGATTTTGCCATTCTGTATCGCTCCAACCACCAGGCCAAGTTGATCGAACAAGAATTGCGCATCAGCAACTTGCCGTATCACTTGTCCGGTGGCCGGTCATTTTTTGATTACAGTGAAATCAAAGACCTGATGGCTTACATTCGCTTGTTGGTCAACCCCAAAGACAACGCGGCCTTTTTGCGGGTCATCAACACGCCCAAACGCGGCATTGGCATGCAAACCGTGCAACAACTGTCGCAAATTGCCAAGCAATCGGGTCAGGGCTTGTTCGCCACCGCCAGTCAACCGGCGTTGTTGACCGCACTGAATGACACCGCGCAGCGCCGCATGGGTGAATTTGTGCAGTTGATGAAACAGCATCAGGGCATGAAGCAGTCGGCTGATCGGGTGTTGGCCTCTTTGGTCAAGCAGATTGATTACCGCAACCACGTCAGCTTGTCGGCCAACAACAAGTTGGCCAAAGTCAACAAAACCAAACTGGTCCTTGATTTCATGAAATGGGTCGATGCCTTGTGCCAGAATCAGGCCCTACCGATGGATGAGTTGTTGAATTATTTGTCCTTGCAAACCAGCCAAGATGAAGATGCCAGCGAGGACGCCATCCGCATGATGACCTTGCATGCGGCCAAAGGCTTGGAATTCGAGCAGGTGTATTTGATTGGGGTGGAAGAGGGGATTTTGCCCCATGCCAATGCCTTGGCCGATGCCGAGGAAGAAAACGCGGCGGTCGAAGAGGAGCGGCGCTTGATGTATGTGGGCATGACCCGTGCCATGCAACTGCTGAAAATCTCCTACGTGAAAAAGCGCAAAAAACGTTTCCCCGAGGAAGCCACACCAGCGGCCTCGGGTCCCAGCCGGTTTTTGGACGAGATCCCCCCTGATTTAACCAGTGGTCATCCCAAGGCCCAACGTTCCGAGGCCGAAGAAAAAGCCCACAACAAGAAAAACTTCGCCGCCCTTAAGGCCCTGTTGGGGGATTGACCTGCAACTTCCAGCTGGCAGCCAGTTTCAGTGGTCTTAATTCAGCCGCCTGGGTTCAACATGGCCTGCCATTGGGCCGACAAATAGCGTGGTTTACTCAACAAGTTGATTTTCAAATCGCCTTTGCGGCTGGCCAAACACAGGTTGCCCAAATCACCCCCCACATTCTCATCAGTCAGGTTGATGCAAGGGTCGTTGTTGGCCATTTCCGTTAAGATTTCAGTCAGTTCCACCGGTGCCGCGATGTCGGCCATTTGTTGCCGCAGGGTGTTGGAACAGCCTTTGTTGTTGCTTTCGCAAAGCTTGAAATCAATTTCACTGGGCGCCACCAGCAAGGTCTCGCGTTGCAACAGGCGCACTTGTTTGGCGGTTTCCTGGCGGTAGATGGGGTGGGCATAAGCCCACAGCAGCATGGGTTTGAGGATGTTTTTTTGCGCCGCGTTGTATTGGTGATACTGGCGCACCAATTGTTGGCTGTGGCTGAGCAGTTGGTAAGGTTGGTCAGCAAGGGCCAATAGATACAAATTGATGACTTGGTTGTCTTTGGGGCCCAGCTGCAGGCGTTCACGGGCGACTTCGATTTGTTGTTGATTTTGTGCCACCAAAGCGGAAACCAGCAATTGTTGTGGGTTTTGGCGAACGTTTTGTGGGCTGCCACAAGCCGTTAACAGGCTGGTCAAGGTCAGGAATGTCAGAATTTTACGCATGTTTTTCTATATAATGAGTGAGCAAATAAACCGTCAACTCACAGCATAATCCATAAATGGGTGTTATTTTTTTGATTTTTGTAACAAAATCGAGATCAGACCGTCTCAATGATTGAAAAGTGAACATCTGAACTGCATGAGTATTTGGTATCGCCTACAAGTGAGCAAAAACCAGCACGGTCTGTATGCCTTGGCGTATCAGATGCTGGGCAATCAGCTGGAAGCGGAAGACGTGGTGCAAGACACCTTCATCAAGCTCTGGCAGCGCAAAGAAGACGGTGGTAAATATGAAAAAGCCTGGTTGTATAAAGTGACCAGAAACCATTGTCTGGATATCCTCAGGCGGCGCAAGCATGCCTATGAATATCAGATGGCACAAGCGGTCGGCAGTGATGTCGCCCCTTCAGCCAGCGATGCGGTTTTGAATGATGAGCTGTCTGGTGAAATTGGCAAAGCCATCAACCAACTGGATGAACCCTATCAATCTTTGTTGGTGATGCGCGAGATCAACGGCCTCAGTTACCAGGTGTTGGCCGATGCATTGGACTTGAGTTTGTCCCAAACCAAGGTCTATTTGCACCGAGCCAGAAAACAATTGAAAGAAAGTTTGGAAAAAACATATGCGTAAGCAAAGTATCGAACAACAGGTGTCAGATGAACTGACCACTTATTTTGAACAAGCCAGGCAGGTCAAGTGTCCGCCCGGCATGAAGCAAGGTTTGTACCAAAAAATTGGCTTGGGTGCAGGTCAACAATGGTTCAAGCCAGCGATGGCCTTTTCCATGGTGGCGGTGTTGTCACTGGGATTGGTTTGGCACAACCGCCAGCAGGCCCAACTGGAACAGTTGGCGGCGGCTGAACGGGACATGCAAATTGCCATGCACTACATGCAAAAAGTCAGTGCCAAAGCGTTGGAAGAAACCAACACCCATGGCATCAAACCGGCCATCATCGTTCCCGTTTCTAAATCCATGGCACAGATTTAGTGGAGTCAATCATGAAAAAAATAACCCTATACTTAAGTCTTCTGTTGCTGTCCTGTCAGCTCAAAGCCCAGGACGTGATATCAGAATTGCAAGCCGTGATGGGCGTCGAACCTTCGGTTGAGATCAACCTGGGAGCGGCCATGTTGGGCCTGCTCAGCGGCATGACCAGCGAGGAAAAACAGGTTTCAGACATCATGAAAAACCTGACCGAAATATCCGTCCGGGTCTACAACCTGGATGACGGTGAATTCAAAGGCGACATGCAGCAGATCAAATCCTTCATCAACAACACCGCCGGGGCCATGAAATCATTGGGCATGCAACAATTGGCAGCCATCCGTGAAGAGGACTCAACGGTCTACATCATGGCCGAGATGGGCGATGACGCGATGCGCGGGCTGTCGGTGATGGCCTTGGACGATGAGTCAGAACTGGTGGTGATCAAAATTGGAGGCCAGATCATGCTCAAAGACTTGGCCGGTTTGATGAGCCGCTTTGATGTGGACATCGGCGACCTGGATTTGTGAGTCGAAACGGCCCGAAAAAAAGTGTCAAGGGTGCTTTACATTCCACCGGCATGACATTAAAATACGCCGTCTTGTTTGATACAGAACACCGGAAACAACTATGAGAAAAGATATTCATCCAGAATACAGAGAAGTGGTATTTCAAGATGCTGGCGCCGATTTCGCCTTTTTGACCCGCTCTTGTATTCACAGCAAAGAGACCATCAAGTGGGAAGATGGCAATGAGTATCCGTTGGTGAAAATTGAGATTTCATCCAAATCACACCCTTACTACACCGGCCAACAAAAAGTGGCCGATTCAGGTGGACGGGTGGATCGCTTCAAGCGCAGATACCAAAGAAAATAATATTTTCTGTGACCCGATTAAAAAGCCCGACACCGTTCGGGCTTTTTTGTGCCTGTGGGCTTTGATCCCGAGCAAGAACGCCGGGGGCGAATGCCTAAACTCCTTTAATAAGTGGACCCCAAAGTGTAAAATAAACGCTTGTTTGAAACCGGTGCCGAGTCGGTATTGGTGACCCACGATAATAAAAAACCTATTTGGAGCGTATAGATGAGTGAAGATGTCGTAAAAGTCATGACCCCGGAAGGACAAACCGCTGAATTACCGGTGATTCGGGCGGAAATGGGTCCACCCACCTTTGATATCAAAACCCTGCACAAACAAACCGGCTATTTCACTTATGATTCGGGTTTTGCCGCCACCGGTGCGTGCAAAAGCGACATCACTTTCATCGACGGTGGCAAGGGCATTTTGTTGTACCGTGGCTACCCCATTGAACAACTGGCGGAAAGCAGCAACTTCATGGAAGTGACCTATTTGTTGATGAATGGTGAGCTGCCCAACCAACAACAATACGATGAATTCAATCACTTAATCACCCGCCACACCATGGTGCATGAGAAGATCCGTTCGTTCATGAAAGGCTTTCAATACGACGCCCACCCGATGGCCATGATGATGAGTGTGATCGGTTCGTTTTCGGCCTTCTATCATGACAGCACCAATGTCAACAACCCGACCGACCGCAAAATGGCGGCCATCCGCTTGATCGCCAAAATGCCCACCGTGGCTGCGGCGGTGTATAAAAATTACGTCGGTCAACCGTTCATGTATCCGAAAAACAAACTGGGCTTCACCGAGCGTTTGTTGCACATGATGTACGGTGTACCGGCAGAACCCTATGAAATCAATCCGGTGGCGGCCAAAGCCTTGGATTTGTTGTTCATCTTGCATGCCGACCACGAACAGAATGCCAGCACCTCGACCGTGCGTTTGGTCGGCTCGACCGGGGCCAACCCGTTTGCGTGTATTTCAGCCGGCATCGCCTCCTTGTGGGGCCCCGCCCATGGCGGCGCCAATGAGGCGGTGTTGAAGATGCTGGATGAAATTGGCGATGTCAGCCAAATCGATAAATACGTGGCCAAAGCCAAAGACAAAGACGATCCATTCAGATTGATGGGTTTCGGGCACCGGGTGTACAAGAACTTTGATCCACGGGCCACCATCATCCGCCAGGCATGTCATGAAGTGCTGGATGACTTGGGCATCACCGATCCCCAGTTGGAGTTGGCCATGCGCTTGGAGGAAATCGCCCTCAAAGACGAGTATTTTGTGGCCCGCAAGCTGTACCCGAATGTGGATTTCTATTCCGGCATCATCTACAAAGCCCTGGGCATTCCGGTGCAGATGTTCACCGTGATGTTCGCCATTGCCCGCACCGTGGGTTGGACTTCGCAATGGTTGGAGCAACATGAAACACCTGACACCCGCATTGGTCGACCCCGTCAAGTTTATGGTGGGGCCAAAACCCGGGATTACGTGGGCATCAAGCAACGCTGATCCCATGTTCGATGGGGCCTTGCAACGGCACCTCAAAACCTTGGGCCTGGACCCAGCTACAGTCAGTGAAAGCCTGCCAGAAACCTTAACCCTGTCATGGCATGACGGGGTTTTGTCCTTGTGTGACCGGCAGCAACCCGCAGTCACCCTGGCGGTTGATTTCCTCAGCGGGGCCATGCGTCATCGCACCAGACAACCGGTCGGTGGTGAGTATTTGGTCAAAGCCTGCCGCATCAAAGGGCAAACCGATCACACGGTGCTGGATGCCACATGCGGCATGGGTACTGACAGTTTCTTGTTACACCAGGCGGGGTTTGCGGTGTCGGCCACCGAAAGCCACCCCGTGATTCAAGCGCTGTTGACCGATGGGTTGTCACGCCACCAACAGCAAACGGGCGTGGTGCCCTTTGCCCTGCACATGGCCGATGCCAGACAATTGCTGGATTCCCAATCATTTGATGTGGTTTACCTGGATCCCATGTTTCCTGACAGTGGCAAAAGCGCAAAAAACAAAAAGGCCATGCAATGGTTCCAAGCCCTGCATCAGGGCCAAGCTGATGAGGCCCTGGAGTTGTTGCTGGCGGCGCGGGCATCAGCAGCCAGTCGGGTGGTGATCAAGCGACCACCCAAAGCCCCCACCTTGACTGCACACAAGCCCACTTTTCAAATTGGCGGTAAATCTTGTCGCTTCGATGTGTACCAAAATTAGCACTTTTCGGTTTTCCGGCGCCGCAAGTGCCCTCCATGGCATAAATTCATAGATTTTTTGTTAAATTTGGCACGAATATTTACATTTGTTGCTGCGTATTGTTCTGAAAGTTGCATATAATGTATGTGTGTGTAATAAAAAATGTGTGTAAAATGAAAAACAGCAGCAATCGCTCTGCCATGAGCGAATCCGTGTCTTCGATCGCCAAAATCATGGCCCAAGCCACCCTAGAGAACGACTTTCCTTACAAGGAGTTCATGGAGTATTACAAGATGCACATGGTGCGCTTGGCCAAAACGGAAAAGAAAAAATCCACGGTGGTGGAAATTTCGGCCCGCACCGGCATCGACCGCCGTTTCATCGCGCCTTATATCAACAGCGATGAGATCAACATCAAACCATCCAAAGTGGCCAAAGTGTATGCCGATGTGTTGGCCTTTTGTGAAAAGAACAACACCAAGAAGATCCTCAAAAACGATGACAAAAAGTCGTTTGAGGCCTTGTGCCAAAAGCATGCCAATGGCAGTTTAACGCCCAAAGCCATCTACACCGAGTTGTGGCGTTTGGGCTTGATGAAAGATGTCGGCACCCATTACAAGTTGAAAAAACCCACCTCTTCTGAAAAGAAAATTGCCAAGGCCACTAAACGCATGAAGGCCTTGAGTGATGACATTGAAAAAGTGGCCAAAAACCACCTCTGATCAGGGCCAATAAACCAAGGGGGCAAGGTGGCAGCCAGGCGATCTTCGGGTCGCTTGGTTGTGCTTTCAATCCAACCAAGTATCAATCCGTTTTGCTCAAGTAACGGCTCAGGTGCCGATCCATTTTGTTGTCTTGGTAACCCAGGATGTGGGGTTGTACCAGGTGCCTGGACACGTAGTGATACAGGGGAATCACCGGTACCTGTGTGGCCAATAGGTGTTCCGCTTGTTGGCGCAAAGGGGCAGACGGACCAGCCTGTTGACGCAACCGCTCAATCAGCCGGTCGTATGCCGGCTCGTTGAAACCATAAAAGTTGAAATGTGATTGGCTGTGGAACAGGTCCAAAAAATTCAAAGGATCGTCGTAATCAGCAATCCACCCTGAGCGGAACACCTGTTTGTTGGGCCCTTTGCGGGTGATGATGAAGGTTTTCCATTCTTGGTTGCGCAATTGGCTGCGGATGCCCAAATTTTGTCGCCACATGGCAGCCACCGCCAAAGCCACCTTCTGTTGATTCTCGCTGTTGTTGTATAGGATTTCCAGCCGGTCAGTGGCGGGATTGAAGGCGCTGTCTTGTAACCACTGACGGGCTTGGTTGAGATCAAACAAGGGGTCATGGGTCGCGGCAGCCGCTGCGGTGTTGGGCTCAGGTGGGATGATCTTGACCGCCGGTAATTGTCCGCTCTTCAACACCTTTTCCACCAATATTTGGCGGTCAATCGATAATCGCAGGGCCTGTCGCAAAGCCAGGTCATTGAGTTTGGGGTGTGTGGTGTTCAGCCCCAAGAAGAAAGTGCCGTAATAAGGCGCGATGTGCAAGGCGTTTGGCAGGTGGTTGCGTATCCAGTCTATTTGGCTGTCTGGAATGGCCTCGGTGAGGTCCAGTTCACCGGCCCGAAAGCGCAACAATTCGCTGTGCTGATTTTCTGTGACCCAATAATGCACGGCATCGAGCCGGACCGAGTTGGCGGCATGGAAGTGGGGGTTTTTGTGCAAGATGATCCGCTCATTGATGTCACGCTGCAGCAAATAAAAAGCGCCATTGCTGATGGGCAAATCGGTGGTTGTGGTGGCCGGCAGTGGGTAGAACACGGGCAGCACCAATTTTTGTAACAAGCCGGCATCGGCTTGTTGCAGGGTGATGCTCAAATGCTGTGGATGATCACTGACCACTTGCAATTGGCCGCCGTCCATCAGGTTGTCGAACAGGTGGCGATACGGTGCCGCCGTGCTGGGGTCGATGGCGCGCTGCCAGGCGCGGATAAAGTCGGCGGCGGTGACCGAACTGCCGTCGCTCCAGCGGGCATCATTTCTGAGGGTGAAGTCCCACTGCGTGTGTGCGGCATTCACCCGGTGGCTGATGGCCACGCCCGGCACGGTTTGTCCCTGTGCATCAAAAGTCAACAAGCCTTCATACAGGTCAAACAAAATGTTGTGGCTGTTCAATCCTTGGGCCAGGTGGATGTTGAGCGAATCCGGTTCACCGCCGTTGCCGCGATGCAGAACTCCACCCGTCGTCTCTGCCGCCAGTGCCAGGGTGGTAACGACGGCCATTAAGGTTGCGTATAACAGAATCAACATGCCTTTTTTCATGCCCTGATTAAAGCACAAAGGGCCGCCTGCTGAAAAGGCCAAGTCGTGATTTAAACTGTCTGGGGTGAAACATTTTTTGGTAAGATAAAACCCCCCACCATTCTCAGGGTATTCATGGCCAACAACAAGCAAATACCGATCGAAAACAAACAACAACTCATCGATTACATTGCCGCTGGATGCAAACCCAGGTCGGCTTGGAAAGTGGGCACAGAACACGAGAAATTTGGTTTTCATCGGGCCAACCACCAACCCCTGCATTACCATGAACCCGGTGGCATCAAGGACATCCTCAACGGTCTGGCCGCACAATTTGATTGGCAGCCCGAATACGAAGGCGAACATGTGGTGGCTTTAAAACGGGATGGTTGTTCGATCACTTTGGAGCCAGGTGGCCAGCTGGAATTGTCCGGGGCGCCATTGGCAGATGTGCACCAAACTTGCAGTGAAACCGGCCAGCATTTGAAAGAAGTCAAAGCGGTGGCCGAACCCATGGGCAGTGCCTTTTTGGGCATGGGATTCCACCCCCAAGCGACCCGCGAAGACATTGAGTTCATGCCCAAAGGGCGTTATGCCATCATGAGTGAATACATGCCCAAAGTCGGTTCATTGGGGTTGGACATGATGAAACGAACCTGCACCATCCAGGCCAATTTGGACTTTGATTCAGAGGCCGATATGGTGAAAAAATTCCGCGTTTCGCTGGCCTTGCAACCCATCGCCACGGCCTTGTTTGCCAATTCCCCATTCACCGATGGCCAAGGCAATGGCTTTGTCAGTTACCGCTCGCACATTTGGACCGACACCGATGCGGACCGCTGTGGCATCATTCCATTTGTGTTTGAATCGAACATGGGCTTTGAGCGCTATGTCGATTACATGTTGGATGTGCCGATGTACTTCGTTTATCGCGAGGGTCGGTACATCAATGCGGCGGGCTTGTCATTCCGCGATTTCATGCGCGGCCAACTGTCGGTGCTGCCGGGAGAGCTGCCCACCATGAAGGATTGGGAAGACCACCTGACCACCGCCTTTCCGGAAGTGCGCTTGAAAAAATTCCTGGAAATGCGCGGTGCCGATGGCGGTCCTTGGCGCCGCATCTGTGCGCTACCGGCCTTGTGGATTGGCTTGTTGTATGACCAAACCCAATTGGATTTGGCCAGCGACTGGGTCAGTGATTGGACCACTGCCGAACATGAGCACCTGCGCAACCACGTTCCCCGCCTGGGCCTGGACACCCCATTTCGGGGCGCCACCGTGCGCGAATTGGCTTTGCAAATGTTGGCCCAAGCCCGCGCGGGTTTGGAACAACGGGCCATCCGCTCTCCCTGTGGTAAAGATGAGAGCATTTATCTGGAGCCCTTACAAATCATCGCCGACACCGATGTCACCCCGGCCGAACGCAAGCTCGGAAAATACCATGGGGTGTGGAACAAAAACATCGAGCAGTTGTTTGACACCTATGCTTTTTGAACAGCGGTCCTGATGCCGAGAATAAAAAGCCTGGTCACGATGTCCAGGCTTTTTTGTTGGTTGTTGGTGGTGTTTATTGGAACCAGTAGCCCACTATGGTCAGGACCACGGTGTAGGGCAGGGCCATCCACACCATTTGCATGTAACCCAAACGGATGGCTGGGGCCAGGGCCGAGGTCAGCAAGAACAAGAAGGCCGCTTGACCATTGGGGGTGGCGACACTGGGCAGGTTGGTACCGGTGTTGATGGCCACGGCCAGGGTGTCAAAATGTTCGCGGCTGATGTTGCCGGCATCAAATTGGGCTTTCACTTCGTTGATGTATACCGTGGCCACGAACACGTTGTCACTGATGGCGGACAAAATGCCATTGGCCAGGAAGAAGGCTTTCGGTTGGGCGTCGATCGGTAAAGTCAAGACCCAATCAATCACCGGCTTGAACAGGTGCAGGTCATGGATCATGCCGACAATCACGAAGAAGATGCACAACAAGGACACAAAGGGCAGCGATTCTTCAAAGGCGTGACCGATGCGGTGCTCTTCATTGATGCCGGTCAGGGCGGTGGTCAACACCAGCAAAAACAAACCAATCAGCCCCGGTTGCATGATGTGTAAGGCCAAGGCGGCAATCAGCAATAAGCCACTGATGCCCTGGATGATCAAAGCATAGGTTTCGCGCTTGGTGCGTTTCTCATTTTCTTCGTTGAGGTAGTTTTCCAGGATTTTGCGCACCCCAGCATCCAGGTGGCCCCCAAAGCCAAACTTTTTGGTCACTTCCAACACGATCACGGTCAACAGACCAGCGATCACAGCCGGGAAAGTCACGTGTGCCATTTCGGCGGCAAACTGAATGAAGTTCCAGCCCATTTTTTCACTGATCAACAGGTTTTGTGGTTCACCCACTTGGGTACAAACGCCACCCAAAGCGGTGCCCACAGCGCCGTGCATCACCAATGAGCGCAAAAAGGCGCGGAATTCTTCCAGTGTGTCACCGCCCAATTGTTGGCGGTCCTTTTCCTCATTGTCATCATAATCGACGTTGATGCTGGAATGGACCTTTTCATAAACCCCATACAAGGCCACGAATACCGTGATCAACACCGCCATCACCGTCAGCGCATCCAGGAAGGCTGACAACACCGCAGCAGAAATGGAGAACATCAAAGACAGCACAATCTTGTTCCTGACTTTGAGCAAGATTTTACCGAAGATGAAAATCAACAGTGGTTTCATGAAATAGATGAAGCTGACCATGAACACCAACAGCATGATCACCCCGAGGTTTTGTTGGATTTCGTACCACACCGTTTCGGCACTGGTTAAACCCAAAGCCAACACCGCAATGGCCAAAAGGCCGCCGGACTGCAAAGGATAGCATTTCAATGCCAAGGCCAAGGTCATGATGAACATCAAGATGAATGCCCAGCCCATGACGGTTTCTCCCAACAACAGGGTCAGTGGGTAACAAGCCAATAAAAAGGCGATGATGACGTTTTTAAACCACTGCGGGCTGTTGCCCAGAAATTCGTTGTAAAAGGAATTCAACATGATTGCTCCATTAGGTCTTTTGATCAAAAACGTTTCCCACCTGTTTGTTGTGTCAATCAAGACACGCCCCCAGCAGGTGATCGGAAAACGAAAGGCCAAATTTTAACATGAGAATCCATCCTTGATGCGCTAATCGAATCCAAAAAAATGGCCAAATCATTGAATATTATGGGCTTTGGGCCTGAATGCCATGGGTTACAATGCAGCCATGCGAAGATTGACCTCACTTTTGCCTGGCTGGATCTGGGTTGGCCTGTTGGCCCTGGCTGCCTGGTGGCTGTCTGATCACTTCTCCATGGGGGTGACCTTGTTGGCCTTGTTGATGGGCTTTGTGCTGGGCAATGTGTGGCCGGTCCCAAGACGATGTGTGGCGGGCGTCGATTGGTTGGAGTGTCATGCTTTGTCGGTGGCCGTGGCCTTGATGGGGTTGCAAATGAATGCCTGGGTGTTGTGGCAAATCAACGGTGCGGTGTTGGTTTTTGTGGTGTTGGCCTTGGTCATGACCTTTGCCATCACCGCATTGTTGGCCCGGTTGTTGGCCATACCGGCCAGCACGGCCTGTTTGCTGGCCAGTGGCCAAGGCATCTGTGGTTCGGCTGCCGTGATGGCGGTGCAAAAGGTGCTGCAGGGTCCGGTTGGGCCCGCTGCCATGACGGTGGCGGTGGTCAATTTTTTGGGTTTTTTGGGGGTGTTTGTGCTGGCCTGGTTGGCCCCGGTTTGGGTCGGTGATGGACCGGGCGAAATGGGCCTGCTGTTGGGCAACACCTTGCAATCCATGGGCCATGTGGTGGCCGCAGGTTTTGCCGTCAGTGATCCAGTTGGACAAACCGCTGTGCTGATCAAAATGTGCCGCATCCTGTTGTTGGTGCCGTTGTTGTTGGTGTTGATTGTGCTGTGGCGCCAGACCCCCGCAACCGAGCCAGCATCTGATCCAGCCACCCGCACGCCAGGCCCTTGGTCCTGGCTGGCTTTGGTGCCCTGGTTCATTTGGGTGTTTTTGTTGTGCGCGGTGTTGGCCAGCATGGCGTGGTTGCCACAGCCGGTCCTGGCTTGGGGTGAACGGCTCAGCGATGGCTTGTTTGTGTTGGCCATGGTGGCCATCGGCCTCAAAGTGCGGGTGCGGGAGTTGGGTGCCACCGGTGGGCGCTTGGTGTTACTGGGCGCTTTGGTGTTCGCCAGTCAAATCGGCTTAACCGGCTTGTTTGTGCACTATCTGCAGTGATTGACCCACCTGCAAGGGCAACTGGTCCTGCGGACTGTGGGCGATGCCATTGATGCCAAACACCGCTTGGTCCTGGTGGGCGAATTGTTGGCGCAAAGTTTTCAACACCTCACTGCCGGTTTGTTCGCCGGTTTGTTGGTTGATGCCGGTCATCACACAGCGGGCACAAGGTTTGACCAAGTCAAGGTGTCCGGCTTCGCTGTTTGCCGGATCATTTTGCAGCCGTTGCCAGCCCAGCTCGGACCAGGCATCCGCAGCAGACTGCACAACGATGTTGGGTCGAAAACGACTCATGTCCACCGCGGCAGACAAGCGGCCATTCAAGTCCGCCAAACTGGCTTCGTGGGTGACCAGCAGCGGGTACCCATCGGCGAAGGCCACGGCTTGGCCCGGGGCGGCGAAGGCCGGATCAATCTGTCGAAAACTGTCGCTGCCATAATGCACCAAGCGCACCGGTGAACCCAAATAAGATGACAGCCATTGGTTGACCGCATCGAGGGTGGTGTGGGCCTGTACGGTGTCTTTCCAGACCGTGACTTCGAGGGTGGTGGGTTCACTGGTTTGGGGGATTTCAATCTCGGCCATGCCCGGTGCCGACAAGCGCAAAGTCCCGGCTGTCATTCGTGGCTGAATCAAGGCCATGGTCGGGTGTTGGCGTTGGCTCAGGAAGCGGCCGTTGGCATCCACCACCATCCATTGGCGGTCATGGGGCAGCCCCAAGGCATTGGCGGTGATGGTTTGGTGCGACAAACCGGCACATGACTTGATCGGGTAACTGATCAGTTGGGTGATGGTTGCGGTGTCAGTGGTCAACATAGCGGGTGGGATCGGCAATGCCGGCCTGGGTAAAACCCTGGCGGCGGTAATGGCAAGAATCACAAGTGCCACAGGCCTCACCGGCCTCATTGGCATTGTAACAACTGACGGTTTGGCTGTAGTCAAAACCCAGGGCGTGCCCCATTTGAATGATTTGTGCCTTGTCGGCATCAATCAGCGGGGTGATGATTTCTAAGCGCTGGCCTTCGACCCCGGCTTTGGTGGCCAGGTTGGCCATGGTGGTGAAGGCTTCGATGTATTCGGCGCGGCAATCCGGATAACCCGAATAATCCACTGCAGTGACCCCGATGAAAATGGCCTCGGCGCCCACCACTTCGGCATAAGCCAAAGCGGTGGACAAAAATATGGTGTTGCGGGCTGGCACATAGGTGACCGGTATGGCCTCATCGCTGCAGCCATAATCGGGCACCTCGATGGCCTCGTCGGTCAGGGCTGAACCACCGATGGCGTCGAGGTTGATCTGCACCACTTGGTGCGGGTGGTCGGTCAGCATCGCGGCAATGCGGGCCGAGGCGTTCAATTCGGCCACATGGCGTTGGCCATAATCAATCGACAAGGTGTAACAATCGTAGCCTTGGTCTTTGGCCACCGCCAGACAGGTGGAAGAATCCAAGCCGCCTGACAACAACACCACACATTTCTTGTTCATGCTCGCATTCCTTAAGTGCCGGGCTGATCGCCCCACAGGTGTTTGTGTAATTGAATCTGAAAGCGCACCAGCAATTGATCTTGCAAGATCCATTCGGCCAAGGTGGTGGGGTTCAACACATCAGCCACCGGTGACAACAAAACTTGACAGCGCTCGGTCAACTGGTGTTCGACGATCAGGTCTTTGCTCCATTGGTAATCGGCGGCATCGGCGATAACGAATTTCACCTGATCTTGGGCGCTGAGCAGGGATAAGTTTTCATAGTGGTTTTTGCCCACCTCTCCGGAACCGGGGGCTTTCATGTCAACCACCTTGATCACCGCGGGATTCACCTCGGCCACCGAAATGGAACCGGCGGTTTCCAAACTGACAGTGAAGCCTTCATCGACCAAGGCATCGAGCAAACCCAACACCCGTTTCTGTGCCAATGGCTCACCGCCGGTGACACAGACATAAGGGGTATTGTGTTGTTTCACTTCGGCGATGATGGCATCAAAGTGCACCCAGCTGCCGCCGTGAAAAGCGTATTCGGTGTCACACCAGGTGCAGCGCAAGGGGCAGCCGGTCAGCCGCACAAATACCGTGGGCAGGCCAGACAGGTTGCTTTCACCCTGCAAGGAGTGAAAGATTTCAAAAATTTTGAGTTGCTTGTCACGCGACCCGTTCAATTGATTTTGCCTTCTCTTCGCAGCAGGTTGAGGCGGTTTTGTGCCAGGCGCCCCACCGATTGGTTGGGGAATGAATCGACCACCTTGTTCAAGGCTTGTTGGGCCTGCTGGTAATCTTCCAGTTCATGGTAGGTGTAGCCAATTTTCAACAAGGCGTCAGACAGTTTGCTGCTCAAAGGGAAGTTCTGTTCCAGTGACTGAAAGGCCGACAAGGCCAAGGGGTAATTGCGGGTCACGTAATACGACTCACCCAGCCAGTAATAGGAGTTGTCGGTCAGCTCGTGGTTGGGGTGCTGTTGGATGAAGTCCTCGAACAAGCGCGCCGATTCATTGAAACGACCGGCTTTCAATTGGGCAAAAGCCGCTTGGTACATTTGCTCAACGGCCGGATCGCTGGCCACGGTGGTGGCGCTGAGGCTGCCTTGGTTCATGGTGTTGGTGGACAATTGGGCGTCCACCGATTCGCGGACCACCGGTTTGCCCAATTGCACCGATTGGGTGGTGGCCGCTGGGTTGTTGCCGTCTTGGATGGCGCTGTCGACCACCAATTCGTTTTTCACTTCACCGGCTTGTGACAAGTTGTTGGCTTCCAGTTGAGCCAGGCGTGAATCCATGTCCACATACAGCACTTTTTGGCGTTCTTTGAGCTCGTTGATTTGGAAGTTTTGTTCTTCGATTTTGCCTTGCAATTGGGCCACCAGGGTTTGCAGCTCCTGCAGTTGGATCACCAGGTCCGCCGTGTTGTTGTTGTTTTGCACGCCGGCCTGTTGTTCCAGTCGTTTCAAGCGATCCTGGATCGACATTTTCTGGGCTGTGGCCAGGTGACTGACCAGCAGCAAACAAATGATGGTGATGTGTTTCATATGCAACCTCGTTTGGTTTGTTTCAGATGTAAAAAACCCGACCTAAGCCGGGTTTTAGACCAACCGCAAGGGTTAAAGTTTATTCGGCGGTGTAAACGATCACGGCGCGGCGGTTTTGTGACCAGCACGACTCGTCGCTGCACATCGCTTCTGGACGCTCTTCACCGTAACTGACCACGGTGATTTGATCGGCACTGGCGCCACCAGCGCGCAGCAAGTTGGCCACGGCGTTGCCACGTTTTTCACCCAAAGCCAGGTTGTACTCACGCGAACCGCGCTCATCGGCATGGCCTTCCAAAGTCATGCGGGCCGAAGGATTCTCAGACAGGTATTGACCGTGCAGGGCCAGCATTTCGCGGAATTCTGAACGGATGGTGGCCATGTCGTAATCGAAGTAAACCACACGCTTGGACAACAAGCTGTTGGGATCGGTCAAGTCCGCAGGATTACAGCAGATCAAGCCGTCGGTGCGCACTGGGTTGGTGTCAACCACAGGGGTATTGTCGGTGCTGCTGCCATCGTCAGGATTACTTGGCTTGACCTCATCTTTTTTACAAGCCGTCAGGGCCAGGGCGAAAATCAACAGTGTTGCGATTTTTGTTATTTTGTTCATAGTTACTCCAAGACTAAAGTAAGAAATATCATTCAACGATGTAGTTTACAACAAATACCCCGCAAGTGAATGATATTTTTCTGGATTTATCGGTGCGCCAAACATTTGATACCAAGATGCTTGAAATTACTGTGAAAGCGTCGTGGTTTTGCCGCTTGCAGATCCGTTGAAAGTCGGTTTTGAGGGGGCTTGGGGTCGAATTTTGGGAAAACTTCAAACAAACGTTTGAAAATTATTGAAAAATCGGTTTACAATAAAAAGAAGAAGATGTAAATCAACGACTTAGATTGGTGCACTTCTGAATTATTAATCAACACAAGAAGAGGTGAGTAATGAACAGCAAGTACTTGGTGCTGGCGTGTCTGATCCTGGGATCAAGCGCCGCACTGTCCAACACCGGTGTGGCCTTTGTCCACGGCACCGGATCACAAACCAACGCCGCCAGTGACTACTGGCAATGGGACAACATCAATTCCATCCGCCAAGGGTTGCCCAACCAGAGCAACTACACGGTGATCAATTGCAACTTTGAAAAATACATGTGGGACAGCGCCGCCGCTGGCTGTCTCGCTGGGCAATTGAGCAGTTTCATCAACAGCAAAAACATCACCGATTTGGTGGTGATCACGCACTCCAATGGCGGCAATGTGATGCGCTGGATCATGTCCAACCCGACCTATGACAGCCGCTATCCCAACATCATCAACCGCATCCGCTGGGTCAACGCTTTGGCGCCGTCTTCCAAAGGCACGCCACTGGCCAATGCGGTGATGCAGGGCAATGTGTTTGAAGCTGCTTTGGGTTGGCTGCTGGGCTACCAAAGTGATGCGGTGCGCATGCAACAAACGTCCTGGATGGACTACTACAACAACAATTGGCTGTTGGGCACAGCGGGCCGCCCCAGCTTGCCCAAAGGCTTTTGGAATGTGGTCGGTACCGACGTGGAAACCTCCATTTTTGATGGCGATTCTTACTGTGGTGGCTACCATTTGAACCTGGGTTTGGAGATCACCCAAGCCTGGTTGAATTCATGTTCGGATGGTTTCTTGGAATGTTCTTCGCAAGCCGGGGCCGGCACGGTGTGGTTCTATGACACCGCGCGCATGCGCGGTGGCGAACCCTTGAGTCACAACCAAAGCCGCCGCAAGTGTTTTGGCTTGGACACCATTTTACGCAACGACCTGTGAGCCGGAGAAACATCATGAAAAAACACATTTTAATCACGGCTTGCTTGACCACCATGGCCAGCGTGAGCCCAGCTGACATTCAGTGGAACGAAACGCCCCAAGCGCAAACCTTGGCGGTGTTTGCTTTGAAATCCACCCCCATCAAGGGTGAGCAACAACGCGTGGCCTTCAACCAAAATTTGCTTGGTCAGGCCTTCACCCCAGCGGCGAACGCCGGTTACCTCAGCCAGTCCAAGCAGTACTGGTTGGATGCCAGCGGCGCCCAATTGGCCCAGGGTTTGGCCCTGCCATTGACCTCGGACATCGCCGTCATTCGCCTGAATCCCTTGCAAGTGAGCGACAAAAGTTTGGCCATCGAGCCTGCCCAGGTGCAACTGTCGATGGGTGACCAACCGGTATCGGCCACCACTTTTGTTGGGGCCCGCGAATTGAAGGCCGCTGGCATGCCGGTGGGTGACCACAGCGTGGCGCTGAAAGTGCAAGCCCAAGCCGGTGAGCTGACCTTAAAAGTCAATGGCATCGGCAGCGACGCTTACGTGGTGCATGTGCTGGAACCCAACAGTACGCAGGTGTTGTCTTTACAAACCACCCAACAAAGCCATCAGGTGGGCCAGGACGTGGTGGTCAAAGTCGCCATGTCCAGTGATCCTGAAAGCATGCAAATCCAAGGTTATGTGACCGCGCCCAACGGTGAAAAAATCAGCGATCTGACATTCCAACCCGCGGCCGATGGCAGCCAACAAGCGGTGCTGTCGGGCTTGTTGGGTCAAGCGATGACCGCTGGCCTGTGGGAAATCCACACCGTCACCGAATCGGTGGTCAATGGCCAAAAGGTGTTGCGCGATGCCTCCACCGCTTTTGCCGTGAACTTGCCCAGTGCCCAATTCGATGGTCAATTGCAAGCCAATGGCCAACAGCTTGAATTGGGCATCGACAATGCCTTGGCCGGGCGCTATGAAATCAGGGGCACCTTGCTGGGTACCGACGCCCAAGGCCAAGCGCAGCCAATCGCTTTGCTGATGACCGCCCAATGGTTGTCAGCCGGCAGCCACCGCATGGCCTTTGATTGGCCGACTGAACTGGTTGCTCAATCCGGCTTACAAGCCCCTTTCACGGTGCTTGACGTTGAATTGAAAAACCAAAGTCTGATGGCCCCGGTGCAGCAAGTCCAAGCGGGTTTTACCTTGGGTGAAGCCCCTGTGGCGTTGTTTGACCCACGCTGATTTTAAGCCCATAGGACATTCCAAAAAATTCACCATGTGACCGTCAGGTCACATGGTGTGATTCTTTTCCATTCGTTCGGTTTCCTGTTGCAGACCCGTTTTATCGGTTAAATCAGTCAGTTTATCAGGAGACCCCATGTTAACAATTCATCGTTTTGGCTTTTGGCCCATTGCCCTGTTGTGGGCGGGCATTGCCACATTTTCAGTATCTGCCCAAACCAGTCCCGGTTCAGCGGTCTATCTTGATCAACTGATCGGTGTTCGGGAAGGACAGAATTTAGGTAGCAGTGCCGCCATCAATCCAGCCCAAACACACATGGTCATTGGTTCGCCCAATGAGCACACCATGGGTTTCCTTTCGGGTGCTGCCTATTTATTTGAACACGTCAATGGCTCGTGGACCGAAGTCATGCGGCTGCTGCCACCCACACAGAATATGCAGGGATCTAATGGATTCAAAGTGGCCATCAATGACCAATGGTTGGTGATCTCCAGGCCTAATTTTGCTGAACCAGGCAATGGTCAGGTCTTCATCCATGATTTGTCGGGTCAATTGCTGTACACCTTGTCGGAACCCAGTGCCACGAATGGTTTTGGTGGTGAACTGGCCATGCACGGTAATTCAATCTGGGTGGCCGATGCTTTGGCCAGCAGTACCTCGCCAGGGGGCTTGGTGTGGCGCTATGATTTCCAGCCAAACACCCAATCATGGTTGGCCACATCGATCAGCAACCCCATGCCTCAGTTTGGTGCCCGCTTCGGTCTTAATATCAAAGTCAGTCCCAATGGAGAGCAATTGTTGATCAGTGCCGATTCCCAGGATTTGCCAGGCATCAACAATGCCGGGGTGGTCCACCATTATCAAAAATCCGGCAATCAATGGAACCTGGTCAACACCCTCCAGGCCACGGTACCGCAGGTCAGTGGACACTTTGGCTACACCGCCGCCCTGGGAGATGAACTGATGGCGATGAGTCATGGTTTGATCACCAACCAAGACTTCACCGATGATGCCATTGTGGTGTTTGAAGAAAATCCCAACGGACAATGGGTTCAGACCCAAACATTTGTAGACAATGAGCTGGATGAGCGAATTGGACACGCCATTGCAGTGAATCAAACCCAACTGGTGTTCACCAAACAGCAGGGGACTGCCGACCTGCATCAGCGCCATGGCTTTGATGATTGGTTTCATCAAGAAACCATTGACCCCAACGACTTTGAAACCGGCTTGTCCAACGGCTTTGGACAAGGCGGTTTGCATTTCACGGCTGATGCTTTGGCGGTCAACTATGTCGGTAAAGGTCTGGCCTTGTTGAAACAGCAACAGACGGTTCGTGCTGCAAGCGGTAATGACTGTGCAGGGGCCAACCCAGTTTTGTGTGAGTGGGTGTTGGAAGATTGGGTGAATGGCGATCACATCCAAGACAGTTCGGTGGGTGATCAGTTTGGGGTCAGTGTTGACATCGATGGTGATTGGGCGGTGATTGGAGTCTTTGCCGATGATGACCAAGGGCAAGACGCCGGTGCAGTGTATGTGTATCAGAAGACAGCGGCTTTGTTCCAGGTGCCGCAATGGTTTCCCAAGGTGAAATTGGTCGCCTCAGATGGTGACGCTGGCGATCAATTTGGTCGTTCTGTGGCGATTCACAACCAGCGAATTGTGGTGGGTGCCTACTTGGATGATGTGCCAGGCGAGGGAACAGATGCGGGCAGTGTCTATGTGTTTGAAAACCTCAATGGTCAATGGACCGAAACACAAAAATTGACCAGTGGTGAGGGCTTGGCTGGGGCTGGTGACCGCTTTGGGTTTGCTTTGGATCTGGATGGCAACAGCATGATGGTGGGTGCCTACCGAGATGATGAGAACGGCTTGGATGCCGGCGCGGTCTATGCCCACCAATGGACCGGCACAGAATATCAGTTCATTGAGAAAATCATCGCCAATGATGGCCAGCCTGGCGATGGTTTTGGTTATGCCTTGAGTTTGTCAGGAAACCAGGCTTTGATTGGTGCTTATTTGGCCGATGACATCACCATCGATGCTGGAGCTGCTTACGTGTATGAATGGTTTGTGCCCCCCATCGGTGCCTGGATCGAAACGGATAAGTTATTGCCCTATGGGGTTTTTGTCAATCAAGGGGATGTGTTCGGTGCGGCGGTCAGTTTGGAACAAAACATGGCGGTCATCGGTGCCCCCAAACACGAAGACGCCCCTTTTGCAGATGATGACCGTGGGGCGGTGTTTGTGTATCGGCAAGATGCCATGGGCGATTGGTTGCCGTTACAAAAAATATTCCCCACTGAACAGCCAGCAGGCGCTCAGTTTGGTCGTTCTCTGGACCTGTCTGAAAATGGCTTGTTGGTGGGTGCTTGGTTACAAGATGTGCTCACCAGCAGTGCGCAAATCCTGGCAGAGGCTGGTTCTGCACACCACTATCGATGGGATCAGACTGGCGGGGTGTTGGCCATGGGAGCCTGGGAATTGTCGGCATCCTTGCAGGCTCAATTTCCTGGGTTCCAGGATGCGTTTGGACATGCGGTGGCCCTGGCTGGAGATCAGTTGTTGGTGGGTGAGTATCGGGCAGACATCTTGGCCGAAGACAACCGGGGTCGGGTGTGGGTGTTTGTGGATGACTTGATATTTGCCCATTCATTTTGATGACAATGGGTGCAATTTTTCTTTGGTTGTTCGTTTTTAGGGTGGTGTCCCGTTTTCATGAATATGTTAATCACAGGAGTTATCCATGAAAAATTTCATTGTATTGTTGTTCGTATGGAGCCTCATTATGGGCCAAGCCCAAGCCGGAGCCGATGTGTTGGTGAACCAAGGGGTGGTGTTGGACCTGAACACCATACAAATGCAGGAAGGCAGGTATTTAGGCAACAGTGCGGCCATCAACCCGGCCCAAACCCACATGGTGATCGGTTCTTCAAGAGAGGACACCCAAGGCCATGATTCTGGGGCTGCTTATTTGTTGGAAAACATCAATGGCCAATGGGTCGAAGTGACCCGTTTGCTGCCTCCCTTGCAAGGGCAATTTCAATTCTATGGTCATGATGTGGCGATCAGTGACCAGTGGGTTGCGGTGAGCATGCACCCCAGTTTCAACAGCAGCATCGCAATCAGCCAGGTGTTGATTTATGACTTGAATGGACAATGGCAAGCGACTTTGGAATCCGGGTCTGGTGGTGGCGACAATTTTGGTTCTGACATTGATTTGAAAAACAACACCTTATTGGTTGGTGCGTATGGCAATGATGACATTGAGATCAACAGTGGAGCGGTGCACGTATTTCAATTCAATCCAGCCACCCAACAATGGGACATGACTTTCATTCCACACCCATTCCCCCAACAGTCGGCCTCTTTTGGGCTTGCAGTGGCGTTGAATGAATCAGGCAATTTGGCCTTGGCATCGGCAAGCAGTCACAATGTCAATGGGATCAGCAATGCCGGATCGGCATACCTGTTTGCAGAGA
This sequence comes from Marinicella meishanensis, assembly GCF_019931145.1. Classification (GTDB taxonomy): domain Bacteria; phylum Pseudomonadota; class Gammaproteobacteria; order Xanthomonadales; family Marinicellaceae; genus Marinicella; species Marinicella meishanensis. The sequence continues at coordinate 200,314 of NZ_JAIOUV010000004.1, read as the reverse complement.
ATCAGGGAAGTTGGGATTTGGTCCACTCATTTCAGGCTCCGATGCCTACAGGCAATAAATACTTTGGCTATCGTTTGGCATTGCATGATGAGCTGGCGGCATTCAGTACCGGACGATTGGATTCAGATCCATCCAATGACACGGTTGAAGTTTTTGAGTGGAGTCAATCACCCGGGTGGCAGCACACCCAAACATTACAAGATGTGGGCTTGGACAACTTGTTTGGTTTACAAATGGCGATCAAACCAGGACAACTGGCCGTGAAGCAAAGTGATGGCGTGCAATTATTTTATCAGGATGGTCCTGGTAATTGGTTGACAGGAGAACACATCACACCCTTGGATGTGGGAATCAGTGGTGTCAGTGCCAATGTGGGCCTTTCTGGTATGACTTACATCGGAGATCAACTGATGATGAATCATGTGCAAGATGGGGTCTTGTTGATCAGTCAACAACCCACAACACGCGTAGAAGGTGGCGGCATTTGCCAGTTGCCTGGAGAATGTGATTGGGGTTTTGATGATCTGATCAATCGGTTGGAAATCTCTGACAGCAGTGTGGGTGATCAACTGGGTGTCAGTGTCGATATGTCAGGAAATTTAGCGGTCATTGGTGCCTATTTGGATGACGACAAGGGAGAAAATGCCGGTGCTGTTTATGTGATGGAGTACAAAGCGATAAACCCTTCTCCAAAACAATGGTATGCCAAGGCCAAACTGTATGCCAATGATGGCGCCAGCGGCGATTGGTTTGGCCGTGAAGTGGCCATCGAAGGCAACCGTTTGGTGGTGGGCGCGCCTTTGGCAGACACTTTTGTTGCTGGCGTCAACATCAACGCCCCAGATACAGGTCGTGTTTATGTGTTTGAGGAGGTGGATGGACAATGGGTCGAAATTCAAGCCATCAACAGTAACGAGGAGATAGAAGCCACTGGAGACCGGTTTGGCTTTGCAGTCGATTTGACCGATACCCGCTTGGCCATTGGTGCTTATTTGGATGATGAATCCGATCAAAATGCCGGTGCTGTTTACACCTATGACTGGACTGGTTCTGGCTTTCAAATTGAGGACAAATTGATGCCGGGTGATGCGGTCGCAGGCGATGGCTTTGGTTATGACCTGAGCTTGGATGGCAACCGATTGTTGGTGGGGGCATATTTGCATGACCAATTGGGACAAGACGTGGGTGCCGCCTATGTGTTTGAGCATGTGATCCCTCCGATTGATGGCTGGATAGAACAGCAAAAGTTGCTGCCTGGTGGTCCCACTGTCCATGCCAACGATGTGTTCGGTGCCGCAGTCAGTCTGTCTGGTGACATGGCGGTGGTTGGGGCGCCGAAAAGTGAAAACACGGCGGTGACGGACGATGACCTGGGTGCGGTGTTTGTGTATCGATTTGATGGCGGCGCCGGCCAATGGAATGCGTCGCAAACCCTGCATGCCCGCAATGGTCAACTGGGCGCCCAATTTGGTCGTGCACTCAAAGTGAATGCCGGACGGTTGTTGGTTGGGGCCTGGTTGATGGATTATGAACCACCCAATTCAATCAATACTCCCGATGCTGGCATGGCTCACTTTTATCGCTGGAACCCGGTTGGTGGATTGTTGCAACAAGGGTCTTGGGAATTGGGGGCCGAATTGGTGGCACGCATTTTCAACAATGATGATAACTTTGGGCAATCAGTGGCTATAGATGGCGATTTGTTGTTGGTGGGCGCCCACCGAGACAATGGATTTGATGATTCAGGTTCAGTCACCTCATTCACTGATGACCTGATTTTTTTCAGCGCTTTTGATTGAACCATACCCCGTTTGGCTGATGGCCGAACTTTGGTGGTCAATGTTTGATTGGCCACCCTTTTTTGGGGTTCAGTTGATCGTTAGGGTTGAGGCAGATTCAGCCTGCCGCTTCAATTTAATCATGTATTGGGCCAATTCACTGTCTGCCCCAAAGGCATTGGTCACCGCCGGAATCATCTCGCCTAACATGTTGTTGGCCCGTTTGGGTTGATTGGTTTTGATGTATAACTCACTCAAATTGGTTTGATTGATGTACCACAAAGGGTGTTGTTCGCCCAATGTGTTGGCCAGCGTATCAATCAGCTTCAAATACCGGGCTTCGGCTGCATCATAGCGTTCCAGGGCAGTGAGGTTGTTGGCAATCAAACCCTCAAAATAAAATTGGTTCATGCTGTTTTCACCCAAATGCTCAATCAGGCCAGGCAAATGTTGTCGCAACAATTGCAATGATTCAGTGGCTTGGTTGTTGTCAGCCAAGGACGCCGCGAGGTTGCCTACTTGGCTGAAAAACCGGGGGTGGTTTTCACCAAAAAATTCCCGGGTCTCTTTGACCAGAATGGTCATTTGTTCATGGGCCTCACTGAACAATCCCAACTTGGCATAGGTGATGGCCAGATTGTTGCGCACCACCATGGTGTTGCCATTGGGTCGGTTGTTGGCCTTTTGGAAATAGTCGAGGGCTTTTTTATGGGACTGTTCGGCGGTCGGGTGATTGCCTTGTATGCCTTGTATTTGGCCGAACATGTCATACAATATTCCCAAGTGTTGCCATTGGGTTTTGTTGCTGGGTTCCAGTTGCCACAGTTCGATGGCAAGACGCCCTTCTTGCAAGGCTTGGGCATAGCGATTTTCGGTTTTGGCCACATGCATATTGGCTTGATGTAATTCGGCCCTGATTGCCGGTGGCATGTCTGTCAACAATGGGCTCTGATTGATGGCCGTCAGTAATTGCGTCGCTTGGCTTAATTTGTCTTGATTTAATTGTGGGTCATGCAGTAAAAATTTGACCTGATTGATGTCAATTTGTAACGCCAACATGGGTGACAAGTTGGGTAAATCTTTGGCTGCCATCAGGGTGTTCATGCCAGCGGCAAATTGGCCCAAACTGATTTGACTGTTGGCCAGGGTGGTCATGGCTTTGGCTTTGATGTCGTTGGTGATGACTTGGCTGTGGTGAATGCCATCCATGAATTGATCAATGGCATCGGTCATCAATAAATCTTTGCCATGATTGATGTTAGATGCCGAGGCCAACATGTCCTGCAGCAATTGATTCAATTGATTGGACTCATTCAATGCCAGTTGGGTTCTTTGATTGGCTGCGGACAATTGCTGGTTGCTGAATTGCAAATAGGCAATGAAACTCAATAAGGTCACAGCCAAAGCCCCCATCAACAGGCGTTTTTTCCGCTTCAAGGGGGCTTCTGCAAGTTGGTTTAATTGGGCCCTGATTTGGCCCATGCTGGGCCTTTTCTGTGGCTCCTGGTGCAACATTTGTTGCATCAGTTTCAACCATTTTCTGGGGCCCACAGTGGCCTGATACCGAATGGGTGTGTTGACCTTTTGTTGTAATGACATCAAATCTTTGGCCATGTGGGGGTATGTTCTGTGGTGGCTCAAGAAATAAAAAACCACGCCCAGCGCATAGACATCGCTTTGGATTGACTTTTGGGGTTGTATGAACAGTTCAGGCGCCATGATCAAAGGGGTCGAAGATTGCCATTGGGGGAGTTCAGAGTCGGTATCCAGAACCGAACCAAAATCCATCAAGACCACCCCTTTGTCGGGTTCCAGAATGACATTTTGTGGTTTGATGTCACCATGAATCAAACCTTGGTCATGGATGGATTGCACCGCATCAGCCAGTTGTGTGGCCATGGTCAGTACCCGTGGCCACGTCAGGTCTTTGTCTGGCATTTGATCGATGGTTTGACCGGTCAACAACTCGCTCCAAAAACCGGTGATTTGTGCAAAAGTATTGGCCCCATAAACCGCCATCACGTGGGGGTGCCTGACTTTGGCGATGTGCCTGGCTTCTGCAATGAATTCATTGGCCGACAGCAAACCGCTGTTGTGCGCATTCAAGAATTTAACCGCGACCGATCGGTTTAACAAGGTGTCGTGGGCTTCATAAACCACACCCATGCCACCTTGACCTATGGGCTTATTGATTTGTAAATGCCCCCATTGTTCGCCCGTTTGAATCAACGCGGTTGGGGTGACTTGCTGAAAGGATTTTTTCAATTGGTTGATGATTTGGAAGGGTCGATCGTATGGTGACGCGGTGCCCGCATCAACCAGCTGGCCTGCGGCTGCCAACTCGGCTTTGTTTAATAAGTCATCTTGCATATGGGTCATTCACATCATATGTTCCGCCAGTATCACCAATGCCCTTTTGACCTGCATGCGGGCGGCATCGGCAGACGACTTGTCAGTGGCAGCGGCAATTTCATGGTAGGACATGCCAAACTCAATGCGTAATATGACCGCTTCTTGATTGGCTGGTGGCAGTTTGCTTAAGGCTTTTTCGTAAGCGATGAATTCGTCCAGGTTGATGGCGTCTTGAAACAGGGTTTGTGAATTGTGATAACCATTGTTGCGTTCAGAGTTTTTTGATTTGCGGGCCACATCGCGCACACAATTGATGAAAATGGTCCGTAAATAGGCCAAAAAGGCACCGGGTTTTTTGGCTTGTATTTGATCGACTTTTTGCATGCCTCGAATGAAGGTTTCTTGAACCAAATCTCGGGTTTCCAGCAAGCTCAAATCGGTGTAGGGAATGCGTCCATGAGCCCACTTCAATAACAACGGATAACAATGGGCTGCCAGTTCGTTTTTGGCCGCATCATCGCCCGCATTGATTCTCGATAACAGCACCGCTGTTTCACTCATGGAAGGGGTATTTGAGTTCGGTATGGTGTCTTGCATGAACATATCATAAGCATGGATATCGATCTCTTGCAATCAAATAAAACTAAATTTCATTGTTCGTTTCTGGCTGTTTCAGTCGTTTAAAAATATACCATTAAGCAGAAATATTGTCTGCGAGTTTGCAGCCAATAATTGACCTTTATTTGAACCCGAAACCTGGATACTTTTTATGTCAGAAACCAGCAACCAAAATTCCATTATTGAGCAAATCATACGTCACATCAGTCGGATCAATGGCACCACTGAGCCAGGGTTGGAACCCATGAGCACGATGGCAGATGTTTGTCAGCAAGTTTTACAAGACAACAGCAGGACAATGATAATGGATGTTTTCTGTGATGTGGCTGCGTTGATCAAAGCGCCTCAATTGAGCCATTACCAGATGTTGATGCAGCAGTTAAAAGAGCCGGCCTTGAGGCACATCAAGCACTTGGCCAAAAAGTCACATTTTGCCTGTTTCCGCAATCAGTCTTTGGTGTTCGTCAAATCGATGGTGGATTTAGGCCAATTGAACTGTTTGTCCATCCCCAGTCAGCGATTTGGCAGACACCTGCATCAGTTGCAGGCCCAACTCGGTTTACAGCATTTTGAGTTGATGCAATACCTGAATTTTTTGGATCAGTTGCCCGGTCACGACGCCTTGTGTCAACAAGTCATCACTGTAACCGGATCCGGGCAGGTTCATACCGCTCCTTTGGCCAGGGTGCAAATGGCTTTGGGTGAATTGTTGAGCGAAGCCATGACCGACCATGCCATTGATTTGAGCATCACCCAAATGACACAAGTTTGAATCAGGACTTGACTTGAATGGGACCTTGGTTTTGTGGTTTCTTGCCTTTGACGCCTTCGAAAAAGGCACGGATGATTTGCATGTCGGCTTGGATGTCGCCTGAGGGCATGAACGTGTTGCCCAGACGCACCAGCTTGTTGCCAAAGTCCAAGGTGGCCATGGCGATGGGGACTTTGGCTTTGTGGGCGATGTGGTAAAAGCCGGATTTCCAGTATTCCAGATAGGAGCGGGTGCCCTCTGGTGACATGGCCAGGATCATGTGTTCCCGTTGATTGAACTGATCGACCATTTGATCCACCATGTTCAGGCGTTTTTTGCGGTACACCGGGATGCCGCCCAGGGCCCGGAAAAACCAGCCAAACGGGGAGTCGAACAAGGCCCCTTTGCCGAGGTAATTCAATTTGACTTTTTCGGCAAACTTGACCAGTAAGCCCAGGGGAAAGTCCCAGTTACTGGTGTGCGGAGCCGCAATCAGCATGTATTTTTTCTCGTTGGGCAGATCATTGATGACTTTCCAACCGAGTATTTTAAGGATGAATTTTGAGATCCAGGACATGATCACTCTGCAAATGGTTCGGTGTTGGAGGCCACCATGGTCAGGATGTCATAACCGGCCACCACTTCGCCGTCTTGGTTGCTGGCTTGCAGGTCCCAGCGCACCTCACCATAACCTTTACCGCGGCGGTAAGACTTTTGTTTACAAGTCAGCTGGATGGTGATCAAATCACCGGGATATACCGGTTCAGTGAAGCGCAGGTCATCCAAGCCATAATTGGCCAACACCGGCCCTTCATCGGGGTATACGAACAAACCGGCTGCCATCGACACCAGGAAGTAACCATGGGCCACGCGACCATCAAAAAATGGATTGCGGGCCGCGGCTGCTTCATCCATGTGGGCATAGAAGTGGTCACCAGACAAATCGGCAAATTGTTCGATGTCGGCCAAAGTGATCTCACGGCTGGCGGTGGTGATGGCCTGACCCACTTGCAGCTCTTCGTAATGCAATTTGAAGGGGTGCTGGGGCGGTTCGGTGGTTTGGGCCTTGGGCATGTACTTGTCGGTCAATTTCATCAAGGTAGTGGGTGAACCTTGGATGGCGCTGCGTTGCATGTAATGTTTGACCCCACGGATGCCACCCATTTCTTCGCCACCTCCGGCACGCCCCGGCCCACCATGGATCAGGTGTGGTAAAGGAGATCCATGGCCGGTTGACTCCGCCGCTGAATCGCGGTTGATCAACATCATACGGCCATGGTAACAGGCGGTTTGGTTGACCAGCTCACAGACCGCTTCGTCATCGGCACCGAAGATGGAACCGACCAATGAGCCTTGACCCAAATTGGCCAAGCGCGCGGCGTCTGTCAGGTGTTCATAAGGCATCAGGGTCGACACCGGACCAAAGGCCTCGATGTCATGGGCGGCGTGGTTGTCCAAGGGTTTTTCATTGAGCAACAGCAGTGGGGATATGAAGGCGCCCTGGCGGTCATCGCCGCCAACCACCGCCACCTGGTCAGGATTGCCATACAGCAATTCGCAGGATTGGCGCAATTCGGCGACCCGCTCGCGCACTTCGCGTTGTTGTGCCAGGCTGGCCAATGAGCCCATTTTGACCGCTTCCTGGGCTGGGTCACCGACCACAATCTGTTGCAGTTCTTGGCTGATGGCTGCGGCCACCGCTTCAGTCAGGTTGGCCGGCACAATGGCACGGCGAATGGCGGTACACTTTTGCCCGGATTTGACGGTCATTTCTTTCACCACCTCTTGCACAAAGAAACCAAACTCAGGGGTGTCTGGGTTCGATTCGGGGGTCAGGATGGAGCAGTTCAAGGAATCGGCTTCCATGGTGAAGCGCACCGAGTTGGCGGTGATGTTGGGCTGCGATTTCAAGTATTGACCGGTGCTGGCGGAGCCGGTGAAAGCCACCACATCCTGACAGGTCAACAGATCCAACAGGTTGCCGGTGGAACCACAAATCAACTGCACTGACCCTGCTGGCAAGACCCCCGATTCGATCATGGCTTGAAACATCAACTCGGTCAAATAAGCGGTGTCAGAGGCGGGTTTGACGATGGCCGGGACCCCAGCCAACAAACTGGGTGCCAGTTTTTCCAACATGCCCCAACAAGGGAAGTTGAAGGCATTGATGTGCACCGCCACACCTTGCAAAGTGGTGCAAATGTGTTGGGCCAAAAAGCTGCCATTTTTGGAGATGTGTTCCGGTGGCCCATCCAACAGAATGTGGTGGTCTGGCATTTCCCTGCGGCCCTTGCCTGAATACACAAATAAGGTGCCGATGCCGCCATCTATGTCGATCCATGAATCCAGTTTGGTGGCGCCGGTGGCAGCCGACAACTGATAGAATTCTTTTTTGCGCGAGGTCAGATACAAGGCCAGTTCTTTGAGCATCAAGGCCCGTTCATGAAAGGTCATTTTGGCCAAGTTGGGCAAGCCGGTGGTTTTGGCATAATCCAACATGCCGGCAAAATCCAAACCGGCACTGGAAATTTGCGCGATGGTTTGGCCGGTGAGGGCATGTTGGCAGTCTTTGAAACCGTCGGTGGCGGTGTGCCACTGTCCTTTGGCGTAACTTTTCAGTTGATTCATGGTGTTGTGTTTGGTGATCATGACCACCGGTGGGTGGTGTGGGAAAACCCCTGTGGGTCCAGCCAAACCCAGGCCAGTCATGCGACCGACTCGGTGTCTGTTAGTCACGCAGGATTATACCATGATGGCTTGATTCTGGGTTATGATAGTTGGCGCTTGATCTGTCCGCGCAACGCGGCTTTGACCAACCCATGGGAGTGACATGAAACTGGAAACAGCTGACCAAACCACGCCACTGCACCGCTTCGGGTGCCACCATTGCTGGTGGTGGCTGCTTGTTGTTTTGGTATGGTTGGTGGGTCATGCCCAGGCCCAATCCCCGGATCAAAAGTACGTCAACATCACCCGCTATGATGTGTATGACGGCCTGGCCGGCAACATGGTCACCCACATCGAACAAGATGCCGAGGGCTACATGTGGTTTGCCACCCACAGCGGCTTGAGTCGCTTTGACAGCCAAGCCTTTTTGAATTTCAAACAGGACACCCTGGCCGCTGATGTGTTGCCGGCCAATGAAATATCCCTGATGCATGGCACTGAAACGGACATTTGGTTGAGCCTGAATGAAGTGGGTTTGGCGCGCTATCGCCGGGCCGAGAATCGTTTTGAACTGGTGCCGGTGGGTGAGGGCATCACCAACGGCATTGAGCACCCGGTGGTGTTCGCCATCCATTCTGATCCAGCCGGCAAAGTGTGGATCTTTCAATTTGACCACGGCATTTCGGTGTATGACCCGGCCACCGATCAATTCACCCATTGGCGTCCTGACAACGCCGACTGGTTGACCTCGGTGCGGTTTTTTGATGCGCGCTTGGACCACAATGGCATGCTGTGGGTGGCGACCTTGGAAGGACAAGTGCTGCGCATAGACACCGCCCAGCAAACCGCCATCAGTCACGCCATTGCCTATCCGCTCGAGGATCAGCGCATGGCCCGCATGTATGCCATTGCAGTGGCCCCAGACAACACCGTTTATGCCGCTGGCTACCAAGGCGTTTATCGCTTCAACACCGAACAGCAACAATTCGACTTGTTGATCAGTGCCGAGCACATCGTGGCGTTGATGGGTGAGCGGTTGACGGTGCGCAGCATGACCGCGGATTCGATGGATAACCTGTGGCTGGCCACCCGCCAGGGCTTGATTTTGTTCCGTGACAACCAAATCATCCCATTGAAATTTCTGCTGCGTGGCCAACCGCAGAATCAGCATTTTCACATCCGTTCCATTTTTGAAGACCAACAACAAAACATATGGGTGGCCACCGACACACGGGGGGTGATCAAGCTGAACAATGATTGGGATCAATTTGACATCTACTTGCCATTCACAGACCTGACCCAAATCGACAATTCCATCGACGAGGTGCTCAGTGACCACGCCCTGTTGGAAGATTCTTTTTGGATTCACAACGAAGGGGCCGACAGCCTGAATGTGATCCGTTATCAAAAAGGTCAACTGAAATTGAGCCAGGTTCACACCCAGGAACAACAGCTGCCGACCGCTGTGCTGGATCTGTACCAAGACCAGGATTACCGCCTGTGGGTCAGTGCGGTTTCGGGATTGTTTTACTTTGATCAAGCAGAAAAAATCTTCAAGCAGATCGACAGCGACTTGATTCGCGGTGGGGTGCGGGCCATCCTGGAGCACAGCAGCGCTTTGTACATCACCATCTTTGGCGAGTCGCAGTTGTACCGCTTGAACAAGTTTGACATGGCGGTGACGCAGCCGGCCAGCCAACTGTTGAACGATGTGCTCAATGCTGTGGAACAAGCTGCTGATGGGCGCTATTGGTTGGTCGGCAACCGGGGCTTGGAAGTGTTTGACCCTGCCACCGAAGCCAGTCAGGTGTTGATTGAATCCAATGAAGGGTTTGATGACTTGGCTATGGACCCATCAGGCCCCACCATTTGGCTGTTGGCCAGTGGGCAATTGTTGCGGTATGAGCAACAAGAAGGTTCGCTGTTGGTGCAAGACACCCATCAGATCAACACCCAAATCTCAACCGACTTTGCCGAACACGTGCAGTTGATCGGGCAGCGCTTGTGGCTGACCTCGCAAAATGGGGTGATTGTGATCGACCTGACCAGCGAACAAGTCATTGGCCGCTTGCATGTGGGCAACGGTTTACCCAGCAATGAGGTGGTGGCCATCGAACCTTTGCACGACCAATCGATCATGATCTTCACCAAAGCCGGCATGGTGCAGATCAATGACTTGAATGCCCAAGCGACGCAGGCGCCGGCCAAGCTGGCACCGTTGCAAGTGCGGTTGAATGACCAGCCGCACCCAAGTCAGCAATCCCTGGCTTACAACTACGGCAGTTTGTCCTTTTCATTTCAGTTGCTGTCCTTCACCAACCCCGACAGCCACCAGTACCAATACCGCTTACAAGCCGATGCCCCGTGGGAAGGGGTCAGTGGACAAAACAACCTCACTTTCCACCAACTGCCCACCGGCGAATATCAATTTGCTTTGCGCGCCCGCGATGCCCACAGTGGTTGGACCGAACCCATCAGCCATGACTTCACGGTGGCCGCGGCGCCGTGGAAAACCCGCCAAGCCTATGTGCTGTATGCCTTATCTGGTTTCCTGTTGTTGATAACGGTGTTTTACGTGTTCCGCAAACGCTGGCAGTACAACGCCCGCATTTCCCATGCCACCGAAAAATTGGCCTTTGCCGAAAACCAATTGTCCCTGACCACTTCATTGGTCACGGCCTTGGACACAGAACAGCTGCTGGAAAAAATCAAGCAACAAATCAGCCGCAAAATCAACGTCGATGCGGTTGAAGTGTGCTACTGGAACAGCCAAAACAATTACCAAATTTTCAGTGAACAGGGTTTGTCTACTGCCGATCAAAACAGTTTGGGGGCCCGGGCCATGCGGCTGTATGAATCGGGCACCAACCATGAAATCGACAAAGCACCACCGGGTGAAACCTTGTGGGTGATGTTCAGCCATTCTGATGAACGCTTGGGTTTGGTGAAACTGCACCGCCAACAAGCCAGTTTCAAACGCAGTGACATCTCCTTGGCCCAAGCCTATGCCACCCAATCGTCCCTGGCCCTGGAAAATGCCCGCCTGTTTGAAGCGGTGAATCATTTGGCCGAACAAGCCAATGCGTCGAGCCAAGCCAAAAGCGACTTCTTGGCTCAGGTGTCGCATGAAATCAGGACCCCCATGAATGGCATTTTGGGCATGAACGAATTGTTATTAGACACCGAGCTGAGTGATGAGCAGCGCTTGTATGCCTTGGCCGTGGCCGAGTCGGGGGAACACCTGTTACACATCATCAATGACATCTTGGATTTGTCCAAAATTGAGTCGGGTGAATTGACCCTGGAAATCAGGCCAATCAACTTACTCAAGCTGATGGACCAAATCAGCCAATCCTTTGTGTCCGCCAGCAGCAACAAAAAATTGGTGTTTTGGGTTGATGTGGATCCTCAATTGACGGTGCATCGCCAGGCCGATTCGGTGCGCTTGAAACAGATCATCATGAACCTGTTGAGCAATGCCTTCAAATTCACCCACCGCGGTCAAGTGTCGATCCAGCTCGAAGCCGGCGAGGGAGATGAGGTGGTGCTCAAAGTCAATGACAGTGGCATTGGCATAGAACCAGAAATCCTCAACCGCCTGTTCGACCCATTCACCCAGGCGGACAGTTCAATCACCCGCAAATATGGCGGCACTGGACTGGGTTTGAGCATCGTCAAAAAACTGGTGGAAAAAATGGCTGGGGCGATCGAAGTCATCAGTGAACCCGGCATCGGCACCACCGTGGTGTGCAGCATTCCCATGGCATTGGATGAACCCCATGAGCCCTTGCCCAAATTGCGCAAAACCGTGCAGGTGATCGGTCAAGCCAATCCCCTCAATCAAAGCATGCAACAAGGCTTGATCCACAATTTGGCCTTGTTTGGCATCGATGCATTGACTGCCGATGCCGAGTTCTCGGCACAAGTGAATGCCTTGTTGGTGGTGGTTGATGAGGCCCAGGCATTGCCTGAAAGCGTGGTTGAAGCCGTTAGGGTGGCCAACCGTGAGTTGGTGCCGGTTTATCTGTTCAAGCCCAACCACCTGAAACTGGAGCGGTTGGCTGGGGCCCACAAAGTGATCGATTTGCCCTGTGGCTTGGATGCCTTGCGGCAATTGTTTGCCAGCAAAGTTGAGCCGCTGTATTGTGCGGTGGATGGGGAGTCCGGACCCGCCCGGTCATTGCATTTGTTGGTGGTGGAAGACAACCCGATCAACCAGCAGCTGTTGCTGGAACTGTTGGAAAAAGAAGGGCATGTGGTGGACATTTTTGATGACGCCCACCAGGCTTTGGCCGGCATCAGCAACATCCGCTATGATTTGCTGTTGGTGGATTATCATTTGCCGGACTTAACCGGCATTGAATTCATCAAAGCCTGTCGCGATGCCGGGGTCACCAGCAAATCGGTGATCATGAGTGCCGACATTTCCAAAGAGTTGCACGAACTGTGCCAAGCCCATGGCATCGATCAATTGATCACCAAGCCATTTAAATTGTCCGACTTGGTGGCTGTGATAAATCAGTCTTGAAACGGCTGCAGGGGTTTGGTTTTAGGCGGTTTTGTTGGATTTGTTCAATTTGCCATTGATGTCATTCAAGGCGTCATTCAATTTTTTCACCAACAGGTCCTTCTTCTCAGGGTCAACATACTTGGACTCAAAGGCGGTTTGGGTTTTGACGATCAAGTCATCGAAATTTTTGCCTTCCCACTCCAGCGGTTTCATGCTGTCCTTTTTGGCGTCGTCAAACAAGCCAATCCACTTTTCAGACAAGCGGCCGTAACTGAGGATGCGGTACATGTAGCGACCGGGTTGTTCGCGGTGGGCCAACAAACCAATCAAAGCGGCGAAGAAGCACAACGGCATCAAAGCCAAATCACGCAAGCCGTCAACAATCAGTTTGAGTTGTAAGACGATGGTGTCTCGCACCACTTCGGTTCTTGAATTGGGATTTTCGGTTGGTTCCATGCGCTTATCCGGCTGAATTTGACTTAATTATTTTAGCGCACAAGGGGCCCTGAAATGAATAGGTCTTTGGTCATTCAAAGTCATGCCTTGGTTTGAACTGCTTAATTTGATGAAAGCAAAATCTCAAGTTGGCAGCGCACTTCGACAAGCTCAGTGACCTTTCTTTGAATGTCATTCCGAGCGCAACGCAGTGAAGCCGAGGAATCTCCAGTGGCAAGAGCAAGGCTTGTGTTCATTCGATCGCGCAAGTTGATTACAGTTGAATATCAAACGGCTTCAGGCGGTCAGTGGTCAGGTCATAGGTGCTGTATGTGGTTTGTCCGTTGTTGTGATGTTTGATCAGCAACAAGTTGTCGTTGATGACTTCAAATGAATGGATGTTGTCGGTGATTGGTTTGAGGTTGCGGCCATCCAGGTTTGAAATGAACAAGTCTTTTTGATCAGCATCCGACAAAAAACCATCTTGGTTGGTGTCCGCTTTGACGATCTGGTAAACGTGTTTGCTGAGCAAAAACCCGTACGCCGAACGATGCCCATGTCGGCTGGCCAAGAATTGCTGTTTCTCATCTTGAGTGACCAATAAATATTCGTCAATAAAGACATCTTGTTCAAACAGCTTCCTGGATTGATTTTCCGGTGCAACGAACAACAAATTGACCGTGGCAGGCGAGGAGCCTGATGCGCCAGAAAACATGTTCAAATGATTGATGTGATCGTCTTGATCTTGTCGCACAATCTGAGTGGCATTCAAGGCAAACACATGCAGGTCTTGAATCATGGCCACATGGGTCAACTGATATTCAATGTCGGTGGGTTGTTTGGGGTCATCATGTGTTTGCGTGATTTCCACTTTGGGCGCTTCATAGGAGTCCCAAAAAAGTTCTTTTTTAAGTTGGAAGCCAAGCATGACCAGCAGCACACACGATGCCAGAAAGAACATGATGTGGTTGGCTTTGATGATTTTATCGATCATAGGACACTCCTGTCACTGAGTTGTCGTTGCAGTCAACTGGCAGACTGGGGTTGTAAGGATTGCACAAAAATTTCTGCCACTGCCTCAAAAAAATCTTTTTCAGCTTGACCAAAGCGGTTTTTCACCGGGCTGTCGACATCCAGCACGCCGCTAATTTTTGGGGTGTAGAACGGCACCACGATTTCTGATTCTGAGGCGGCATCACAGGCCACATGGCCGGCGAATTGGTGCACGTCAGCCACCACTTCGGTGGCGCGGTTGGCAAAGGCGGTGCCACACACCCCTTGGCCAATGGTCAGGCGGGTGCAGGCCGGTTGGCCGTGGAACGGTCCCAACACCAATTCATCGCCTTGTTGGTAGTAAAAGCCCAGCCAATTGACTTGCTCCAGGTTGTGGTACAAAAAGGCCGACAGGTTGGCGGCATTGGCCTGCAAGTCATGTTCGCCCGACAACAGGGCATCGAGCTGTTTCAACAGCAACGGATAGGCTTCGCTCATGGTGAAATCCCAACAAAAAAAAACAACATGGGGCTGCCCAGGCCCATATCAAGCCTGGGCGCCCCTGGTTTTGTGGTTTGGCGTTACTTTTCTTTCAGCAGATCGCGGATTTCTGCCAACAAGACTTCTTCGTTGGAAGGCTTGGGTGGTTCAGCGGGTGCTTCTTCTTCCTTCTTCTTCAGATTGTTCATGAATTTAACCATCATGAACACGGCAAAGGCGATGATCAGAAAATCAATGGTGGTTTGTAAAAACGCCCCCCATTGCAAGGTCACCGCTTCGGCCCCATCGGTGGCCTCTTTCAGGGTGTAGGCCAAGTCGGAAAAGTCCACCCCGCCGATCAACAGGCCCAATGGTGGCATCATCACGCCGTTGACAAAAGCCGAAACGATTTTACCGAAAGCGGCACCGATGATGATGCCCACGGCCATGTCCATGACATTGCCTTTGACGGCAAATTTTTTGAATTCAGTCATCATACCCATGTTGTACTCCTCTTTAATTGAATGAAAGTTCAATGATTGTAAACAAAATCAGGTACTTATGGCAAAAACAATGTGAACAAACGCAAACAGGCCGGTCAATGACCGGCCTGTTGCTTACTTGGTGGCGACTGTTTACAAGGAGTAATACATGTCGAACTCAGCGGGGTGGGTGCTCATGCGGATGCGATCCACCTCGGCTTGTTTCAACTCCAGGAAGCCATCGATCACGTCATCGGTGAACACGCCGCCGGCTTTCAAGAAGTCGCGGTCTTGGTCCAAAGCTTCCAAGGCTTGATCCAGAGAATGACACACAGTTGGGATGCTCTTGGCTTCCTCAGGTGGCAAGTCATACAAGTCTTTGTCCATGGCCGAACCTGGGTCGATCTTGTTCTTGATGCCGTCCAAGCCGGCCATCATCATGGCGGCAAACATCAAATAGGGGTTGGCCATGGGGTCACCAAAACGCACCTCAATGCGGCGGGCTTTCGGGTTGTTGACAAACGGAATGCGGATTGAGGCCGAACGGTTGCGGGCTGAGTAAGCCAACATCACCGGGGCTTCGAATCCAGGTACCAAGCGCTTGTAAGAGTTGGTTGACGCGTTGGCAAAGGCATTCAAGGCACGGGCGTGTTTGAAGATGCCACCGATGTAGTGCAGGGCGGTTTCTGACAAACCGCCGTAACCGTCACCCATGAACAGGTTGGTGCCGCCTTTGGCCAGGGATTGGTGCACATGCATGCCACTGCCGTTGTCGCCAACGATGGGCTTGGGCATGAAAGTGGCGGTGTAGCCATAGTCATGGGCCACGTTGTGCACGGCGTATTTCATTTTCAACACTTCGTCGGCTTTGGCCACCAAGGTGTTGAATTTGGCGCCGATCTCACATTGGCCGGCGGTGCCCACTTCGTGGTGGTGAACTTCAATTTCCAGGCCCATGTCTTGCATCACTTTGCACATGGCAGAGCGCAAATCATTCAGTGAATCAACCGGTGGCACGGGGAAATAACCGCCTTTGACGCGGGGTCGGTGTCCGGGGTTTTCTTTGGCGTCGGCACCCGATTCCCAGGCCCCCTCGCGTGAATAGATCTCATAGCGACAATCGTTGGCATCGGTTTTCCAGCTGACACCGTCGAACACGAAGAACTCTGGCTCCGGGCCAAAGAAAGCGGTGTCGGCAATGCCGGATTGTTGCAGGTAAGCCTCGGCACGTTTGGCGATCGAACGGGGATCGCGCTCGTAACCTTGCATGGTGTTGGGTTCCAAAATATCGCAACGGATCACCAAGGTGGGGTACTGGCTGAAGGGGTCGATGAACGCGGTGTCGGGCTCGGGCATCAGCACCATGTCTGATTCATTGATGCCTTTCCAGCCGTTGATCGATGAGCCGTCAAACATTTTGCCGTCTTCAAACAAGTCTTCATTCACTTGTGAAACAGGCAGGGTCACGTGGTGTTCTTTGCCGGCGGTGTCACAAAAACGCAGATCGACAAAATCGATGTTTTCGTCTTCTATGATTTGAAAAATTTTATTGCTCATCGGTATTCCTGGGTGTTTTGGATTAAGCGCGTATTTTATGTAGGTCTGGGGGCAAAAAACATACGCAATTCTGCGTGGATGTGGGGCGCAATACGGGTTATGATGGTTGCTTTTCAGACCCTTGTTGTCATGCGCACAAAATTCATCCTTTGGGGCCTGTTGTTGAGCGGGTTGTCACCGTTGTTGTGGGCCCAAGCCAGTGACGAGACCGAAGTCATTGAGGCCAACGAGTCGGCCGCGACCACCTGGGTCGACACCGAACAGGCCATCAGTGTCGAACAAACCGTCTCAGACCAAGCCATCGAACAGCGCTTCACCCGGATTTTGCAGGTCAGTCAACGGGTCGATGAAGCCCAAGTTGAGGTCACCGAAGGGGTGTTGGTGCTGCGTGGGAAAGTGGCCAGTGAGGCCGATCGCAAATGGGTGGAAGCGGCTGCCAACCGCACCGAAGGGGTGATCGCCGTGGTCAACAACATCAGCGTGCGGGCGCAGGACCAAT
The DNA here is from genome assembly GCF_019931145.1 of Marinicella meishanensis. Taxonomy (GTDB): domain Bacteria; phylum Pseudomonadota; class Gammaproteobacteria; order Xanthomonadales; family Marinicellaceae; genus Marinicella; species Marinicella meishanensis. The sequence goes on along the minus strand of NZ_JAIOUV010000004.1, from coordinate 183,192 downwards.
GGGATTTGGAGCCGGCCGTGACCGAAGCGGTTTCCTTGTATCAGCGCCTGCTGCAGGCCATGCCCAAAATCACCATCGCCCTGATCATTTTGTTGCTCACTTGGTTGGTGGCCAAACTGGCTTTTTCGCTGGGCAACAAGGTCTTGAGCAAGCGGGTCAACAACGTCTTCGTGCGGCGCCTCAGTGCCCGTTTGTTTGCCTTGCCGGTGGTGGTCATTGGTATCTACTTGGTGCTGAAAATGACTGGCCTGACCAACTTGGCCATGACCGTGATTGGCGGTACCGGCTTGTTGGGTTTGGTCATTGGCATCGCGTTCAAGGACATCGCAGAAAACTTTTTGGCCAGCATTTTGATCAGCATCCAGCGACCATTCAAAATCGGTGATTACATCCGCGTCGATGGGCACCAGGGCGTGGTGCAAAGTGTGACCACCCGCGGCACGGTGATCATGACTTTGGAAGGCAATCACATCCACATTCCCAACGCCATCATCTACAAAAACACCATCGTCAATGTCACGGCCAACCCCAACATCCGCAAGCAATTCATGGTCGGCATTGGCTATGACGACCCCATCACCCAAGCCCAAGAAATTGCCTTGCAGGTGTTGAGTCAACACCCGGCGGTGTTGAACGATCCAGAACCCCAGGTGTTGGTGGATAATTTGGGCGCGGCCACGGTCAATTTGAAGGTGTTGTTTTGGGTCAATGGCGAAGAAAACAGCGCCTCAAAAGTCAAATCAGCGGTCATTCGTTTGATCAAAAGGGCCTATGATGAAGCGGCCATTTCGATGCCGGATGAGGCCCGAGAAGTGGTGTTTCCAGAAGGCATTCACATCACCCAAGAGCCACCCAAAGAGGCGGTCAAAGCGGTGCCAGCAAAGCCGGCTGAACCCAGCACCAGTCAAGTGGAGGCCGACCTGTCCAATGACGTGGATGAGATCCGCAAGCAGTCAGCCGAAAACCAGCTTCAAGACGATGCCAACAACCTGATTAAGGACGGCTAGGCGGCGGTGGTGCGGCGGCTGCTCGGTGTTTGCTTGTTGGGTTGGGCCATGGTCTCAGCGGCTGAACCACTGCGCCTGGCGGTGGCCAGCAATTTCGTCACCACCGTGCAAGAGCTGACCCAAGCTTTCAGCGAAACCACCGGTCATGCGGTGTTGATCAGCAGCGGTTCCACCGGCCAGCTGTATGCCCAAATCAAACAAGGGGCGCCGCATGATGTGTTCCTGGCCGCTGACCTAAAGCGGCCGCAATGGTTGGTGGATGAAGGGCTGGCGGTTGGGCTGGAAGTCTATGCCATCGGCACCTTACAGCTGTATGTGCGAGAAGCCCCCGAGGGTGGCTGTGAAACCTGGCTGAGCAGCCAGTCCGAAGGGTTTTTGGCCGTGGCCAACCCAGCGCTGGCGCCTTATGGTCATGCGGCCCAAGCCTTCTTGCAAAACCAAGGCCATTGGTCGCGATGGCAAGAGCGCCTGGTGATGGGCGAAAACATCGCGCAAGCCAGTCATTTTGTGGCCTCAGGCGCTGCCGCTGCGGGCTTGTTGGCCGCCGCCACGGTGCGTTTGATGCCTCCGGTTCAAGGCAGTTGCCAGTGGACTTTGCCGCCCCAGTCACACCCGCCCATCGAACAAGCGGTGGTCACCCTCAAACGCAGTCAAAACCCCGAGGCTGTGGCGGCGTTTCGTCGATTTCTGCGCTCAAAGCCGGCCTTGGAAATCATCCGGGCGCACGGTTATCGCAGCGGAGCGCTTGATGCTTGACTGGCCGGATATGACCGCCTTGTGGTTGTCGTTGAAATTGGCTGGCGTCACCACGCTGTTGTTGCTGTTGGTTTCGATTCCATTGGCCTGGTGGTTGTCGCAAACCCGCAGCCGCCTGAAACCAGTCATCGAAGCTTTGGTGGCTTTGCCGATTGTGTTGCCACCGACGGTGATTGGCTTTTATTTGCTCTTGTTCCTGGGCCCAGAAGGTTGGTTGGGGGCGTTTTGGGTCAAACTGACCGGTCAGGCTTTGACCTTCACTTTTTCCGGCTTGGTGTTGGCTTCCATGGTTTACAGCCTGCCCTTTGTGGTGCAGCCGTTGCAAAATGCGTTTGAGGCGACCCACCCGCGATTTCGTGAGGTGGCCCTGACCTTGGGTGCCAAACCCATGGACGCGTTTTTTACCGTTGTCATGCCATTGGCCAAACGGGGCTTGTTGACCGCGGCGGTGTTGGGCTTTGCCCACACCCTGGGTGAATTTGGTGTGGTGTTGATGGTTGGTGGCAACATCCCGGGCGAAACCAAGGTCATCGCCATTGAGATTTACAACCAAGTGGAGATGTTGAATTACAGCCAAGCCCATGTGCTCTCAGCCTTGTTGTTGGTCTTGGCCTTCCTCATGATCTTTGCTTTGTACTTCATCAACCACCAAGGCCAGCATCGGAGATCGGCCCATGACTGAATCCCAGCCATCACACATCCGCATGCAACGCGGTGCCTTCAACCTGGATGTGAAATGCCCGCTGCCAAGCACGGGGGTGATGGGCATTTGGGGGCCATCCGGCTCCGGCAAAACCACCGTGTTGCGGGCGCTGGCGGGTCTGGACCGGCACCCCGGTTCGCGGGTGCAAATCCACCAACAGCTGATGCAAGATGACCGCTTGTTTGTGCCACCCCACCGGCGTGAACTGGCCTGTGTGTTTCAAGATCAACAACTGTTTCCGCACCTGAACATCCGCCAAAACCTGCAATATGCGCAGCAACGGCGGGTGTCGCGAACCGTGGCGATCAGTTGGCAGCAGGTGGTGGCGGTGTTTGATCTGCAGCCCTTGTTGGCGCGTCAGCCCAGGCAATTGTCTGGTGGCGAGCAACAACGGGTGGCCCTGGCCCGCGCGGTGTTGCGCCAACCGCGCTTGTTGTTGCTGGATGAACCGATGGCGTCCTTGGATCATGACAACAAACAAAAACTGCTGCCCTATTTGCGTCAATTGAACACTGAATTTGGCTTGCCCATGGTCTACGTCAGCCACCAATTGGAGGAGTTGTTGGCCTTGGCCGATGAGCTGTTGGTGCTGCACCAGGGTCAAGTGGTCTTCCAAGGGCCGATCAACCCAGCGATGTTGGTCGCGGCCACCGGTTTGCCGGATCACCCCCAAGCGGCAGCCGTGTTACAGGGCTCGGTGACCGGTACCGATGATGAACATGGTTTGTTGCAATTGACCACCCCCGGCGGCCTGGTGTTTTGGGTCAAGGGCCAACAAGCACTGGGCACACAGCACCGATTGATCATTGCGGCCAATGATGTGGTCTTGTCCTTACAGGGCCCCGTGCAGAGCAGTGTGTTGAATGTATTGTGCCTGACAGTGACGGCGGTGCTGCCAACCACAGGGCATGATTGTCTGGTGCGCCTGGGTACGGGCTCCGAACAAATCCTGTCACGCATCTCAGAGCGCTCCCAACACGCCTTGGGTCTGACCCCAGGACAAAGCGTTTACGCCCAGATCAAAGCCCAGGCGGTGCGGTCACTGCAATGAGCCCGCTGCCTGAGCAGCCAGCGTCAAAGGATGTTCAACAAATCAAAAGCCGATTTGCCTGCGTATTTCGCTTGGGTACCTAATTGCTCTTCGATGCGCAACAATTGGTTGTACTTGGCGATGCGGTCTGAACGACACAATGAGCCGGTTTTGATTTGGGTGGCGGAGGTGGCCACCGACAAGTCGGCAATGGTGTGGTCTTCGGTTTCGCCTGAACGGTGAGAAATCACCGCGGTGTAACCGGAACGGTGAGCCAGGTCGATGGCTTCCAGGGTTTCGGTCAGGGTGCCGATTTGGTTGAATTTAATCAGGATGGAGTTGGCGATCTGGCGCTCGATGCCCTCTTTGAAAATGGACGTGTTGGTCACGAACAGGTCATCACCCACCAGCTGCACTTTATTGCCGAGCCGGGCGGTCAGGTGCTGCCAGCCGTCCCAATCGGCTTCATCCAGGCCATCCTCGATGCTGATGATCGGGTATTGGTCCACCCAAGAGGCCAAAAACTCGGTGAATTGGGCCGAATCCAGTTGTTTGTTTTCACCGGTCAAATGGTACAGGCCATCGCGGTGGAATTCGGAGGAGGCCACATCCAAACCCAAATAGACCTGATCACCGATGCGGTAGCCGGCTTGGTGCACGGCTTCCAAGATGGTGTCCACCGCCTCCACATTGGAGCGCAGGTTGGGGGCAAAGCCGCCTTCATCGCCGACGGCCGTCGACAGGCCTTTGCTTTTCAATACTTTGGCCAGGGCGTGGAACACCTCGGTGCCACAGCGGAGCGCTTCGGAAAAAGAATCAAAGCCGGTGGGCAGCACCATGAATTCTTGCACGTCGACGTTGTTGTCGGCATGGGCGCCGCCATTGATGATGTTCATCATTGGCACTGGCAACACGAATTGATCGACCGTGGCAATGCTTTGGTACAAGGGCACCCGCTGTTCGTTGGCCACCGCATGGGCATTGGCCAGGGAAATGCCGAGTAAGGCGTTGGCGCCCAGTTGGCCTTTGTTGTCGCTGCCATCCAAGTCAATCATTTTGCGGTCCAAACCGGCTTGGTCGCCCGCATCAAAACCGCGTAAAGCATCGGCCAGGGTGGTGTTGACGTTGGCCACGGCTTGTTGCACGCCTTTGCCCAGGTAGCGGCTGGTATCACCGTCACGCAACTCAATGGCTTCACGGGCGCCGGTGGAAGCGCCTGAGGGCACCATGGCCCGGCCAAAGGCGCCGGACTCCAGGGTCACCTCGGCCTCCAATGTGGGGTTACCGCGAGAATCCAGGACTTCCCTGGCGTGGATGTGCTTAATTCCAGTCATTGCTTTGTTCCTGTAGGGGTTTGGATTTGATGGTTTGGTCAATGATTTTCAGGGTTTCCAACAAGCCGGCCATTTGGCTCAGTTTGACCGCATTGGGGCCGTCGCTTTTGGCGTTGGCTGGATCGGGGTGGGTTTCCATGAACAGGCCTGAAATACCCACCGCGGTGGCGGCGCGGGCCAACACCGGCACGTGTTCTCTTTGGCCTCCGGAAGTACCGCCTTGGCCACCAGGCAGTTGCACCGAATGGGTGGCATCAAACACCACCGGACAGCCGGTTTCACGCATCACGGCCAGTGAACGCATGTCAGAGACCAGGTTGTTGTAACCAAAACTGGCGCCGCGTTCGCAGACCATGATTTGTTGGTTGCCAGTGGACAGGGCTTTTTCCACCACATTTTTCATGTCCCACGGGGCCATGAACTGCCCTTTTTTGATGTTCACCGGTTTACCCGCACGACACACGCGCAGGATGAAGTTGGTTTGGCGGGCCAAAAATGCCGGTGTTTGTAACACATCCACCACCTCGGCCACTTCTTCAATCGGTGAGTCGTCATGCACGTCGGTGATCACCGGCACGCCGACTTGTTTTTGCACTTCAGCCAAAATGTTCAGACCGGCTTCCATGCCCAAGCCGCGGAATGATTTCAGTGAGGTGCGGTTGGCTTTGTCGAACGATGATTTGAAGATGAACGGGATGCCCAAACCGTCGGTGATTTCTTTCAAGTGCCCAGCGGTGTCGACGGCCAGTTGTTCTGACTCAATCACGCAGGGACCAGCGATCAGAAAAAAGGGTTGGTCCAGACCGGCTTCAAAATGACATATTTTCATGGTTGTCTCGGTTGTTCATGTGGATGTGACCATTGTACCTGCTCAAGCCGCATTTTGCTGTTGACGCTGGTGCGCCAAAGCCGCGGCGATGTATTGGGCAAACAAGGGGTGACCATCACGGGGGGTCGAGTTGAATTCCGGGTGGAATTGGCAGGCCAAAAACCATGGATGACCGGGCAGTTCCACCACTTCCACCAATTGACCGTCTTCTGAATAACCTGAAATCACCAAGCCGGCATCGGTCAGTTGTTGTTGGTAATTGTTGTTGAATTCATAGCGGTGGCGGTGGCGTTCGGAAATCAGGTCTTTGCCGTAGACGCGGTGGGCCAGGGTACCGGCTTTGAGTTGTGAATTTTGCGCCCCCAAACGCATGGTGCCACCCAGGTCCGAATCGGTATCACGGATCTCTTTTTGGCCTTCACGGTCCATCCATTCGGTGATCAGACCGATCACCGGATGTGGGGTTTGTTCGTTGTTTTCGGTGGTGTTGGCTTGGGCCAGGCCACACACGTTGCGCGCATAATCGATCACCGCGGCATGCATGCCATAACAAATGCCCAAATACGGAATTTGTTGTTCACGGGCGTGTTGCACGGCCTTGATCTTGCCTTCAAAACCCCGATTGCCAAAGCCACCAGGCACCAAAATGGCGTCCACGTCGTTGAACACCGAGGTGTCACCGGTTTCGCCCAATTCCTCGGAGTCGACGTGTTTGATGTTGACCTGAGCTTGATTCGGAATGCCAGCATGGCGCAGGGCTTCATTCAGCGATTTGTAGGCGTCTGAATGGTCCAGGTATTTGCCGACCATGCCCACGGTGACTGCATGCTGGGTGTTGGCTTCGGCCGCCACCACGCGTTGCCATTCTGACAAATCGGTGGGACCGCAGTCCAAACCGAATTGTTCCACCACCAAATCATCGAAGCCTTCTTTGTTCAGTTCTTCAGGGATTTGGTAAATGTTGCCACAGTCCAACACCGGAATCACCGCGCGGGCTTCGACATTGGTGAACAAGGCAATTTTTTGAATTTCTGATTCCGGAATGGGGTGCTCAGCGCGACACAACAAGATGTCTGGTTGGATGCCGATGGAGCGCAATTCTTTCACCGAGTGCTGGGTTGGTTTGGTCTTCAACTCTCCAGCGGCATTGATGTATGGCACCAGTGTCAGGTGCACGAACAAGGCGTTGCGTCGCCCTTCTTCCACCCCCATCTGCCGAATGGCTTCCATGAAAGGCAAGGATTCGATGTCACCCACGGTGCCACCGATTTCGACCATGATCACGTCATAGCCTTGGGCGGCTTTGCGGACCTTGTTTTTGATTTCATCGGTGATGTGTGGGATCACTTGCACGGTGCCACCCAGGTAATCGCCGCGGCGTTCTTTGCGAATCACGCTCTCGTAAATTTGCCCTGAGGTGTAGTTGTTGCCACGCGACATTTTGGTGCGCACGAAGCGTTCGTAGTGACCCAAATCCAGGTCGGTTTCGGCACCGTCTTCGGTGACAAATACCTCGCCGTGTTGAAAGGGACTCATGGTGCCTGGATCGACATTGATGTATGGGTCTAATTTCATCATGGTGACACGCAGTCCACGTGCTTCAAGCAGCGAGGCCAGGGAAGCCGCCGCGATGCCCTTTCCAAGAGATGAAACCACACCACCCGTGACAAAAACAAATTTGGTCATGATCGGTGAAATAGTTGTGCTCAGAAAGGACGTGTATTATAGCCGATCCGAGAATTGCTTGACAACTATTCGGTCTGATTGACCGCTGAATCATGGAACTTCATTTTCCAGAATTTGATGGTCAACGGCACCGACACATTGAGCAAAAAGGCGGTGATCATCAAGGTATAAAACACCTCCATGGTGAATATTTGGTACTGCACAAAAGCGATGTTCATCACCACAAAGGCCAGTTCGGCGCGGCCCAACATACCAAAGCCGATCATCCAACTGTCCGGCCAGGAAAATTTGCCGGTGTAGTGCGCCGCCAGGCCGGCAGACAAGATTTGTCCGATGAACAAGCCGACAAACAACATCACCGCCTCGGGCAACACATCCAACAACATTTGCGCATCGAAGATCAGGTGGGTGCCCATGGTGACGAAGAATACGGGCCCAATCCAGGTGAAGGCGACGTTGTCGATGATCTTGCGGGCTTCGTTGTAGTGGTCCTTTTCCTGTTCTTGGTGGAAGTCGAAGTATTCACCGCGTATCACCAGACCGGCCATGTAGGCACCAATTGCTGGGTGGAAGCCAAATTCGTGGGCCAGCAAGCCCACTGATACCGCGATCAGCAATAAGGACAAGATGGTGTATTCACCTTTGCCCATGGACAGCATTTTGCGCAGGTTGATGTGACCGATGATGGGAATCAGCCGCACCCAACCCGTGCTGGTTGGAAACAACCACTTACCGATGATGATGACGGTGAGGAAAAAGGCCACGGCTTTGCCCAGAATCAGGGCGATGCCGCTGACACTCATGGTCGCTTCTCCGGCCGCAATCGGCACCAGGATGGCGACCAGGGCCAGGGAAGCGATGTCATCGAGCACCGCCGAAGTCATGATGCCGGTGGCCGCTGGGGTGGTGCTCAAACCTTCGGATTTCAATGACACCATGGTCAAGGACACGGCGGTGGCGGTCATCGCCAAACCCACCAACAAGGCGATGTTGGGGTCTTGCCAGTAAATCCAGGCCGCGGCATAAGCGATGCAAAAGGGAGCCAGTGCGCCAAAAAAGGCAATGCCCCAGGAGCGTTTGATGCTTTTGACGAATTTGTTGACGTTTTCCTCAAAACCCAGGGCAAACATGATGATGATGATCCCCAGTTCGGACAGGTCCATGATGAACGAGGGCAAGGTTTTGGGCAAAATCCCCACATTGACCAACAGGGTGCCAAAAAATAAATACCACAGGACCGGCGTCAGGCGGGTGAGGTGGGCCATCCAAGCGGCGATGAACACGCTGACCCAAATGATGACCAACAACAACAAATCATGGTGCATGGACAAATCCTCCCAATGGTTCAGTTGGTGGTTACAGTCCTCAAATTGTAACCCCTTCAGGTCTAAGCTCAATTGGTTTGAGCATGAAATCAGCGATTAATGGCCAAGGATTTGATTTGGATCAATCATTGGTGTTTTTTTCCTTGGTTTGATTTCATTTTGTATGCTGGTATGCGCGATAAATTTTGATGCGATCATACATGATGGCACCGGCGATGTTGCGCCACAAGCTGGCATCAAAATCCACTTTCATCGCATAGGTTGAACCTTCAAAGCCGATCCATGATCACCGAAATGGCTGGCTGTGGTTTGGGGCTGATGGTGAAGGCCCGGCGCAGGCTTTTCTTGCCTTGGGCCAGGGCTTCTTGGGAGTTGGCATGGACCATGGCAATCGGGGTTTGTGGGTCCACTTCGGCCCCCACTTTGAGGATTTGTGAATAACCCACCGCCGGATCAATCTGGGCCTCGCTGTGGGTGCGGCCGCCACCCAATTCAATGATACCCAAGCCCACTTGGCGGCAATCAATGGCGGCGATGTGGCCCGTTTGCGACACGAACACCGGTTCCACCAGGTCAGCCTGGGGCAGGTGTTTGTCAGGGCGCTCCAACAAATCGTTCGGGCCGCCATGGGCTGCCACCATTTGGGCTAATTTATCCGCCGCATCGCCGCTGGAAATGGCATGGAACACCTGCATTTTGGCGTCGTTGCTGTCGCCAGCCAAATTGCCGATCAGCAGCATGTCAGCCGCCAGGTTGACCACCAATTCATTCAGCGCCAAATCCTTGGGGGGTTGTTTCAAATAGTCAATCGCTTCTTGCACTTCCAAGGCGTTGCCGGCGGCATGGCCGATCACCTGGTTCATGTCGGTGATCAAGGCGGTGGTTGGAATCGGTGACACCTTGATGAGGTTGCGGGCCAAATCCTGGGCCATGATGAAATCTTGGGCAAAAGCCCCGCTGCCACATTTGATGTCCATCACCAAGCCTTGCAGACCGGCGGCCAATTTTTTCGATAAAATCGAAGCGGTGATCAAGGGGATGGAATCCACCGTGGCGGAAATGTCACGGGCGGCGTAAATGCGTTTGTCGGCTGGGGCCAGTTGACTGGTTTGGCCGATGATGGAACAGCCCACCTCGGCCACCAGTTGTTGAAAGCGGTCGGTGTCAATTTGGGTTTGGTAGCCTGGAATCGATTCCAATTTGTCCAAAGTGCCGCCGGTGTGACCCAAACCGCGGCCGGAAATCATCGGCACGTGGCCACCACAAGCGGCGATGATGGGGGCCAGCATCAAAGAAATCTTATCGCCCACACCACCGGTGGAATGTTTGTCAATAACCGGGCCATCGAGATTCATTCCTTGCCAATCGAGCGTGTCGCCGGAATCCTTCATCAATTGGGTCAACGTGCGGCACTCAGGCACACTCATGTGACGGAAATACACCGCCATGGTCAAGGCCGTGATTTGGGCTTCGCTGATCGAGCCATCGGTGATGCCGTCAACGAAAAAAGTCAGTTCCTCGGTGCTCAATTCAAAGCCGTCGCGCTTTTTGCGGATGATTTCTTGGGGCAAAAATGTCATGGGTCTTTGGGCTCAATCCAATGATGCAAGCAAAACCATCATTATAAAGCCATTCGATTCGGGTTTTTTGAATTTTGTCGCAATCCAGGGGTTGAAAGGCTGATCGCCGGAAGATCGCAGTAGGTATCTGGGATACTGCCAGCATTGACACACCCAAACTTGTTGGGTCATCCCAACAATACTGAGTGGTGGGATCTGATGATTGATATGAGATCCCTCGCCTACATGGATGTAGGTGCTTGAGTCGAGACGGGATCAGATACCGGGGCCTACATGGTTGTAGGTCTGCCGCGTTAGCAGGACGCGGAAGCGGCCGACTCCGCTCGGGATGACACCCTTCATTATTTTGCGCCTACAGGGGGAGCTGTGCCACCAAAGCAGGTTGCAGTAACGGACAAACACAAGCCTGTGGCGGGGCTTTGCTGACTTGTGGCTGTCAATTGGAACACCGACTTCAGTCGGTGACATGGCAAGGCCCCAGGCCGCGCCATCGCTCATTGTGCGTTTGCCTGTTTTACCGAAATGAAACACGTCAGACAGCCTTTCGCCGACTGAAGTCGGCGCTCCAAAGGCGGGAATTTTTGATATCAAATGACCAATGGGGCATCATTTGCCATAAGGAGTGGGTGAACATGTGCACTCAAGCCTCACTGCAGTTCACGGTCCAAAAGAGCGAATGCGGCCATGAATCGGATTTGGCCAAAGCCTGAGATTATTTAAGACCGACTGGGCCGGAATTTTTTGCGTTTGGGTACCTCGATGGCCAAGCGCGGCAGCAGCCACACCCGGTTGAGGACGATCAGGGCCACCAAGGGCACCACCGGCCAGATGGACGCCATGATCCAAGTTTGGAAGCCCACAGCGAAGATCATCGCCACTTCAATGATCAGGTTAACCACGGCCAGGATTTTGTCTTGGGCAAACAGTCGGTAACACCGCTGGCACTGCATCCGGCCAAACACCGAATTGGCCAAGCCATCGATGAATTTGATGCCGTTGTGCTGGCAGTGGGGGCATTGCATGGTGGTGGACTCGATTGAATTGGTATCCATGTTACGCCTCGGCACTGAATCCAGGGTGAACCTTGGGTGCGGGAAAATGTGAACTGGGTTGTGGGTAGACCTGTTGGGCGTTGCGAGGCCCCTCGACTGCGCTCGGGATGACATCCATGATTTTAGTTACATGAGGGGCTTAAGCGCTTGAGGCGTTAAAGATCATGAACAATAGGGTGTGTCATGCCTGCTGATATCCAGCCAGGATAAGCGTCAATTAAGTTCACCCATCGGCATACAAATGATCCAAAAAGCCACTGATCAGGATGTGGACTTTGGCGGCGGCTTTGGGGGCGTAGTTGAGGGTTTGTTCGTGGCTCAGGCGCACGTCGTCCATGCCGGCACCGTAGTTGGTGATGATCGACAAGGCCGCGACTTTGATGCCGTGGTAGCGGGCCAGGATGGTTTCGGGCACGGTGGACATGCCCACCGCGTCGGCGCCCATCAAGCGGATGGCGCGGATTTCGGCTGGGGTTTCGAATTGGGGACCGGCCATCCAGGCATACACGCCTTGGGCCAGGTGGATGTCATTTTTTTCAGCGATTTGTCTGAGGTGGTATCGGTATTGTGAGTCATAGGCCTTGCTCATGCTGACAAAGCGGCGGTTGTCAGTCACTCCAAACAGCGGCGATTGGCCGGTGAAGTTGATGTAGTCCTTGATCATCATCACCGAACCCGGCGCGGCATTGAGCAGAGAACCGGCGGCATTGGTGATAATCAGGGTTTCAATGCCCAAGGCTTTGAGGGTGGCAATCACCGGGGCCATGGCGCCCGCATCGGCTTGTTCATAATAGTGGATGCGGCCATTGAGGATGATCATAGGGTGGCCATTCATCAGGGTCAGGAACATCGAACCAGAATGGCCGGCCACCCCGGTTTCTGGAAATCCAGGGATGTCGCGGTAAGAAATTTCCGCCAATATTTCGGCCTGTTCGGTGACTGATCCCAGTCCCGAACCGAGGATCATCGCCGCTTTGGCATGAAAAGGTTTGGGCAACAAGCCGATGATGCCATTGATGAACTCGGCCGATCTTTGCGCCAATTGCTCGGCAGTTGGTTGGTCTTGAGGTGTCTGTTCCATGGGGTCACTCGCCATAAGGGGTCCAAATGTTTTTCACCTGAGAGGCGTGGCGCAAGAATTCGCTGCCTTGTCCCTGCTGGTGCCAATCCCGGGGGGTGGTTTCGGTCCAGGTGCGTTTGAGGTTGGTGGCCGATTCATGTTCCACCAGCTGGGCATCGGCACCAAAGGCCCAGATGGCATCGACGTTCATGTGACCGGCCAAGGGTTTGCACAATTCGGCTTGTTGACCGGAAATGATGTTGACCGTGCCTGCCGGAACATCCGACGTGTTCAGCACCTGATAAAAATCCAAAGCCGGCAAGGGGAAGGCTTCGGCGGCGGTCATCACCACCCGGTTGCCCATGGCCATGGCCGGGGCCAACAAGGAGATGAAGCTCAACAGCGGCGCTTCATTGGGGCACTGGATGCCAATCACTCCGATCGGCTCATGCATGGCCATGGCCACCCCACGCAGTGGCACACTGTGTACCTGGCCGTCGTATTTGTCGCACCAGGCGGCGTAATAGGCCAAGCGTTCAATGGCCGTTTCGACTTCGGTTTGGGCTTGTTTTTTGCTGTGGCCATGTTGTTGCAGCCGCGCAACAAATTCGTCTTGACGGTATGACAGGTTTTCGGCCATGAAATACATCACCTGCTGGCGCTGGTAGCCGTTCATGCCGGCCCAAGTGTGGCTGTCGGCGGCCGACTCCACCGCGTTGCGGATGTCTTTGCGGTTGCCCAATCCGGCATGGGTGATTAATTGGCCTTGGTGATCATGCACGGCATAGGAATAACCGCCATCGGGCCGCACCTGCTTACCACCGATGTACATTTTTGGGGTTTTGTCCATGCCTTCGATGGGGTCATTGCTGGCTTTCATTGTTTTGGTTTTGGCGGCAGGCTTTTGGATGCCTGGCTTGAGCCGCAGATATTCATACAAACCTTCACGACCACCCTCGCGACCAAAGCCCGATTCTTTGACCCCGCCAAAGCCAGCAGCGGCATCAAATTGGTTGGTGCAATTGATCCACACCACTCCCGCCTGCACCAGTGGCGCCAAATGCATGGCCATGTTGATGTTTTCACTCCAGATGCTGGCGGCCAAGCCATAGCGGGTGTTGTTGGCCAGGGCCACCGCCTCGGCCGGGGTGCGGAAGGTCATCGAGACCAACACCGGACCAAAGATTTCTTCTTGGGCCACCGCATCCGAGGGCGACACGTCGGTCAACAAGGTCGGTGGATAAAAGCAACCGCCTTTGGGCAAAGCCGCCGTGGATTGATTCAAACAAGCCCCGGCCTCGACCCCGGCTTGCACCAAGGTGGCGATTTTTTGTTGTTGGCGCGGATCGATGATGGCGCCCATGTCGATCGATTTGTCTAAGGGATCGCCGATGCGCAGCTTGTTCATGCGACTGATCAATTTCTGGTGAAAGCGGTCAGCCACCGCCTCTTGCACCAACAAACGCGAGCCGGCACAGCAGACTTGGCCCTGATTGAACCAAATGGCATCCACCACCCCTTCCACCGCGGCATCCAAATCGGCATCGGCACAGACGATGAAAGCCGATTTGCCGCCCAGTTCCAGGGACAATTTTTTGCCGCTGCCAGCCGTGGCTTGGCGGATCCAACGGCCCACCGCGGTGGAGCCGGTGAAGGCGATCTTTTTGATGTCAGGGTGTTGCACGATGTGTTGTCCGGTCTGACCATCGCCGGTGACGATGTTGACCACGCCTTTGGGCAAGCCAGCCTGTTGGCAGATGTCGGCAAACAACAAAGCGGTCAATGAGGTGAATTCCGCCGGTTTCAGCACCACGGTGTTGCCGGTGGCCAAGGCCGGGGCGATTTTCCAGGCCAGCATCAACAGCGGAAAATTCCAGGGGATCACTTGACCCACCACACCGATGGCTTGGTGGTCGGGCAGCTCACTGTCCAGCAATTGCGCCCAGCCAGCGTGGTGGTAAAAGTGGCGCACCGCCAAAGGCACATCGATGTCGCGGCTTTCGCGGATCGGTTTGCCGTTGTCCAAACTTTCCAGCACCGCGAACAAGCGTGAATTTTTTTGCAACAAACGGGCCAGGGCATACAGATACTGTCCGCGTTGGTGGCCGCTGAGGGCCTGCCAGGCGGGCAGGGCTTCGCTGGCCGCTTTGACCGCCTGGTTGACGGTTTTTTCATCGCCCTGGGCCACCTGGGCCAAGGCTTCACCGGTGGCCGGGTTGTTGGAAGCAAAGTGGTCTTTGCCTTTTTGCCAGCGCCCATTGATGTAGTGACTCATGGTGCCGTTGTGCGTGGCCAACCAAGCCAGGGCTTGGTCGGGGGATTCGGGGGCTTTGCCGTATTCCATGGTGTTGAAGATGTCTTTGATGTTCATGAATAAAATACCTTATACCTGTGCTCAGCCCATCGCGTGGCGGTGTGCGGCTGAATAATGACCGGTGACCTGGTGTTCCAACTGCCGTTCGATGTCGCCCAACAAACTGGAGGCGCCGAAGCGGAACAGTTCGGGCTGCAGCCACTCATCGCCCAATTCTTCCTTCATCATCGACAGGTAAACCAAGGCTTCTTTGGCTTTGCTGATGCCACCGGCTGGTTTGTAACCAACTTTGAAACCGGTGCGTTCCAAATAGTCACGGATTTGGCGGATCATGGTCAGTGACACCGGTAAGGTGGCGTTGACCGACTCCTTGCCGGTGGAGGTTTTGATGAAATCGGCCCCGGCCATCATGCACACCATCGAGGCTTTGGCCACGTTGCGCAAGGTGCTGATTTCACCGGTGGACAAGATGGTTTTCATGTGGGCCTCGCCACAGGCTTCGCGGTAGGCTTTGACCTCGTCGTACAGGGCCGGCCAGTTTTTAGCAAACACATGCTTGCGGGTGATGACGATGTCGATCTCATCGGCGCCGGCTTTGACCGACTCCTTGATTTCTTCGATTTTCAAGTGAAAGGGTGTCAAGCCGGCGGGAAAACCGGTGGACACGGCAGCCAGGTGAATGCCGGTGCCCTCAAGCGCCTGAGCCGCGGTGGGCAGCATGTCGTGATAGACGCACACCGCCCCGGTGGTTAATTTCAAGTCGGCGATGTCCAGCGCTGCAATCAGGTCCTGACTCAGCGGTTTTTTCGCTTTGGCACACAACCGCTTGACGCGCAGCTCGGTGTCATCGCCAGCCAGTGTGGTCAGGTCGATCAAGGTGATGGCTTTGAGCAGCCAGGCCACTTGGTTTTGTTTTTTCACACTGCGCCGCGTGCCCAAAGTGGCCGCGCGCCGTTCGGTGGCACTTTTGTTGACCTGGATGGATTCAATCCAATCCAAATTCAGGTCCATGCCGGGATTGCGTTCAATAGTCATGTCAGCATTTTACAATAAAAGGATGGCAGTTGAATGCCTTAAACCAAAGGTTAATGGTGCGATGTGGTGGTGGTTGTCTTATGACCGGGGGGCTGCTGCACTTCGACAAGCTCAGTGGCCTTATGTGAGAACAGCATTGCAAGGTGGCTGAGCTTGTCGAAGCCCTGTTGTTTGCATGGGGTTGTTAAGTCTGTCTGATCCGTCAAATCGGACAGTGGCTTGCTGAGCGTGTCGAAGTACTCGGTGAACTGATGTGGAGATTGTGTAAAATGGCATTCAGTCACTTTAAATTATAGGAGTTGAGCATGGGTAACCCCATTGTGTTTTTCGACATCGCCGGTGATGACGACATCGCCTTGGCCCAGTTTTATCGGCAATTATTTGGTTGGGAAAAGGATGATCGAGGCCAACTGTCCATCCAGGTCAACTCACCGATCAACGGGGCGTTTCGCAAGGACCCGGCTGAAAAGCGCCTTTATATTGGGGTGCCCGACATCACCGCCACCCTCAAACAAGTGGAACAACTCGGTGGGCAAGTGGATGCCCCCCGCTTTGAAGTCCAGGGTGTGGTGGTACTGGGCCTGTTCAAAGACCCGGCCGGCAATGAAATGGGCCTGGTTGAAATGGTCGACAACGACATCAAAATTCCCTAGACAAACACCCTAGGAGGATTTGGTATGCCCGTGCGTTGGGTGCTAGAAGCCCACATATTCCCTGACAACCATCAGCAATTGGCCGCTGCCGTGGCAGCCGCAGGGCATCGGTTGAGTTGGTGGGACGATGCCTGGCTGCTTGATGGCATGCCCGCTTTTGCCGATGATGTGGTATTGTTTCATGGCAGTTTGGGCAATGCCCACCATGTGGCTCAACAGTTGTCATGGCAACCCGGTGCCTTTTGTCATACCCAGGCCTTTCATTGCAGTGCTTGGTATCCAAGCATTAAAGAACACTTGGTCAATCAGCAATGGCGATCAAGCACCGTCAAACAATTGGTTGAAGACAGCCATGCGGTGCTGCAAGGGTGGCCCGAAGGGGCGCCTTTCTTTGTGCGCCCCGACAGTCCCTTGAAGCCGTTTGCCGGCCGAGTGATGCAAGCCAAGCCATTGTCTTTGGCGGCATTGGACCATGGGTTTTATTACGAGGATGAACATTTGCCCATCATCGTGGCGCCGGTGCGACAATTGGGTGCCGAATGGCGTTTTTTGGTGGTGGATGGGCAACTCGTGGCCGGTTCGGCCTACCAAGCCGAAGGTCGAGCAGCCAAAGCAGAGCCCATACCTGACGAGGTGACCCGTTATGCCGCAGAAGTGTTGGCTGCGTTGCCAACTCCTGAGCCGCTGTTTATGTTGGATGTCTGTGAATGCGACGGTGGTTTAAAACTGCTGGAATTGAACCCATTCAGTGGCGCCGACTTATATCTGTGTGACCGCCATGCGGTGGTTGATGCGGTGTCGGCATGGATGTTGAGAACGGCATCAGCGACTGGTTGATGAATGTTCAATTTTGTTAACCAATGCATAAAAATGTCCTGATGGCGGTTGTTATGATGGGCCCAAAACAACAACCATAAAAGAGGGTCCATTCATGAAAAACGTCCGTCATTCAATCGACTCACCCAACCCCGCCGGTGCCGACCATTCCGACACCTGCCCCAAAGCCTTGTCCGCTGAGATTGCGGCAGCGGCAGAAAAAGCAGCCATTGATCCACAAGACATCCGCTCTTTGACCTTGATGATCTTAAACATCAAGCCTGAACGGGTGGATGCCACTTTGCGTGATCAAATGGCCACTTTTATGCAGCAGGTCAAAGCCCAAAACGCGGCCGCCTGAGGTGGCCACCCACAGATTTTCTGTGGCACATGAGCATCAGAGCAACTGGCGCTCACCGTCCGCCAACAAACGATAAAAGTCTGCACCCTCGATCAACAAGCCTTCGGATCGCCGCAAGGGAAAGCTGAAGTAGTAGTCCTTGGGGTGTTTGACGTCAATGGCATAAACCTTGCCCCCATACAGTTTGCTGACTTCGCTTTGGATGGTGTGGCCCACCACCACCGCGTCGGCGCCAAAAGCCGCCAGCCCCTGTTCCACTTCGGCTTGGCTTAAATCGTCCTTGAAATACCCACGGTACCAAGCGGGGCCGGTGTGGGAAGAAGTGATGAAGTCATATTGGCCTGGATCACGGCGGGTGAAGTGGGGTTTTCGGTATTGGTCGCGAATGATTTGGTTGACTTGGGTCAGGTCCAACTTGAAATCAGCGATCTCAGGGTGGATGCCGCCATGGGTGAATAGCACCCCATTGATTCGTTCGATGCTGTTTTTACTGGCCAACCAGCGCCCGATGAACGACTCCTCGCCATACAACTGTTGTTGGCTTTTGCCCAACATCGCCGCAATGTAATGGTATTTGTCTTCGGCGGCTTGAAAGTTGGCTTGCAGGTTTTTGATTTCATGGTTGCCGATGATGTAATGCACCCGCCCGCCAGCTTCGGCCGCGTCCTGTTCCAGTTTGTAGATCAGCCACAGCACTTGGGTCACTGAATTGCCGCGGTCAACGAAATCGCCCACCAGCACCAGGTGGCCAGAACCAAAGGTCCAGTTCAATTCCTGATCAATCACCCGATGACTGATGAGGAAATCCCGAAAGGCTTTGAAGCCGCCCTCGATGTCAGAGATGGCGAGCATGGGCTGGTCATCCTGGTAGCTGACCGGTGGGGTGAGGATCTGCGGGTTGATGGTGACGGTGAAGTGCTGGTCGTCCAAAGGGAAATACACCTTGGCCGCAAATTCCTGATCGAGGTCATGTCGCTGCTGTTCGGTGTGGAAACCGTCATCAGGGTTGCCGCGCAGGGTGAGGGCGGTCCACTGATGGTCTTGTTGAAACACATGCGGTCCTTCGCCATCCAGGTGATAGGCCAAGGGGTTTTGGTTCAGGTGGGCATCGGCGCCAATGGCCATGCCCAGGGCGATCAACACCGCCAGCAAGATGAAAAATGTGATGAAAAAATGTTTTAAGTTGTGCAGGATCAAACGTCCCATAACAGCCTCCTGTGATGTGGTGAGTGCCGGCCTGGGTATCAGGCCGGGTTCAATGAAAAGTGATGTGGGTTAAGGGCTTATGGCATGCCGTGCCGCAGGGCTTTGAGCACTTTGCGGGTGAGGATGAACACCAAGCCGCTGGCCAACAAGGCCAAGGGCACCAGCCACCAGCCCAAGACTTCTTGGGACATGGGAAAGCGCGCATCGGTGAAGGTGATCACCACCGACTGGCCTTGTGCCGCACTCCACAACCCGACTTGATTGGGAAACAACAATTTGGCCAATCCGACCAAAGCCAAAGCGCCGGCCATAAAGTAACCAAAGAAAGCCATCGAATACCACAGGCCTTTGGTCACCCCGCGGGTGATGGATTGGATGGCTTTGAAACCTTTGGGCGGTGGCGCGCCTTGCAGCACGTGGTCAACGTATTGGCTGGCCAAGTCCCTGGCCGAGCCAAAGCCAGCCAATATGTGTTTCATGTCCACCGTTTCGCCATTGGCTTCACGGGCTTCCACCGCATCGAGGATGTGGCTTTCGATTTCCTTGATGACTTCGGCGGCATCGTCATGGTGCAAACGGGCCAGGTATTTATTCAAGGACGACAAGTAGTTGTGCAGTTCAGTTCTGATGTTCATGTTCACCTCATTCTTCAAACATGGGTTCAGGACCGGGGTGGTCCAGGATGTAAGCCAGATCGGCCACCGATTGGCGCCAACGATCGGCCAGCAAGGCCAGCTTGTCAGTGCCGGCGCTGGTCAATTGAAAATATTTGCGGGGTCTCGAATCACCTTCCTGAAACCACTCGGCGGCAATCAAGCCCTCCCGTTTCAACCGGTCCAACAAGGGGTATAAAGTGCCCTCGGTGATTTGCATGGTGGGCAGTTGTTGTAATGATTTCAACAACTCCAAGCCATAGACCTGTCGTTCATTCAAGCTGGCCAACACCACCAGTTCCAAGGTGCCCTTGCGCAACTGGCTGTCCCATTTTTCATGCGGGTTGGAAGTTTTGCTCATACCATAAACCTATATGATGTCATGATAGGTAACAATATAATGCATGATACTATGTAATGCAAGGTATAAAGATAAAAATAGTAAAACTGAGTGCGGTTTTTGTTGACTTATCGGGTCAGTTGTTGGATCAGGTTGTTATGCTGGGGGTGCTGTTTTGCCAAGGCCTGGCCATCGGCCAGCTCAAAATCGGCAAACTCAAAACCCGGGGCCACGGTGCAACCGACCAGGGCATAGCCTTTGGGGTCATCGACGGTGGCGGCAAACCAATCGCCGGCCTTGACCACTTGTTGCCAGGCTTGCCCTTGCTCGGGGTCTGGGCCCAGCTGCAAACGCAGGTGCTCACCCTCGGTGGTGATGACTTGAATGGTGAGACCGGTGCCTTGGTAAAAATGCCAGACCTCATCTTGCTGAATGCGATGAAAGGCAGAGAAATCTGGTGCCTCTAACAAGTAGTAGATTGCCGTCGAGAAGCAGTGGTCTTGGCTAAAGCGTGGCGGCAAATGAGCGACAGAAATCTGTTCGGTACTGCGGTGGGTTTCTTTGAAATACCCCCCTTCTGGGTGGGCTTGCAAGCCCAGGTGCTGGATCCAATAGGCGGCATTGTGATTGGCTGAAGAACTCATGTGGCTATTTTGGACAGAGGGCCTTTACAGATCAAGTTTTTTTCGTTGATGTCTTCAGTGTTGCATTGTTACAGAATGAAACCCAACTTGACTGGCACTTCGACAAGCTCAGTGATCTTAATCAATGAAATATACCCAAGGTGGCTGAGCCTGTCGAATCCTTTTACTTTAGGGAATGTTGGTCTAGTTCTAAGGCGCTTCGACGGGCTCAATGGTCATGTTTTGAAAGTTTAAATTAAGGTGGCTGGGCACTTCGACAAGCTCAGTGATCTTGATCAATGAAATATACCCAAGGTGGCTGAGCCTGTCGAAGCCTGAAATATAAGGTACATTCGTCGAGTTTTATGGCACTCCGACGGGCTCAGTGGTCTTTGGCTGGCATCATGACAAGGCTTCCAGACTCCAGCGTGGGTGGGCTTTGATCAGGGTGTCTTGGGGCACGTCTTTGTGCATAAAGCGCATGGCACCAGCCACCGCAATCATGGCGCCGTTGTCGGTGCAGTATTTGAGTGACGGGAAGAAAGATTTGAACCGGTGCTTGGCGCCCATTTGACCCAAGGTTTCACGCAGCGACAGGTTGGCGCTGACGCCGCCGGAGATGACCAGCTGTCGGTGCCCGGTTTGTTTGATGCCGCGCAGGCACTTCTTGCTCAGGGTGTCGATCACCGCCAATTGAAAGCTGGCTGCGATGTCGGCTTTCAATTGTTGCACTTCAGCTTCTGTGGTGCAGTGTTCTCGAGCTTGTTCCCAAGTAACCCGGGTGTGGGTTTTGAGTCCGGAAAAGCTGAAATCCAGACCCGGTCGGTTCATCATCGGTCGGGGGAATTTAAAACGTTGGTCGTCACCTTGCTCGGCCAACTCTGCGATGTAACGACCCCCGGGGTAAGGCAGCCCCAGCATTTTGGCAGTTTTGTCAAAGGCTTCACCGGCGGCGTCATCCAGGGTGTCGCCCAGGATCTGGTATTGTCCCAGTGCCTGCACATCCACCAACAAGGTGTGGCCGCCTGAGACCAACAAACACAAAAATGGGAAGCTCGGTTTGTCGGCTTCCAACAAGGGTGCCAACAAATGGCCTTCCATGTGATGCACTTCAACCGCCGGCTTGTCCAAAGCCCAAGCAATCGATTTACCGACACAAGAGCCGACCAGCAAGGCACCAACCAAGCCGGGACCGGCGGTGTAAGCCACCGCATCGATGTCAGGCAAAGTCAGTTCGGCATCGGCACAGGTTTGTTGAATCAGCGGGACGATTTTGCGCACGTGGTCACGCGAAGCCAATTCCGGCACGACGCCACCGTATTCGGCATGCAACTCCACCTGGCTGTACAAATGATCGGCCAGCAAACCGGCCTCTGTGTCATAGATGGCGATACCGGTTTCATCACAGGAAGATTCGATGCCAAGGATTTTCATGGCGCCTCCCAATGACTCACCACCGCAGCCAAATCAGGCCGTTGTCGGTCGGCCGGTTGTTCATCAGTGGAACCGATGTATAAATAGCCGGCGATGAATTCGTGATCGGCCAGGCCCATGGCTTTTTGGGCCTCAGGATCCAAACAGGACCAGCCGGTGACCCATTGGCTGGCATAGCCCAATGAGGCGGCAGCGATGTTGATGTTTTGGCACACCGCGCCGGCGGACAAGATCTGTTCCACTTCGGGGGTGCGGTGTTCGACCGGAGAGGCGACCACGGCAATCACCAAGGGCGCACGCAGAAAACAGTCTTTTTCAATGGAGATCTGAATGTCCTCCATGTCTTCTTTGTTGGCTTTGACTGCCGCCAAAGCCTCGCCGAACTGCTGGCGGGCCTCACCTTGCAACACCATCAAACGCCAAGGTTCGAGTTTGCGGTGGTCCGGTACCCGCGTGGCGATGGTCAGAATGGTGGCCAATTCATCGGCATTGGGTCCAGGCTCGCGCATGTTTTTGATCAACACCGAACGGCGTTTGAGCATGAAGTCGGTGACCTGGTTTGGGGCTGATTCAGTCATGGTCTCAGTCAATGTGTGCTTGATGGGCGAACATTATATCGGATTGGCTGTGAATGTGGACAGCTGTTGGGTGCTTGTGTCTTGCTGGGGGTCGTGGTAGAACAGTTGTTGAACCGCTGGTATGAATCACCCTTTATGACATCCACAACAGAACAATTACCGCTTGCAGCCGAGTATGCCTGTCAATGCGCTTGCGGCCACGTCCAGTACACGGTGCAAGGCTTGCCCCTGTTTCGCATGGTCTGTCATTGTGGTATTTGCCAAAAGTACAACCAAGCCAGCCACGCCGATGTGTTGATTTACCGCACAGACCGGGTGCAAAATCCGCCGGCCGATGCGGTCCGTTTCAGCACCTACAAACGGCCGCCCAATGTGCAACGGGGCTGTTGCGAACAATGCGGACAAGCCGTCATCGAAGAGTTTTATTTTCCACTGATGCCGAAACTCACCATGGTACCGGTCCGGGTGTTTCCAGCCACTGATTCATTGCCTGAGCCGTCAGGCCATATGTTTTATGAGTCGCGGGTGCAAGAGGCCACCGATGACCGGCCCAAGCTGCATGGATTCTGGCGCAGCCAATGGGCATTTTTCAAATTCTGGTGGCGCCACCGTCGGCCGGAATCGAAGGGTTGATTTGTTCCGGTAGCCGATTGGGTTACAATGGCGGTTTTTTTTAGACCAGAAATAGCCATGAATAAAACCAGTTTGTGGATCATTGCATTGCTCATTGTGGCCGGCTCAGCCTGGAGCCAGGTGTACAAATGGGTGGATGAAAATGGCGTGACCCATTACTCGGCCAAGCCGCCCGAGGGTCAAGCCAATAACGCCAAAGAAATGAAGGTCAAAGGCATGCAGCGCTCGGTCGATTCGGTCAGCAACAGCCCAGCCGGTGCCAGTGAGTGTGAAACCATTGTGCGCCATGGCCTGACCCTGATGGAAATAGACATCAAAAAAGAAAACGTGGGCCAAGCAGCCGATGCCATGATCGCCCTATTAAAAGACCCGGGCACAGTGGCTGATGGTGTGGCCGAATGTCAAAAAGACATGCAGGATCCGGTGAAAGCCCAGATTTGGGCTTGTCAACAAAAGGCCCAAACTTTTCAGGCCCTGCGCGATTGTGAAAAATCAAGCTGATTCAGGTTGGTGATGAGACCAAGCTGTATGAACCAACGACCATCCAACAATCAGAAAACGCGACAAGCTTGGTTGCTGTTCTTCTGTTGTTGGGGCTTGGTGGCCTGTCAGCAAGCGCCGACGGTGGTGGGTGCGTGGCAAGGCCAGCATGACGGCGAGCTGCTGACCATCCACATCAACGCCGATGGCAGTTGTGAGGCGACCGATCAAAAACCCGGGAAAAAAGCCCGAGATCCGATCCACGGGCAGTGGCAAGAACAGCCCGATGGGACTTATCAACTGGACCTCAGTGGCAAAATGTTCAGCGCTGTGTTGAAGCCAGACGATCAGTTGTGGATCAAGCCAGCTGATGATGTTCAAGTCGTCTTTCATCGCCAGCAATCCTGACGCTATAAAGCAGCCAAAGGCCATGGACCCGAAAGCCAAAATCGAAGTCGAAAACATCAATGTCCCAGGTCAGGTGACGCGGGTTAATGCGGCCAAATACACCGCCATGCGCACGGCCTACCTGGCCATTTTGCCGAGCGGAGCACCGGGACTGACCCAAAAAGAAGCCATGCAGCAGGTCATACCGCATTTACCGGATGACCTGTTTCCAGGTGGCCAAACCGCTGGTTGGTGGGTCAAAACCGTGCAACTGGATCTGGAAGCCAAAGGTTTCGTGATCCGAGAATTTTGCAAGCCATTGCGCTGGCACCGCGTGACATAAGCCCTTCAACGGCTGGGGTTCAATACTCGGTTTTGTCGGTTTTTTGGTGCCATTCTTTGAACACCGCCACCGCTTCGGCCTGATTGATTTGAGTGAAAGGGATTTGGCGGTCATCGATGTGGGCATCGATTTCGTCGTAGATGAATTGGTCGTCAAAGGCGATGTTGGCCGCATCCTGGCGGTCACAACCATAGAACACTTGTTCCGGGCGGGCCCAATAGATGGCACCCAGGCACATGGGGCAGGGTTCACAAGAGGTGTAAATCACACAGCCATCCAATTGGAATGAACCCAATTTGTCACAGGCCAAGCGTATCGCCGTGACTTCGGCGTGGGCTGTGGGGTCATTGGTCGAGGTGACCCGATTCCAGCCTTCGGCAATGATCTCATTGTCTTTGACCACCACGCAGCCAAAGGGGCCGCCATGGCCGTTGTGCATGCCTTCACGCGCCAGTTCGATGGCGCGCTGCATGAATATCAGGTGGGTGTTGTCCATCGCCTTATGATAAGTTGAATCGCGGCAAAAGCAACACCCACCCGCCAAATAAATGGTGAAATTAAGGGGGTGGCGGTGGTTCTTCCATGCCATCTGTGAAAATCAAATCAGGTAAGCTGGCAACCACAAAGTCATCGACACTCCATAAGAACTCAAAATTGCCGGTCCATGAAAAACGCATGAACACCCCTGATTGCCCTGCGGCCACAGCGCTGACATCAAAAGAGCTGAATGTGGGGTTATAGGACCACCTGACATTGGGCGGATCTGGCGTGCCCAGGGTCAAGTTCGGGTAAGGCGCATAAGTGGTCCAATTGTTGCCGCCATCGTTACTCACTTGGAACACGGCGTTATTAGCGGGCACCACGGTGTACGCCCCAATAAATCCTTGAAATTCAACGTGGACACTGGATGCACCACTCAAATTAAAAGGTCCAGCCGTTAAGGTGCTGACATGATTTTGCGGTAAATTGCCATAAATGTCTGAATCCAGTGTCATGAATCCATTGTTTGCTGAGCTTGAAGCAAATGGCCCTTGTTGATTCAATCCGTCATCCCACAGAGGTGGGCAACCATTGCTTTGCCCTGTAGTCGGATCGGCGCAGTAGGTCCAGAAGGCATTTTGTCCAGACAAGTCGTCTGTTATCCAGCCAAATGGAATGGCACCACCTGAAAAGTCTTCTTGGTAATAAATTTCTCTGCTTTCGCTGACCCCAATGATGCCGGCCAGCACCATGGCTGAATACAGCTTGCTGTGTTTACACATACCCTTTCTCCTGTGTTGTTCTGTTGATTATAACAAAAATTCCAACACAGCATTCGCCGTGATGAGTGGGTGGGCGTATGGGTGAGACTGACTCAATTCATGATTGATTTCAACGAGGTGCTGAATTTTGTTCGTGTGCCAGGTTTTTGGCCACCGTTTCCGGTGAAGTGGTGTTGCGGGCCAACACACTGTAAGCCATCGGCACCACAAACAAAGTGAACACGGTGGCGCCGATCAAGCCGAACAAGATCACCGTACTGATCACCACCCGGGTTTCGGCCCCGGCGCCACTGGCCGACCCCACACCAAGCATCGGTTGATTCAGTTTTTCATGTTTTTTAGTTCATTGACAAAAAGCACACCATAGGTCTTCTGTGGGAGATTGTCAGTGAATGATCAGGCCAGATTTTGATGGTTTTTTTTGAACACCACGTTCGAAAAAATCAAACCACACAATAATTTCCGCTTTTGCTATACTGATGACGTTTGAAACAAGTGGGATCCTATGACGACAACAGTGGGCTTTGTGAAAGAGCAAAGAGATGACGAGTCCAGGGTGGCTTTGGTGCCAGAAACGGTGGCCAAAATACTGGACCTGGGCTGGCAAGTCCTGTTTGAACCGGGCGCCGGTGAAGCGGCGGGTTTTCCTGACGATGCCTACCCTGAAATGTGCCAAAAGGCCAAAAGCCGCACCGATGTGCTCAATGCCGCTGATGTGCTGGTTGGTGTGGATGCGCTGAGCGCGGCTGACATGGATGAGTTGAAACATGATGCGGTGGTCATAGGCATGGTCTCACCCTATGCCGATCAAGACCGTTTTGATGCCGCCGCTGGCAAAGGCATCACCGTTTTTTCCATGGAGTTGATTCCCCGCACCACCCGGGCACAGGCCATGGATGTGTTGTCTTCACAAGCTTCGGTGGCTGGCTACAAGGCCGTGCTGTTGGCGGCCTCAGAGGCGCCGCGATTTTTTCCCATGTTGACCACCGCCGCGGGCACCATCCGCCCGGCCTCGGTGTTGGTGATCGGTGCCGGGGTGGCTGGCTTGCAAGCGATGGCCACGGCCCGCCGGCTGGGGGCCAATGTCACCGGTTATGACGTACGACCCGAAACCGTTGAACAAGTCAAATCACTGGGCGCCAAGTTCTTGGACTTGGGGGTCGAAGCCGTGGGTGAAGGCGGTTATGCCCGGGCCTTGACTGACGAAGAAAAACAAACCCAGCAACAAAACCTGGCCAAACACCTCACCGAAGTGGATGTGTTGATCACCACCGCCGCGGTGCCAGGCCGACCGGCACCACGCATCATCACTGCGGCCATGGTTGATGACATGAAAGCCGGCAGCGTGATCGTGGATTTGGGCGCCGAAGGTGGCGGCAACTGCGAACCCACCGAAGCCGGGGTCACCAAAGTGGTCAACAATGTCAAAGTCATTGGCCCGAAAAACTTATCGGCCACCGTGCCCTTGCATGCCAGTGAAATGTATTCGCGCAATGTGTGGAATTTATTGGCCTTGATGAACAATGAAGGGGCCTTTCATTTGAATTGGGAAGACGACATTTTGGCCGGTTGCGCGGTGACCAAAGACGGCGCCGTGGTGCACCCAGCCGTGAAACCACAACCAGCGGGAGAACAATCATGATTGACGGTTTTATTGCTTTGTATATATTTGCCCTGGCAGCGATTCTGGGCTTTGAGATCATCCGCAAAGTACCGGTGATCTTGCACACCCCATTGATGTCAGGATCCAACTTCATCCACGGCATCGTGCTGGTGGGTGCCATGATTGCCTTGGGCCATGCCGACACCACTTTGGAAAAGGTGTTTGGTTTCATTGCGGTGTTCCTCGGTGCGGGTAATGCCGCCGGTGGCTATGTGGTCACCGAACGCATGCTGGAAATGTTCAAACCCCGCCAGAAAAAGCAGGATGACGATGGAGCAGGCTCATGATGGAAACCATACAAGCCTACCTGCCGTCACTGATCAAAGCCTCCTATTTCTTGGCGGCCATCTTGTTCATCACCGGTCTGCGGCGCATGAGTGCGCCCGGCACCGCCCGCGGCGGCATCGTCTGGGCTGGCTGGGGCATGTTGATTGCCACCGTGGCCACCTTCTTGTTGCCGGACATGCACAACATGGTGTTGATCATCGCGGCATTGGTCTCGTCCACCGTGCTGGCTTGGGTCAGCGGCAAGAAAGTGGCGATGACCGACATGCCGCAAATGGTGGCCCTGTACAACGGCATGGGCGGTGGCTCTGCGGCCTTCATCGGTGCCATGGCCTTGTTCAATGCGGTCGATCACCTCGGCGGCTGTACTGCGGGCACCATCGTCGACACCGCCACCGCCCATGATTGCCTTTCAGGGGTGAGCATGGTGTTCGCCATTGCCGGCGTATTCATTGGCGCCATTGCCCTCAGTGGTTCGCTGATCGCCTTTGGCAAATTACAAGGCTGGATTGACAAACGCTACGTGTTCCCCGGCCAACACTTCTTCAATGGCCTGGTGGCTTTGGGCACCATTGGTTTGGGGGTCTATCTGACCCAAGACCTGAACGCCAATTACATTTGGTTTTTCTTTGGCCTGTCCTTGTTGTTGGGCATCTTGATGACCCTGCCGATCGGTGGCGCCGACATGCCGGTGGTGATTTCGCTGTACAACGCGTTCACCGGTTTGGCCGTGTCCTTCGAAGGTTTCGTGCTGCAAAACGAGGCGATGATCATCGCCGGCATGCTGGTGGGTGCCGCCGGCACCTTGTTGACCCAGGAAATGGCCAAAGCCATGAACCGCTCACTGGCCTCGGTGTTGTTCGGTTCCATGGGCGGTTCAGGTGGCAAGGCCATTGAAGGTGAAATGAAAGAAATCCAGGCGCAGGATGCCGCCATTCAAATGGCTTATGCCGACCGGGTGATCGTGATCCCAGGTTATGGCATGGCCGTGGCCCAAGCGCAGCACAAACTGTGGGAAATGACCGAGATGTTGTTGGACAAAGGCGTCGATGTGAAATTCGCCATCCACCCGGTGGCTGGTCGCATGCCAGGGCACATGAACGTGCTGTTGGCCGAAGCCGGTGTGCCCTATGACCTGATCGAAGACATGGAAGACATCAATGGCCAATTCGCCCAAACCGATGTGGCGCTGGTGATCGGGGCCAATGACGTGGTGAATCCGGTGGCCAAAACCGACCCGGAAAGCCCGATCTATGGCATGCCGATTCTGAATGTCGATGAAGCGAAGAACTCCATCGTCATCAAACGCGGCAAAGGCACCGGTTTTGCCGGCATCCAAAACGCCCTGTTCTTCGCCGACCACAACAAAATGCTCTATGGCGATGCGCAAGAGGCGATCGCCAAGTTGATTCAGGGCTTGAAGGCGCTGTGATTTAATCACTTTGATGCAAAAAGAATGTCCCGACAATTGAGGCATTCTTTTTGCACACCCAATGATGATCCATGCGAACGAATTTGGCCCCATCGGTTTGACCATTAACAGTGCAAAATCATTTTATTTGATTTAATATGTTGATCGATGTCCGCAACGAGGGCAGGGCTTTGATGGCAATGATTGAGCTTTTACCATGAGGCCACAACCAAAAAAAAGGAATTTAACCCCCCATGAAATTGACTGCAAAAACCAACCACCTCAATCCCACTTTCATCACCAAGCTAGCGCTGTGTTGGCTTTTGCTGTTGCCGCCATGGATACAACCCGTCTTGGCCAACCAATTATTTGAGGGCACTTTGTTACCCAGTGGCGTTGGGATGTCAGGTCGGGACAGTCGCTTTGGCCATGACGTGGCATTGGATGGCAACCGCCTGTTGGTGGGGGCCAAAGACACTGCAGACACCGGTGTGGCTTATGTTTTTGAGAACAGTGGCGTGACATGGGAAAAAACCGAGACTTTGGTGCCAGCTGGGGGCAGTCCGAATGACCAGTTTGGCGCGTCGGTGGCTTTGTGGGGTGATTGGGCATTGATTGGTGCCCCCAAATTCAGTGGTGAAGCCTTGGGCAGCGGTGCGGCCATGCTGTACCGCAAACAGGGCAATCGTTGGTTGTTACACCAACAGTTGTTGGCGCCAGAACCAGCGGAGTTGGGTGATTTCGGTTGTGCCATCCATTTGCAAGAAAACATGTTGTTGGTGGCGGCCTGCCAACAACAAGCGGTTTATGTGTATCTGAATCAGGGTGGTCAATGGCAACACAGCCAAACCCTCAATCAACAAGGACAAAATGATTTGATGTCGTATGGTCACAGCTTGGGTGTGTCTGCGGGTCAGTTGATGGTGTCAGCCCTGGGTCCGAATTGGCGTGGATCGGTGGATGTGTTTCAATTGAATGGATCAACATGGGACGCATCGGGCACCATTGAGTCAAGTAACCCAGTTGATTACGACACTTTTGGTGTCAACCTCAGCTTGTCAGAAAACTGGGCCATGTGGCAATCCCATGGTTTCAGCATGACCACAGTTGAAGTGTATCGCTTTGATGGTCAGTCTTGGGTGCACCATCAAAGCTTGGTTCCAGACGACAACATCCATGACTTTGGCTTTGGGGCTTTTGTGCTGGTGAGGGATGATGAAGCCTTTGTTGGCACTTGTGAGAAGGTTGTCAATGGCATCAATAGGCGGGCCACTTGTCGATATCGGTTGATCAACAACCAGTGGCAGCTGGTTGAGAAACTGATCGCCGAAAACAGCCCAGCGACTGAATACTTTGGTGGGCGCATGGCGGCCAATGATGACCATTGGCTGATGGGTGTGACCGACGCCGATGACGAAGGACAAAATGCCGGCGCTGCTTATGTGTTTGAATCTTTCGGTGATGATTGGGTACAACCACAAAAGCTGACTGGAGGGCAAGGTTCGCCCCGGGCGTCTGCGGGCAGCAGCTTGGCCTTGTATGGAGACCGCATTTTGTTTGGGGCGCCTTACCAGGATCATGGCGACAAATTTGGGGTAGGCTCGGCCTATGTGTACCGCTATGATGGCAGTCGGTGGTGGCCTGAACAGAAACTGCTTTCCAATGATGCGGCTGACCAGGATCAATTTGGCACCGCGGTCTTGTTGCAAGATGACTGGCTCATGGTTGGCGCACCACTGCAAGATCAAGCCCCCCATTACGAAGCCGGTTCAATCTATTGGTTCGCCAAGCAAGGGAATCAATGGCAACAGTCCAGACGCATTCAAGCGCCCGATCCATCCCAATACAAAGGTTTTGGGCGTTCCCTGGCACTGGGTCATGGCAAGCTGTTTGTGGGCGCTGCTGGGGATAACGAGGCCGGCGTTGGAGCGGGAGCTGTGTATCTTTTGGAAATGCAACAAGGCTTGTGGCGACACAGCCAAAAAATTACCCCACCCAGGGATGCCGATTACCAAGGATTTGGATGGCAACTGATCACGGCCGGAGACTGGTTGTTTGTGACGGCTCGGTATGATGGTTTGACCGATGATTCGGTGGGAGCGGTGCATGTGTACCACCAGGACAATTTGACCACACCGCTGCAAACCTTGTTACCCAGCCATCCAGGCGGATTGTCGTTTGGGAGCGGTATTGGGGCCATTGATTCTGAGGTCTTCATTGGTTTGTACCTCGATGCAGCCATTGACTCAAGATATGCGGTTGAAGTGTTCCAGTTCGATGGCCAGCAATGGACATTCCATCAACGTTTGGATCCCGACCTGGGGACAACGGGTTTCCCAAGGTTTGGGCAGGGCATCAGTGTGCATCAGGATTACGCATTGATTGGTGCTCCCCGGGCCGTGGTTGCGGGCACGGAAACGGGCCTGGCGCGTTTGTATCGAAAGCAGGGTGCGTACTGGTCAGAAGCCATGGCCCTGACCCCCACCAATGGCACTGCCGGCGATGGTTTTGCCGGTGAGGTGTTGTTATCCGCCGATAAAATGGTGGTGGCTGCAACCGGTGATGATTTCAGGGGATACAACGCTGGCGCGGTGCGGGTTTATCGTCACGACTTGATCCGCCAGGACGGCTTTGACAACTGATCACGTCACATCAAATCAAATTCGATGCGGAACACATGTTGGCCGTTGACATATAAATAGTTCAGCTCGGCGTGGTTGTCATGGCACAGTTGGCGGCAGATGTGCAGGCCCAGGCCGGTGCCGCGGTTGTGGGTGGTGAAGAAGGGTTCGAACAGGTTTTCGCGTTTTTTGTCGTCAAAGGGTTCGCCGTTGTTGCGGAATTCCAAGGTGCCGTCGCGCAGGATCATTTGCATTTGGTTGTCGTTACCGTGCTTGATGGCATTGGATGCCAGGTTCCATACCACCTGTTTGAAGTGATCGGGATCGAAATCCACCGCGATGCCGCGTGAGGCAATGATTTGCACCTGATGTGGCTCGGCCATGCCGTGGTCCATCAATTGCAATTTGGCCAAATCCAGGTAGTCGGCAATGTAGATGGTTTCCGGTTCGGCGGTTTTGCGCTTGGACATGTCCAGGATGTCCTCGATGATGTTGTTGGCCCGTTGGGTTTGGTTGACGATGATTTCACAAATTTGCTTGTCCTGGTCTTTCAAATCGGGCGATTCAGTCAACAATTCAGCAGCGGTGTTGATGGCCGCCAATGGGTTGCGGATTTCATGCGCAATGGAGCTGGACATTTTACCCAGAGAGGCCAGATTCAATTGTTGCGCAGCTTTCTTCAAAAAGCTGGAGTCTTCGATGAACAACACCCCAAAATTTTTCTCATTGGTGACCGAAGCCTTGCGCAGGTACAGGTCTTTGCCATTGGGCGCATGATACACCGCACCGTCTTTGTTGCTGGCCAAGTGTTCGGTGATTTCATCGGGGAAAAAAATGATGTCCTCCAGGCCCAGCAGGTCTTTGGCCGCTTGGTTGGCATGCAAAATCACTTGATCTTGTTGGTAAATTACCACTCCATTGGTCAATTTTTCAATGATCACCTGATTCATGTGCTCCAGGCCACTGATGGTTTGGCGCTGGTTTTTGTACAGTTGTAGGGTGCTGGTGTAGGAGATCGATTGGCGGATACCCAGCAAGGCGATGACATAGTAGCCCAAAGCATGCAACAAGCGGCTGGAATTGGTCACCGATTCCATTTGGCTGAAGTCCATCATCACTGGCATCCACCACAACAGGATCACCGCGGTGGTTGGGGCCAGCATGATCGACCAGGCGTTGCGGAACAAAATGGCTGCCGAACCAATGGCCAGTACCGGAATCACCGCCAGGCCCTGGGAAAAGCCATAGGTGGCATAAGCCAGATAAATCAACACAAACAAATCAAGGAATAAAACCAGTTTGCTGACTTGAATGACCCAGGCTTGGCGACTGAGGTAAGTGATCAACATCAACACCAGGGACAACACCAGGTAGGCGTTGACAAAGGCTTCGGTCCAATTATGGAAATCGGTGGCCGGGTAAAAATTGGCCATCCAGGCATTGTTCAACAGCATGAAGAAAAACAAGCTGGCAAACAAGCGGAACAGGTTCAGGTAGCGGAGGTTCTTTTGCTCCAGCTGCAGCAGTTTTTCCTGGTCGTCATTGCGGATCATGGGTCAGGTATCAGTGCATCAATCGGACACTTGTGCATAGCTCAACACACTGCTTTTGATTTGCTTGCTCCAGTATTGTTCACCGTTGGCGCCCATGATGTCGATCCTGAGGCTGCGATCGGTGCGGGGGCCGGTGAAGGTGAACTTGCAGTAGTTGTGGTGGTTGACCAAAGAACCCGGCACCAGGCGGGGGTTGTCCAAATCACCACCGGACTTAGATGAGTGGGTGCCGGCGGTCAGCGGTGAACAGGTCATTTCATATAAGGGGTAAGCGCCGGGTCGATCGGCCCGCAACATCTCACTGTGGTGCTTGTCGCCAGATAAAAACATCACCCCGGGGATTTTTTGCTCATCCAACCAAGCCAGGAAAGGATCGCGTTCGTGGCGGTATTTGTCCCAGCCTTCAAAGGCGTGGTGATCATTCAACATTTGGCCACCACCCACGATGATTTTAAACGGCGCATAGGAGGCAAGCAGGCTGTTTTTCAGCCAGTCCAATTGGGCTTGGCCGTAATAGATTTTATCCGGACCATCGATCATGTTTTCATGGGATTTGTGGTAGCGGTTGTCCAATAAAAAGAAATCGATGTCGTTGTGACTGACCCGGGTGAACACACCTTTTTCTTCCGGCATGCCATAACTGGGATTGGCCCAATAATTTTTGAAGATTTCCAAGGCCTGGTCTTTGAAGATGAATTCACGACCAGAATTGTTGGGTCCGAAATCATGGTCATCCCAAGTCGCGTAATTGGCGAATTTGTGATACAGCGGTTGCAGGAATGGTTGCTTGCGGTCATACATCACCCGGTACAACAAGCTGTTGGCATTGTCGTAATCGACTTCATGGTAATACCAATTGTCACCGATCCACAACATCACTTCGGCATCCTCAGTGGCCATCTGGCCAAACATCGCTTCATGCCCGCTGCCATAGGGGGTGCCGGGGCGGTCATACACGGTTTCATTGACGAAATTACAAGAGCCGGCCAACACCGAAAAATCAGGTGGATCAAAGCGCCATTGCCACAGGGTTTGGGTGGTGAATTGATAGGGCTGCTGGCGGCGCACTTTTTTGCCATTCACGGTCAAGCGGTATTGGTAAGTGGTGTCGGGTTCCAGGCGGGTCAAGTGAAAGGTGTGGGTGTTGCCCATGGCGGCATTGACTTGGGCGCTCAGGCTTTGTTTGGCGCGGGGCTGATCCGCTGGCCAATACGTGATGGACACGGTGCCTGGGTGCTCAGACTGGACCCAAACATTGGCGCCCCTGAGAGACACATGGCCCAGCATGGGGCCGGCCACAATGGACTTGGCCAGGGTGAATTGAGGGAGGATCAGTAAGCCAAAAAACAGCCAATTCTTCATGTCGATATATTACACATTTTAACGGAATCTTCACAAAACACTTTTACCATGCGCCTTCATGTGAGAAAATACGAAGTGGATTTTTTCAGAGAGACTTAAATTGCGCGTTATTTACATCAAACGTTCGTTTTAATGGTGTGTCTGCGTCTATGCAAGTCATTATGTTTATTTAAATAGGTTTTTGCAATGAGAAATATGAAACAAGTGAAGTGGATGGTCGCGGTGTTGTTACTCGCCGTGCTGCCATGGGGTGTGTCATTGGCTCAGGAAACAGCGTCATCGATCAACGGTACCATTGTTGACTCAGAAGGCAGTGTGTTGTCTGGCGCCACCGTAATCGTGACGCACGAGCCGACTGGTCAAGTCAAAACATTGACCACCAATGAATCAGGCCGTTATTCTGCGCGCGGATTGCGCGTTGGCGGCCCATACAACATCGAAGTGCGCGCCAGTGGTTACTCAGATTCTGAAGAAGGCAACATCTTCATCAAACTGGGTGAAGACCGCACCATCGACGCCATTCTGGTGGCCGATGCCGTTGACTTGGGTAACGTGACTGCGGTCGGAGTGGCGCCTCAATCAGCCACCTTTAACCCAGACAACATGGGTGCCGGCACCAGCGTTTCTCAAGAGCAGATCACCAACTTACCTACCGTTGATCGCAACATCCAAGATTACGTGCGTTTGGATTCTCGAGTCAACATCCGTAGTTTTGGTGATGGCATCTCGGTTTCTGGTGTGAACAGCCGCTTCAACAACATCTCGATTGATGGTGTGGGCATTGGCGACCCATTTGGTTTAGAAGCTGCTGGAACTCCAGGCATCTCTCAACCCTTCTCACTGGACACCATCCAAGAATTGAACGTGCAGTTGTCACCATACGACGTGACCCTGTCTAACTTCACCGGCGCCAACATCAACGCGATCACCAAATCAGGTACCAATGAATTTTCTGGTCGGGTGGCGTTTTATTACTCCAATGATGACTTGCAACGTGATGATGCGGATTTCACCCGTGAAGTGTATTCTTTGAGCGCTGGTGGCCCGATCATCAAAGACCGTTTGTTTTTCTTCGTGTCATATGAAAAAGAAGAGCAAACCCGTTTGAACAACACCTCGGGTGTTGACACCGCTTTGGCCCAACAAGTTGCTGACATCGCGGCTAATGTCTACGGTGTTGACGTCGGTGGTTTCAATGCCCCGTCTGACCTGGTCACCGAAGAAGAGTCGATCGTGGTTAAATTGGATTGGAACATCAACGATTACCACCGGGCTTCTTTCAAGTACCAAAACAACGAAGATGCCCAACCCATTTTTCCTAACTATGGTGGTGGTGAAATTTCGTTGAGTTCTCATTGGTATACCAATAATTGGGAGAATAAATCATACAACTTGAACTTGTATTCTGACTGGACGGCCAACTTCTCGACCGAGTTGCGCATTTCCAATTCAGAATTTGACAAAATCCCTGATTTGAATTCATTGCTGCCTTCAGTTGAAGTGCAAGTGGGTGGGGGTCAGTCGGTGTGGTTCGGTACCGAAGAGTTCCGTCACGCCAATGAGTTGAACGTGGTGACCGACAACATCTACCTGGAAGGTAACTACTTCTTGGGTGACCACAACCTGACTTTTGGTGTGGACTGGCGCGAGCAAGACATCCGCAATCTGTTCATCTCCCAAGCTTTGGGTTTGTACGAGTTTGACAGCATCGAAGATTTTGCCAATGGCATTCACTCTCGTTATGAGTACAACCGCGGTACCAACGTGCCTCGCCCTGAAGCCAATTGGTCTTGGGAAAACCTGGGTTTGTTCATTCAAGACAACTGGACGGTTAATGACCGCTTGACCTTGCAATACGGTTTGCGCTTTGACAAACCAGATGCCGGCAGCAAGCCGCGTTTGAATCAAGATTTTGTTGACGCTTACGGCTTTGCCAACAACAGCACCGTCAGCGAAGGCACCATCCAACCCCGTTTGGGTTTCAACTACGACATGTCTGACGAGCGTTACATGCAATTGCGTGGTGGTGTCGGTGTGTTCACTGGTGGTACCCCGAATGTGTGGCTGTCTAACTCATTCACCAACACTGGTGGTGATTTGACTTTCTACAGTTCCAATGGCATCGAAGACGGCATGCTGTTCACCTTGGATCCCAACAACCAACCAATTTTGGAAGGTTCTTCCAGACAAAATGTGGACGTGTTGGATCCTGATTTCGTGATCCCCACCGTGTTGAAATCCAACATCGCCGTGGACGCCGAGTTGCCTTGGTACGGTTTGATCGGTTCGGTTGAATTGGAATACATCAAAGCGCAAGACGCCATTGATTACCAACACCTGAATCTGGGTGACCCCACAGGCACCTTGCCTGATGGTCGCTTGTCTTATTACGAAGATCCATTGAATTTTTCAGGCAGACGTGCCAATGCCAACCCTGACTTCAATGACGTGATCTACCTGACCAACACCTCCAAAGGTGACACCAAACGGGCCACCGTGAGTTTGGAATTGCCGCAAACCGAGCACTGGTATGCCAAAGCGTCGTACACCTTCACCGATGCCACCGAAGCCTCGGCCGGTACTTCTTCGCGAGCCATATCTAACTGGAACAACACCCCGGCCTTCAATCCCAACCAAGCCATGGCTGCCACCTCGGCCTATGAGGTTGAAAACGCGTTTGTGTTCACCACCACATACCAAAACATGTTCTTTGGTGACAACTACACCACCATCGGTCTGGTGTGGATCTCTCAAGACGGTGAGCCATTCTCATACACCTACAGCAATGACGTGAATGGTGACGGCATTCGTGACAACGATCTGGTATACGTGCCCATGCCTGATGAGTATGTGCTGTCTGATCCCAGCGAGCAAGCTGAGTTCGAAGCCTTCTTGCGCTCTTCTGGATTGGCCCAGTACCGTGGCCGTGTGGCACCTCGCAACGCCTTCAAAGCCCCGCGCATCAACACCGTGGACTTGAACGTGTCACAAGAGCTGCCCGCATGGGGTCCGGTTCGCGCCACCTTGTTCTTCAACGTCAAGAACTTGGGTAACTTGCTGGACAGCGACTGGGGTCAAATCCTGACCGCTGGTTTCGACGGCGATGACGTGTACCGTTTGAACTCACTGGAAGACGGTGTGTATGAATTGGATTGGAATGGTCCAACCCGCTTCAGCACCAACCGCTTTGCTTCACAGTGGCGTGCACAAGTTGGTTTCCGTTTGGATTGGTAAACCAGCAAGACATCATGTCTTAAAACCAAGGGTGGCTTTCGGGTCACCCTTTTTTTGT
This sequence comes from Marinicella meishanensis, assembly GCF_019931145.1. Classification (GTDB taxonomy): domain Bacteria; phylum Pseudomonadota; class Gammaproteobacteria; order Xanthomonadales; family Marinicellaceae; genus Marinicella; species Marinicella meishanensis. The sequence goes on along the minus strand of NZ_JAIOUV010000004.1, from coordinate 145,525 downwards.
GTCCGAAATTTGAGGGCCGATAAAAAAACAGGCCCTGGCCTGAGTTACAATGGCGGTTCCCAATCACTGTACCCTAAGGACCCATGAGCTTATATGACCTGATTGCCATTCTGCTGTCTCTGGCGGCTGTGTTCGCCTACTTCAACCACCGCTTTGTGGGCTTGCCCAATGGCATTGGTATCATGTTGATTGGTTTGGTGATGTCCTTGTTTTTGTTGTTGTTGAATCAATTGGGCTGGGTTGACTCGGACCAGGCCGAAGCGATGCTGGCGCAGGTGGAGTTCGATGACACGGTGATGAAGGGCATGCTCAGCTTTCTGTTGTTTGCCGGCGCCTTGCATGTCAACTTGAACCGCTTGGCGGCCATGAAAGACACCATCGCCACCCTGGCCACTTTGGGTGTGATCATGTCTTCGGTGATTGTCAGCGTGGTCAGCTATTACGTGTTCCAGTTGTTTGGCATCGACATTCCTTATATCTATTGTTTGGTGTTTGGCGTGTTGATTTCGCCGACCGATCCGATTGCCGTGATGGGCATCCTGAAAAAAGTCGGCGCCCCCAAAGCCATTGAAGTCAAAATCACCGGCGAATCCTTATTCAATGACGGCGTGGCGGTGGTGTTGTTCATCGCGGTATTGGGCGTCGCCACGGGCCAGTCTGAAGCCACTGTGTCGGGCGTTGGCTTGTTGTTTTTGCAAGAAGCGGTGGGTGGTGCCTTGTTTGGCTTGTTGTTGGGTTACGCCGGTTATTGGATGCTGAAATCAATCGACAGTTACCAGATTGAGGTGTTGATCACCATGGCCATGGTCACCGGTGGCTATGCCTTGGCCATGCATTGGCATTTGTCCGGCCCCATCGCCATCGTGGTGGCAGGCTTGATGATCGGTAACCAGGGGCGGCGCCTGGCCATGAGTGCGCAGACCCGGGAGCGCTTGGACACCTTTTGGGAGTTGGTCGATGAGGTGCTCAATGCGGTGTTGTTCTTGTTGATCGGCATGGAGGTGTTGATCATTCACTTTTTGCCCAGCTATTTGTACAGTGCCCTGTTGATCATTCCGTTGGTGGTCATCGCCCGTTTCATCAGCGTCGGTTTGCCGATCAGTTTGTTGCGCATGAAAAACACCTACCCACCACACGTGGTGAAAATACTCACTTGGGGTGGCCTCAGGGGCGGTATCTCAGTCGCGCTGGTGTTGTCCTTACCGCCCGGTCCACATCGCGATCCTTTGATCGCTGCCACTTATGCGGTGGTGTTGTTCAGTATCATCGTGCAGGGCCTGACCGTCGGACGGGTGGCACAAATGGCCAACCAGACCGAGTCCAGCCGGCCTGCAGCGGCTGAAAAATAAGGCACCCAAGCCAGGTCTGGCGACCGCGGCAACAACCATGGCAACTTTCCACAGTTTAACGGTTGCAAAAACAAAAATATATAGTAGAATATGCCATCTTGATGATGCGGGGTGGAGCAGTCTGGCAGCTCGTCGGGCTCATAACCCGAAGGTCGTAGGTTCAAATCCTGCCCCCGCAACCAATTGAATGATCGCCAGTAGAACGATCAAACAGTCAGGCTCCCAGTGGAGCCTTTTTTGTTGCTGAATTTCATTGATTGGTGAGGCGACAATCCGGTCTGCAATTCACCTCCCTGAGTTCATCACAACGTAACCAACACCACAGTAAACTGGATGAAAGAACAACAGTTAACAGAATTGATCCAACCGGTGATCGAAGACCTGGGATTTGTTTTTTGGGGGCTGGAATACCTGCCACAAAAGAACAATGCCATCTTGCGCGTGTACATTGATCACGAGCAAGGGGTGGGGGTCGATGATTGTGCCACCTGCAGCCACGAAATTTCTGGCTTGTTGGAAGTGGAAGACCCCATCAAAAGTGCCTATGTGTTGGAAGTGTCCTCACCGGGCATTGACCGGGTGTTGTTCACACGGGATCAATATGCCCAATACATCGGTGAAAAGGTGCAGGTCAAGCTGGCCCAACCGGTGGCTGGTGCCCGCAACATCAAAGGCATCATACAATCGGTCAGTGCCGATGAAATTGTGGTGGCCAATGAAGTCACTGAATATGGTTTTGCAATGAGTAATGTTATGAAAGCACGGTTGAAACCAACCACGGCTGGAGTGAAGAAATGAGTAGAGAAATTCTGTATGTGGCAGAAGCCTTGTCTAACGAGAAAGGCGTCAGTCGAGACGTGATTTTTGAGGCCATTGAACTGGCTTTGGCTTCGGCCACCCGCAAAAAGCACATGAAAGACATGGACGTGCGGGTAGACATCGATCGCACCACCGGTGAATACGATTCTTACCGTCGTTGGACTGTGGTGGAAGACGAGGAATTTGAATCAGAAGACCGCCAACTGACCTTGGAAATGGCCCATAAAGAAGATCCTGAACTGGAACTTGGTGACGTCATTGAAGAACAAATGGAGTCGGTGGAATTCGGCCGCATCGCGGCACAAACGGCCAAACAAGTGATCTTGCAAAAAGTGCGTGAAGCCGAACGTGAGCAAGTGGTGGAAATGTTTGAAGACCGCGTGGGTGAGGTGCTTTCAGGCATCGTCAAGCGGGTCGAACGTGGCCATGTATTCATTGATGTGGGCAGCGGCATCGAAGCCATCGTGCCCCGTGAATATGGCATCCCCCGCGAAAAAGTGAAACGCGGTGACCGCCTCAAAGGCTTGTTGGTGGAAGTCAACCGTTTGAACCGCGGACCGATTTTGACCTTGTCGCGCAAATCGCCGGAATTCATGATTGAATTGTTCAAAGTGGAAGTGCCTGAAATTTCTCAGGGTTTCCTGGAAATCAAGGGTGCCGCCCGTGACCCGGGTCACCGGGCCAAGATTGCCGTGTTCTCTCACGACCGCAAACTGGACCCCATCGGCGCTTGTGTCGGCATGCGTGGTTCCCGCGTGATGTCGGTGGCCAATGAATTGGGTGGTGAGCGCATTGACATCATCTTGTGGGATGAGAACACCGCACAGTTCATCATCAACGCCATGTCACCGGCTGAAATTGAGTCGATTGTGGTGGATGAGGAAAAGAACACCATTGATGTGGCCGTGGCCGAATCCCAATTGTCGCAAGCGATTGGCCGGGGCGGCCAAAACGTGCGCTTGGCCAGTGAACTGACCGGTTGGGAAATCAATGTCCTGACCACCGCGCAAGCCGAAGAGAAGAACGAAGCCGAGGCGATGGAGTTCGTCAAAGAATACGAAGAAAAATTGGATGTCGATGAAGACATGGCCATCCTGCTGGTGCAGGAAGGCTTTTCATCGATTGAAGAAATTGCTTATGTGGATGAGTCTGAGTTGCTCAACATCGAAGGTTTTGATGAGGAGTTGGTGGAAGAGTTGCGTGGCCGGGCCCGCGACGCGTTGCTGACCCAAATGATTGCCAATGAAGAGAAGCTGGAAGACAAAAAACCCGCCGATGACATGTTGGGTTTGGAGCTGATGAATGATAAATTAGCGTACACATTGGCAGAGCAAGGCATCAGAACCCGTGATGACCTGGCTGATCTGGCCACCGATGAGTTGGTGGACTTGGTCGAAATGGATGAAGAAGATGCTTCGGCGTTGATCATGGAAGCCAGAAAACATTGGTTCGAATAAAACACAACAGGAGACAACATGTCTGATGTAACCGTAAAACAATTGGCTGGAGTCCTCGGGATTACCACTGAAAAGCTGATGGAACAACTGGCCAGTGCAGGCATCCCTGCCAAGTCAGAAGATGACACCATCAGCAATGAATCCAAAGTGAAGCTGTTGGAATTCTTGCGTGGTGCCCATGGCAAAGAGAAAAAAAGCCTGTCCCCACGCAAAAAAGTGGTGCTCAAGCGCAAGTCAAAAGAAGTTTTGCGGGTGGCCAGTAGTGGCGGCGGACCGGCCAAGACCAAAAGCATCAACATCGAAGTCAAAAAGAAAAAACGCAGCGTTGGTCCCAGCCAGTCAGAACTGGCTGAAATTGAAAAGGAACGCCAAGCCGCACAGGAAGCTTTGGCCGAGCGCAAGCGTCAATTAGAAGCCGAAGAACAAGCCAAGAATGAAGCCGAAGCAGCGGCCAAGCAGAAAGCAGAACAAGCCGCGGAGCAAGCGGCTGCTGCCGAAGCCGAAGCGGCTGCCGCCGAAGCCGAAACAGCAGCAGAAGTCGAAGCGGCCACCGAAGCCGATGTGACTGAGGCAGACGCCGCCGAAGACAGTGAGGAAGCGGCTGCAGCAGCAGAAAAGACAGCTGCTCCCAAGCAAAAACTGGACGAAGAGGCTGAGCGCAAGCGGCGACATGATGAGTTGGTCAACCAACAGGTGCAAAAAGCCATCTCAGAACGGGCCAACCGCAAACGCCGCGAGAAAGCCGGTGCCGCCGACAACAAACGAGACAAAGGCCGCGGTGCAGACCGCAGTGGCGACAAACGTTCCAACACGCGCTATGGCCGCAAACAACTGCACGTGTCTGGCAGTTCCCACGGCCGAGGTGAGCGCAAAGCCATGCGTCCGGTGTCTGCAGGCAAAGGAGAGCACGGCTTCCAAATGCCGGCCGCTCCAGTGGTCAAAACCGTGGCCATTCCAGAAAACATCACGGTGGCGGATTTGGCCAAAGAGTTGTCAATCAAAGCCAGTGACGTGATCAAAGTGTTGATGCAAATGGGCATGATGGTGACCATCAACCAACCCTTGGATCAAGACACCGCGATTTTGGTGGTGGAAGAATTGGGCCACAAAGCCGAAGAAGCGGTGGTGCAGTCCAAAGCCGAAATCCTGAAACAAGAATCCGAACAAGAAATCGACGAAGAGAACGCCGAAACCAGACCGCCTGTGGTGACCGTCATGGGCCACGTGGATCACGGCAAAACCTCTTTGTTGGATTACATCAGAGACACCAAAGTCACCGACAAAGAAGCCGGTGGCATCACCCAACACATCGGTGCTTACCACGTGACCACCGACAAAGGGGTGATTTCCTTCATTGACACCCCAGGTCACGCGGCCTTCACCGCGATGCGTGCCCGCGGTGCCCAAGTAACCGACATCGTGATTCTGGTGGTGGCAGCCAACGACGGTGTGATGCCACAAACTCAAGAAGGCATTGAGCACGCCAAAGCCGCAGGGGTGCCCTTGATTGTGGCGGTGAATAAGATTGATTTGCCCGAAGCCAATGTCGACAAAGTCAAACAAGACCTGGCCAGCCACGAAGTGGTGCCAGAAGACTGGGGCGGTGACGTGCAATTCATTGAAGTGTCGGCCCTGACCGGCCAAGGCATTGATGACCTGCTGGACGCCATTTCTTTGCAAGCCGAAGTGATGGAGCTGAAAGCCGTGAAAGACTCCAGTGCCTCAGGCATTGTGGTGGAGTCTTCATTGGACAAAGGCCGTGGTCCGGTGGCCACCGTACTGGTTAAAAACGGCACCTTGAAAAAAGGTGACATGATTTTGTGTGGTGAACAATTTGGCCGCATTCGCAGCCTGATTGATGAAAGCGGTCATGAAATTGATGACGCCGGACCTTCGATCCCGGCGGTGGTGCTGGGCTTGTCCGGGGTGCCGATAGCCGGTGATGAATTCCTGGTGGTTAAGAACAAGAAACACGCCCGGGAAGCGGCCCAAGAGCACCGCGAACAAGAACGCGAAATGCGCCTGAAGCGCCAACAAGCCGCGAAGTTGGAAAACCTGATGTCGCAAATGGGTCAGGAAGAAAAACTCAACGTCAATTTGTTGGTCAAGGCCGATGTGCAAGGTTCGGTGGAAGCCTTGCGTGAATCGTTGGAGAACATTTCCAATGATGACGTCGATGTGAAAGTGATTTCTGCTGGTGTCGGTGGCATCACCAATGCCGATGCCCAATTGGCGGCGGCCTCCAGTGCCATCATCATCGGCTTCAACGTGCGTGCCGACAAAGCCGCCCGTGAATTCATCAAAGAAAGTGATTTGGACCTGCATTACTTCAGCATCATTTATGAAGCGATTGATCAGGTCAAACAATCGGTGACCGGTATTTTGGGCACCGAGGTCAAAGAAGAAATCATTGGCATCGCCGATGTCAAAGACGTGTTCCGCTCATCCAAGTTCGGCACCATTGCTGGTTGCTTGGTGTCAGAAGGGGTGGTCCGCCGCGACAATCCGATCCGTGTGTTGCGTGACAATGTGGTGATTTTTGAGGGTGAATTGGAATCCTTGCGCCGCCACAAAGACGACGTCAATGAAGTGAAGTCGGGTACCGAATGTGGTATCGGGGTGAAACAATACAAAGACGTGCAATCCGGTGATCAGATCGAATGTTACGAGCGGGTTGAAGTCCAAAGGACTTTGGAATAAAGTCTATAACAAGACAGCGAGATTATGGGACACAGAGATTTCAAACGCAGTGACCGGGTCGCGGCGCATTTACGCCGCACCCTGGCCACGGCCATACATCAAGATTTGCCTGATGAGGACACGTCGTTCATCACCATCTCAGATGTTGAGGTGACCCGCGATTTGTCGGTGGCCACGGTGTACATCAACACCCTGGACCCATCACAAGAGAAGCTGGCGATCCAAACCCTGAGTTTGAATGCCAAACAATTGCGCCGGGTCATGGCCCAACAACTGAACACCCGCAAAGTACCGGAATTGCGCTTCAAGTACGACGCTTCTTTGGAATATGGTCGCAAATTGGAACACCTGATTCAAAAGGCCCGCGCCACCGACCCCAACTTGACCGAAGAAGACGCCTGAGTCTGCGCTGATGGGCCAGCGAACCTCTGCCAAACGCCACTACCGCGACATCCACGGCATCATCTTGCTGAACAAAGCGACCGGCATGAGCTCCAATCAAGCCATGCAGAAGTTGCGGCATGCCATCCAAGCCAAAAAAGCCGGCCACACCGGTAACCTGGACCCCATGGCCACCGGGTTGCTGCCCTGTTGTTTTGGTGACGCCACCAAAGTCGCCAACCTGTTGATCAATGCCGACAAAACCTACATCGCCCGTTGTGTGTTGGGCAGCCAAACCGACACCGGGGATGCCACCGGCCAAGTGATCGAAACCGCCCCAGTACCGACGCTGACAAGCGAGGAAATCGAACAGGCTTGTGCGGCACTGACCGGCGACATTGAACAAATTCCGCCGATGTATTCGGCCTTGCACCACCAAGGTCAGCGCTTGTATGACCTGGCTCGCCAAGGCAAAACCGTCGAACGCCCAGCCCGTCCCGTGACGGTGCATCATTTCACCCTGTTGGCCCATACATCCGAATACCTGGAATTTGAAATCAAAGTGTCCAAGGGCACCTACATCCGCACGCTGCTGGAAGATTTCGCCGCACAATTGGGCACCGTGGCCCACATGTCGGCCTTGCACCGCACCCAAACCGGGATCTTCACCGCTGAACACATGCTGGACCTAGCAACCATCCAACAACGGCCTTTGAGCGAGGTGTTGATGCCATTGGAAACCGCCTTGGTTGAGTATCCCCGATTGGATTTGAGTGAAAGCCAAACCCAGGACCTGATCCATGGCAAAAAAATCAGTTATACTATCGAGCAAGGAATTTACCGCATGTTTGATTGGACTGACCGGTTTTTGGGACTGGGTGAAGTGCAACACCATCAATTGAAGGTAAAAAAACTGTTTTACAAATCTTACAGTCAAAAGGCAGTTTGACAGGAGTGAAATGACCATGCTGATCGGCATTGATTTGGGCACCACCAACAGCGTGTGTGCCGTGTACCAGGACGGTGCAGCCAAACTGATACCCAACAATTTTTCTGAATACCTCACCCCTTCTTGCATCAGCGTGGAAAAAGACGGCCGCTTGCACATTGGCAAGACCGCCAAAACCCGCTCGCTGTTGTATCCCAAAGAATCGGTGGCCAATTTCAAACGGTACATGGGCAGCGACAAGGTGTTTCGCATCCACCGACAGCAATACTCACCCGTGGAACTGTCCTCCATGGTGTTGCGTAAATTGGTTGAAGACGCAGAGAAACACACAGGCCAAACAGTCACCGAAGCAATCATTTCGGTACCGGCCTATTTCAATGGGGTGCAACGCAAAGCCACCATGCAAGCCGCCGCCATGATCGATCTGAAAGTGGAAAAACTGATCAACGAACCCACCGCCGCCGCCATTGCCTATGGCTTACAAACCAAACCCGAATACACCGACTTCATGATCATTGATTTGGGTGGTGGCACTTTTGATGTGTCGATCATGGAATATTTTGATGACATATTGGAGGTCAAAGCGTCGGGTGGTGACAATTATTTGGGTGGCGAAGATTTTCTGCAGGTGTTGGTTGACATTTACGCCGACAAAGCCGGCATCAAGCCGCCAAAGCTGTCGGCCAACGACCGCCACTTGTTGTACACCCGCATGGAAGATTTGAAAAAACAAAGTGCCAAACAGAATTGGCAGATCGAACCTTTTCTGTCGGTGCCCACTCCCACAGTGACGATCGAGAAAGACACGTTCGAACAAGCCTGCAAGCCGTTGTTGCAAAAAATGATCAAGTCCATTGAGCTGTGTTTGAAAGATGCCCGTCTGCGACCAGATGAAATGGATGAAATCATTTTGGTTGGTGGGGCCTCGCGGATGTCTTTCGTGCGGTCTTTGGTCACCCGCTTGTTCAAAAAAATGCCACGCACCGACATCGATCCGGATTTGACCATAGCCCATGGGGCGGCGATTCAAGCCGGCTTGAAAGCCCGCAACGAGGACTTACAAGATGTGGTGTTGACCGATGTGTGTCCATACACCCTGGGCACCGCGGTGGTTAACCACAGTGTGTATGACGACAGTTTGTTGTTCAGTCCGATCATTGAGCGCAACACGGTGGTCCCGGCCAGCCGCTACAACATCTATGAAACGGCCACGGATAACCAGAAAAAACTCAACATGAAAATCTACCAAGGTGAAAGTCGCCTGGTCAAAAACAACATCTTGTTGGGTGAGTTTGAAGTCACTGTACCACCCGGGCCGCAAGGGCAGGAGCAGGTCGAGTTGCGCATCAGTTATGACGTCAATGGCATCTTGGAAGTGGACGCCAAAGTGTTGTCAACCGGCGACAGCAAAAACCTGCTGATCAACAATTCACCGCAAGAACTCAGTGCGGCAGACATCGCCAAGTCACGCAAAAAACTGCAAGGGCTGAAGTTTCACCCCAGAGAAAGCGAGGCAGTGCAGGAATTGATGATGCGGGCCGAAACCATCTATGAAAACAGCATCCAAGAGGAGCGCGAAGCGATCAATCAGTTGGTGCAGCGTTTCAATGACGTGTTGGCCTCTCAAGACCCCAAACAAATCGAGCAAGGCATGGCCCACATGCGGGAACAATTGGCCCAATTCGAAGCCAACCGGTGGTTCTGATGTTCCCCTGGGATGTGTTGGGTTTGGCGCCCACCGATGACCGCAAAGCCATCAAAAAAGCCTATGCCCGGTTGTTGCGACAGCACCGACCGGACAGCGATCCGGAGGGTTTTAAGCGGGTCAATGAGGCGTATCAGGCGGCGTTGATATTGATAACACAGAATAATGGTCAACAGGTCGAGTTGGACTCTGAAACCATTTCGAATGACCATCAAGAATTTCAGACCAAAAAATCAAATGACGCTACCAATTCGCTCGGGGCTGAGTCAAAGTTTCAGGTTGATTGTCATAGTGTGGCAGAAGATTTATTTACCAAGACAGATGAATTGATCAAGACAAAATTAAAGATACGAAATGATCTGCAAAACTGGCAATTTTTGCATGGGTTTCATGACATATTGGAGTTAAGCTTTAAAGAACAAGTATCCAAAGAGATGTTTAAAAAAGTTGCCGAATTAAACCACAATGAACTTAAAACAAATGGTGTATTGTTGATTGATCGTGATGTTCTGATTTTGATGAACCAGATTTTTGATTGGGATCGTAATTGGCAAGAGTTGAATCAATTATATCCGTCTACATACTTCGAAAACACAATAGATCGGACTTATGTTCAATCTGAGTCGAATCAGATTCCTAAAAAACATAATTTTTACAAGTTGGCCGCTTTTTCGTTAGATATGGGAGCAGCTGCTCTTTTCACCTTGTTCATTTTCTTAAAAATGCCTGATGATTACCCCGGTTATGTCATACCAGTCTTTTTGATTATTTTCAGTTTGATGACAGGGCTCACTGAACTTTCCAAGTACAAAACTTCTCTTGGCAAATATACACTTGGATTTAGGTTAACCGCGAACGGGGAACAGTTGGCAAGTAGATTCAGAATTTTGATTCGATTGATGTTGTTTCATGGATCAGCATGGTGTGTTTATGTATCAATGGTAAATGGAAATATTGATATGAATTTTTGGTTCATCCTTTCCCTGGTGTTGATGGTCAGCTCATTGGTCATATGGGTGCTCAAAGACAAGCCACTACATGATTGGCTGACTGGTGTCACAGTGGCACAAATAGAATCAAATTGAAGCATCATTTAAACTGAAATTAGGAAGCCAGATGTATCCATGGGATGTACTCGAAATAACTGAAACCGATGACCGCAAAGCCATCAAAAAGGCCTATGCCCGGTTGTTGCGACAGCACCGACCGGACAGCGATCCGGAGGGTTTTCAGCGGGTCAATGAGGCGTATCAGGCAGCATTGAAATGGAACGCGGCTGATTGGCAAGAACCTGCCTGGGCTGACACTCCGCCAACGCCCCTTGCTGCCGACCAGGCACAGGAACCAGAGCCCTCAGTACATGATCCCGAACCGGCGCCAACAACGGCACCAACCGCTGAGACAACTGCTGAGACAAGCACCTCGACAGAATCGCCTTCGGTTGACCAAGTGCTGTTGGCCGATGAAGCTTCCTGGCAAGTGGTGACCGACATCCTCAAACAATTCAAGGCCACCGCTTTCGCCCCCATCGCCATCAAGCGCGACCTGACCCATTGGCAGTTCCTGGAACAGTATCATGACATCAGTGATCTGGCGGCTCGAGAGGCCTTGTCCGAGGAAATATTCAAGCGCATTGTCGAATACAATCATTTTCAAATGCAGGCGGGGAATTTGGCCGCGTTTGACGCCCAAGTGGTCAACTACTGCAATGAGGTGATGGATTGGGAAGCCAATTGGGTGCATTTTGAGCGGCGCTTTGCCCCGGCCTATGTACAACATGTGTACCACCTGATCGAATGGCAGCAAACCGGTGGCCATGACCATGCCCCGGCCACTGGCTGGCAGCGTTTGTTGGCCTGGTGGTTTGATGTGGTGGTGGCTTTGGCGGCCAGTATTTTGTTGGCCGCTCTGATGATGCCTGAACACAAGATCAGTGTCATATTTCAGGGTGATTACCGAATGATCACCTGTGTGCTGTTGATGCTGGTCATGAGTGGCATGCAACTGTCCCGCTGGCGCAAATCACCCGGCCAACACATCAACGACATCAAAGTTTATGATTTGTTCGGCAACCACCCGGCCCTGAACATGATGTGGATTCGGGTTGCGGTCTTTCAGGCCTCCATGTCGCCCATTTATGGCTTCTTGTTGTGGCCGACTGCACCGTTCTGGTTGTTGGCCTTGTGGGCTTATTTGGTGGTCATGATCAACCTGTTTCTGCGTTATAAAATGGGGCACTGGTTGCACGAATGGGTTTCAGGCACGGTGGCCATCAAGTGAGTCGGCAGCAGTGATCATCGCCATTGGGCAGTCAACAATTGATCGATTAAGGCCTGATCAACGAACGGTGAGGTCCATTGCGATCATACGGTAGAATGCCGTTTGCCAGCATCACAGGGTGGTCGAAAAATGACCCAAAACAAAGGCTGTCTGAGTTTGTTCACTCAAGCCAACTTGATGGCCAACATCAGGTCCTGATGGTGACCCCGAAAAACCCCAAAAAACGTTGTTATTGCTGCATAAAACCAGTAGAATACGCCCCACATCTGAGCTGTGCGAGCGTCTGACGGCAGTTTGGTTTTTTAAACGGGTCAAATACCAGCGATGGGACCCCTTCAACGAGAGATGACATGATTACAGTTGAACAAAGACAAGAAATCATCAAAGAATACAAAACCAGTGAAAATGACACCGGTTCTCCAGAAGTGCAAGTGGCTTTATTGACTGCCCGCATCAGCAACTTGACTGAGCACTTCAAAACCCATAAAAAAGACAAGCATTCGCGCCGCGGTTTGATCAAATTGATCAACCAGCGTCGTAAATTGTTGGCCTACACCAAGCGCAAAGACGCCGATCGGTATCAAAACCTGATCCAACGTTTGGGCTTACGAAGATAATGACGTCAGTCAAAAGAAAACCCGCATCCGCGGGTTTTTTTTTACCTGCCTGCTCATAGGGAACAGGCAGTCGGAAAGCAGAGAAAATAACAGACCCATCAAAGGTCAGGAAAATAATCAGTGAATAAACAAGTAAAACAATTTCAATACGGCAAGCACACCGTGACTCTGGAAACGGGACAAATCGCCCGCCAAGCCACCGGTGCAGTGAAAGTATCCATGGGCGACACCATGTTGTTGGTGACCGTGGTCGGCAAGAAAGAAGCCAACCCGGATGCCAGCTTCTTCCCCTTGACCGTGAATTATCAAGAAAAATTCTACGCGGCCGGGGCCATTCCTGGCGGCTTTTTCAAACGCGAAGGCCGACCCACTGAAAAGGAAGTCTTGATTTGTCGTTTGATCGATCGCCCGATCAGACCTTTGTTCCCCAAAGGTTTCAAGAATGAAGTGCAAGTGATTGCCCAAGTGATGTCTTTCAGCAAAGACATCGATGCCGATGTGCCCGCCATGATCGGTGCGTCTGCGGCTTTGGCGCTGTCTGGCATCCCGTTTGCTGGCCCGATTGGCGCGGCCCGCATTGGTTACCAAGACGGTGAGTACTTGTTGAACCCTTCACTGGAAGAACTGGAAACCTCCAAATTGGATTTGGTGGTGGCGGGTACCGATCAAGCCGTGTTGATGGTGGAATCGGAAGCCGACCTGCTGAGCGAAGACGTGATGCTGGGTGCGGTGAACTACGGTCATGAGCAAATGCAAGTGGTGATTGAAGCGATCAAAGAATTCGCCGCCGAGCACGGTAAACCGGCTTGGGACTGGGAAGTGGCACCGACCAATGACAGCCTGTTGGATGCCATCCAAAAAGAATTTGGTGCTGACATCGAAGCGGCTTTTGCCAACCAAGTCAAAGAAGACCGCTATGCGGCCTTGGATGCCATGCGCAGCAAAGTCATGGCTCATTTTTGTCCCGAAGGACAAGATGAGCCTGAGCACAACCCCAAAGAAGTGGCGGAACTGATCGGCAAGCTGGAAAAAGACCACGTGCGTCAAAAAATCATTTCGGGTGCACCCCGCATCGACGGTCGGGATCCGACCCAAGTGCGTCCCATTTCGGTGGAAGTGGGCATTTTGCCACGGGTCCATGGTTCGGCCTTGTTCACCCGCGGTGAAACCCAAGCCATCGTGGCCACCACTTTGGGCACCGGTCGTGATGCCCAATTGATCGACGGCATCGAAGGTGAGAGCAAAGACGATTTCATGTTCCACTACAACTTCCCACCATTCTGTGTCGGTGAAGCCGGTTTCATGAGTGGTCCCAAACGCCGTGAAATCGGCCATGGCCGTTTGGCCAAACGGGGCTTGATGGCGGTGGTGCCGAATGAAGAAGAATTTCCATATGTGAAACGCATCGTGTCTGAAATCACCGAATCCAATGGTTCGAGCTCAATGGCTTCGGTCTGTGGTTCGTCCTTGTCGATGATGGACGCCGGTATCCCATTAAAAGAGCCGGTGGCCGGTATCGCCATGGGGTTGATCAAAGAAGGCGATGATTTTGCCGTGTTGTCTGACATCCTGGGTGACGAAGATCATTTGGGTGACATGGACTTCAAAGTGGCCGGTACCGAAGGTGCCATCACCGCTTTGCAAATGGACATCAAAATCCAAGGCATCACCCGTGAAATCATGGAAATTGCCTTGCGTCAAGCAACCGCTGGCCGCCAATTCATCTTGGGTGAAATGAACAAAGTGATTTCAGAGCCACGCGCTGAGATGTCGGCTTATGCCCCGCGTTTGGAGACCATCAAGGTCAACCCAGACAAGATCCGTGACATCATCGGTAAAGGCGGCGCCACCATCCGTGCCTTGACCGAAGAAACCAATACCACCATCGACATCAACGACGATGGCACCGTGACCATTGCGGCGGTGAACCAGGAAGACAGCGACTTGGCCAAGAAACGCATCGAAGATTTGACCGCTGAAGTTGAAGTGGGTGCCACCTACGAAGGCAAAGTGGTGAAAATCATGGATTTTGGCGCCTTTGTCAACCTGTTACCGGGTCAAGACGGCATGGTGCACATTTCTGAGATTTGTCATGAGCGCGTGGCCAAGGTCACCGACAAAATCAAAGAAGGTGAAGTGGTCAAAGTGAAAGTGCTGGAAGTTGACAAACAAGGCCGTGTGCGTTTGTCCATGAAAGCCCTGGAACCCAAGCCTGAATAAGGCTGATCAGAAAAAGACTTGAAGTGAATTCAAGCGATCAAAAAACCCGCCGATTGGCGGGTTTTTTTTGTGGCTGCAAGCGCCAGTTGGATCAGAAACACAAAGTCTCAAAGTTTGCGCCCCAGGCGTTTTTCGATTTGTTTCTTTTCCCATTCGCTGTCAAAGCGGCCCAACCAATCAAAGGTGACCATGGCATGCATGGCGAGGCCCAGACCCCATCCCAGGGTGGCCCAGAAAAACCACAGATTGCCCGGGCTGGTCAGTAAGTTGACCAACAAGATGAAGGTGTTGATCACCACAAACACCATGGCATGCACATAGAAACTTTTCAAGCCCTGCACATATTCCATGGCTTCGGTTTCTTCGTCGGTGATCAATGGGGCCTTTTGGTCGGCTGGTGGTTGCTGATTTTGTTGCATGGCTATCTCCGGTTGTAAATCTTCAACATTCACTTCGAATACGGCCGCGATCGATTGAAACGATTCCATTTGGGCTGGTTTGCCTTTTTCAATGCGTTGAATGGTGCGGATGCTGAGTCCACTGTATTCAGCCAATTGTTCTTGTGACCAGCTGCGTTGTAGCCTGAGTTTTTTAACGATCATGGTGTCATTCGTTGTTCATTGATAACCATTATCCTTATTATGCCGCAAAATGTTACGACTGTCATGTGACTTGCGGGTGACTTGGTGACCTGACAGCGCCCGCATGTCGGCTGTCACCTGGTTGTCAGGTCATTCTGTGGGCGGTTTTACAGGCTCAAGTCCCAGCCCAGTTTTTTGGCCAGTTTGTTGGCTTTCTTTTGGTGTTTTTGGGCTTTTTTCGGTTCGCCAGCGGCTTGGTAAACCAAGGCGGATGTTTGGTACCAGTTCACCGAAGGTTTGCGTTGGCCTTCGTGGTCCTCGAGCAATTGCCGGGCCAATTCGATGTCCTCAGTTGAGCGTGGCTCTTGTTCGACCAAGTGGCTGGCGTAAGCAATCTGGGCATTGGCATCGCCATCCAGGGCGGCTTGTTTGAGCCAGTATTCAGCAGGCTGCCCGGTTTGATTGAGGTGGCTGTCATGGCGGAACAGATCATAAGCCAAGCGAGCGGCTCCGGCATGACCTTGTTCGGCCGCCAAAACCACCCAATTGCTGGCTTTGTTGCGGTCGATTGCGGTGCCTGCGCCGCACAGCATGTTTCTGCCCAACAAATATTGGGCCTTGGCATGGCCATTGGTGGCGGCTTTGAACAACCAGTCATTGACTTCGAAGCGACTGATTTTGGCTGTTTCATTCATCAAATTTGAACTGGCGGCCATGGCAAACAAATACTGGGCTTGGGCAGAGCCTGCCTGGGCTTGGGTTTTCAGTTTTTGTAAGCGGTTCTCATACAAGCGCCGCAATTCACTTCGGTTGGTCAAGTTCTCCAAACTGTATTCAATGGTTTGCCGGGCAAAAACCGGTCTGGACTCGGCGTCAGGCTTGAAATTCAAAGAAAATTTAAACTGTTGGACGACATCCAGGGTGGCTTTATCAAACACCTCTGGCGGGTAGGCGTCAATCACGTGGGGTTGTCTGACGGTGCCATCGGGGTGCACATAAAAACCCACCGTGACCCAGCCTTGGACCCGGTTGAGTAGGGCGGCATTGGGGTAGCGCGGCGGTTTGCGGGCAACTATTTTCAGGTCAAAAGTGCTTGTCTGGTCGGTTTTGTCAGTGGTTTGTTGTTGCTCAATCGGTGCCCATTTTTGCGCAATGGCGGCTGGGCCATACTGCGATGACAAGGCATTGCTTGCTTGCTCGGCGGCTTGCAGTTCAGTGGCAGATAACTGGGCTGTTAAGGTGTTGATGATGGGTTTGAACTCAGGGTGTTCAGGGTCTTGTGCCAGGCTGGCCCATGCATAAGCTTGGACCAGATCTGTATCCACATGCTGACCGTGTAGGTACATCACCGCCAAATTGTATTGCGCGCGGTGGTTGCCAATGTGGGCCAAGCGGGTGAATTCAGCGTAAGCCTGATCGTAGGATTGTTCTTCATACCATTGCATGGCTTGATCAAAATCGGCCGTCGCCAGGTTGGCAAACAACAATGAGAGCAGTAAGACGTGTTTTTTCATGGATAATTTCCTTGTTAAAAAAACTGCGAATCATGATAGCAAACTTCAGAATATTATGCCACCGCCTCACCGCTTTCACAGCGGCTTGCTATAATGCCCCTTTTACAACATGCATTGCCCATGAACCCCAGCAGCCACACCGATCATGTCGTCTTCACCCCTTTGCGCATCGCTCTGATCACCGCCATCATCCTGGCCAATGGCCTGGCGGTGATCAGCCAATTCTTGGGTGATGATCCCTGGGCCCAGGCCCTCAGTGTGTTTGCGGTGGTGTTCATCATGTTGTTTGTGTTCGTGATCCTGTTGGAAGTGGTTTGGCTGCACCACCGAGCCAAACCGCTGGCAGACCCGGTGCTGGTGGCCCGTTATCGCCTGGCCAAAGTGATTTACGGGGTGTTGTTTGTGTTGGGATTTGCCTTGGCAGCTTGGGTGTTGTTGTGAAGTGAATGACTTTTTACACTGATTTTCATTCACTCTTGCCGTGAATTGGTTAAACTGAAAGCAATCAAATAACCGGGAGACGACATGAGAATGATTGCACCGATGCTGGTCTTGGCCTTGCTGAGCGCTTGTGCCACCACCCCCAGTGGTGACAGGCGCCTGATCTTGGTCAGCCCTCAACAAATGAGCCAAATGGGTGCCGCCACCTTTCAACAAATGAAAAGCCAACAGACCGTCACCAGCAACAGCCGGCAGGTGGACTATGTGGAATGCGTGTCTTATGCGATCATCAATGCCTTGCCAGACGAATGGCGCCAAATGCCCTGGGAAGTGGTGGTGTTTGAAGACGACTCTGCCAATGCTTTTGCCTTGCCTGGCGGCAAAATTGGGGTGCACACGGGCTTATTGAACGTGGCCCAAAATCAATCCCAACTGGCCACCGTGATTGGTCACGAGATCGCCCATGTGTTGTGGCGGCACGGGGATCAGCGGGTGTCGGCACAGTTGCTGGCGCAAGCGGGCTTACAAGTGGCCGACATGGTCAGTCGGCAGCACGTCGAAGGTTCCCGGGAACGGCAGATGTTGTTGGCCAGTTTGGGCTTGGGGGCGCAGGTGGGGGTGATGTTGCCGTTCAATCGCAACCACGAGAAAGAGGCCGACCGCCATGGTTTGCATTTCATGGCCCGAGCCGGTTTTGACCCGACCGAAAGCATTCAGTTGTGGCAAAACATGGATGCCGCTTCCAGTGGCCAACGACCACCAGAATTTTTATCAACCCACCCAGAACCAGAGAACCGCATCCTCAAACTGCAAAAATTCATGAACAAAGCCTTGAGTTATGAAGCCGAGGCCAAAGCCAAGGGCTTGAATCCACAGTGCGGCCGCTGAATGGCTTAAGGTTGCCGATGGTCTGAGAATTGCAACACCTGCTGTAATTGCAACAAAGTGTCTTGCGCCCAATGGGCATCGTCGCTGTTGGTTTGCCAACTGTCTTGATGGCTGGTAAAACTGGCGTCGGCTTGTTGCATCATTTCAACCACATGGGTTTGCTGTTGGTAAGCTTGCCGGAAGAAGCCCATGTCAACCAGCCGTTGGTCGCCACTGAGGGCTTGTCGCAGGGCGCTGGAAGCGGCATATTGTTGCGGATACAAGCCAGTGGCCATGTGCGACAACAACTGGCGGTGGGTGAGGAAATCAAAGGCCGCTTTGGACAGCGCCGAATCATTGGTGCGAGAAAAGTTGTTGGCAATCAATTTCCGATAAATCTGTTGTTGCAGGTCGTTGACGTGGCCCAGCAGGGCGTCGTTGACCGTGGCCCGCATGCCATTCATTTCATCGTAAAAACTGAAGCCGCCGGGTTCTTGGCTTATCAGGGTTTGCCAATCAGTCCAATTGCTGCGAATCACCGCATTGATGTCTATTTTTTGCGCCGTGAGGAAGGTCAGTCGATTGGGAAAGAGGCCATAGGTGCCTCGGTCCAAGCTGGTGTTGATCTGCTTCCCGATCAAACTGATGGGGCAGGCCATGTCCAGGGTTTCTTGGTTGTTTTCGCCGAACAAGTAAATATGACGCTGTTCACTCAGCAACGGCTTGGTGAACACCGTTTGGTCATTGAAGCGGCCATTCAATTGCAGATACAGCTGGCCTTCAAAGTTGGCGATTTTGTTGTTTTCCAGGTGGGTTGGCGAGGTTTTGCGCTGCTGCCACTCAACCTGGTCGTAACAAATTTCCAACGACCCCAGGCCAAATTGTTCGGCCAATTTGAGGTGGTTGGGAAACAGGTTCAACAGTTCTGTGCTGGGTTCCAGCACCACATAGGCACCACATGCCTGGGTCACCGCACAGGGTTCGATGACCAAGTTCTCGGGGATGTATTTGGTTTTTTGTTCGATCGATTGAAACAGGTCCACATCACTGCCGGGCTTCAATTCGGTTTCGGTGTATTGGTTGACGTGGGTGACGATTTCTTGTTTTAAGCGCTCCCATTTTGACTGCAATAAAGTGAATTGAGCGGCCAATGGTTGGGCTTGTTGCACGCATTCTGGGTATTGATATAAGCTCAAGCCAGCCATCAGCAAATTGCTGATGTCGTTGCGGCTGTCATCAGCAGCCATCAAGCCGGGCCAGCGGTCATGGAACCAGGCCATGGTTGCGGCCGCCAGGGCCCACTCAACGGCGTTGCCCTTGGTCGAAAGTTGTTGCTGACAACCCACTTCACCCGCCGCTTGCATGGTCAGGTTGTTGATGATTTGCACCGAAGGCAATTCCAAGGCGCGGTTGATGCTGTTGCTGTTGTCCAGTCGAATCATGTTGCCGGACAAATTGCCACTGCTGGCCAGCTCGGTGCCCCAGCGCATGAATTCCTGAAAACAGCTCTCGTATTGGTTGCTGCCAATCGGCAGGGGTGGTTCCGGTTTCTGCTGCACACTGAGGTTCAAGCAGACTTCCAGGTTTTGCTGTATGTCATCCCGCAAGGGGTGGTCAAAATACACCGCTGGGTTGTTGATGTGGGTTAACAGACTGAACAGTTGTTGGTTCAGGCTGAGATTGAAATGGTCGGGGTTTTTGAACTTGTTGGGCAATTCAGTGAGCAGCGTGTTCACCACCGCAAACAATTGGGTGTCCAAGCCATCGACTTGGCTTTGGTTGGCTTGCCAATAGGCCGCGGTTTGTTGGATCAAAGCGCCCAATTGTTGTTGTTCTTCAGCGGTCATCAAGGCCGGACTCAATTCAATCAACTGGTACAGTTCAATCCAATCATAGGCCAAAGCCAGCAATTGCTGCTGTCCGCGGTGCCAGTCTTGCCGCAGCAGGGCCACCGACAAAGGGTCGAACGACAGGGGTTGGGCCAGTAAGGTGTTGTAATCAGCCACGCTCAACGGCTGATTCGGATTGAGGGTGGCCAAAATGAGCGGATAGGCGCTGTCTGCCGGGGTGGCATCGCTGGCCTCGGGCACAGCGGTCTCGGCATCGGCTGGTGAGTCAATCCAAGGCAACCACTTGGCCACTTGCGGGCCTTTGTCGCCTTGCAACATGTTCGACCAGCTGCGGTTCAGCGTCAACCAAGCCTGGAATGTGGTGGGGCTGATCGGGGCGTCCACGGTATGCTGTTGCGGGTCTGGCGCCGGCAGGTCAATTTGCCGCCAACGATTCAAAGTCATGCCATTGGTGTATTGAATTAAGGACTGGGCCATCAAGGCGTGGGTGTTGATGTGGGTGAAGGTTTGGGGTTCTTCAACTTCAGTTTGCAGCGCTTGTTGCCATTGTTGTTGCAACTGCTCGGTTGAGGCAAAAGATTGCGACAGTTGTTGCGCCAAGCGGGTCAGGTAGACTGCTTTGGCCACCCCATATTCGAGCCGCAGGTGATTGGCAACGGCTTCGGCATCGGCCAACTGCAACACCTCGATTTCAGGTGCTGGGGCGGATTCGGTCTCTGATTGTGTGTGGGCTGTCAGTGCCCACATCAACAGGCACCAACCAACCATCAGCTGATTCATGCAGTCATTGTATCAAAGTGCTTGCATTTGCCAAGCAGAGATTCATGGAATCGACACCGCCACTGCCGCTGCCTCAAGAAGCTCACTTTATCGCTGTCAATGTGCGGCAGAAAAGCGCTAAAATACCTCTCTGATTAATCCAAATGATGGCATGAAAAATCTGAAAATCATCACCACCGGTGGCACCATTGATAAATTGTACTTTGATGATCTGAGTGATTATCAAATCGGCAAACCGATCATCGGTGAATTGCTCAATACCTACCACGTGGGTTTTGATTTCGAAGTGGTGCCATTGTTGAAAAAAGACTCGATCTACCTCACCGATGAAGACCGGGAGTTGATCAAACAAGTGATCGTCAAATCAGATGAAGCCCACTTTTTGATCACCCACGGCACCGACACCATGGTGGAGACCGCCCGCTACCTGCAGGGTATTGAGGGCAAAACCATCGTTTTGACCGGGGCGCTGACGCCCGCCCGATTCAACGCCACCGATGCCATCTTCAACATCGGTTGTGCGGTGGCCGCCGTGCAAACCCAGCCCCAAGGGGTGTGGGTCATCATGAATGGTTTGGTGTGGGATCCTGAGCACGTGCGCAAGAACCGCCAAGCCAACCGTTTCGAGGAGGTGTGACGTGGCCAACATCCTGCGGGTGCATCCCGACAACCCCCAACCGCGTTCCATCAAAGCCGCCATTGACACCTTGAGAAATGGTGGGTTGATCATTTATCCAACCGATTCAGGCTACGCCATTGGCTGGGGCATGGACAACATGAAAGCGCCCAAAATCGTGGCCCTGATCAAACAAATCGATGCGCAGCATCACTACACCATGATGTGTCAAAGCATTTCGCAGATGACCGATTTCGTGCTGGTCGACAACATCGCATTTCGCTTGATCAAGGAACACACCCCCGGCGCCTATACTTTTATTTTGCCGGCCACCCGGCGGGTGCCAAAAAAACTGCAGCAGCAAAAACGCAAAACCATCGGCGTGCGGATCGCCGACCACGCGGTGGTCAATGCCCTGTTGGAAGAACTGGGTGAGCCGATGATGACCTCCACCCTGGAGTTCCCTGACATCGACATGTATGAGTTGGATGTGGATGACATCGAGTTGCGGGTCGGTAACCGGGTCAACACCATCATCGATGCCGGTTATTGTGCACAAGAACCTTCCACCGTGGTTGACCTGTCCGAAGGCGAGGTGAACATCATCCGACAAGGCAAAGGGGAGATTGATTTTGTCTGATGCCAAAGAACCCAATCACCCACCCATGGTGAGTCAAGCCGAAATGCCGTTTGCGGTGGTCGAAGGTAAACCATTCACCACCATGCCCACCGATTTGTACATCCCGCCAGATGCCCTGGAAGTGATTCTGGAAGCGTTTGAGGGGCCGTTGGATTTGTTGTTGTATTTGATCCGCCGACAAAACCTCGACATTCTGGACATCCCGATTCGTGACATCACCCAGCAGTATGTTGAATACATTGAGTTGATGCACCATATGAATTTTGAACTGGCCGCCGAATACCTGGTGATGGCCGCCATGTTGGCCGAAATCAAATCGCGCATGCTGCTGCCCAAAACCCATGAAGACGAAGATTCTGAGGAAGACCCACGGGCCGAACTGATCCGCCGACTGCAAGAATATGAACGCTTCAAACAAGCCGCTGAAGACATCGATCAGCTGACTCGGGTGGGCCGGGATGTTTGGGTTGGCGAAGCCCATACCGACAAACAGCCGGAACAACAAGCCATCGTCGAGGTGAGTTTGCAAGACCTGGTGATGGCTTTCAAAGAAGTGATGATGCGGGCTGACCTGAAAGTGTCGCATGCCATCGAACGGGAAGTGCTGAGTGTGCGGGATCGCATGACCATCGTGTTGGACCGTTTGTTGCAGCACCAGACAGTGAATTTCAAATCGCTGTTTTCCCGCCAAGAGGGCAAACAAGGTGCCTTGGTGACTTTTTTGGCGGTGTTGGAATTGCTCAAATCACAGACCATTGAACTGGTGCAAAGCGCCCCTTTTGCCGACATTTACCTGCAATCCAGTGCCACGGAATAACCATGGAAATGACCCAAATCAAAAACATCATAGAAGCCGCCCTGTTGGCTTATGGTGAGCCCATGAACCTGAAAAACCTGGTGGCCTTGTTCCCGGATGAGGAAATCACCAGCAACGACATCAACCAAGCCCTGAATGACTTGGAACAGGATTACCAGGACCGGGGCATCGAGTTGAAACGCCTGGCCAAAGGCTACCGCTTACAAACCCGAGAATCGATGCAACCTTGGTTGCAGCACATGTGGGAGCAAAAACCGAAAAAACTGTCGCGGGCTTTGTTGGAAACCCTGGCTTTGATTGCTTACCGGCAACCGATCACCCGGGGCGAGATCGAGGACATCCGCGGGGTGGCGGTGTCGAGTAAAATCATCCACTACATGATGGATCAGGAATGGATCCGCATCCTCGGGTACCGCGATGTACCTGGCAAGCCAGCGATGTTGGGCACCACCACCACGTTCCTGGACTATTTCAACATCACCTCATTGCAAGACCTGCCCAGTTTGTCTGAAATCAAAGACCTGGACACCCTGGAACAAGAACTGCAATTCAAAGGCCTGGCGGCTGAGGGCGGTGACGCCAACCGCTCTGAGCAAGCAGCCGATACCACAGCCGAGACAGGCGAAGAAGCCCAGCCCAAACCGGCTGCCGAACCCAGTGACCACAACCCCGAGTCCGCATGAGCAAGAGAACCGAAGACTTCACCGTTGAACCCACCGAACGGATCCAAAAAACCCTGGCCCGTTGTGGCCTGGGCTCACGCCGCCAAATCGAAGCGGCGATCAAGTTGGGACAAATTCAGATCAACCGCCAAGCGGTACAACTGGGCCAAAAACTGCAGGTGGGCGATAAAATCACATGGAAAAACCGCGGTTGGGTGGTGGAGTCCGAAGCGGTGCAACCGCGGGTGTTGATGTACCACAAACCCCTGGGCCAGGTGACCACGCGAAAAGACGAAAAAGGCCGGCCCACAGTGTTCGATGCCCTGCCCAGCTTGAAGGGCCAAAAATGGCTTAACATTGGTCGGCTCGACATCAACACCACCGGTTTGTTGTTGTTCACCACCGATGGTGATTTTGCCAACCACATGATGCACCCCAGTGCCAACATCGACCGCGAATACGCCTGTCGGGTGTTTGGTGAAGTGACCGAAGAGACCCTTGAGCGCTTGTTGGCCGGGGTGGAATTGGAAGATGGGGTGGCGCGCTTTTCTGACATCCAGCCTGCCGGCGATGAAGAGCGGGGTGCCAACAAATGGTTCCATGTGGCCATCATGGAAGGCAAAAACCGCGAAGTGCGGCGCTTATGGGAATCACAAAATGTGCAGGTCAATCGCCTCAAGCGGGTGCGTTATGGCGGGGTCTTTCTGCCCAAGGGTTTGCGCCAGGGCAAGCACCGCGAGTTGAATCAAAAAGAATTGGACATCCTGTTCAAAGACACCCACTACGAACCGCAAGCAGCCACTTTGGTGGTGCGCACTTTGAAAAAAGGCCGCCGCTGAGGCAAGGCTTGACCCAGTGGTGGGTCTTCACCACTTGAACGGTGGTTTTTTGCGCCAGTATTGAATCAACAAAAAGCCGGTGATGGCGCCACCCAGGTGGGCAATGTGGGCGATGCCGTCATTGCGTGGGTTGATGCTGCTGATCAGCGCGATGCCGGCGAAAATCATCACGAAATACTTGGCCTTCATCGGAATCGGTGGGATGATCAATTGGATGGTGTGGTTGGGCCACATCATGCCATAGGCCACCAACAAACCATACACGGCGCCAGATATGCCAATGGCCGGTGCCTGGCTGAGCAGGGCATTGGCCAGGCCTGAACCGATGATGCAGACCACAATGAAAATCCCATAGCGTTTTTCACCCCAGTAATGTTCTATCTGTGAGCCGAACATCCAGATGGCAAAACCATTGAAGAACAGGTGCATCAGGTTGCCGTGCAGCAGGGCATAGGTCAGCAACTGCCACGGATAAAACCAAGTGGTGTCTATTGGATACAGCGGGAAATATCGGCCAATGAATTGACCCCCGGCTGAACCGGCCAGGATTTGTTGGAACAAAAACATCACCACAATGGCGATCAACACATTGCGGGTCACTGGCGGGATGGAGCTGAGGGGGTTGTTACTGTGCATCGGGCTTGAAAAAATCGTGGGGTCGTGCCGGTAATTTGAGGCCATCTGCCGCGATTTCAAGCGCCAAATGGGCCACACAGGCAGGGCTGAATGGGGTTTGGTGCAAGGGGTTCAGGTATTGGGCCAATTGCGTCATGGTGGGGTTATGCCCCACCAGCACCAAGGCCGCTTGTTGCGCTTGCTCGGCGATCACATCACACCAGTCACCAACCATGGCATGGTACAGGTGGGGATGGGCATGGATCTGTTCGCTGCCCAGCACCTCACCAATGGCGGCGGCGGTTTGCCGCGTGCGGGTGGCATTGGAGCAAACGATCAACGGCGGCTGCAAGGTGCGTCCTTGGATGAATTGGCCGGCTTGTCGGGCTTGGGCCTGGCCCAAATCGGACAAGGGGCGTTGGTGATCGGTGGCGGCGGTGAAGGGTGAATGGCCGTGTCTGACCACGAACAGGTGCATCAGCTGTACTCGAGTTGTTTGGCCTGACGCAAAAACTCGGCCTTGATCTGCTCGGCAGGCATGTCGGCGGGCAGTTGTTCGATGTGCTCAGACAGGGCGATCAGTTTGTCGCTGTTGTGTTGTTTGTGCTCACTGAACAACTCGCGGGTGATGTTGGCATTGAAGGTTTGTTGCTCAAAAAAATAAATTTTTTGCTGTTCACTGAAGAATTGATGGGCCGAAATCGGCACGTGTTCATGGGTGATCAATTCATCAAAAATGTGCACCGCAGACAGGGCAAATTCACTGATCGGCAGGCTCACATTGGCGGTGTCCAAATCACAGCCCAACAGCACCAACTGTTCGTCGTTTTTGTTCGGCAGTTGCAATTGTTCGAGCAGGTGTTTGGCCAAATTGCCCTGGAAGAAATTTTTGCTGCGCTTGCCACCTGAGCCAAAGGTGCTGCCTTCGATCATGGTCTTCAGCAACAACACATGGTGTTCGGTCCACAGGCCGTCATCATCGACCAGTTGGATGATGCGGTGGGCTTCTTCAAAGCTGGCTTTTTCATTGGCCCCCACCAATGACTTGAGGTTGTCTTCCAGCCTCGGCTCGGCTTGTCGCAAGTCATGACAAGCGGCAAAAAAACTCATCACTGCCAGGCCATTGGGGGTCAGTTGTTGAAATCGCTTGGCACAATACATCAAGCGCGACAACAAGTCATTGATGTGCAATTCATTGTGGTAACTGCGGGGATGGTCACTGAGCGCCCCATTGCGCAGGGCCATGCGGGCATAGGCAATGGTCATGGCTTGTTGTAAGCCCGGTTGCCAGGCTTTGGTCTGAAAAACCTCATCGGCCCAGCGATGCCAGTGACTCAATTGGGGGTGATCAGGGGGCAGTTCAGCCAGCGCTTGTTGGGCCTCTTTGAAGCCACAAATCGCCGTTTCCGTCTCGTCTTGGACGCTGTCTGAAGCCATGTTCACCGTTGCCATTACCGAAGATACTGTTGTTTTAGTTTAACATAATGTTGCGCCGAATATTCCAAACTTTGTTGCGCCTCGGCCGACAAGTCTTTGACTTTTCTGGCGGGGTTGCCGACCCACAGTTCGCCGCTTTCGATGACTTTTCCGGGTGGTAACACACTGCCGGCGCCGAGCATGCTGTGTGGGGCCATGCGCGCCCCGTCGAGCACGGTGGAACCCATGCCGACCAGACAATAATCACCGATTTCACAGGCATGCAGAATGGCGCCGTGGCCCACGGTGACACCTTGGCCAATGATCAAGGGCCCACCTTCGGGTTGTGCGGCACTGCGGTGGGTGACGTGCAGCACACTGCCATCCTGGATGTTGCTTTGGGCGCCGATTTCGATGCGGTTGACATCACCACGAATCACCACCATGGGCCACACCGAGGCATCATCGCCCAGGGTCACTTCACCAATGACCACAGCCGTTGGATCGACGTAGACAGCATCGCCCAGGATCGGCTGATGGGATAAAAAAGGTCGGATGTTCATGTTGATTTTGCGCAGTTTTAAAACAACAACGCCTCACAAAATGAGGCGTTGTTGCGGTTCTAGGGATCAAGCCAGAATCAGTATTTGCCAGCATCAATATTTGATGTTGACGTCGGTGCTGAATCCTTGATCGGTGAACGAAAGGGTCATGGATTGTTGTTGCCAATACAACATGTCCATGGTCAACTCTTTTTGCATGGCCAATTCTTCTTTGATGGCAGCCGGCATGTTGGGCATTTCGGCCATTGAGAAGATTTGCTCCATCAGTGATTTGTAACCATCGGCTGAGGCCGAGAATGACATCAACGCGGTGGTGCCAGAATCTTGTACTTTGTCGCTCAACTCACCACCACCCACGTGACCCATGGACACGCCAATGGTGTCGGCTGATACGGCGGCGTATAAATTAGCCACGTCAATGGGGATGTCTTTGCCACTGATCATCGGCACCTGGTCAGCCAGGGTGATCAAGGAACCATCGGTTTTGATTTCCATGCCCTGTAACTGTGGCACCATCATTTGCGCCATACCCAACAAGGCTTCGGTTTCATCCACGGCCAGGAAAATTTGGGTTTTGAAGCTTTCAATCATGTCTTTGGGATTGGGGTTGTCGACATTGGCCGCGGCCATGTTCAGTTGCAACTCATCCAGGGAGAAATTGAAGCCTTTGAAGTTGCCCACGAAAGGGGGAATCGGTTGTGACAACTGCGCTTGCAGTTCCACCGCTTTGGCGTTCATGGGGGCAAAAAACTCACATTCATAAGGCTTGGCGACCATTTCAGTGACGTATTTGCTGGCCAAGTTTTTCGCGCTCAACAAATCAAAGCTCATGCCAAAGGCCATGGCGGCATCGGCATTGCCATGTGGGATGCGACCGGTCAAGGTGGCCATGTCGGCGGCCATGTCGGCATCCATTTCCCACACAAACGAACCACTGATGGTGTCGTTGGTCAAGGTGCTGGTGCCAGCGACCATGCGTGGGGCATGGCCAATCATGGCGGTGATTTCAGCCTTACAAGCCGGTGACAGCATGTTGTCTTCGATTTGCAAGAAATTAATCATCGGTGAATTGTGTTGGCCCGGATTGATGAAGTAATCAGCCACTTGTTGGATGTTAAACACCAACACATCGTCCAGTGTGTAGCCGTGGGCTTGTTTCACCCCTTGAATCAAGGCGTCGTCATCCGCCAAAGAGGTGGCCGGTTTGGCCGCGCCCATCAACTGCCCAATCATCTGGTCTTTGATCACACTGGGTGAAACGCTGACCACCAGTTGGTCGTTGTGGGTACCAATCAACAAAGTCATTTTGTCCATGGCCAATTCGCGCACTTTGATGCCGTCGAGCTCAGCAGTCATGAACTGCACTTCGAACTGGCTTTGTAAGTCGGCCAACATGGCTTCAACTTGGTGGCCCTCGCTGAGTTTGATGCGCAGCACTGGGAACAAGTCAACCAGGTAAACCGCCAATTGGGTTTCGCCCATTTTCATGCCAATTTTGGCGAAGTTGTCTTGCAAGAACCATTGGTCGACGAAGGTGCGCGCTTTGTCTTTCATCACATCTTGTGCAGACGGTGTGGCTTCCTCGGTGGCTGCTTCACCGGCTTCGTTCAGTTCCGCTTCGATCGCGGCATACAATTCGTCTTGTTCGGCAAACGCTTTGTCCATGATCATGCGCAGGTATTTAACCGCACCTTCCATGTTGGCTTCCATCACCGACAAGTAGCGGTCTGGGTATTGTTCGGGGTTCAAGCCTGAGGTCAGCAACAAGGGGGTGTTGGCTGGCACATAGCTCAAAATTTGCGGTGCTTTGCTGGCGGCCACAGCGAGTGGCTGGTCGGCCACTTTGGCTTCGTCTTCACCACAACCCACCAACAGGGCCGTGAATGAAGCCACTAACATGAATCTTTTCATGACTTATTTTCTCCAAGTATTTCTACAATTAAAACGGTACCGTCAATGTCGATGACTTTGACGGTGGAATCGATGGGGGCGTCATCACCTTTGACTTTCCAGCTGGAATCATCCACTTTGATTTTGCCCACGCCATTGACAATGGCATGGCTCAATTGAAAGGTGCGGCCGATGTACTGGTGCCCACGTTTGTTCAGGGTTGGCCGGGGGCTGGTTTTGTCCCGTCGCTGGTCATAGATGTACCAGGCAATCACTGACAATATGGAAGTGGCGGTGAACACCACCATTTGGGCTTCCCAACCAATGCCAAACAGCCATTGCAACAAGGCCACCAAGAAGGCCGAAAAACTGACCCACAACAAATAATAAGAACCGACCAGCATTTCAATCACCAGCAGCAACACCGCGGCGGTGAGCCAGTGCCATGGGCTCATGTCGATTAAAAAGGCGATCATTTTGTTGTCCCTTTGTCTGACAATTCTTTGACCAGTTCCGTGATGCCAGCCAAGGAGCCCAACACACCGGTGGCTTCCATCGGCAGGATCATGGTTTTTTGATTCGGTGACTGGGCAAATTTACCAAACTCGGTGAGGTATTTCTGCGCCACGAAGTAATTGATCGCGTTGATGTCGCCAGCGGCGATCGCGGTGGACACCATCTGCGTGGCTTTGGCTTCGGCTTCGGCCTCACGCTCACGGGCTTCGGCTTCCAAAAAGGCGGCTTGCCTGAGGCCTTCGGCTTCCAGAATGGCGGCTTGTTTGGAGCCCTCGGCTTTGAGGATTTCCGATTGTCGATGACCTTCGGCTTCCAAAATCTCGGCGCGTTTGTCCCGTTCGGCTTTCATCTGCCGGGCCATTGAGGCGACCAAGTCTTGGGGTGGTTTGATGTCCTTGATTTCAATCCGGGTCACTTTCACCCCCCATGGCGAGGTGGCTTCATCGACCACGGCCAACAGGCGGTGGTTGATCTCGTCCCGTTTGGATAAGGATTCATCCAAGTCCATGGCACCCAACACGGTTCGGATGTTGGTCATGGTCAGGTTCAAGATGGCGTATTCCAGCCGGTTGACCTCATAAGCGGCTTTGACACAGTCCAGAATCTGGTAGAACACCACGCCATCGACCGTGACCACGGCGTTGTCTTTGGTGATCACTTCCTGCGAGGGCACGTTGGCCACTTGTTCCATCATGTTGATCTTGCGACCGATGCGTTCCACAAACGGCACTTTCAAGCCCAAACCCGGGCTGAACACGCGTTTGAATTCACCAAACCGTTCGACGGTGTATTCAAAACCCTGTGGCACCACCACAAACACACTGCGCAGGAAAATGAATCCAAAAATGCCCAGTATGATATAAAAGATGTAATCTTCCATTACCGCTCCTCCTCAAAGATTGCTGACGCACAATACAATAATAATAGCAATATTATACGGTATTTTTCATGTGCCAGAGGTTGGGGCCGCCTGAGATTTTGCCTATTCTGAGACGCTGTTCACCAAATCTTCCTGGCTGAGCGGTTTACTCAACACCCGATCAAAGCCCACGGCCAACAGGTGGTTGATGCGTTCCTGACTGGGGTTGGCCGAAATCAACAGGGTGTGGCTGAAGCGGTTTTGGTACTCGGCAAAGGCCTCATCGGCCCGACCATCGGCCAGGTTGAGGTCGGTGATCAAGGTGTCAAAGCGTTGTTCGGCTGACTGCGCCAACAACTCGGCCAGGGTGCTGGCCGTGGTCACCTGATGGCCGGCTTGGCTGAGGTAAAAGGCAAACAGGTTCAGGCAGTCTGCATCGTCATCTACCAACAAAATGTGCCGCACCGGGGTGGTTGTTTGGTGGGTCAGGGACAAGCGAAAACAGCTGCCTGATGGGTCGCTGGCTTGTAAGGTCAGTTGACCGCCCAATTGTTCGGCCAACATTTTGCAGATGACCAGGCCGATGCCATTGCCCGCTGAATCACTGCGGCCTTCGCGGGACCAGGCGGTGAACAACTGCCGCTGAAAAGCTTCGCTCATGCCGCAGCCACTGTCCAGCACGTCCACATGCACTTGATTTTGGGTGTGGGTGGTGCACACGGTGACGTGACCCGACTCGGTGTATTTGATGGCATTGCTGATCAAGTTGGTGAAGATTTGTTGCAGTTTGTTGGGATGGGAACGCAGCGTCAAGCTGGGCTCCACCTGATTGCGCAGTTGCAAGCCTTTGCTTTGGGCTTGCAGTTGAAAGTCGGTGAACAAATCAGCGATCAGTTGCACCAGCGATACGGCTTGGCGGGTGCTGCGGGTTTGTTGTTGGTCATAATCCAGGGTTTGGCTGATGATTGTTTCCAACTTGGCCACGTTGTTGCTGATGACGGTGCTGGCCTGGGCCACATCGATGTCACCTTCACTGAGCAATTCGTTGTAACCTTTGATGGCATTCAAAGGGTTGCCCATTTCGTGGGACAAGGCGGAAATGTAGAACGATTTGGCGGAGTTGGCGGCCTGGATGTCCTCATGGGCCGCTTCCAAGGTGGCAAACAACCATTGCAGCTTTTCTTTGGCGAGGGCTTGTTCATGGGCCAGCTGTTGTTTGGCTTGGACCTGTTTGTGGACCTGGTCAATGGGCACGAATATCAGGTATTTTTGCGCCTCGGCCAACAGAAAATGAACATCGAATACCAGGCTGCCGTGGTTATAAAAAGGAATGAAGAATGGCTGCTCCAAAGTTTCTGCTGCCAACAAAGGCAAACAGGCTTGGATGTCGGTGCTGCTTGCGGGGATGCCCAAATCTTGACTGGCTTTGGGGTTGATGTGGCTGATTTGGTTGTTGGCGTCCAGCGTGATGATGCCCCATACCGCGGCTTGGTAGTGCCGGTAGATGTGCTCCAGGACCGAGGAAGGCAGGCTCACGACAGGTGTTTTGACAGTGCCAAAAAGGCGTCTTCCACATTGTCGCCGGTTTTGGCACTGGTCCAATAACTGTGTTGGCTGAACTGAGCCACTTGTTCATTGCTGGCCTCAGTCCAATTGATGTCATCGGTCAAATCGGCTTTGTTGATGAAACACACCGATGGCAAGTCTTTCAGCTCAGGGGCGTCGGCCACGATCTCTTCCAAAGTCGACAAGGAAGCCGGTTCCGTGGCATCCACCACATAAATGATGCCATGGGCGCCTCTGAGATAAGGTTTGTAGTGGTTTTCTTGTTCGAAGCCAGCGATGTCCCAAATGATGAATTTGGTGTGATCGTCGATGATTTTGGTGGCAATGGCCACGCCAACCGTGGTTTGGTATTTTTCGGAAAAGTGATTTTTCACAAAACGGTCGACCAGTGAGGTTTTGCCCACCGCAAAGCGACCGATCATGCATACTTTTTTGGATTTCATAAGGTCACCTCAAACCAAACGCCAATGCGACTCAAGTCTATGGTCTCTGTGGTGGTGCTGCATGGCACGTTGTCCAGCTCGATGTCGTCCACATCCACCCCCAAAGCCTTTAACTCATCATACACCAGCTGTAAGCGCCGTTGGTTGTTTTCATTGCTCTCCTCAATCGAACCCTGACAATCACTTTGGGCCCGCAAGGTGAGTGCGGGCACCGCGCCCACGGCTTGTAAATGGGCCAGGGACTGGGCCAACTCGGCCAATTGTTGTTGCTGCGAAGGGCCGAGGCGACTGATCGAGGAAAACAGCAGGGGTGTTTGGTTGATTTGATCAACCACAGCTGTGGGGTTCACGGTGGTCACGGCCGTTGGGTCAATGTCCCCATGGCTTACGAGCAGCTGACTGAATTCGGCCAGTGCTTGTGGGGTGCTCAAGCCGGTCAACACAAAACCTTGATCGGTTTCAGCCACCACCAGTTGATGGGGCGCCGGGTGTTGTTGCAAAAAGGCCGCCAGCTCAAAGACATGGGATTCGGTGGTTTGGTCGTGCAGTTGTTGGACGCCTGGCATCATGCCGATGAGCTGCAGTTTGGCTGGCCAGTCTGCCACCTTGTCATGTTCACCGGTTAAGGTGACTTGCTGGTCATTGACGGACACCTTGACCCCAGGGGTGTTCAACCATTGGCTCACCCGATGGCCGATCACCTCATCGGCCAAAGACAAGTATGGGGTGCTGTTGATGACCACCGGATGGTCCAGTTCGGGCAAGCGGGCCAAGGGGTCTTGTAGGCCGGTGGCAATGAATTGGTCACCGTCGTGCTGCAGGCTTTGCAGCACAAAACCCGGGGTGGACTGCAGTTGCTCGGTGACAGCATTCTGGACCTGGCGGCGTTGGTAACCAGACCACAACAACCAGGCCAACAGTGCGGTCAAGCCAATGATCCAAGGCCAAAAATTAACCCCAGATTTGGTTTCATCATCGCTGGACTGGTCTTTGGTCAACAGCAGTTTTTCCAATTCGTTTTTCAATGCCGGGTTGTTGTTCCAGCGAGATTCATCCACCAGTTGCCGATGTTGCTCCAAATGCAGGCTTTCCAGAGATTCGGTCATGGTGTCGCGCAAACGGGCCGTTGGCGCCCCTTTGATCACGGCAGCCAAGTTGGCTTGGTTGCCGTGGATCAACCACACCAGATCATCACCCAGTTCGGCTGCCGACAAGCCCTCACCGTCCTTGCTCACCGCGTCTTTGACAAAGTCCTGGATCGCCGTGAGCATGGCAGACATGGCTTCTTTGTCTTGCAGCAGGTCGTCCTCATGGCCAGCAAATTCAATCAGCATGCCCGAATGGTTGTCGATCAAAAACACCTGTTGCACCTGGTATTCAATGGTGTTGTTGAAGACGATTTCGGTGAATGGCACACCGGTGGTGAAGGCCTGCCATCGCCACCTGAGCGCTTTGGCAGAAATGCCCATTTCAACCGCCCGATTGACGTCTGCAACAAACCGACGAATGGCCGAGGTGACCGATTTTCGGATCATGGGACCGATGATGGGCAACAAGGCGTCGATGAAGGTTTGTTTGTTGGTTTTGACCGCCTGAACGTAGGATTCGGGATCGATGCGAGAAAACTTTTTTTGGAATTCAGGGTTTTCAGCGATGGTCAGGTCCGCCGCCGGATCCAGCACTTCGCTGATTTTTTGGGCCAACTGTTGTTTGTCTTGCAACAGTTGTTGGATGGCTTTTAATTGAGCAATTTCCTCACTCAGCAACAAGGCTTTGAGTTTTTCGCGGTCATTGCTCATGGTTTGTTTATTCGGCGATTTGATCCGCCATTTTTTTCAGTAAGTCAGACAGTTCGCTGCGGTGGGTAAGGCGGTGGTCCAAGTCATTGGCCCTTTCTTGCAGTTCGCCGAGGATGCTGGCTTCGGTCTCGATGATGCGGTTTTTCAAACTGCTTTCGATGGCCTGCATTTGTTCGTTTTGGTCGGCTTGCAAATCAGACAGGTTTTGCGTCTGGGTGGATTCCACTTTTTTCAGGTTTTGGCTCAGTTGTTTGTTCAAGGCATCCAATTGTTTTTTGATGCCGTTGAACTGGCTGTTGATGTCAGCTTCCAACTGGGCAAACTTTTTCTCGATGTTTTTGGTTTGTTCGCCAAATAATATGTCGCGGATTTGATCCACTGAATCGTTGTTTTTCTCTGCCATCTGACAACTCCTGAAATTAAACTTTAATCAACCGATAGCCTTTGTGATACACCGACACCAACTTCCAACCGGTGCTGCCATCCAGTGACAGCTTTTTGCGCAGGCGACTGATGTGGGTATCCACCGTGCGGGTGGTGATGGAGGAACTTTTGGTCCAAATGGTTTCCAACAAATAGTCGCGAGAAATCAAGCGGTCCTGGTTGTTGAAAAAATAATGGGCCAGCTCGAATTCTTTGGCCGTCAGTTTGACTGATTGGTGGTTATAAGTCACCACGCTTTCTTTGGCGTCAAAAGTGAAGGGGTCCACCGAAACCAAGGTGTCCATGCTTTTGCTGTGTCGACGGTGCAAGGCATGGGAGCGGGCAATCAATTCGGTTTGCTTGATGGGCTTGACCAAATAGTCATCGGCCCCTTGGTCCAAGGCTTTGACCAAATCATCCTCGTGATTGCGGGTGGTGACGAAAATGACCGGCAGGTCATGGTGCTCACTGGAGCGCACCCAGCTCAACACTTCCAAACCACTGATGACGGGCAGGTTCCAGTCCAGAATCAATAAATCCGGTCGTTCAAAGGGTAATTTTTCGATGAAATCCCGACCATTGTCGAAGCATTGGCACTGGTGATTTTTTTCTTCCAACCAGTGTTGAATCAGTTGTGCCTGATCCGGGTCATCTTCTAGGATAAATACCTTCATTCAATCACTTCAATTAAATCGCTGTGCAGTCATTCTAACTCAATTTTACATTTATTTACATCAACATAATCCAAAGTCTTAAACGATTCTCAACGATTCAACAGTTGGATGAATGATTGTTTGAGTCGGGTGTATGGGGCGCGAACCAGGCCATTGAGGTTCAAGCGCGATTGGTAGTAAGTGGATTTCATGTGGCTCATCGCCAAAAAACCCTGATAACCGTGGTAACTGCCCATGCCGCTGGCACCAATGCCACCAAAAGGCAGGCCTTGTTGGGCAAACTGCACCAAGGTCTCGTTCACCGTCAAGGACCCCGAGTGGGTTTGGTCGCGCACTTGTTTGATCACCGCTTGGCGGTTGCTGAATAAGTACAATGTCAAGGGCCGGTCTCGCTGGTTGATGAAGGCCAATTGTTCGGCCAAGCCCTCACAGGTGATGATGGGCAAGATGGGGCCAAAGATTTCTTGTCGCATGATGGGGTGATCCAATGGTGGGTTGAGGACCAAGGTGGGGGCCATTTTTTGCCCTTCGGTCACGGTGCCCAAGTGGTGGATTTGCTCATTGGGAATCCCATCCAACAATTGTTGCAGTCGTTGGTGGTGGTGTGGGTTCACCACACAGCTGTAATCGCGGTTGTCGGCTGGGTTGGGGTAGGATGCGGTGGTCACCTGGCTGATGGCCTCAACCAATGCTTCCATCCGTGCGGCATCGATCAACACATAGTCGGGTGCCAGACAGGTTTGTCCGGCATTGAACCACTTGCCCTGAGCGATGGCTTTGGCCGCCCGTTTGATCGGGTATTTGTGGTCAATCAACACCGGTGATTTACCGCCCAATTCCAAGGTCACAGGGGTCAGGTTGTCACTGGCATTGCGCATGATGATTTTGCCCACCTGGGTGGAGCCGGTGAACAAAATGTGGTCCAAGGGCAAGGCACTGAAGGCATTGGCCACGGTGGCATCGCCCAGCACCACGTGCACTTCATCGTCGGCGAACACTTCGGCCAGCATGGTTTTGATCAAGGCGGCGGTGTGACCGGTGATCTCCGACGGTTTGACCATCACCCGGTTGCCGGCCGCAATCGCCGCCACCAGGGGCTCCATCACCAAATTAAATGGGTAATTCCAGGGCGCCATGATGCCGACCACCCCTTTGGGTTGTGGGGTGATGGCGCATTTGGAGGGGAAAAATTTCCAGTCGGCGTGCCAGCGGCGGCTGCGAACCCATTGTTTGAGGTGCCGTTGGGTGTGCTTGATTTCTTCCAAGCAGACCATGATTTCGGCCAACAAGGACTCTTCGGTGCTGCGGTGCGAAAAATCCCGGTTGATGGCCTCTGCCACTTGCTGCTGATGGTGCCGAATGGCTCGGGCCAGGGCTTTGAGTCGTTGGATCCGCGTGGCCAGTGCCAAAGGTGGCAGGGCTTGCATGGTTTTCAGTTGTCGTTTCATGGTTCGTTTGCTTGGCTGATGGGTGGTGGCTGTCACAGGGTTCAGGCCACCGGTAAATGGATGGTGATGACGGCGCCGTGTTGGTGGTTGTCCACGCGGATGGAGCCGCCGTGTTCTTCGACGATTTTTTTGACGATGGCCAGGCCCAGTCCCGAGCCACCTTTTTTGGTGGTTTCATAGGGCTCAAACACGTGATCAATGATGTTTGGGGCAAACCCGTGGCCGTTGTCTTTGACCGTGAGGATCATTTGCTCGCCGGTGGTCTCGGTGCTGATGTCAATGCGGATGTCGCCTTGGTCCACGCTTTCTTGGGCATTCTTGATCAGGTTGGTCAACAATTGGCGTATGCGGCCCCGATCCAGCAGCATTTGTGGCTCTGGATCGGCCAGCTGCACGTTGAAGATGATGCCTGGGTGGGACAGGCTGTACAGGTCCACCATTTCGTTGATCAAAGGATTGAACCCGCCCAACTCTTTTTTCAACTCCGGCGGTTTGGCATAGTCTGAGAAGGCGTTGACCAGGGTCTTTAAATTTTCCACTTGGGAGACGATGGTTTGGGTGGCGCGATCCAGGATTTCGTCTTCTTCCTGGCTCAGCTTGCCACTGAAGCGCATGTGCATGCGTTCGGCCGACAACTGAATCGGGGTCAGGGGGTTTTTCACTTCATGGGCCAAGCGCCTGGCCACCTCACTCCAGGCGGCATCGCGTTGGGCCTGGTTGATGATGGTTTGGTCATCAAACACGATCACGTGACCGCCGCCCTCCATTTCGGCTTCACTGATCTGGCTGCCCCGCACCAACAAGATGCGGCGCAATGAATCTTCCGCGATCAACACTTCTTGTTGCCAATACTGGGTTTTGTCCGCCACTTTTTGTTTGATCAAGTCCACCAAAGGCGACAAGGTGGGGTTTTTCATGGCAATGAAGTCGATGTTTTGGTTGATCAGGCTGCGATCGGACAAGTGCAAAATTTTGTGGGTGGCTTCATTGCTCAGGCGAATCAGGAAATCGTTGTCGATGCTGATCACCCCGCTGGTCAAATGCGACATCACGCTTTCCAGATAGGCCCGTTGGTTCTCGGCCTCACTCTGGGCCCGGTGGGCCAGGGCGCTGGAGGTGGCGATTTGGGTCGACATGGAATTGAACGATTCCACCAACAAGCCCAGCTCATCGTTGGAGGCCACCGGGATCACCCGGCTGAAGTTGCCGCGGGTGATGGCGTCGGTGGCTTCGGACAACATTTTGATGGGTTCAACCAAACGCCGGGCGGAAGAAAAAGCCCGCAACATGGCCAACAACACGCTGATCAACAACACAATGGATAGGATAATCATGAAGGTGCTTTTCAGTTGTTGCCGCTGGAAATTTTGTTTGTTGTACTCGTGGTACTGGGTTTCGATGTTGATGGCCAAGCTTTCATATTCTTCAGGAATCGGAAACAAGCCCTGCAAGATGCGATTTTGTCCGATGTTGATCGAGCGGTTGCTGCTGATTGGCACCGCCACCCGCACTTGCAAGCCCTCATCTGCTGAGGGTTCAACCCGGGCCAGGATGCGGTTGTTGTTCAACTCGGTGATGGTGCTTTGCGGCAAATTGGGTGACACAAATTTCAAAGGGTCCAGTGAATTGGAAAACAGCAACAAGCCATCGGCACTGTAAATGGTCAGGGAGTTGGCTTTGGAATTGTCCAGCAAGCGATCCAAGTATATGCCTTGGTTCAATGGATCCACTTCGGCCAATTCGGCCGCCATGTCACGACCGGTGTTCAAATGGGTGTTGGTCTGGGTGTCCAGAAAGATGTTGCCCAAAGAAATCGCATCATTCAAGGCTTCATCGGTCGCCACATCAAACCAGGAATCAACGTATTGGTTGACCAACATGGTGGCAAACAAATACAACACAATCACCGGCGGCAAAGACAAGCCCGTGAACATCAACACCATGCGCGTGGTCAGTTGAATGCCGGGTTCTTTGTTGCGGCGTTTGATCACCAGCCAGACAATGCGCTGGATGATGATCAGAATCAAAATCACCACCGCCAACACCGATGCGGCAAACAGCCAAATGTAGATGCGGTTGAAGTGTTCTTCGCCTTGCACCGCAGTTCCCAACAAATACAGGGCCACCAATAAAGTGAACACCAACACAAAGATTGGCAGGTTCTTATTCATCAGAAACGACTGCAAGCGTTTCTTCATGGGCTGGTTTCCGGGTCAGTGGTGAGGTTCAGTGGGTGTACTTGCCAGTCGGTGTTGAGGTTCCAATCCGGATCAAACACATTGGGCAGCTGCATGATGGAGGGCAGGGCTTGTTTGTCTAAAAACAAGCGTGTTTGCAGATAGTCAGCCGCTGGTTCGGCCTGAAAACTGAAGGTGGTGGCCCCACCCATGTGCGCCAGCAAGCCATTGAGGTTGGCAAAACTTTGTTTGGTGTTGGTGTTGCGGTTGTGCAGTTGGTACTGGCTGCTGAGTGAAAAATACCGCACTTGCATGGTTTGGATTTTGTGGTCGATTTGGCGGTCCAGCCACCAATCCACCGATTGCTTGAGCTGCACTTGCATGACAAACGTGATGACGATGCCGCTTTGGATGGCTTGGGTGACTTTGTCAGAAAGTTGGATATCGAATTGAGGGGTGATGAGTAATTCCGGCCCCAGCCGCTGTTGATCGACCCCCGTGAACTCGGTGGCGGCGGTGACCCAGGCCCAAGCCAACAACAGCACAGCGATGGTGGATGGCCGCCTCATGCCGTGCGCCGCAACAGACAATAATAAAAACCATCCATGTGTTCAGAGCCGGTGAGGATTTGTTGCCCGAAGGCACAGTCCACCGCGCCCTCGATGGCCATGGGCAGCGGGCTGAAAGACGGGTTGTGTTGCAGAAACTTTTTGATGGCACGCTCGTTCTCTGAACGAAAAACCGAACAGGTCGCATACAACAAGGTGCCGCCCACCTGCAGCAATGGGGCCATTTGCCGCAGAATTTCTTGTTGCAGTTGGGTCAATGGTTTCAAGTGTTCTGGTTGCCTCAGTAATTTGATGTCGGGATGGCGCCTGACCACGCCAGACGCGCTGCACGGCACATCCAGCAATATTTTGTCATATTTCGTCCCCTGAAACCATTCTTTTGGTTGGGTGGCATCGCCCAATATCATGCGGTTTGCCTTAAGTTTCAGGCGGCGGAAGTTGTCCTTGACCAAGGCCAATCGGTCCGGGTCCTGTTCCAGGATGTCCAGTTCAATGCCCGGCGCCAATTGCTGCAGGTGAGCGCTTTTGCCACCGGGTGCAGCGCAGGCGTCCAACACCCGATCGTGACCTTCTGGTGCCAACAGGTGGGCGGCGTATTGGGCCGCGGCATCTTGCACCGACAGGGTGCCGGCTTGTAAGGCCTCATGGATCGGGGTGCCGGTGTCGGTCAGGCGCCAGGCTTGGGCCAAGTGCGGGTGTGGTTGTCCCGACTGCGCGGACCAGTCCAATTCACTGCGCACCCACAAGGGCGGTGCTTGGTTGTTGGCGTCGACGATTTGACGCCAATGGTCCGGCCAGTCCTTGCGCAACAAATCCAGCCACCAGGCCGTGTGATTCAGTTGCGCCGATTCGGTGCTGGGCTTGAAATCTGTGTCAGCCAGGGTCAACTTCAAAACTTTGTTGAGCAGGCCGGCGGCCCAGGCCTTGCGCATTTTCTTGGCGGCTTTGATGGCCTCGTTGACCACCGCGTGGTCGGGGGTTTGCAGCTGAACTTTTTGACCCACACTCAAGGTCAACAGGGTGCTCAACCACTTGTCTTTGACCGGTTTGTCGACGAATTTATGCCACCGCGCTTCCAGGTTTTGGTGGTGGCGCAGGGTCTGGTAGCAAATGTTTTGAATCCAAGCCCGATCGGCGGCTGGCAAGGTGTTGGGGACCCCAGCTTGCAAGGCCGCTTTCAGGTGTTGTTGTTTGTGCACCACTTGATACAAAACTTGGGTGGCCAGCAAGCGGGTGGGTTGGGCAGTGGCGTTCATGAACCGAGACTCAAGCTTGATACCAGGCGGCGCGGGAGGCCATGAAAGCCTCCACCGGCATGCGTTTTTTGCCCGCCTTTTGCAGTTCCAGCAGTTGCAAATGGCCTTCACCACATTGCACCACCAAGGTTGATTTGTCGGCATGGATCACCGCACCGGGTGCGCCAATGTCTGCGCCCTCCAGCGCGGCAGCTGACCAAATTTTCATGGCTTCGCCTTGCAGTTCAGTGTGGGAGCCAGGCCAGGGATTGAAGGCCCTGATTTGGCGTTCAATTTGGGCCGCCGTTTGGGTCCAATCAATGGTGGCTTCGGCTTTGGTCAGTTTGTGGGCATAGGTGGCTTGGTCATGGTTTTGGGCTTGTGCGGGTGGCAAGCTGCCGCTGACCAGTTCATCAACGCATTGCACAATGGCCTCCGCACCCATGTGACTGAGTCGGTCATGCAGGGTTTGGCCGGTGTCATCTGGTCTGATGTCCGTGGGGTATTGATGAAACACCGGCCCGGTGTCCAACCCGGCTTCCATCTGCATGATGGCCACCCCGGTTTCGGCATCGCCGGCAAGGATGGCGCGGTGGATCGGTGCCGCCCCCCGCCACCGTGGCAACAGGGAGGCATGGATGTTCCAACAACCATGTTTTGGCAAGTCCAGGATGTTTTGGGGAATGATCAGACCATAAGCCACCACCACCATCAAGTCGGCGTCCATGGCCGCCATCAAATCCACCACGGCGGCATCTTTCAAGCCGGTCGGTTGGAGCACGGTCAGCCCCAGTGCTTCGGCGGCCTCTTTGATCGGCGTTTTTTGCATTTGTTGGCCGCGCCCCTTGCGCTTGTCAGGCTGGGTGAACACCGCGGTGATGTCGTGCCCGGCAGCAGCCAGACCTTGCAGTGGAGGAACGGAAAATTCAGGGGTGCCACAAAAAATGATTTTCATTGGTCAAAGGTCCTCCAACGGCAGTGAAATTTGTGAGGGTTTGATGCTGCCTTGGTCATGGAAGATGCGTTTGTATTCAGCGCGCGAGACCGACACGTACCGTTCGTTGCCACCGATTTGGATTTGGGCCCCGGTTTTGATGGCTTGGCCGCGTTCGTCAATGCGCACCACCATGATGGCTTTTTTACCGGTGTGGCAAATGGTTTTGAGTTCACGCATTTCGTCGGCCCAGGCCAGCAGGTATTGGCTGCCTTCGAACAGTTCGCCTTGAAAATCAGTGCGCAAACCATACGCCAGCACCGGAATGTCCATTTTATCCACCACCTCAGTCAATTGATACACTTGG
This sequence comes from Marinicella meishanensis, assembly GCF_019931145.1. Lineage (GTDB taxonomy): Bacteria > Pseudomonadota > Gammaproteobacteria > Xanthomonadales > Marinicellaceae > Marinicella > Marinicella meishanensis. The sequence goes on along the minus strand of NZ_JAIOUV010000004.1, from coordinate 103,947 downwards.
GCTTTGCTCAAAAACTGGGCCTCATCCACCAGCACACAATCAACCGGACCATGGCTTTGCACCAAGTTAAACAGGTCTTCTTTTTGGTTGAAAATGATTGAAGGTGATTCGATGCCAATCCGAGATTTGACCACGCCCTGGCCAAAGCGGTCATCCAAAGAGGATGACAAAATCAGGGTTTGCATGCCCCGTTCTCGGTAGTTATGACTGGACTGCAACAAATGCGTGGTTTTACCGGCATTCATCGCAGAATAATAAAAGTACAGTTTGGCCATGAGCAAACCAGCTAAAAACCCCGTATTCTAGGGCCTGTTAACACCAACTGCAAGGCGACTGCTGGATCGTATTTTTCAGCCATCAAGGCATCAGTCGTGATGTGTGGTCACTCCACATGAACGAATGAATAACGCTGAGGGATGGAAAATACGACCCAGCCCCATGGGTTCAGACTGCAAAGGCCACACCCTGCGTTGCTCATCGTTCGATTGGAATGACCAAACCACGCGATTCGCGCTTTGATTGTGACTTCTGCAGCCTGAACAGTGGTCTTGCAGTTGGTGTTAACAGGCCCTAGCAGAAGCCAGGCTGGCTGACAGCCCGAACGCACCCTTGGTTGCCTGGGCTGGCGCGGCGATTGTGGCTTTTCACACAAGCCCCACAGAAAAGTGCTATACTGATTGGGTGATAAGGGGGCTTTTGCTGCTGGATGCATGGCGGTGATGAAGCACTTGCTTCGCCATCATGGCATTTTTGGTAAGCATAAGAAGTGGGTGAATCGGTCAATCATGACCGGATGGTCCACCGCTTTCTGTGCTGCAGTAATTGACCGAATTGTTACCCAAATGACATCAGGTAGCCAATGAGGAAAAGGTATTGGATAATTGGGGCAAGTTGTGTTGTCTTGTTGGCAACGGCCTTGATTGCGGCCTTTTACATTTACCAGTTGTTTCAAGATCACACCACCTTTCCAGGCAACGTGTGGTACTGGTTAACCCTCAACACCTGGATCATCATCAGTGTCGCCACCATCATCTATTTGTTGCACGTGGCGGTGTACCAAACGCGGCGCAAGCGCTGGCTGAGCATCATTCGCAACGCCCATGTGGATTACCTGACCGGGCTGCCCAATCAATACCAGCTGATCAAAGACCTGAAACACAGCGAGCACACCAACCTGGCCTTCCTCAAATTCAACAACTACAACAGCATCCTCAACACCTATGGCCCAGCGGTTACTGATGGGGTGGTCAAACAAGTGGCGGCGGTGCTGGCGGCATTCGAGCATCCGCTGATGCAAAAATCCGGGCGATACTACATCCAACAAGCGGTGTTTGCGGTGCTGGAAGACCAGGACACCAGCTATGAGAACATCGCCACCATCACCAAAGCGATCGTCAAAAACATCATGAATACCCGCTACCAGGTGGGTGATGATGAATACATCGCCTTGAACATCACGGTGGGGGCGGTGCGGCAAAATGAAGACGCATTCATGCTGGCCAACATGGCCTTACAAGAAGCCGAATCTCAGAAACTGCAGTTTTATTTGATCGATGACCTGCAAGCCAACCTACCGGCCATTTACAAACGCGATTTGGCCTTGACCCAAGCCTTGTTGCAAGGCATCCAAGACCGGCGATTGGTGGCTTGGTTTCAACCGATTTATCACGCCAGACAACACACCGTGGTCAAATACGAATGTCTGGCCCGCTTGTTGGACGAAAAGCAACAAGTCAAAATGAGTCCCAATGTCTTCATGCCGCTGGCTCATCGGGCCAATTTGTATCACATGGTGACCCGCGTGATGGTCAAACATGCCTTGCGTTTTGCCGAACGGAATGAGGTGGTGGTCAATGTCAACATCAGCCTGTCGGACATCAACAACCGCCGCACCTGTGACTACATCTTTCACAAAATCAAGCAATCCAGTCATGGCCATTTGATCCATTTTGAGTTGTTGGAAAATGAAGCCATCATGGAATCGGCGGCCATCGTGCGGTTCATCAATCGCTTGCACGATTTGGGCTCCCGCGTGGGCATGGATGATTTGGGCAAAGGCTATTCCAACATCGAACGGTTGCTCAATTTACCGATCGATTTCGTGAAAATTGATCGCAGCATCATGGAAAACATCACCCAAAACCTGGAAATGCAGCAGGTGGCCAAAGGCATCGTGCGCCTGGCCCACAAAAAGCGCCTGAAAGTGGTGGCCGAATATTGCGCCGATGCCGATTTGACTCGGCTGGCCAAAGACTTGGGGGTGGATTACCTGCAAGGCTATTATTTGGGCAAGCCAGCTCCCGGCCCGGTCATTGACGCCCCAGCCACGGCCGAAGCCAACGGCTGATATTTCTGTTAGAATGGCGCCTGAAACATCCCGCCAATAAATTTGTATGAAAACAGACTGCATTCAGGTCTTTGTCAGCTGTGCCAGTCAAGCCGAAGCCAACATGATGGTTGAAACTTTGTTGACTGACCAAATAATTGCCTGTGCACAAATCATGCCAGGGGTTGAATCTTTTTATCGCTGGCAAGGTCAAATGACCCAGTCTTCCGAGGTGCTGTTGGTGTTAAAAACCCGGCAATCTCACTTTGAACGGCTGCGGTCCACGATCAAACAGCACCACAGTTATGACGTGCCTGAAATCATTGCCGTGCCTCTGGTCAACGGTGATCAGGACTATTTGAATTGGATCCATGAAGAAACCAAATAACAACATTAATGGTCGACTGCCCGTGTGGCAGTGGACACTGACCGCCCTTTTGGCTTTGCTGTCCAGCTCGGTACTGGCCGACCGCACCCCGCCGCCGCCCGATGAAGCCATGCAATTGTCGGTCACAGTGGAAGATCAACAAACCGTGCGGGTGTCATTCGCTTTGTTGGATGAGGTGTACCTGTATCAGCACGCACTGGCCTTCACTGGCGAAGACCTGGATGTGGATCAAACCCAATTGAAATTGCCCCAAGGCAAGGAAAAAGACGATCCGGCATTCGGTCTGGTGCAAACCTATTGGGAGTCTTTACAAATCGATGTGCCGGTGATGGCCATCGGCGAGCAGCCCAAACTGCAAATCAAGTACCAAGGTTGTGTGGATGGCTTCATTTGTTACCCGCCTCAACGAAAAACCATTGACCTCACCGGTCAACTGTTGCCAGCCGCAGTACCGGCGGCTGCTGATCAAGGCCTGTTGAATTTGGGCAACAACAGCAGCAGCGGCTTCTTTGCCAATGACCAACAACTGCTGCCGGTGGACCAGGCCTTTCAGTTCGAAACCATCGCTTTGGATGCCGAGGTGTTGATGGTGCGTTTCACCATGGCGCCGAACATCTACCTGTACAAAGACCAGGTGGCTTTCACCACCTTCACCGACGGGGTGCAACTGGGTGAGCCTGTGTTCCCCGAGGCCCAGCTCAAAGACGACCCTGAATTTGGCCTGGTGGATGTGTTCTACGATGTGGTGGAAATAGAATTGCCCTACAGCCGCTCAGCTGCTGGCATCGACACGTTAGACATCGAAGCGGCGTTTCAGGGCTGCGAGGACGGTAAGGTGTGTTACCCACCGACCGCACAATTGGCCACTGTGGATTTGCCGCCAGCCGCCACCTTGGTAACTGAGGCAGCGTCCACCCAAATGGCCAGCCAAGTGGCCAGCCAAGGACAGGCGCCTGATCTGGCCGTTGCCAAATCAGAAACCGAAGAGATCAATGAGGTGTTCGATGAATCCATTTTCTGGATCATGCTGCAGTTCTTTGGCTTTGGCTTGCTGTTGGCTTTGACCCCGTGCGTGTTTCCCATGATCCCGATCCTGTCGGGTTTGATTGTGGGCCAAAAAGACCCGTCCACCGCCAAAGCCTTCACTTTGTCGGTGATCTATGTGCTGGCCATGGCGGTGACCTACACCGCGGTGGGGGTGGTCATGGGCCTGATGGAAATCAATGCCCAGGCCTTGTTCCAAAAACCCTGGATCATCACTGTATTCACGTTGATCTTTGTGTTGTTGAGCCTGAGCATGTTTGGCTTTTATGATCTGCAATTGCCGGCCAGTTGGCAAAACAAGCTGACCCACATTTCCAACCGCCAAAAAGGCGGTACCTATGTGGGGGTGGCGGTGATGGGGCTGTTGTCGGCTTTGATCGTGGGTCCTTGCGTGGCCCCGCCCTTGGCGGCTGCCGTGATATACATTTCGACCACCGATGGGGGACCGGTGCTGGGCGGCTTGGCCTTGTTTGCCATGTCCTTGGGCATGGGCGCCCCGCTGATTGCCATTGGCACTTCGGCCGGTAAATGGATGCCCAATGCCGGTGGTTGGATGAATGTGGTGAAATCATTCTTTGGTATTTTGTTGTTGGGTATGGCAATTTGGTTTTTGTCGCGCATCTTGCCGGGTGACATCACCTTGATGTTGTGGGGTGTGTTGCTGATTGCCAGCGCCGTGATGTGGCACCAACATGCCAAGAACAACGGTTTGAGCGGTTGGGTCATGTCTTTGTTTGATGCCCTGCGCATCTTGTTGTTGATCGTGGGTACCGCGCAGTTGATCGGTGGCATGGCCGGCAAATCCGACCCCATTCGACCGCTCAAAGGGGTGTTCTCGGGTGGCGCCGTGACCGCACAGAAAGTTGAATTCAAAATGATCAAGTCTTTGGCCGATCTGCAGCGCGAAATCGAGCAAAGCGACCAGCCCGTGTTCCTGGATTTTTATGCCGACTGGTGTGTGGAATGCAAACGCATGGAACGCACCACTTTCCAAGACCCTGAAATTGTCGCCCTGACTGCCCAAATGACGGTGTTGAAAGCCGATGTCACGGCCAATGATGCGGTGGATGCAGCACTGATGAAACGCTTCGGCATTGTGGGGCCACCAGCCAGTTTGTTCTTTGCCGCCGATGGCACGCCATTGAAGGCGCTGAACTTTTTCGGTTACAAAAATGCCTCGGACTTGAAACAAACGTTTGAAAAAATACTAAAATAAGCAACTTTCTGGACATTCGCTGCCAATTGATGCACAATCGCGGAACTTAGAAGCGAAATTTGTATTTCATCCATGCGCGAAATTGCCGTCATCAATGGTCCGAACCTGAACTTATTGGGCACTCGGGAACCTGAAATTTATGGTTCAGAATCATTGCAAGACATCAATCAAGCGCTGACCACCTTGGCCACCGAACTGGACTTGCAAGTGCGGTTCATGCAATCCAACGCCGAGCATGAAATCGTGGAATACATCCACCGTTGTCACCACGAACAAATTTCCGGCATCATCATCAACCCAGCCGCTTTCACCCACACCAGTGTGGCGATTCGCGATGCTTTGCTGGGTACCCAAATCCCTTTCATCGAAGTGCACCTGTCCAACATCCACGCCCGTGAACCGTTTCGGGCGAAGTCGTGGCTGTCGGATGTGGCCATTGGCACCATCACTGGCCTGGGTTCTCAAGGCTATGCCATGGCACTGCGGTATTGGGCCGACTGAACACACATTTACAGGACACAGCAATGGACATCAGAAAAATAAAAAAACTCATTGAACTGTTGGAACAATCATCCCTCACCGAGATGGAGATCACCGAAGGTGAGGAAACCGTTAAATTATCGCGCATCAGCCAAGCGGCACCGGCAGCGCCGGCACCGGCCCAAACCGCACAAGTGGCTGCGGCGGCACCGGCTCAAGCCGGCCCGGTTGAAGCGGCACCTGTGGCTGCTGATGAACCTTCGGGCCTGTTGGTGCGCAGCCCCATGGTCGGCACTTTTTATGCCTCGCCATCACCCGACGCCGAAGCTTTTGTGAAAGTGGGTCAGCAGGTCAATGTCGGTGACACCCTTTGCATGGTGGAAGCGATGAAGATGTTCAATCAGATCGAATCAGAGCACAAAGGCAAAATCAAACGCATCTTGGTGGAAAATGGCCAGCCGGTTGAGTTTGATGAACCGCTGTTTGAAATTGAGTGAGCTGAGGATCCGATATGTTCAGTAAAATTGTCATCGCCAATCGCGGCGAAATCGCGCTGAGGATCTTGCGTGCCTGTCAAACTTTGGGGGTCAAAACCGTGGCAGTGCATTCCACCATTGACCGCAACCAAAAGCACGTCGGCATGGCCGATGAGTCGGTATGCATCGGTCCGCCGTCTTCCTTGGAATCCTATTTGGACATCCCCAAAATCATTGCCGCGGCCGAGGTCACCGATGCCGAAGCCATTCACCCGGGTTATGGCTTTTTGGCCGAGAATGCCGAATTCGCCGAATGCATTGCCGAATCGGGCTTTAAATTCATTGGGCCGCGGGCCGAAACCATCCGTTTGATGGGTGACAAAGTGGCTGCCATCGAGGCCATGAAAGCCGCCGGGGTCCCTTGTGTGCCGGGTTCAGATGGGCCGTTGAACGATGATCCTGAGCGCAACTTGGCCATCGCCAAAAAAATTGGCTACCCAATCATCGTCAAAGCCGCTGCTGGCGGTGGTGGCCGTGGCATGCGGGTGGTGCACACCGAAGCGGCCTTAAACAACGCCATCATCACCACCAAAACCGAGGCAAAAGCCGCTTTTGGTGATGACACGGTGTACATGGAAAAATACCTGGAAAACCCGCGACACATTGAAATTCAGGTGTTGTCGGACATGCACGGTCATGCCATTCACCTGGGGGAGCGCGATTGTTCCATGCAACGTCGCCACCAAAAAGTGGTGGAAGAGGCGCCGGCACCGGGCTTGACCGAGGAAGAACGCGCTGCCATCGGCGAAGTCTGTGTCGAAGCCTGTAAGCGGATTCGCTATGAAGGGGCTGGCACCTTCGAATTTTTGTATGACTCGGGTCATTTTTATTTCATTGAAATGAACACCCGCATCCAAGTGGAACACCCGGTCACTGAATTGATCACCGGGGTGGACCTGATCAAACAACAGCTGCTGATCGCCAGCGGCGAGCACCTGCAAATTCAACAATCGGACATCCAGCTGACCGGCCACGCCATTGAGTGCCGGGTCAACGCCGAAGACCCCAAAACCTTCATGCCTTCACCGGGCACCATCGACATATTTCATGCCCCAGGCGGCCCCGGCGTGCGGGTCGATTCGCATGCCTATGACGGCTATCCGGTGCCACCGAATTATGACTCCATGATTGGTAAAATCATCACCCACGGTGAAGACCGCATCACCGCCATCCGGCGCATGCGACTGGCCTTGGCTGAGACGGTGGTCAGCGGCATCAAAACCAACATCCCCTTGCAGCAGAAAATCATGACCGATCGGGGTTTTGTGGCCGGTGGCAAAAACATCCATTACCTGGAAAAACGCCTCAAAGAAGACAACTGAAGCGGAACGCCCATGGCCTTTTATGAATTGACGGTGCAGGTCAACCAAGCCTTGTCAGCCACCATTGATGAATTGATGATGGCTGCCGGGGCCGTTGGCGTGACCTATGCCGATGCCAAAGACCAGCCGATTTATGAGCCCAAGCCGGGTGAAATGCCTTTATGGCACCACCTCAAAATCACCGCTTTGTTTGATGACCAAGGCTTGCTGGAAGCCGCCAGTCAGCAATTGCACCAAACCCACCCCGAATTGGAACAGTTGCAAACCCAACTGGCCGACCAGGTGTGGGAGCGGTTGTGGATGGCCCATTTCAAGCCGCTGCAATTTGGCCGCAACAGCTGGGTCATCCCCGATGGTTATGAGGTGGTCGACCCCGATGCCAAAAACCTGTTGCTGGATCCCGGTTTGGCCTTCGGTACCGGCACCCATGAGACCACGGCCTTGTGTTTGCGGTGGCTCGATGAAAACGATGTGAGGGGCTTGTCACTGGTGGATTTTGGTTGTGGTTCTGGGATCTTGGCGGTGATGGCCTTGCTGCATGGTGCCAAACAGGTGATTTGTGTGGACATCGATGATCAGGCGATCATGGCCACCCGACAAAATGCCAAAAAAAATGGGGTGGCTGCCGGCATCCAGGTGGTGAATCCTGAAAATGTGCGCAGCATCAAAGAACAAGATGGGATTTTGGCTAATATATTGGCAGAACCTTTGATGACTTATTGCGATGCATTTCATCGCATGCTCAAACCACATGGCTTCATCGTGCTCAGCGGCATACTCAAATCTCAAAAAAACATGATTTGTGAAAAATATGCCACTCGATTTATTGACATTGCGTGTGAAATTGAACATGATTGGGTGCGTGTGGGAGCCATCAAGGGTCCAGTCAGCGAGTGAAGAAGAACGGCGCAGCCGTTTGACTCGACATCCACTGGCGATAAAAATCCAGTTTACTTAAATATTCCGACTTGATTGTGTGTGTCTGAGAGTGTGTTGACCAGCGCGGTTGAGTGAACTTAAACGCAGAGAAAAGAATTGTATACTCAGTGCAGAGGTTGTGGTGAAGTGTTCGTGATCGAAGTCGATCACTTGACCCACGCGCGTGGCCAAGTCCGTTGTAACTTATGTGGCACGGTGTTTGATGGTTTGGAAACCTTGAGTGCGCGAAAACCCCATGAAGATGAAGACCTGCTGCTGCACGATTTTGACAATGCCCCACCGTTGTTGACCCAAGCTTACCATTCCCTGCATGTGGCTGAGGCGGTCGAAGAAGAATTGGCCGATGATGGCAGCATGCCCGCTTTCATCACCCCCGAAGAGTCAGTGGCCGATGTGCCTTTCGTGGCAGAGAAACGCCAACAACCACCCCAGACTTCCAACAAAATGTGGTCCCTGCTGGCGGTGGCGATGCTGGCGATGCTGGCCTGGCAGGCGCAAATGGCCATTGCCGCTGGTCAAATCAATTTACCTGAAGGGGCGGTCAGTGACAATTTGTGTGGACTGATTCCCTGTGCGCAGGAAGTGGAGGCGGTGGATCTGAATGCCATATCCCTGGTGTCCAGAAACATCCGACCTCACCCAGGACGGGACGAAGCCCTGATCATCACCGCCAGCATGATCAACGCCAATCCCAACAACCCAACATTCCCGGCTTTGGAAATCAAACTGTCGGATCTGGATGGTCAAATCGTGGCCATGCGCCGTTTTGTGGCCCAAGAATACGTGCCTGCCGATGTGCTGCGGGCTGGTTTTGTGTCCAACACCTTGATTCCAGTGAACCTGGAAATTGTCAGCCCCGGGGCCGATGCGGTGGCTTTTGAGATCGGTTTTGTGCAGCCATGAAAGCGTCGGACCACAACCAAAAAGCCTTCACCCGCGAATCGGTTCGCACTTATCTGGAGTCACTGAATGGTCACAGCACCAATTGTTTGTATGACTTGGTGATCGATGAGACCGAAAAAGGCATGATCCTGGAAGTGTTGAATTGGTGTCAGGGCAACCGCTCCAAAGCCGCCGACATCCTGGGCATCACCCGCACCACCTTGCGCAACAAAATGCGCAAATTGAAAATTTCCAGTTAACCGCACCTGCCGCCTGGTTCGCTGGGCTTGATCCGTTCAAAAACTGCATGAACCCCCCATTGCAATCCTGTATAATACGCGGCTTCCTGATTGATCACACATTCTAGTCATGGCTCAAAATCGCGTACCCATCAGACGGGTTCTCATCAGCGTTTCCGATAAAACCAACATCGAAATGTTGGCCTCAGGACTGGCCCGTTTGGGCGTCGAAATCTTGTCCACTGGTGGCACCGCAAAAATGCTGGAACAAGCCGGCATGGTGGTCACCGAAATTTCCGAATACACCGAATTTCCGGAAATGATGGATGGCCGCATCAAAACCCTGCACCCCCGAGTCCATGGCGCTTTGTTGGGCCGACATGGGGTGGATGATGAGGTGATGAACCAGCATGGAATTGAAGGCATTGACTTGTTGGTGGTCAACTTATACCCCTTTGAATCGACCATCATGAAACCCGATGTGAGCTTGGAAGAAGCCATCGAAAACATCGACATCGGTGGTCCGGCCATGATTCGCGCCGCGGCCAAGAATCATGACCGGGTGACGGTGTTGGTGAATCCCGATGACTACGAAGAAATGCTGGATGAATTGACCACCTATGGGGGCATTTCGCACGCCAACCGACACATCCTGGCAGCCAAAGCCTTTGCCCACACCGCCCGCTATGATGGTTTGATTGCCAATTACCTCAGTGCCATCAATGACACCGAGGAACAAGAAGATTTCCCGCGTTATTTCACGCAACAATTCAAGCACCGCTCAGAGTTGCGTTATGGTGAAAACCCACACCAAAAAGCGGCCTTTTACACCGAACAAAATCCGGCCTCAGGCACCATTGGCCACGCCTGGCAAATCCAAGGCAAGGCCTTGTCCTATAACAACATTGCCGATGCCGATGCGGCCCTGTCCTGCGTCAAAGAATTTAAAGACACACCGGCTTGTGTGATCGTGAAACACGCCAACCCTTGTGGGGTGGCGGTCGAAACAGACCACACACTGGCTTATCTGAAAGCCTTTGCCACCGATCCCACCTCGGCCTTTGGTGGGGTGTTGGCCTTCAACGGCAAACTCACCGGTCAAACCGCCGAGACCATCCTCGACAAACAATTTGCCGAAGTGATTGTGGCGCCTGATTTTGATCAAGACGCCCTGAAAATTTTCGCCACCAAGAAAAACCTGCGGGTCATCTGTTGTGGAGAAATTCCCACCGCCAACAAACCTTGGTTGATGTACAAACGGGTCAGTGGCGGCTTGTTGGTGCAAGATGCCGACATCCAAATGATCGATGTCAATGAAGCACAAGTGGTGACCAAACGCCAACCATCCAAACAAGAATTGGCCGACATGGCCTTTGCTTGGCGGGTCGGTAAGTGGGTCAAATCCAATGCCATTGTGTATGCCAAAAACGGACAAACCATTGGCGTTGGCGCCGGCCAGATGAGTCGGGTGGTGTCGGCCCGCATCGCCTCCATCAAAGCCGATGATGCCGGCTTGAAAGTGGCCGGATCAGCCATGGCTTCGGATGCGTTTTTCCCCTTCCGTGATGGCATCGATGCCGCGGCTCAGGCGGGCATCACCTCGGTCATTCAACCCGGTGGCTCGATCCGCGATGAAGAAGTGATCCAAGCCGCCAATGAGCACGACATGGCGATGATCTTCACTGGCATGCGCCATTTTAATCACTGAACAAAAAAGGAAATCTCATGAATCAAGTCACGAACAAAACCCAGAATCGGGTGTTGGTCATTGGATCGGGCGGACGCGAACATGCCTTGGCCTGGCGTTTGGCGCAATCGACCACCGTCAGCCACACTTTTGTGGCACCCGGCAACGCCGGAACCGCACGGGAACCCAACACCGAAAATGTCGATCTGGCCGTGAATGACTTCGCCGCAGTGATTAATTTTTGCCGAGCCAATGACATCAGTTTGGTGGTGGTTGGCCCCGAACAGCCGTTGGTGGATGGTCTGGTGGATGCCTTGTCGGCGGCCAATATTGCTTGCTTTGGCCCCAGTGCCCAAGCGGCGCAACTGGAAGGGTCCAAAGCGTTTGCCAAAGATTTTCTGCTGCGTCACGGCATTCCCACGGCCGCTTATGGTGAATTCACCGATGTGCTGGCGGCCCATCAATATTTGGCCAAGCAGTCATTCCCCATCGTGATCAAAGCCGATGGCTTGGCCGCAGGCAAAGGGGTGGTGATCGCCGAGAACCTGTCACAAGCGCAGGCGACGGTGGAAGACATGCTGTCTGATAACAAGTTTGGTGAGGCCGGCAGTCGCATCATCATCGAAGAATTTTTACAAGGAGAGGAGGCCTCCTACATCGTCATAGCCGACGGTCAGAACTTCATTCCCATGGCCACCTCACAAGACCACAAAGCCCGCGACAATGGCGATGTGGGACCCAACACCGGCGGCATGGGGGCTTATTCACCGGCTCCGGTGGTGACGCCGGAGATTGACCGCCAGGTGGCTGAACACGTCATCCAGGCAACCTTGGATGGCATGGCCCAAGACGGCATGCCATTCACCGGGTTTTTGTATGCCGGCTTGATGATCAATGCGGCCGGTCAAGCCAAAGTGCTGGAATTCAATGTCCGCTTTGGTGACCCCGAAACCCAACCGATCATGACCCGCTTGCAAAGCAATCTGGACCAACTGTGTTTGGCCGCCATTGAAGGCCAGCTCGACCAAACCGAAATCCAGTGGGACCCGCGCAGTGCCTTGGGTGTGGTTATGGCCGAACAAGGCTATCCCGGCGCCTATGGCAAAGGCCATGAAATCCAAGGCCTGGACCAAGTCACCGACGAGGTCAAGGTGTTCCATGCCGGTACCGCCCAGGCCGGTGACGCGGTGGTGACCAATGGTGGTCGGGTGTTGTGCGTGTGTGCGCTGGATGCCGAATTGGCCAAGGCCCAAGCCAAGGCTTACAACGCGGTCAAGCAAATCACTTGGGGCAGCGAGTACTACCGCACTGACATCGGCTTCAAAGCCTTGTAAAAACGGCTTGCCAGTCAGCGATTAAAAAGGCACCTGCGGGTGCCTTTTTTGCAGGCGCGGCAGAAAACAGTGTTATACTGTGATTATAGCGTACACATGTAAACTGAAATGACTGCAAATCCCGTTAAATACTACCCACCGCTCGAAGAAAAGGTCAACATTGGTTCGCACTTGTTGGGCCTGCTGCTCAGCGTGGTGGGTCTGGTGTTGCTGCTGATCGAAGCCATTCAGGCTGGCAGCACCGCCCAAGTGGTCGGCTTCACCGTGTTTGGGGTCAGTTTGATGTTGTTGTACACCGCCTCAGCGGTTTACCATGCCAGTCAAAAACCGGCGCTGCGCCGCAAACTGCGGGTGCTGGATCACGCCGCCATTTACCTGTTGATCGCGGGTACCTACACGCCCTTTATGTTGGTGACTTTGCCCGGGACTTTGGGTTATGGCATCTTGATCGCAGCTTGGAGCATGGCTTTGGTGGGGATCGTGTTGAAGGTCTTTTTCACCGGCCGCTTTGAGTTGGGGTCAACCCTGTTATATGTGCTGATGGGTTGGGCCATTGTGTTTGCCATCAAACCCTTGGCCGCCAACTTGCCGGCCACGGGTCTGAGTTGGCTGATTGCCGGCGGCATTGCCTACACCCTGGGTGCGGTGCTGTATGCGATCAAAAAAATCCCTTTCAACCACGCCATCTTCCATGTATTTGTGTTGTTGGGCAGTGGCTGTCATTTTGTCGCGGTGTATGGCTATGTGGGGGTTTGATCCCTGAGTCAGCAAACCTGAGCTGGTTGCCACAGCAATCAGTCCACCACTTGACAATTCAAGGTCAGGTTCTGCAATCGATTCAACATTTTTTTGGTGGCTTGACAGCTCAGCTCACCGGTGATGATCAAGGCTTCTTCAATGCCCATTTTTTGGGCCGTTGCATGCCACTGATCACTGCCTGCCACCACCAAGGCCGTGGCCGCCGCATCGGCCTGGATGCCAGAACCACTGATCACAGTCGCTGACACAATTTCTGCCACCGGCATGCCGGTTTTGGGGTGAATGATGTGGGAGTAACGCTGGCCATCAAAGGCTTTGTAACGTTGGTAATTGCCTGACGTGAACACCGCTTCATCACCATCAATGGTCAGTTCGGCCACCATCGACCAATCGGTGGGTGATTGGATGGCGATGCGCCAGGGGTTTTTGCCTTTGTCACCCATGCTGCGCAAGTCGCCACCGGCATTGACGATGGCGTTGTTGATGCCGTGTTGACGCAAGAGGGACATGGCTTGGTCCACCGCATAGCCTTTGGCGATGCCGCCAAAATCCAGCCACACGCGCGGATTGTCGCTGCTCAACTGTTGGCCATTGAAGTGCAAATCATCCACGGTCAGCTGCTGGGATACCAGCGCTTGGATCTCATCAGTCTCCGGTGGTGGGGTCAAAATGGGGTAGTCATCGGTGTGAAAGCCCCACAGGTTAACCAGTTCGCCAATCACCGGGTTGAACAAGTGATCTGACTGCACAGCCAGGTCACGGGTTTGTTGCAGAAAGGACAACTCCTCTGCGGTCAAAGTCACCGTTTGACCCTGGCGCAAAGCCTGGTTGATGTCATCCAAGCGGCCCGGTTTCCAAGCGTGCCATTGGTGATGCATGGCATTGAAGGTGTCGCTGATTTGCTCGATGGCGGCTTGGGATTGTGCAGGATCGTCGTGCCACAAGTTCAACTCCACCAAAGTGCCGAACACAAACAATTGATGCTTGGTGGGCGTCAGATTGATTGATTCACAACCCGCCATCAACCAGCAAAAACAAACAGTGAACAAGGCCTTTTTCATGATGATATTTTAGTTCATTTGGTTGTGGATTGATCACAGTCTGTGGATAAATTTGAGGTTCTTGCATCCAAAGCACAGCATCCTGGTCTCTATTAAGACATCATCATCTGAAAAACAGGAGTCCCATGACCGTTGAAGCAGCCATCTTATTCGTCATCATTTTTACCTTGGCCATGTTGATTTTTGTGCACATGGTTAATCGCCACAAGCTGAAAATCAAAACCCATGAATTGCTGGAAAAAAGCCTCGACAAAGGCATTGATGTGACGCCCGAAATGATTGAAAAACTGCACCAGGACCGCTCTCCTCGCTACAAAGACTTTCGCCGTGGTATCATAATGGCAGCGATCGGTGCGGCGGTGTTTTGTTTCAGTTTGATCATTCCTGAAGACGACACGGCCAAGGTGTTTCGCGGCTTGTCACTGTTTCCATTTTTTGTCGGCGCGGGGTTTTTACTGGTTTGGAAAGTCAACAAGTACGACGACTGAAACTGGTGAATCAAGACACGGTCTTGTCATTGGTTAACCGCGTAGTCACCCGTGATGACCACGCGGCTTTTGCACGCCTGGTGCAGCTGCACCAAGGTTTGATTCGGCATTTCCTGCGGCGCCTGGCTGCGGGCGATCACGCCACCGCCGAAGATTTGGCCCAAGAAACCTTTTTGTTGGCTTACCGCAAAATTCACCAATACCAATCCACCGGGACCTTCAGTTCTTGGCTACACACCATTGCCTATCGTTTGTTTTTGCGCGGCTGTCAGGCGGTACAGACGGTGAGTTTCGATGCCGAGGTGCACAGCGCCGTTTTGCATCGCAACCCGGCTGAAGCCGACTTAGACGCCGAGCGGTTGATGCGCATCTTAAATCACAAAGAGCGGGCGGTGATCACCCTGTCTTGTGCCGTGGGCATGAGTCATGGTGAAATCCAAACGGTGACCGAATTGCCTTTGGGCACCATCAAATCCTTGATCCAACGGGGTAAAACCAAGCTCAGAAAACACCTTCAACATCCCCAGTCAACCCAACAGGTGAACTCATGAATGACCAATCCATCGAAGACATTTTGGCCTACCACCAGCCTTTGGATGGGGCCCATTTTCGCCAGCAACTGCTGCAACAATTGGCGGTGGTGCAAGCCCGCCGTCGCCGCATCATGGTCTGGTTTTGTGTGTTGGGCGTGTTGTTGACCTTGGTTTACTTGTGGTGGATGCTGCCCAGCCTGGTCTGGTCGCAGTTGTTCACCCCGATCAATGGCCTGTTGCTGTTCGGCATCGGGGTGTTTGTCATCTGGTTGTGGACCGACACCCTGACCAGTCATTAGGGCCCAAAGCTGAACCAGCAGAAGGTGCCAACAGGCGCTGGATTTTCAGTCAATTTTCAAGCACTTACTTGAGCTGATTTGATACACTGATGGCAGTTGAATTGGTGCAGACTTCGATGAAAGACGAAACCCATCAGTATTTAATCCAAAGTGATGCCGTGTTGTTCGGCGTGTTGGCAACCATCTTGGGTTTGGTGTTCTATACCAAACAAAGTCAGCACCCTTTCTGGGTCAAGTTTTACACCTTTGTCCCGGCCTTGTTGATGTGTTACCTGTTGCCGTCGTTCCTGACCACATTTGGCTTGGTCGATCCGGATGCGTCCAATTTGTATTACATGGCTTCACGTTATCTGTTGCCGGCGGCGCTGGTGTTGTTGACTTTGAGTATCGACCTCAAAGGCATCATCCGCCTGGGACCGAAAGCCGGCATCATGTTTTTTACCGGCACCTTGGGCATTGTCATCGGCGCGCCGATTGCTTTTTTGGCAACCCGGGCGTTGTATCCCGATGCGTTTGCTGCTTCCGGGGCAGAGGAGATTTGGCGCGGCATGACCACTTTGGCCGGTTCCTGGATCGGCGGTGGTGCCAACCAGGCCGCCATGAAAGAGGTGTGGGAAGTGTCGGATGCTGCCTTCACCCAAATGGTGGCGATTGATGTGGTGTGGACCAACATCTGGATGGCGATTTTGTTGTTGATGGCGGCCCGTGCGGCAAAAATCGATGCCCGAACCGGGGCCGATGTCGAGGCCATCGAACGCATCAAGTTGAAAATGGAAACCTTCCAGAAAGAGCACAGCAAAGCCGTGACTTTGCCAGACTTGGTGTTCATGGCCGCCATTGCTTTTGGCCTCACCGGTTTGTCACATGCCATCGCCAATTGGTTGGGCCCGGCCATCAAAGACCATTTACCGCTGTTGGCTGAATTCAACCTGGATTCGACCTTTTTCTGGCTGGTCATTTTGGCCACCATCGGTGGTGTGGTGATGTCCTTCACCCGCGCCAAGCGCCTGGAAGGGGTGGGCGCCTCAGGTGTTGGATCTTTGTTTGTTTACATGCTGGTGGCGACCATCGGCTTGAAAATGGACGTCACCCAAATCAAACCCTTCTTGTTCGTGATTGGCGGCATTTGGATCGCCACCCATGCCATCTTGTTGTTGGTGGTGGGCAAGTTGATCAAGGCCCCGGTGTTCTTCCTGGCAGTGGGCTCCCAAGCCAATGTCGGTGGTGCCGCCTCGGCACCGGTGGTGGCCTCGGCCTTCCACTCCGCCTTGGCCCCGGTCGGCGTGCTGCTGGCCGTGCTCGGTTACGTGGTCGGCACCTCCGCCGCCATGCTCACCGGCATCATTTTGCAATCGTTGGCGGGATGATTTCAGTGATATGAAACCCTGTTATTTCCTGACTTGATCCGGGTATACGTGTTTAAACCATGAAAAAATACCGCATCAACAAAGACGCCTATTCGGCAGCCTCAAAACGTTCAGTGGGCCACGAATTTCTGGGTGATGATTATCAGGATAAAAAATACACCTGTAAAAAGTGCCGGCAGGAAGCTGTGTTCCTCGCCAAAGATCAAAAAGAGGCTTTTGAAGTCAAGAAAGTCTATATGTGGGCCCACCGTGAGCTGTGTGGGCCTTGCTACAAAACCATGAAATCAATCAGAACAACGCTCCGGCAAATGCAACAGCAATACATTCAGGACATGTCAGCGGTGATTGCTGATCGCTCATTTCTCAAAGTGTGGTTGGAACTGCTTGAGCTTTACCCAAAATTCGGAGCCAAAGCCAACACGGCGCGCATAGATTTTGTCAAAAAACAACTGACTGAGTGATCTGCAGTCACGCTCTGACCTGACAGTCAACCCAAAGTCTGCTGATAACGGGTGATGTCGATCAAGGGTGCTGAGTGAAGGCGGTTTAAGCAATCGCCAGGTGATGTTAAAAAATTGTTTATAACGTAATTGACAATCATTCTCGTTATCAATAAAATTCGCACATATTCATTCTTACAATCATTTCAACATGAAATCCAACTCAAACAAACAGCTGGTTCTGTCAGCCCTGTTCGCCATGCTGTTCACTTTTTCCGTCATTGCCCAAACCCATTCTGAACCGGCCGTTGATCCCAAAGTGGATCAGTCGAACTCACCAACACAAAGCGATGAAGATGAGAACCTGGACACCTTGGTGGTGCAGGGAAATTTTTTGTATGCGGATCAAATCAATGCCCTGAAGACGCCCACGCCGATCATTGATGTGCCACAAAGTTTGACCATCATGACTGCCGATGAAATCAAATTGCGAGGCTTTGACAGCATCAGCGACATCATCGATTACACGCCAGGAGTGAACACCTCACAAGGTGAAGGTCACCGAGATTCGGTGGTGTTTCGTGGGGTGCGATCAACCGCCGACTTCTTCATCGATGGTGTGCGAGACGATGTGCAATACTACCGCCCGTTGTATAACCTGGAGCAGGTTGAGATTTTGCGAGGCCCCAATGCTTTGTTGTTTGGTCGAGGCGGTACCGGCGGTATCTTGAACCGGGTCACCAAGAAAGGGGTGTTGGGCATGGCCTTCAATGAGTTGCAAACCAGTGTCGATTCATTCGGCAGTTTTGGCCTCCAAATCGACAGCAATTTTGACACCGGAGATCATTCAGCCTTCCGCATCAATGCCATGTTTGAGGGCTTGGAAAACCACCGCGACTTTTTTGACGGTGACCGCGTGGGCATCAACCCCACCGCACGTTTTGCCTTGGGCATCGACACCACTTTGGACCTGTCATATGAGTATGTGGATCATGAGCGATTCATTGATCGCGGCATCCCCACCGGCACCAATGGTCGACCGGTTGCAGCCTTTGAAGACATCGTGTTTGGCGATCCCAGTCTGAATTTGAATGCCCTGGAAGCACACCTGTTCCGCGCTTCGTTGCAACACGCCTTCAGTGACAACCTGAAAGGCAACTTCAGTGCCTTTTACGGCGATTATGACAAGTTCTATCAAAACTTTTACGTGTCTGGATACGACCAGGCCAACAGCCCTGATGTGGTCACCTTGGACGGTTATGTGGACACCACCCAACGGGAAAACCTGATCGTTTCCGGTAATTTGATTGGTCAATTCATGACCGGTGATGTGGAGCACACCCTGATCACTGGCGTCGAATTCATCGACACCGCCTCAGATCAAGACCGTTACAACGCGTTCTGGAACACCACCCTGGATGACAACGAAATCTTTGTCATCAACCGGCCCTTGGATCTGCGCAATGGCGTGGGTGTGAATGCTTCGGGCAATCCCACCATGAACGATTTCACCGCTGATTTGAACGACGACACCCACGTGGACATCGAGGTGTTCTCAGCGTACGTACAAGACGAAATCCAGCTTTCAGACCGATTGGATTTAATTTTGGGGGCCCGCTTCGACAGTTTTGACATCACAGTATTCAATGTCGTGGCCGCCGAAACCCGCAGCCGCAAAGATGAAGAAGTGTTACCTCGAGCCGGTTTGATCTTCAAACCCCAAGAAGACATGTCATTGTATGCCAGTTACAGCGAGTCGTTCTTGCCGCGCAGTGGTGAACAGTTTGCCAACATCAATGGCAACAACAACCAACTCGATCCCAATACCTTCACCAACCTGGAAGCCGGTTTTAAGTGGGATTTTGCCCAAGGTTTGAGTTTGACCGCAGCGCTCTTTGAAATTGAACAAAGTTCCCCGCAGGTGGCTGACGATGACCCGGCCACTTTGGATGTGATTGATTCTGAAATCACCGGATTTGAGGCCCAGCTGAAAGGCCAAATCAATGACCAATGGTTCATCTCGGCTGGCTACAGCTATTTGGATGGCGAGCAAGTGAATCGCAGTGGCAACACTGGCTTGCGCCCCCGTGAATTGCCTGAGAATACGTTCTCACTGTGGAATAACTTCCAATTAAACGATCAGTTCGGCATGGGTTTTGGTTTTACTTACCAAGACGAGAGTTTCATCAACAACAGCAACTCGGCCAAATTGCCCAGTTTCACCCGCTTTGATGCCGCGGCATATTACGACCTGTCGGATCAGTTCAGCATCCAGTTGAATGTGGAAAACTTGACCGATGAACTGTATTTTCCCAATGCCCACAGCACGCACCAAGCAACGGTGGGTGCTCCATTGAATGCCCGGTTGACGGCCAACTGGCGCTTCTGACCGAGGACCCAACCCCCTGAGGTGGCTGTCAAGTCACCAACCAAAATCAGCCATGGTTTCGCCATGGCTGATTTTTTTGCGCGTCAGCTTGGGTCAGCAAACCCCACATAACCTTGTTTGGTACCCACCTGCAGGGCCACTGCTTGTTGTTTGGACAAGGCTTGGGCTTGTGGCCATTGCACCACGCCGCCCTGGTTTAAGGTGGCAGTGATCAGGTGATGGTCGCCCTGATAAATCGTTTGTGAGACCACCGCATTGGGGGTGGCATCGGTGACCTTGATGTGGTGTTTGGGAATGCCAATTTGCACCTTTTGGTCGGCGGTAAATTGCTCGGGATTGGCCAATGACAAGGTCCCCAGGGGTGTTTCGATTTGACCATCTTTGGTGCATTGACCGCTGACTAAATTGGCGTGATTGAGGAAGGTCACCACCGCCGGATGGGCAGGTGTTTCATACAAATCATGCGGGCTGGACCATTGTCGCAACTGACCAGACAACATCACGCCCATTTGATCGGCCACGGCAAAAGCTTCATCAATGGAGTGGGTTACCCACAAGGCAGTGGATTGATCGGCTTGAAGCATCGATTTCACCTCCAAAGCCAAGTCGCCTTGCAACCCCGTATCGACACTGGAAAATGGTTCATCCAACAAGATCAACTTGGGTTTGGGTGCCATGGCGCGGGCCAAAGCCACCCGTTGTTTTTGGCCTCCAGAGAGTTGGTGTGGGAATTTCGATTGATGACCTTGGATTCGACACAAGTCCAACAGCTGCTTGATTCTGTTTTGGCGCTCAGCCGCACCCAATGCCTGTAAGCCATAGGCGATGTTGTCACGCACCGACAAGTGCGGAAACAAGGCCAAATCTTGAAACAACATGCCCACTTGTCGTTCTTGGGGTGGTTTGTGGTGTTGGGCATTGGCGATCAGTTGTTGGTCTATGAATATGTCGCCTGAACGGGGTTGTTCAAAGCCGGCCACCAGCCGCAATAGGGTGCTTTTGCCACAGCCGCTGGGGCCCAGCAAACAGCCGATTTGTCCGGCTTGGATTTGCAAGCTGATGTCTTGCAGCAGGTTCTGGTGGTCATAAGCAAATGCCACTGATTGCAATTCAAGGGTGGTTGTCATGGGCACGATTGATTCTTTTGTTCAACAATAACACAGGCAACAAACCCACAGCAACAATGCTCAAAGCCGGAATGGCGGCATCGGCCAGGCGTTCATCCGAGGCCAATTCATAGGCTTTGACGGCCAGGGTGTTGAAATTAAATGGCCTGAGCACCAAGGTGGCAGGCAATTCTTTGAGCAGATCGACAAAGACCAACAACGCGGCGGTCCACAGGCTGCTTTTCAACAAGGGCCAATGGATGCGGCGAAAAGTTTGTTGGTGGCTGTTACCGGTCAACAGGCTGGCTTCATCATAGGTGTGGCTGATGCCTTGATAAGCCGCCTCCAATGGTTTCATGGCCACGGCCAAAAAACGGATCACATAGGCAGTGATCAAAGCGATGAAGCCGCCACTGAAGAACAACATGGCCGGCGCATCGGCATACCAAGCGCGCAACCCATTGATGCCTTGGTCCAACCAGCCATAAGCCATGGACACGCCCACAGCGATCACCAAGCCGGGAATGGCATAGCCCAAACCCAGGCTTTGAACCAGTCTTTGGGTCGGCCGGTGGTGGGTGTGGCGTTTGACGTATTGGGCCAACAAAGCCACCGCCACAGTGACCAAGGCCGCCAAGCTGGCCACCCAAAAGGTGTTGATGATCAGCGCCATGAAGTCAGTCCACCACAGCTTGATTTGGGATTGTCCCGCCATCAACAACAACAGCACCAGCGGTGCCACGAAGCCCAGGCCGACCACCAGGCCACACCACAAGGTGCCGAGCCAAGCCCGCCAACCGCGCAAGGTTGTTTTTTGTGTGCCTGGCAGGCCATCATTGACCACATCATAGCGGGCCGCTCCACGCCAGACTTTTTCCAGTCCCATGATCAACAACACCAGGCCCAGCAGCAAACACGCGATTTGGGCCGCGCCTGACAATGAGCCCAAACCAAACCAGGTTTTGAAGATGCCGGTGGTCAAGGTGTTGATGCCAAAAAACTGCACGGTGCCATAATCGGCCAAAGTTTCCATCATCACCAAGGCCAAGCCACCAAAGATGGCCGGCCGGGCCAAAGGCAAGGCCATGCGTCGAAAGAAGTTTTGGCCGCCGGCCAATTGGTGGGCTTCCCACATTTGTTTGGAGAGCTGTTGAAAGGCCGCGCGGGACAACAAATAAACGTAGGGATACAACACCACAGTCAAGACCAGCACGGCGCCACCCAGAGAGCGGATGTTGGGGAACCAATAATCGTCAAATGACCAGCCGAATTGCGCCCGCAATGTGCTTTGCAAGGGTCCGGCCACATCCAACCACCAAGTGTAGGCATAGGCGACGATGTAGCCTGGCATGGCCATCGGCAGAATCAACAGCCATTGCCAGTGCCGGTGCCCAGGAAACACATAACGAGCCACCAACCAGGCGGTGCTGACACCCAGCAGCAAAGTGCCCACCCCGACCCCCAACAACAACCACAAAGACTGTTGCAAATAGACTGGTAGAACGGTGGTCGACAGGTGTTGCCAGACCGCCGACTCGGGGGTGACGGCTTGCCACAGCAAGGCAACAAAAGGCAACACAAAGACCAGCGACAACAGCCACAGCCAGGTTGCTGATTTATGGATTCTGGGTTTCAAAAAAACGGGTTGGGATCATCTGTTCAAGGCTTCACATGTTACCCGGTTTGGTGGTTTAAGGCCAGCCGGCACGGTCCATGATTTTCACCGCTTCGGGATTCAATTCACCCAATCGAGACAAGTTCAAGGCGTCCTTTTTGAAGTCACCCCAGGCCGCCAACAGGGGGTGTGCTTCGATGTCGGCGGTTACCGGGTATTCACCGTTGGCGTTGGCATACCAACTTTGGGCCTCGGCTTGCACCAAAAACTCCAGCAGTTGTTGGGCGTGGTCCCGGTTTTTCGCCGCTTTTGTCACGGCGATGCCGGAGACGTTGACGTGGGTGCCGCGGTCGGCCTGGTTGGGCCAAAACACCGCCACTTGTTCTGCGGCTGCAACTTCGGCCGCATCGTCTGACTGTAACATGCCAAATAAATAATAGGTGTTGGCCACGGCCAAGTCACATTGACCGGCGGCCACGGCTTTGATTTGATCGCGGTCGCCACCCACCGGTTGGCGGGCAAAATTGTTCACCACCCCAGCAGCCCAGGTTTCGACGGCTTCGACACCCTCACTGGCAATCATGGACGCCACCAGCGACTGGTTATAGATGTTGGATGATGATCGAATACACACTTTTCCTTGCCATTGCTGTGCAGTGATCGAGGCGTAATCAGTCAACGTGCTGGGGTCGACCCGATCTTTGGCGTACATGATGGGTCGGGCGCGCAGAGACAAACCAAACCAGTGATTGTCTGGATCCCGATAAGTCGCCGGAATGGCTTGGGTGACCACCGTGCTGTTGATGGCTTGGGTCAAGCCTTGGGCTTTGGCGCGGTACAAACGTCCGGCATCCACCGTGATCAGCACATCGGCTGGGGATGCAGCGCCTTCAGCGCGCAAGCGCTCGATCAAGGCATCGTCTTTACCGGTGACCAAATTCACTTCGATACCGGTGGCAGCGGTGAATTGATCCAACACCGGCTTGATCAAGGCTTCTTTGCGCGAAGAGTAGATATTGAGTTCGGGGTTGGCTTGTTCGGCACAAGCACTCAGGATCAGCAGGGCGATGAACGGCAAAAGGATGGGTGGTTTCATGGGGTTCTGATTGGGTTGATCAAGAAAGCTGTTATTTTAATGAAAATGATTATTATTTGTAAAGAATAGATTGACCCCGTCCATGCCGGACAAATTGTTCAGTCAATCCAAAGTTTGTTTGTAACGCGTGATGGCGATCAAGCCGATCACGGTGGTGAATGCCAGTAAGGCCAGCAGGTCTGGTTGGTGGTCCATCAAATCGGTGCCTTTGAGCATGATGCCGCGGATGATGCGCAGGAAGTGGGTCAAAGGCAGCACTTCACCGATGGCTTGAGCCCATCCGGGCATGCCGCGGAACGGGAACATGAAGCCGGACAACAGGATGGATGGCAAAAAGAAAAAGAACGTCAGTTGCATGGCCTGCATTTGGGTGCGGGCCAGGGTAGAAAAGGTGAACCCCAAAGCCAGGTTGGTGACGATGAACAGCATCACCCCTAACAGCAAATCTGGTAACGGGCCTATGAAGGGCACGGCAAACACGTGGTGGGCGGCCAACAGCACCACCCCGGTTTGTACCCCACCAATCACCACATAGGGCAGGATCTTGCCCAACATCACTTCAATTGGCCGGGCCGGCATGGCCAGCAGGTTCTCCAACGTGCCGGTTTCGGCTTCGCGGGTCATGGCCATGGAGGTGATCATCACCAGGGTCATGGTCAGGATCACCCCCAACAGGCCAGGCACAATGTTGTATTGAGATTTGCCTTCCGGGTTGTAACGGGGGTGGACGATCACCGACACCGGGCCGGGTGAAGTGGCCAGGTGTTGCAGCGGCCCCGTCAAGTCATGCCGCAGTGCCTGGTTGATGATGTCCTGGATGCGGCCGATGGCATTGGATGAAGCCGAAGGGTCGGAAGCATCGGCTTCGATCAACAACGGCGGCCGCAGGCCCTTGATCAATTGGTCGCTGAAGCCGGCCGGCACATGCACCGCAAAGGCCACATCGCCACGGGCCAACAAGTCACTGTTTTCTTGGGGGCTGCTTGAGCGGTGGGTGATGTGGTAGTACTCCGACACCGACAAGCCCCGAATGATGCTGCGCACCAACGGTGAGTTGTCTTCGGCATAAACCGCGGTGGGCAAGTGTTTGGGATCGGTGTTGATGGCAAACCCAAACAACATCAGCTGCATCAAGGGGATGGCCAGCATCATGGCAAAGGTCATGCGGTCGCGGAACATTTGGATGAATTCTTTGCGCAGGATGGCATTGATGCGACTGCTGCAATGTGACCATTGGGTTGTATGCGGTGTACTCATGGGTGATTCATCCGTGGGTTCGCTGATCGGCGCCGCTTTGGGCCATCAAGGCGATAAAGGTGTCTTCCAAGCTGGGCTCCACCGCTTGCCATTTGATGTCAGCGGCTTGTTGTGCACTGCGTTGGATGGCCGCCGCCAAAGCGGCTGGGTCGGTGCTGCTGACATGCAGGGCATTGCCGAAGTAGGCGACGTGTTCGATGCCGGCTTGGCCTTTGAGCCAGGTCGCCATCTGCCGCACCTGCGGTCCAGAGCCTTTGAAGGTTTTCAAACCGGATTGGCTGATCACGTCTTTGACCGTGCCTTGGGTGATCAATTCACCGTGGGCCAGGTAGACAATCTGATCACAACGTTCCGCTTCATCCATGTAATGGGTGGAAACCAGAATGGTCATGCCTTGGTCGGAAAAGCGGTGAATCTGATCCCAAAAATCCCGCCGCGCTTGGGGATCCACCCCGGCTGTGGGTTCATCCAACAGCAGCAACTGGGGTCGGTGCATGGTCACGGCGGCCAAGGCCAGGCGTTGTTTCCAGCCGCCTGACAGGGCCCCGGCCAATTGATTTTGGCGGTGGGTTAAGCCCAATGCGTCCAGGGTTTCGTCAACCAATACCCGGGTGTTGGGCTGGTTGTACAACCGGGCCACAAACTCGAGGTTTTGGCGGATTGACAGGTCGGCCCAAAAGGAAAATTTCTGCGTCATGTAACCGGTGGACCGCTTGATGATTTCAGCCTCGGTGATGATGTCATGGCCCAAAAACAGTCCGGTACCAGCGGTGGGTTTGAGCAAGCCACAAATCATGCGAATGGTGGTGGTTTTACCGGAGCCATTGGGCCCGAGGAAGCCCCATACTTGGCCTTTGGGCATTTGGATGTCGATGCCATTGACCACCGGGTGGCCGTCAAAGGCTTTGACCAAACCCCGCACATCTATGGCCAATTGGGCGTCATTCATGGGCTTGACTGCTGGCTGGTTCACCATTGCACCTCAACCGGTAAACCCGGCGGCAAGGATTGGCCGGCTGCCAAGCGGGCTTCGATCAGAAACACCAGCTTATCGCGAACCCCTTGGCTGTAAATCACGGGTGGGGTGAATTCCGCGCTGCTGCTGATGTGGCTGATGTGGGCGGTGAGGGGCTGATCGAGGCCATCGGCGCTGATTTGCACCGATTGCCCCAGCTTGATGGTAGGCAGGTGGGCTTGGCTGAGGTGGAAACGGACCTTGTCCTGATCGGTCAAGCGCACGGTCAACACCGGTGCCGTGGCCGGCACAAATTCACCAGGGTGGTAATGTACTTCATTGATCACGGCGGTCATGGTGCTGGCCACCGAGCGTTTTGCCAAGGCGTCTTGCTGGGCAGTCAATTGCGCTGCGGCGGCCTGAACCTGGGCCTCTGCTTGTAACAAGCGGTCCACGCGACCACCCAAACCCGCGACAGCAATTTCTTGCTGCAGGGCTTTGAGGTCAGAGTCACTGATGGCCAGTTCGGTGTTGGCCTGATCCAACTGTTCTTGATTGATCAGTCCTTGTTTGACCAAAGACTGCATGCGCCGTTGTTCGGTGTTGGCCAAGTCAAGCCGTGCTTGGGAGGCTTGAATGCGCGCCGTCAAGGCCGCCAGTTCCTCGGGTCGGGCACCCTTGTGTAAGTCGGCCAAGGCTGCTTCGGCAGCCAGCATGTTTTGCTGGGCTTGTGCCACCCCCGCTTGTTGTTGGGTGGCGTCCAATTGAAACAAGGGTAAGCCCGGTGAGATGGCATCGCCTTCGGTCAGTTCCATGGTGGTCAACCAGCCAGATTGCGGCGCGGCCAAATGGCGCCACTCGGCTTCGATGTAACCGGTGATGGTGGGTTCAGGTTCCGAGCCGGTACAACCCAGCATCAACAAGAATGCACCTATGGGCAGCCAGATTTTTGGCCTTAGTTGGGCCTTCATTGGGTTCTTCATGCGTCCTCCGTTGGGTCCATGGTCAGGGCGTTCATCAACATCTGGCGATGCAGAACAAACAAGGCTTTCAAGTCCAGTGGGGGATCACCATCTTGCGCGAAAACGGCCTGCCAAATGGCCGACAACACCACCGGTGCCACCACCAATCGGGCAAACAGCGCCGGTTGTGCAATGCGGGTTTCACCGCTTTGGTTGCTGCGCTCAAACAACTCGGCGAGGGCGGCCAAAGCCTGTTCAATCACTTTTTTGCGGTAGCCTTGAATGATCTCTGGAAAGGCCTTGCAATCACCGATCAGGATTTTGATCAATTTGGGCAAGCGTCCCTCAGCGATGACTTGGGGCACAAACTCGGTCAAGGCGGTCAGTGCCAGATGCGCCGAAGGCGCGGCCTGCAGCATGTGCACGATGTGCCCTTGTTTGGGTTTGGCCACGGTTTCGATCAAGCCATTGAACAACGTTTCTTTGGAATTGAAATACAAATACAAGGTGCCTTTGGACAGCCCACAACGGGCCGCGATGTCGTCCATGCGTGCCGCCGTAAACCCTTTTTCATAAAACTCATCCAACGCGGCATCAAGCATGCGCTGTTTTTTTTCGGCTTTGGCGTCGTCACTGATGGCACGTTTTTTCATGTTGATTTCACTTTATTAAATAACTGACTGGTCAGTCATTATAGTTTTTATGACCTGATTGTCAATCAAAAGCGTCACAAGGTGGTGTCAATGGACAGTTCATGACCAATTGAGTGGAGACCAGAACCAGAGAATTCATGTTTTGTTTAAGCCCTGAAAATCAAAATTGGTTCGCAGATCTCAGATCAATTTGTGTATACAATTAGACACCCTCATCAACCGTTCCAACACCATGTTCAAACAAACTTGCCACATGAGACATCAATCGGCTCCAATGAATTATTCCTCAGTGGCCTGGTTGCTGGCCCTGTGCTTAAGTCTGTGTGGATTGGCCATGGCCAAAGGTTCCCGTCACCCAGAAATCAAGGTGATCAAGCCAACGGACAACCCCCTTGGGCAAGGCGTGATATGCGAAGCCCAAGCGCCATCGGTTTGTCATTATGCCAGTCCCAATGGCGATGGCACCGGTACTTACGCAGATCCGGCTTCGTTGCAAGACGCCTTGGCGCCCGCAGCAGCAGGCGACGTGGTTTACCTGTTGCCGGGCAACTACCAAACCAAGGTGACCATTGAAGGCGATGTGGCAATCATGAACTTGAATAAATATGCCCTCAGGGCAATGCCATTACCAACCGCTGCGGATCCTTTGACGATCAAAGGCTATCCTGGAGGTGTCGCCAGAATTCAAGGTGATTGGTCAGAGCGATGCGTGATCATTGATCGACGCTCTCATTATCGGTTTGCCAATTTGGTCATAGAAAATTGCTTGCACGAAGCCATTCGCTTGGGCATTGACATTCCTGGGCAAGACATCAGTTTTACCAACATCGAAATCAGTCAAGTGCGCTACTTCAACAACAGCGGATTCCTCACCGTTCACAGTTACCAGAATGTGCGCATTGAGGATTCAGTGTTCCATGACTATGAAACCACCAATGGGTCCAATGGCAACAGTTTTTTCCTCAAGTTCTTTCAGGCCAGTGATGTGCTGGTTGAAGGCAATGAGTTTTATGGGGCAGGCTCTGGTCTGTACTACAAACATGGGGAGTCGGTGTTGGGCAACGGTGGGTACACACGCATTTACCGCAATCATTTTCATGACCTGTCAGAAGGGGTGGCGATCAAAAGCAATCAAAACCGCACCGAGATCAAAGGCAATTTGATTTTGAATGCAGCGGTGGTGATTCATGATGAAGACGGTACCCAGCAGCCATTCACCTGGGACACTGAAATCACCCACAACACCGTGGTTTCTGGGGCCATCCAACTCAACCAAGGCAGTGATGTTTACATCCCAGGCGTTCAATTGGGTGCTTTTGAGGCTCAGGTAGCAAAGAACATTCTGCTCAATTCCGATTACTCGATTTGGGAGTATGGGCCAGACAGTCAGTTCAATGCCGGTGTTGGCTTGGTCTCGGATCACAATTGTCTGTTCGATGAAGGCCAAGCACAGGTGGTCAATTATTTCGGGGCCGCTGGTTCTTGGGGAGACCTGGGTGCCATTTACGATTTTGCCCAATGGCAAAATTTGGGTTTTGATTTGAATTCATGGCTCACAGATCCGCAGTTGGGTGCTGATTACATCCCTGTCGTTGGTTCAGCATGTGAACGGTTGGGTCATGCGGGTTTCAATTGTATTTGGGCGGGTGAACACCATCCTGAGTGGGTGTTTTGTCAGGGGTTTGAGCTTTGATTTACTGGTAGACTCAAGCGTCCAACAAATGCCCTGTTTTGACCCAAATGACGGTTTCTTCTTCGACAAAAGGATGGTGGCTGCTGAGGTGGGGGCTGCGGATCCAAGTACCGGCCGGGTAGCGACCGTGTTCGTCTTGGAAGGTGCCTGAGAGGACAAAAATCTCTTCGCCACCAAAATGGGTGTGGGGTTGGAAGACCTCACCGGCGGGCCATTTCACCAGGGTCGTGTGTTCACTGCCGTGGCTGTGCAAGGGCATCACTTGCAACCCACCGATGCCAGGTTGCCATGGGGTTTCCTTGGTATCGATGCGCAGCTGTTGTTGGTCTTTGGCTTGGAACTGACACAGCTTCACCAACAGGGTGCAGCCCGGTTCGCTGAACGGCGCGTGTGAGCTGCCATCTGGATTGCGCAGGTAGGTGCCGGCTGGGTAATCGCCGTGCTCGTCAGAAAACACCCCGTCCAACACCAGGATTTCTTCGCCCCGTGGGTGGTGGTGTGTTTTGAAGCGGGCGCCGGGTTCATACTTGACCACACTGGTGGCATGGCCCGATTCGGCCCCGGCCCGGGCCAGGCGTTTGCGGAACACCGTGGGGGATGGGCTGGGCGACCAATCCAGCCGGGCGGTTTCGATCACCACCCGCTGGCTGAAATCCAGGTTCAAGTTGTCATCTTTCATGCGTTTGCTCAATTTCTCCCGGCCATGACCCCACCATCAACGTCCCAAATGGCGCCGGTGACCCAATTGGCTTGGTTCGACAACAGGAAAGCGATGGTTTGGGCCACCTCATCGGCAGTCCCAATTCTACCAATGGGATGAAATGAGTCAAATCCTGCCAAGGTGGCATCGACTTCATCTTGATCGATGAATGATTCATAAATGGGGGTTTTGACCACCGCCGGTGCCACTGCATTGACCCGGATTTGATCCGCTGCCAACTCCATGGCCAGGTGTTGGGTCAAGGCATGCAAGCCGGCTTTGGCCATGGAATAGGCCGATGACGGGGTGGCTTTGACCGCTTGTTTGGCCCACATGGAACCGATGTTGACGATGGCGCCAAAGCGCTGATGTTGCATGTTTTTGACCACCGCCTGGGTGATCAAAAAGGTGGCTTTGTTCAGCCCCGCATAGCGGTCGTATTCCGCCGCGGTGTGGTTGACAAAGTCATTGGGGGCAAAGGTGCCGGCGGCATTGACCATATAATCAAAAGTCTGGTCTTTGAGCCGCTGAATGAAGGCGTCTACGGCGGCCTCGTCAAGCAGGTCAACAGCATGGCTTTCGGCCTGGCCCCAGCGGGCCAAATGTTGTTGGGCCGCCGCCAGTTTCTCTGGCTGGCGACCGACCAAGGTGACCTGCACTTGGTCGGACAACAATTGTTGGGCGGTGGCCAAGCCCATGCCACTGGAACCGCCGATGATCAGGGCGCTGCTGTTGGCTTTGAATGGGTTCATTTTGGGTTCTCCGGTTGTCATTGATGGGGCCCATGTTATGATGTGAAACGGCACAAAAAAAGCAGGTACCAACCGGTGTGGTGGGTACCCATTGGGCTAAATTCATGAATCCAAAAGAGAAAAAATTTTCCAGACAAACAGCACCCGTGGATGGCGCCCGCATGGTCGAGACCATCTTCGGCTGCAAATGGTCCTTAACCGTGTATCAATTGTTGGCCAATGGCATCAACCGCCCGGGTGAAATGGTGCGAGCGGTGGAGGGGCTGAGCACCAAGGTTTTGAACGAGTGTTTGCGGCGCAACCTGCAGTTTGGCATCCTGGAAAAAATCGCTTATCCGGAAATACCGCCGCGGGTGGAATACCGAGTCACGGCACTGGGCGAGCATTTCATTGCCACCGTGGACCACATCCAAGCCTTGCAACAACTGATTGATCAACAAGCACCGGCTTGAAGACACTGGTCACTCAATGACGGCGGTGACCAAAAAATACTGAATCAAGCGATACACGGTGTGCACCAGGCGCATCGCTGCAAACAACAGCGCGGCTTGCAGCAAGGTTTGCCACCAGGTCCGTTGGTACAAAGTGTGGACCGCCAGCAGCAGGTAAATGGCGGTGCCCACCGGCAGCAACAGAAAGTACCAATAACCGTATATCAAGTCCAAGCCCAGCAGATTGACCAACCAATCCACCGCATGCAGACACAGCATCAACAACACGATCCAAGCCATGTACCAGCTGTGGAAATTCAGCGCAAACACCAGATGATCACCGGCGAAATAACCCCGTTGCCAATTGATCAGCCAGGCGCACAAGAAAAACAACAAGGCTTGGATGATGATGGTGGAGCGCGCCAGAATCACCACCGACTGGTTGTATTGAGCGGCGTAGGTGGCCGGATCCAAACCAGAGGTGGGTAAAAAGTGCTGTTGGTGGATCGGTTGAATCCAGGCACTGTAAGGTTGCAGGTTTAGCTGGTCATACAGGTTGACATTGAAATCGGTGATCGGCGAGAAAATCACAAACAGGAAGTTGATGATCAGGAACAAGCTGATGGGTTTTAAATACCGCACGCGTTCGCCCACATGGTACTTGCGATCCAACGACCCTGGGCGGATCAATAACAGGCCCAAGGTGCGCCAAATTTTGTTTTCAAACGAGGTGACGTTTTCAATGTAGTCGCTGATGATGTGGCGCATGGAGCGGCTTTTGGCATCCAATTTGCGTTCCCCACAATGGCCACAAAAAACCTGGCCCATGGTTTGGCCACAACTGGGACAGGCTTGACTTGAGGGGTCTGCTTCAGTCATTCGTCATGGCGGGTTTCAAGGTTCCATTCCAATCTTTGCGGGTCAGTCAGCCAAATAGTATTCAATGGTCGATACCACCCGCACTTTTTTGATGTGGGGGTTGTTCTGATCCCGTGGGCTGACGCTGAATTGGCCTTGTCGGGCTTGTTTGATTTTGCCCAATTGGCTGTTGGAGTCAGCGGCAAATTTCTGTGCCACTTCCCGTGCGTTCTGGGTGGCCTCTTCGATCATCGCCGGCTTGATCTGATTCAATTCAGTGAACAGGTATTCAATGCGGTTGTCATAATCATCGCCTTTCAGCACGATGCCTTGTTTACCCAGATCAGACAGCTGGGTCATGGCTTGCCGGACCGCGCTGATTTGGTCTGAATACACGGTCACCACCTGGGTGCCGACGAAGCGGAAGGCGGCTTGGTTGGAATCGCCGTAGTTCTGCGCCTGTTTGTCCATGATGGACGGTGGGGTGAAACTGATGGCTGCGGCCGGAATGTTCTGCTGTTGCAGGAAAGTGATGATGGCTTGGTTGTTGCGATCAATGGTGGCATACATGTTGGTCAGGTCATTGTCGGCCAGGGAATATGAAATCGGCCAAATCACCAGGTTGGCCGGCATCTCGCGTTCTGACAGGCCCTTGACCGTGACGCTGCGGTCGAGTTTTTTGTACTCGATGATCGCCTGTGACAACAAATAGCCCATGCCGGACAAGCCCAAACAGATGAACAGGCCCAACAGAAAAAAATGGGGTTTGCGGGTTTGCATCATGTCTTGATCCCAAACAAAACTTCATTATAAAACAATCTGTTTTACTTTGACTCAAGGGAGGTCGCAGATGGGTCTTGATTAATCTGGGTGGGGCACTTAAGCTGATGTTTGATGGTGGAAGAGGTGTGTCAATGACCCAAGATCCCAAACTTAATGAGCTCATCAGACAAGCCTTTGCTGAGGCGGATGAAACAAATTCCGATGCGGTGACGGCACAGTTACCGCCTGTGGGTGCTTTGTTGACAGAAACGGCAGTGGATGGACTGATCGGTCAAACCATTGGCCATTGGCGGGTTGAACGTCTGTTGGGTCGCGGTGGCATGTCGGTGGTCTATCTGGTGTCTCACTCGGAACAAGCCATTGAGATGCAAGCCGCCTTGAAAATCTTGCCGGTGGAATTGGTCAGCCAGCAGGTGGTCGAACGGTTTGTGCGAGAACGACAGATCTTGGTTGATTTGGACCACCCCAACATCGCCAAACTGTTGGATTTGGGGGTGACCGAAGCGCACGTCCCTTGGTATGTGATGGCTTACTTTCCTGGCCAAGACATCATCTCATTTTTACAACAGACGCCAACCAACTTGACCCAGAAAACCCACTTATTCCGGCAAGTTTGTGAGGCCATGGCCCACGCCCATCGCCACGGTGTGGTCCACCGCGACATCAAACCAGGCAACGTCTTGGTCAATGATCAACTGGCCGTCAAGGTGTTGGATTTTGGCATTGCCTTGAAAGATGAAAACCCCAGCATGACGGCCACTGGGGCGGTGCTGGGCACACCAGGCTACATGTCGCCTGAGCAATGCAAAGGTCAAAATGCCCTGGTAGATGCGCGCAGTGATGTGTTTTCCATGGGCACCTTGTTTTACCACATGTTGACCGGGAGCCAACCATTCCAGGCCGACAGCGCAGCGGAAATGGGCTATCAAATCATCCATGAGGAAGCCAAGTCGATGCCGGCTGACATCCCCAAAGATTTGCAAGCCATTATCGGCCAATGCTTGGCCAAAGACCCCGATCAAAGGTATGCTTCGGCGTCTGCTTTACTGAGTGACATCACGGCTTATCTGAATGGTGATGTGGTGCAAGCCAGGCGGGTTTCTTGGTGGGGCCGGGGGCTGAAACGGGCGCGCCAATTTCCCAAAACGACCGGGTTGCTGGCGACTTTTGTGTTGGCGGTGTTGGGTTTTGTGTTGTTGACATGGTTCCAAGCCCAACAAAACCAACGGCGTTTGGAACAGGCTGAGCGGTTCGTGCAGCAGGCTGAATCGATTAAAAACGAAGTGCGGCGACTGCACATGCTACCGGTGCACAATGTGCAGCCGGCTTACCAACGCATCCGCCGGCAAATTACTGAACTTGATCAACAAATCAAGGCCAGTGATGCCAATCGATCTGGCTTGACCGACTTGGCGTTGGGTTCAGCGCATTTGAGCATGCGTGATTTTGAACCGGCCTTACAGTTCTTGCAATTGGCCCGCGACAAAGGTTGGCAATCACCGGCTTTGGATCAACAATTGGGTTATGTGTTGGCCATCGAATGGACCAATCAAAGGCAAGCCAATAAGGGCATCAAAGACCCCGCAGCCCAACAAGCCCATTTGGCTGCGGCCGAACAAAACTATTTACAGCCAGCGGTGCGATTGTTGAGCGAAACCCAACAACAATCGGCTTTTTTGGCCGGGCGACTGGCCTGGATTGAAGGGCGGTATGAGGATGCCATTGCCCATTACCAACAGGAACTGCAAACCAATCCTTGGCGGCATGAAGCGGCCAAACAAATCTCCGAAGTGTACATGAACCTGTTTCGGGAGACCGGCGCCACCGAGGGTTATGACGCCGCCATGCCTTACATGGACTTGAGCAATGAATACTTGGCGCAGGCCATCGAAATCGGTCGTTCAGATCCTCTGAACCACGTCTCCCGCTGTACCAATGCCGGCATTGACATTCAAATCAAACGGTTTTTGCGTCGCCATGAGGCGATCCCAGCGGCTTTCCAAGCAGGCATGCAAGCCTGTGAAAATGCCTTGGCCTTGGAGCCAACGGCTTATTCGCCTTGGGCCAACATGAATTTGTTGCTGCAAAACCAAGCCCAGGTGATGGAGACCGAAGGTCAAGTGGCCACTGACCATTACCAACAGGCCTTGGTTTTGGCCCAACGTGGTTTGGCTCAACATCCAGACAAGATCCCGCTGTTGGTGGCACAAATCAAGCCCTTGACCAAATTGGCCGCTGCGGCCATTGAACAAGGCCAGTCACCCCAAGAATATTTGACAACGGCGGTGGCGGTGGCCGAACGGGTCATTGCCTTGGATGCGGCTTCCTCAGAAGGTTGGAAAGAGCTGGGCCGGGTGCATTGGGCATGGGCCGATTACCAACAAGACAACTTGGGCGATGGCCCGGCGGCGGTGGCATCATTGCAAGCGGCGAGTCAAGCCTACACCAACCCCCAGCAAAACCAAATATCGGTGACTTCGCAATTGAATGCCGCTTTGATTGAAGCGCAACTGGCCCGCCTGTTGTATGACTTGGAACGATTTCAAGAGGCGCCACAAGTCATGCATGACAGCATCTCACGTCGGGTCGAACACCTGCCTAACAGCCCGCGCTATTTCAGTTACCACCAAGGGGCCATGGAAGATGCCCAAACCTTGTTGACATGGCAAGCGCAAGCCGACACCATAGGTACAGGGGTCATCGAGGACTTGGTTCAAGTATTGGTGAACAAAACCTGTGCCATTACAGGGGTGGATGCGGCAGACTGGCAAGCCTTCAAAACCAACTTGGCGGCTTTCAAGCCACCAGACATGGTCATACCAAGTTGTGATCCGGCGGTGATCGATGAATGAGTTCAACGTGACCTTATTGATTGAGCAGGCAGCCAATGGTGAGCAACAGGCGTTGGACCAATTGATTCCATTGATTTACCCAGATTTAAAAGTCATCGCAGCCGGCCTTCGTCGGCAACAATTCGATGCCAGCGCCACCTTGAACACCACCTCATTGGTCAACGAAGCCTGGATCAAATTAAAAAAATATGGCGTGGATGCCAGCAGTCGCAAACATTTCTTTTGCATCGCGGCCCAAGCCATGCGTCAAATCTTGATCAACGCAGCGCAGGCCAAAAAGACCCAGAAGCGCCAAGCCAATGTGGCTTCCATGCATGACATCCAAATCAACAGCACCGAATCGGCAGACTGGTTGTTAAAACTCAACGCCGTCATCAAAGCGGTGGCCGAGCACAACCAACGGGCCCAGGAAGTGTTTGAGCTGAAATATTTCCTGGGCCTGGGCAATGACGAGGTCGCTGACTTACTCGGTGTCAATGTCCGCACCATTAAACGCGACTGGCAGGCAGTCAGGCGGGTGTTGCAGCAGGTGTTGGGCTAACCTTCTTTGTTGTCATATTGCACAACGCATTAATACGAACACACCGAATCGGCACACATGAAATTTTTGATGCGGTCATCGTCTCTGCTGACGAAGGTGATCAATGGTTTTTGCTCGTTGTTCATGATGACGGAATGGGTTGGTCTGGCACCTGGAAAGTCATTGATCACCCGGCTGCTGAAATCGTTGCATCGGTATTCGGTGCATCGGATCAGGTGCAATGCATCGATGTCACCTTGCTTGAGGAATGTGATGATGGGCTGATTGTCCTGATTGAAGGTCAAATCGGCAGCTTGGCCTGAAGCTACCAAATCGCGGGTGGAAATCGAAGCACAAACCACATCCAAACAATAGGCCATTTTCAACACATCATTGGTCAGGTCTTGGTAGATCATGACGGGTCTACCAGTCACTGGATCCAATGCCAAGCCCTTTTGAAAATTGCCGATGAAAGTGCTGTTGTCGACGATGCGATTGTTGCCGGTGTTGCAGTAGGTGCTGGTACAATCACGTACTTTTAGGATTTGGTTGCTGTCTGCGTTGTAAAGGATCAAGGCCCGGTTGCTGGCTGCACGCCAGATGATGCGACTGTAATTGCCGGTGTTACCTGCACTGTCGACGACATAGTTGTTGCTGGCCGTGCATGCGCTGTTAAAACAAGCAAAAACCCGCAAGTCATCATTGTCAAAATCATAATAACTGATCAAGGGAAACCCAGATGAAGTGTGGGTCAAAGAAGGATTACTGCCATCAGTGTTTAAGTCAATGACATTGTGGTTGGTACAGTCTGTGGTCACGCAAACCAACAACTTCAATGTGTAGTTTTCGTTGTAAACCACATTGAGTTTGTTGCTGATTGGGTTGATGGCCGCACTGAAGCCCACACCAGCCAATGAACCAATTAACCATTGATCCATGTTTTGAACGCCTGCTGTGCAATTGGCATTGTGGCATTGGTAGAGGTGTAAATATGGCACGCCATTCATGTCGTATGATGCATAGATGATGATGGGCAGGCCGTTGCTGTTCAAAACCGATTGGACAGCCACAAAAATATTGTCTGTGACATCAACTGAATTCAATTGACTCACCGGCAACAGCTCACAGTCCAAGCTGCCATCTTGGTTGATGGTACGCAGATGGTGTCCTGGTGCACATTGTCCATTGATTCTTTGTTGTACTTGTGAACTGTTGATTTGATTGCTGCCCACCGCACTGGCTTGAATCTTATTGGCGCTGACGGCGCCATCAGCCAACTTGTCCTCATTGATTATGGCATTGGTCAAATCAGCCCTTTGGATGGTGCCATCAACGATGTCGGCACTGGTGACTGTGGTCAGGCCCGCTTGGTCACTGGCACAAGCCACACTGCCGTCTTGGTTGACACTTTGCAAATACTGACCGACTGGGCAGGTGCCATTGATGCGGTTTTGGATCTGCGATGGATTGATGTGGCTGTTGTTGATGCTGCCGCCTTGGATTTTGTCAGCGGTGATGCTGAAATTGGCCAAATCGGCGGTGTCCACGGTGCCATCGACGATGTCACCACCGGTCACTTGGGTCAGGCCAGTTTGGTCAGCGGCACAATTGACCGAACCGTCTTGGTTGATACCAGTCAGGTATTGGTTGCTGGGACAAGTACCGGTGACCCGTCCTTGGATTTCAATCAAATTGGCTTGACTGGCGCCGATTGCTTGCGCTTGTACTTTGGCGCTGCTGACGCTGCCATCGCGCAGTTCGGCTTGACCCACTGCATCAACGCCAACGAATTGGGCATGGATGGCATAAGGGCTGGATTGGATGATCTGTCTGGGTAACAGCTGTTGGTAGCCTCCGGTGCTGTTGCCCGGTCTGACATGGATTTCCAACCACATGTGATCACCAATGAATGCACCCAAGCCGAAATCCAAAGGCGTGGCAAACATGCCGTCATTCACTGGCAAGTCATCAGCCAAGTAACTGCCCACCAAAGTGCCACCTTGGGCGGCATCATACAATTCAAACTCAAAGTCCATGGTTTGATTCACCGGTTGGCCGGCAGAACGCAATTCCCCTTGGTAGGTGAACTCACTGCTCAACGGGGTTTGGCCCTCGGCTGCAAAACTGGCCATCACCCAGGCCATAAAAATTAATGTGTTGCGGATCATGCTGGTTCTCCTGTTTGTGGTTATGGTTCAAAGCCAGTGATGAAAATAACGTCATCATTGGCAGTTTGGTTTGGGGACCAAAAGCCTGGTGACAGTTGGTATGTGCCACCCTGGCTGAGCGGTTCAGCGACGGCTTGGCCGATGGTGCCTTGTAAGTGGAAGCTTTGGCCTTGCAGGGTCCCGCCGCCGCTGTTGATGCTGTGTTGTTTGATCTCATAATTGGCAGCCACCGAATGGGCCAAGAGCAAAGAGACAAACAGGCTCGTAGTTTTTAAGATCGGTGCTTTCATGTTGTGATCATCGTTTTGGTTCATATCAGGTACATACAAAACCCAAGATCGAAAGGGACAAAAATTGATGAAAATTTTTCAATTAAGCGACAAGTTTGATGCAGGGGATGGATTGGGTTACGAAAAATTAATGCCCCATCCGTTAGGATGCATGGCTTTCTAACTGGCAAAATGGTGAACAGGATGCGGATTGGGATATTTTCGATGTTGTTGATGGTTTCATTGGGTGTTGGGTCGGTAACGGTCGCTCAACGGTCCGCCGTGCGTGATGCGCTGAAAGCCAATGACTGGGACGCGGCCTTGGATTTGGCCGAGGACTTGGTCGATGAACACCCACACAGTTCAGTGGCCCATTTTTTGTTGGCCAGCGCCTTGCGGGTCAAGATGCAAGAGGTCAGTCAAGTGCGGGCGATGTTTTCCTTGGGCGATTACAAAGAGGCCTTGGCCAAAAGCATCGAGTTGGACCCAAAAAATGTCGATGCCCGCACCGAAGAAATTGGTTTTTATTTGTTTGCCCCGGGCATCGCCGGTGGTGATAAAGACCACGCCGCTGAACGCATCAAGCAGTTGAAAACGGTCAGCCTGTTCCATGGTTTACAGATGGAAGCGCAATGGGCCGCGGTCAACGAACAACCAGAGCTGCAAGGACAGTTGTTGCAACGCATGGTCGAGTTGGAACCAGACAATCCAGAGGCTTTGATGCAGCTGGCGGGATGGCACATGCAACGAGAAGGCCACGCTGCTGCCGAAGATCTGCTGTTGCGTATCCAAGGCGATGTCGATCCGGGTTGGCCGTTGTTGGCTCAATACCAACGGGCCAAATGGCGCATCCTGGCCCAACAAGAGTCGGCATTGGCCATTGAGTTGTTACAGGGGTATCGGGAAAAATTGCCGCAGGTCGACAGCGAACTGGGCTTGCCGCCGGCCGCGGCTGCCTGGTGGCGAGAGGCCTTGGCCCACGAAAACCAAGGCAACACCCAACGGGCCATTGAGTCGCTCAAACACAGCCTGGCTGCCGATGCCGATTTTGCGCCGGCCGCAGAGGACTTGGCGCGCTTGACTGATTGACCCTCAGCGCAAACGGTCCATTTGTTGTTGGATGTGAGTCCGCTCTTGTTGATTTTTTGACAAGGCCATGGCTTGTGACAGGTAACTGATGGCCTGGTCTGGTTCGGCCCTGAGTTTGGCGATCTGGGCATGGGCCAGAAAGTAAGGCAGGTAGTCGGGTAATTGTTGCGTGTCGATGGCTTGTAACAGATGCCAGGCTGCCTCCACATCTCCAGCATAAGACAGGGCCACGGCGTGGTTGATGCGCACCGGGTCGGTGGGCTGGTATTGCCACAATTTTTCATACAAGGCCACGATCTGGGTCCAATCGGTGTCTGACCAACTGTGCGCCAGGCTGTGAACCCCGCTGATGGCCGCTTGAATTTGATAAGGGCCCAGGTTCTTCAACGCCATGGCTTGCTGAAATCGGCTGTTGGCGGCGGCGATCAACCCCTGGTCCCATAAATCGCGGTCTTGGTGTTCCAAACTGATGAAGCGGTCAGGGTGCGCATGGCGGGCTGGCATGCGCGATTGGTGAAATTGCATCAAGGCCAATAAGCCCAACACTTCGGCTTGATCGGGCAGCAGTTGATTCAAGGTGTTGGCCAAATACATGGCTTCATCGGTGTGCACCGGATTGATCAGCCCCAGTTGTTCATGGGCATAATAACCGGCATTGTAAATCAGGTAGATCACCGACAACACCTGATTCAAACGCGTGGGCAATTGCGCCGAATCCGGCACTTGATAGGGGATGCCCGACAATTTGATCTTGCGTTTGGCGCGCACCAGGCGTTGCGCCTGGGTGGTGGTTTTGAGCATGAATGAGGCCGCCACCTGTTCGGCGGTGAAGCCACACACGGTGTTCAAGGTCAGGGCCACTTGCGTGGTTTCATCCAGTGCCGGGTGACAACAACTGAAGATCAACCGCAAGCGTTCATCGGCGATGTCATGGTCGGTGTGTGCGCCAGACAATTCATGTTGCAGTTCTTGTAATTGACTGATCAGTGGTTGCTTGCGATGAAAGTTGCTTTGCCGCCGCAAGCCATCGATGGCATGGTGGTAGGCGGTTTTCAACAACCAGCTTTTGGGGTTGTCAGGAATGGCGGCATCAGGCCAGTGACTCCAGGCTTTGACAAAAGCCTCTTGCAACGCGTCCTCGGCCAATTCGAAGTCATTGACTTTTTGGATCAAAATGGCCAACAGTTGCGCCCGCTCATGGCGCATCAATTGGTTCAATTGATCGCGCAATGAGTCGGGCTGATTGGACATGGCAGCAGCGGTTAGCTGGGCAAGACCATGATGGGTCTGATCTCCACGCAACCATAAGCCGCTGAGGGAATCTTGGCGGCATATCGAATGGCTTCGTCCAGGTCTTTGCAATCCAACAAATAATACCCGCCCAGGGCTTCTTTGGTCTCGGCAAAGGGGCCATCGGTGATGTGGCTTTGGCCGTTCCGGACCCGCACGGTGGTGGCGGTGGTGGTCGCCTCCAAGGCTTCGCCGCCGAGCATCGCACCCGCTTGTTCCACTTCGTCGGTGAATTTTTGGTATTCACCCAGCATTTGCATGAAATCGTCATCACCGGGTTGTGGGCCGGCATCTTCCGCGCTGTAAATCATCAATAAATATTGCATGGCTATCTCCTGTAAGGTATGAATCAGTTTAAATCAAAGGTGACATAATTACACCTGCTTGCCGTGTTGAAACGAGTGAGGTGAGAACAATTCGACAGGTCATTGAAAAAAATTGACAAAAGGGTTGTTTGGGTTGCATAATGTAACCCAAAGGTATCATTATGTGATGTGTAAGTATCAATAACAAGGAGAAAATATGGAAAACAATCACTGTGCAGAAAAAATTGACCGCATTTACAGCCGCTTGGCCTGGATCATGTTAATGACGGGTGGCTTGTATCTGATCAAATTGTTGGCCCCGCTCTTACCTGTCGGCTGGCAAGCCTACATCCAAACAGCCATACCCTGGTTGGGTTCATTGATCGGTCTCATGATTGTGTGGGCTTTGGGTCCGAACTTGCTGCAGAAAATCAAAAACCAACAAGCCGTTGACCAAGATACTGAGGGGTTTGCCGCCCACGCATTACAACAAGCCTTGTCGATCTCTTGGGGCATCACCATCGCGGGGATGGTGTTGTTCCAGACAGTCAGCAAGGTGTTGTTTGCAGCCGTCATCAGTGGCACCACCTATTTCAATGTCATGTTTGCTTTGATGACGGTTTCGGCCAGCATCACTTTCCTGTACTTGGTGCATGATGGTTTGGTCCAGCCTGAGACCGAGGATTGGGACTGATGTCGGCCACTTTACACAATCGGATCCGGGTGTTTCGGGCCGAACATCGCATCAGCCAAAGTGAGTTGGCGGCCGCCATTGGCGTGTCGAGAAAAACCATCAGCACCATCGAGGTGGGCCGGTTTGTGCCATCCACTGTGATCGCCTTGAAACTGGCAGCCCATTTCAACACCACGGTTGAGGCCTTGTTTCAATTGCCTGAGACCAACCAGGAGCCCTTGTCATGAAAGCCATTGTTTGTAAAAAATACGGGGGTGCTGCGGTGCTGCAGGTCGAAGAATTGGCACCGCCTGTTCCCAAGCCCGATCAGGTGTTGGTCCGGGTCAAGGCCGCCTCGGTGAATCCGGTGGACTGGAAAATCAGAAGCGGCTCGCTGATCATCAAAACCGGTTTGCAGCCGCCGCGCATCCTGGGTTCGGATTTTGCTGGCGAAATCACGGCCGTTGGTTCACAGGTGAACGATTACCGGGTAGGAGATGCTGTCTGGGGTAAGTTTGATTCTTTCAAAGGGGGCTCTTATGCCCAAGAAGTGGTGGCCCGGGCGGAGAACATCGGGCCCAAACCAAGCAACTTGGATTTTCAACAAGCCGCTTCGATGCCCAATGTGGCTTTGACCGCCTTGCAGGCCATGATCCACAAAGGCCACTTACAGGCTGGCCAAGCGGTGTTGGTCAATGGGGCCTCGGGTGGGGTTGGTCTGATGGCGGTGCAAATTGCCAAGGCCTTGGACTGTCACGTCACCGCGGTGTGCAGTCAAAAAAACCAAGCTTTGGTGCACTCCATGGGGGCCGATGGGGTGCTGGATTACCAGATCGAAGACATCTTGGCCCAGCACAACGCCTATGACGTGTTTTTCGATTGTGTGGCCAACCAAGCGTATTTCAAAGTCAGAAAAACCCTGAAAAATGGTGGGGTGCACGTCAAAACCACCCCGGATTTGATGAGTCTTTTGGGACAAGTGTTGCGGCCCTTGATCAGCAAAGTGCCCGATCACATCATGGTCAAACCGCGGCATGCCGATTTGGAACAATTGCGCACTTGGGTGGAAGCCGGGCAACTCAAACCGGTGATCGCTGAGGTGTTCCCCATGGCTGCCGTGGCGGCCGCCCATGACTTGAGCCAGGCTGGTCGCGTGGTGGGTAAGTTGGTGTTGGACCTGGCTTAGGCGGTCTCCTTGGCCGCTCAGCCGCTGCGGTCCAGTTGGTCCAAGGCGTCATGCACCCGGGTCATGATGTCCAAATTGGTTTGGATTTCGGCTTCACTGAGCACCCCGGTCATGGTTTGCACCATTTCGATCTGCACCGCCATCGAATGTTGCAGTTTGTGTTGACCCGCTGGGGTCAGGTACAAACGGTGCACCCGGCCATCGGCTTGGCAAGGTCGCCGGTCAATC
This sequence comes from Marinicella meishanensis, assembly GCF_019931145.1. GTDB lineage: Bacteria > Pseudomonadota > Gammaproteobacteria > Xanthomonadales > Marinicellaceae > Marinicella > Marinicella meishanensis. The sequence goes on along the minus strand of NZ_JAIOUV010000004.1, from coordinate 60,777 downwards.
AAGCCTTTGGCCTGCATTTTCTTTAACAACGCCGAGGTGTTGCTTTTGACCACCAACAAATGATCACTGAGTTGTTGTTGTGAGCTGCCGGGTTTGTGGTTGATGTTCATCAAAATGTCGTGTTGGGCTGCGGTCAAGTCCAAGGCAGCCAGTTTGTGGTTCATCACTTTTTGGCATTTGAGGTAACAACGAACCACCGACAACCAAGAGGTGTGGCCTTGGATGTCGTTGGGTCGGATGGTCGATGGTGGTTTCATTTTCACATTTAGTTCACAAGTGAACCATACAGTGTATAATGATTCCCATGAAAAGTAAAACACCCATGAACCGCATTGAATACCCCACCGCCACTGGCCCCTTGAAGCCACCCAGTAAATTCAGCACTTTGAAAGAAGCCAGGGCGCCGCTGGAATGGTTGTTGGCTTGGGGCAACCGCAGAAAGTTACAACAAGTGCCGCCAGGCGATGGCCGCATGGTGGTGTTGGTGCCCGGTTATGGTGCCGATGAATGGTCCATGCGGCCGCTGAAAAAATTCCTCCAAGGTTTGAAATATCGGGTCTTTGATTGGGGGCATGGCCGCAACCGCGGTCACGTCAGCCAAGACACCGGATTGTTGGCCGACACCGTGTCTCGCCTGGTGGCACAACACAGCGGCCAGGCGGTGACTTTGATCGGTTGGAGTTTGGGCGGGGTGTTGGCCCGGGAAGTGGCCCGCTTACACCCGACTTGGGTGGATCAAATCATCACCATGGGTACCCCCTTGTTGGGCGGCCCCAAGTACACCGTGGTGGCCCACAAATACGCCCGTTCCATGGACATGGATCTGGATGCGTATGAAGCCGAAATCCACGCCATCAACAGCCAAGGCATCAGCCAACCACTGACGGTGATTTACAGCAAATCCGATGGGGTGGTGGGTTGGCGCGCCAGTGTCGACACCTACAACGAACAGGCCAAAAACATCGAAGTGAGCTGTTCCCACCTGGGCATGGGGGTGCATGCCCAGGTGTGGCAAATCATCGCCGAAAGCTTGGCCACCAAACGCCCCGATCAAGCAGTTAACGAGACCGCAGGTGTAACCGCTTGAAGGCTTTGTGGCAAAAATTCATGCACCAAGCGCAGTTGGATGACTTGGTCGACGATTTGGATCAAGACCCCAATCACCAACTGATCGTGCCGACCAGCTGGGCCCAGGGCCGCACGGTGTATGGTGGTTTATCTGCGGCTTTGATTCACCACCGCATGCAAGACCTGGTGCAGCAAGCCCATCCGGACGAATCCCGTCCCGTGCGGTATTTGAATTTGAGCTTCATCGGTCCCTTGCAAACCGAGCAAGCACTGACCATCGAAGTGGAGCTGTTGCGCCAAGGCCGCAGTGCCACGCAACTGGCGGCGCGGGTGACCCAGCAAGACCGGGTTTGTGTGTTGGCCCAAGCTTGTTTTGGGGTGGCACGCGAATCGGCCATCCACCTGACTGAACGCCAGTCACATGCCATGCCACTGCCGAAGAAAGGCGATTTCATTCCGATGGTGCCCAAAGTGGTGCCCAAGTTTTTGCGGCACGTGGACTTGAATTTACAGCGGGGTCGCTGGCCCTTCATGCGCGGTGATTTGGATGAGCTGCAGGGCTGGATGCGCTTCAAGCAGCCGCCCCCAGCTTTCAATGACAGCCACTTGATCGCTTTGATCGATGCCTGGCCTTGCACCGTGCTGCAACAATTCAAAAAGCCGGTGGCCGCCAGCACCATGAACTGGAATCTGGAATTCACCCAAACCGCCAGCCAGCCAGAAGCCACCGATTGGTTGTCATACCAAGCCACCACCGCCCACGCCGCCCATGGCTATGTGTTCGGCGATGCCGAGATTTGGAACCAACAAGGTGAGCTGTTGGCTTTGAGCCGACAAACCGTGGGGGTGTTTGGTTGATTGGATCCAGATCAATAAATTGTCTGTTTTGTTCAGCCAATCAAAGATCTGGTCTTGAAACCCGTGCATTGGCGTGCAGTGCTTGACCACATGGCGGCGCCTGACTATCATCTGAGTCTGTTTCCACCCAGGGGTTGTGATGACATCACCACGAAATAAACTTGAAATGACGGTTCAACTGTTGGTATTTATAATGGCTGCCATCCAGCTGTTCTATGCCATTTTTGCCTACTTGGATCCGGCCGCATTTGCTGTGCTTAGGGGGACCGATTTGTGGGCAGAGAACGATGCAGATTGGGTGCAAATTTATGCCTCAAGAACGGCATTCATTGGTCTCATCATTCTGTTGATGCTGCTGCTCAAGCATTACCGGTTGTTGATGTTTGCCGCTTTGTTCGGATTGGTGATGCCCTTGACTGATGCCTGGTTGGCTTATGCCAGTCAAGCGGCCAGTGGGGTAATCATCAAACACTTGCTGACAGCGGCCTATTTGTTGGTAACCGGTGTTTTGCTGTGGCGCATCAGTCGGGATAATTACTGAACATCATTACCGAGAAGAGTCATTCATCACTTCACAAACCGTTTCAATCCATTGGTGCTGAACAGGCTGGAATTGACTAAGGGGGCTTGGTAGTCATTGTGGCTTTTTAATTCATTCTGTAGGCCCATGACGTGGTATTTGCCACTGGGTAAATCATGGTAGACATTGACCACCGGAAAGGTGCCGGGCATGTTCGGGTCTTGGTGTAGGTAGGACAGGGAAACCCGAAACAACTCACCGCGCTGGTCATACTGGTCGGCCACCGCCACCGACCAGGAGTCGGCGTCCACATAAAAATCCCGTTGGCTGTACAGGTGCCGCCATTCGGGTTTCAAGGTGGCCCGGATCACCCACACCCGCTGCAATTCATAGCGGGTGTGTTGTGGGTTCAAATGACCCGGTTGCAGCAAGTCGTCGTATGTGAGGCTTTTGTCATTCAGGCGGTCGTTGTTGTAAGGGATGTACACGGTGCGTTGTGGCAGCAATTGCCAATTAAACCGGTCCGGGGCACCGTTGATCATGTCGGTGTCATCGGCGGTGCGCAGTCCATTGGCGTTGTTGATCGGTTGGTCATACGCCAAAATCGGCGCCCGGATCACCCGCCGCCGGCCTTTGTCCCACAACCAGGCAGAACGGGGCTCTTGCCATTGATCCAAAGGTTCCAACACCAACCCACCAGAGCCGGATTGGGTGGCCGGTGCGGTGGTCTTGGCGATGGCTGAGAACAAGCGGTTCGGATGGGGGTTGTCGTTGAGGTAATGATCAAACCGCACCACTGTCTCGTGGGTGCTCAGTTGCACCCGGCCTTGTTCGTTGACGGTGGCGTGGCTGCTGGTGGTTTTCAATTGTTGCCCGCGCCAACGCAGCACGTGATTGAAATACACTTCAGCGGCAGATTGTGGAAGCGGGAACGGGATCCCACCTTGGCTGTCGAGCACCCCGGTTTGGTCGGCATTGAGCCGGGCGCTGGTGGCGTTGTTGCGGGTGTTGGCATACACCCAATCGGGCGCGGCAAAAGTCCGGTGAGAAGGATAGACCGGCATCTGAAAAGTGTTTGGGTAGGCTTTGAACAGCGCCACTTGCCCTGCCGTCAGGTGGGCCAGGTGTTGCTGGTAATTGGCCTGGGTGATGGTGAACAAGGGTTTTTCCGCCGGATCAACAGCCGGCACATCTTGCCATCGGGGGATGCCCGCGTCATCGCCGCTCATGGGCGCGCCCATGGGCGTCAATTCGGTGCCCAATCGTTGGACCTGTTCGGCGTCGACTTGGGCCCAGGTGGTCAGCGGCAGCCAGCTCAAGCACAAGCACAAGCACAGACGCACGCGCCTCATGAGGCATCTCCTGCTGTTGGATTGAGGCGCATCTCGATCAGGTGTTGTTCAAAACCGGCTTTTTCATAGGCCCGAATCGCCCGCGGATTTTGGGCATAGACATGCAGGATGATTTCACTGATGCCCTGTGTATGAAACCACGCGGTGATGGCATCAATCAGGGCTTGGCTGACGCCTTGTCCCCGCTGTGCTTGACGCACATACATGAAGCCTATGTAGCCCAAATGACTGGTTTGAAAAAACGGTTTGCGCTCTCTGATCTGTCCATACACACTGCCAACCACAGCACCGTCCACCTCGGCCACCAACACTTCGGTGTGATCCGCCTCCAGGTATTCAGCAATCGGGTAATAACTGATCGGCTCATTTTGAATCAAGGTGGGGTCCATGGGCCGCTCAGTGGCGATGATTTTTTGTTCAAAATCCAGCAGGGTGGGTAGGTCCGCTGGTTTGGCAGTTCTGATGTTCACGGCTGACTTGAAAAATGGTTCAAAGTCACATCTTAAGCCATGGCAGCCAGATTTGTCGATCACCCTTTCAGGAAGCCAACAAAAAGGGGCCAATGGCCCCTCAATGATTGACTGTTGGTCGGTTTATTCGACCACCGGCGCTTCAATCACATTTTCTGCGTAATCGTGGTAGGCGGCTTCAATTTGCTTGGCCATGGAGTCGGGGAACAGGTGAAACTGACCGGTTTTCAAGGCTTGGACAATGCCGGTGGCCACCACATCAACGGGGTCCCCGTCATCGAATCCGGCTTGCTTGGCCATGTCGGTGGCAATGGGTCCGGGGTGCACCGACAACACCTGTATGCCTTGTTCGGCCCAACTGTCTTTCAAACCTTGGGTCAATGAATAAGCGGCGGCTTTGGAGGCTGAGTAGGTGCTGAACGGAGCGAAGTTTTTGATCGATGCCACCGAGTTCAGTTGCACGAACGCCGCCTCATCCTGGGCGGCCAAGATGGGTTGATAGGCTTGGGCCATGCGCAACAAACCAACGGTGTTGATGTTGAACTCAAAGGCCAAAGCGGCTTCGGCATCAGGGCTGGTGGGATCGGCGGTTTTCAATACCCCGGCATTGTTGACCACCACTTGGGCGTCGGGGGTTTGTTGGGCCAGGCGTTGGATGGCGGCATGGTCGGCCACATCGACTTGCACGGCTTGCACGCGGTCACCGTATTGTGCTACCAGGGGTTGGGCAGATTCCAGCTGGCGCACCGCCAGATAGACTTTCTTGGCGCCGGCTTGCAAAAAGGTCTCGGCAATCGAGCGACCAATGCCGCGGTTGGCGCCAGTCACCACGGCGACTTTGTCTTGGATGTCAATGGTTAAAGGTTGTTGTTTGGTGTTCATATGGGTTTCCTGTGAGTTGTTGATGATGAAATATGTATTCTGTACCGTTCGGTATGTTTGCAATTCTATACCGAACGGTATAAAATGGTCAACAGTTTTTTTAAATTATCTGAAAGGTGGCAATATGGCCGGTGGCCGACAACGCAGCTTTGACAAACAGCAGGCTTTGGAGCAGGCCATGCGGGTGTTTTGGCAGAAAGGATATGTTGGTGCATCATTGATGGATTTGACCACCAGCATGGGCATCAACAAGCCCAGCATGTATGCCGCCTTTGGCAACAAAGAACAACTGTTCATCCTGGCCACCCAAAACTACCTGCAAAATTATGCCGCTGATCATGCGGTGTTTTTACACCAGCCCGATACCCCCCTGATCACCCGGTTGAAAAACTATTTGATGTCGGCGGTGGCTTCACAATGTGGCAAAGACGGTCCCAAGGGGTGTTATTTGTCGGTCTGTGTGACCGAAGCCGCCGCCGAGGACATGCCAGCCGCTGCCCAACAAACCATCCACCAAGCCAAAGGCCTGGCCGAACAAACCCTGACCCAATTTTTTCAACAAGCCCAAGCTGAGCAACAACTGTCTGAGACACATGATCCGGTCGTGTTGGCGCAATACTTTGTCACTTGGCTGCATGGCACCGCCGCCATGGCCCGGGCCGACAAATGTTTGACGGAATTGGAGGCGACGATCGATCTGGCACTCAAGGTCATTGAACCCAAGCCACACTGAAGGAGATCCCATGGGCATTTTGCAAGGCGTTGGCCAAGTCAATCAGGCCAAAAAACTCAAACGCATTTTGAATTGGTACGGACCCTATTTGGGCGCCGGTGTGAAACTCGAGCACATCGCTGATGATTGGCGGGAAGTGCGGGTGGCCATGCACATGCGCTGGTACAACCGCAATGCCGTGGGCACCCATTTTGGCGGCTCCTTGTACGCCATGATCGATCCACATTACATGTTGATGTTGATGAAGCTGTTGGGCCGGGAGTATGTGGTGTGGGACCAATCGGCCACCATTGATTTCATCAAACCCGGTACCGGCACCGTGCGCGCCACCATGCAGGTGACCGAGCAACAGCTGAATGACATTTATTTGCACACCCACAATGGCGACAAGTACCTGCCTGAATTTTCGGTGGCCATCAAAAACGAAGCTGGCGAGGTGGTGGCCAAAGCCCACAAAACCCTGTATGTGCGGAAAAAATCCAAAACCGGATAAGCCTTTTCAGCCTGCGACTTGATCGTTACAATGTGAAGCCATGACCGAAGACGACATCACCATCACCATCAATGGCGAAACCCACCGCTTCAAAAGCGGTGATGCCGAAGCCATGCAGAACATGCCCTGGCCACAGCGCAAAAAACTGATCGACTTGCTCGAATCGATCCGGCAAGCTGAGTTTGTGGCGGCCGCCCAAAGCCAAGCTGCTGCGGAACCGGTGTCGCCGCAACCCAGCCAGCAGCCAGTGGTGTCCAAGACTGCGCCGAAACAACGCCAGCCAGCAGCCACCCAGTTAAAGCCAACACCGACCAAGCCATCGGATCTTGGAGTCGATGCCAGTCGTCAATCCCCCGAGGATTTGATGCAGCAGTTGATCATGCAGGAAAAGCAACACAGCCACAGCATTCCCGATCGCTTGACGGTGGTCAAATACATGCTGGCCGTGATTGTGCTGATCATCTTGCTGTCGATGCTGTTCTGAAGGCAAACGATCCCCCCTTGTTGCCGGCCGCTGGGCTGGCTATAATCATTGCTTTTGTCAAACATGGCTTGCTGAATGTCATTGCAAATAGGCCCCTATGAGGTCGATCCCGATCACAACAAAATCAGTCGCCTGGGTCAACCCGTCAAGTGGGGTGAAAAAGCCCATTCTTTGTTCATCCTGTTGTTGAGCCAAGCCCCCAAGACCATCAGTAAAGAAACCATTTTTGATCACGTCTGGAAAGGACGGGTGGTCACCGAAAATTCCTTGTACAAGGTGATCAGCAAGCTGCGGCCAGTGTTGCAAGAAGACGGTCTGGAGATCGAATCGGTGTTTGGAGAAGGTTATCGCTTGATCGAACAGCCCGGGGCAGCGGATACCGCCAAGCCAAAACCGGCTGCGCGGTCATGGCCCTGGTTGGGTCTGACCTTGGCTCTGGTGTTCACCGCCGGTTTGATCTGGTTGGGCTGGCAGCACCGCCAGCAGCAACAGTTGATGCAACACATGGTCCAATTGCAACAAATCATGGCCGTCACCCGCCAAGCCTTCATTTCACAAATCAACCGCCGCAATGAACTGGGTGAACTGCTGTCACAACGGTTTACCTTGCAACAAGCCGATTCCTGGGAAAAACGTTTTTATCAACTGCACGACCAAATGAATGAACAAGAGCGGTTCTTGTGTCAGCAAACCCGGGCTTACACCGAAGGCCCATTGTATGAAAACAATGCCGCGGCTTTGGCCCTGTTACAACAGCACCCAGCGATGGTCCAGGAACTGCCCCTGGCACCCGAATTGATCACCCATTTGACCATTTGGTTGAACAAGTATGAACGGGTGTTTCGGGATTCAGAAAAGATGTGTTTGTTGTATGTGGGGGTGGAAGATGGGGCGGCTTTTCCTGCTGGTTTTGATCAACAATTGGCCGATTGGATCACCGCCAAACAGTGACTTAAGCGGGGTCGGTGTGGGCATGGACCCAACACCAACCCGATTATTCATGCCTCAGGTTCATGCCTCAGGTTCACGCGGTTCCATGGTGCGGCGGTGCCACCACAGCAGCAGCAACATCAAGCCGCTCATCACCACCAAACCGATGCCCGTGAGCCCCGGCACCGCCGTGGGGGTGCCGGCCGGAGCCCCTGGTCCAATGCCCAGAGAGTCCAGCGCAATCAGGTTGCCATTGAAGGGGGGTTGTCCCACGTCTTCCACGAAATACACCAAGGCCAAGCGACCGCTGGCATTCACCGGCACATTGACTTCAGCCCATTGTTCCGGGTAGCCACCGGCTTGGAGGTTGGGGTTGACCGCACCGATCACCACAAAATCACCAAAATCCTGGCCACCACGCACGGGGTCACCAGCCACGCAAGGACCGGTGTTGATGCCACCTGAAGGACTGTGTACGATCATCAAGCGATCAGCGGAGATGGAATTGCTTTGCGTGCGGGTGAAAAAGTTCAATTGTTCGACGAACCCCAGATCAGGCAGAATCACCCAATCACACAGCACATTGCCTGCGGTTTGGCCCACACCACCCAATAAATAGGAGTCACTGGCGCCATCATGGGCCGGAAACAAATTGGCAAAACCCTGTGACCAAAATGCATCACCGATGAGGTCTGAGCGATTCTCAAAGGTCCAGCCGTCATTGGGCAGGTTGTTGATGTTGGTAAAATCTTCTGGCAGACCACCGGCCTTGGCTGGGCCCAACCACAAGCCAAGTCCAGCCATCAAGCCCCAAATAAGTGATTTTTTCATGTGCTTTCCTCATGGAATAAAAAACCCCAATGTGCCGCAGGAATGCGGCTGTGCGGTAGTGAATAAATCTGAAAATATCTGCCCTCATGGGTCAGCGCCAGTCACACAGACCTTCACAGGAGCGCTTGGACCTCCTGCTGCATCGATTTCATGGCTTATTTTGAACAGCCAGCAAGGTCTATGGCGCTGCCACCCAACACGGACTGAAAATTTTGTTAAAATCTGCAATCGAAATCAACCAACAGACACAGGGACGACATGCCAAACCATTCACAACTGCAAAGGACCATTCTCACGCCCACACTCGGCTTGTTGCTGATGCTGATATGTGGCACAGCATGGGGCCTCAAATTCAATGAGAATGAACTGCAAATCCTCAAAGGCTCAGACCCAGAATTGGCCGCCGATGAGGGTTATCTTTATTTGTCTGTAGAAAGCAATCACCACTTCACCACCTTAATCATCGATCCGGTCGATTCTGGTAAAAAACTCAGGTTCACTGATTTGACCGCGGGTGAAAACCATGCACTGATCAAATTGAAAGCGGGCAAATATTATTGGAAATCGATCAGAGGCTATTTGTTGTTCGGCTTGAGTTGGTTCAAGTTTGAAGCCGATGAGCACACTTTTGAAGTGAAACCCGGGGTGGTGAACTACCCAGGAACTTGGCGCACTGAATTCAAATACACCGGCTTATTCCGTGGTTATTTTTCTTTGAAATCCTTCAACAAGGCTGCCATTGAGTGGCCTCATTTTCAGGAAAATTACCGACAGTTCACTGGTGACACACCCATGGTTTTTAGCGGTTACTCCGCCGATGAATATCATCGATTTTTCCCGGCCATGCTGAAAAAATATGATTTCAAAGCCAGGCAACAACTGGACTATCGAGAAATTGAACAGTCGAGCACCCCCATTAAGTTATTTGACATCGATGACGGAGTTGACCAACAAATTCAACAATTTCCGATGTTAAACGACTATTTGGATCACGATGCCCAAGTCTCTGGAGAGATCAACCCATCAGGTGAGTGGGTGTTGATGAGCTCCAAGCAAAACAAGCAAACTTTGATTGAGGTGGTCAACATCAAAACCTTCAAATCCTATGTGGTGTTCAAAGAGTTTTTGCCCAACCGCGCTCGTGTCAGAAACCTGCGATGGATTGACCAAAATTCTTTTTTATATGATTTGGACTATGAAAAATATTCGTTCAGCCAAGTGGTACATTTGCAATGGCATGGGGACACTGAATTGACTGGGGCCCAGGTGGTTGAAATGCCCTTGGCGGGTTCTGTCTTGGATCCATTGATTGATCAGGAAAATCGGATGCTCTTCACCAACCACCGCTTACAAGATGTCAACAACAAAAACATCAATGGTGTCTATTTGGTGGATACCAGTACCGAAAAGACCGTCAAGAAATCATTCAAAAAGAAATTCAAAAAGACCAAAAAGTTTGACAAAGTCATTGACTGGTTGACCGATCACAGTGGCGCGGTGCGTTCGGCCATTGAAGTTGAATACGACAAGAAAAATGAACAAGTGCTGTATCACCATTGGTTTTTGCCCAATAAAGATTCTGATGATTGGGTCAAAATCAAAACCAGTTATGATGACGATGATGTGCCTTTGCCGGTTAAATTATCTGCCGATGAAACATTCTTTTATGCGTTCACAGATGCCTATGGAGACAAGCAGTCGGTGCACAAATATTCGGTCACTGATTATGCCCACCTGGGACCTTTCATTGAAAATCCAGAGGTTGACATTGAAACGTTGATTCAGGATCCAAGCACGCGCCAAATCATTGGTTACACCCACATGGAAGGTGGCTTGTCACAACGCCTCTTTTTGGATGAAGAAAGTGATCGCATCAAGTCATTGCGGGAACAAAATCCGCAGTTGCAATTGTATGTCCAGCAACACTTGCCTGAGCATGGATTGATGTTGCTGTATGCCACCACCCAGTTTTCCAAGGGGTCTTGGTACTTGTATCAACAACAGGCTGGCAGCATCACCAAGTTGTTGGATGAGAGTCCGGTTTATGAGCAACTGCCCAAGGGTGACAACCACAGTTTGACCATCACCGCCGAAGATGGGGTTACGGTGGAAGGGTTTTTGGTGGTGCCCTCACTGCGGGGTGATAACAAGCCACCATTGGTGGTGATCCCGCATGGCGGACCCATTGGGGTGAGGGACACTGCCAACAACGACGAAATGCAGCATTTTTTTGCCGCCAAAGGCATCGCGACTTTGAAGGTCAATTACCGCGGATCCAGTGGCTATGGCAAAGCTTTCAAGGAATTGGGTAAACAACAGTGGGGCGAAAAAATTGAAGCCGACATTCACGCCATGGTGCTGCATGCGGCCGAGAAACACGATTTGGATTTGCATAAAGTGTGCGCCATGGGCAGCAGCTATGGCGGTTATTCGGCGGTGATGCTGACGGTGTTGTACCCGGAAGTATACCGTTGTGCGATTTCGCTGCATGGCGTGATGGATTTGCCGTTGTTGTTTGGTAACGAATCCCTGATCAAAGACGATGGGTTTTTTACTGAATTGGCGCAAATTGTCGGCGATCCTCAAAAAGACCTCAATCGCTTGTTGAATAAGTCCCCGTTTTATTTGGTGGAAAAGATCAATCGACCGATCAAGCTGTTTCATGGTTTGACTGATGAGCGGGTGACTTTGGAACACGCTTTGCGCATGCAACAGATGTTCACCATTCTGAAAATGGATGCCGATCTGACCATTTTAATGGATGAAGGCCATTCCATGAAACACCTCAACTCCAACATCCACTACGTCGCCGAAAGTCTGAAATTTTTGGATCAACACCTGGATTTGCCGTTGGACATTGGTCAGGACACCAAGGACTTGCCTCCGGCCACCACGGTGACCGATTACATCAACGCCGATCAATGAACTGTGCAGACCTCAAAGCCCAAGTACTTTGAGGTCTGCCATCACGGCGTCAATCACAAAAATTCAATTTGCCAGGAGTTGATGTAGCCGGTGTCTTGGCTGTACACATCGGTGACCCGCAATTGCCAGGTGCCGCCCGCAGGTGCTGTGCCTTGGTCGGTGGTGACCACTTCATCCAGGTTGTTGGTGCTGCCCCCACTGGGGTTGCGCAAGGTGGTCACTTGGCCATTGGGCGCCACCAACTCCACCCGCAAATCACCCCGGTAGGTGTGCACGATGTTGTAGCTGATGCGCATGTCACCGGCGGCGCCGGTTAAGCCCACGGTGATTGAGCTGGTGGCACCAACCGGGTTGTTGTCGGGGATGTTGACGTTGCTGTTGTTGGTATAAACCAGCGGGGCTGAGTCTGTGTATTGGGCCAACAAGCTGGCGCCACTGAAGTCCTCATAGGCATGGATCAACACGTGGTAGGTGCCGGCTTGGATGTTATTGATGGTGCAATTTTCATGGTTACTGCCAGTCCAAGAACGGCAATCAAAAGTGCCGGTGGTCGGTTGGCTGCCATGCCTGATGTACAGGTCGGCATCGCCACTGCCGCCACTGAGGCTGAAACTCAAAGCGCTGGCAGCGGCTGGCACTTCGAAGGTGTAGAACTGCTGACTGCCGCTGTTACCTGACAAGCCGGATTTGGGCACGCCATTGCTCAGTGCCGAGCCCGCGTTGTCACCGAAGTTGACTGACACGGTGGCGCTGGGCATCGACTCATTGGCGGCCTGATCTTCCGCGGTGACGTAATAGCGGTAGTGGTTGCCGGCAGCAACGGCGCTGTCGGTGTAATTTGAATAGACCCGTAAATTTGCATTCAGTGGATTAAACGGGCCGTTGTTGACCGATCGATAAACGGTGTATCCGGCCAGATCGGTTTCGTCGTTGTTGTACCAATCGACATAGATGTGTTGGTTGTTGGGGGTGGCACTGAGGTTGCTGACCTGGGCTGGTGGGGTGGTATCGGCGCCGCCACCGCCATCACAAACCAACTCGAACACACAGCGCACCCATTGGGGGTTGTCGATGAATGGGTTGCGGTTGCCTTGGGCCGCGGCCACCGCTTCATTGTGTTGGTGTTCATATATATCAACCGGGTCATTTTGGTGCCAAAGCAACAGCACCGACAACAAACCCATGTAAGCCACACTTTCGTTGTTGCCCGTCTGTGAGGCTTGGATCAAAGCCAAATCATCGGTCAGGCGTAAATCCGGTTCCCAGTGACCAGTGATGCCATGGGTGCCGCCGGCATAACGCACATCCATGTAAAACAGGGCACGGGCGATGTCGCCCTGGCGGGCTGACCACACATCCCACACCCCGCTTTTGGTGTGATTGGACTGCCCGGCACCCCCACGGCCATTGTTCACTTCGGTGCTGCGCTCATCACAACCACCGGTACAAATGTCAAACGGCTTGTTGCTGCGGGAAGAGTTGTAAGAGCCGTTGGCGATGAACAGGTGGTGCATGTCGGTGTAGGGGTAATTGCCACTGCCGTCGTCAGGGAAACCATAAGATTTTGGCCAGGAGTGCTCCCGGTTGTAATCATTGTTGCCGCCGCCAACTTTTTGGTAAGCCGCGTTTTTGTAAATGGCGATGACTTCATTGCTGTCATCGACATTTTCCCCGGCCAATTCCAACACGTCCCAGGTATCGGTGGCCGATGAAGTGTAGGGCAGTCGGGTGTGGTCATCGATGATGGCGTGCAGTGAGTTGCGCAAGGCCGTCGGCGTTGACTCATCGACACTGGCATAGTAGTTGGGGTCGGCTTGGGCCCAAACCCAAGAAGAAAAAAGCAACAGGCTGGTGTTGATGCACAGCCTGACCAGAGATCGGTGTCGGTTCATGATTCACTCCCACTTGTGTTTGTTGTCGTCAGGTGAGCGTTGCGCTGAACCTGTGACCCGCAACTTATCAAGGGCATGTGAACCCGGGATGACGCTGGGGTGACGGTTCTGTGAACAGCCCACCACATCACATCCTGTGACACCGCTCGCACCCTTCAATGGGCGTCTTTTGGGTGTCGCACAATCCGGTGCTGTTTGATTATAAACAGGGCAGTCTGAGGCAAAACCGGTGTTTGGTCACAAAAAAACACCCCCAACCGGCTGCATATCTGCAACGGTGGGGGTGAAACAGTGATCAGCCATCAAAATCATCGGCAAAGATCACATCGGGGTTTTCAAAGCTGTAAACCCGCACCGAGCCCGAGTCATTTTCGCCATCAATCGAGTCATCGCCAGGCAACCCCACCACCAGTTCGGGACCGGCTCCGAAATCGCCCACTGTCATGACATAAGCCATTTCATCGCCGCTCAATGAACCCGAGTTTTGATAGATGTTGTCTTCGATCGTTAATCCGGAATTGCCGCCATAAATGATGTGAAAAGCACCAGCCAAGCCATCTTCTCTGGGCACCCCCACCACCAAATCAGTGTACAAATCATAATTCAGATCACCGGCGGTGAGGGCGTCGCCAAATTGATCACTGTTTTCAGCCACGCCATTGATGCCGTCGGTGTTTTGATGAAAGATTTGGTTGCCAGTGGTGCTCAATCCCGCCACACCACCATAAATGATGTTGACCGCACCAGCGGCAAACACACCATCGCCATTCAAGTCCTCGCCAGTGACGCCGACAGCCAGATCAAAGGCCTGGTCGCCATTGAAGTTACCTGTGGTTAAGGTTTGTCCGAAGCGGTCATTGTTTTCTGGCACCCCAATGATGCCATCGCCTTGGTGCCATATCTCATCATCGGCATTGGCCTGCAAACCGGATGCCGCACCATAAAACACTTGGACAATACCCGCGTTGGCCTCACCGTCTACCATTTCACCAGGCACACCCACTGCCAAGTCAGAAAAAACCACATCTGATCGGAAGCGGCTGGCAGCCAGGCTGCGACCAAATTGGTCATTGCTTTCGGCCGAATCATCAATGCCAAATGTGTTTTGGCTCAGTGAATCGCGGTTGGCACCGTCCAATCCAGCTGGGTCCCCATAAAACACATCGACCTGGCCGGCATTCTGAATTTGGTCGGCATTACCAAAATCTTCAAACGGTGTGGAAACCGCCAGATCAACACAGCGGTTGCCGTTGTGGGTGTCGCCATCGAAGTTGCCAGTCACCATGGCCCAACCAAATCGATCACCGGCTGAAATTGAACCGTTGAATGAAGTGCCCAAGCCGCTGCCTTGCCAAATGAAGGTTGAGCCTTGTCCATTGTCAGCAAAACCTGAGGCCGAAGCATAAAAGATGTTGATGGCCCCCACATTACTGCGGGTGCTGCCGCTGAGAATGACGGACTCATTGGGGGTGCCAACGGCCAAGTCATCAAACCCATCACAGTTGAAATCACCACTGGCGATGCTTTGACCGAATTGGTCATTGGCCTCAATGCCATTGAGGGTTTCCAGATTGCTGCCGCTGTTGTCGAAAGTTTGATACAGGTATTGGTGGTTGTCTGGATCCAAACCATTGGGTGTGCCATAGATCACCAGCACGGTGCCGGTGTTGAGGATGGCACCAAAGAAAAAGTCATGGTTGGGGATGCCAATGGCCAGGTCTTGCCAACCGTCGTTGTTGAAATCCCCATCAGCCACCGCCTCACCAAAGCGATCGATGGCCACAGTGCTGCCACTGATGCCAACGGTGTCTTGGTTCCACAGCCGCTCATCAATGACGTTGAAGAGCCATGCAAATGGGCTGTCAGGCTCTTGTTGTGCTTGACTTGAGTAACTGCCCAGCAGCAAACCCAAGATCATGATTGTGTCGTATCGTTTCATGTCATACTCCTAACTGTTGAAAAATTGGGGCATTTGCAGCCCTTATTGGTGAGTTCGCTGTATTCAGGTAAATTTTTCATCCATGCCGAAAAAAAACCTTTGAGGGTCATAAACTGCCAAGTCTTTCACAATTTAAGCCTTCTGATCCTGGTGATCTTGTGACGGTGCGTGGCAAAGGCTATGATGATTGGTCATGAACACCCGCAATGACATGCATGCCATCACCTCGTTGTTCGACCAACACTTGTCGGCAGGCGCCTGTGATGAATTGTTTGATCGTTTGTACCCAGCGATCAAAGCATTGGCCCGCAAGGAACTGTTGAAACTGAACCCAGGTCAGCACATGAGTCCCACCGTATTGGTGAATGAGTGCTATTTGAAGTTCAAGCTACAAGGCCACTACAGTTTTGAGAATCAGCAGCATTTTTATCACACAGCGGCCCGTTGCATGCGCTTCTATCTGATCGATAACCTGCGGCATCACCAGCGGTTGAAACGTCAAGGTCAAGAGACCGCTTTTCAACACAGTCAAGTGCAGGGAGATAAGGACATCGCTTTGGACATGATGTTGTTGGATGATGCCTTGCAACAACTGCAAGTCATTGACCCAGCGCTGGCTGAATTGACCTCCCTGAAGTTTTTTTCGGGCATGACTTTTGCTGAAATGGCCGAAATATACGCTTGCAGCATTTCACAAGTGCACAAGCGATGGCAAATTGCCCGCGCCTTGTTGATGAACCTCATAGAAGACAGCACTGCCTCATGAAACCCTCTGATACACAGCACCTGTGGCAACAGGCCAAAGCCGCATTCGAAGCTTATGTAGATCTGACTGAGGCCCAAGCCCAGGCCAAGTTGGCAGCGGATGACACATTGTCACCAGCGGTGAAACAACACGTACAACGGTTGTTGGCTGCCATGAACAAATCGAAAACCTTGCTGGATGATGTAGACGCCAGCCAATTGTTCCGACGCATGCAACAGCTGACTGACCTGACAGGTGCACGCATTGATCATTATGAGTTGACTGATTTGTTGGCAGTGGGAGGCATGTCATCCATTTACCGGGCCAAACGGGTTGATTCTTCGGTGCAAAAGCCGGTGGCCATCAAAGTCTTGTCGGTGCAGTCTGATTCGGATGAATTGGTCACCTTATTTCAGCGTGAGTTGAAAGCGCTGTCAAAATTGAACCACCAACACATCGTGGCTTTTTATCATGGCGGTGAATCCAGTGAGGGCATTTATTATTTGGTGATGGAGCTGTTGGCCGACGCCATCACCTTGCGGGAATACGTGGCCCGGCAAGGGGCCGATGAGCGGCGCACGGTGCAGTTGATTCATCAAGCCGCAGCCGCCATGGTCAATGCCCACGATCATTTGATCATTCATGGCGATTTGAAAGCCGACAACATCTTGATGGATGCCAATGACCAACTGAAAATTGTGGATTTCGGTATCGCGGCGTTCACTTATCAGCAACAACGCCAATCCCATCCCATTTACACCCCCAACATCGCGTCTCCAGAACAGGTGCGGGGTGAGCACATCACCATCAAAACCGACATCTATTCATTGGGTGCCACGCTGTTGCAGTTGCTCACCGGGCGGTCACCGCAGCCAGCATTCACGGCACAAGATCATGACCCTGAAGCCATCACTGCCCACATCAAACAGCTGTTACACTTCCACTCAGTGAACCCCGAACTGGGCCAAATCATTTTGCGCGCCATGCACCAAGACCCCCTCAAAAGGTACGTGACGATGCATGATTTGGCAGCCGATTTGGCCCATTGGCTGGCCAATGAGCCGGTGGCAGCCATGCAAGGTGGGCGGGCTTATCACTTGCAGAAGTTTGTGCAGAGGAATCGATGGTTGACTGTGGGTTTGTTGTCTTTGTCTCTGGTTTTGTTGGTGGCCATGGTGGTGGTGCAGTACTATGCCATGGAAGCCAGGCAGGAAGCGAATCGGGCT
This sequence comes from Marinicella meishanensis, assembly GCF_019931145.1. Lineage (GTDB taxonomy): Bacteria > Pseudomonadota > Gammaproteobacteria > Xanthomonadales > Marinicellaceae > Marinicella > Marinicella meishanensis. The sequence continues at coordinate 43,429 of NZ_JAIOUV010000004.1, read as the reverse complement.
CAAACCACCTTGGATTTCATGACCCGGGTCCTCAGCCAAGCTGATCCGGCTCATCCCAATCAGGGCGCCACCACCATTCGAGAAGCGGTCAAGCTCACCTTGTCACAGAATCAGGATGCTTTGGCCGAAGATCCAGAGAGTCAAATAGAAATCCTCACCAAGGTGACTGAAATTTACACCCAATTGGCCTTGTATGACGAGGCCGCCACCACCGCAGAACAGATTCATCAGATTTATGTGAAAACCGAAGGGGCCCTGTCACGCCCCGCTTTGTATTGGTTGTATGAAGCCGCCGGCCACCACCATGCCGATGGTGCCTTCGAACGCTGTTTGCAGGTTGGTCATTCGGTGATTGCACAACTGGATGCAGCGCCCGAAGATTTTCCATCGGTGCGATTGAACGCCTTGAATGCCATCATCAAGTGCCATGTGGAGCGCTTTGAAAATGAAACCGCCTACCAGTACATGCGAGTGGCTCATGAGTTGATGGAATCTGGGCGCATCAAAGACCGCGAAGCACTGGGCCGAACTTACAATTCATTTGCCGTGATCACTCGGCGACAAGGGGCCTATGAGCTGTCCGCTGATTTTTATACCAAGAGTTTGTCTCACATTGCCGCTTCATTGGGTCGTGACAACACAGCTTATGCCACCATCTTGAATGGTTTTGGCCGCATGTATATGCTGCAAGATCAATACGCACTGGCTCGACCCTATTTGGAGGAATCGGTGGCGCGGGTCCAGGCGTTTGATCCCGACAGTCATGTGTTGGCGCGCAACATGAGTTATCACGCCAAATACCTGTTCAACACCGGCCAGCCGCTGGCTGCCTTGCAGCAGTTGGAACAAGCGGCTGCCATTGCCGCCAAGCGCAATCACCAGTTCACCTCCATGATCATTCAGGACTTGCGCCATGAATTCAACCTCAAAGCAGGCCAGCACGAAGTGGCCTTTGACGCTGCATTGAATGGTTTGAGTTTGGCCCATCAGATGTATGGTCGAGACCATCCACGGGTGGCTTTGTATCTGCAGCTATTGGCGCAATTGCTGGCCAGTTTGGGTCACCACGAATTGGCGCAACAAGCTTGGCAAGTCAATGTCGATCATGTGACCGCAAAAGGCCAAGGGCGCACCGAGACCGATATCAGCGATCAGGCCATCAATGTCGCTGAAATGGGTTTGGGCGCTTGGTTGGCCGGTGATCAGCTGGCAGCCGCCCAATTTTGGCAACAAGCCCAAAACTTGGCTGATGACCTGGCGGTGGTGGCGGCCCTGGGTGAATTGTTACAGCCTGGACAAGACGTGGCGGTGGCGGCTGACCGTTCGCCAGCCGATGCCATGTCATTGTGGCAACAGTTGACCTTAGCCAGTGATGACCCAGACCATTGCCAACTTGACCGCCAACCAGCAGCATTGATCAACCCGGTGTATTTGGCCGTGTGGCATCGGCATTGTGAGTTGGCCGCAGCGTCCAACAATTCGACCCATCAGGTTGTTGTGCCAGCCGCACAGTTGGCCCTGATCAACCAATGGATACAGCGCTTGTCCCTGTCTGCTTCAGTGAATCCTGAAAGTTGAAATTGTGACAATTGTCATCATTCGTGCTCGATGAGAAGAAATGACCGCAGTCAGCTTTCCAACCAAAAGGTCACGGGTCCGTCATTGACCAGACTGACTTGCATGTCGGCACCGAACTGGCCGGTTTCGGTGTGCAAGCCGGTTTGTTTCGCTAGCGCCACCATTTGATTGAAGATGTGTTGTCCATGCGCTGGGGTGGCGCCGCGGGAGAAGCCAGGTCGGTTGCCTTTTTTGGTGTCGGCCACCAGCGTGAATTGCGACACCAACAACAGCTGACCTTGGATGTCATTCAGGGATAAATTCATTTTGCCCGCGTCATCGGCAAAGAGGCGGTAACGAGCGATTTTACCCAGGATTTTTTCGGCGTCTTGCACGGTGTCCTCGCGCTCCACCCCGATCAAAGCCAAAATGCCTTGTTGGATCTGGCCCACGGTTTGACCGCCGACTGCGACCTGGGCTTGTTTAACGCGTTGGATCAGGGCTTTCATGAACTGGGATATTAGCAGAAAACAGGGAAAAATTTAGGCCTGGGGCTGTATTTAGCGTGAATTCAGTCGATGAAGGCATGCACCTGATCTTGTAACTGCGCCAAGTAATCGGGTTGGGTGGGATCCAGCCAAATGGCGTCCGGTTCTTTGCGCAACCAGGTCAATTGCCGCTTGGCCAGTTGGCGGGTGGCAGCGATGCCTTTGAAGATGAAATCCTCGCGACTGGTGTTGTGCTCGAGGTGTTCCCAAGCCTGGCGGTAACCCACCGATCGCATCGATGGCAATTCATCGTGGTTGCGGGAATCGGCCATCAAGCTGCGCATTTCATCCAAAAAACCTTGCGCCAGCATCTGTTCAAAGCGCATGGCGATGCGCTGGTGCAGGAGGCTGCGGTCGGCCGGTGCAATGATGATTTTCAAGGTTTGGAAAGGCAGCTTTTGACCCTGGTCCATGGCATACAAGGTGGTCATGGTTTGCCCGGTCAATAAATACACTTCATAGGCCCGGTTGATGCGCTGCGGGTCATTGGGGTGGATGCGGGTGGCGCTGTCTGGATCGACTTCGGCCAATTGTTCGTGCACGTGTTCCCAACCAAACTCGTCTGCCATGGCTTGGATTTTGGCCCGCACGGCTGGGTCGGCTGCTGGCAGTTGCGACAAACCGTGCTGTAGGGCGTGGTAATACAACATGGTGCCGCCGGCCAACAACGGCATGCGGCCACTTTCGCTGCTGGCTTGCATCAGGTTTTTGGCGTCGTGACAAAAGTTCGAAGCCGAATAAGGTTCCCACGGCTCACAGACATCGACCAAGGCATGAGGCGCGCGGGCCAGGGTGGCGGCGTCGGGTTTGGCGGTGCCGATGTCCATGCCCTTGTAAACCAAGGCGGAATCCACGGAGATGATGTTGGCGTTGAATTGTTCGTGCAGCAAGATGGCGGCATCGGTTTTACCCGCTGCCGTTGGTCCCATCAGCAAGATGGCTTTGGCTGCTGCAGTTTGATCCACCATGGCGGATGATTATTGACCACGAAGGAATAATTTGTCCAGTTGTTTCATGTCCAATTGAGCCCAGGTGGGGCGGCCGTGGTTGCACTGATCCGAACGCAAGGTGTGTTCCATGTCACGCAACAAGGCGTTCATTTCCATGATCGACAGTTGGCGATTGGCCCGCACCGAGCCATGACAGGCCATGGTCGACATGATCTCATTAATCTGGGCTTCGATTTTTTGGCTGGAGCCCAAGGCCACAATTTCAGACAACACGTCTTTGATCAGGTTTTCCACATCGGCATTGGCCAACATGGCGGGAATCTTGCGGATCACCAGGCTTTCTTCACCCATGACCCCCAACTCAAAGCCCAATTGTTCAAACCACTCTCGGTGGGATTCCACCGCACCCACTTCGCGGGCCGACACATTGACCTGAATCGGCACCAACAGTTTTTGGTTTTTCAAGGCATCGGCATGGAATTTTTCTTTCATGCGCTCATAGGTGATGCGCTCATGGGCCGCGTGCATGTCGACGATGATCAGGCCATGCTGGTTTTCGGCGATGATGAACACCCCGTGGATCTGCGCTTTGGCATAACCCAAAGGCGGGATGTCTTGGTGTTGACCATCGGCCTCAGGTAAGCTGGGGCTGCTGATGGCATCACCCACCGGATAAGTGTGCAATTGGCTGCTTGCTTGGGCCGATTGTTGTAAATAGTCAAAACTGGCCTCGCGCACACCTGCTGCTGGGGTGCTGGCACCCAAACCACCGTAACCACCCCCGCCAGACAGGTTCATGCGGTGTTGCATTTGTGAGTAATCCGGCAAGGGCTCGGCTTTGGACTCTTGCATGGCACCGACACGGGTGGCGGCCAGCGACTGATGGATGGAGCCAAAAATGAAGTCATGCACCAGCTTGGAATCGCGAAAGCGCACTTCGTGTTTGGTCGGGTGGACGTTGACATCGACCAATTCAGGATCGATTTCCAGGTACAGCACAAAAGCCGGAAAGCGACCATGGAACAGCACGTCTTGATAGGCTTGGCGGATGGCATGACCCACCAGCTTGTCTTTGATCATGCGTTGGTTGATGTAGAAAAATTGCCGGTCCGGTTGCGCCCGATTCCACGACGGTTTGGCCACCCATCCCGACAGGCGCAAGTTGCCGCGTTGTTGTGTGATGAAAATGGCGTTGTCGATGAAGTCTTTGCCACACAGTTGGTTGATGCGTTGGTGGCGCAAGATTTCGGTGTCGCCACCTTGGGCATTGCGGATCATTTTGCCGTTGTGGCTGAGGCGGAAGGTGACATCAAAGCGTGACAAGGACACGCGCTTGATCAGCTCATCAATGCGCAGGTATTCGGTTTTGTCGGTTTTCAAAAACCGCCGTCGGGCTGGGGTGTTGAAAAACAAATCGGCCACAATCACTGTGGTGCCCACCGGATGGGCCGCCGGTTTGGGACCGTCAATCTCGCCGCCGTGGGCGCTGATCTGGTAGGCCATCTCGGCACCTTGGTGGCGGGAAATCAATTCAAAACGACTGACCGAAGCGATGCTGGGCAAAGCTTCGCCACGAAAACCCATGGTCAACAACGATTCCAGGTCGTCCAAGGAGTGGATTTTACTGGTGGCGTGGCGCTGTAAAGCCATGGCCAAATCGGCCTCAGGAATGCCTTGGCCGTTGTCGGTGATTTTGATGCGCTTCTTGCCGCCGGTCTGCACGTCGATGTCGATCACGGTGGCACCGGCGTCCAAGGCATTTTCGACCAGTTCTTTGACCACCGAAGCCGGTCGTTCAACCACTTCGCCAGCGGCGATTTGGTCGATCAATTGATTGGGTAATTGTCTGATAGGCATGGCACTTATTTTAACACGTGTGGGGCCGATCTCTGCAGCGTTTCCTGTCTGCGATTATGTGATGTGCAGCGGAATGGTCTGCTGTCGGGTTTGCTTGGCATGCCTTTTCAAGACCCCGTAAAATACCCCCATGGCCAGCACCGAACCCAATAACCACAAGGAGGCAAACACGGGTTGGTTCTTGAACATCACCACCTGATAAAAGCCACTGGCGATCAGGTAGGCCACCGCGGTTGAATAGGTGGCGGAAAACACCGCCCATTTTTTGCCCGATTCCTTGGCAATGGTGGCGATCACCGTCACACAGGGGAAATACAACAACACGAACAGCAGGTAGGCATAGGCAGCCCAAGTGCTGCTGAATTTGTCCTGTAAAATGCCAAACAGTTGACTTGAAACCCCTTGGTTTTCAGCCATGGTTTCCACCGCATCAATTTCGGTTAATGACATACCCAGCGGATCGACCAGGGCATCGGCCAGACCGACGGCTTTGTCAGGAATGGTTTGTACCGCGGCCAACAGTTGTTCGCCGATGCTGGCGTCGGTCTCCTCGATGGATTTGGTGTAGATGGCGTCCAGCGACCCGACCATCACTTCTTTGGCCAACAAGCCCGTGAACAAGCCCAACACCGCCGGCCAATTGTCCTCATCAATGCCCATCGGCGCAAACAGCGGGGTGGCGATTTGCGACCCGGCCGCCAGTAAGGACTCGTCGATGTCTTCGTTGCCCCAGCTGAAATCCCGACCAATCGAAGCTATCAGTTGCAAAATCAGCACGATGACGATGATGATTTTTCCGGCATCGACGATGAAACCCCGCAGCTTGTGCCAGGTTGATTTGAGGATGTGGCGAACCCCTGGGAAGCGCCATTGGGGCAGTTCGATCACAAACGGATCGGGTTTGCCAGGCAAAATGGTGCGGCGCATCAACAAGCCGGTGGCAATCGCCACCAGCACCCCAATCAGGTACAGTGACAACACGATCAAGGCCGCGTGTTCGGTGAAAAAGGCCGCCACAAACAAGGCGTAAACCGACAAACGGGCGCCACAAGACATGAACGGGGCCATCAAGGTGGTGATGATGCGCTCGTCTTGACGGGCCAATTGGCGCGTGGCCATCACCGCCGGCACATTGCAGCCGAAACTCACAATCAAGGGCACAAAGGCTTTGCCTGACAGGCCGATGCGGTGCAACCAATTGTTCATCACAAAGGCCGCCCGCACCATATAACCGGACTCTTCCAGCAGGGTCAAAAACAAGAACAGAAAACCAATCACCGGAATGAAGGTGGCGACGGTTTGGATGCCGGCACCGATGCCATCGGCCAGCACCACTGCCAACCAGTCAGGGGCATGGATGGCAGCCAACAGTTGTTTGGTGCCGTCGATGAACAGGGCGCCGGCAGCGATGTCGAAAAAGTCGATGAAGACGTCGGCCACATTGATGGCAAAGAAAAACATCAAGTACATCGCCAACAAAAAGGCCAAGGTGCCGGTCAGTGGCCGGGTCAACCACTGGTCCACCTGGTTGAAGGCCGTATGGCTGCTGGCTTGGGCGTTGGCTTCGGTGTTGGTCTCCGCTGTGTGGGTGACCGCTTGGGCCAGTTGTAAAGACTGTTCAAAGCGGGCCTCGAAGATGCGTTTGCTGTCGGCCAGCACATCTTCTGAGCGTTGCAAGTGGGCCTTGATGGCGGCCGCAGGGCTATCGGCCGCGGGCAATTCGATGTCGGCCGGCAGTTCGGTGTGCTCATGGGGCACATGATCGGGGCTGGCCAGGTGGGCCGCGATGGCATCAAACAATGCCACCAGACCGATGCGCTTGATGGCGGTGGTGCTGATCACTGGGCAGCCGGTCATGGCGGCCAATTTTTGCGTGTCGATGGTTTTGCCACTGGCGGCCCGCTCGTCATCCATGTTGAGTACCAGCACGGTGGGTTTGTCCAAATCCAATACTTCGCTGGTCAGGAACAAGCCGCGTTCCAGGTTGTTGGCATTCAGTACATTGACATACAGGTCGATGTCGCCACGTTCAATGGCCTGTTTGACCACCCGTTCATCTTGGCTCAAATCAGCCAGCGACAAGCCATAAATCCCGGGTAAATCGACCAAGGTGAACTGGGTGTTGTGGCGCACCAGGCGGGCTTGGGTTTGGTTGACGGTGACCCCGGCCCAGTTGCCGGTTTTTTTGTTTTGCCCTGCCAGCGCATTGAACAGGGTGGTTTTGCCACAATTGGGGTTGCCGATCAGGGCGACCCGTGGCAAGGTTCTCTGGCGCTCATTCATGGCGGTGGCTTAAACCAGCGAAACGGAAATGGCGTTGACCAAGTCGGTCCCCACCGCGATGTGGCCAAATGGGGTTTTGACCACCGCGCCGTGCTTGTACAAGGCCAGCAACTCAATCACCATGCCCAGACCCAAACCCATCAAAGTCAATTTTTGTCCCAAACTGTCAGAACAGTTGTTGTGACACACTTGGTAGGTGTTGCCTGCGGTGGCTTGTGACAACTGCACTGCAGTGGGGTTGGGGTGGTTCATGATCAATCACTGAATGAAAATAATAATGGTTCTCATTATTGGGTAATTTGGGCCATTAATCAAGCACCGATCCACAATAAGTGACTTTTGTTTGACCCAAATCAAACCCCCTGCTCGGGGCATCACTGAAGCGCCGCCATGGGTGGCCAGTCCCGGCACTGCAAGTGCTTGGAAAAAAAACGTGAACTTGGGTGACAAAGCGTCGATTTGCATGGTTTAGTGCCCAGCAGTTTGTTAAAATCGAGCGTTTATTTTTGACTGGAATCATTGATGATTGGACACATTCAGGAATTGATCGAAAACGCCCTGGAGCATTTGCAGGCCAAAGGCGAATTTGAACTGGAACAAAACCCAACAATCAACATCGAACGCACCCGCAGCAAAGAACACGGTGATTACGCCTCCAATGTGGCCATGACCCTGGCCAAACCCTTGCGCGCCAAACCCCGCGACATCGCCGAAAAAATCATCGCCGAAATGGCCGATTCCACCCACGTCAGCAAAGTGGAGATTGCTGGCCCAGGCTTCATCAACTTTTACTTGACCGATGCCTGCCGCTTGTTGGTGCTGAAACGCATCCTCAAGTTGAAACATGAATTCGGTGCCAGCCAGATAGGCGAGGATGCCAAGATCACCGTTGAGTTTGTCTCGGCCAACCCCACCGGTCCTTTGCATGTGGGACATGGCCGGGGGGCTGCTTTTGGTTCCAGCTTGTCCAATGTGCTGAAAAAAGTGGGCTACCAGGTGCACGCCGAATACTACGTCAATGACCACGGCCGCCAAATGGACATCCTGGCCACCTCGGTGTGGTTGCGGTATCTGGAACTGTGTGGCGAACGCATTGTGTTTCCCGCCAATGGTTACAAAGGCGACTACATTTTTGACATTGCCCGCAAAGTGCGCCAGATCAAGGGTGACGAGTACCGCCACGAGCAGATGGAGGTGTTCGCCCAAGTCAGTCCCGATGAGCCTGATGGTGGGGACAAGGAACAGCACATCGATGACCTGGTGGTCAATGCCAAAGACATTTTGGGCGCCGGTTATGAAAAGATTTTTCGCATTGCGCTGAAATCGATCCTCAGTGGCATCGAAGATGACCTGGAAGAGTTCAATGTGTTTTACGACGAGTGGTTTTCTGAGAAGTCCTTGCACGATGGTGACACCATTGATCGGGCCTTGAAGATCCTCGAGGATGGCGGCCACCTATACAAAAAAGACGGCGCCCTGTGGTTCAATGCCACCCACTTTGGTGATGAAAAAGACCGGGTGGTGATGCGCGACAATGGACTGAAAACCTATTTTGCCTCGGACGTGGCCTATTTGTTGAACAAATTCGAACGCGGTTTCACCAAGTTGGTGTATGTGTTCGGGGCCGATCACCACGGCTACATCAAGCGGCTGGAGGCCGCCACCAAGGCTTTGGGCTTTGATCCCGCGGCCTTGGAAATTTTGTTGGTGCAGTTCGCCCACCTGTATAAACAGGGTGAAAAATTGCCAATGTCCACCCGTTCTGGGCAGTTTGTGACCTTGAGTGAGTTGGTTTCAGAAGTGGGTTGTGATGCCGCGCGGTTTTTCTATGTGATGCGCTCGCATGACCAGCATTTGGACTTCGACATGGATCTGGCCAAATCCCAATCCAATGAAAACCCGGTGTATTACATCCAATATGCCCATGCCCGAATTTGCAGCATCATGCGCAAATTGGAAGAACAAAACATGACCCACAATGTCGAAATTGGCCATGCGGCGGTGGAATTGTTGGTCGAAGAACAGGAGCAAGACTTGATCAAGGCCCTGTCGCAGTATCCAGAAGCGGTGGCCAAAGCGGCGACCAATTATTCGGTGCACACGGTGGCCAACTACCTGCGGGATCTGGCACAATTGTTCCACAGTTACTACAATGCCCACCAAGTGCGGATTGATAACGAAAATTTACGCAACGCGCGTCTAAACTTGTGTTTGGCCACGCGGTATGTGTTGGCCGATGGCCTGTCATTGTTGGGTTCATCCGCGCCACAAGAAATGCTGTCAGAAGACCAATAAATCATGACCAAGAAAAAAGCCGTGCGCAAGACCACCAAACGCAAGACCACCCGCAAAGCCGGGCAGAAACGACCGGTGCCCGGTTGGATCATCCTGCTCAGTGGGGTGCTGTCGGGCTTGTTGTTGGCCATTTTCATCTACATCAAAGGTTGGGTGCCCGAACCGATTCAGCCCAACCAGCCGGTGCCGGGGGTGGCCAAGGAAGTCGAACAGCCCATTGAAGACGTCAGCAAAGATTTGAGCAAGTCCAAACCGGATTATGATTTTTATTCGGTGTTGCCAGAAATGGAGGTGGTGATCCCGAAAGAAGAGCTGGAACAACAGGTGGCGCGTGACAGCAAAGAATACACCTACATATTACAGGTGGCTTCGTTCAAGAACCGGCCCGATGCCGAGGAATTGAAAGCCCGCATTGCCTTCACCGGTCAAATTGCCTTCATTCAATCGATCGATGTCAACGGCACCGAATGGCACCGGGTGCGGGTTGGACCGTTTGACTCCAGCCGCGAAGCGGACAAACAAAAACGACAACTGGAAGCAGGAGGGCACAAGGCTTTGGTGCTGAAAGAAACCAAATCATAACCACACAAGCAGACTGCCAGGCAGTCATGAGGTGAACACATGAACAGACAGAAACCGACGCTTTGGACTTGGGTGCTGGCCACCGCCATGTCCACCGCATTGACCACCGCCACCAACATGGCTTGGGCCCAAACCGCCACCTACCATCTGCCGCCGGTCGATCTGGTGGCCAACAAAGCCCAAGCACCGCTGGTCAAAGGTCCGGTGCAGTATGGCATCAACACCCTGATCGACGACATCAAAATCACCAACGGCATCGCCACCAATGGCCAGTGGACCGATTTGGGAGATGGCTTCAGTGAATGGACCATTCGCCTGCAAGCGGACCATGCCACCAGTTTGGATTTCGGTTTCAAGGACCTGTACTTACCGCCCACCGCGGAGCTGACGGTGGTCGGTCATCAGCACAAAATCATCAAAGGCCCCTACACCAGTGCCGTGCATCAACCGCATGGTCACTTCTGGCCGGGAACGGTGCCTGGCGACTCGGCATCCATCACCATCAAAGTCGACAATCGGTATAAAATGTACTTGAGTGCCAACCTGTTCAATGTGCCCCGCGGCTTTTACAAATTCTGGGAACAGCCGGTCAACGGCATCGGCAACAAAAGCTTGGAATGCAACATCGACGTCAATTGTGATGAAGGCAATCCATGGCGCACACAGATCAACTCAGTGGCCCGATACAGTTTTTTAGATCCAATACAAGGAATGAGCTTCTGTACAGGTCAACTGATCAACAACACTGCCGAGGATGCCACCCCGTATTTTTTGACCGGTAACCACTGTGGTTTTGAAAGGGCCAATAACCAAGCACAATTGGATGCCATCGCCGCTTCGATGAACATTTGGTGGAATTACCAATCGGCCACCTGCCGAACGCCTGGTTCTGCCTTGAGTGGCACCGTCATCTCGTTGGAAGGCTTCAACGACACCCAGTCGGGTGCGGCCCACGTAGCCAACGACGCCGCCAGTGATTTTGCTTTGGTGCGTCTGAACGAAATCCCCGATGCCGCTTATGGCACCCATTACACCGGCTGGGACCGCCGCGACATCGCCCCGGATTTTGCTTTTTCCGTCCACCATCCTTTAAGCCATGCCAAACGCATTGCCATTGAAAACAACCAGTTGTTCATCACCACGCCGCCCAATGGTGGTGTGACGGATTCGCACATCACCATTGATGAGTGGGACGAGGGGACCACCGAGATTGGGTCTTCGGGCAGTGGACTGTGGACCGACGAAGGCTTGCTGATTGGCACTTTACATTTTGGCACCGTGGCAGAAACTTGTGATGTGCCGGTGACCGACAGCTATGGGCGCCTGTTCTTTGCCTGGGATTTTGGCAGTGACGCCCAGTCCCGCTTGTCCGATTGGTTGGACCCGGACAACACCGGTGCAGAAACCCTGGCTGGATACGAAGGTTGTTTGGCGCCGTCGGTGGCCATCAGTCAAGTCAGTGGTGGTGAAGTGGGAGAGTTGATCAACTTCAGTTCACAGGTTTCCGGTGGCACCGGAGGTTATATCTACCAATGGGATTTGGGAGCGGATGGCATCATCGATGGCACCGGTACCGATTTTGAGGTGCGCTTCAACCAGGAGTTTGTGGGCGACATCAAACTTTTGGTGCGTGACTCATCGGGCTGTGGCCGCAGCACCAACCAGGCCTTGGTGGTGGCTGCCCCAGACATCCAGCTGCAAAACGTGGTCAACATCCGTGAAAATTTGGATCAGGTTTGTGGCAACAACAACAGCGTGATTGACCCGGGTGAACGGTGGTCGACCGTGCTGCTGGCGCAAAATGTGGGTGCCCGCAGTGCCACCGATGCCTACCTGGCCTTGGGCAAACAGCGCTTTGAAGATGAAGCCCTGCCCAGCGATGCCTATGGCAACACGGTGGATAATTGTGCCCGCACCTTCATAGACATCACCAGCACCGGCACCGTGTTGCAATGGGAGCCGGCCAATGATGATTTTCCGGCTGATGACGATGGTTCGACTTTGATCCAATTGACCCAAAGCTTTGATCACTACGGCCAAAGCATCAGCCAATTGCGGGCGTCCAGCAACGGTTATCTCAGCACCTCAATCAATGCCAATGGCGGTGATTGGGACAACGATTGTCCGTTACCGGATGCACCCAACCAGGATGATGAAGGTGCGCGGATTTATCCTTTGCATGATGACCTGAAAGATTCGGTGTTTTACCACCAGTACTTTGACAACTGCCCGCGCCCCGCGGACACCGGGGTGGATCAGCCGTGTGAGGTGTTTTTGTGGCAAGGCGCGGATTTGTTCAATTCCGCAATCGTTGAAGACATCGACGTGCAGGCCATTTTGTACCCCGAAACTTCCCAGTGGGTGTTTCAATATGCCGGCAACAACATCAATGGTGGAGGCGCCACAGTTGGTATCCAAAACACCACCGGATCGGACGGCATCAGTGCCGCCTGTGATGACGGCGCGGCGGTCAATGCCACGGTGGCTTATTGTGTATACAACCGCGATTTCCAACCGGCGCCCAGCGGCAGTGTTTTCATGGTCATCGAAAACCCGGTGATTGGATTGGGCAACATGCCGGTGACCCAAACCCAAAACCGCAGCTTGCATTTTGCGGTCACCGAAGACGCCCAATGCGGCAGCCAAATTGGCATTGATCTGCAGGCGGCGGTGTATGACGAAGGTTTCAATGCCGGGACCAGCAACATCTTCAGCCAAACCATTGGCAACAACGGCCAATGCAGCGTGGTCACCAGTTGTGGCGTGGGCAACAGCGACAGCGTGGCCAGCAACGACCTCAGACCACGGCGTGGCTTGTGGTGGAACCCGGATCGCGGCGGCAACGGCTTCGATTGGTACACCTTGGATCAAAGTTCGCTGGTCTACCTGTTCTACACTGGCGAAGCCGATGGCGAACCGGTGTGGTATTTGGCCAATGACGCCGATGCCAAACACAACCAATATTTCAATAACATCACCCGCTATCAAGTGCCCGGTGGCTTTGGCCAGGGCCAATTGACCTTCGACACCGTGGGTTGGTCCAACACCAGCTTTATTGATGCCACGAACGCCATTCAGGTGCGGGAAATCAATGGCCGCTTGAGTGCTGAAAAATTGGAATTTTTCCAGTACGGACCTGATGACACACCGAATTTACACACCGGTCTGTTTTTCACCCCCGATGAGGGTGGTTGGGGACAATCGGTCGGTACCTTGGGTGATGCCCGGGTGGTGATCAACTACCTGTACACCGATGCCGGTCAGCCGTATTGGACCATCGCCAGTGGCCCCAATGACAGCAGCCCCATGGACGCCTACTACTTCAACACCTTCTGTCCGAGTTGTCCGGCGGTGGGTGCCCCCGGCCGCATTGTCGGCGACATCAGCCTGAGCCTGAACGGCCAAGTGGACGGCACCCTCAACCAATACAACGTCACCGACGAGGGCGTCAATTGGAGCCGCAGCAACCTGCCGTTGATCAACTTGATTCCGCCTGAAGACGACTGATTCAAAGACCAGCGAGGTGGGCGACGCGCCCACCTGCCGCCGACTGAAGTCGGCGCTCCAGGGTGGTCCAGGGTGGGTTCCAAACCTTTGGAGCGTCGACTGCAGTCGACGACAAGGCGAGGCGGAGAGCCGAGTCTTCATTGGCTGGAACGTAACCAAACTTTGGAATTGAGTCACCCATCAAATTGTTCTGCTTGGCATTCAACCAACATCCACGCCGACTGAAGTCGGCGAACCAGGGCAGGTTCCAATCTTTAGGAGCGTCGACTGCATTCGACGACAAGGCGAGGTGGTGAGCCGAGTCTTCATTGGCTGGAACGTAACCAAACTTTGGAATTGAGTCACCCATCAAATTGTTCTGCTTGGCATTCAACCAACATCCACGCCGACTGAAGTCAGAGAACCAGGGCAGGTTCCAATCTTTAGGAGCGTCGACTACAGTCGACGACAAGACGAGGCGGAGAGCCGAGTCTTCAATGGCTGGTGCCGTTGCCGAATGCTGGATTTGGGCCAATCTGTCTTTTGCTCTGTGCCTGAAGAAACATCAAACGCCGAATTCGCTTAACGAGCGCTTCTGTTCGCAGTGAGGGCTTCGACGGGCTCAGCCACCTTAAATTTGAAATTCTTCAAGGCCACGGATCTTTCGCATGGCTCAGCCACTTTTTGAATCCAACGTTTCAAGCCCACTGAGCCTGTCGAAGTGCCCTTTAAATTCAGCGGGCTTCAAGTTGCTTTCTGATAAGGCTTCGAACCATCGGCTTGGATGCTGAAGCGTTTGTAGGTCCATTGGTATTGGCTGGGATTGATGGCGACCAGTTCCTCGATGGTTTGATTCAAAGCCGCCACCGAGGTTTCGGTGTCGGCATAGATGGCTGCTGGACCGGCTTTGAAATGCAAATCAAAGCCCTGGCCATCCGGCAGACGCTCAGCGACGGCAAAGACCACCGGCACCCGGGTTTTGCTCGCCACTTTGCTGAATAAGGTCATGGTGTGGGCGCTTTGGCCCATGAACGGGGCATACACTCCTTGGCCGCTTTTCGGTTGTTGGTCGGGCAAGATGGCCAGGATGTGCCGTTGTTTCAAAACGGCAAAAATCTGTCGCACCCCTTTGGCATCGGCGGTGATTTGGTTGGCCCCACCTGCCCCCCGGTGTTTGAGCAACAAGCGCTCGATTTTGGGGTCACCCGGTGGCTTGTACAGAAAAGAGAAGCCTGGATACCGCGACAACCACAGGTTCAACACCTCCCAATTGCCAAAATGCGGCGCGGCCAACAACAGCCCTTGGTCCTGGGCCAAGGCCTGTTCCAACACCCCCAACCCATGGATCTCGCCGATGATGGCATCGATGTTGTCGCTGTACTTATTCCAGATCAAGCCCAACTCCAGCATTGATTTGATGGTCTCGTCCAAACTGTCGCGGGCCAATTGGGTTCGGTCCTCGGGGCTCAGTTGGGGATAACACAAGCGCATGTTGGTGGTGGTGATGCGCCGTTGTTTCTCCGACCAGCGCCACACCATCCGGGCCAGAAACTCCGCCCAGCGGTGGGCGGTTTTGAGCGACAGCCAGCTGGACAGGCGGATGATGAACTGGAACAGGAATGCACGCATGGGGGTATTGTAATGGATCTGTCGGTGGAATCAGTCCTTTGGGTAAATCGCAGGCAAAAAAAACCGCCATCCTGATCGAACGGCGGTTAATTTCCGGGGACTCCAAACACAAAATCCCCTATCCCTTATTCCCGAGTTTGGTACTTCTTGTACCTGACCACCACTCCGTGTTGATGATCAAACTGAACCGGCTTCCCGGTTCTCCCTGACTGTGCTTCATTGGTTGGCAACCTGTTGGCTCAATGGGTTACCCGATCCTTGGGAGGTATTATGCGGGGCTTGAATGGGCCTTGTCTGTCCATGGATTCTGATGCGCTTGTAGGAAAAAATAGACAATCGCCCATTTGAGGTGGCAGGTGGCGTTGGCGAATGGCACAACGGCATGTTGGTAACAACCATCAACTTGGCGCGTCGACTGCAGTCGACGACAGGACGAGGCGGCGAGCCGGGTCTTCATTGGGCGGTATGATGCCGGGGATTTGAATCTGGTCACCGATTGAATCTGTTCTGCTGGGCATCAACCCAACTCATCGCCGACTGAAGTCGGCGCTCCAGGGAAGGTGGTTAATGTTGTCGAGCGTCGACTGCAGTCGACGACAGGACGAGGCGGCGAGCCGGGTTTTCATTGGGCGGTATGATGCCGAGCTTTTGAATCTGGTCACCGAATGGCACCATTCTGTTGGGCATCAACCAAAAACCTACGCCGACAGAAGTCGGCGGTCCGGGAAAGGGGGTCGGCGCAGCAGGTAAGTGAGTCAATATTTGGCGCGTCGACTGCAGTCGACGGCATGGCGAGGCGTCAAGCCGCTGCCTTCTGAAAACAAGGCCTTCAAGCCTCGGCTTGTTTGGTCTTGTTGTCTGACTTGCTGGCCGTCTTTTTGTTGTCGGCGGTTTGCGGTTTGCCTTTGTGTTTGAAATCGGTGGCGTACCAACCGGTGCCTTTCAATTGAAAGCCGGCAGCCGAGACTTTTTTCACCAGGTTGGGGGTGTCACAGCTGGGGCAGTCGGTCAACGGTGCATCCGACATTTTTTGCAGTTTTTCCAGTTCATGGCCGCAATCGCGGCAATGGTATTCATAAATGGGCATGTTGATGTCCTCTCTTTGCGGCCAACACACACGGGGCATGAACTGCCCCGTGCTCAGTTGCGCTCCTTAGTGGGGTTGCTGCGCAGAAAATTCAAGCGCTTGATCAACCAAATTCACCGCAATCACGCTGCCTGGTGGGAAATCACCGGCCAACAGTTTGGAAGCCAGTGGGTTTTCCAACTCATCCTGGATCGCCCGCTTCAAGGGTCTGGCGCCGTACACCGGATCAAAGCCGACATTACCCAGGAAGTCCAGGGCTTCATCGCTGATGCTCAGGTGCAAATCACGGCTGGCCAGGCGTTTGGTGACCTTGTTGATTTGGATCTTGGCGATCAAGCGGATGTGCTCTTGTTTCAAGGGGTGGAACACCACAATGTCATCAACCCGGTTGATGAATTCCGGGCGGAAATGACCACCGACCACACCCATCACCGCATCTTTGATGGCTTTGTAGGGTTCATTGATTTTTTCTTGAATCAAATCAGAACCCAGGTTCGAGGTCATGATGATCACGGTGTTTTTGAAATCCACCGTGCGGCCTTGACCGTCGGTCAAACGACCGTCGTCCAACACCTGCAACAACACATTGAACACGTCGGGGTGGGCTTTTTCCACCTCATCCAACAGAATCAATGAGTAAGGCTTGCGGCGCACCGCTTCGGTGAGGTAGCCACCTTCGTCATAGCCCACATAACCCGGAGGCGCCCCGATCAGGCGGGCCACCGAATGTTTTTCCATGAATTCAGACATGTCCAAACGGATGATGGAATCTTCGGTGTCGAACATGAATTCGGCCAAGGCTTTACACAGTTCGGTTTTGCCCACCCCGGTGGGTCCAAGGAACATGAATGAGCCGATTGGCCGGTTGGGATCGGCCAGACCTGAACGCGAGCGGCGGATGGCGTCGGCCACGGCGGTGACCGCTTCTTCCTGACCGATCAAGCGTTTATGGATGGCCGCTTCCATTTGCAATAATTTCTCTTTCTCGCCTTCCATCATTTTGTTCACCGGAATGCCGGTCCACATGGAGACGATTTCAGCAATCTCGGCTTCGGTTACCTTGTTGCGCAACAATTGAAACTGGCTCATGTCCACTTCGGTGGCCTGGTTGATTTGTTTCTCCAGTTCCGGTATTTTGCCGTACTGCAGTTCCGACATCTTGGCCAAATCACCGGCGCGCTGGGCCACTTCAAACGCGGCTTTGGCTGCTTCCAGCTCTTCTTTCAAATGGGTGGTGCCTTGCACCGCGGCTTTTTCGCTGTTCCAGATTTCTTCCAGATCAGAGTATTCCCGCTCTAAGGTGGCGATGTTTTCTTCCAGTTCGGCCTGGCGTTTTTTCGAAGCCTTGTCTTTTTCCCGCAACAGCGATTCACGCTCCATTTTTAATTGGATCAATTTGCGGTCCAACTTGTCCAGCTTGTCGGGTTTGGAATCGATTTCCATGCGGATGCGACTGGCCGCTTCGTCCATCAAGTCGATGGCTTTGTCTGGCAAGTTGCGGTCGGTGATGTAGCGGTGCGACAAAGTGGCGGCCGCAATGATCGCCGGATCGGTGATTTCCACCGCGTGGTGCACCTCGTAGCGTTCATTCAAACCGCGCAAGATGGCAATGGTGTCCTCCACTGACGGTTCTTCGACCAAGACTTTTTGAAACCGACGCTCCAAGGCCTTGTCTTTTTCGATGTGCTGGCGGTATTCATCCAAGGTGGTGGCGCCGATGCAGTGCAACTCGCCGCGGGCCAGGGCCGGTTTCAGCATGTTACCCGCATCCATCGCGCCTTCGGCGGCACCGGCGCCGACCATGGTGTGCAATTCATCGATGAACAGGATCACTTGGCCTTCTTGTTTGCTCAAGTCATTGAGCACCGACTTCAGGCGCTCTTCGAATTCACCGCGGTATTTGGCCCCGGCGATCAAAGCACCCAGGTCCAAGGACAACAGTTTTTTGCCTTTCACCCCTTCGGGGACTTCGTTGTTGACGATGCGTTGGGCCAAACCTTCAACAATCGCGGTTTTACCCACGCCCGGTTCACCGATGATCACCGGGTTGTTTTTGGTGCGGCGTTGCAGGATCTGAATGGTGCGGCGGATTTCGGCGTCGCGACCGATGATCGGATCCATTTTCGATTGTGCCGCGCGGGCGGTCAAGTCGACGGTGTATTTTTCCAGGGCCTGGCGGTTTTCTTCGGCGCCCGGGTCATTGACGTTGCCGTCGCCGCGCACCTCATCGATGGTCTGTTCCAATGAATCGCGTTGGGCCCCGGCCTTTTT
This sequence comes from Marinicella meishanensis, assembly GCF_019931145.1. GTDB lineage: Bacteria > Pseudomonadota > Gammaproteobacteria > Xanthomonadales > Marinicellaceae > Marinicella > Marinicella meishanensis. Next base: position 24,884 of record NZ_JAIOUV010000004.1, on the reverse strand, counting down.
CAACAATTGGGCCGTGGTGTCACTGGAATCCAACAAAGCCAAGGCAAACAGTTCGCTGGCGATGTATTGGTCATTGCGTTTTTGCGCCAGCTTATCAGCCAGGTTCAACACTTTGATCAGGTTGTTGGACAGGTTCACTTGGCCGGTGTTGTTGGCGATCACCGGCATCATTTCAATGGTTTCATGCACGCTTTGGCGCAACAGATTGACGTTGACCCCAGATTTCATCAACACGTGTTTGATGGAAGAATGCTCCTGATCCAACAAGGCCGCCAGGACGTGGGCCGATTCAATCATGTTGTGGTCTTTGCCGACCGCAATCGATTGGGCTTCGTTGATGGCTTGTTGGAAATTGGTGGTTAATTTATTAAAGTTCATGATTTCCAATTAAATATGTCATTGGCAGCATAATGGGGGTGGGCGCTGGGTTTTTCAAATAGACCCCACTACCACCTGTGCATTGTTTGACTTGGGTCAAACAGCGCTATGATGCATCCATGATCAAGGAGCAAGACCAAGCATGAAAATTCTGATGATGTGGCTGATGTGGGTTTGGTGTGCGACCGGTTTGGCTGAAACTGAAAAACAATCAGGTGGTGACCCAGAATTAAAACAGCGTGATGAAGTGCCACCAGATTACACGGTGTTTGTTGGTAAGTTGCAAAAGCAGACCTATGTTGATGGTGTCATGCCAACAGAATGCTTTGAAAAAGTGTGCATGAGCAGCTTTTACCTATATCACATCAAAGTTGAGGACGTGGTGGTTGGCGAACCGTTGAAACGAAGAACCCAAGTGGCCAGATTTCAGCATGCCAAGTATCTATTCAGGAGCAGTCAATCGGCATTGTTTGTCATTGCACCAGTTAAAAACCCAAGCTGGGAGCGATTTTTAGGCACGCCTTATGAGTTGGTGGATTTTTCTCAATTGTCAGCTGAACATTGCTTGGAATATCCCACCAATAAATACATGAGTTACCTTGATGAGAAAGAGCATTGTGTGGGTACCTCATTGTTAAAGGCCAAAGGCAACCTCATTGCTGAAAGATTGAGATTTCAATTGTTTAATGAGGTCATCGATCGGGTTGAAAGGCAGTTAAATCAACAAGAACTTTTACAATCTTTTGATGATTCCTATTACAGTGATGGTAGAAAAGCATTGGATACCGAGGACCAAGAAGAAGCTTGTTATGATGTGGATTTCGATAAACACGATAAAAACCCCGATTGTGACTTTTCAAAACATTATATCTTGCTGAGTTATGGAGTCTCCAAAGGGCTTGCTGATCAAGCCAAAACGCTGTTTCAACAGGAACTGAAAGCCTCCCGCTTGAACCTGAAACCTTTTGACATCCGCTACCGGGTGATTGAGCACGCTGATCACAGTGAATTCCAGGTGCATTATAAGTACTGATATTTTATGCAATGGACGGTTCTCCCAAGTTACAGAAACCAAATGAAAATGGGTCCCCGGATCAAGTCCGAGGACGACGGCAAACAGCAAATATGCTCACTTCAAGAGAGTTCCTCGAAAACGCTTTTCAATGCGGATTAATTGACTCAAATCAACACCGCTGTTGGCAATTGAAGAAGTTTTTGATCGATTGGAAGTAGGCGGGGTTCAAGTCCAGGTCGTTGTGACCGGCAGGGATTTCAATGGTGCTCAAGCGATGGTCGGGAATTGATTGGATCAGGTTTTGGGTGCGGGCCGGTGGGATCACCCGGTCTTGGGTGGCGGCAATGACCAGGGTGTCGGCTTGGACTTGTTGGATGTGAGTCAAAGAATCATAATGGTCTTTGAGCAGCCAATCCATGGGGTAAATGGGCAGCATGGCCTGGGCCACGTTGCGGATGCTGTCAAATGGGGTGACCAACACCAGCTGGTCGACTGGGCGTTGGCTGGCGAGGTAAGTGGCCACGCCTGAACCCAAAGAACGCCCGATCACTTTGATGCATGGGTGTTTTTGTTTAACCGCATCGTACAACGCCAGCGCATCGGCAAACAAGGCCGGCTCACTGGGCGACCCTGCCGTCCCGGCATAGCCGCGGTATTGCATTAAATAAGTACTGTGTTGGGGAAATTCTTGAAAAAAGTCACCGGCCGTGTAGGCCACATTCTCCGCATTGCCACCAAAATACAAGATCGCTTGTTGGGCCCGGTCATGGGTGACCAGGGCTTGGATGGGGTGGCCCTGATTGATTTCCAGGGCAGTGAAATTGTGAGCCGTGGCGGCGGTGGGCAGATAAATCATGTGCCGTTGGAACAGGTACAACAACAAGCCCAGTAAAAGGTAAATGATCAAGATCGATTTAAGTAGGCCGATGAGATTCATGGTTGTTGTTGACCGCCGTGATCCGGCATGGTTTGCGGTTTTATTATGATAACAGTTGGTAGCCGGTTTTGGAAACGGTACCGATCTGGGTGTTGTGGCGTCCGTCCAACTGGCATTTTTTTCGCAATTCTGCGATGTGGGTGTCCACCGTGCGGCTGTTGATCGCGGCTTGGTGACCCCACACCTGTTGCATCAACTCTTGGCGGGAGATGGCGCGAGTGGGGTGGTGCAGCAGGTACAGCAGCAGTTGGTATTCTTTGGGCGGCAAGGTCACCGGTTCATTCAACACCAACACCTGCTGTTGGGTGGTGTTGATGGTGAGGTGGCCCACAGTCAAGCTGGGTGTCGGGGCTGACTTGGGTTCGCTGGCGGTGCCGCGGCGCAGCAGGGCTTCAACCCGCGCCAACAATTCCATCAAGCCAAACGGCTTGGTCAGGTAATCATCGGCCCCGGAACGCAGGGCCCGCACCTTGTCCATTTCGGTGGACCGGGCGGTCAAACACAGGGTGGGAATTTGGTACCCCGCTTGGTGCAGTTGTTTGATCAAAGTGAAACCATCAACGTGCGGCAACATCATGTCCAGGATCAACAGATCCGGCTGTTCATCGTCGATGTGTTGCAGCGCCTGGGCCCCGTCATGGCAGCAAGTCACGTGGTAGCCCTCCAGGCGCAAGTTGGCAGCCAAGCCCAGGGCCAACTCGCGGTTGTCTTCGATCACGGTGACGGTGGTCATGAGACTTCTTTATCCTCCTGCCTTGGGGGCTTATTCGGCAACTGCATGATCACCGTCAGACCGGTTGCCGGGTGCGCAAATGACAGTTGCCCGCCCAAGCGTTTCAACAGTTGTTGGGCAATGCCCAAGCCCAAACCATTGCCATTGATGCCGCGCCGTTCATCGCGGTCCAAGCGTTGGTGATTTTGCAAGACCAATTTAACTTGTTGGGGCGGAATGCCAGGCCCTTGATCGGTTAATTTCAGGGTGGTCAGCAGCTCGGTCTGAGCGGCTTCCAGCCGCAAGGTTTGGGCTGGCGGGCCAAATTTCACTGCATTGTCCAACAGGTTCAACAACACCTGTTTGAGCTGGTCAGGGTCGCTGATCAAAACCAAGTCGGTGGGGATGTCCAGCTCGGTTAGGATCGCCCGGTCTTGCCACAAGATGCGTTGTAGTTCGAGCAGCTGTTGGATGAATGCCGCCAAATGAATGGTCTGAACTTGTGGCTTGGTGGTGCCCCGGTGGAGTTGATTCAGTTGCAAAATGTTGTCCACCAATTGACCCAGACGAATGCTTTCCTGGTTGATCACCTGCAAGGCGTGTTGCTGTTGTTCTGGCGCCGGTAAACGCGCCAGCAGCAAGGATTCGGTGTACAGGCGTATTTGAGTCAGGGGCGTTTTTAATTCATGTGAGGCGCGGGCAATGAACAACACTTTCTCGGTGTTCAATTGCACCGCACTGCGGTACAACCAATACATCCACACCATGGCCCCCACTGCCACCATGATCAGGATCAGCAAAGGAGTCAGCTCGGTTTGCGGCAACCCATCATCCAGTAGCTGCTCGGCCAATGGTTCGGTGATCGCGGTGTGGGTGGTGTATTCGGCGAACAGACCACCGTAGTCGTCGCCGATCACTGTGGTGGCAGCGGCTGCTGCCTGGTCAGTGCCAGCTGATTGCCACAAGGTGCTGCCACTCGGGTGTCGCAAGGCTAACTGCAACCCCGGCAGTGCTTGGTTGTTGGACAACACCGCAGGCAGTAAAGGACGCTGTTCGACCAGGAAGTGCAAGGCTTCGGTGACGAAGTCTGGGCTGAATTGAACCAGTGCGATGTGGCGATCATTGGCTTTGATCCAGGCACAAAAAGACAACTGGGGTTGGCTGAGGTGATGCGCACCAAAGCCTGATTCCAGGTTGAGCTGATCCCAAGCTGGGGCACATTTCATGGCACCCAATGATGGGTGGCTTATTGGTGTGGTGGTGTCCAGCTGTTGGTCATGAATCGCGATGGCTTGGATGCCAGAGCGCACCCGCCAGCGGGCCTCGGTCATGGCATCCTGGGGTTGATCGAGGTATTGGGCGATGAGTTCACTGGGTTCATTGGGGGTGACCCACTGTTGACTCAAGTCATACATGGCCAGGTAGCCCAGCTGGCCTTTGATGCTGCGATTGAATTGTTCCCCAGCCATGGCGGCATAGTCGGTCAACACCTGCTGCACAGTTTGTTGTTGGGTTTGCCAACTTTGTTGCAGACGCCAGATCAAAGTGATCAGCACCCAGGCGATCAACACCATCATGCCAATCAGGAGGTGTTGCTGCCAGGATTTTGTGGAAGTCGTGCTGATCACTGATGGGGATTGGTTGGTGTCATAGACATGCGTGATATAGGGGTCATTTCATTGTAACGACAGGTGGATGTCTGTGCAAAAGCTTGGGACCTGAAAAACAGAATTCTGACCATTTCCTGACAAAAACCCAACCAAAAATCAGCAGCCGTTGGCTACCATCAAAGACACTCAATTGAAGGAACTGCCATGAAATACCTGATGATCTTGTTGTTGACTTGCCCATGGGTGGTTGGCGCAGACATTTTTGATGATCCCAAAAACCTGAAAGTGCTGTCAGAAGACATCAGCCCGGTTGATTTGCGCCGTACCATGCGCATGATGGCCAAAGGTTTGGGTGTTCGATGCCAACATTGCCATGTGGGAGAGGAAGGTCAGTCCTTGCGGGAGTTTGACTTTGCCAGTGACGACAAAAACAACAAAGAAAAAGCGCGTTTTATGTTGAAAATGATGATGGACCTCAACCAGCACATGGTCACAGGTATCAAAGACCGCGAAGTTGAAATTCAATGCATCACCTGCCATCGAGGCAGTGTCAAACCATGGCAAACGGTGGATGTCCTCAAACAAAAATTAATCCAAGAGGGGGTGGCAGCGGCGTTGTCCCATCACGATGAGCTGAAAGCCGAATATTATGGTTCACACACCCATGATTTCACCCCGCAGATGCTCAATGACTTGGCCGCCATGGTGAGCCGAGATCACCCACAAGCGGTGATCCCCATATTACAGAAAAACCTGACCATGCACCCCAAACACCTGATCAGTTTGGTCAACTTGGGTGATGCCTATGTGTTGAACAAAGAACCGAAAAAAGCCCTGAAATATTACAAGAAAGCCAGCAAGGTGGATGACCAACCTTGGCTTGAGCAAAAAATAAAGGCGGTCAAAGAACAGTTGTGACTCTGGTGTTGGTTTTGGGTCTGGGTTGCACTGTCGGGCATCAACCAGGCCACTGTTCCGGCCTGGTTGATTGACCCAATGCGATCACACCAACTGCAAATCCTTCATCGGTAAGCGGCGATGGCGTTGCCCATTGGCGGCAAAGATGGCATTGCAGATGGCCGGTGCCACCGGTGGCAATCCGGGTTCGCCGACCCCTGTTGGTATGGCGTCGCTGTCCACCAAATGGACGTGAACGTCGGGGATTTGATTGATCCGGCTCATTTGATAATCATCAAAATTGCCTTGCTCAATGACGCCATTCTTGGCCGTGATTTCTCCGTAAAAAGCCAATGATGCACCAAATATCAGTGAGCCCTCCATTTGTGAAATGACCCGGTCTGGATTGAGGATTTGTCCGGCATCCACGGCCATGTGCACGTCTTCCAGTTTGACCCGGTTGCCTTGGGTGGAGACTTTGACCACCACCGCGATGTAGGTCAAAAACGAACGCCAGGCGGCGATGCCCATGCCGGTGCCATCAGGCAGCTCCTGCCCCCATTTGGCTTTGGCTGCCGCCAGCTCAATGACGTGTTTGAGGCGGCTGGTTTCAGCCGGGTATTGTGCGGCTGGCTCACCGTAATTGCTGTATTTGAAGCCATCGGCTTCGAAATCTTCGGTGCGGTCCGAGCCAATCAGTTGCAGCAGAAAATCCTTCGGATCCTGGCCCGCCGCATGCGCCAGTTCATCCACGAAGGAGGAGGCGGCGAACACGTTGTTGATGTTGGTCACCGAGCGCACCCAGCCGATGCGCATGAAGGTGTCGGTTTCGCCCAAGGCGATTTTGATGTTGGGCACCTCAAACATCATATCACCCTGACCCAAATCGGTGCTGCCAGCGGTCCTGGCCGAGGGATCAAAGGTGGCGCTGATGGGGTGGTTGACCATGGCATGATACCAACTGGTCACCCGATTTTTGGCATCCAAGGTAGCGGCCAATTTTTGGTAGCTGGGTGAATGGTAATAACCGTGTTTGATTTCATCTTCTCGGGTCCACAACACTTTAACCGGCAGCTTGGTTTCATTGGCCAGAAAAGCCGCTTCGGCGACAAAGTCGGGTTTGGATTTGCGGCCAAAGCCGCCGCCCAACAAGGTGACATTGATCTCGACATTGGCGGCGTTCTCTTGCGGTATTTGCAATGTGCCCATGACGTTGCGCTGGGATGCCTGTGGGGTTTGGGTACAGGCCCAAACTTCAACCCGATCACCGTTGATTCGCGCGGTGGCGGCTGGTGGCTCCATGGTGGCGTGGGCCAAGCCAGCAACGTGGTAGTCGGCGGTGATGGTTTTGGCCGCTGCGCTTTGCGCCTGTGCCATGTCACCGCGGGAGCGCACCACTTCTTGGGGATCTTCCAGGGCTTTTATGAACACCGCTTCGTGGTCTTGGGTGCTGTAACTGGCATTGGCGCCGTGGTCCCATTCAATTTTCAGTTTGTCCCGGCCTTGGATCGCGGCCCAGGTGTTCTCAGCGATCACCGCCACCCCGCCCAACATTTTGAACATGGCTGGCGGGGTCAAGGCGGGCAGCTGCACCACTTTGATCACCCCAGGGACTTTCATGGTTTCGGTCGAGTCCACTGACTTGACGGTGCCGAAGACCACCGGAGGTCGGGCAATCACTGCATATTTCATGCCGTCCAATTCAACGTCATAACCATAAACAGCGCTGCCAGTGATGATTTCGTGGCCATCAATATTGGCCATGTTGGGTTGGGCCACATAGCGGTACTGATCGGCCGTTTTCAGGGTCAAAGCATCGCGAGCCGGCACTTCCAGGGTGCTGGCGATTTTCACCAGTTCCTTGAAATCCAGGCGTTGGTCTTGGTGGATGGCTTGGTGATTTTCAATGCGCACTTGGTCCACGGGCACCGACCACACTTTGGCCGCGGCTTGTTGCAATAGGGTGCGCATGATGGCGCCGGCTTCTTTGAGTTTTTGATAGTTCTTGCGCACACTGCGTGAGCCATCGGTGTTTTGTGAGCCATATTTGGCATCGCCCAGTGCTTGTTTCACGGTCACGCGGTTCCAATCGGCTTCCAACTCGTCGGCCACCAACAGTGGTAAGGTGCTGCGGATGCCTTGGCCCATTTCGCTGCGGTGCGAGATGATGGTCACTTGGCCGGTCTCATCCATTGACACAAACACATCGGGTTGGAAGCTGTTTGGGGTAGTTGTTTTAGCCATGAGGGGCGAAAACTGCACCCCCAACATCAAGGTGCCGGAAGCCAAGCCGGTGCTTTGCAGGAATTTTCGGCGAGAAATTTTCTGGATCATGACTGCGCTCCTGCTTTGTTGGCTTTGGCCGCCTGTTTGATGGCCGCACGGATTCGGGGGTAGGTGCCGCAGCGGCAGATGTTACCAGCCATGGCGCCGTTGATGTCGGCATCACTGGGGTTGGGGTTGTTGGCCAGCAAGGCCGCGGCCGACATGATTTGACCGGTTTGGCAATAGCCACATTGGGCCACTTTCAAGTCTTGCCAAGCTTGTTGCACCGGGTGATCGCCTTGCTCTGCCAAGCCTTCAATGGTGGTGATGCTTTTGCCTTGGGCATAGGACATTGGGGTGATGCAAGAGCGCATGGCTTGGCCATCGATGTGCACGGTACAAGCGCCACATATGCCTTTGCCACAGCCATATTTGCTGCCGGTGAGTTTCGCCACATCGCGCAATGCCCACAGTAATGGCATGTCTTCACTGACGTCGAGCTTGGTCAGCTGGCCATTGATTTTCAATTCAATCATATCAGTACCCCTGTTGTTCGGTTGATTTATGCGTCAATCAGTATACCACTTGAACAGATGCCCTCACCATGCCAAAAGGCAGTGATTTGAATCGACTCAGGTGTGATCCTTTGGCTGCATTGGCCGAACGGGGCAGCGACTTGCCAGGGCCGGTCTGGTGGTACGGGTTGTTGGCCAGAATTTTCAACAGGCTGTCCTGTTTGTGAGAAAAATGAACACCAGACCTGTTTACAATGGGCGCAGCGGTTAAGCCAGTAGGTCGCTGGTCATGACCCATTGAATGGCCGTTGATTTTGACTTTTGTGACCAGTTTTTCGGCTGAATTCCGAGTTAATTGATGGGGTGAGGTGGCATCGAGCTCGAACCAGACATCTGTCATGACTTGGCCATTTATGTGCAACTGGCTTGGCAACCTACGATGACTGGCATACAATGAACCGACCTGAGGCCCTGTCAATCCAGGTTTTGCGGCTGTTCGATGCCTCACCACAGATTGGGTTTTATCGCTGAGCAAAGGAGCATGACATGAAACAATTGATATTAATCGCACTGCTGACAGTGTCATTGAAAGCGTTGGCCGAAACCGAACGCTTACCGGGATCGGTTCAGGCTTTTTCTAATATGGGCAAAGCGGTGTCATTGCACCAGGGACGGGCATTGGTTGGCACACCTTATGGCCCACAAACGGGTGGTCCTGGGATGGTCGTTGACTATCGACTGGTAGACGGTTCCTGGCAACGACAAGACAATTTGTCTGCCGCCGATGGTAACGACGGTGATGGTTTTGGTTTCCATTTGGTCCAAGATGGGTCGCGGGTGGTGGTGGGTGCGCCTCGCGATAATACCTTGGTTGACCAAACCTTTCATGAACAACACGGCTCGGTGTATGTATTTGAACTGAATGAAGACGGTCAGTGGGAGCAGCAACAAAAACTGCTGCCACCGGTGCTTGCCTCAGAACTGTATTTTGGTTATCAAGTGGCGCTGCAAGACAACACCTTGATGGTGCAAGCAGACGAAGTGAATGGACCAGATGACACCAGTCCAGATGTGATCCATGTTTATCGGCAACAAGGCGGTACCTGGGAGTTGGTGGACACCATTCGGGTGCCAGACACCGCGGCCAATGAATTCTTGGGTGCCTGGGAAATGGTGCTGGATGGCAACCGTTTGTTCCTCAGTCAACAGATCAATGATGACGTGGCTCGGTCTGGCAAGGTTTTGGAGTATCAACGCCAAGGCCTGCAATGGGTTCAAGTCAATGAATTGATGTTGTCACCATTTGACAGCCATGATTTTTATGGCTATGCCGTGACGGTGTGGCAAGACCATTTGGCCATTGGAGCGCCGTCCACCAATGACGATGCAGGAGCGGTGCACACCTATCGCAAGGTGGCAGGCACTTGGACTTACCACCAGACTTTGGCCATGCCCACCGGGCAGACCAACCAGCTGTTTGGATATGATGTGGAAATGCAGAAGCAACAGTTGTTTGTGGGTTCCATCCATGATGAAGAGTTCGAAGGTGCGGTTTATGTTTATCGTTTGCAGGACGGCAACTGGGAATTGCAAGAACGGCTGGAAGCTGGAGACAATGACAACCACAACGATTTTGGCAATGCCCTCAGCGCCGATGGCGCTCAAGTGCTGATCGGGGCTGAATATTTGGGCACCCAACGCGGCGCGGCCTATATGGGCACGGTTGAACCTGCGGCATCAAGCCTGCCATTGAATGCGGGTTTGAATGGTGCTTGGTTCGATCCAATGATCCCGGGTCAGGGTATTTTTCTGGACGTCAATGCCGCCGCAGATTTTGCCTTCATGGGACTGTTCACCTACGACACCACAGCGGCCGATAATGAGTTGGCTGGCCTGATCGGCGCCCCTGGGCAGCGATGGTTGGTCGGCGCAGCCGGTATCGATCAGCACCAGGAGTCGATCCACTTTGATTTGTATTACGCCTATGACGGATTGTTTGATGATGCCCGTGAGGTGCAGGTTTCTGACACGGTGGCTTACGGTTGGTTGAGCATGCGCTTCAAAAGCTGCCTGGAAGCCGAAGTGACCTATCACATCACCGAACCCAACCTGTCGGGCTCGTTTGTGGTGACCCGACCAGCCGCCGGCAGTGGCACCTTGTGCACCGAGCTAGATACCGCTGCCCCCACAGCCGCCGATGATGACTTCAATTACGCCCTCAATGGCGGTTGGTTTAACCTGGCAACCGGTGGGCAAGGCCTGTTCATTGACAAATTCAAAGGCATCGACACGGCGTTCATGGGTTGGTTCACCTTCGACACCGAGTTGGCCGCCGCCAATACCAGCAGTGACATCGGGGCTTTGGGGCAGCGGTGGCTGGTGGGCACTGGCACCGTCGATCCGGAGGACTCGAATGTGCTCAACTATGAGCTGTATTACACCTACGGTGGGCGCTTTTTGGATGCCACCGAAGTGACGGTGATTGATCCGGGCAGTTACGGCGTGTTGCGGGTTGAGTTTGTGGATTGTGCCCAAGCGCGGGTGGAATACGACATCGGCGAAGGTGAATTGACCGGCTCCTATGACATGGTCCGCTCGATTCCTGATCCCAGCGGTTGTGCGGATGCCAACTGAGTGACAAACATTGTTGTTCGCCGGCCTTGAATTGACCTGGGTCAAACATGGGCTCATTTCAGGCCCAAATGGTGGGTTTGCGTGGTGCAAACGTGGGTTATTTGGTCGGGTTGCGGTATAATAACGAACGTTTGAATAAATACCCTCTACATTGAATACATTTGACTACATCGTGGTTGGTGCCGGCTCGGCCGGTTGTGTGTTGGCCAACCGCTTATCCGCTGATGGGAAACACCAGGTTTTGTTGATCGAAGCCGGCAGCAGCGATTGGAATCCTTTGATCCACATGCCCGCTGGGCTGGCCAAATTGGTTGGCGTCAAGTCGATCAACTGGGGCTATGAAACGGCCCCCGAACCCGAACTGAACAACCGCCGCCTGTATTGGCCGCGTGGTAAGGTCTTGGGTGGCTCTTCCTCCATCAATGCCATGTGCTATTGCCGCGGCCACCGCAAAGATTATGACCACTGGGAGGCCTTGGGGAACCCCGGTTGGGGCAGTGCCGATGTGTTGCCTTATTTCATGAAAAGTGAGAACAACCAGCGCCTGAAGAACGAATTTCACAGCGACGACGGTTTGTTGTCGGTGATGGACCACAAATACACCAATCCCCTCAGTGATGTGTTCCTGGATGCCGCAGCCGAGGTGGGCTATGACCGCACCGATGATTTCAACGGCCTCCGCCAACGGGGTTTTGGTTATTACCAGGTGACCCAGAAGGACGGTTCGCGTCACTCCACCGCCCAGGCTTTTTTGAAGCCAGCCCGCTCGCGGCCGAATCTGACGGTGTGGACCAAAACCATGGCTTTGAAGGTGTTACTCACCGGCAAGCGGGCCACAGGATTGCTGGTCAAAAAGGGTCGCCATGTCATTGAACTGGCCGCCAAGCAAGAAGTGATTTTATCCGGTGGGGCGATCAACTCGCCGCAGCTGTTGATGCTGTCTGGCATCGGCGTGGCCGAGGAATTGGCTGAACATGGCATCGACTGTGTGCATGACTTGCCTGGTGTGGGGAAAAACTTACAGGACCACCTGGACGTGTGCTTGGTGCAACGCTGCAGCCAAAAAATCACCTACGACACGGTCAGCGAAATCCTCTCCGGTTTGAAATACTACTTGTTCAAGGAAGGCCCAGGCACCTCCAACGTGGCCGAAGCCGGCGGTTTTTGGAAAACCCCGTTGGCCGAGGACGACCGCCCGGATTTGCAGTTTCACTTTGTCCCGGCCATCCTCGATGACCATGGCCGCAACCGCATCAAGGGCAATGGTTACACCTTGCACATGTGCGTGCTGCGGCCGGAAAGCCGCGGTGAAATCCGCTTGTCGTCGGCCAACCCGGAAGACCACCCGCACATCCAGGCCAATTACCTGCAGGTCGAACATGACCTGAAACTGATGCTGGAAGGCTTCAAAATTCAACGCAAAATTTTTGCCGCCTCGGCCTTCGACGCCTACCGCGACGATGAATTGTTCCCTGGCAGTGAGGTCCAGTCGGAAGCACAGGTGATTGAATTCATTCGCAACAAAGCCGAATCAATTTATCACCCCATCGGCACCTGTAAGATGGGTTCGGATGCGCTGGCGGTGGTTGACCACCACCTCAAAGTACACGGCGTCGAGGGCTTGCGGGTGGTGGATGCGTCGGCCATGCCAACCCTGGTCTCCGGCAACACCAACGCCCCCACCATCATGATGGCCGAAAAAGTCAGTGATCACATCATGAATGGTTGAGCTGGTGGTCAAAAGACTGCTGTGGGGCATTCCGGTCCTGTGGTTGATTTTGACCCTGACTTTTTTCTTGTTGCGCCTGGCCCCAGGCGGGCCGTTTGATCAAGACCGCGAACTCAGTCCGGCGGTCGAACAATTGATCGCCGAAAAATACCAACTGGATCAATCCTTGCCGGTGCAATACGCCCAATACCTCAAACGGGTGGTCAGCGGTGATTTGGGCCCGTCTTTTCAATACGCCGATTTGACCGTCAATCAATTGATTGGCCTGGGCTTACCGGTGTCCTTACAAATTGGCTTTTGGGCATTGCTGCTGGCCTTGTTGTTGGGTGTGGCTTTGGGTGCGGTGGCGGCATTGTACGCCAACCGCTGGCCAGACACCGTGGCCATGTTGACCGCAGTGATTGGCATCAGCACCCCCAATTTCGTCATTGCCCCTTTGTTGATTTTGTGGCTGGCGGTGCATTGGCAATGGTTGCCGGTGGGCGGTTGGTCTGGTGGCGAATGGCGGCATCTGGTGCTGCCGGTGGTGACCTTGAGCCTGCCTTACATTGCCGCCATCGCCCGTTTGGTGCGCGGTTCTTTGTTGGAAATCCTCAGCCAACCATTCATTCGCACCGCCCAAGCCAAAGGCGTGGCACCCAGCCGGGTGTTGTTGTACCATGCACTGCGTCCGGCGTTGTTGCCAGTGATCAGTTATTTGGGCCCGGCGGCCGTCGGGCTGATGACCGGGTCGGTGGTGATCGAACAAATTTTTGGCATCCCTGGCATGGGTCGATTTTTTGTGCAAGGGGCGCTGAACCGCGATTACACCCTGGTGTTGGGTGTGGTGCTGGTGGTCGGGGTGATGATGTTGTTGTTCAATCTGTTGGTCGATGTGTTGTACCGCTGGGTGGACCCCCGCACGGTGCCTACCGATGCCGCTGGAGCCCGAGGATGAAGCTGAAACTCGGATTGGCTTTGTTGGTGCTGGTGTTGCTGATGATTGGGGTGGGGCCGTGGTTCGGAACCCAAGACCCGGAAACCATCCACTGGGACCACATGGCAGCGGCGCCCGATGCCACCTTTTGGTTGGGCACCGATGTCATGGGCCGGGATGTTTATATGCGCACCTTGCTGGGCGGCCAGGTGTCGCTGTTGGTTGGATTGTTGGCCTCGTTGGTCAGTGTCGCGATTGGTGTCTGCTATGGCATGGTGGCCGGCTTCATCGGTGGCAAAACCGATGCATTGATGATGCGTCTGGTGGACGTGCTGTATGCCTTGCCGTTTTTGTTTTTGGTGATTTTATTGATGGTGTTCTTTGGCCAACACCTGTGGCTGTTGTTCATCGCCATAGGTTGTTATTTGTGGCTGGACATGGCCCGCATCGTGCGCGGCCAAACCTTGGCTTTGAAAGCCCAGCCCTTCGTCGAAGCCGCTGGGGCCATGGGCCAATCACCCATGACCATCCTGCGGCGACAGATCCTGCCCAACCTCAAGGGCGTGGTGGTGGTCTATGCCACCTTGACCATTCCGCAGGTGATCATGATTGAATCGTTTTTGAGTTTCCTCGGTCTGGGCCTGCAAGACCCGATGACGTCCTGGGGGGCTTTGGTCAATGAAGGGGCCAGTCACATGGAATTGGCGCCGTGGTCATTGTGGTTTCCGGCTTTATTTTTGTCCATGACACTGGTAGGATTCAATCTGCTGGGGGATGGTCTGCGGGATCGCTGGGATCCAACCAGCCAACAGCGCGCGAGCGACTCATGATCATCAACAACACCGAGCACACTAACAACCAGCCACCATGAGCCAAACCGATTCCAATTCATTGTTGCGCATTGCCGACCTGACGGTGCGGTTTCGCAGTGGCCATGCCGACATGACGGCGGTGAGTCAACTGAGTTTTGACATCCCCAAAGGCCAAACCGTGGGATTGGTCGGCGAGAGTGGTTCCGGTAAATCAGTCACCGCTTTGTCGATTTTGGGCTTGATTCCACAACCCCCCGGTCACATTGCCGGTGGCCAAATCTGGTTTCAGGATCAGGATTTGTTGGCCCTGCCGGAAAAAGCCTTGCGTCGCATTCGGGGCAACGACATCGCCATGGTGTTCCAGGAACCGATGACCTCTTTGAATCCGGTGTTTCGGGTCGGCTACCAAATTGCCGAAGTGTTGCGGCTGCACTTGAAGTTGAACAAAAAACAAGCCTGGCAACGAACCCTTGAACTGCTCGATTGGGTCGGCATTCCAGAGCCCCAGCGCCGCGCCCGCGCTTATCCCCATGAATTGTCCGGTGGGCAGAAACAACGGGTGATGATTGCCATGGCCATTGCTTGTGAGCCGCAATTGTTGATTTGTGACGAACCCACCACCGCTTTGGACGTGACCATCCAACAGCAGGTGTTGGAGTTGTTGCAAAACCTGCAACGCGAATTGGCCATGAGCATGCTGTTCATCACCCATGATTTGGCGGTGATCGCTGATTTGGCCGATGAAGTGGTGGTGATGTACCGCAGTGAAAAAGTGGAGCAGGCCGCCACTGCTGACATCTTTCGCCAAGCCCAGCACCCATACAGCCAAGGTTTGTTGGCTTGTCGGCCCAAATTACACGACAACCCCAAACGCCTGTTGACGGTGGCCGATTTCCTTGGCCCTGATGGCCAAGCCAAACAACCGGTGATCGAAGCCGCCGCGCCCAAGCCCGACAAAACCCAGCAAGGCGTGTTGTTGGAGGTGCGCGACCTGAAAACCCACTTCCCCTTGAAATCGGGCCTGTTTGGTCGGGTCAATGACCACGTCAAAGCGGTCGATGGGGTCAGTTTTCAGGTGCACAAAGGTGAAACATTGGGCTTGGTCGGCGAGTCGGGTTGTGGCAAGACCACCCTGGGCCGAACCATTTTGAATCTGCAGGCACCCACCGCCGGTCAGGTGCACTTTGATGGCATCGACGTGTTTGCCCAAAACCCCAAACAAATGCGCCAACTGCGCTCGCGGATGCAAATCATTTTCCAGGACCCCTACGCCTCACTCAACCCGCGCATGACCATCGGCCAGGCCTTGATGGAGCCGTTGCGCATCCATCGCCCCGATGACTGCCAGGCACTGCGGCAGGAGCGGGCGGTGTCGTTGTTGGAGCAGGTCGAGTTGAACCCAGATCATTTGAGCCGCTTTCCGCATGAGTTTTCCGGCGGCCAACGCCAACGCATCTCCATTGCCCGCGCGCTGGCGGTGGATCCTGAATTCATCGTCTGCGATGAATCCGTCTCGGCCCTGGATGTGTCGGTCCAGGCACAGGTGTTGAACCTGTTGTTGGACCTGCAAGAACAGCGACAACTGACCTACATTTTCATTTCGCATGATTTGTCGGTGGTGAACTTCATCGCCGATCGGGTGGGGGTGATGAACCAGGGTCGAATCGTCGAATTGAACACCGCCAAAGCGATCTATCACAACCCGCAAAATGCCTACACCCAAAAACTGCTGGACGCGATCCCCAAAGGGGAACCCAAAATACGACCCAAAGGCCAAACCACTGGGATTATCACCTGAGACCATGAAACTGATCAAACCATCAATGGCCTATCAAAGCAGTTACCTCAGCTACATCGCTGAGTTGGGTGATGAAAACCGCCACCCGTTCCCTTTGGATTTTGCGCACCGTGATTTCGCTGCTTTGTTGCAAAAAATCCAAGCCTATGAAGACGGTGTGGACTTGCCCGAATCGTTTGAACCCAGCAGCACGTTTTGGCTGATTGAAGGCGATGAAATCATTGGCATGTCCAACCTGCGCCACCGCTTGAACGACGTGTTGCGGCATTCCGGTGGCCACATTGGCCTCGGCATCCGCCCTTCGAGGCGGGGGCAAGGACTGGGTTCTGAATTGCTGCGCCTGACCCTTGAGCAAGCCTGGAAGCGGGGCATCAACCCGGTGCAAGTGCATTGTTACGAACACAACCACGCCTCGGCCGGCATGATCCAGGCCAATGGCGGCCTGCTGGATTCCACCATCACCGACGAAGACGGCCACCGCGTGCAACGGTATGTGATTGACCTGGAATAAACATTGAACAAAAAGTGAAGTCATCCCGGGTGCAGTCGGCCGTTGTCATTCCAAATTTGCACGACACACCCACATCCATGTGGCGGCCGTTTCAGCGTCCTGCTCACACGGCACACCTCCGTCCATGGAGGCGAGGGATATGACCAATAATATGTATAACTGTCTGAGTAAGGTGCATGCTTAATGAAATTTCTCCACTCGTTTCACTCGGTCGGAATGACGGGTTCTTTCTCTTTATGGGTTCACAAGGGCAAGTTCCTTCTCATACGTCATTCCTGCACAAGCAGGAATCTACAACATGACACGCAGATAACATCTCAGATGCAAGGATGAAGATCATTAACGCTGATCTCATATGTAAGACCCCAACGAAAAAAACACCCCCATAACAAAAAAACATTTGCCATTGACTTTCAAAGCATGTTACTTTACGCCCAAGTGAACACAAAAACATGATGAAACACAACTTCGAACAAAACCTGAAATCCATTCAAAACAACACTGTGAACAGTGCTGTGGTTGTTCGTCGTCGCCGTCCGGTAAAGCGTATGGAGCTCTTTGGTTAGGCGTGTGATTCAGTAAAACAAGAATTTTAAAAACCCGGCCAAAGAGCCGGGTTTTTTAATACCCGCGCTTTTTGGCTTTATCAAGACAGGAAAAACGATGATAAAGCACTTTCTCAGCACCGAAGACTGGTCCCAAGCGGACCTTGAGGGCTTGTTGGCCGATGCCGGCTACCTCAAACAACAGCCGATCCAAAATCACCTGCATGGCCAATCCATTGCCTTGCTGTTCCTCAACCCTTCGATGCGCACGCGGACTTCATTTGAGTTGGGCATGCAACAACTGGGCGGCACCGCCATCGTGTTACAACCCGGTAAAGACGCCTGGGGCATTGAGTTCGAGCCAGGCGTGGTTATGGATGGCGCCGCGGAAGAACACATCGCCGAAGTGGCCGGGGTGTTGTCGTCCTATGTGGATATGATCGCCATTCGCGCCTTTCCCCAATTCCAGGATTGGTCCATTGATCGCCAGGATGCCACCATCAAAGCCCTGGCGGCCCACGCTGCGGTCCCGGTGATCAACATGGAAACCATCGTCCACCCTTGCCAGGAGTTGGCGCTGATGATGACCATCAAAAACCACCTGAAACAAGTCAAGCAGAAAAAATTCCTGCTGACCTGGACCTACCACCCCAAACCCCTGAACACCGCGGTGGCCAACTCGGCTTTGTTGATGACCTCGAAGTTTGGCATGGATGTGACCTTGCTGTGTCCCAATGAACACTACCTGCTGGATGACCATTACCTGGCCACGGCCCAGGCCCAATGCGCTGCCCATGGCGCCAGTTTCACCGTTACCCACGACATCAAAGCGGCCTACCAAGACGCCGATTTTGTTTATGCCAAGAGCTGGGGCGCACTGCCGTTTTACGGTGATCCGGAAACCGAGTTCAAACACCGTGAACCGTTCAAACACTTCATCGTTGACGGCGCCAAGATGGCGCTGACCAACCAGGCCAAATTCAGCCACTGTTTGCCCTTGCGCCGCAACGTCAAAGCCACCGATGAGGTGATGGATGCCGACTACTGCGTGGCGCTGGAAGAGGCCGAAAACCGCTTGCATGTGCAAAAAGCGCTGATGCTGAATTTAATGAACCAATCAATCAAAACACAGGAACCATCATGAAATCCAAAACCATTGTACTGGCCTTTTCCGGCGGACTGGACACCTCTTACTGCCTGCATCATTTGGTGCAACAAGGCCGCCAAGTGCACACCGTGCTGGTCGACGCCGGCGGCATCGACGCCGACGAGCTGCATGCCATCGAACAACGGGCTCTGGCCTTGGGCGCAACCGAGCACCACACACTCAATGCCCAACAAGCCATCTGGGACCAATTCGTCAAACCCCTGATCTGGTCCAAAGCCCGCATGCGCGGTGAATACCCTTTGCTGTGTTCAGATCGCTATGTGATTGTCAGCCTTTGCTTACAGTTGTGCGATCAGCTGAACACCCCGTATTTTGCCCACGGTTGCACCGCCATGGGCAACGATCAGTTCCGTTTTGATCAAACCGTGCACTCGCTGGGTGATTACCAGATCATCGCCCCGATTCGGGATTTGCAAGCCGAGATCCAAGGTAATGTTCGGGACCATGAATTGGCGGTGTTGCAGCAGGCTGGCTTTGCCATGTCGGCGCAACACCAAAAGTATTCGATCAACGAAAACATGTTGGGCGTGACCATTTCGGGCAGTGAGATTGACACCTTTGATCCACCCGGACCCGAAAGTGCCTGCTGGGTCAAAGCCAAAGCCGATTGGCCCGCCGAACCCCAAAGCTGGACCTTGACCTTTGAACAGGGTGTGGCCTCCGCGCTCAATGGCCAGTCCATGGCCGGTCCAGAGTTGTTGCACACCTTGAACCAGCAGTTGGCCGCTTGTGGCATTGGCCGCCACATTTACACCGGTGATGTCAGCGTTGGTTTGAAAGGGCGAATCGTGTTTGAGTGTCCCGGCATCGATGGTCTGATGCAAGCGCACAAGGCCTTGGAAGACTTGGTCAACTCCAAATTCCAAAACCAATTCCGCACCCAAGTGGCCGAACGCTGGGGCGAGCTGGTGTATCAAGGCTTTTTCTATGAGCCGCACAAGCTCGATCTGGAAGCCTACTTGCAGCATTCCCAGTCTCATGTCACTGGCACCGTTACCCTGTCTTCGGCCGGTGGCAGCCTGTTGGCCACCGCGGTGGATTCACCGTACATCATCCAAGCGCCCCAAGCGGTCTATGCGCAGTC
This sequence comes from Marinicella meishanensis, assembly GCF_019931145.1. Classification (GTDB taxonomy): domain Bacteria; phylum Pseudomonadota; class Gammaproteobacteria; order Xanthomonadales; family Marinicellaceae; genus Marinicella; species Marinicella meishanensis. The sequence continues at coordinate 5,358 of NZ_JAIOUV010000004.1, read as the reverse complement.
CTGTGACTGGACCCCGGAAGAGGCCTTGGGCTTCATCAAACTCACCGGCCAGGGCGCGACCCTGGTCAACCAAGTCAGGAGGGCCTCATGAACCAAGCCGCCAAAAACATCGATTTGACATCGACCCAGGACCCGATTCAACATTTAATTGAGCAACACCTGGCCATGCTGATCAGTCACGACACCTGCAACCCACCGCGTGAAATCGCTTTCACCGATCCCTTGTTCGTGGCCTTGGAAGCGTTTTTCAAAGGCCAGGGCTTCACCGTGACCATGGCCGATTTCGGTCAGGGTCGGGTGGCGTTTTACGCGCTGCGCGGTCAGCCAGACGTGCTGTTCAACGTGCACCTGGACACGGTGCCGGTGAGCGGTGGTTGGACCCACGATCCATTCACCTTGACCCAAGTCGATGGTCGCTATTTCGGGCGCGGTGTGTGCGACATCAAGGGCGCAGCGGCCTGCTTGATGGCCTTGGCCGAGACGGCTGAACAGCCGATGGCGGTGTTGTTCACCACCGACGAGGAGGGCACCAACGCCTGCTGTGTGGAACAGTTCATCCTCGATCACGACCTGTCGGTGTTTCAGCAGGTGGTGGTGGCCGAGCCCACCGGGTGTCAGGCGGTGTTGCAACACCGGGGATACGTCTCGGCCCATGGTCAGTTCAGTGGCATCAGTGGTCATTCATCATCGGTTGGGGCCTTGACCGGCAATGCGGTGCACCAAGCCAGCGCTTGGCTGCAGCAAGCCACTGCCATGGCGGCCACCGAACAAACGGCAGACAACCCAGCCGGTATTTGTTTCAACCTGGGTTACATCCAAGGCGGCGAGAAGAACAACATGATCGCCGAACAATGCCAATTGGGCTTCAGCGTGCGGGTGCCAGCCGGCCAGTCCTCTGAACAGGTTTATGCGCAGTTGATCGCAAAAGCCCTGGAAGCCCAATGGCACACCACCCTGATGGCGCCGTCCTTGCCGGAAAACCAGGCTTTGGCCGAGCAGTCCCAGCAGTACTGTCAGGCCCATGACTTGCCCATCGGTGCGCCGGTGGATTTTTGGACCGAGGCGGCCTTATTCAGCCAAGCCGGGGTGCCGGCCCTGGTGCTGGGACCGGGCGACATTGCCCAGGCGCACACCACCGACGAATGGGTGGCTGTGGCGCAGTTACACCAATGTTATCAATTGTATGCAGGATTGTTGTCATGAAATCGAATTCTAAACAACTGAATCAGGCCAAACACCTGAGTCAGGCGGCCAACCACCAGGCCATTTTACAGAGCGCGCTGTTGCAGCTGACCAACAGCCAGGAAGCGCGGCATTATTTGAACCGCTACCACAGTCAAGACGAGATGCGTTTTGCGGTGGTCAAAGTCGGCGGCGGCATTTTGGACCAAGAATTGGAGCAGCTGGCCGAGTCGTTGGCCTTGTTGGCCAATCTGGGCCTGGCCCCCATTGTGGTGCACGGTGCCGGGGTGCAGCTGGACCAGGGTTTGGCGGCGGCCGGCATCGACAGTCAGAAAAAAGCCGGCATCCGCGTCACCGATGCGGCCAGCATGGCGGTGATTCGGCCGATCATGTATCAGGTCAACCAACAGTTGGTGGCGGCTTTGGAACAACAAGGCGTGCGGGCCAGCGGTGTGGTGCACGGGGTGTTCGAAAGCGAATACCTGGATGAGGCCGAGTATGGCCTGGTCGGTTCGGTATCGAAGATCCACCTGTCACCGATCAAACAGGCTTTGCACAGCGGCGCCATTCCGGTGCTCAGTTGTTTGGGTGAAACCAGCAGCGGCCAGGTGTTGAACATCAACGCCGATGTCGCCACCCGCGAACTGGTGTGGCAGGTCAATCCGCACAAAATCATCTTCGTCACCCCCACCGGTGGGGTGTTGGATGCCAATGACCAGATCATTTCGGCGATTCAGTTGCACAACGATTTCGAACAGTTGATGCAACAAGACTGGGTGCACTCTGGCATGCAACTGAAGCTGACCCAGATCAAAGAATTGCTCGAGCCCATGGGCCCGGGCCATTCGGTGTCGATCACGTCGAGTAAGAACCTGGCCCGTGAGTTGTTCACCCACCAAGGGGCTGGCACCTTCATCAACCTCGGTGAACGCATCACCGAACACGACACCCTGACACCGTTTTTGCAACAGCAATTGGTCGGCATTCTGCAAAACGCCTTTGGCCGCACCTTTCGAGCCGGATTCTTGGGTGGTCTGCCCATCAAGAAGGTGTACATCGCCGAATCGGGCCGGGCCGCGGCTTTGATCACCGCAGGCGAGCATGGCCATGCATACCTGCACAAATTTGCCGTGACCCGCGAAGCCCGCGGTGAAGGCTTGGCCGCCACCTTGTGGCAGCAGATCAAGCACAACCACCCACAACTGTATTGGCGCTCCCGCGCCCACAACGAGATCAACACCTGGTATTTCAAACAAGCGGATGCGTCCATGAAGTCGGCACAGGTAAAAACCAAGCCTACAGACAACGATTGGGTGGGCTTTGCCTGTGGTTTGAGCCCCCAGGAGTCCTTACACTGTTTGCAGCAGGCCTTCACCGAAGATTCGGGCTGGGAAGGCGCAGCAACCCCATTGCCGGAGCAAAGTCATGGCTGAGCCGATCAAAGCCGCCATCTTGGGCGCCCGCGGCCATGTTGGGGTGGAGTTGATTCAATTGCTGGATGCACACCCACAGGTGCAATTGGTCGCCGCCTACTCGCGTTCACACGCCGGTAAGCCGGTGCAGCAGATGGTGGCTGGCTTTTCCGACCCGCATTTGGCGTATGCCGATGGACCAATTGCAGACCTGCCAAACCATGACTTGGACGTGTTGTTTGTGGCCTTGCCCGATGGCCTTGCCAAACAGCACACGGCGCTGTGGCAACAAATGGCCCCGAGGACCCTGATCATCGACCTCAGTGCCGACCACCGCTTTGATGATGATTGGACCTATGGTCAACCCGAGACCTGTGAACAGTCCCTGGCCATCGCGCGCCTGATCGCCAACCCCGGTTGTTATGCCACCGGATTGCAATTGGGTTGGTACCCCTTGTTGCCCTACCTGCAAGACAACGATCACGATGTGCCGACCGCCTTTGGGGTGTCGGGTTACAGCGGGGCTGGCACCACGCCTTCGGACAAAAACAACCCCAAGCGCTTGGCCGATAACCTGTTGGCCTACAAGCCCACCGACCACACCCATGAGCGGGAAGTGACCCGGGTGCTGGGGCGACCGATCCGTTTCATGCCCCACGTGGCGGCGCATTTTCGCGGCATCCACCTGACTTTGTCTGGAAAACTGAATTTGACGTTGACCGCCGAAGAACTGTTCAAGATCTACCAACAGTTCTACGCCGATTGCCCCTTGATCCAGGTGCAAACCACCGCCCCAGAGGTCCAACAAATCGCCCAACAGCACGGTGTGATCATCGGTGGCTTTGCCGCCTCCCAGGCCGAGCCGGGCCACCTGGTGTTGAACGTCTGTCTGGACAACCTGCTCAAAGGTGCGGCCACCCAAGCCGTGCAAAACATGAACCTGGCCTTGGCCGCCAGCCACCAAACCCAAGCCTTTACCGGAATAATATGATGAACCCCAAAACGCTTCAAACCTCCAACCAATCAAGCCAAACCACACAAACACTCGATGCGGTGCTGTGGTCAGCCCAAGAAAACACCCTGCCACCGGAAGTCATGGCTTACCTGGCCGGGGCCGACGTCGAACTGGACCAAGCCTTATTCCTGTATGACATCCAGGGCACGCTGGCCCACCTCAAAGGCCTGGCCGCCATTGAGCTGATCAGCGCCGCTGACTTGAGCCAATTCGAGGCCGCCTTGGCCCAACTGCAACAGGCTTTCATCAAGCAGGAGTTTGTGCTGGACAGCCGCTTTGAAGACGGCCATTCAGCCATCGAGTTCTGCCTCACCGAACAACTGGGCGAACTGGGCAAGAAAGCCCACACCGGCCGTTCAAGGAACGACCAGGTGCTGACCTGTCTCCGGTTGTTCATGAAAGACCAGATGGGCGGACTGAAAGGTGAAGTGGTGGCGGTGATCGACACTTTGCTGAACCTGGCCAAGGACCACACGGACACCCTGATGCCAGGTTACACCCATCTGCAACGGGCGATGCCGACCACGGTCGCGGTGTGGTTGCTCGGCTTTGCCGAAGGCTTGCTCGATGACCTGCAACAGCTCAATGCACTCGGCGAGCTGCTTGATGCCTCACCCTTGGGCACCGCCGCCGGTTTTGGTGTGCCATTGCCCTTGGCCCGGGAATTGACCGCCGCGGCCATGGGCCTGTCGCGGGTGCAGGTCAATCCCGTTGCCGCACAAAACTCGCGTGGCAAGTACGAACTGATGGTGCTGCACCAGCTGTCTTATTTGATGTCTGATGTGCGCCGTTTTTCTTGGGACCTGAGCCTGTTCATGACCCAGGAGTTCAATTTCATCGGCCTGAAAAACACCCACACCACCGGCTCCTCCATCATGCCGAATAAGAACAACCCCGATGTGGTCGAAATCATGCGCGCCAGCCAAGCCGTGGTCGACGGCGCCGCCGCCCAGGTGCATGCCCTGCTGTCTCTGCCCAGCGGCTACCAACGCGACCTGCAATTGTCCAAAGAACCCTTGATCAAAGGCCTCAAAGCCACCCGCGACACCTTCGTCCTGTTGCCTGGCCTGCTCGAAGCCCTGGTGTTCAATACCGATATCATGCAAGCCGCCATCACCCCCGCAATGATGGCCACCGACCAAGCCCTGGCCCAAGTCCAACAAGGCCAAAGCTTCCGCGACGCCTACCTCGCCTCCAAAGACGGCCAAACCCCCATCACCCCCGAACAATCCATCCAAGCCCGCGTGTCCCTCGGCGGCGCCGCAAATTTGGGCTTGGAGATTTTGGAGGAGCGATTGGAGGGGCTTACTCAATAGGGTGTCATCACCACTGTGATTAATGGGAATTAACCATGTGGCTGTGATAAACCAATCAAACCGTCATCCTCGGGCTTGACCCGGGGATCCATTTTGTGTGCATTAAGTGTTATATTGTGAAATGATGTCTTTTTTGTTAATTTTTTATGGTACATTTAAAAACGTGTGAAAAAATTATATTTTTAGTTGGGGAATTTTAATGACACTCCTTGAGTGGACAGCATCAATAATTAGTTCTTTGGCGTGGCCTGCTACTGTATTAATAACTACTTTGTTACTCCGGAAACCACTTTCTCAAGTAATTCTTACTATTTCAAAAATTAAGTATGGAAAATTAGAAGGTGAATCGCCCCGGGTTTACCGGAGAGTTTTTTACTTGAGTCATGCCGCATTGGCAGACTCACCAGTTGATGCATAATACATCATTTCTTTT